>NC_014532.2:0-1353941 GCF_000196875.2 Halomonas elongata DSM 2581
ATGGTGTGGACATCCTTGGGGGCAGTGGTGTATCCACTGTGGGTATCCGTTGCATGGAAAGGAGTCTTGTCCACAGCGCTGGATGATCACCATATTCCTCCCGGTCATTTCCCGGCCTTCGGGACAGGGTTTTCCACAAAGGCAATCGAATCGCTGCTTCATGTGGATAACCCGGAGGTTGGGCGATACAATGTGCGGTCGTTCTTGAATCTACGATGTGAGGTCGCGTGTCGCTCGCTCTCTGGCAACAGTGTCTGGCTACCCTGCAGGATGAATTGAGCTCCCAGCAGTTCAACACCTGGATTCGCCCATTGCAGGCGGAAGAGGAGGGGGAGTCCAACCAGTTGCGCCTGCTGGCGCCCAACCGGTTCGTGCGCGATTGGGTCAGTGACAAGTATGCCAAGCGTATCAGCGAACTGATGCGCGAGCTGGCCCCTGCCAAGCCGCCCAAGGTGGTGTTGACGGTGGGTAGTCGCCGTGCGGCTCCCGCTCCCCAGCCGCGAGAGCTCGGCGATCCCGTGTCCGCGGCGCCTCGGTCGCCCGCCGTGCATACGCCGCCGCGGGGTGATGTGGCGGATGAATCCGAAATCGACCAGTTACGCGAGGAAGGCGAGGCGCAGCAGCGTCGTCCGACGGGCGAACGCCAGGTCCAGGTCGAGGGTAGCCTCAAGCACAACAGTGGTCTGAACCATAATTTCACCTTCGAAACCTTCGTCGAGGGCAAGTCCAACCAATTGGCCCGGGCTGCGTCGCGGCAGGTTTCCGAAAATCCCGGTGGCGCCTATAACCCGCTGTTTCTCTATGGCGGCGTCGGCCTGGGCAAGACCCACCTGATGCATGCCGTCGGCAATGCCCTGGATGCCCGCCGCGAGAACGCACGGGTGGTGTATCTGCACTCCGAGCGCTTCGTCGCCGACATGGTCAAGGCGCTGCAGCTCAATGCCATCAATGACTTCAAGCGCTTTTACCGTAGTGTCGATGCCTTGCTGATCGACGATATCCAGTTCTTCGCCGGCAAGGAACGCTCTCAGGAAGAGTTCTTCCATACCTTCAATGCCTTGCTCGAAGGCGGTCAGCAGATGATCCTGACCTCGGACCGTTATCCCAAGGAAATCAGTGGGGTAGAGGAGCGCCTCAAGTCGCGCTTCGGCTGGGGGCTGACAGTGGCGATCGAGCCGCCGGAGCTCGAGACCCGGGTCGCGATCCTGATGAAGAAGGCCGATCAGGCCAAGGTCAATCTGCCCCATGATGCGGCCTTCTTCATTGCCCAGAAGATCCGCTCCAACGTACGCGAGCTCGAGGGGGCGTTGAAGAAGGTCATTGCTGATTCCCATTTCATGGGCAAGACCATCACCCAGGATTTCATCCGTGAGTCGCTCAAGGATCTGCTGGCCCTTCAGGACAAGCAGGTCGGCGTGGATAACATCCAGCGCACGGTGGCCGAGTACTACAAGATCAAGCTGTCGGATCTGTTGTCCAAGCGCCGTTCGCGCTCCGTGGCTCGGCCGCGCCAGGTCGCCATGGCGCTGGCCAAGGAATTGACCAATCACAGTCTTCCCGAAATCGGCGATGCCTTCGGCGGCCGGGATCACACCACGGTATTGCATGCATGCCGCAAGGTGCAGGCGCTGCAGGATGAAAGCGCGGATATTCGCGAAGATTACAAGAACTTGCTACGTCTGCTGACGAGCTGAGTTCGCCAGGTATCGATCGACCGGTCGGCTCGCCGGCCTACAATCCCTCCAGGACAAGAAGTGGAGTCGACATGAAATTTTCCATTTCCCGAGAAGCGCTGCTGCGCCCGCTGACACTGGTCGCCGGCGTGGTGGAGCGGCGTCAGACCTTGCCGGTGCTGTCGAACGTCTTGATCCAGGTCGAGCAGGATCAGGTGTCGTTGACCGGCACCGATCTGGAAGTCGAGCTGATCGGTCGCACCGTGGCCAGCCAGGTGGACGAAGCTGGGTCGGCCACCGTGCCGGCACGCAAGCTGATGGATATCTGCAAGTCGTTGCCGGACCAGGCCGAGATTCAACTTGCCCTGGAGGACAATCGGGCGGTTCTGCGCAGCGGGCGTTCGCGGTTCACGCTTTCGACCCTGCCGGTAGCCGAGTTCCCCAATATCGAGGATGGCCAGAGCAGCGTCGAGCTGAGCCTGCCGCGCGGTACCCTGAAGCGCCTCATCGACGCCACCTCCTTCGCCATGGCGCAGCAGGATGTTCGCTATTACCTCAATGGCATGCTGCTGGAATTCGGTACCAATCTGGTGCGGGCCGTGGCCACCGATGGTCACCGTCTGGCGGTGGCATCGCGCTCTGCTGAAATCCAGGTCGAGCCCTCCCAGAAGCTGATCGTGCCCCGCAAGGGGATCATGGAGCTCGTTCGTCTGCTCGATGACGGCGAGGACCCGGTGAGCCTGACGCTGGGGTCGACCCATATCCGTGCCCACACCGGGGACTTCACCTTCACCTCCAAGCTGGTGGACGGCAAGTTCCCCGATTACGAGCGTGTAGTGCCCAAGGGCGGGGACAAGGTGCTCATCGCCGAACGCACGGAACTGCGCCAGGTGTTGTCGCGTACCGCGATCCTCTCCAACGAGAAGTATCGCGGCGTGCGCCTCAACCTCGAGGAAGGCAACCTGCGCGTCATGGCCAACAACCCCGAGCAGGAGGAGGCCGAGGAGAACGTCGGCGTCGAATACACCGGGCCGGCCATGGAGATCGGCTTCAATGTCGGCTATCTGGTCGATGTGCTCAGTGTGCTGGACGAGGATCGCGTGCAGCTGACCCTGGCCGATCCCAACAGCAGTGCCCTGCTCGAGGAGCCAGGCGGTGGCGATGCACTCTATGTCGTCATGCCGATGCGCCTTTAAGACGACCTTCGACTTTTCCCGTGCCGATGTTCCCTTCCGTGGACATCGGCAATAGGATCCTTTCCCTCGATGCCTCTCGATCGTCTCGCTTTCCAGGGCCTGCGGAATCTCCAGGCTCTGGAGCTGTCTCCCGGCCCCCGGATCAATCTCTTCATCGGCGACAACGGTACCGGCAAGACCAGCTTGCTGGAGGGGATTCATGTCCTGGGGATGGGGCGCTCTTTCCGCACGCGTCAGTTACGTCATGCCATCGCCCATGAAGAAGATGGCGTAACCCTGCATGGCCGATTGTCGGGAGAGCCGCCCCTGCCCATCGGCGTGCGTCGTCGACGCGACAGCGATGAACTGGAAATGCGCCTGGCGGGGGAGAGAGTGGGCCGTGTTTCACAGTTGGTGGAGACCCTGCCGCTGCAACTGATCAACCCGGATGCCTTTCGCCTCCTGGAAGGTTCTCCGGCGGGGCGTCGCGAGTTTCTCGACTGGGGAGTGTTTCACGTGAAACATGATTTTCTCGATGCCTGGAAGCGTTTTCGAAGAGCGCTGAAGCATCGGAATGCGCTCCTCAGACATGGTAGAATGTCCGATGCGTCAATGGGCGCCTGGGAACGGGAACTGGCCCATTGGGGCGCACGGCTGGATGAATTGCGTCGCGCCTGGATAGATGCGTTTCTACCCGTGTTTCAGGAAACCCTGGAAGGACTGATTGCCTTGCCCGGCCTTCAGTTGCGTTATGCCCGGGGGTGGGATCGCAAGCGACAGCTGGCCGATGTCCTCGAGCAGAGCAGGGAGACCGATCGGCAGATGGGGTTTACTCAACAGGGACCTCAGCGGGCGGACCTCGGCATCCGACTGGGGCGTCGACCGGCGATCGAGATCCTGTCGAGAGGCCAGCAGAAGCTGGTGGTCAGCGCACTCAAGCTGGCCCAGGGGCGACTGCTGGAACGTCTCACAGGCCGCTCCTGCGTCTATCTGATCGATGATCTGCCGGCCGAGCTGGATGGCGAGCACCGACGGGTCTTCTGCGAATGGTTGGCGCACATGCGCTGCCAGGCGTTTATCACCAGTGTCGATCCGAATGCCTTGACTGGCTCGTGGGATGTGGACACGCCGGTGTCGATGTTTCACGTGAAACATACAGAGGCGGGGCAGGGGCAGCTGCTGCCAATGGACAGACAGACTTCATGATGGAGTAGTCAATGAGCGAACAAGCTTACGACTCATCAAGCATCAAGGTCCTCAAGGGCCTGGATGCGGTACGCAAGCGGCCCGGCATGTACATCGGCGACACCGATGACGGTACAGGCCTGCACCACATGGTGTTCGAGCTGGTGGACAACTCCATCGATGAAGCCCTGGCCGGACACTGCAGTGAAATCGGCGTGGTGATCCACCCGGACGAATCGATCACGGTTCGCGACAACGGACGCGGCATTCCCACTGAGATCCATGAGGAAGAGGGCGTGTCGGCCGCCGAAGTGATCATGACGGTGCTTCATGCCGGCGGCAAGTTCGACGACAATTCCTACAAGGTATCCGGTGGCCTGCATGGCGTCGGCGTCTCGGTGGTCAATGCGCTCTCCGAGGAGCTGAAACTGACGATCTGGCGGCAGGGGCAGGTTCATGAGCAGATCTATCGGCACGGTGAGGCCGTGGCGCCTCTGGCGGTAGTCGGCACCACCGAGCAGACCGGCAGCCGGGTGCATTTTCGTCCGTCGTCCGAGACTTTCCAGAATATCGAATTTCACTACGATATTCTCGCCAAGCGTCTGCGGGAGCTGTCGTTCCTGAACTCCGGTGTGGCGATTCGCTTGACCGACGAGCGCACCGGCAAGGAAGAGCTTTTCCACTACGAGGGCGGCCTTCGTGCCTTCGTCGACCATCTGAACACCAACAAGACCGTGCTCAATCCGGTCTTTCACTTCAATGTCGAGCGCGAGGATGGCGTTGGTGTCGAAGTGGCGATGCAGTGGAATGACACCTTTGCCGAGAACATCTTCTGCTACACCAACAATATTCCCCAGGGCGATGGGGGTACCCATCTGGCCGGGTTCCGGGCCTCGCTGACGCGGACGCTCAACCATTACATCGAGGCCGAGGGCCTGTTGAAGAAAGCCAAGGTCAACACCTCGGGCGATGATGCGAGGGAAGGTCTTACGGCTATCATCTCGGTCAAGGTACCGGATCCCAAGTTCTCGTCCCAGACCAAGGACAAGCTGGTGTCCTCCGAGGTGAAGACCGCGGTGGAACAGGAGATGGGGCGTCAGTTCTCGGAGTACCTGGTCGAGCGGCCGAACGAAGCCAAGGCCATCGTCAACAAGATGCTGGATGCCGCCCGGGCACGCGAAGCGGCACGCAAGGCGCGCGACATGACGCGTCGCAAGGGCGCGCTGGATATTGCCGGATTGCCCGGCAAACTGGCCGACTGCCAGGAAAAGGATCCCAGCCTGTCGGAACTTTACCTGGTCGAGGGTGACTCGGCCGGTGGTAGCGCCAAGCAGGGCCGCGATCGTCGTACCCAGGCGATCCTGCCGCTCAAGGGCAAGATCCTCAATGTGGAGAAGGCGCGCTTCGACAAGATGCTGTCGTCCGCCGAGGTCGGCACCCTGATCACCGCCCTGGGATGCGGGATCGGTCGGGAAGAATTCGATCCCGACAAGTTGCGCTACCACTCGATCATCATCATGACCGACGCCGATGTCGACGGCTCGCACATCCGCACCTTGCTGCTGACCTTCTTCTTCCGGCAGATGTCGCAGTTGATCGAGCGAGGGCACGTCTTCATCGCGCAGCCGCCGCTTTACAAGATCAAGCGCGGCAAGCAGGAAAGCTATCTCAAGGATGAGCAGGCCCTGACCGATTATCTGACCACCACGGCTCTCGATGGGGCGCGGCTGCACGTCAACGCCGATGCGCCCGGTATCGAGGGAGAGGGGCTTGAGAAGCTGGTCCATCAGTACCGTGACGTCATGAACCGGATCGACCGCCTGTCGCGGGTCTATCCCGATGTCGTACTGCGCAAGATCGTGCATGCCGCCAAGCTGGAAGGCGAGGAGAGTCTGCGTGATCGCGTGACCATGCAGAACTGGATCGAATACCTGCAAGCCGAGATGGATGCCATCGTTTCCTACGAAGGCGGTCCTCGCTATACCTTCCGTCTCGAGGAGGATAGCGAGCGTGGTTTCTATCTGCCGGCCGTGACCCTGGCCGCGCATGGTGTTACCTCGGATTACGTCTGGGGCGTGGATTTCTTCACCAGTGCCGATTACCGGGCCATCGCCGGCCTTGGCGAAACCCTGGACAACCTGGTCGAGGAAGGGGCCTATGTGGCTCGCGGCGAGCGGAAGAAATCGGTTGGCAGCTTCTACGATGCCCTCGAGTGGCTGATGAACGAGGCCCAGCGCGGCCTTTCCATCCAGCGCTACAAGGGGCTTGGTGAGATGAACCCCGATCAGCTCTGGGAAACCACCATGGACCCGAACACGCGCCGCATGCTGCGGGTTTCCATCGAGGACGCCGTGGCGGCCGACATGATGTTCAACACCCTGATGGGGGACGAGGTCGAGCCGCGTCGTGACTTCATCGAGCGCAATGCTCTGGTGGCCAATCTGGATATCTAGTCGACGTCATTGGCAAGAATGTTTCACGTGGAACATACCTGTCGAGTGCATCAAAAAGGCCGCATCGAAAGATGCGGCCTTTTCATTGTCATTGCCATGGTCGTCTTGATGGATGTTTCACGTGAAACATATCGCTCGATGATCCAAGCCCGGTGACCAAGGGGGGCCGGCCGTGCAACAAGGAAACGGCTCAGACCGAGGGAGGGGCGAGCAGCCAGTCGGAGAAAGCGGCGAGATCCTCGAAGACCTCGACTCGGGACGCCTCGATTTCGGGGTGCTTGTCCAAAGTGCGCTTTCCCTTGCCGGTCAGTACCAGAGCCTGACGACAGCCTGCCGCTTCGCCCGCCTGAATATCTCTGAGACTGTCGCCGACCATCCAGCTTCCCTCGAGAGAGGGCAAGTCCAGGGCCAGACGAATCTCGTGCAACATGCCCGGCAGTGGCTTGCGGCACTGGCAGTCATCGTCCGGACCATGCGGACAGTAGGCAATGTGGGCCAGTTCGCCTCCGGCGGCATGTACCAGTGAACGCAGATACCGATGCATGTCGGCAAGCACGTTTTCATCGTAATACCCACGGGCAATGCCGGATTGATTGGTGGCCACGGCGACCCGCCAGCCAGCGCGATGAAGCCTGGCGATTGCTTCGATGGCGGTGGGGTAGGCGATCCACTCATCCAGTGATTTCACGTAGTTATCGGAATCCTGGTTGATGACACCGTCGCGATCCAGGATGACGAGTTTGGCGGACATGCGCTATTGGATCTCTCGTGAAGGGAGTCGACAGTGTAGAGTCGTGTTTCACGTGAAACAACCAAACGCGTGTTGTTCCCGCTGCGGGAAAGGGATGAGGGGCCATGTCGGCCCGCCAAGGGTGGCGGCTCGGGCGCTAGGAGACCTGAAGGTGGGGGAGGGGAGCTTGCTCGGTGGAGAGTGGCCAAAAGAAACGTGAAATGAAGCATGCGCGATGCATGGCCTCATGTTCCACGTGAAACATCGGGGCGGAACCGACTCACACCCCGTAATAGTCCCGATACCACTCGACGAAGCGAGCGACGCCTTCTTCCACCCCGATCTGGGGACGATGGCCGGTAGCCGCGAACAACGCTTCGGTATCCGCCCAGGTGCGGGGAACGTCGCCCGGCTGCATGGGCTGGAAGTCACAGATTGCCTCGCGGCCGGTGGCTGACTCTACCGCTCGCACGAAGTCCATCAAGGCCACCGGGCTGCCGTGGCCGATGTTGTAGAGCCTGTAAGGCGCGTCGCTGGTATCCGGTGAGGCCGGCACGGTCTTCTCATCCCGCTTGGGCACGACATCCAGAATACGCACTATGCCTTCGACGATATCGTCGATATAGGTGAAGTCCCGAAACATCTCGCCATGGTTGTAGACCTGGAGCGGTTCGCCTGCCAGCACGGCCCGGGTGAACTTGAACATGGCCATGTCGGGGCGCCCCCAGGGGCCGTATACCGTGAAGAAGCGCAATCCCGTGGTGGGGAGGTCGTAGAGATGGGAGTAGGTGTGTGCCATCAGCTCGTTGGCCTTCTTGGTGGCCGCATAGAGGCTGATGGGATGGTCGACGTTGTCCGATGTGGCAAAGGGCGTCTTGTCGTTGGCTCCATATACTGAGCTGGACGATGCATAGACCAGGTGCTCGACCCGGCCATGGCGGCAGCCTTCCAGCACATTGAGATGCCCCAGGAGGTTGGCATCCGCATAGGCATGGGGGTTCTCGAGCGAATAGCGTACCCCGGGCTGGGCTGCCAGATGAATTACCCGGTCGAAGCCTTCCGCTTCGAACAGAGCGGCTACCGCCTCGCGGTCGGCCAGATCGAGCCGCTCGAAGCGGATGTTTGGCGCATCGGCCAGATCGTCCAGGCGAGCCTGCTTGAGTGATACGTCGTAGTAATCACTGAGGTTGTCGACGCCCAGGATATCGTATTCCTGCCCGGCGAGGCGCTTGGCGACGGCATGGCCGATGAAACCGGCCATGCCCGTGATCAGTAGTTTCATGATATGACGTACGCTCCCATGCTGGCTCTCCCCGGATGCCCCTGGCGTCCTGACTGGGGAACTACATTGTACCCCAGCGCCAGTTGCAGGCCGAGCATGCTAGAATCCGTGGTTCAATCAGCGGCCGCCAGCGAGATGCAGTGCAGGATAGATTCGGCCCGACGGTCTTGCCCTTGGATCTCCGCATTCGCTCACCTCCGGGAATCACACCATGAGCCAATCGACGACCAGACCCCCCAAGCGTTTTGCCTTCGTTATCGAGGACCTCTACGGCGGTGGCGCCCAGAAGTCGCTTCTCTACACTGCCGATCAATTGCGCCAGCGTGGCCATGTGGTCAAGGTATTCACCCTGCGTGAGCGTATCGAGCACCGCCTGCCCGAGGGTCTCGAGGTCGAGAACCTGGCCGTTGTTAGCCGCTTCACCAAGGCCACCAGCACCGTGCTGACCGAAAAGTGGCAAGCCTCACGGATACGGCGCGCCCTGGTGCCCTGGCGGCCGGATGTCGTGATTTCCTGTTCCTGCGACAAGATCACTCGTCACCTCGACTTGCCCAATCTCTACTTCTGGATCAAGTCGGATGTGTCAGCCAAGTTCAGCGATCCGAAGCAGCGTGAACGCGCCTTCGACAAGGTCCGTCGTTTCTACCATGGCCGTCAGGTCATCGCTGTCTCACAGGGTGTGAAGGAGAATCTCGAAGGTGTCGTCGGGCTGGAGGCCGAGAAGATCGTGCCCATCTACAACCCCTACGAGCGGGAGCCCTTCGTTGCCATGGCCGACGAACCCGCTCCCGTTCCCGAAGGCGACTACTTGCTGTGCGTGGCGGCGATCGAACCACGCAAGCGCCATGACCGATTGCTGCGTGCCTATGCGAAAAGCGGCATAACGACCCCGCTGGCCATCATGGGCAAGGGCAAGCCGGAACACGAGCAAGAGGTTCGTCGCCAGATCGCCTCGCTTGGCCTCGAGGATCGGGTCGTCTGGCTGGGCTACCATCACAACCCCTATCCCTTCATCCGCCATGCCAAGGCCATGGTATTGACCTCCGATGCCGAGGGCCTGCCGCGCGTGCTGATCGAGTCGCTGCTGCTGCATACCCCTGTCGTCAGCACGGACTGCCCGAGCGGGCCGCGCGAGATTCTTACCCATGAGCTGGCGGATTTTCTCGTTGCGCCGGACGATGAAGACGGCCTAGCCGAGGCCCTCAGGCGAATGGATCAAGCCCCGGTGACCATCGAGCCACGCCATTATCAACAGTTCCTCAAGGAAACGGTGCTGCCCCAGTTCGAGGTCCTCTGAGGGCAGCAGGGCATTTCCGAGAACCCGTGAAGGGGAGCGAACCCCAAGCGGTGGGCGAGCGTTACGCTTGGGTGAGAGACGTATAGCGGCGGGCGACGGTTGCCAGCTGGAAGTTGTCGCAGATGTCGTGCGGGATGGCTGGGGGCGCCGCTATCACCCTGGATATTGCCCGGGCGAAAGCCGCTGTGTCATCGACCGGTACCAGGCAGTCCTTCAGGCTGTTGCCAAGAATTTCCGCCGGGCCACATGGGCAGTTGGTGCTGATGACGGGAACGCCCAGGGAAAGTGCCTCCGCCAGCACGAGCGCAAAGCCTTCGTAGTCCGAGCTGAGCAGCAAGGCCCGGGAGCGGGCCATATAGGGATAAGGATTGTCCCGGTGTCCCAGCATTCTCACCCTATCCTCGAGACCCATGTCGCGTATGAGTCGTGCCACTTGTTCGCTGCTTGATCCCCCTCCGATGATGAGCAGGGGCAATTCGGTGCCGCTTTGTCGATAGGCTTCGAGCAGGCGGTCGAAACGCTTGGCGCGAAGGTCCAGTCGTCCCACGAATACCAGGAATTCATCATCGGCTATATCGCTGACGCTCTGGTGCGCCAGTTGCCGAATGTGCTCGATATCCAATGGGTTGAGTATGCTGACGCCCTTTTCGGGGTGGATGCCGAAATGTGCTGACAAGCGATTCAACATCTCTTTCGAGACGGTGACCAGTTTGCGTCCGTGGTAGAGGCGCTTCACCTTGTACTTCTTGATCCGGCGTGCCAGGCCTCGCTTGTTGCCGAGGAAGGCCGAAACGGGATCGGAGTGCAGGCAATACCATGACGTTTGTGCCAGAGAGGTCCGAGATACCACCTGGTGGGCATGGTGCAGATGGGCCATGACGAGATCGAAGGGACCCCGCTCTCTCACTGGCGCTGATTCGAGGGTTGCTTCGATCTTTTTCGCATGGAGATGGTAACGCCTCAGCCGCTGATAGAGGCTGGTAGGAGCGAAGGGGACATCGATGGTCAGGACGTCATCGGGAAGTTCATGACGGGGCCTCGAACTGAGCAACAGCAGGGTGACCCGCACACCCTGAGCGCTCATCTCCTTGATCAGATTGCGCACCACGATCGGTGCTCCTCCGGTGTCCAGATGATCCATGATGAAGAGAATGGAAAGCGGGGATTCAGGAACATGGCTTGAGGTATTGGATTGGGACACCGAGGTACCTCGTCTGGGGAGGAAAAAGCGATAGAAGCGAGCCGCTCGATTATTGATCAATCGACCCGCTTTCTCAAATAGGGTTTTCTCGTCGATAGGCTCCCGGTCCGACCCAGCCGCGTGGGAAGAAACCGGACAAGCATGTTTCACGTGAAACATCGTGGAGCAGGGGAGGGGCGTTGAGGGAAGCGGGGTGGGGCGAGACCTGAAACGAGAAGGGGCCTGTTTCACGTGAAACAGGCCCCTTCATTTGTGCCACCGGTTTTCCCGGGGCGAAGGTCAGTGCTGGAGTTCGGCGATATCCGCGACCTCGAGGAACAGCGCCTGGAGGCTGGCCAGCAGGGCCAGTCGATTGCGCTTCACTGCCGCATCCTCGGCCATGACCATTACCTGGTCGAAGAAGCGATCCACCGGGTTGCGCAAGCCAGCGAGAACATCCAGGGCATCGCTGTAGCGGGCTTCAGCGAACAGGGGGGCGACCTTCTCCCGGCATTGGGCCAGCGCTTCGGCCAGGTCGCGCTCGGCGTCCTCTGCCAGCAGGCTGGTATCGACCTCGGGAGCAATTTCGTCGTCCTGCTTGGCGAGGATGTTGGAAACCCGCTTGTTGGCGGCGGCCAGGGCGGCGGCTTCCTCGCGGCTGGCAAAGGCGTGCACCGCCTGCAGGCGCCGGGCAAAGTCGAGCGGCTTGGTCACCGGGCGGGCGCGTACGGCGAGGTAGACTTCGGCCTCGATGCCTTCGTCGCGGCCCCAGGCGCGGAAGCGATCGAGCATATAGGCCAGAACCTCGTCGACCAGCCCCTCGGCGTAAGGCAACTCCTGATGCTGGGCGGCGGCCAGTTCGAGCAGCTCGCGCAGGTCCAGATCCAGTTCACCCTTGATCAGGATGTTGAGTACACCGATGGAGGCGCGACGCAGGGCGAAGGGATCCTTGGTGCCGCTGGGACGCTGGCCGATGCCGAAGATGCCGGTCAGGGTATCGAGGCGATCCGCCAGGGCCAGAGCCAGGCCGGTGCGCGTGCTGGGAACCTCGTCACCGGCGAAGCGCGGCAGGTACTGCTCTTCCAGGGCGCGGGCCACCTCGGCATCCTCGCCGTCGTGGGTGGCGTAGTAGCGGCCCATGGTGCCCTGGAGTTCAGGGAATTCCTGGACCATCTCGGTCACGAGATCGCACTTGGCCAGTTCGCTGGCGCGTCGGGCATGGCCCACATCGCCATCGATGCGGCCGGCGATGAAGGCGGCCACGGCGGCGCTGCGGTGGGCCTTGTCGGCCAGGGTGCCGAGCTGCTGCTGGAAGACGACGCTGGACAGCTCCTGCACGCGCTCGACGAGCGGGCGCTGCCGGTCGGTGTCATAGAAGAAGGCGGCGTCGGCCAGGCGGGGGCGAATGACCTTCTCGTTGCCCTGGATGACCAGTTCGGGCGCCTGGCTGTCGATGTTGGAGATGGTGATGAAGCGGGGCTTGAGCTTGCCGTCATCGTCCAGCAGGTGGAAGTACTTCTGGTTGGCCTTCATCGAGGAGACCAGGCATTCGGCGGGCACTTCCAGGAAGCGTTCGTCGAAGCTGCCGGTCAGGGCGACCGGCCACTCGACCAGACCGCTGACTTCAATCAGCAGCTCCTCGTCGATTACCGCCGTGGCCTCCTGGACTTCGGCTTCGGCGAGCACCTGTTCACGAATGCGTTCGCGGCGTTGCTCGCGATCCGCCAGGACCCAGGCATTCTCCATGGCGCCGAGGTAGTCGTCGGCGTGACCGAGCTCGATGGGTTCCGGCGCGTGGAAGCGATGGCCGCGGGTGGTGCGGCCGGCCTGGAGCCCCAGGGCGGAAGCCTCGACGACGCGCTCGCCATAGAGCATCACCAGCCAGTGGGCGGGACGCGAGAATTCGACCCGGGAAGCGCCCCAGCGCATGTTCTTGGGCACGGGCAGGGCAGCGATGGCCTTCTCGACGATGGCCGGAAGCAGGGTCGTGGTGGCCTCTCCCGGCTGCTGTTCGCGATAACCCAGCCAGGTTCCCTTGTCCGTTTCGAGGTGGATCAGCGAGTCGACGCTGACGCCGCAGGAGCGGGCAAAGCCCTCGGCGGCCTTGGTCGGCTCGCCGTCCTTGAAGGCGGCAGCCAGGGAGGGGCCGCGACGCTCGACCTCGCGGTCCGGCTGCTTGTCGGCCAGCGCGGCAACCCGCACGGCCAGGCGTCGCGGACTGGCGTAGGCGTCAATGTCGCCATGTTCGACATTGGCGTCGTCCAGGCCCTGGCGAATGCCATCGGCGAGGGCATCGGACAGGGTGTCGATCGCGCTCGGCGGCAGTTCCTCGACGCCCAGTTCGAGCAGAAAGGTATCGGCGGCCATCTTCATGCGTCTCCCTGTTCGGCAGGCGACTCGTTCGCCAGCAGTTCTTGGCGCAGGGCCTCGGATGCCAGCGGGAAGCCGGCGGCCTTGCGGGATTCATAGTAGGCATGGGCCACATCGCGGGCCATGGTGCGGACGCGCAGGATGTAGCGCTGCCGTTCGGTCACGGAGATGGCGTGACGGGCATCGAGCAGGTTGAAGGTATGCGAGGCCTTGAGCACCTGTTCGTAGGCGGGCAGCGGCAGGCTGGCATCGAGCAGCTTGGTGCACTCGCGTTCCTGATGGTCGAAGGCCTCGAAGAGGGCCGGAACGTCGGCATGCTCGAAATTGTAGGCCGACTGCTCGCGCTCGTTCTGCAGGAAGACGTCCCCGTAGGTGACCCTGGAGCCGTCCGGTGCCACTGTCCACACCAGGTCATAGACGCTGTCGACGTCCTGCACGTACATGGCGATACGCTCGAGGCCATAGGTCAGCTCGCCGGTGACGGGATAGCATTCCAGCCCCCCGGCCTGCTGGAAGTAAGTGAACTGGGTAACCTCCATGCCGTTGAGCCAGACCTCCCAGCCGAGCCCCCAGGCACCCAGGGTGGGCGATTCCCAGTTGTCTTCGACGAAGCGGATGTCATGGACCAGGGGATCGATGCCGAGACACTTCAGCGAGCCGAGATAGAGCTCCTGCAGGTCCGCCGGGGAAGGCTTCATCACCACCTGGAACTGGTAGTAATGCTGCAGGCGGTTGGGGTTCTCGCCATAACGGCCATCGGTGGGGCGACGGGACGGCTGCACGTAGGCAGCGTTCCAGGTCTCGGGGCCGATGGAGCGCAGAAAGGTGGCCGTATGGAAGGTCCCGGCCCCGACCTCCATATCCAGGGGCTGTAGAACCACGCAGCCCTGTTCGGCCCAGTACTGCTGCAGGGCCAGGATCAGGCCCTGGAAGGTTGTCACGTCTGGCGTCGACTGTGTCATTGCAAAAGCACCGTTGGCCATGAATTCACGAGCCGTCAAGTATACAATCACAGGCAGATCGGTTATAGGCGCAGGTTCGGAGTAAGGGGAATCCCATGATCGTAGTGACAGGCGGAGCCGGCTTCATCGGCTCGAATCTGGTCAAGGCACTCAACGAACGAGGCCGTGACGACATCCTGGTGGTCGACGATCTCCGCGACGGCACCAAGTTCATCAACCTCGCCGATTGCACACTCGGCGACTACCTCGACAAGGACGACTTCCTGGCTCGGGTCAGGGCGGCGCTGCGCGGCGAGCCGACGCATCTGCCGCCCATCGAGGCCATCTTCCACGAGGGGGCCTGCTCCGACACCACCGAGTGGGATGGCCGCTTCATGCTCGAGAACAACTTCGAGTACTCCAAGGAGCTGCTGCATTTCTGTCAGCTCAAGGGCATTCCCTTCCTGTACGCGTCCTCCGCCGCGACCTATGGCGGCAGCGAAGTGTTCCGCGAGGAGCCCGAGCACGAGAAGCCGCTGAACGTCTACGGCTACTCCAAGCTGCTGTTCGACCAGTACGTGCGCGCCCGGCATCACGAGTTCGAGAGCCAGGTGGTGGGCTTTCGCTACTTCAACGTCTATGGCCCCAGGGAGCAGCACAAGGGCAAGATGGCCAGCGTGGCCTATCACCACCATACCCAGATCAGCGCCGGCGAGGATCTCAAGCTGTTCGGTGCCTGGGACGGGTTCGAGGCCGGCATGCAGAGCCGCGACTTCATCTATGTGGGCGACGTGGTGGACGTCAACCTGTGGTTCCTCGACAACCCGGAGGCCTCGGGGATCTTCAACCTGGGGACCGGGCGTGCCGAACCCTTCAAGGCCATCGGCGAGGCCGTGATCGACTATTATGGCCGTGGTCGGATCGAGTACATCGATTTTCCCGAGAACCTCAAGGGGCGCTACCAGAGCTACACGCGCGCCGATATCGAGCGGCTTCGCGAGATCGGCTATGACCGTGAGTTTCACACCGTTGCCGAGGGTGTGAAGGCCTATCTGGAGTGGCTGAATGCCTGAGGCCGCTCCCGGCGAGCGCATCCTGGTCGTCGGCCCGTCCTGGGTCGGCGACATGGTCATGGCCCAGAGCCTGTTCAAGACCCTCAAGGCGAGGCAGCCGGACGCCAGGATCGGCGTCGTGGCGCCGGCCTGGTCGCGGCCGATCCTCGAGCGCATGGAGGAGGTCGATGAAGTCGCGCCCCTGGAAGTCGGACATGGCGAGTTCGGCTGGGCGACACGGCGCCGACTGGCCGCCGAGCTGCGCGGGCGCTTCGATCGGGCCCTGGTCCTGCCGCGTTCGTGGAAATCGGCGCTGGTGCCGTTTCTGGCGCGCATTCCCCGGCGTACCGGTTTTACCGGCGAGCAGCGTTACGTTCTGCTCAATGACCGCCGCCGTCTCGACAAGTCGGTGCTCGACCAGACCGTCAAGCGCTTCGTGGCGCTCGGCTTGCCGGCCGATGAGGCCGCAGGCGGCGACTTCGCCTTGCCCAGGCCGGAACTGCGTCGGGATGAGGCCAATCTGGAGCGGCTGCGTGAAACGCTCGGCCTGAGCTCGCGTCCGGCCATCGCGATGATGCCGGGGGCCGAGTACGGGCCGGCCAAGCAGTGGCCCCTGACCTATTTCCGCCAACTGGCCGAGGCGCTGGTGGCCGAGGGCCATGAGGTGCGCGTGATGGGCGGCCCCAAGGACGCCGAGGCCGGCGATGTGATCGCCAGGGGACTGGAGGGTGCGCACAATCTCTGCGGGCGGACTCGCCTGGGCGATGCCGTGGACCTGCTCGCCGATTGCCGGCAGGCGGTGACCAATGACTCCGGCCTGATGCACGTGGCGGCGGCGACGGGCACCCGGGTTCAGGCGATCTATGGCTCGTCTTCGCCCGATTACACGCCACCGCTGACCGACAATGCCGAGATTCACTACCTGGCGCTGGAGTGCTCGCCCTGCTTCGAGCGCACCTGTCCGCTGGGCCACACCAATTGCCTCAACCACCTGCCGCCGGAGCGCCTGCTGCGCGCGATTCGCGGTTAGCCGTCGAGCGTCTCGACATGGCAGGCGGCATTCACTCCGCCGCTTCCGCCGGCGGCGCCTCGGGTGACAGCCAGGGCGACTTTGCCCTCGAGGTGTCATCCGGCGCCATGCCTTCGATGTCGAGACCCTGCCAGAGACGTTCGTGCAGCGCGGTTTCCCGCTTGAGCTGATCGTTGAGGGTTTCCAGGCCGTGTTGCTCGACCAGGGTCGGTTCCTCCGATAGCAGCGACACGCCCAGCCCGGCACGATGCCAGTCGATGACGAAGCCCATGGCCTCGAGCACCGTGGGCAGGATGTCCATGGTCGAGGCCTCGACCTTGATGCGCCGAGGGGCGAGGTCGTTGCCGAGCAGCATGAAGGTGTTGCTGCGCGGGCCGGCGGTCAGTTGCTCCCAGGCCGAGACGCGCATCGAAAGATGATCGCTGGCGATGACCACCAGAGTGTTCTTCAGCAGCCCCTCGCCGGCGAGGCGTTTCACCAGATCATGCGCCATGCGGGCGGAACACTCGACACTGTAGAGGATATCCGTGCCGTCGAATTCGCCCTGGCGCCGGCGGCACTCATCGGGTGGATAGCCGTATGGCGGATGCGTGGCCAGGCTCAGGTTGACCAGTCCCCAGGGCCCTTCCTGTTTCTCCAGGCGTCGAATCTCCTCGACAGTCAAGTCATAGAGGTCGTCGTCGTAGAGGCCCCAGCTATTCAGGTCGTCCGGGTTGTCCACCCTGGGGGCGAGGTCATCGCGGCCCAGAACCCGCGAGAAACCATGTCCCTCGTAGAACCTGCCCTTGCCGGCGAAACGCTTGCTGGCGCCTCCCAGATACGTCAGCGAATAGCCCTGTTCGGCGAGCAGGTCGCCCAGGCAGGAAACCCCGGGCACGACCCGCTCGAGCGGCTCCAGCTGGCTGTCGTGAAGTAGCCCTGCCGGCATCAGGGGAACCCCGCACTGGCTGGCGATCATGCCGGCCATGGTCCAGCCGGTGTTGTCGATCTGGCGCACGCCCTCGAACACCACGCCTTGATCGCCCAGGGCGGTGAGGGGGGCATAGACATCGCCGAAGCGCTCGCGATCGGCGTATGTCTGCTCGAGGCTCTCCAGATAGATGACCAGCAGGTTGGGCGGAGAGGAGGGCGCCTCGAGAATCACCGGGTCAACGTAGCGCTGCTCCAGCCAGGCTCCTTCCTCGGCGACGATAGCCGCCCCGCGCTGCCCGATGCCGTATAGCAGTGGGTTGGTGGCCAGCAAGACCAGAGCCAGCAGGCGCTCCAGCAGTCGCCAGCGGTGATCATGGCGGACCAGCCAGGTGAAGGCCGCCAGGACCGGGAGCATCGCCAGGGTGTAGAGGATGGCGACGATGGTGCGTTCACCACCGCCATGCTCGCTGATGCCGGCCTGCAGGTGGAAGAATACCGCGCCGAGATCGACGATGCCGAAGCTGTCGGCGAGATAGACGTAGACGCCCCAGAAAATCAGCGGCACGAGCGACCAGGGCCAGCCGCGTGCCGGCGCATGACGCGACGGGGCGCCCCAATGCAGGGTGCGTGCCAGCAACAGCCAGCCGGCGGCGATGGGCGGCAGCATCCAGTAGGGGAGCGGGGTCACCGTCACGGCGGCATGGCCCAGGGCCAGGCCGAGGGCCAGCAGGGCCCACCAGCGAGGTTCACGCAGCCAATCGGGCAGGGAACGTTCAGGCATCATCGGAGTTGGCGCGTTCGTTCTCGTGAAGTTCGTTCAGCTTGGCATACTTCATGTACGCGTGGAACGCCGTGGTCATGGCGACCGTGAAACCGTCCGGGCCCTGGAAGATACCGCCCTTGAGGATCAGCTTGCGCAGGGTGGCGCTGAGTGCATGCAGCACGGGACGATATCGGGAAGGAGGCTTGCCGCGCTCCTTCATGGCCCAGGCATCGCGGCTGGAGAGCTGATCAATGCGGGTGATCCAGTGGGACAGGTCGCGATAGGTGAAGTGGCGGATGTGCACGTCGAGATCGACCACCGATGGCGCCTGGACCGAGGAGTGCGCCTTCTTGGGCAGATAGCCCGAAGTGGTGCGGTTGTACAGTCGTGTGACCGGGTCGGGATAGAAGCCCGCCGCGCGGATCCAGTGGTTGCCGGCGAAGTTGCGCCGCCTGAATCGATAGGCCTGTCGGGGATCGTCGAGCGTCAGCCCCTGGATCGCCGTGACCGCATCGTCGTCGAGGCGCTCGTCGGCGTCCAGGGCGAGGATCCAGTCGTGCTGTGCCTGGGGGACGGCGAAGGCCTTCTGGGGGCCATCGCCCAGGTAGGACTGGTGAATGACCCGGGCGCCGGCCGCTTCGGCCAGGCTCACGGTGTCGTCCTTGCTGCCGGAGTCGACGACGATGACTTCCTCGCAGACGCGTTGCAGCGAGGCGATGCAGTCGGCGACGTTGTCCGCCTCGTTGAGGGTGATGATGATGCCGGTAATGGGAGTCATGTGCTGGGCTCGCTTGTCGGGGACGACGCCAGGTGTCGGGCGATCCGCTCGGCGGCGTCTTCCAGGTCGATGGCATGCATGTCGGTTTCGCCGGCTCCCTCGGGGGGGCGGAAGGCGAGGCGTCGACTCGTCTCGTTGCAGGTTTGCCAGCGCAGGGGCGTTGCCGAGCGTCGAGCGGGATAGAAGCCGGCGGTGGCGCGATCCAGGCAGCCGGCGATGTGCAGGGGGCCTGTGGAGCCGGCGATGAACAGGTCCGCCGCGGCGAGGCTCAGAGCAAAGTCGCCGAGGCCGTTGCGCGCCGGCAGCCGATGGGCGTCGAGCGCCATGCCCTCCAGGGTCTGGAGCAGCGCGTCGGCATTGGCTTCCTCGCCGGGGCCGGCGGTCAGGATCCACACCGGTGACACACTCTCTTCCAGACGCGAGGCGACGCCTTGAGCCAATCGAGCATAGGCCTCCGCCGTCAGGTTGACCGCCGAGCCGCCGCTACCGGCATGCAAAAATACCCAGGGACGCTCGGGATCGATGGCCAGTTCCTCGGTGACCCGGCGCCGCTGCGCATCCTGCTCGTGCGTAGAAAGCGGCCAGTAGGGAGGCGCCGGGCGCTCCGGCCGCGACAGTCCCAGCGCATCCAGCAGGGCCTCCGCCAGTTCCATGTTGTAGACGTATTCGGGTTTCGCCGAACGGGACCTGCGCTGGGTGATGCGGTGATTGTAGAATAGCTGGGCCCACTTGGTGGCCGGCGCCAGGCGCAGCGGAATGCCGGCGCGCCAGCCCAGCCAGCCGATGCGCGGCGTGGAGAACAGGGTCAAGAGGGCATCGAAGTTGGCCGTTCGCACTCGGTCCAGCAAGTCGCGCCGGGCGTCGCGGCCAGCTTCATCGCCCGGGTCGATGATGACCTCGTCCACCCAGGGGCAGAGTCGTGCCACGGGGGCGGTGTAGCCGGGCACCAGGACACTGACGTGGGGGGCGGGTTCACTGGCCTTCAGGCATGCCAGGGCCGGCCAGGCGAGCATGAAGTCGCCGAGCTTGTCGTTGCGCACGACCAGCAGGCGGGGCGGCTGTTGGTTCAAGAAATGTGTCATCGGGACTCCTGAACCCCGATACCGCTAACGGAGGATGCCTTGAAGCCCAAGGTCATGCAGATCTGCCTTTCCGACGGTTGGGGCGGACTCGAAATGTATCCGGCTCGGATTATACCTGAGCTGGCTCGTCAGGGGTGGGAGGCGCACGGCCTGGCCCTCGAAGGCTCCCGCGTCGCCTCGAGCCTCGTCGACGCCGGCATCGACCCCTTGACGGTTGGCTCCCGCGGGCAGGCGCTGTGGCGCGTCCGGCGTATCCTGGCCTACTTGAAGGCCCATGGTATCGAGGTGCTGCATTGTCACAAGTCCAGCGACCTGCGACTGGGGGCGCTGCTGGTCAGCCTGCGACCGCAACTCCGGCTGTTCTTCACCGATCACATGGGGGTTACCCGCCCCAAGCGCGACCCCTTTCATCGCTGGAGTTACGGCAAGGTGCATCGCCTGTTCTCGATCAGCGAGGCAACGCGACGGCGCAACCTGAATGCCTTTCCGCTGCCGGCCGAACGGATCCGGCGGCTTTACCTGAGCATCGACCCGGCGCCTTATGTCGATGATCTCGATGCCGGCGAGAAGTCGGCGCTGCGTGCCGAACTGGGCATACCGGAAGGGGCGGTGGCCATTGGGCTGCCGGGGCGTTTCTCCCGGGGCAAGGGGCAGGCGCTGTGGATCGAAGCCCTGGGCCGGCTGGCCGAGATGGCTCCCGACCAGGCCTGGCAAGGGGTGTTGATCGGCGGGCTCACGGTAGGCGAGGGCAGCGACGAAGCGGTCGTCGCCGAGCTGCGCGGACGCGTGGCCGAGCTGGGGCTCGAGTCGCGAGTGAGCTTCGCCGGTTTCCGCTCCGACCTGCCGTCCTGCCTGAAGGCACTGGATATCGTCTGTGTCCCGTCGCGCAATGAGGCCTTCGGCCTGACGGTCATCGAAGCCATGGCGGCTGGTCGCCCGGTGGTGGGCTCGTCGAGTGGCGCCATCCCCGAATTGGTCAGCGAGGAGACGGGGCGCCTCGCCGCGCCCGATGCGCCGGAGGCCTGGGCCGCGGCGCTGGTCGAACTTCTGGGAGATGCCGGTCTGCGTGAAAGGCTCGGGGCGGCCGGGCGGCGTCGCGTTCAGGAGGAATTCACGCTGTCAGGCCATGTGGCGGCCCTGGTCGGGGAATATGCCGGTCAGGAAGCGGCCCCGGAGGCGTAACCCTCCCGGACGGCAGCGATGGCCGAGGGCGCATCGAACTTGGCCAGCGAGCGGGCCAGGCGCTCGAGGTTGGCGTCCTGCCAGCCGCCGGGGGTGCGCAGACGACATCGATCCAGATCGATCAGCCAGATCGCACCCTCGGGGTCGACCAGCAGGTTGCGGGCGTTGAGGTCCACATGGTCGAGGCCGGCGTCGTGGAAACGGCGTATGGTACGGCCGACCCGATGCAGCAAGGCCTCGTCGGCTTCGGAGAGACATTCGGCGAGTGCGCGGGCGTCGGGCAGGCGAACGGTGATCAGGCCGGCTTCGTAGGTGAGGCCGTGGCGGGTCACGCCGGCGGCCACCGGACGGGGCACGGGCAGGCCGAGCGCGTGGAGGTGGGCGGTCAGGCGCATCTCGCGAAAGGCGCGGCTGCGTTCTGCCCCGCACCACAGGTAACGCTCGGTGCTGATGCGGGCGATGAGTCCGCCGCGACGATAGGGACGCAGCACCCATTGCTCGTCGCCCGCCGCGATGAACAGGCTGGCGCCGCGCCCGGGTGCTTCGCCGACCACCTTGCCTGCCTGGCGCCAGTACTCGGGATCGAAGAGGTGCGGCCCGATTTGTGGCGCCCCGTCGGCGTCACATAAACTGTCCGCATCATATAGAATGCCAATCTTTCCCGTTCGATACGTTGCCAATCGCATGAAGCATCCTCTGCCCGTCCGACCTGCGCACATCGGCGTGCTGCGTCTCTCCGCCCTGGGCGATGTCTGCAACCTGGTACCGACGGTTCGTGCCCTGCAACGCCAATGGCCCGAGGCGCGCATCACCTGGATCATCGGCAAGGGCGAGCACAGTCTACTGGCCGGACTTTCCGGGGTCGAGTTCATCGTCTATGACAAGTCCACCGGGCTTGCGGGCATGCGCGAGCTCTGGCGGCGCCTCGGCGATACCCGCTTCGACGTGCTGCTGCACATGCAACAGGCCCTGCGGGCCAGCGTGCTGTCGCTGGGGCTCAAGGCAGACCTGCGCATCGGCTACGACAAGGCGCGTGCCAAGGACGCCCAGCACTGGTTCACCCATCGACAGCTCGCCCCTCATCCGCAGGCCCATGTCCTGGAATCCTTTCTCGATTTCGCCCGGCTGCTGGGCGTCGAGGACCTCTCGCTGGACTGGTCATTGCCGGTGCCCGAGAGTGCCCGCAAGGAAGCGGCCGGCTTCACGTCGGGAGCGCCCTATATTCTGATGAGCCCCTGTGCCAATCCGCGTCTGCGCAACTTCCGCAACTGGTCGGCGGAGGGCTACGCCGCGGTGGTCGAGCACGTCTGGGTGCAGCATGGCCTGAAGACGGTGCTGACCGGTGGCGGCAGCACCCAGGAACGCGAGATGGGGCAGCGCATCGCCGCGCAGTCCCAGCCCGGCGCGGTCATCGATGCGATCGGCGAGTCCTCGCTCAAGGGGCTGCTGGCCTTGATCGACGGGGCGCGGGCGGTGATCGCGCCGGATTCGGGGCCGGTCCACATGGCCAATGCCATGGGCACGCCCACCGTCGGCCTGTTCGCCACGACCAACCCGGAGCGTGCCGGGCCTTATTGCTGGCGCGACTTCGTGGTCAACCGCTACCCCGACGCCGTGCGGGCCTATCTGCACAAGGACCCCGAGACGCTGCCCTGGGGGCAGCGTGTCCGTCACCCCGATGCGATGTCGCTGATTCAGGCCGATGATGTAATCGACCGACTCGAGGCGTTGTTGGCCACGACCTCGGCCCGCAAGCAAACGGAGTTCCCCGATGAAACTTGATCTGACAGCCCTTGAGCACTCTCGCCTGTTGGTGGTGGGCGATGTCATGCTCGATCGTTACCTGCATGGCGGCACTTCGCGCATCTCTCCCGAGGCCCCGGTTCCCGTGGTCAGGGTCGAAGAGGATGAAGATCGCCCGGGGGGGGCTGCCAACGTGGCGCTCAACATCGCCTCGCTCGGGGCTCGGGCGGCACTGGCCGGCCTGGTCGGCGACGACGGCAATGCCGATCGACTGGTGCATCGCCTGGAGGATGCCGGTGTAAGCACTCACTTCGTCCGTAGCCCCGATATTCCAACTATCACCAAGCTGCGGGTGATGAGCCGCAACCAGCAGCTTATCCGGCTCGATTTCGAGGAAGGGCTGGGAAAGGTCGATACGCAAGGGCTGGCGGCCCAGGTGGAAGAAGCGCTGCCCGATGCCGATCTGGTGATCCTCTCCGATTACGGCAAGGGAACCCTGACCGATGTCGCCGCCCTGATCGCTCGGGTACGCGATGCCGGCAAGCGGGTGCTGGTCGACCCCAAGGGCAGCGATTTCAGCAAGTACCGCGGTGCCAGCGTGATCACGCCCAACCTGGCCGAGTTCGAGGCGGTGGCGGGGCCTTGCCCCGATGACGCCACCCTGGCCGCTCGCGGCGAGGCGTTGCGTGCCGAGCTGGAGCTTGAGGCGCTGCTGATCACCCGCAGCGAGAAAGGCATGACGTTGATCCGCGAGGGGGCCGAACCCCTGCATCTGCCGACCCGGGCCCGGGAGGTCTTCGACGTGACCGGTGCCGGCGATACCGTGATCGGCGTACTGGGGCTGGCGCTGGCCGCCGGTCACGGCTTCCCCGAGGCCATGACGCTCGCCAACCTGGCCGCCGGCCTGGTGGTCGCCAAGCCCGGCACCGCGACCCTGTCCATCGCCGAGCTCTATACCGCCGTGCACGGCGATAAACTGGCCGAGTTCGGTGTCATCGAGGAAGCGCCGTTGTGCGAGGCCGTGCGCGCCGCCCAGGCGAGGGGCGAGCGTGTGGTGATGACCAACGGCTGCTTCGACATCCTGCATGCCGGTCATGTGGCCTACCTCGAGCACGCCCGCCAGCTCGGCGACCGGCTGATCGTGGCGGTCAACGACGATGCCTCCATCGCCCGACTCAAGGGCGCCTCGCGGCCAATCAATCCCCTGGCGCGGCGCATGCAGGTGCTGGCCGGACTGGGCGCCGTCGACTGGGTGGTGCCGTTCGCCGAGGATACCCCGCAGCGGCTGATCGAGGCGGTACTGCCCGATGTGCTGGTCAAGGGCGGCGATTACCAGCCCGAACAGATCGCTGGTGGCGAGGCGGTGCGTGCCGCCGGGGGCGAGGTGAAGGTGCTGGGCTTCGAGGACGGCGTCTCCACCACTGCCATGATCTCCACCATTCTCGATCGGGAACGCTGATGGCCGGCGGCCATCCCTGGACGCGTCGCCTCTATTCCGCCGCCCTGCTGGCGCTGGCACCGCTGCTCTGGTGGCGCGTGTGGCGCGAGCATCGTGCCGGACGCTCACGGGGCGAGCGGCTCGGCTGGATTCCCGCCTCGTCGGACGCCGATCGTCCGTTGTGGTTGCATTGCGCCTCGGTCGGCGAGGTCCAGGCCGCGCAACCGCTGATCGAGGCCTTGCGCAAGCGCTACCCGCAGCACCGCCTGGTGATCACCACCATGACGGCCACCGGCGCCGAACGTGCCGTGGCATTGGCCGAAGCCGCCAGCGACGAGGCTGGAGGCGAAGTGAGTCATTACTTCCTGCCCCTGGACTTTCCCTGCGCCGCCCGGCGGTTCGTTGCTCGCCTGAGACCGCGGTTGGCGATTTTCTTCGAGACCGAGCTCTGGCCCAACCTGCTGGCCTCCTGCGCGCGGCGCGGCGTACCCGTGGCCGTGGTCAACGGCCGCCTGTCGGCGCGTTCGTTTCGCACTTACCGACGCCTGCGTCGCTTGATGCAAGAGGCGCTGTCCCATGTCGACTGGCTGGGCGCCAAGTCACGGCAGGACGCCGAACGCTTCGCAGCACTCGGCATGGCGGAGGACGCCACCTCGGTGACTGGCTCGCTGAAGTTCGATATCGCCCTGAATGACGAGGCCTTCAAGGTGAGTGAGCGCTTGCATACCTTGTTGGGCGGGCGACCGGTCTGGGTGGCGGGGTCCACGCATCCCGGTGAGGACGAGGCGCTGCTGACGGCCCATGCCCGGGTGCGCGAGATACGGTCTGAGGCGTTGCTGATCCTGGTGCCGCGTCATCCCCGACGCTTCGAGGCGGTGGCCGAGCTCTGTGCGGCACGCGGGCTGGCATGCGCCCGACGCTCGAAAGGCGAGGCGCCGGGTTCCGAAACGGCCGTCTATCTGGGCGACACCATGGGCGAGCTGCGAGCCCTCTACGGCGCGGCGGACCTGGCCTTCGTCGGCGGCAGCCTCGTGCCGGTAGGCGGTCACAACCTGCTCGAGCCGGCCGCCATGGGCGTGCCGGTGCTGACCGGCCCCGAACTGGCCAACTTCGAGGACGTGGCCGAGACGCTGCGCGAGCACCAGGCCCTGGTGGAAGTGGCCGACGGCGAGGCCCTGGCGGCAGCCCTGTTGCGCTTGTTCGACGAGCCGGCGGAAAGGCAGCGACTCGCCGAGGCCGGCCGAACGGTGGTCGAGGCCAATCGAGGGGCCCTGGCCCGAACCCTGGATGGCCTGGAGACGCTGCTTTCCAGGTGAGTGACTACTTGCTTACTGCGGTGTCAGACGTTCCACACCCTGGTCGGTGCCGAGCAGCAATACATCGGCGCCGCGGGCGGCGAACAGGCCATTGGTCACCACACCGACGATGGCATTGAGCCGGGCTTCCATGGATTCAGGGTCGTCGATCATGAACTCGTAGCAGTCGAGAATCTGATTGCCGTTGTCGGTGACCACCCCTTCGCGGTAGACCGGATCCGCCCCCAGCTTGACCAGTTCCCGGGCCACGTAGGAACGCGCCATGGGAATCACCTCCACGGGCAGCGGGAAGTCGCCCAGGCGCTCGACGCGCTTGGAGGCATCGGCGATGCACACGAAGCGTTCCGAGCAGGCGGCGACGATCTTCTCGCGAGTCAGGGCCGCGCCGCCGCCCTTGATCATGTGCAAGTGAGCGTTCACTTCGTCCGCGCCGTCGACATAGACGGGAAGCGTGCCGGTCTCGTTGAGTTCGAAGACGTCGATGCCATGGCCACGCAGTCGCTCGGCGGTCGCCTCCGAGCTGGCTACCGCGCCTCGGAAATCGCCGCGCAGCGTGGCCAACTTGTCGATGAAACGGTTGGCGGTGGAGCCGGTGCCGACACCGATGACGATGTTGCGCCCGAGTAACGGGCGGATCTCGTCGAGGGCGGCGGCGGCCACGGCGTCCTTGAGTTCGTCCTGGGTCATGTCCTGCTCGCTTTCCGGTAGGTGGCGAATGCGGCGCCATTATAGGCCATGTCGTCGCCTCGTGCTGGACGCCATGGCAGGCGGGATGCTACCAATAAGGGTTCCCTTCATGCCGCATCGGGACGCGTCGGGCGCATCCGTGTCGCCGGCGGCTCCCGCGGTTCTCACGCGCTACACCCCATTGGGATATCAGGATGCTCGAAGCCACCGTCAAGAAAATCCTTCAGGCCCGGGTCTACGAAGCCGCCCGGGAAACGCCGATCTCGCCGGCCCCCTTTCTCTCCCGTCGGTTCAACAACCAGATCCTGATCAAGCGCGAGGACCTGCAGCCGGTCCACTCCTTCAAGATTCGCGGCGCCTACAATCGCATGGCCCAGCTGTCCGACGAACAGAAGGCCAAGGGCGTGATCGCCGCCTCGGCGGGCAACCATGCCCAGGGGCTGGCAATGGCGGCCAAGCAGATGGGCGTCAAGGCGGTGATCGTGATGCCGCGCATCACCCCGGAGATCAAGGTCCAAGCCGTGCGTGCCTGGGGCGCCAAGGTGGTGCTCAAGGGCGATGCCTTCGCCGCCGCCGCCGCCCACGCCCAGGAGTTGATCGAGGAACACGGCTACACCTATATCCCGCCCTTCGACGATGTCGATGTCATCGCCGGCCAGGGTACCGTCGCCATGGAGATCCTGCGTCAGCATGGCGGGCGCCTGGATGCCATCTTCGTGCCGGTGGGCGGTGGTGGCCTGATCGCCGGCATTGCGGCCTACGTCAAGTATCTGCGCCCGGAGATCAAGGTGATCGGCGTGGAGTCGGAAGACAGCGCCTGCCTCAAGGCGGCACTGGAAAGCGGCGAGCGGGTGACACTCGATCAGGTCGGTGTCTTCGCCGAAGGGGTGGCCGTGGCGCAGATCGGCGAGGCGCCCTTCGCGATCATGCGCGACCTGGTGGACGACGTCATCACCGTCAATACCGACGAGATGTGCGCCGCGGTGAAGGACATCTTCGAGGAGACCCGAGCGGTCTCCGAGACCTCCGGAGCCCTGTCGCTGGCCGGCCTCAAGAAGTACATCCAGTCGACCGGGGCCAGCGGAGAGACCCTGATCTGCATCAATTCGGGAGCCAACACCAACTTCGACCGCCTGCAGCACATCGCCGAGCGTACCGAGCTGGGCGAGCAGCGCGAGGCGATCCTGGCGGTGACCATTCCCGAGCGCCCCGGCAGCTTCAAGAAGTTCTGCCGGACCATCGGCAAGCGCATGGTTACCGAGTTCAACTATCGCTATGCCGACCCCGAGCAGGCGCATATCTTTGTCGGGGTCCAGGTCAAGCCGGGCGGCGAGGATCGCCAGGCGGTGATCGACAAGCTGCGCGGCGCCGGCTATCCGGTGGAAGATCTCACCGATAACGAACTGGCCAAGCTGCACATTCGCCACCTGGGCGGAGGGCGCCCGAAGGAGCACTTCGAAGAGGAAGTCTATCGTTTCGAGTTCCCCGAGCGTCCGGGCGCCCTGATGAACTTCCTGACGCACCTGCCCCAGGACTGGAACATTTCGCTGTTCCATTACCGCAACCACGGTGCCGCCTATGGACGCGTGCTGGTGGGCATGCAGGTGCCCAATGGCGATCGCAGCCATGTCGAGGGTTACTTCGATGACATCGGGTATCGCTACTGGAAGGAAAGCGAAAATCCGGCGTATCGGCTTTTCATGGCCTGACCGTCATTCGATGTGAGCGCTGACTTACCTCGTGAAACCCACGAGAATGGCTTTGGTTGTGCGTTTTTCCGGGTATGGCGGTTGTCATGCCCGCCCCCCTCGGCTACTCTCTGCGCGGCATGAGCGCCAATAGGCGGTGTTTTCATGGCGTTTTCGGAAGATGGCGGCAGCATCGCCGACAATACTCTGTCGTTACTGGATGTTGTCGCTGAAAATGCAACCGTTCAGGCATGACGGTTCATGACATTGCCGAGAGAAAACGACGAGGGAGTCGACGATGAAGCGCAAGCCCGATCTGATCATGATACTGGTGCTGCTGTTCAGCATCGCGGTCGTGGTGACCGGCTATGCTCAGGCGCTGGCGGGCAACTGATCGCGACCTTTCAGCATCCTCGGATGATCATGGACAGCGGGGCGGTCGATACGTGATGTGTCGGCCGCCTTCTTCGTTGGGCAGGGCCGATCAGGGGCGCAGAATCCGGCGATCGCTGACGATGGCGTCCAGCGGCACGTCCCAGGATGCCGTCGGGAGTCGCTCGACGCGCTGGCAGTCATGGGCCAGGCCGATCAGGCGGGGTCGGGGGCCGGGGCGACGGGTGAACGCAAAGGTCCGATCGTAGAAGCCGCCTCCCATGCCGATGCGCTGGCCGTCATCGTCGAAGCCGACCAGCGGCAGGAGGACGACGTCCAGGGCCCAGGCCGCCCGACGCCGGGCACGATGCGCGCCGTGTCGGGTATCGGGTTCGGAGATGCCGAAACGATTGGTCACCATGGGCGTGTCGCCATGGTAGTGGACGAACCACAGGGTATTGGGCGCCAGCGGGCGCAGTACCGGCAGGTAGGCACGGGCACTGCGTCTGGCGAGCCAGGGCAGCAGGGGTGTGGGGTCGATCTCGCCGTCGTTGGGCAGGTAGAGCGCCACGTGTCGGGCTCTGAAGACTTCCGGCAGTCGACGCAGGGCATGGCACAGTCGCCGGGAGGCGGCAGCCTGCTCGCGCGGGTCGAGTTCACGCCGACGGCGGCGCAGTTCGCGCCGAAGTTCGCGTCGTGTGGTGGGTGCGGCAGGATCCTGCATGAAATTCATGTTGGACAAAGTTCCCCAGAGTGCCGCTGTCGTTCTGGCCCTTGAACCCATTGGTTCAAGGTGGGTGGCCGCAGTCGAACCGTCAGGCTTTCCGTCTCACGGACATGCACACGGGTTCGACTAGCTGTTGGCCCCCTGGGTAATGCGCATAGGCTCGAGGGACTATAACGACTGGCGAACACCCCAGGGAACGTCTTCTATCCTAGCAGAGCCGCCGGCCTGGCCAAAGGGAAGAATCCCCTCAACGGCCGGGAGCGTCGGCAAGCGCCTTCTCCAGTCGCTGGCTGAGCTCGCTCAGGCTCTGCTCGCCGGCGCGTTGTTCATCCTGGGTCTCGAGCAACTCGTTGGCGATGTTCAGGGCCGCCATGATGGCGACCTTCTCGCGGTCGACCACCTTGCCCTGGGCGTGGATGCCCTGCATGGCGCGGTCCAGGTAGCGCGCCGCGCGTTCGAGCTTGCTTTCCTCGTCCGGCGGACAGGCAATGACGTACTGCCGTTCCAGCAGGGTGATCTCGATGGTGGGCCGTGAAGAGTCGCTCATGGATGCTCCGGGGGGCCGAGGGCGCGTCTCGGGGGCTCGATGCGTTAACATCGAGGGGAATACGAAGTTTCAGTCACTATAAGAGAGCCCTTCACGCGCGGTCAACGCGCGCGGCTCCACCAGGATCGCGTCATGTCACTGATCAACGAACGCCAGGACTTTTCCACCATCGCCGATACCTTCCTGCTGCATGGCAGCATGCAGTCCCCGGCCTTCCTGGACGGCCGTCTGTGCGCCTCGCTGGCGTTGCACGACCTCGATGCCGAGGGCTGGCTGGAAACGGTCTGCGTCAACCTGGGCGTCGAGCAGCCCCGGGACGAGCCATCCGCCGAGCGCCTGCTGGGCTGGCGGCGCCAGACGCTGGAAGCCTTGTCCGCAGCGGAAATGAACTATGAACCCCTGCTGCCCGATGAGCTGTTCTCGCTGGCGGAGCGCGCCCAGGGCCTTCAGGAATGGACGCTGGGATTCCTCGAGGTGGTGCGCGATGCCGGCGACGAGCCTCGCAAGCAGTGGTCGGAGGCGCTCAGGGAGGCCATCGACGACCTGGGCGGATTGGCGGATATCGAGACGGATCTCGAGGACAACGCCGAGAACGAGAATGACCTGTTCGCCCTGACCGAACACGCGAGGATGGCAGCCATGCTGCTGTATACCGAGCAGCATCCCGGCAAGCCCCAGGTCGAGCAGGTTGATGAGCCGGGCCCGACCCACTGAGGAAACCCCGCCTTGTCGTTCTCCAGGAGCCGCCATGCCACTCGACGCCCCGCCCCGCCCGTCCCCCATCGATCTCGATGAATATCGGAGGCGACGCCGTCGCCTCATCGATGCCTTGCCGACGGATGCCGCCGTACTCTTGCCCGGTGCATCCCTGGTCATTCGCTCCAGAGACAGCGAATTCCCGTTCCGCCAGGACAGCGACTTCCACTACCTGACGGGCTTTCCCGAACCGGACGCCCTGCTGGTGCTGCTGCCCGGTCGTGCCGAGGGGGAATGCGTGCTGTTCTGCCAGGATCGCGATCCGGCCATGGAGACCTGGACGGGGCGTCGCCTCGGGGCCGAGGGGGCCGTGCGCGTCCACGGGGTCGATCAAGCCTTCGAGAATGCCGAGCGCGATGCCCATCTGCTCGAGTTGCTGGAGGGGCGTGTCACGCTCTATCTGCCCCTTGGCGATGCCTCGGCATTGCGCCTGGCGGAGCGGCTGCGCGGCGAGTTGCTGACTCGGCCTTGCCAGGCTGTGCAGCCGCCGCTGCTGGCCTTTGCCGATGTGACGCCGATGCTGCATGAGCAGCGTCTCGTCAAGAGCGACGCCGAGCTCGCCCTGCTGCGCCATGCCGGCGAGATCAGTGCCCATGCCCATTGCCGGGCGATGCGGGCCTGCCGCCCGGGGCTTGCCGAATACCAGTTGCAGGCCGAGCTGGAGCACGAGTTTCGCTGGCGGGGCGGCAGCGGACCGGCCTACGCCAGCATCGTCGCCGGCGGGCGCAATGCCGGCATACTGCACTACATTGATAACCGGGAGCCCTTGTGCGACGGGGATCTGGTGCTGATCGACGCTGGCGCCGAGTTCGATCTCTACGCCGGTGACATCACGCGCACCTTTCCGGTCAACGGGCGTTTCTCGCCGGCGCAGCGGGCACTCTACGAGGTGGTGCTGGAGGCCCAGGAGCGCGCCATTGCGGCCGTACGTCCCGGCACCACCCTCAAGGCGCTTCATCGAGGCGTGGTGCGGGATCTCGCGGCGGGTCTCGTGGCCCTGGACATCCTGGGCGACGATGGCGAGGAGACGCCCGAGTCGATCGTGGCAAGGCGTTTCTATCCCCACGGTACCTCCCACTGGCTGGGGCTCGATGTCCACGATGTCGGCGATTATCGCCAGGATGGCGAACCACGATGCCTGACGCCCGGCATGGTGATCACCATCGAACCCGGTCTCTACATGCCGGACGACGAAGATCTGCCGGCAGCGTTTCGCGGCATCGGTATTCGTATCGAGGACGATGTCGCCGTGACAGCCGAGGGGTGCGAAGTGCTGACTCGAGCGGCACCCAAGCAGGTGGCTGATATCGAGGCCCTGTTGGATGAAAAGTGATCACTTGTCGAGCCACCGAAATTGCCTTTATGTAATGTACATTATGAAATGTCGGAGAGTCGCGCATGAGCGAATCGATCTCGGCTGAGGCGCCGCGGCGCGTGGATATCGCGATCGTCGGCGGCGGCCTGGTCGGTGCCAGCCTGGGGGCGGCGCTGGCGCCATTGATGCGTGACCGGGCGCTGTCCGTGGCGGTGATCGAAGCCGCGTCCGTGTCCGATGGCCTGGATGCCCCCTGGCAGCCGAGCTTCGATGCCCGGGCCAGCGCGATCTCTCGGGGAACGGCGAATCATTTCGACAGCCTGGGCGTGTGGTCGAGCATGGCCGAGCGCGCCTCGCCGATCCGCTGCATTCATGTCAGCGAGCGGGGGCGGCTGGGCGCGACCCGGTTGCGTGCCGAGGAATTCGGCGAGGAGGCCATGGGGCATGTGATTCCCAATGCCTGGATGGGGCGTGTCCTGCATCGTCGGCTTGCCGAGCTGCCCCTGGCCTGGCATTGCCCGGCTCGGGTGGAAAGCATCCAGCCCCGGGCCGGCGGCCATTGGCTGGAGCTTTCCGATGGCGCCCGGCTCGAGGCCGGGCTGACGGTCCTGGCCGATGGCGGTCGGTCGGGGCTCAAGGAGCGCCTTGGCATCGAGAGTCGGGAACATCCCTATGAGCAGGCTGCCGTGATCGCCACGGTGGAGCTGGATCGCCCCCACGACGGCATGGCCTACGAGCGTTTCACGCCTTCCGGTCCGATCGCCCTGCTGCCCATGGCCGGACAGCGCATGGCGCTGGTCTGGACCTTTGCGGCCGGCGGCGAGCGGGGTGCCCTGGCACTGTCCGATGCCGATTTCCTGGCGCGCCTGCAGGCCTCCTTCGGGGATCGGGCGGGACGTTTCCGTCGGGTCGGCAAGCGCCACGCTTATCCGCTCTCGCTGGTCACCGCCAGCGAAACGGTGCGTCCGGGCCTGGCCGTGATGGGCAATGCCGCCCATGCCCTGCATCCGGTAGCCGGACAGGGGTTCAACCTGGCGCTGCGAGGCGTGATGGATCTGGTGGCTGCCATCGAGGCGGGACTGGCGCGCGGCGATGCGCCGGGAGAGGCGGCCACGCTGAACGATTTCGAGGCCCGTCGCAGCGGGGATCGGGACAATGTGATTCGTTTCAGCGATGGCCTGGTGCGACTGTTCGGCTATGATCATCCGCTGTTGTCGCATGCCCGCGCCGCCGGTCTGGTGGGGCTCAATCTGCTGGGGCCGCTGCGTCGCACTTTGGCCAGGCGGGCCATGGGCATGGAGCGGTGATGATGCCGGAGATAAAGATGAAAGGGACGATGCCCCATGAAGACTGACACGGCGGGCAACGAGGTGATGATCGTCGGTGGCGGCATGGTCGGCGCGACCCTGGCGTGCCTGCTGGGGCAGGCCGGCGTGTCGGTGATGCTGCTGGATGCCAGGCCGGGGCCCGTGGATGCCGAGACGGCAGGGCGTGGGCCGGCGGATCTGCGGGTCAGTGCGCTGACGCCGGTGTCCCAGCGCCTGCTGGATGGCCTGGGCGTGTGGGCGTCGATGCGCGGGCGTCGTGTCACGCCTTATCACCATATGCGGGTCTGGGACGGCGAAGGCTCCGGCGAGGTGAGTTTTTCCGCCGATCAGGCGGGCCTGCCGGTCCTCGGTCATATCGTCGAGAATGACGTGGTGGTGGCGGCCCTGGAGGCGCGTCTGGCGGAGCTGCCCTCGGTACGGCGGCGTTTCGCTACCCGGGTCGTCGGGTTCGAGACGCATCATGATGCCCCGCTGGTGTGCCTGGAAGACGGCGAAAGGCTGAGTGCGCCCCTGGTGGTGGCCGCCGATGGGGCGCGTTCGCCGCTGCGGGAGATGGCCGGGATCGAGACCCGGTCGCATGACACCGGGCAGGTGGCGCTGGTGACCTCGGTGTGCACCGAACGCCCTCACGGCGGCGTGGCACGACAGGCCTTCCTGGCCGATGGGCCGCTGGCGTTCTTGCCGCTGACCCTGGACGGCGATGACCGTCATTGCTCGATCGTCTGGTCGACCTCGCCGGATGAGGCCGAGCGGCTGTCAGCGTTGCCGGCTGAAGCGCTGGGAGCGGAGCTGGAGGCCGGTATCGGTGCCTGCCTGGGCCGGGTGACGCCGACTGACCGGGCGATGTGCCTGCCGCTGACCCAGCGTCACGCCGAACGCTATACACTGCCGGGACTGGCCCTGGTGGGCGATGCCGCGCACAGCATTCACCCCTTGGCGGGTCAGGGAGCCAACCTGGGCTTGATGGATGTGGCGGTGCTGGCCGAGGAACTGCTCGAGGCACGGCGGCGTGGCATCGCACTGGGCGATGAGGCCTGGCTGGCGCGTTATGCGCGTCGTCGTCGGGGCGACAATGCCGCCATGTTGCGCCTGATGGATGGGTTCAGGCTGCTGTTCGGGGCGCGCCATCCGGCGCTGACCCTGGCGCGCAACCTGGGGCTCGCCGGCGTCGACCGGCTGGGCCCCGTCAAGCGTTTGCTGATGCAGCAGGCGGCGGGTCGGCGGGGCCGCCTGCCCGACACCTGCCTGTGAGCGGTTTCGTCGTCAGCGCTTGCGTTCATCCAGCACGTTCAAGGCCTTGAGCAGGTTCAGGGCCTCGCCGAGCTGGTAGTCGTCGCGCAGGCGGGCATTGAGCTCTCCGCTTTCCGCGTCCTTGCCGTTGCCGGACAGGTGGCCTTCCAGGTCGGCTTCGCGGACCCGCAGGCCGTTGTCCTGGGCGACCTCGAGACGACCGCGCACCACCTCGACATCGGGCTTGATGCCCTGGGCCTGAATGGAGCGGCCGCTCGGCGTGAAGTAGCGCGCGGTGGTCAGCTTGAGGGCCTCGTTCTCGCCCAGCGGCATGATCTGCTGCACCGAACCCTTGCCGAAGCTCTCGGTTCCCATCACCACGCCGCGTCGCTGGTCCTGCAGGGCGCCGGCGACGATCTCCGCCGCCGAAGCGCTGCCGCCATTGATCAACACCACCAGCGGGACATCGGGGGCGGTGGTGGCGCGGTTGGCATAGAAGCTCAATTCGCTGTCGGCCAGCCGGCCTTCGGTGTAGACGATGCGGCCATCGTCGAGGAAGGCATCGGCCACGTCGACGGCGGCCTGAAGCACGCCACCGGGGTTGTTGCGAAGGTCGAGCACCAGCCCCTGCAGTGGGCCGTCATCGGTCAATTCGTTCAGGGCGTTGACGACCTGATCGCCGGTGCGGGCCTGGAACTGGCTGATCCGCAGGTAACCGTAACCCGGGGCCAGGGTGTCGCTCTTCACGCTCTGGGTCCGGATGACCTCGCGCTCCAGGGTGATGTTGCGCGGTGCATCCTCGCCCTGGCGGATGATGGTCAGGCGGATGTCGGTACCCGGGTCGCCACGCATCAGGTCGACCGCCTCCTGCAGCGACATGCCCTCGGTCGGGGTGTCGTTGATGCGCAGGATGGTGTCCTGAGCCTGGAGGCCGGCGCGTGAGGCAGGTGTGTCATCGATGGGCGTGATCACGGTGATCTGGCCGTCGCGCTTGCCGACCTCGATACCCACGCCGCCGAACTCGCCCTGGGTGGATTCGCGCAGGTTCTCGTAGGCCTCGGCGTCGAGGTAGGAGGAATGCGGGTCCAGCTCGCTCAACATGCCACGCATGGCGTTGTGCAGCAGGGTGGCGTCGTCGACCTCCTCGACATAGGCACGCTTGATGCGTTCGAACACCTCGGCGAAGGCCTGGATCTCGGCCACCGGCAGGTCGTCTTCGGTCTCGTTTGCAGCGACGACGGGAAGCGGAGCGGCGAGGAGAGCGATGGGCAACAGTATCGCTCCCAGGCGGCGCCGGAGTGTGGGGCTTAGAGGCATGCGGTCTCTCGCGGTTCCATTGGAGTGGGCCCAGCATAGCGTGGGCATGGCGGCCAAGAAAACACTGAAGCGAGGGGACGTCGTTCTGGACGTCCCCGTGGCGTTTACCGCCGGGCCACCCAGCTCTGGGGGTCGATGGGATCCCCGGCACGACGCACCTCGAAATACAGGCCCGGGGAGGACTGGCCCCCGGAGGCACCCACCACGCCGATGGTCTGTCCCGTCTCGATGGCGGCGCCGACCTCGGTGCTGAAGTGCTGCAGGTGGGCATACAGGGTCATCACGCCATCGCCGTGATCGATGATCAGCAGGTTGCCGAAGCCGCGCATCCAGTCGGCGAACACGACCCGGCCGGCATGTACCGCCTCGACCGGCGTGCCGGCCGCGGTGCGGATCAGCATACCGTCGCGATGCACGCCGCGCCCCTGCCGGAAGGCGGAAGTCACCTTCCCCTGGACCGGCCAGGGAAGATCGCCCCGGGTTTCGCCGATGGCAGTGGAGGGCGGCGGACGCTCGAGGCGGGCCAGGCGCTCCTGCACCTGCTGCAGCACTTGCTCGGCATGCGCCCGGTCCTGATCGAGGGCGGACAAGCGCGCCTCCTTGGTGGCGTAGCGCTCGTCCAGCTTGGCCACCAGCGCCTTGCGCTCGTCCATCTGGCTGGCCAGCTCGGCACTGCGTTTTTCCAGCTCGGCGGCCAGTTGCTCCAGCTGTTGGCCGCGCTCGTCCAGGGCCTGCTGGTTGTCGTCCAATGCCTTGTCCAGCCTGTCGAGTTCCTCCAGCCGGGCATTGCGGGCTTCGGCGAGATGGTTGAGGTAGGTCTGCAGGCGGTCCAGCCGGCTCGGGTCGTCCTGATTGAGCAGCAGCTTGAGCTGTGGGGTCAGGCCGAGACGATAGAGGGCATCGATCTGTTGCTCGAGGGCGGCAATCTGCTCCTGGCGCTCGGCCTCCAGGCGTTCGCGCTCCTCCTCCAACTCGATGACCTCGTCGTTCAGCGAGCGTCGCTGCGCCTGAATGTCGTCGAGGCGGCTATGGGTCTCGGCCAGTTGCGTCTCGATCTTGCGCAGTGCCTCACTGGCCTCGTCCCGCTCCTGACCGGTGGCATCGAGCTCCTGGGTGACGCTCTGGATGCGTTCACCGATGGCGTCCAGTCGCTGGCGTGCCTCTCGCTCATCGGTGACCGCTATGGCCGGCGATACGGCCAGCCATAGCACCAGTGGCAGCAGGCAGCGTGCGCCATTCCGGCGTGGGAATGACTCGCTCACTGAGGTTCGATCAGAATCCGGCCGGTCATCTCTTCGGGTACCGGCTGGTCCATCATCGCCAGCAGTGTCGGCGCGAGGTCGCACAGGCTGCCATCGTCGAGGAGCTTGCGCGGACGCTCGCCGACATAGACCAGCGGTACCTGGAAGGTGGTGTGGGCGGTCTGCGGCGCGCCGGTCTCGGGGTGCACCATCTGTTCGGCGTTGCCGTGGTCGGCGGTGATCAGGCAGGCGCCGCCGGCCTTCTCGATGGCCTCGACCACGCGACCCACGCAGGTGTCCACGGCCTCGATGGCGGCCACGGCGGCATCGAAGTCACCGGTATGGCCGACCATGTCGCCGTTGGCGTAGTTGCACACGATCAGATCGAAGGCGTCGGATTCGATGGCATCGACCAGGCGGTCGGTGACCTCCACGGCGCTCATCTCGGGCTTTTCGTCATAGGTCTTCACGTCCTGGGGCGAGGGCACCAGGATCCGGGTCTCGCCCTGGAACTCGGCTTCGCGACCGCCGGAGAAGAAGAAGGTGACGTGAGCGTACTTTTCGGTCTCGGCGATACGCAGCTGGGTCAGGTCGCGCTGCTCCATCACCTCGCCCAGGGTGTTGGGCAGGTCGGCCGGCGGGAAGGCGGCCGGTGCCGGGATGTCGGCGGCATACTGGGTCATGGTCACCAGGCTGCCATTGGCCAGCCGGGGGTGGGCCCGGCGCTCGAAACCATCGAAGTCGTCCTCGACGAAGGCGCGGGTCAGTTCCCTGGCGCGGTCGGCGCGGAAGTTCATGAACAGGGCGGCGTCGCCGTCTTCCATGGTGATCGGCGTGCCACTCGACACGATGGCGGTGGAGGTGACGAATTCGTCGGTCTCGCCGCGTTCGTAGGCGGCCTGCAGGCCGGCCTCGGCACTGGCGGCCCGATATTCGCCGTGACCTTCGGTCACCAGGCGGTAGGCCTGTTCGACGCGCTCCCAGCGGTTGTCGCGGTCCATGGCGAAATAGCGGCCGATCAACGAGGCGACGAAACCGTTGTCGGCACCGACCAGCTCGGCCAGCTTGGCGTTGGCCCGCTCGATGGAGGCCAGGGCGCTCTTCGGAGCGGTATCGCGGCCGTCGAGGAAACCGTGCAGGTAGATGCGCTTGGCACCGCGCTGGGCGGCCAGTTCGGCCATGGCCAGGATGTGGTCCTCGTGACTGTGCACGCCGCCCGGCGACAGCAGACCGAGCAGGTGGACCGCCTTGCCGGCGTTCACGGCGGCGTCGATGGCGTCGGTCAGGATGGCGTTGTCGGCCAGCTCGTTGTCTTCGATGGCCTTGGTGATGCGCGTGAAGTCCTGATAGACGATGCGCCCGGCCCCGAGGTTCATGTGGCCGACTTCCGAGTTGCCCATCTGGCCGTCGGGCAGGCCCACGTAGCGTCCGTCGGTATGCAGCAGGGCGTGGGGACGCTCTGCCCAGAGACGATCCATTACCGGCGTGCGCGCGGCCTGGACCGCATTGTGGGCGGCATCCGGGTTGTGGCCGTAGCCGTCGAGGATGATCAGTGCCACCGGGCGGGGTGTCGGGGTCGATGTATCGGTCATGGGAGCCTCATAGTGAAGAAGCGAGGGGCGCGACGCCTCCGGGCCGTCGGCGGGGTCGCGACTTGCCACTGCATACGGCATCATATCGCACGGGTCCACCGGGCGTCATTTTGGTCGTCCTCGGTCGGGGCCTGCATCATGTATACTGGGCGCCGCCGGCGCTTGCCGGCCCGTTCACCGTGCACCCGAAGAAGAGTTACTCCAAGCCATGATCGATCAGCTGTTCGAATTCGTGCAGAACCATCCACTGCTGGTGGGCGCCTTCCTGCTGGTGTTACTCGCCTGGGCCCTCTACGAGGTCCGCAGCAGCGGCGCCAATGGTGTTTCCACCAGCGAGGCCACTCAGCTGGTCAATCGCGAGGACGCCGTGGTGCTCGACATCCGCGAGACCAAGGAATTCAAGGCGGGCCATATCGCCGGCGCGCGCAACATTCCCCAGAGCCGGATCGATGACCGAATCGCCGAGCTCGACAAGTTCAAGGACAAGCCGGTCATCGTGGTCTGCAAGCACGGCCAGAGTTCCGGTGCCGTCCAGGGCAAGCTGGCCAAGGCCGGCTTCGAGCGTGCACTCAAGCTCAAGGGCGGCATGACGCAGTGGCAGTCCGACGGCCTGCCGCTGGTCAAGAAGTGACACGCCGATTTTTCCTATTCTCCATTTAACGTAAAGGACGCATTTCCATGGCGGAAGACAACAACCAAGGCAACGGCGCCAACGGCCAGGCCGCCGACCAGCAGGACAAGCCGCAGGTACAATTCGCCCTGCAGCGCATCTATATCAAGGATCTGTCCTTCGAGGCGCCGAACTCTCCGTCGGTGTTCCAGCAGCCGTTCAAGCCCAAGGTCGGCCTGGACCTGGACACCACCCACCAGAAAGTCGGTGAGGACCTCTACGAAGTGGTGGTCAAGGTCACCGCCCAGGTGACTCATAGCGAGGAAGGCACGACTTCCTTCCTGGCCGAAGTCGAGCAGGCCGGCATGTTCCGCATCGGCGGCCTCGAGGGCGCGCAGCTGGATCATACCCTGGGTGCGTTCTGCCCCAATGTGCTGTTCCCCTATGCTCGCGAATGCGTCGATAGCCTGGTCAACCGTGGCGGCTTCCCCCCGCTGATGCTGGCGCCGGTGAACTTCGAGGCGATCTACGCCCAGCGCAAGCAGCGCGAGGCCCAGCAGCAGGGCGAGCAGGCCACGCAGTAACCCTTGGCTGTCAGAGGCTGGTTGCGATGAGCGCCAAGCATTCGATGGGCAAGGCCCCTCGCATTCATGTCGCCGCCGAGCTGCAGGCCGGCGGCGACGTGGTTCTGCCCGATGGCGCGGCGCGCCATGTGGCGAGAGTCCTGCGCCTGGGGCCCGGTGCGCCCGTGATCATCTTCGATGGTCAGGGCAATGAGGCCGAGGCGATCCTGACCGAGGCCGGTCGCAAGCAGGTGGTGGCTCGCGTCGAACGCGTTGCCGCCGGACGTGGCGAGTCGCCGCTGGCCGTGCACCTGGGGCAGGCCATCTCCAAGGGCGACCGCATGGACTACGCCATCCAGAAGGCCGTGGAACTGGGCGTCGCCGAGATCACGCCGCTTTACACCGAACATGGTGACGTGCGTCTCAAGGGCGAACGCGAGGCCAAGAAACTGGCCCATTGGCAGGCGGTTGCGGCCAGTGCCTGCGAACAGTGCGGTCGAGCCACCTTGCCGCCGGTGTATCCACCGCGCAGCGTGGTCGACTGGCTGGCCGAGCGTGACGAGCCCCTGTGCCTGGTGCTGCATCCCGGCACGCCCGGGGGGCTCGACCGGCATGACGACCCCGTTCGGGCGGCGTTGTTGATCGGACCCGAAGGTGGCCTCTCCCACGCCGAGGTGGATGCTGCCGCCGATGCCGGCTTCGCCTCCTTGACCCTCGGCCCGCGCATCCTGCGCACCGAGACCGCCCCGGTCGTCGCCTTGTCCCTGCTGCAGAACCGCTTCGGGGATTTGTGATAGTTCAGCTGGAGGTGGGGGCGTCCAGTTTCTCGCGAGTCGTGCGATAGACACTGTCCAGGTGGGCCAGCATGGCACGCTCCGCGGCATCGGGATCGCCGGCACTCAAGGCTTCGACGATCCGACAGTGCTCCCGGTAGCTTTGCTCGATGGAGCCGGCTTCTACCATTACCTGACGCCGAATGCTTAGCCCGAAGGCATAGAGCTCCTGAGAGTAGCGCAGGAGTATTTCGTTACGGGCATATTCCGAGATCAACTTGTGGAAGTTCTGGTCTGACAGTTGGAAGTGCACTGGGGAGTTGAACAGCTGGCTCTGGGCCTCCAGCAACTGCCCCAGTTGCTGGAGGCCGGACTCATCGATATAGCGCGCGGCACGTCGGGCAATTGCTGACTCGACGACCAGGCGGCTCTCGAAAACGCTGTCTACGTCGAACTGGTTGACCTCAGCCTCTTGCTGGCGACCGGGATGATGCTGGAAACGTTCTATCGTCGCCGCACTGGCGCAGATCCGAGATTTGCTGCCATGCGAGACGCTGGCCAGACCATGCGCCGTCAATTGGGCCAATGCTCCCCTGACGGTTTCCCGGCTGACACTGAACAGCTGTGCCAGTTCGCGTTCACTGGGCAGTTCGTCTCCATCCCTCAATAATCCCGTCAACACCATGTCGATCAGCTTGTCGGCCAGGATTTCCTTCTTGGTTTGGCTTTTCAGCGCTTTTTCGTCGGCAAAGGCCCGCAGCGTCATGGGTCCATCCTCGTAAGACAAATACAACTGGTATGAAGTATATACCAATTAGGGGCGTTTAGACTCAATCCTTCGAACCTGGGAGGAGAGTGAAGCGCCTTTTAAGACTTTGGTCTTGTGTGATGTTTATTGATATTGACCGACAAGGAGAGGGGGGCTAGCTTTCAGGATGTCTTCTGGTCTGGTTATCGTACCAGCAAACCAGTTGGCGGAAATAATACCAATGACAAGCCGCAAGCTCACAGGAGTCGTCATGTACAAGAAACTACTCGGCCTTTCCGCTCTCGGTCTCGTGGTTGCCTCGACCCAGGTACAGGCCGACGAGATCGTCTTCGCTATCGGGGGGACGCCTCAGAGCCTCCAGGGACAGACGGCCCAGGAGTTCACCCGTCGTCTTCAGGAGCGTCTCGGTGACGAACATCAGGTGGAACTCTACGACAGTGGCCAACTCGGCAACGAGCAGCAACTGGTGCAGAAGTTGCGTCTGGGTACGGTCGACCTGGCTGCCATCTCTTCGATCATGTCCTCCATCGATTCCCGATTCGCCCTTTTTGACATGCCTTTCCTGGTCAAGGACCGCGATCATCTCAAGCGGCTCGACCAGGAAATCATCATGAAGGATCTGGCCGAAGGCATCGGGGACAAGGGGCTGCGGATCGTATCCACCTGGGAGAACGGTTTTCGCCATATCACTAACAACGAACGCCCGATCGAGACGCCCGAAGACCTCAATGGTCTCAAGCTGCGCACACCACAAAGCGAGTGGCGCACCAGGATGTTCGAGACTTGGGGGGCCAATCCCACACCAATGGCTTTCTCCGAAGTGTTCGTGGCACTGCAGACCGGCGTGGTCGATGGCCAGGAGAACCCGCTGAGCAATATCAATGGTGCCAAGTTTCAGGAAGTACAGGATTATCTATCGCTGTCCAACCATGTCTACTCGCCGATCTGGCTGACTGCCGGGAAAGGCAACTGGGAGAAGCTGCCCGAGGACGTGCGTACTGCTATCACCGAGGTCGGTGCCGAAACCCAGGGCTGGGCGCTGGCCAGGGGAGCAGAACTCGATGAGAACCTGGTCGGCACGATGCGCGAGGCTGGCATGGAGATCAATCGTGTCGACCGCGACGCCTTCGTCGAGGCCAGTGCCCCTGTCTACCAGGCTTATGCCGAGCGAGTCGATGGAGGCCAGGAGCTGATTGACCGGGCCATGACACTGGCTGAGGAGTAAGTGTCATGACAATGGTATCGGGCGCCCAAGAGGCGCCCTCTCCACCCCGCATTGAAGGGAGTTCGGCCATGACCCTGTTGGAGCGTTGTCGACTCGGCCTGGAGCGCCTGCTGGAAGTATTCACCGTGACCCTGCTCTTGGCGCTGACGATTATCGTGCTGGGCGCCGTGGCCTTTCGCACGCTGGGCAGCTCGATTCCTTGGTACGACGAGGTGGCTTCGGTAGGTCTGGCCTGGCTGAGCTTTTACGGTGCCAACCTGGCGGCCCTGAAGCGTGCTCACATGGGTTTTCCCGGCCTGGTAGCCAAGGCGCCGATGCCACTGCGTACCATTCTGTTCCTCTCCTCCGAAGTCATCGTGGTCGGTTTTTTCCTTGTAGTGGGTTTCTACGGTTATCGGGTCCTCGAGGTTCTGGCTTGGGACACGCTGGTGGCTCTGCCGTCTGTCCACCTCGATGTCACTCAATCCGTGATTCCCATAAGCGCCGCGCTGTTCATTCTCTGCGAGCTACTTAGCCTGCCCATGGCCTGGCGCAAGATGCGCAGCGGCGTGAACGGCGAGGAAGAGGAGATCGAGGCCGCCATCCGGCAGGCTGAAGACGATCTTAAGGAGCATCGTGCATGACTCTGCTCATCATCATCGCCTCACTATTCGCCCTGGTGCTGATCAATGTTCCTATCGCGGTGGCCATCGGCGTGGTCGGGGTCGTGGGTGTCTACCTCAACATGGGCGCCGAGGCGTTGGTCAATGTGCCGCTGACGCTATTCAATGGTGCGACCAAGTTCCCGCTGATCGCCATTCCGCTGTTCATCTTCGCTGGTGCGCTGATGAACACCTCGGGCATATCTTTGCGCCTGATCAACCTCGTCACCGCTCTTGTCGGCTTCGTGCGAGGTGGCCTGGCGATGGTCAACGTCGGGGTATCGCTATTCTTCGCCGAGATCTCTGGATCGGCAGTGGCCGATGTTGCCGCTACCGGCTCGGTATTGATTCCCGAGATGAAACGGCGCAAGTACCACCCCGATTTCTCCGCTGCCATTACCTCCTCCTCGGCCTCGCTGGCGATCATCATTCCACCGTCGTTGTCGATGATCCTCTACGGCGCCATTGCTGACACTTCAATCGTCAAGCTGTTCGTGGCAGGTATCGTACCAGGGTTGATCGGAGCGGCAGGACTGGCCGGCGCCTGCTACTACTATGCGGTGAAGTATGACCTGCCCCGGGAAGCGGCCTTCTCGTTGTCCACTCTGGGCAAGGCCTTCCGTGAGGCCTTTTGGGCCCTGTTGCTGCCAGTGATCATCCTCGGCGGTATCTTCGGTGGCTTCGTTACCGCCACAGAGGGTGCAGGTATCGCCGTACTCGCCGCGTTGCTGATCGGTGGGCTGGTCTATCGTGAACTGAACCTCAAGATCCTCTACCGGGCGGTGATCGAGGGGGTTATACAGACCTCAGTGGTGATGCTGCTGGTAGCCACCTCGGCGGTGTTGGGGCTGTTCCTCACCGAGATGCAGTTGCCCCAGCAGCTTGCCCAGCAGATTACTTCCATTACGCGGGATCCCGTGCTGGTGTTGGCGCTGCTCAACGTCTTGCTGTTGATGCTTGGCATGTTTCTGCATGGCGCGGCCGCCATCATCCTGGTGGTCCCCATCGTCATGCCGCTGGTTCAGCAGATCGGTATCGACCCGATCCACTTCGGCCTGATCTTGACCCTCAACCTGGCCATCGGCCAGCAGACGCCTCCGGTTGCCTCGGTACTGGCTACTTCCTGCTCCATCGCCAAGACGGACATCTGGAATACCACCCGCGTCAACCTGCCGATGATCCTGGTGCTGTTTGTTGTGCTGATGCTGGTCACCTATGTACCGGCCATCCCCATGACACTCGTCAATCTCTTCTATTGAACCGGAGTCCATACATGACAAACACAAGTCCCGTCATCGCCGTCACCCTGGGTGACCCTGCCGGTATTGGCCCGGAACTGATCGCCCGTTTGTTCGCCGAGACTCCGCTGTTCGAAGGCGTCCATACGGTGCTGGTGGGTGACCGCTGGCTGTGGCAGGAAGGTCAGCGTGTTGCTGGCCAGAGCCACCGGTTGCCTGAGATCGAGGATTTCGCTGCCGCACGTCACCACGACGGGCCGGTCTTCCTGGCGGTCGACAGCGTTGCCGAGGGGGAGGTTGGTTATGCAGAAGAAACCGCGGCTGGCGGCGCTTCGGTGCTGGCCGTGCTATCTCGCTGCCTGGAAGCAGCCCAGGCCGGAGAGGTCGATGCCATCTGCTTCGCTCCGCTCAACAAGCTCTCGATGAAGAAGGGGGGGCTGCGCCATGAGGACGAACTGCACTTCTTCGCCGAGCGACTGGGGGTGGAAGGCTATTTCTGCGAGTTCAATACATTGGGCAGCCTGTGGACTTCGCGGATCTCCTCGCACATTCCGCTCAAGGACGCTGCGAGCTACGTGACTCGGGAACGCATCGTTGCCGCCAGCGAGCTGATTCATGACTCTCTGAAACTGGCCGGCTTCGATGCTCCGAGGGTCGCGGTGGCAGCTTTCAATCCCCATGGCGGTGAGGGCGGTACCTGCGGTCGCGAGGAAATCGACGTCATCGCCCCCGCTGTTGAACAGTGCCGGGCTCAGGGATATCCCATCGATGGTCCCTTTCCCGCCGACACCATTTTCATCAAGGCCCGTGACGGCGAGTACGACGCCATCGTCACCATGTACCACGACCAGGGGCAAATCGCGATCAAGCTGATGGGCTTCAAGCAGGGCGTCACCGTCCAAGGAGGCTTGCCAATCCCCATCACTACGCCGGCCCATGGTACCGCCTTTGATATTGCCGGCCAGGGAAAGGCCGATATGGGCCCCACCCGCAATGCTTTCTCCATCGCCTGCCGCATGGGGGCCAACCTGCGCCGCCAGCGACTCGCCGACGCCACGCACGCTTGATGACACAAGGATCCTCGAACATGAAAATCAACAACATCCGCACCCGTGTCTTCGAATGGAAGGGCCACACCGTGCCTCCCAGACCCCACTTCTGCTCCAATGCCATGGACGAACTGTGGGACAGGGGCGATTCCATGGGGACGTTCCGCTTCCACGGCTGGACTACGGTCGAGATCGAGACCGACAACGGCCTGGTGGGGCTGGGCAATGTCGCCCTGGCACCGCGCATCGCCAAGGCGATCATCGACCAGTACCTGGCACCGCTGGTGATCGGTCAGGACCCCTTCGACTATGAGTACCTGTGGCAGCGCATGTATCGCGCCACCCATGCCTGGGGCCGCAAGGGCATCGGCATGGCCGCCATTTCTGGCGTCGATATCGCCATCTGGGACCTGATGGGCAAGGCCGTCGGCCAGCCGGTGTTCAAGCTGCTTGGCGGGCGTACCAAGGAGAAGATTCCCTGCTACGCTTCCAAGCTCTATCGCACCGACCTGAAGTCGATGCAGGAGGAGGCTCAGTCCTACCTCGACCAGGGCTTCACGGCCATGAAGATGCGCTTTGGCTACGGCCCCAAGGACGGTCCTGCGGGCATGCGTGCCAACCTCGACAGCGTTGCCGCGGTTCGCGAGGTGATCGGCGAGGACGTCGATCTGATGCTCGAGTGCTACATGGGCTGGAATCTGGAGTACGCCAAGCGCATGCTGCCGCGCCTGGAGCGCTATCAGCCACGCTGGCTGGAAGAGCCGGTGCTGGCCGACGATATCGACGGCTACGCCGAGCTCAATCAGCTCACCTGCATTCCCATTTCCGGTGGTGAGCACGAATTCACCCACTACGGCTTCCGCCAACTGCTCGAGAAGCGCGCCGTCTCGGTGGTGCAGTACGACACCAACCGTGTCGGAGGCATCACAGCAGCGCGCAAGATCAATGCCATCGCCGAATCGTTCAGCGTGCCCGTCATCCCTCATGCCGGGCAGATGCACAACTACCACCTGACCATGTCGACTCTGGCCTCGCCGATGGCCGAATTCTTCCCGGTCCACGACGTGGAGATAGGAAATGAGCTCTTCTACTACCTGTTCAAGGGGGACCCGGAGCCGGTCGACGGGTTCCTCGACCTCAGCGACGACGAACCAGGGCTCGGCCTGTCGCTCAACGAGGGTTACTTCGACCAGTTCCACATCATTGAGTGAGGCCGGGTATGCGACTGATCCAGTATCTCGAGGAGGGGCAGCCGCGGGCTGCCCTGGTGGAGAGTGACGACGCAGTGAGGCCGATTCGCCTCGCTGGTGGAACCTACGCTCTGGCACGGCTGGCCATCGCCAGCGGGCAGTCGTTGTCGGCGGTGATCGAGATGCATCTTGATGATGAGCTGGTCGACTATCAGCAACTGATCGACGAGTGTCGCCTGCTGCCGCCGCTGACTCATGCTGATCCAGCCCATTGCCTGGTAACCGGTACCGGCCTGACTCACTTGGGCAGTGCCGACATCCGCTCGGCGATGCACGCCAAGGCTCAGGCAGACGAATCCGAGCTGACCGACTCGATGCGCATGTTCAAGCTTGGCGTTGAAGGCGGTAAACCCGCCGCCGGCGAGGCCGGCGCCCAGCCGGAATGGTTCTACAAGGGTGACGGCGACTGTGTGGCGGCTCCCGAGGCGCCGATACCGGTGCCGGCCTTCGCCGAGGATGCCGGCGAGGAGCCCGAGCTCGCCGGGCTCTATGTGATCGGCGACGATGGCCGCCCCTGGCGAGTCGGCTATGCCATCGGCAACGAGTTCTCCGACCATGTCACCGAGCGTTTCAATTACTTGTGGCTGGCCCACTCAAAGCTGCGTCATTGCAGTTTCGGTCCAGAGCTGCTGATCGGTGAGTTGCCCGAGCATCTGGAGGGCACTAGCCGCATCGTGCGCGACGGCAAGACGCTGTGGGAGAAGCCGTTTCTTACGGGTGAGGTCAACATGGCCCACAGTTTGACCAACCTCGAGCATCATCACTTCAAGTATCCCGGCTTCCGGCGCCCTGGCGACGTCCACGTGCACTTCTTCGGCACTGCGACGCTGAGCTTTGCCGACGGCATTCAGACTTGCAATGGGGATTGCTTCGAGATCGCCCTGCCAGCTTTCGGTCGTCCCTTACGCAATCCGCTGTCGTTCGAGTACGGGGTTATCGATATGCCCGTCCACTCCCTGTGAGCTCAGGAGACTTCATAGCTCTGAAAGGCAATCGGTGGCGGCAGTATCTGTACCATCGGGAGGAGGAGGCCCGGAGAGACTTACTGCCGCGCGAATATTCACTCTGATCTGCGAGGGCTCTTACTGTCTCGTTTCATCTTCGGGAGATTGCGCAGCCAGCCGCCGTAAATGTTCGATCAGCTCCTGAGCTGCTATCGAAAGTGGTTCGTCACGCCGAGTGATGATGCCGTAATAGTTTAGCGGTTTGCCAATGATACGCTTGAGGAGTACATACTGGCCGCTCTCCAGTGGGCGACGCAGCACCGAGCGAGGCAGTACTGCCAGCATGTCGGATGTCTGCAGCAGTTGAAGGGTCACTTGGATCGAGGTGGTCTCGACAGTGTCGTTGGGCGAGGCTACGCCCTCTTCTGCCAGTGCTGCTTCGAATACACCGCGCATCGGACTGGTCATGGGATGCAGGATCCACGGCCAGCGACTAAGGGTTGCCAGATCCGGCATACCGTCGCCTTCTGCCAGTGGATGCCCTTTGCGGACCACGACACGAAGCGGTTCGTCGCGCAAAGGCTCGAAGTCGAACTGGTTGTGCTGACAGGCATGGGTCAGCCGGCCGATCACCAGGTCGAGCCGCTTGTACTCTAGTTCGATCAGCAACTGGTCGCTGGTCTGTTCTTTCAGGCTGATCGACAATCTGGGGCGCTGGCGCTTCAAACGGGCGATCGCCGCGGGCAGGATCTCCGGCGCCGCCGCGACGATCGCGCCTATCAACAGTTGCCCATAGCCACCCTCACTTAGGTCGTTGATATCGTCGACCAGACGATCGGCATCGTTGAGTAACCGCCAGGCATGATGGATCACATGCTCACCCAGTTCGGTTGGCTGCATGGCACGTGGTAACCGGTCGAACAGCGCGAAGCCGAAATATCCCTCGAGATCGCGCAGCATCTTGCTTGCCGCTGGTTGACTGAGATGCATCGCTCGCGCCGCTGCATGCATGTTACGGCTCTGTGCCAACGTCGTCAGCAGCGTCAGGTGCTTGAAGCGCAGCCAACCACAGAGATTGGCGGATGACAGCCTGTCCATGGTGAGTATGACGCCTCGTTGTCCGCCGCCACGAACCCTGCCGTATCTGGTCCGGGATGGCTTGTTGATAACCTGAATGAATCACAATGCCACAAACTTCGATTGGATTGTAATTCCGGGCGGATCCTACACTGGCGAAGCATGACGTTTCAGGCCGAACAACCGGTCACGAGTGACAATCACAACAACCTCGGCTGGGTGGAGAATCGCATGTCATCGCTGATCCACTATCTAACTCGGGTGCGTTTCGGTCGCGGTGCAATAGGGCACCTCGCCGACGAACTTGAGGCACTTGGAATCCGTAACCCGCTGATCGTCACTGATCGTGGGCTCACTGATAACGGCATGATTGATACGCTCATCATCCATGGTGGCTTGGCCGGCAAGCCTGCGATCTTCGACACAACACCCACCAATCCCACCGAGATTGCTGTCGAGGAAGCGCTGTCGGTTTATCGGGCACAGGAGTGTGACGGTGTCGTCGCCATCGGCGGCGGGTCGAGCATCGATCTGGCCAAGGGAGTAGCGCTCCTGGCGACACATGCGGCACCACTACGCCAGTACGCGGCCATCGAGGGCGGTGTGGAACGCATCACCGACAAGGTGTTACCGCTGGTGGCGATCCCCACTACCGCTGGTACCGGTAGCGAGGTGGGGCGCGCCGCCCTGATCACTCTGCGCGATCAGCGGAAGTTGGGTTTTGTCTCGCCTCACCTCATTCCGACGCTGGCGCTTTGCGATCCTGACCTGACACGCTCGTTACCGCCGGGCCTTACTGCCGCTACCGGTATGGACGCCATCGCGCATTGCGTAGAAACGTTCTTGAGCCCCCGAGAAAACCCTCCGGCGGAAGCGATTGCCCTTGATGGCCTGGCTCGGGCGACACGCCACCTACGTTCGGTAGTAGCCGACGGCGAGGACATGGAGTCCCGCAGCGAGATGATGATGGCGGCGCTGGAAGGGGCGTTGGCCTTTCAGAAGGGACTGGGCGCGGTACACTCGCTGTCGCACGCTCTGGGTGGTCTGCAGGACTTGAAGTTGCATCATGGAACGCTTAACGCATTACTCCTGCCGGCGGTGTTGCGCTTCAATGCGCCGACCTGTGATGCCAAGTACCAACGTCTGCGAACTGTATTGGAGCTACCCGACAAGGCGGACCTGGCCGAGTACTTCACCGAGTTGACTCGGGCGTTGGACCTGCCGACTCATCTCGGTGAACTCGGTGTGGATCCGTCGATGTTCCCGCAACTTGCCCAGTGGGCGCTCGAGGATCACTCGACGGCGACCAATCCCAGAGCGGCCGACCGGATGGACTTCCAGCGCATGCTTGAGGAAGCCTGGTAAGCGGCATGGTCTTGACCCGGTGCCCCGCTGACACCGGTTAACCCTGGTTCTTCTGACCGCCGCCGTTGCGGCGTGCCGACCTTTTTGTAAAAAATCTTTTTTATCAATTAATTATCGAGATTTTTGTCGACCAAAGTCGATAATTTTGTCTATTGCGCACAATAGTCATTAAGGCTAGCTTGATCAGGAACCTTTGCATACCACCCCAATGACAACCATATGAGGGAAGCCTGCATGAACAAGATCAACAAATGCTATCTGCTCTCCGGTGCCGCACTCCTCGCTCTGGCAATGTCTGGCTCGGCTCTGGCCGCTTACCCCGAAAAGCCCATCACCATCATTGTGCCCTGGGCTGCAGGAGGCGGCACCGATGCCACGGCTCGGACCATCGCCAATGCGCTCGAGGAGCAACTGGGCGAGACTGTTAATGTCGTCAACCGCACCGGTGGCAGTGGTGTTGTTGGCCACACCGCGATCGCCATGGCTGAGCCGGACGGTTACACGCTGGGTCTGATCACCGGCGAGATCAATATGATGCACTGGCAGGGGCTCACCCAGCTGACTTATGAGGACTATACGCCGATTGGTCAGATCAATTACGACTATGCCGGCGTGCAGGTCGCCAGTGATGCACCGTATGACGGTCTCGGTGATCTGGTCGCGGCAATTGGTGACGAGCCCAAGGGCACGTTCAAGGCCTCCGGTACCGGTCAGGGAGGCGTCTGGCACCTGGCGTTCGCCGGCTTCCTGATGGATCAGGGGCTAGAACCCGACAGGGTGACCTGGATCCCCAGTCAGGGTGCCGCACCGGCGATGACTGAGCTTGCCGCCGGTGGTATCGATATTGTGCCCAGTTCGGTGCCCGAAGCGCGTTCAATGATCGAGGCCGGCAAGGCCGAGAGTCTGGGGATAATGGCGCCAGAGCGTATCGATGGTTTCCCCGAGGTACCGACCGTCGAAGAGGCGATCGGCAGTGACTATGCCATCGGCGAGTGGCGAGGTATTGCCGGGCCCAAGGGGATGGATCCAGAGGTCGTGGAAACCCTTGAGAAAGCACTTGATACTGCCTATCACAGCGATACCTATCAGAATTTCATGGCTCAGCAGGGCTTCGGTACTGAATGGCGTGATGCCGCCGACTTTGGCGATCTCATGGAACGCATGGATACCAAGTTCGGCAAGATCGTCGAACAGGTCGGTCTGGCGAAGTAACTCGCTATAGCCTCGGGGGGCGCGATGAAAGATGTCATCCTCGGGCTGGGTTTCATGGTGATGGGGGGCGTGATCTATGGTATCGCCCAAGACTATCCAACCTTGCCTAGCCTGCAATACGGCCCGTCCCTGTTCCCCTCCCTTATCGGGGGAGGGTTTTTCATAGGCGGCCTGATCCTGGCCATCGGCAGTGCCCGATCAGTGGTCGGCATCGTTCGAGGTGCTGACGCACACCGTCTCGTCGATATCCGCGGCCTGGCGGTATCGTTTCTGCCATGCCTGTTGGTGATCTTCTATGTGCTCTGCAGCGACTTACTCGGTGCTGCTCTGACCATGACGTTGATCATGGTGACGTTGATGCGCCTCCGTGGTGTGTCCTGGCTGCTTGCGATAGGCGTCTCGGTAGTCGCGGCGGTAGCGATCACCTTGGTTTTCTCACGCTATCTGCTGATTCCTCTTCCCGAGGGGCAACTGGGACTTTGGGGGTAAGCCATGGATGCCTTCCTGCAAGGTCTCGACCTGGTATTCAATCTTCAGACACTGTTGGTTGTCGCCGCTGCTGCAGTGTTCGGTGTCTTCGTCGGTGCCGTGCCCGGGCTGACGGCGACGATGGCGGTGGCGCTATTGGTGCCGATAACTTTCTACATGGATTCGACACCGGCCATCGCTGCTATCGTCACCACCTCGGCAATGGCGATCTTTGCTGGGGATATTCCAGGAACCTATCTCAATATTCCCGGCACACCAGCCTCGGCGGCCTACGTCGGAGAATCGCATCTGCTTGCTCGCCAGGGCCGGGCTCGAGAAACTTTGGGCACCAATCTGGTGTGCTCGATCTTTGGTGGACTGTTCGGAACCCTAGTGTTGGTTTTCATCTCACCGACGTTGGCCGAGGTGGCGCTCAACTTCAGTTCCTACGAGTATTTTTGGCTGGCTTTGCTGGGGCTGAGCAGCTCGATCTTCATTGCTATCGGTTCCAAGACCAAAGCGTTCCTGTCACTGATGTTCGGTCTGCTGTTGTCGACGGTGGGACTCGATATGATGAGCGGCACTCCGCGCTTCACTTTCGGTATCCCTGATCTCATGGCCGGCATTAACTTCATTCCGGTGATGATCGGCATGTTCGCGCTCAACGAAATCATGAGTTTCTACGGGTCGCGCAATGAAGAGCGCCGGGTACGGGTCAAGGGCAGCGATGCCGTGTTTGGCCGGGCGCCAGGGCATCTTCGTCGATATTGGCGCAACCTGCTTCGTGGCAGCACGCTGGGCACTCTGATCGGTGCCCTGCCCGGTGCTGGTGCAGATATCGCTGCCTGGATCTCCTACGCTCTCGGCAAGAGCCGTTCCAAACAAAAAGAAAAGTACGGCACGGGTCACATCGAAGGCATCGTCGATGCCAGTTCTGCCAATAACTCGGGCATCAGCGGTGCCTGGGTTCCGGCACTGGTCTTCGGTATTCCTGGTGACTCGATCACTGCGATTGTCATTGGTGTTCTCTACATGAAGGGCATGAATCCTGGACCCACAATCTTCATGGAAGGTGGCGGCTTGGTATATGCCCTGTTCATTGTATTTTTCGTTGCCAACCTGATCATGCTACCGATCGGTTTTTTGGCAATCCGCTGCTCCAAGGTCTTCATTCTCACCCCACGTAAGGTGCTGATGCCGATCATCTTGTGCTTCTGCATTGTTGGCGCATTCGCGATCAATAACACGATCATCGACGTCTGGCTGATGCTGCTGGTCGGTATGGTGGCCTTTGTACTGGCCCGCTGCGACTTTCCCATGGCTCCGGCGATCCTTGGGTTGGTCCTCGGTAGCACTCTGGAGAACAGTTTCATGAGTTCAATGCTCAAGTCGGGCGGTGACCTGCTGAGCTTCGTCTCCCGTCCGATAAGCGCTTCACTCGGCGCTCTGGTGATTCTCATCTGGCTGACTCCGCTACTGACCAAGGCGTACCGCAAGTGGTGCCCCATTCGCAAAGATACCGCTGCGAGGCCATCATGATCCGCTATTCTCACACCCGTTTGCAGGCACTGCTGAGTGCCCGGTTCGTCGAGGCTGGCGTTTCGAACGACGTCGCTGAAACCACTGCCCGGGTCCTGGTCGAGGGCGATCTGCTGGGTCATCACACCCACGGCGTCAAGCTGGCGAACGGCTATCTCAAGGATCTAAGTACTGGCCATGCCGGAGGAAATCCGTCTCGTTTGACCATCGAGCGCAGCAGCCCGGTAGCCGCGCTGTATGATGGGCACTACCTGTTGGGTCCGTATCTCGTGAATCACGCACTCGAAGCCTGTGCCGGCGTGGCCCGAGAGTTTGGTGTGGGAATGGTCAGCCTGCGCCGCTCACACCACATAGCCTGTCTCGCTGCCTACCTACTGCCTCTGGTGGAGCGTGGACTGATCCCGATTATCATGAGTTCCGACCCTGCAGTTGCCTCAGTAGCCCCGTATGGCGGAACTCGGCCTGTATACACGCCAAACCCGATAGCCATCGGTATCCCCGGTCGGGAACAGCCGATGCTGATCGACGTCAGTATGTCGACGGTGACCAACGGTACCGTCAACAAGGCACATGCATCCGGTGTTCGCCTGGCGCATTCGGTGATCCTCGACGGTTACGGCGCCCCGAGCGACGATCCTTCGGCCTTCTTCGGCGATCCGCCCGGAAGTATCCTTCCGTTGGGTGGGCAGGCATTCGGTCACAAAGGCTTTGCTCTGGGACTGATGGTCGAGACCTTGACTGCGGCGTTGAGCGGTTTCGGTCGCAAGGACGCTCCACAGGGCTGGGGAGCGGCGGTGATGGTGATGGTCATCGACCCGGTATGTTTCGGAGGTAGAGAGGCCTTTCTTGATGAAACCGATTATCTGGCGCGGCGTTGTTGGGAATCCGGCGAAGTAGAGGCTGGCCAGCATGTGCGACTGCCGGGCCAGGCTGGCCTCACTCGGCGCGACGAGTTCCTGCGCGAGGGCATTCCATTGCCTGCGGATGTGGTCACCGAACTCGAAAAGGCGCTTGGGGGTCCCGCGATGGCTGCTGAAGTGGCAGCGCTCTGAATCCATGCATCACAGGGAGACAATCATGCATGACATCAGAACGATTGGGGTTCTCGGTACCGGTATCATGGGTGGTCCGATGGCTGCTCGACTGGCCCGGGCTGGCTGGCCGCTCAAGGTGTGGAACCGTAGCCGCGAAAAGGCCATGGCCCTTGCCGATGCCGGAGACGTTACGCTGGTCTGTGAGCCGCACGCGGCGGCGACGGATGTCGATGCGTTGATCGTCATGTTGAGTTCGGGACCGGTGTGCAATGAAATCCTGCTCGGCGAGCATGGGGCTCTGACAGCCATGCGTCCCGGCAGCCTACTGCTCGTGATGAGTTCGATTCCTGTGGGGACTGCTCGCCAACAGGCAGGCGCAGCGCGCCGGCATGATATCGCCTATCTGGATGCCCCGGTATCCGGCGGAGAGCGTGGTGCGATCGAGGGAAACCTGGCAATCATGGTGGGCGGAGGGGCTTCGGCGTTCGCCCGGGCCGAATCGCTGCTCGGCGTGCTGGGAAGCCCGGTTCATGTCGGCCCTGAGGGCTGTGGTCAGCTTGCCAAGCTCGCCAATCAGTTGATCGTCGCCAACGGTATTGCCACGGTCGCCGAGGCGTTGTTACTGGCTGAACGCGGCGGTGCCGATCCCGCACGGGTCTGCGAGGCGTTGCAAGGAGGTTTCGCCGACTCGACGATTCTGCGTGTCCATGGTCAGCGCATGCTCGAGGGCTATCACGAGCCGGGCGGCCCGGCCAAATGGCAGAGCAAGGACACCCGGACCGCGATGGCATTCGCCGATAGCCTGGCTCTCGAATTGCCGGTCAGTCGGCTGGTTGATCGACTTTTCAATGAACTCGTCGAGCACGGCGACGGCAACCTGGATCACAGTGCGCTGATCCGCGAACTGCGACGTATCAATCGGTTACCGGTTGAAGGCTGATATCCGTCGCAGAGCGACTGTCTTGCACAGAGCCCGAAGCGATTGCCAGCCTGGAGGGGAGTCGTTCAGGCCCAGTTCAGGTAGCTTGGTTTTGCCACTTCACCATCATCGTGGAAGGCCTTCAGGCGTTCCTGAACCTTTGCTTCCGAACGAGCCAGATGCGTGTGAAGCGCGTGGCCTGCTTGAGAATGTCGTTCGGACAACATTGCTTCGAAAACCCGGCGGTGGTCGGCAAAGAATGGATCCTCGAGGGGCATCGCCACGCTTGCCCCTAATAGGTGCTTGCTGACGAGAAGAATTGGGCGAGTTCGTCTTAGCATGGTGAAAATTTCGCGATTTTCGCCCATTTGGAGCACGTCGTGATGAAGGTCATGCTCCAAAGCGTCCAAGAGGGTCCCTGGAATGTCCGGGTAGCGCTCTTCGGCGTCGTTTAGGCGCGCCAGATAGCCGACAAGGTCCTCCCGCGGCATCCGTCGACTGGCACGTTCGACCATGAATGGTTCAAGTTGACGTCGCGCTTCGTAGAGTTGGTTGAGACGCTTACCGTCGAGCGGTACTACTTCCCAACTGCTGTACTTGACCTTCTCGATCAATCCGAGTGACTGGAGTTGAAGAAGGATGCGGTGGGTCACGGTGCGACTGACGCCGAGTGACTTGGCCAGCTGCAGTTCGTTGAGCTCCAGAGGCCCTTTCATCGAGCATAAGACGACGTCACGCTCCACACTTTCGCTCAGGTGGCGCCAAGAATCGAGACGCTCGATTGATGCCTTGCCCCCCGTAGCGCGAAAGTCGGCGGCGGTCAGTGACCGCCGCACCCGCTTGGCGGGCTGCTGACCGATCAGATAACCACGTCCCTCGAAGCGGCTGATCATTCCCTCGTCATGTAGCCGAGCCAAGGTTTGGCGTACAGGCGACCGGCTGACGCCGAAGATCTCGGCGATAGGCCCCTCGAGCAATACCAGTCCAGGCTCGAGATGGCCCTTGGTAATGCCGGTGCTCAAGGCCTCGTAGAGCTGCTCGTTGAGTGTCTTGGCCATTGCTTTACTGTGCCTTGCCCAACATCTGCGTTTTGGTACGGGGTCACCCATCAGGTGACTGCCCCGACAAGCCATGGCACGAATTCGTTGTCGCCATATCCCAGGTCTTCGCTGGCGCTGAGTTTACCTGAGGCTACGGCGATAATCCGCTCGAATATTTCACGGCCGACATCGTCGATATCGGCTGCGCCGTCGATGATGGTACCGCAGTTGATGTCCATGTCTTCCTGCATGGCTTCAAACATGCTTGTGTTGGTGGCCAGCTTGAGACAGGGCGCCGGCTTGAATCCCGATACCGAGCCGCGGCCGGTAGTAAAGCATACGATATTGGCTCCGGCGGCAATTTGCCCGGTGACCGACACCGGATCGTAACCGGGGCTGTCCATGAAGTTGAAGCCCGGTTGTTGGCACGGCTCGGCGTATTCCAGGACGTCGTTGAGGCTCGAAGACCCGCTCTTGGCCACTGCGCCCAGCGATTTTTCGAGGATCGTCGACAACCCGCCTGCCTTGTTGCCGGGCGAGGGGTTGTTATTGAGTTCAGCGCCGTTGATACGCGTGTAGTGCTTCCACCAGGTGATCCGTTCTAGCAACTTGCCGGCCACCGAGGCATCGACGGAACGATCAAGCAGCAGGTGTTCGGCACCATAGATTTCAGGTGTCTCGCTGAGGATCACCCGACCACCATGAGCGACGATCAGATCCGCTGCATGGCCCAGCGCCGGGTTGGCTGTGATGCCCGAATAGCCGTCCGAGCCGCCACACTGCAGCGCTACGGTCAGATGCGACAATGGTGCCGGACGGCGCTCGACAGAGGGACACTCTCGAGCCATCTTGACCAAGCGTTCACAGGCCAGGCGCACGCTGGCGCGAGTTCCCCCGGCTTCCTGGATGTTGAAGTAGGCCAGACGCGAGCCATCGTCGAGACCTGATTTCGCGACCAGTTGCTTGACCTGGTTTGTCTCGCAACCCAGGCCGATGATCAGGACAAAGGCGAAGTTGGGATGACGGGCGTAACCGGCAAGCACCCGCTCGAGAAAGGCAAAGCCCTCCGATTCGGTGTTCATCGCGCAGCCTGACCCATGAGTCACAGGTACCACTCCGTCATAGCCCAGAGCGGCGAGTTCACCGCTCTCATTGAGTGATGATGCGACCATCTTGGCAACCGTGGCCGAGCAGTTCACCGTTGACAGGATGCCGATATAGTTGCGCGTGCCGACCTGACCGTCAGCCCGGTGATAGCCATCGAAGCGACGCTCCTGCTCGGTTATTGGTGTCCGAGGGAAGGGCTTGAAGCCTTGCAGCGTGGTATCCCGCTCGCGCATTTCCAGGTTTTGGGTATGCACGTGCTCACCAATTCCGATAGCGCGACTGGCAACGCCGATGACCTGACCGTACTTGACGATCTCGCCGCCAGCAGCGATTGGCGACAGAGCGACCTTGTGTCCGGCGTCTATGTTGTGGGCGGCCACATGCCCCCGGTCGTCGACCGGCATGCCCTCGGGCAACGGCCTGGCTGCGACGCCGACGTTGTCGTGAGTGTTGAGCCGGATCACTGCCGGTCGATCATTGATGAGTTCCATATTGCACCTCGCTGTGCGGTTGTCGGGTCCGATCGAGCCGAGTGCATACCAGAGCCGGAGAATGTTCGACTCATCGATATCCTTCCACATAATGACTATTGCGCACAATAATCAAAAAACTCGAACTGCATGACCTTGCTCGGCTTCTCTCATGCGGGCTGGGGACTTCCGGCATCGCCTTGCTGATAAACAAAAGGAATCGTAAGGATAAATTTTTTATTGGAAAGTTATCGTGATTCGCACATACCTTGCCTGTAGAGCAATTGCCCGGCCAGACCGGTAATCGTCCACAGGAGTTGACCATGACCACCATCACTCGCCTCGACGTTCGCGACATTCGTTTTCCGACTTCTCGCGATCTCGACGGCTCAGACGCCATGAACGCGGCGCCGGACTACTCTGCTACTTACGTGATCCTCGACACTGACTCCGATGGTGGTCACCAGGGACACGGGCTGACCTTTACCATCGGTCGTGGCAACGAGGTGTGTGTCGCCGCTGTTCGCTCACTGGCCTCGCGTATTGTTGGCCTCGATCTGGAAACGATTACTGCCGACATGGGGCGCTTCTGGCGCGACCTGACCGGTGGCGATAGCCAACTGCGCTGGCTGGGGCCGGAAAAGGGGGTCATACATCTAGCCTGTGCGGCGATCGTCAACGCAGTGTGGGATCTCTGGGCCAAGCGTGAGGGGAAGCCGGTCTGGAAGCTGTTGGCCGACATGACGCCCGAGGAACTGGTGCGTTGCCTGGACTTCCGCTTCGTCAGTGACGCTCTAACGCCTGGAGAGGTCCTGTCTATTCTACGGCGCAACGCGGCCGGCAAGCCTGATCGCGAGGCGCATGTGCGTGACGCGGGATATCCCGGTTACACAACTTCAGCGGGCTGGCTCGGCTACTCCGAGAACAAGATGCGCTATCTGGCTCGGGAGGCACTGGAGTCCGGATGGGAGCACTTCAAGCAAAAAGTCGGTGGTGACCTGGAGGAAGACCGTCGCCGGGCACAGATCCTGCGCGAGGAGATCGGTTGGCAGCGTAGCTTGATGATGGACGCGAACCAGATGTGGGATGTCGACGAGGCAGTCGCCAACATGCGTAGCCTGGCCGAGTTCGCGCCCCTCTGGATCGAGGAGCCCACCAGCCCCGACGACATCCTCGGGCATGCCGAGATCCGAGAGCGTCTGGCGCCCTTGACCGGTGTTGCCACCGGAGAGCACTGCCACAACCGGGTGATGTTCAAGCAGCTGCTGCAGGCGGGTGCAATCGACTACTGCCAACTCGACGCAGCCCGTCTCGGCGGACTCAATGAGGTGATCGTGGTGCTGCTGCTGGCCGCCAAATATGGCGTGCCGGTCTGTCCCCATGGTGGTGGTGTCGGTCTTTGCGAGTATACCCAGCACATCTCGCTATTCGATTACATCGCTGTCTCGGGGTCTCTGGAAGGGCGTTTACTTGAGTACGTCGATCACCTGCACGAGCACTTCGTCGATCCAGTGCGCATCGAGCGTGGCCGTTATCGGGTGCCCGAGTCCCCAGGCTATAGCATCACCATGCACGCTGATTCGCTCGAACGTTATCGCTTTCCCGACGGCGACGCCTGGCAGCAATGATGACGATGGCCCATGCGACCATTGATCAAGCTCTGTCGAGTTTCAAGTGATGTAAGTTCAACATATGCGATGCATGAACGAACATTAATGGAAAACAATAGTTCATACGCGGTCGTTTCGTGGTGCTCCCACCCGGCCGCACGCCACGTGTCCGCTCACGTCAGCCATACCAAGGAGCCAAGCATGAAAACAACCAAAATGACCCGTCTGACCTCATTGATTGGCAGCGCCCTCCTGAGTCTGACCGCCTTGCAGGCCAACGCCGCCAGCGAGATGCCACCGATACCCGACATCAGCGGCGACGTCGTACAGGCCGATGGTGACTTCAAGATCAAGTTCAGTATCGGTACCACCGAGTCGGGCGCACAGTATCGTGGTCTCGAGTACTTCGAGAAAATTGTCGAGCAGCGTAGCGACGGCCACATTCAAGTTGAACTGTTCCCCGGCGCGCAATTGGGTGACGACCTGCAGGCGGTCAGCGCCTTGCAGTCCGGCACTCTAGAGATGACCGCTCCCTCGACCTCGCCGTTGGTCAGCATGTTTCCCAAGTTCGCTCTCTTCGATCTGCCTTTCCTGTTCCCCCGGCCGGAGGTGGCTGATGAGGTGCTGGACGGTGAAATCGGTCAGCAGATGCTGGAGGAGGCCTCGACCAACGGCCTGGTGGCCATTGGCTGGGCGGAAAACGGCTATCGTCAGTTGACCAATAGCCAGCAGGCAGTGTCTTCGCCGGAAGATTTGGCGGGACTCAAGATTCGCACCATGCAGAATCCTATTCATCTCGACATCTGGCGCACTCTGGGTGCCAACCCGACCCCGATGTCGTTCGCCGAGCTTTTTACGGCGTTGGAACAAGGCGTGGTTGATGGTCAGGAAAATCCTTGGATCACCATCCAGTCCTCCAAATTCAACGAGGTCCAGGATTACGCCACGGAGTCCAACCACGTTTACACGCCGTTTATCACCTTGGTCTCGGAACGCTTCTGGAATCGGCTTCCGGCAGACTATCAGCAGCTGCTGCGTGAGGCTGCTACGCAGATGGGTGAGTACGAGCGTCATGTCAGCCGCGCCATGAATGACCAAATCAAGCAGGAGCTGGTTGATTCGGGCATGCAAATCACCGAATTGACGCCGGAGCAGGTCAAGGCCTTCCAGGAGAAGGTGGCACCCGTGTATGACAACTGGCGTGATCAGATCGGCGGCGAACTGATCGACGAGGTTCGCGCGGTCTCCCAATAATTATCGACAGGCATCGGGCGAGCGAAGGCGTTCGCCCGTCGCAACGCATTCGGAGGGATCCATGAACGTATCCCGACCCTCGCCTGGTCCGCTCGCTCTGATCAAGACTACCCTGGAAATCGCCGTTGGTCTGTTGGTGATCGGCGTGGTCTTCTGTGTGGCTGCCAACGTGTTTGGCCGCTTCGTTCTCAACTACTCCTACGCCTGGGCCGAGGAACTCTCCCGTGTCCTGTTCATTTGGCTTGTACTGCTCGGTGCTGGGCTGGGCAGCATCGATGGTGAGCACGTTGCCGTGGACTACTTCAAACAGAAGGCCTCTAGCCCGCTGAAGACGCTGTTCGGCTTGCTGTCGATCGCCATCATTTATGTCGTCTGCCTGTGCATCCTGCTCGGTTTCCAGGACCAGGTGTCCGGCTTCACCAGTGCCACGCCGATGCTGAAAATTCCCAAGACTGTGCTCTACAGCGCCATGCCCGTCATGGCTGTCCTCACCTTGATTGCCAACACCCTGGCGCTTTATCACCTGCTCAGGAGGAGGCCGCAATGATTCTGTGGAGCATTCTCGTCGGCCTGGTGATCTGCATCGTTATCGGTCTACCGATCTCGTTCGGGTTGGCGGCGATCAGCCTGTTCATCTTCTTCTATGCCGACTATTCGCTGTCACCTATCGTTGCCCAGGCAGTCAACGGCCTCGACTCCTTCCCGCTGCTGGCGATTCCTCTGTTCATCCTGGTCGGCGAAGTGATGAGCCAGGGCGGTATTGCCAAGCGTCTGGTACGTCTGGCCAGTGCACTGGTTGGCTTCATCGCTGGCGGATTGGGCCAGGTGGCAGTGTTGACCTCGATGTTCTTCGGCGGCATCAGTGGCTCGGCGGTGGCCGATGCTTCTGCCGTGGGCAGCATGATGATCGAGCCGATGAAACAGCATCGCTACAGCGGCTCGCTGGCTACCGCAATTGTGGTAGCGGCCTCGGTGGTGGGAATCATCATTCCACCATCGATTCCCATGATCCTGTTCGGCGTGGTGACCAATACTTCGATCTCGGAGCTGTTCATGGCCGGTATCGTGCCCGGCGTGCTGATCACGCTGGGGCTGGCAGTGACTACCTTCTTGCAGGCCCGCAAGACTGGCAAGGGACAGCCTTTCGACATCCGTGAGTTGTGGTTGGCACTCAAGGAATCGGTACTGGCGCTGCTATTGCCGGTGATCATCGTTGGCGGGATTCTCTCCGGAGTCTTCACGCCTACCGAAAGTGCGGCAGTCGCGCTGATCTACGCCATCGTGGTGTCGATGTTTGTCTATCGTAGCCTGACGCTGAAACGTTTTTTCCGGCTGTGCATCACTACTGGCCGGCTGACCGGTGTCGTCATGCTGTTGCTGGCCTTTGCCAGCGTGCTGGCCTGGCTGCTGACTGCAAATATGATTCCACAGCAACTGGTCGTCAGCTTGTCGGCAATCACCGAGAACAAGTTGCTGCTGCTTCTGCTGCTCTCGTTGTTCTTGCTGGTGGTCGGCTTCTTCATGGACCTGACGCCGGCGATGGTGGTTCTCGCACCACTGATGACACCGGTGGTGGTCAAGCTGGGAATCGACCCGGTTTACTTCGGTGTACTGATGTCGTTCATCCTCGGCCTGGGGCTGATAACACCGCCGGTAGGCACTGTGCTTTACGTGGGCTGTGGCGTCGGGCGTGTCGGCATGGAGCAACTGGTCAAGAGCCTGCTGCCCTTCTACCTGACGCTACTCCTTCTGCTGGCGGCTTTCCTGATCTTCCCCGGACTGATCCTCTGGTATCAATGACGTCACGTCACGCAAGGAGACGACAATGGCGAGCGACCCCGTGACACTCAATGAATTCCTGACCGAACGGCTCGGCGCTGGCGGGGTTGTAGATGATCCCAACGACCTGCTCCGTTACATCACTGACTGGGCCGGTGATCATCGAGGTAAACCGCTGCTCGTCGCTCGGCCACGGACCACTGAAGAGGTGGCAGAGATTGTTGCCCACTGTCATTGCCATGGGATTCCGATGGTCGCTCAGGGCGGCCATACCGGTTTGGTGGGCGGTGCTCAGCCCGATGCCGAGCGGCCGGAATTGGTGATCAGCCTAGAGAGGCTGAGCCGGATTCGTGAAATCGATCCACTCAATTTCACGATCAGTGTCGATGCCGGCTGCGTGCTGCAGTCAGTCAAGGACGCAGCCATGGAGCACGATTGCGATTTCCCGCTGAGTCTCGGCGCCCAGGGAAGTTGCCAAATCGGTGGCAATGTCTCCACCAACGCCGGCGGGCTCAACGTGCTGCGTCACGGCATGATGCGACAATTGGTGCTGGGCCTCGAGGTGGTGCTACCAGACGGTCGGGTATGGAACGCCATGCACGCCCTGCACAAGGACAATCGTGGCTATGATATCAAACAGTTGTTCATCGGTGCCGAAGGCACCCTGGGCATCGTTACCGGTGCCGTGCTCAAATTGACGCCCCGGGCGCAAGCAACGCGCACTGCGTTGGTCGCGGTACCCGATGTTGCCGCTGCGCTGGCACTTTATGGCCAGGCAAGACGCAGCTGCTGCGATCTGCTCAGTGCCTTCGAACTGATCCCGCGGGCCTGCCTGGAACTGGCCTTTGAAGCTGCCCCGGACCTGCCGGACCCCTTCGACACAGTTTATCCCGTCTATGTCCTGCTGGAGGTTGCCGCCAGTGGTTCGGTCGATCTTGATGCCATGATCGAACACCTCTTCGAGCATGGCACAACAGCAGGGATGGTTCTTGATGGCGTGCTGGCTGGTAGCGACGCTCAGGCCGAGCGTCTATGGCAGATTCGTGAGCGCATGGTCGAAGGTCAGCAGTTGCGCGGCGAGCACCTGCGTACCGATATTGCCCTGCCGATCTCCTCACTTGGTGATTTCTTCCACACGGCCAGCCGAGCGATGGCAGCTCGTTCACCCGAGACCATGGTGATTGCTTATGGGCATATCGGTGACGGCAATCTGCACTTTAATCTCTTGCCACCAGCCGACCTGGATCTGGCCGCCAAGAAGACGCTGCTTCACGACCTGGAAGCTGCATTGTTCTCGCTGGTCGATGATTATCACGGCAGCATCAGTGCCGAACACGGCATTGGTCGAGTCAAGCAGACGTCCTTTCTGAATGGCCTCGATGCGACGGAGCGCGAACTCTTCGAGGGGATCAAGGCACTGTTCGATCCTGACGAATTAATGGCTGCCGGTCGGATTCTGCCGCGTACGCGCTAGCTTCACACTCCTTCTGCTCATAGGAACCCTCATGCAGTCCATCAATCTTCGCCATTGCCTGCCGGATGACATGGACCACGCCCTGCTGGTCGGCCGGGCGTGGCGCGAAACGCCACATCCAGGTCCCGCTATCGTGGTGGTTCGGGGCGGAGAGGTCCTCGACATCTCCTCGCGGATCCCGACGATGGCCGATTTGCTCGACCTAGACGATCCTGTGTCCTTCGCTCGTGATGTCAGCGGCGTATCGCTTGGCTCGGTGACGACTCTTCTGAGCAACTCTCTTGATGACGACTCCGCCACGACTCGACTACTGCCGCCCTGCGACCTGCAGGCAATCAAGGCCTGCGGAGTGACTTTCGCGGTCAGCCTGCTCGAGCGGGTAATCGAGGAACAGGCTGGCGGCGACCCGCAGCGTGCCAGCGAACTGCGCCGTGAGATCCAGACGCTGATCGGCGGCGACCTGTCGCGAATTCGCCCTGGTTCGCCCCAGGCCATGGCGCTCAAGGAGAAGCTGCAGGCGCGAGGCGCCTGGTCCCAGTACATGGAGGTGGGCATCGGCCCTGATGCCGAGGTGTTCTCCAAGGCCCAGATACTCTCTTCGATGGGCTTTGGTGACAGTGTCGGCCTGCATCCCGCCTCACGCTGGAACAATCCCGAGCCGGAGATCGTGCTGGCCGTCGACAGTCAGGGGCAGGTCAAGGGCGCCACGCTCGGCAACGACGTCAACCTGCGCGATATCGAAGGGCGCAGCGCCCTGCTGTTGAGCAAGGCCAAGGACAACAACGCATCCTGTGCCATTGGCCCCTTCATCCGGCTGCTCGACGACCGCTTCACTCTCGACACGATTCGCCAAGCCCAAGTCTCGCTGCGTATCGAGGGCAACGATGATGGTTTTGTGCTGGAGGACACCAGCGACATGCGTGAGATCAGTCGCGACCCACTGGAACTGGTGTCCCAGACTCATGGTGCCCACCACCAGTATCCAGATGGCTTCATGCTGTTCCTCGGTACCATGTTTTCTCCCATCGCCGATCGTGACGGTCCGGGCCAGGGGTTCACCCACCACCTTGGTGACAGTGTGACTATCGCCACTCCGAGTCTCGGTGCGCTGGTCAACCGTGTTGATCGCAGCGACCAACTGCCTCCGTGGACCTATGGCTTGCGCGACCTGTTTGCCCATCTCGCTCTTCACGACCAAAAGTGATTCGCGGGCCATGCCGTCCAATGACAGCATCTCAACAGCAAGGAGCAACGCATGACACTCGAAGGCAAGCAACTGATTGGTGCCCAGGCCGTCTCGGCTGAAGGCGCTGTGATCCAGGCAGTGAATCCCGCCACCAACGAGCGTCTCGACCCGGGCTATCCCGCCGCTGGCAAGGCCGAAGTCGAGCGGGCCTGCGAACTGGCCTGGGCGGCCTTTGATACCTATCGCGAGACCGGCCTCGAAGCCCGTGCGACCTTCCTCGAAACCATTGCCGATGAGATCGAGGCCATCGGTGAGCCGCTGATCGAGCGTGCCGTGGCGGAAGCGGGGCTGCCGCAAGCGCGTATCCAGGGCGAGCGCGGTCGGACATGCGGCCAACTGCGCCTGTTCGCCAGCGTCGTGCGTGCCGGTGAATGGCTCGACGTGCGTATCGACCCGGCGCTGCCGGATCGCCAGCCGATGCCGAGGGTCGACCTGCGCCAACGCCACGTCGCCCTGGGCCCTGTCGCGGTGTTCGGTGCCTCGAACTTCCCGCTGGCGTTCTCGGTGGCCGGTGGCGACACCGCCTCGGCGCTGGCCGCCGGTTGCCCGGTCGTGGTCAAGGCCCACTCCGCACATCCGGGAACTTCCGAGCTGGTCGGCCGTGCCATTCAGCGCGCGGTGCAGAAGTGCGAGCTGCCGGAAGGTGTCTTCTCCCTGCTGTATGGCTCCGGGCGCGAAGTGGGGCAGGGCTTGGTGAAGGATTCCCGCATCAAGGCCGTGGGCTTCACCGGTTCGCGTTCCGGCGGCACCGCACTGATGGCCGCCGCCCAGGCGCGTCCCGAGCCGATCCCGGTCTATGCCGAAATGAGCTCGATCAACCCCGTGTTCCTGCTGCCCGAAGCGTTGAAATCCCGGGCCGCGGCGCTGGGTGAGGCCTTCGTCGGTTCGCTGACCATGGGTGCCGGTCAGTTCTGCACCAACCCCGGCCTGGTCATCGCCGAGAAGGGCGAGGGCCTCGACGCCTTCGTGGCAGCCGCCGGTGAGGCAGTGAAGGGGGCGGCGGCCCAGACCATGCTCACCCCGGGGATTCATGAAGCCTACAGCAAGGGGGTCGAGAGCCTGGTGGCCAGCGACAAGGCTCGCGAAGTGGCCCGTGGGCCAGTCGGCGAGGGCGCCAACCAGTGCCAGGCCGGTCTGTTCGTGGCCTCCGCCAAGGACTTCCTGGCCGACGAGGCCCTGCAGGCCGAGGTCTTCGGTGCCACCTCGCTGGTCGTCGAGTGTGCCGATCAGGACGAGGTCAAGCGCGTGGCCGAACACCTGGAAGGTCAGTTGACCGCCACCCTGCAGATGGATGATGCCGATGCCGAAACGGCCCGTGGCCTGCTGCCGATCCTCGAGCGTCGCGCCGGCCGCGTGATGGCCAATGGCTGGCCCACCGGGGTCGAGGTGTGCCACGCCATGGTCCACGGCGGTCCGTATCCGGCCACTTCGGATTCACGCACCACCTCGGTGGGCAGTGCCGCCATCCACCGCTTCCTGCGTCCGGTGTGCTATCAGAACCTGCCCGAGGCCCTGCTGTCCGAAGCACTCAAGGATGGCAACCCGGCCGGCGTCAGTCGCCTGGTCGACGGCAAGCGCGAAGCCTGAGAGTTCTCTGTCTGACCGATATGGTGATATCTCGGGCCGACGGCTTTGTCTGCTGGCCCCTTCACGACATAATGGCGCCACACTTCTCTGCTTGGTACGTCTGCCATGTCTGACTCTCACCATCGCTCCGCTTCCCGCGCTGGCCATTCCCGTCGCGAGCCCATGCGCCGGGCCAGGGAGCCCCGGGCCAGTGTCGGCGATGTGGCTTATCTGCCGGTGGTGACAGTCAACGAGACGGGGGCCTTCCTCGATTGGGGCCATGCCCACGATCTCCTGTTGCCCTTTGGTGAGCAGCGCTTTCGTCCCACGGTGGGTCGCCGGGTGCTGGTGATGATCGCCGAGGACGACCGTGGCCGGCCGTTCGCTTCCCAGCGTCTCGATCGCTACCTCGACGATCATGCCGAGGGGCTCTCCGCCGGTGACGCCGTGGCGTTGGTGATCGCCGAGCAGACCGACCTGGGCTACAAGGCAGCGGTGGATGGTCGGTTCTGGGGGCTGCTCTACCATGACGATGTAACGCGGCCGCTGCGCCGCGGTCAGCGCCTGAAAGGTCACGTGAAACGGGTGCGCGATGATGGTCGTCTGGACCTGTCGTTGCTGCCGACCGGCTCGGCACGGCTCGATGCGGTGGGGGAGACGGTGCTCAAGGCGTTGCGCGAGAGCGGCGGTTATCTTCCGTTGGGTGACAAGAGCTCGGCCGCCGAGATCAAGGCGCGGCTGGGTGTCAGCAAGGGCGCCTTCAAGCAGGCCATTGGCCGACTCTACAAGCAAGGGCGCATCAGCCTGGAGCCCACGGGTATCCGCCTGGTACCTGGCGGGAATCAGGACTCTCACGGAACCTCGTAGCGAAGCGCCCAGGGATGGAGTTACGGCGCCTCCTTGAAGGCCTGCCGACGGATCAGCGCTTTGCCTACTACTTGAGCCCGAGCGCCTTGGTGCGCTTGCCGGCCATGCGGCATACTGGCCGCATTGACCCTTTACTCCGGAACCCGATTCGATGAACGATCGTCCCCTCAAGGTCGGCGTGGTGATGGATCCCATCGCCGATCTCAGCTACAAGAAGGACTCCAGTCTGGCGATGCTGTGGGCCGCCCAGGATCGCGGCTGGTCGCTGCACTATATGGAGCAGGAAGACCTGTTCCTGCGCGATGGTCGGGCTCACGCCCGCTGGCGCGAACTCGAGGTGTATCGCGATCCCGAGCACTGGTATGCGCTGGGTGAGTCCCGGGTCGCGCCGCTCGCCGAGCTGGACGTGGTGCTGATGCGCAAGGATCCGCCGGTGGACGGCCGCTTCCTCGATGCCGTGCATCTGCTCGGCTTCGCCGAACGCGAGGGCGTGCTGGTGGTCAACCCGACCCGCGCCCTGCTGGAGTGCAACGAGAAGCTGTTCGCCCAGCAGTTCCCGCAGTGCTGCGCGCCGACCCTGGTGTCCAGCCGGGATACCGAGATCCGCGCCTTCCACGCCGAGCATGGCGACGTCATCCTCAAGCCCCTGGACGGCATGGGTGGCAGCGGGATCTTCCACGTCGGCCCCGAAGGCCGCAATCTCGGGGCGGTGATCGAGACGCTGACCGAGCGGGGCACTCGACAGGCCATGGCCCAGCGCTATCTGCCGGAGATCAAGGACGGTGACACCCGCATCCTCCTGGTGGAAGGCGAACCGGTCCCCTATGGCCTGGCCCGGGTACCCATGGCCGGCGAGACGCGAGGCAATCTGGCCGCCGGTGGTCGGGGTGTCAGCCGCGAACTCACCGACAGGGACCGCTGGCTGGTCGAGCAAGTGCAGCCGATGATCCGCGAAAAGGGGCTGATGTTCGTCGGCCTCGACGTCATCGGCGACTACATCACCGAAATCAACGTGACCAGCCCGACCTGTGTGCGCGAGATCGACGATCAGCGCGGCACCGATATCGCCGGCTCCTTGATGGATGCTATCTCTCGGCGTCTCGCCGGGTAGAGGTGGTACAATCGACGTGAAATGCCGAACTCGGTCAGGCTGCGCTGGACACCGTTCGAGATGCCGTGCCCTGTCGGCCCTTCGATGCGGGCATGGGCAAGGGGCGAGTCGTTCCTCTGCGCGCCTGGTGCTTCGGCGAAGGCAAATATTACGGCGTTCACTAAGTCCGCCGGGGAGTCCCATGCAAAGTTTGAAAAACCACTTCCTGATGGCAATGCCGCACCTGGAAGATCCCAATTTCGCCGGCACGCTGAGCTATCTGTGCGATTACGACGAAAAGGGCACCATGGGGGTGATCGTCAATCGTCCACTGGAGCTGACCCTCGATGCGCTCTTCGAGCAGCTCGAGCTCGAGGGGAGCGACAGCCCGCACCGCAACGTGCCCGTCTATTATGGTGGGCCGACGCACAAGGATCGCGGCTTCATCCTGCACGAAGGGGGCAGCGAGGACTGGGATTCGAGTCTTCAGGTGGCCGATGACATCGCCCTGACCACCTCCATGGATATCCTCCAGGCCCTGGCCGTCGGCCGTGGCCCGGAGCGCTTTCTGGTCTGTCTCGGCTGCGCGGGTTGGGAATCCGGCCAGCTGGAATCCGAGCTCAAGGACAATGCCTGGCTCACCGTGGAAGGTCGGGCCGATATTCTCTTCGAGGTGGAGCCCGAGCAACGTCTCGGCGCCAGCGCCGGCATTCTCGGCGTCGACCTCAACCTGATGACCCGCGAGGCGGGGCATAGCTGATATGCAGGGAAGGGTCTGCGCTCGGCGGGTTCGCGGAGCATGTCCGCCGGGGAAGGGTGCCGATGAGTAGCCAGCGCCTGATCCTGGGCTTCGATTTCGGTACCCGACGCATCGGCGTGGCGGTGGGCAACGAGCTGACGCGCAGTGCCAGGGCACTGGACCCGCTGCCGGCGCGTGACGGCATTCCCGACTGGACGCGGGTCGCCCGGCTGGTCGACGAGTGGCGGCCGGATCTTTTCGTGGTCGGCCTGCCGCTCAACATGGATGGCACCGAGAGTGACATGAGCACCCGGGCGCGCAAGTTCGGCAAGCGCCTGTTCGGTCGCTACGGCATTCCCTGCGAGATGGCCGACGAGCGCGGATCGACTCGCGAGGCCAAGGCCATCGCCCGCGATGCCGGGCATCGCGGCAATTATCGCGACGATGGTGTCGATGGCCTGGCGGCCGTGCTGATTCTTGAAGGCTGGTTGGCCGATCAGGAAGGCCTTCCTTAAGCAACTTCCTTCTCGCCGCGATACTTCTCCTCGAAATCTCCCACCTCGACGCAGGTGAATCTCTCGATGAAAAAGGCGAGGGTCGAGGGGCGCTGGAAGCTCTCCTCGAACCGCTCTTCTTCATCGCCCTGGCCCCGAATCACGCTGGCGCGATAATGCTCGCCCTCCCGGCGGACATTGACGGTGGCGGGGCGCGAGGCGTCGCGTTTTTCCACCTTCAACTCGCCCTGTCGTTCGAGCAGCTCGCTCAAGGTCCGGCCGCCTTCGAGCTCGCCTGGCGTCGCCCAGACGTCCTGGTCGCGATTGCCGTAGCGGAACAGCAGCAGGGTCGGCAGTGCGGTGAAAATGATATTGGCCAGCAGCCAGGTGAGCTCGGCGCTCGAGGGCGACGTCGTGAACAGCAGCCAGACATTCACCGCGATGCCGAGGGCGAGCAGGCAGGCGAAAGGGCGCCAGGTGCGCCAGCTCATGACCTGTCGGCCGAGGAAGTAGCCCCAGAGTCCGGCGACGGTCACGGCGCCGATGGTCAACTGGACCAGTGAGAATGTCGTGCCGCCGCCCATCAAGAGGGCAATGACGCCCACGGCGAGCAGCACAGTATAGAAGATTGCCAGCAGGATATAGGCGCGTTGCAGATTCATCGGCTCGCCTCTCCTTGTCGCGTTGAATCCGTGCAGGCCGCCGACTCATGTCGGCGGCCTTTCTGCCAGCTTAGGCGAAACTCGCCGATCAGGCCTCCCCTGTCAGTCAGCGGTCCTTCAGCGCTCGACGTCGTCCACGCCGACGGTCTTCGGCACGAACCAGGGCACGTCACGCATGTCCTTCTCGACCAGGTCTTCGACCTGGAGCAGGGTCGCGAAGATCGCCATGCGCATGGGGATACCGTTGTCGGTCTGGCGGAAGATCGCCAGGCGCGGGTCGCCATTGAGGTCCACGTCCAGGTCGTTGGCGTCGGGGCGACTGTCGCGCGGCAGCGGGTGCATGACGATGGCGTGGTCGTTGACTCGCTGATCCATGAAGGCCTTGTCCACGGTGTAGTCCCGCGAGAGGCTGAAGCCCTCGCTCATTTCGGCGGTGAAACGCTCCTTCTGGATGCGGGTGGTATAGACCACGTCGACGTCCGAGAAGTCGCCGGCCAGGTTCTCGCGGGTCTCGACGCGGTGGCCGCGGGAGGCGACCAGCTCGACCAGGTGCTGTGGCATTTCCAGCCCCGGCGGCGAAACCAGCGTGATCCGCATCGGCGCGTAGAGCGACAGCAGCTTGATCAGCGAATGCACGGTGCGGCCGAACTTGAGGTCACCGGTGAGCAGGATATGGGCACCAGCCAGCTGCTTGCCGCGCAGGGCGAATTCCTTGTCGATGGTGTAGATGTCGAGCAGCGCCTGACTGGGGTGCTCGCCGGGACCGTCGCCGCCGTTGATCACCGGCACATTGGTGGCCTGGGCGAATTCGGCCACCGAGCCCTGCTCCGGGTGGCGCATCACGATGGCGTCGCAGTAGCCGCTCATCACCCGGCTGGTGTCGTAGAGCGACTCGCCCTTGGCCATGGAGGAGAAGGTGAAGCCGGTAGTGTCGCAGACGCTGCCGCCCAGCCGACAGAAGGCCGCGTGGAAGCTGACTCGAGTGCGGGTGCTGGCTTCGAAGAACAGATTGCCGAGGACCGCACCTTCCAACACTCTTGTGACCTTGCGCCGCTGGGCGACCGGTTCCATACGGGCGGCGACACGAATCAGGTGATCCACATCATCGCGTGACAGGGAATCAACGGAAAGCAGATGGGAGCTCATACGGGCCTCGGCTGGCGGTTGAGATGGCGAGCCTAGTGTAACGTCACGACAGGGTCGCTTCACTGTCTGGGTATTCCAGCATTTCCCCGGCGAGTTCGCCGACGCGGCGGATAGCGGCTTCGAGCGAGGCGGTGGGGCGCTCGGCGTAGTTGAGCCGCAGGCAGTGACGATACTTGCCTGAGGCAGAAAACATCGGCCCTGGCGCCACGTGCAGGCGTTCGGCAGCGAGTCGTTCATTGAGCCGGGGAGTGTCGATGGGGCCGGGAAGCTCCACCCACAGCAGGAAGCCTCCCCGGGGTTGGCTGATGCGGGTGCCGTCAGGGAAGCTCTCGCTGACCCAGTCGGTCATGATGTCGCGCTGGCGCTGGTAGCGGCGGGCGATCTCGCGCAGATGGCGCTGGTAATGCCCCTTTTCGATGAAGGCGGCGACGGCACGCTGGGGCTGAGTCGCCGAGGCGCCGGTGGAGACGTATTTCTCGTGCAGGGCGCGGTCGCGGTATCGCCCCGGTGCGATCCAGCCGACCCTCAGTCCGGGCATCAGGCTTTTCGACACTCCGCTGCACAGCAGCACCCGTCCCTCGTCGTCGAAGGCCTTGATGGCCTTGGGGCGGGGCGACTCGAAGGCCAGGTCGCCATAGATATCGTCCTCGATGATCGCCACATCGTAGCGTCGGGCCAGCCTGATCAGCTCACGCTTGCGTGATTCGGGCATGGTGTAGCCGAGCGGATTGTTGCAGGTCGGCGTGATCTGGATGGCTCGGATCGGCCACTGATCCAGCGCCAGTTCCAGTGCCTCGAGGCTGATGCCGCGGCGCGGGTCGGTGGGGATCTCCATCACCTTGAGGCCGTGCGCCTCGAGGATCTGCATGGCGCCGTAGAAGCTGGGCGAGTCTACGGCCACCACATCGCCGGGAGCGGCGAGCATGCGTAGCGCGATGGCCAGGGCTTCCTGGCAGCCGGTGGTGATGACCACGTCATCGGGATGCAGCAGGCAGCCGGATGTCGTGGCCAGGCGCGCCACCTGCTGACGCAGCGGCGGGTGGCCGGCCAGGCTGTCGTAGCCGAGATCGCGAGGGTCCGGATCACGGTGCAGACCGGATAGCAGTCGGCCGAGCGGTTTGAGGGTTGCAGCGTCCAGGGCGGGCGTGCCGGCCCCCAGGCGACGAGGCTGATCGGCACTCGGCGCCGAGCCGACCATGGCCAGCACCTGATCCCATTGTGCGACCTCGAGTGGCCGCTGGGCGGGGCGGGATACCGTCGGCAGGTCCCGCGGCCGGGGGCGCGGCAACACATAATGACCGGAGCGGGGGCGTGCGGCGGCAAGTCCCATTTCCTCCAGTCGCGCATAGGCGCTCTGCGCGGTGGTGACACTGATTCCCTGTTCGCGACACAACTCGCGAATCGAAGGGAGTCGATCGCCGACCGTATAGGTGCCCTGAGCGATACGGCGGGCGAGAAGGTCGGCGACGTCGTCGTAGCGTGTCGAGGCTGTCATCGCGAAGCCCTGGTAGAAGCGGTACAGATGAGCGAAAAGTGCTCGGTACAGGTGGAGTGATCGTGCAACTGTACCCTATATAAAGAGTGATTCTGAATCTGTATCGGTTGTGGTGTCGAGCTTAGCCTGTCGGGACACCCATGAAGGGCAACGACAGGAGTCCGGCCATGATGCATGTTCGTTTGGCGAACTGGAGGCTGGCCTGGCAGCGCCAGTGGCAGCGTCATTACACCCGCCGCCGGCTGCGTGACCTCGATGCGCGGCTTCTCGACGATGTCGGCATCAGTGCGGCCCGGGCCGAACACGAAGCGCGCAAGCCGTTCTGGCGACGCTGAGTATCGGCAGGGTCGTGTCATGGCCTCTATGCTGGAGGGGCCGGGCCGAGGTTGTGGCTTCGAGGGAAACACGACAATTCGATACAGGAGGTTTCATGCCCAGTCCACTCTCGCGTTACTACCTGCTGGATGTATTCACCGATACACCGCTGGCGGGCAATCCGCTGGCCGTGTTCCTCGATGCCGGGAGCATGGAGGCCTCGGACATGCAGGCGTTCGCCAACGAGCTCAACCTGGCGGAAACGGTCTTCGTGGGGGCGCGGCAGGCAGAGAACGACTTTCCGATACGTATCTTCACGCCGAGCCGCGAACTGCCGTTCGCCGGCCATCCGACCATCGGCACGGCACACCTGCTGGCCGCCCAGGGGCTGGTGGATACCACGCAGCCGTTGATACTGAGGGCGCCGGTAGGACCTCTGGAGGTACGTTTCGAGGGGGAGCTGGCGCGCTTCACCACCGCCGTGCCGGTCGAGGTCGGTGCGAGTTCGCTGGGACGTGCCGCCGCCGCCACGTTGCTCGGTCTTGAAGCGTCGGCGATCGCCGGCGACCCGGTCCAGGCCTCCTGCGGATTGCCGTTCCACCTCATTCCACTGGATAGCGAAGCCTCGCTGGCGAAGGTGGTGCCGGACATCGGGCAGTGGACGCAGCATGTCTCGCCCAGCGGGGTCGACCAGGTCTATCTGTATGTGGAGAACGGCGAATCACTGGCGACACGCACCTTCATTCGCGAGTTCGCCGGCTTGAAGGAAGATCCTGCCACCGGCAGTGCGGCATCGGCGCTGGCCGGCTACCTGGGGACCCGGGATCGGCTCGACGACCGCCAGTGGCGCATTCGCCAGGGTGTGGACATGGGGCGCCCCAGCGAGATCATCGCCCGGGCCCGACGCGACGGCGAACAGGTCCGGGTCGAGGTCGCCGGGCAAGCCTGCCTCGTCGGCGAGGGTGCCTTCTACCCCCGGGACTGACTCGGCGCTTCCTTCACTTCGCCGGCGAAGGGCGGGTCTCGGCCTGCCGCGAGGCGGGCCGGGCCAGGCACCAGAAGCTGGCCATCGAGAGCACGCCGGCCAGGCCGATCGTCAGGGCCATGGCCTGAGAGGTGCCGTCATGGAACTGGCCGACCAAAGTGCCGATCAGTGCCGCCACGGTCATCTGCAGAAAGCCGAACAGCGAGGAGGCCGAGCCGGCGCATTGCGGGTTGGGCGCGAGGGCTCCCGCCATGCTCTGGGGCATCAGGATGCCGAAGCCGACGAGAAACAGGATGTGCGGGCCGATCACTGCCCAGGCAGCGTAGACACCGGCAAAAGCCAGGCTGGCCATGGCGGTACCGGCCAGGGCGCACATCAGGGTGGCGTATTGCAGCAGGCGGTCGCGTCCCAGGCGATGGCTGTAGCGGCCGCTGACCAATGACCCGACGAAGAAGCCCGCGACGATCAGCATGAAGCCGATGCCGTACTGGAAGGGCGTCAATCCCATGAAGTCGATCAGCACGAAAGACGAGCCCGAGAGAAAGGCGAACAGGCCGGCAAAGCTGGTGGCGTTGGTCAGGGTATAGCCGATGAAGGTGCGCTGGGTCAGCAGCATGCGGAAATTGGCCAGGATCGCGCTGGGCTGTATCGACTGGCGCCGCTCGGCAGGCAGTGGCTCGGGCATCGCGAATATCAGCAACAGCAGCATCGCTACGGCGTACAGCGCCAGCAGCGTGAAAATGGCTTGCCAGCCGAAGAACAGCAGCAGGCCGGCACCGATGACCGGTGCCAATGCCGGTGCCAGCGCCATGGTGCTGGCCATGTAGGAGAGCACGCGGCTGGCCTCGATGGGGCCGAAGATGTCGCGTACCGCGGCGCGGGCCAGTACCGGCCCGGTGGCGCCCCCGAATGCCTGCAGGAAGCGGCCGATGAGCAGGGTTTCGATATTGCTGGCCAGCATGCACATCAGGCTGGCGAACAGGAACAGGCCGAATCCCGCGATCATCACTGGCCGGCGCCCGAAACGGTCGGAGATCGGGCCACAGAACAGCTGGGCCAGGGCGAAGCCGGCCATGTAGAGGCTCAGTGTCAGCTGTATCTCGTCGGGACCGGTCGACAGCGCTTCGGCCATGCTGGGCATGGCGGGCAGGTACATGTCGGTGGCCAAGGGACCCAGTGCGGTCAGGGTGGCCAGTAGCGCTATGGTCGCGGTCGAGGTCAGCCTCAGCACGTGCTGCTCCATGGATGAGTGATGATCGTCAGGGACGCGACAGGCGGGCACGGTCTGTGCCGTGCCCGCCTGTTGTCTGCGGCGCCTTATGGATCGAGCTGTTCCAGACTCGTCAGCGTGATCGCCTGGGCATGGCGGTAGCGACGAGATTATTTAGACCGCTCATTATAACTCAGTTTGCATCTGGCTGCTCGCCGGGGGCGGCGAGCCGGAAGGCATCCAGGGCGCGGGCGTTCTCGGTGATGCGTCGGATCCGCGGGTAGGCCGAGAGGTCGCATTCGAAGCGTTCGGCGTTGAAGACCTGTGGCACCAGGCAGATGTCGGCCAGGGTTGGCGCATCGCCGTGGCAGAAGTCGCCGCTGCCGGACTCTCGGCTGAGCATGCTCTCCAGGGCGGAGAAGCCCTGGTGGATCCAGTGGCGATACCAGGTCTGCTTGGCGTCGTCCTCGACCCCGAGTTCATTCACCAGGTACTTGAGCACTCGCAGGTTGTCGAGCGGGTGGATCTCGCAGGCCACCACCTGAGCCAGCGCCCGGACCCGGGCGCGCTCCTCGAGTTCGCCGGGCAGCAGGGCCGGCTCCGGGTAGCGCTCGTCCAGATATTCGCAGATGGCCAGCGACTGGGTGAGCCGGATCCCGTTGTCGGTCATCAACATCGGGACCAGGCCCTGCGGGTTGTGGGCGAGAAAGGCGTCGTCACGCTGTTCGCCCTTGACCAGGTTGATCGGAGCCTGGTCATAGGCCAGGTTCTTCAGGTTAAGCGCGATGCGTACCCGGTAGGCGGCCGACGAACGGAAATAGCCGTAGAGTGTCGTCATTTGCCTGCCTCCTTGAGGGTCAGTGCGGTTGATATTTCACGACCTGCTGGTCGATGGCGCCGAAGATGCTCTGGCCTTCGCGGTCGAACATCTCGATGCGCACCCGGTCGCCGAAGCGCATGAAGGGTGTCTTGCTGTCACCGTGGAGGATCTTCTCGACCATGCGCACCTCGGCCAGACAACTGTAGCCCACTCCGCCGTCCGTGACCGGCTTGCCGGGCCCGCCATTGGCGTCCGGGTTGGAGACGGTGCCCGAGCCGATGACGGCACCGGCGCCCAGGTGACGGGTGCGGGCGGCGTGAGCGACCAGCTCGGGAAAGCCGAAGATCATGTCGGGGCCGGCCTCGGGTTCGCCGAACTTGTCGCCGTTGAGATGAACGCTGAGCGGCAGGTGGACGCGACCGTCACGCCAGGCGTCGCCCAGCTCGTCCGGCGTCACGCAGATCGGCGAGAAACTGGAGGCCGGCTTGGCCTGGAAGAAGCCGAAACCCTTGGCCAGTTCCCCGGGGATCAGGCCGCGCAGGCTGACGTCGTTGACCAGCATCACCAGCTTGATGTGGTCGGCGGCGGTCTCGGCGCCGACACCCATGGGCACGTCGTCGGTGATCACGGCGATCTCGCCTTCGAAATCGATGCCGTGCTCCTCGCTGACCGCCTCGATGTCCTCGGTGGGGGCGATGAAACGGTCGCCGCCGCCCTGATACATCAGCGGGTCGGTCCAGAAGGTTTCCGGCATCTCGGCGCCTCGCGCCTGACGCACCAGTTGGACGTGGTTGAGGTAGGCCGAGCCGTCGGCCCAGTTGTAGGTACGCGGCAAGGGGGAATGCAGTGCGGTCTGGTCGAGCTCGAAGGCGGCTTCGGCCTGGCCGTCGTTGAGCTGGGCATAGCGCTGCTCGAGGCGCAGTGCCAGGGCATCCCAGTTCTCGATGGCGGCTTGCAGGGTCGGTGCGATGTCGGTGGCGCGCACGGCGCGGGTCAGGTCGCGCGAGACCACGATCAGTTCGCCGTCGCGGCCTTGGTTGAGAGAAGCGAGTTTCATGGTGTCGTTCCTGTGCGTGTCAGAGGGTACTTGTCGTCCGGAGTAGCTTGTGTGCTTAGCGTGTTGCCGGGTCGAAGTGCGAGCGCAGGGTCGACCAGACATCGACGTAGTCGCGCTGCCGGAAGTCGGCGTCCAGGGCGGTCTGCGTGGGGTGGAAGACATAGCGGCTCTCGAACATGAACGCCAAGGTGTTGCCGAGGTATTGCGGCGTCAATTCTGCCGCCGAGGCCTTCTCGAACGTCTCTGCATCCGGGCCGTGGGGCGACATGCAGTTGTGCAGGCTGGCGCCGCCGGGCCGGAAACCTTCGGCCTTGGCATCGTAGGTGCCGTGAATCAGGCCCATGAATTCGCTCATCAGGTTGCGGTGGAACCAGGGCGGCCGGAAGGTGTGCTCGGCGACCATCCAGCGCGGCGGGAAGATGACGAAATCGATATTGGCCATGCCGTCGGTGTCCGACGGCGAGGTCAGCACCGTGAAGATCGAGGGGTCGGGGTGATCGAAGCTCACCGTGTTGATGGTATTGAAGCGCGCCAGATCGTACTTGTAGGGCGCGTAATTGCCGTGCCAGGCCACCACATCCAGGGGAGAGTGATCCAGGCGGGTGGTCCAGAAGCGGCCGGAGAACTTGGCCACCAGCTCGATATCGCCTTCGCGATCCTCATAGGCGGCCACCGGGCTTTCGAAGTCACGCGGATTGGCCAGGCCATTGGCGCCGATGGGCCCCAGGCCCGGCAGCTCGAAGGGCATGCCGTAGTTCTCGCAGATGTAGCCGCGGGCGGCGTCGCAGTCGGCGGCGAGGCGGACCTGGAACTTGACGCCACGCGGGATCATGGCGATCTCGCCGCCGCTGACGTCTAGCTCTCCCAACTCGGTGCGCAGGCGCAGGCCGCCCTGCTGAGGGACGATCAACAGTTCGCCGTCGGCGTTGTAGAAGAAGCGCTCGGTCATGTCGCGGTTGCAGGCATAGACATGCACGCCACAGCCGCGCTGTGCATCGGCGTTGCCGTTGACGGCCACACTCAGCAGCCCATCGATGAAGTCGGTGGGCGCCTCGGGCAGCGGGACGGGATCCCAGCGCATCTGATTGGGGTCGGCGGCGGGATTGTCCAGAGGGGAGGTTGCCACCTTGCCCACTTCCAACGGCTCGTAGCCACTCTGTACCACCGAGGGGCGAATGCGATACAGCCAGCTGCGCAGGTTGTGATGGCGCGGCGCGGTGAATGCCGAACCGGAAAGCTGTTCGGCATACAGGCCATAGGGGCAGCGTTGCGGTGAATTCTGTCCCTGGGGGAGCGCTCCGGGGAGGGCTTCGGTGGCGAAGTGGTTGCGAAAGCCACATTGATAGTCGAGCGATGTTGTCATTATGGGTGACCTCACGGCATATGGTTTCAAATGAAACTATATGGTGAAGGTTAGCCGCGCATGGTTTCATGTGCAACTATTGGTTCGACGCACCTGCCGCCACCAGGATGACCCATGACAGACGAGAACCTATCGACGGACTTCGACCTCGAGCATTTTCTTCCCTATCGACTGGATCGACTGGCGGATCGCGTCAGCGAGGCCCTGGCACAGCTCTATGAAGCCCATTACGACTTGAATGTGGCGCAATGGCGGGTGCTGGCCTGGCTACATCATCGCCACGAACTGACGGCCAAGCAGATCTGTGCGGCGACGCGCATGGACAAGGCTCGGGTGTCGCGGGCCGTTCAGGTTCTCGAGGGGCGCGGCTTGATCGTTCGCCGCCCGTCGCCCAGGGACCAGCGCTTGCACGATCTACGCCTGACCGAGGACGGCCAGGCATTGATGGTCGAACTGGTCCCGCAGGTCAGGGCGTGGGAGGCGGAACTGGTAGCCCCGCTGACGACGGAGGAGTACCGCAGGCTGCTCGACATGATGGGGCGGCTCGAGCAACGGCTGCAGGATGGCGAGTGACTTGCCGGCGCTCCGGGAGCGCCGGCAAGTCAGGCCGGGATTTCGTCCGGGGCGGGCACGCGGCCGCCGAGTCGGGCGGTGATGTCGCTGGCGGCGTCGCGGACCAGCTCGCCGAGCTCCAGCAGCCGGGATTCGGGAATGCGGGCCACTGGGCCGGAAACGGAGATGGCGGCCAATGGGGTGCCGTGCTCGTCGTGAATGCAGGCGGCCACGCAGTGCAGGCCGACGGCATGTTCCTCGCGGTCGCAGGCATAACCGCGTTCGCGGATTTCGGCCATGCTTTCGCGCAGTGCCACCGGGTCGTGCAGGGTGTTGTTGGTGACCCGTGCCAGGCCTCGTTCGTCGAGGATGCGCTCGAATTCATCGTCCGGCAGCCAGGCCATCAACGCCTTGCCGACGCCGGAGGCATGCAGGGGCGCGCGAGACCCGAGGCGGGTGATCATGCGCATCATCTGCGGTGACTCGCTCTGGGCGAGGAAGACCGCCGTGCTGCCATCCCGGACACCGAGGTTGGCGGTTTCGCCGGTCTGGTTGGTCAGGCGGCGCAGGAACGGGCGGCTGGTGCCGACGAAGTCCCGTGCCTCGAGGAAGCTGTTGCCGATGCGGAAGGTCTTGACGTCGATCTTCCACACCCCGAGCTCGTTGTCCTGGGTGACATAGCCCTGGCTCTGCAGGGCCTGCAGCAGCCGGTGGGTCGTCGAGGGGGCGAGTTCCGACTGTTCGGCGATTTCGGACAGGGCCAGGCCGCCGGGGCTGCCTGCCAGGCGTTCGAGCAGATTGAGCCCGCGCACCAGAGACTGGCTGTGCCCACCGCTGCTCTTGCCGGTTGCCGGTCGTCCTGCTGTTCTGCGCCTGCCTTCGGTCACCTCGTCGTCTCCCGCGTTGCTGCCGTTGTTATTGACCTGGCCATCGAGGCGTTGCTCCTGAGCGCCTCGATGGAGCCGGCTTGAAAGCGTAACCGGCTCGTTGAATCGTCAGCATACCGTGTCGTGGCCAATCTGTCTCGCTTTCGGAAATGGTTTCCAGACTCATCTTTGGTGGAAGACGTGCCCGCCACCCCCTTCGGCTGACGTATCATCGTGCATTCGCGTCGTTATCGGGGGAGAGTGGCGATGCAACAACAAGATCAAGAACATGTAGAGGGAGCGAGTCCGGATGGCTTGACCGGGCGGCTGGCCCAGGCTGCCGTGCTGGTGATCGACGACGAGCCGGGCATGCGCAACTTCCTGGTGAAGACGCTGCGACTCTATTGTCGCGAGGTCGTCGAGGCCGAGGATGTCGAGCAGGCCGAGGCCCGGATGCGTCAGGCAAGCTTCGATGTGGTGTTGCTCGACAACGTCATGCCCGGGCGCAATGGCATCGAGTGGCTGGCCGAGCGCCATCGCCAGGGAGCCATTGCCGACACCATCGTCGTCACGGCCTACGCCGATCTGGACACCGCCATCGAGGCCATGCGTGCCGGGGCCCGGGACTTCATTCTCAAGCCGGTGCGCTCCAATCAGGTGTTGAACGCCGTACGGCGCTGCATCGAGCTTGGCCAGCTCAAGCGGGAGAACGCCCTGCTGCGTCACGAGCTGCAGAGCGTTGATATCTGGCGACGGCGCCGCAGTGAGCTCATCGGCGATTCCGAGGAGATCGAGGAAGTTCGACGTACCCTCGATCGGGTGACCAACATGCCGACGCCGATCCTGATCCGCGGCGAGTCCGGTACCGGCAAGGAGGTGGCGGCGCGACACCTGCACGCTGCCTCGGAGCGGGCTTCGCGCCCCTTCGTGGCGGTGAACTGCGCAGCGATTCCTGCCGACATGCTGGAAATCGAGCTGTTCGGTCATACGCGCAATGCCTTTGCCGGGGCCGAAGAGCATCGCGAGGGCCTGCTGGTTTCCGCCCAGGGCGGCACGGTCTTTCTCGATGAGATAGGGGAATTGTCGGCCGCCGCGCAGCTGGCGCTGACGCGGGTGCTCGAGGATCGCACCGTGCGGCCGGTGGGAGGCGAGCAGGAAGTGCCGCTGGACCTGCGCTTCGTGTGTGCGACGTCCAAGGATCTGGCCCATGAGGTCGCGGCGGGGCGCTTCCGGGAGGACCTCTATTTCCGGGTCAATGTCATCGAGATCAAGATGCCGCCGCTGCGCCTGCGCGGCGCGGATACCCTGGCACTGGCCGAGCTGTTCATGTCCGAGATCTCACGCCAGCTGGGGCTCGCTCGACTGGAAATCGATGCCTCGACCCGAGCAGCGATCCTGCGCCATCGCTGGCCGGGCAACATCCGCGAGTTGCTGAACTTCATCGAGCGTTCGTTGATCTTCGGCCGCTTTCCGCTCGAGACGCTGGCGCCTCCGCCTGAGACCGAGATCGAGACGCTGGAGGTCGTCGAGCGCCGCCAGATCCTCGATGCCCTGGAGGCGACCCATGGCAATCGTGCCGAGGCCGCTCGACGGCTGGGAGTCTCGCGCAAGACCGTGGATCGCAAGTGCGCCGCCTGGGGCCTCTGACATGAAGCGGGTGCTGCCTGCCTGGGCGCGGTCGGTGCGCGTGCGCCTGCTGGTCATCGCCTTGCTGCCGATGCTGGTGTTGCTGCCGTTGCTGCTGGGCATGACCGTGCTGCGCTGGTCCGGCAAGGTGGATGACCTGCTGACGGTCAAGGTCAACGGCGATCTGACCATTGCCCATCAGTACATGGCTCGGCTCCGCGAGAATTCGGGGGACCGCATCGAGGCCTTGGGCGCGTCCGTCGCCTTTGCCGAGGGAATGGCTCGGCCGGAAACCGGTTCGGCCTCGGATTTTCTCGAGCGGCGTCGCCGTGCTCTGGGCTTCGATTTCCTTTACGTGACGACCCGCGATGGGCGCATCATTCCTTCCGATACGCCGTCCGGGACGGATTTTGCGGCCCAGGACTGGCCGGTGGTGCGGGCGGCGCTCGAGGGCACCACGCGCAGTGCGGTCGATATCTTCGATCATGAGCAATTGACGGCCCTGGCACCATCGCTGGCCGAACGGGCGCGGGTGCCGATCGTGCCGACGCGTGCGGCGGTGCCCACTTCCCGCAGCGTGGTCGAGAACGGCATGGTACTGCATGCGGCGGCGCCGGTCCGGTTGCCGGACGGTCGGCGCGCGGCGCTGGTCGGGGGGCGCTTGCTCAACCGCAACCTCGATTTCATCGATACCATCAACGACCTGGTCTATCGCGATCGTAGCCTGCCCGAGGGCAGTCAGGGCACGGCCACCCTGTTCCTCGATGATGTCCGTGTGTCGACCAATGTACGACTCTTCGAGGGCGCGCGGGCGCTCGGCACCCGGGTCTCGGCCGAAGTCCGGTCGCAGGTGCTGGAGCGGGGCGAGGTCTGGCTCGATCGTGCCTTCGTGGTCAACGACTGGTACATCTCCGCCTATGAACCCATCGTCGACAGCCATGGCGAGCGGGTCGGGATGCTCTATGTCGGCTTCCTCGAGGCACCGTTCCGCCAGGCGCGAATCTCCAGCATCATTCTCATCGCGGTGATCTTCCTGGCGATCACCGCGATCTCCGTGCCGATCTTCCTGCGTTGGGCGCGGCGCATCTTTCGCCCGCTGGAACGCATGAACGACACCATCGGGCGCGTCGAGTCGGGCGATCTGGGCGCGCGCATCGGAACGGGAGGCGGCCGTGGCGAGATCAGCCGGGTGGCCCGTCATCTCGATGATCTGCTCGATCAGGTCCAGGAGCGGGATCGTCGGCTGCGTGACTGGGCGGGCGAACTGAATGACAAGGTCGAGGAGCGTACCCGTGATCTCCAGGAGGCCAACCGGCGCCTGGAGCGCACCACCGAGCAGTTGGTGATGTCGGAGAAACTGGCGGCGGTCGGCGAAATCACCGCCGGCGTTGCCCACGAGATCAACAATCCCGTGGCGGTCATCCAGGGCAATCTGGATGTGGCCCGCCAGAGCCTCGGTTCGCGGGTCGATGAGGTCGCCACCGAGTTCGATCTGATCGATGACCAGGTGCATCGCATCTCGGCGATCATCTCCAAGCTGCTGCAATTCGCGCGCCCCGGCGAGTTCTCGGGCTCGGCCAATCGCCTGGTGCCTGCCGAGGTGATCGACGACTGCCTGGTGCTGACCCGCCACCTGTCGAGCAAGGCCGGTGTCACCGTCGAACGGGATGATCGGAGCATGGCCAGCATCCTGGTGGAGCGAACCGAGTTGCAGCAGGTCATCATCAACCTGGTGGTGAATGCGATCCACGCCATGCCCGAAGGCGGCACCCTGACCCTGGAGACCGAGGATCGCGATGTCGAGGGCGTGCCGGGGGTGGCGATCATCGTGACGGATACCGGGCGTGGAATGATGCCCGAAGTGCTCAAGCGCATCTTCGATCCCTTCTTTACCACCAAGCGTTCTCAGGGCACGGGGCTCGGTCTGTCGATCAGTCAGACGCTCATGGGCCGTGCCGGGGGCTGGATCGAGGCGGCCAGCGAGGAGGGGGCCGGCAGCCGATTCACCGTCTGGATACCGGCTTTCCAGTGAAAGGGTCAGAATGTCCCGTTCTAGTGCGATCGCGTGGATGGTCGGGGACAATTCGACCAAGACAATGCCGTCGAGGGCGTGGTGTTGATGACAAGATGTCATTCTATCTAGTTGATAATAAAGGGTTTTGATTTGACGGCGATGGGCCGGAGCCCCATTCTTCCGTGGGTGTGACAGCGTGTCGCATCACGACCTGAAAGCGCCTCCGAAGAGGATGCGCGGTCAACACGGGAGACATGACAACAATGAGCAACGCCAACTCTCGCGGCATGTTCTCTTTCCTGATGAAAGAGCACATCGTCGCCAAACCCGGTTTCAATCGCTGGCTGGTGCCCTTGGCATCGATTGCGATCCATCTTTGCATCGGCTCGGTGTACGCCTGGTCCGTCTTCAATCCGGCCCTGACCCAGCAGTTCGGGGTGGTGGCGCCGGCCGCCGGTGACTGGGATCTGTCATCCGTCGTCTGGATCTTTTCCGTGGCCATCTTCACCCTCGGTCTCGCCGCGGCGTTCGGCGGCAAGTGGCTCGAGGAAGTCGGGCCGCGCATGGTCGGCGTGGTCTCCGCCTTCTGCTGGGGTGGCGGTTTCCTGGTCGGCTCGCTGGGCATCGTCAGCCATCAGTTGTGGCTGATCTATCTCGGCTATGGGGTCATCGGCGGCTGTGGGCTGGGGCTGGCCTACGTCTCGCCCGTCTCGACCCTGATCCGCTGGTTTCCCGATCGTCGGGGCATGGCGACCGGCATGGCGATCATGGGCTTCGGGGGCGGCGCGATGATCGGTGCGCCGCTGATCGGCTATCTGTTGAACACCTTCGCCGAGGCACCGACCTATCTCGGCAGCGCGGATGCGATGAACCTGGTGACCGAGGCAGGGCGCCGTTTCGCCGAGACGGCCAACGGTCAGGTCGAGGTCGTCGTGGCTTCGGCTGCTCAGGCCGCGGAACTGCCGGGCGGCGGCGAAGCCGGTGTCTACGCGGTGGGCACGGGGGACACCGGGGCCGCCGCGACCTTCGTGACCCTCGGGGTCGTCTACTTCGTCATCATGATGGTTGCCTCCTTCAGCTATCGGGTGCCGCCGGCCGACTGGAAGCCGGAAGGCTGGACGCCGCCCGAGGAGCGCGATGACAAGGCGATGATCACCCGCAATCACGTGCACATCAATCAAGCGCTCAAGACACGGCAGTTCTGGCAGATGTGGATCATGCTGTGCTTCAACGTGACCGCGGGCATCGGTGTCATCGGCGTGGCCAAGACCATGATGACCGAGATATTCGGTTCCACGATGCCGGGCATCGTCACCGCGGCCTTCGCTTCGACCTATGTGTTGATGATATCGGTCTTCAACATGGTGGGGCGCTTCTTCTGGGCTTCGACATCGGACTACATCGGCCGCAAGAACACCTACCATTGCTTCTTCGTGCTGGGCACCCTGCTCTATATGTCGATCCCCTTCCTGGCATCGGCCGTCAGCAGCAATCCGAGCGTCATCTACCTGGCGGGCTTCTATGCGGCGACCATGGTGATCTTCACCATGTACGGGGGCGGCTTCGCGACCATTCCGGCCTATCTGGCCGATGTCTTCGGCACCCTGCATGTCGGCGGCATTCACGGGCGCATTCTCACGGCCTGGTCGACCGCCGGTGTGCTGGGGCCCTTCGCCATCACCTTCCTGCGTGACATGTCGCGTCACAATGCCATCACCGAGCTGGTCGCCAAGATTGATCCAGCGGTGTTCCGCGAGGCATTCGGGGCGCCGGTGGCACAGCTGGATGCGCTGGTCGAGGCGAATACGGTCACCATCGCGCGGTTGATGGAGATCGTGCCGCCCGGGACGGTGGATCCGACGTCCAGCCTCTACAACACCACCATGTATGCCATGGCGGCACTGCTGGTGATCGCCTTCTTCGCCAATCTGTTCATCCGTCCGGTGGGTGAGCGGCATCATGTGGAGAACACGCACCCCGAGGCGGCGCCGGCGAAATAACGGCGCTCGGGGCATGCCCACGAAAAACGGGGCCTCGCTGCGCGCGAGGCCCCGTTGCGTCGAAGGGTAGAGCCGTCGTTCAGACGTCGTCGCGGAAGACGCGATCCTGACGCGGCAGCACGAGATTGAGTACGATGGCGCACAGCGCGCCGGGGATCAGGCCGGACTCGATGATCGCCTTGACGTTCTCGCTGAAGTCGACGTAGATGCCCTCCTGGGCCGGCAGGCCGATGGCCGCCGACAGCGAGACCCCGATGATCACCATGTTGCGCTTGTTGAAGTCGATGTGGGAAAGCATCTTGATGCCGGCGCTGGCGATCATGCCGAACATGATCAGTACCGTGCCGCCCAGCACGGCGTTCGGAATGCCCGAGACCAGTCCGCCCAGCTTGGGCAGCAGCCCGGCCAGCATCAGGAAACCACCGCCGATGGCCACCACGTAACGGCTGACGACCCCGGTCAGGGCGACGATACCGACGTTCTGGCTGAAGCTGATCTGCGGATAGGCGTTGAAGATGGCGGCGAAGACGCTGGCCAGGCCATCGGCCATCACACCGCCGGAGAGTTCTTTCTTGGTGGGCTCGCGGTCCATGCCACCCGAGGTGGTGCCGACGATGTCGCCGATCGATTCGGCGCAGGTGACCACCGCCAGCAAGACCACCGGCACGATGGCGGCCAGGTGGAATTCGACGCCGATGGCGAAGGGCACCGGCAGCGAGAACCAGTCCGCCTGGGCGACCGAGCCGAAGTCCACGTAGCCCATGGCTGCCGCGATGATAAAGCCGATGACCAGCCCGATCAGTGGCGCCGTCTCGGACCAGATGCCGCGGCCGAACTGGTGCAGCCCGAGGATGATCACCAGCACCAGGGCGGCCAGGATCAGGTTGTGGGCGGCCCCGAAGTCCTCGGCGCCGAAGCCGCCGGCGGCATAGGCGAAACCGACCGGCATCAGCAGGGTACCGATCATGATCACGAAGGTGCCGGTCACCACCGGCGGGAACAGGAAGCGCACCCAGGGCAGGAACAGGCCCACCAGGGCCATGGCGACCCCGCCGCACAAGGCCGCGCCGAGGGCCGCAGGCACGCCCATGCCCACGGCGATGGGGATCAGTACCGGCACGAAGCCGAAGCTGGTACCCATCACGATGGGCAGCCGGGCGCCGATGGGGCCCAGGCCCAGCGACTGCACCAGGGTGGCGACCCCGGCCACGAACATCGCCGCCTGGATCATCAGGGTGGTCTGGGCCTCCGAGAGATCGGCGGCGCCGGCGATGATGATGGGCACGGTGACGTTACTGACGAACATCGCCAGCACGTGCTGGATACCCAGTGGAATGGCCCGCGACAGTGGCGGCATGGCATTGACGTCGTGGGTGCTGCGTACCTTCGGCCGGTTGGCCTCGGTGGCGGCATCGGGTGTCGACATTGGGCATCTCCTGTTGTCGTTGTTGGAAACCCGTTGGTGAGTCGCCCCGCGACGGCGCTATGTCAGAGCGCTCGTCTCAATGCGGCGGCGGCTTCGTCATGCCGGGCCAGCAGGGCGTCGAGGTCGACGTCCACCGGCCGGCCCTCGGTCACCCGCCATTGCCCGGCGACCATCACGCGGTCCGCGCGATGGGCACCGCACAGCAGCAGGGCGGCGATGGGATGATCGGCGCCGGAAAAGCGCGCCTCGTCCAGGCTGAACAGCGCCAGGTCGGCCTGTTGGCCGGGTGCCAGCCCGCCGATATCGGTGCGCCCCAGACAGGCGGCAGAGCCGCGGGTCGCCCAGCGGATCACGTCGTCGTGGGTGACCTGGCTGGGGGAATAGCGCAGGCGTCCGAGCAGCAGTGCCTGGCGCATCTCTTCGGCGAGATTGGAATGGTCGTTGGAGGCGGAGCCATCCACGGCCAGGCCCACCGGGCAACCGGCGGCTTCCAGGTCCAGGGTGCGGCACATGCCGGAGCCGAGCACCATGTTCGACGAAGGGCAGTGGGCGATGCCGGTGCCGGCGGCACCGAGGCGTGCCACTTCATCGTCATTGAAGTGGATGCCGTGGGCCAGCCAGGTACGGTCGCCGAGCCAGCCGGTCGCCTCCAGGTAGTCCAGCGGGCGCATGCCGAACAGGCGCTGGCAGTAAGCCGTCTCGTCCTCGGTTTCGGCCAGGTGGGTATGCAGGCGCACGTCTCGCGTCTCGGCCAGGCGTGCGCTCTCCTGCATCAGTTCGCGACTGACCGAGAAGGGCGAGCAGGGGGCCAGCGCCAGGGTGACCATGGCGCCGTCGCCGCGCTCGTGGTAGGCGTCGATCAGGCGGGCGCTCTCGTCGAGGATGGTGGCTTCATCCTGCACCACCGACTGGGGCGGCAGGCCGCCATCGTCGCGACCGACGCTCATCGAACCGCGGGTCAGGGCGGCGCGCACGCCGAGGCGGCGGGCGGTTTCCACCTGGATGTCGATGGCACGGGTCAGGGCGCCGGAGAACACGTAGTGGTGATCGGCCACCGTGGTGCAGCCCGACATCAGCAGCTCGACCATGGCCAGCTCGCTGGCCAGGGCCATCTGCGCTTCGTCGAGATTGGCCCAGACGTCGTAGAGGGTGGTCAGCCAGGGAAAGAGTTCCTTGTTCAGGGCCGGAGAATAGGCCCGGGTCAGGGTCTGGTAGAAGTGATGATGGGTGTTGACCAGCCCCGGCAACAGGACATGGCGAGAGGCATCGAAGGTGGCATCGACCCGGCTCTGGGGATTAGCTCCCGCGGGTATCGCTTCGATGATACGCGAGCCCTGGACGACCACGCCGCCGGCGGCGTCCGTTTCACTGCAAGCGAGTGGATGCTTGATCCACAGAGTCTGTTCGTTCGAGGTCATCGGTGGAGTCCTCCTCGGGTCCCGCGCGCACGCGGCCCCTGCCAGTGGCAAAGGGTTACCCAAGTCTCACGATCCGACCTGAGCCTTGGTTCAGGTGCCTTTGTATTTGTGTGTACCCATTGTGCAACAATTATGGGCAGTGATTGTGTACAAAATGAAAGCCGCAAGCGCGACTGTCAAGTCATACCTGTGGGGGCAGGCGCTGTGGAGCCTGCTTTCAACGCTCAGCGATCCAGCACGGATGCTTAACTTTATGAAAAAGTTTGGCTTTGCGTGAGCCTGCCGAGAATCAGGGGTGGAATGTGGGTTGGCACTATCCTGGCGTGGCGACGGATTTCTCACTGTGGCTACAAATGGCTACAACAATATACATATGAATTACTGTTTCCTTTCATGACGTCAGCCATGCTGAAGGCAAGCAGGTTGAAACCTGCATGGCGCGCAAGGGACAAGGGAGAAATGTCATGTCGAGATGGCAATGCGTCCTGCTGTTCAAGAGGGGTGTTCTCATTCCATCTCTCATTCCATCCTTGTTGGCCGGCTCGGCGTTTGCCCAGAGCGTTACCGGTACCGTTGATGTCTCGATCGAATTGGCGGCAGCCTGTGAGGTCAATGGTTCGACGGCCACCAGCGGCGTGGATTTCGGGAGTCTGGAGTTTGGCAGCCATACTACGCTGTTCTCTGAAGCGGACTCCGAGGTGCTCAATGGCGGCGACGCGATCGAGGTACTATGCTCGCCCGGGGTCACGCCCTCCTTCCAGATCACCGGCGGGGCAAACGATGTCGAAAGCGGTGCACAGAACCATGCCATGGCCAATGGCAGTGGCAGCTTCGTGCCCTACTCGATCTACACCGATGCCGCGCGAACCAGCGCCCTCGAGTCCGGCACGCCATATGATCTGTCCGGCACGGCCGATGGCATAACGCCCCAGACCTTGTCGCTGTATGGCCGGGCCTATGGTCAGCCAGGGCTGGCGGCAGGTAGCTATAGCGATACCTTGAACGTCGAACTGTCATTTTGAGGCGAGGTGCGTCGTTGGTGGCGGCGCTGTTGGTGAGCTTGACGCCGGTACAGGAGGGGGTGGCGCAGACCGCGCCCCAGACCAGCTTTCAGGTTGCCGCCACCATCAGCGAGGGTTGTCTGGTCGACAGCGAGATCCCCGGGGATGGTGCATCGCTGGGAAGTCTGGGGTCGCTGGATTTCGGCACGGCCTCTTCACTATCGCAACAAACCCGTACGTCGATGTTGGTCGATACCGCTGGTGTGACCCTGAGTTGCACGCCGGGGATCGCGCTGATCATGCGAATTGACGGCGGGCTTCATGCCAGTGGTGGCGTGCGCCACATGGAGAGCGATGCTGGTGCGGGCCTGGCCTATGCCCTGTTCGCTGATGCCAGCTACCAGCAGGCCATTGGCATCGACGCCTCGATCGCCGTCGACACACTTTCCGACCCGAACAATATTTCCCTGCCGATATATGGGCGGCTGACATTGCCCGGCGCTCGGCCGTCGGGTGTTTACACGGATCGTTTAGCCGTGACACTGGAGTGGTAATGACAATGAGACGGCGGAGTCTCGCGCTGAAAGGCTTGCTGATGGCCGGCCTTCTGGTGATGGCCTTGCCGGCCAGCGCTGGTGCCTTGCTGATCTGGCCGATTCATCCGGTCATCGAGAACGGACGGTCGGCGACGGCGTTGTGGCTGGAGAACCGTGGCAGCGAGCCGACACTGATTCAGCTACGCATCTTTGAGTGGCAGCAGCGGGAGGGGAAGGACCAGTACCAGAGTCAGGACGACCTCGTCGGCAGTCCCCCGATGATGGAGATAGCTCCAGGACAGCAGCAACTCGTGCGCCTGATCCGTCGAACGCCTCCACCGCCCTCGGGGGAAGAGCAGGCCTGGCGTGTCATTCTGGACGAGGTTCCGACCTCCTCCGCATCCGACGGGCCGGCTGGTCAGACCCGAGCCGGTGTCGAACTGCAGATGCGCTACTCCTTGCCGTTGTTCGATTATGGAGAGGGTGCCGCACCCGAGGATGGCGCGGAGGCCAGTGAGGTCGCGAGCATGCTCGGCTGGCGCATCATTCGCGAGAACGGCCGACGCTATCTGGAGGTGCGCAATCGTGGCGAGCGACATGCGCGCCTCACCGAGGTGGTGTTTGGTCAGGGAGCCACTGTCACCAAGGGGTTGCTGGGGTACGTGCTCGCCGACAGCTACCGTCGCTGGCCACTCGAAGAGACGACTCCAGGCGATACCCTGTTCGCCCGCGTCAATGGTGGGGAGACAGTGCGCCTCGCGAGATGGTCTCCGGCACCTTGAGCCCGGATTGGGATAGGGCTTGCCGATGCAAAGGCTGCAACGACTGTGCCGAGATGGCCTCTGCCTGGGATGGCTAGCCGTGTCGCCGCATGCCGTCGGCCAGGACTTGCCACCGCCACCGGTCGCCGATGCCGCCCAGGAACGCGAGGCTCTGTTGCATCTGGAACTGGTGCTCAATCAACGCCCGACCGGACGGGTGGTATCGGTGACGCGTCGCGGGGGGCATCTCCTGGTAACGCCGGAGGCGTTTGGTGCAATCAGGTTGCCCGAGCGCCTGGCATCGATGGAGCACCTGGACCTGACGTACCTTGAGGAGGTCGAAGCGCACTATGATGCGCCTCGCCAGCGTCTGGAAGTGACAGTGCCGACGGCATGGTTGCCCCGACAGCAGTTGGGCGGCCGACAGGCAGGAGCCTCCTCCGAGGCGTTGAGCAGCCCCGGTGCGCTGGTCAATTACGACCTGCATGTCAGCAAGGCGCGTCAGGGAACCACACGTGCTTCGCTATGGCATGAAGCGCGGCTGTTCGGTCTGGGAGGAAGCTGGCGCAGCAGTGGTGCCTGGCGCGAGGCCCTGGAGTCGATGCCTGACGGTTCAAGCGACGAATCGGCCTATGTGCGTTACGACACGACCTGGCGCCATGATGATCAGCAACGTCTGTTGAGCTACGAGGCGGGGGATGTCGTCACCCGTCCTTTGAGCTGGACGCGGGCGGTGCGGTTGGGCGGTGTGCAGGTGTCGCGCGATTTTGCGATTCGCCCGGATCTGATCACCTACCCGTTGCCGAGCTTCTCCGGCGATGCCGAGGTGCCCACCACCCTGGATCTGTTCGTCAACGGCAATCGGGTCGAGCGTCGGGATATCGAGCCGGGCCCCTTCACGCTGTCCGATGTCCCGAGTATCAGTGGGGCTGGCGAGGCAACGCTGGTCACCGAGGATATCCAGGGGCGCCGGGAAGTCAGGACCCTGCCTTTTTATGTGACCAACGAGCTGCTGCGGCCGGGGCTGGCGAGCTTCAGCATTGCTGCCGGCGCGTTGAGGCGAGGCTATGGGCAGCGCAGTTTTGATTACGATGAAGCGGCGGCCAGTGTCTCGCAGCGCATCGGGGTCACCGATCAACTGTCGCTTGGCGGACATGCCGAGTTGGCCGATTCCCTGGCGCTGGGAGGTGCGGGGGTGACCCTCGGTCTATGGCGTGCCGGCACTCTGGAGATGGCTTACCAATACAGCGATAGTGAATTCGGCACGGCGGCGGCTAACAGCCTGGGGTATCAGTATCGGGGCCGAAACGTCAGTCTGGGGGCGCGTCATGAGCGCCGGGAGGCGGGGTTCGCCGATTTGTCCGATGTCTTGGCGCGGCAGATCCCTGAACAGGCCCGCACGCGGACCCAAGTGACCGCCAGCACGTCGCTGGGGAGATGGGGCAGCATGGCCGCCGGATACTTCGAGGTCGACGACGGTGTGTCGACCCGGCTGCTGAATCTTTCCTATCAGCGTCCACTGTGGCGTAACGCGCATCTGTCGTTGAGTGCCAATCGCGAGATCGGCGGGGCCGGAGGCTGGGGCGGGTTACTGCAGGTCACACTTGCCCTCGACCATGGCCGTGGCGTTGTGAGCGCCGGCATGGACCGCGATGCCGAGGGCAATGCAGCACAGCAGCTGCAGTACTCGCGAGCTGCTCCTCTGGAAGGGGGCTGGGGCTGGAATCTGGGAGTACGCCACCGCGAGGGGCAGACAGTCTATCGTCAGGCGGATGTTCGCCACCGTGGGGAAAGAGCCTCCTGGCGGTTGGGCCTGCAAGGGGCCGGCGAGGACGATACCTATTTCGGTGGCCTGAGTGGGTCGGCTGTCTTCATGGCCGGGCGTAGCTTTCTGGCCAACGAGGTCAATGACAGTTTTGTGGTGGTGTCCACAGACGGCGAGGCCGGTGTGCCGGTGCGTTATGAAAACCAGACGGTCGGTCATACTGATGAAGATGGCTATCTGCTGGTGCCCTGGGGGACCGCCTATTATCCAGGCAAGTACGAAATCGACCCGCTTGCGCTGCCTGTCGAGGTGGCCACACCGGAAGTCAAGCGGCGTGTGGCCGTCGAGCCGCGCAGCGGTTACTTGCTATCGTTCGACCTGCCGCGTCGTACATCCGCCAGTCTTCGCCTGGTGGATGCCGATGGCAAGGATCTGCCGCTCGGTGCGAAGGTGCGCTCGTCGAGCGGCGAACGTGCCGTGGTCGGCTGGGATGGCATGACGTATCTCGAGACGGTGTCGACGGGAATGCGGCTGCGGGTGACGCTGCCGGATGGCAGCGAGTGCCTGGCACCTCTGTCCTTGCCCGATGAGGTGTCGGGGCGCCTGGATCTGGCATCCGTGACGTGCCGTATGGAGGAGATGTGATGGGTAATGCCGGCGTAATCCGACTTGGCTGGCGGAGTCTCGTCACGTTCTGCCTGTTGCTGGCCGTGGTATGTGGTACGAACTCCGCCCTGGCTTGCGATGTGGTGGCGCCGAATCCTTTGGCGAGTTTTGGTGTCGCGAGCTCGCTGACGGTGGCCGGCAGTGCCCAGCAGACATCGGCACAGCCCAACGCCGGGGTGGAGTGCTCGGCTCCGATATTGTCGGTGCTCGGCAGCGACTACGTGAATGCGACGATCACCAGTGCCAACGGCGGTCAACTCCAGGTGGCAACCGGCGACACCATCGACTATGACATTTCGGCCGACCCCGGCGGCGAGGTGCCCCTGACGCTCGGGACCACCTACGATTACTACAACGCTACCTTGCTGGATTTGCTCGGTTTGCTGGGGAGCAGCGATCCGATCGAACTGCCAATGTATTTCCGCACTCTGCCGGGCTCAGCGGATAATGTCGCCGCCGGTCTCTATATCGATACCCTGACCGTCAACTGGAACTGGTCCGTCTGCGAGGGGATCGGGATCGGTGGGTTATGCCTGGGGCGAGACAACGGGAGTGGCACCAGTACCGTCACCCTGCAGCTCGAGGTCCTGCCGGATTGCGTGATTGATGCCCCCGATCTGGATTTCGGCTCGGCACCGCTGGTGGCCGGCTTTAGCCCGGTCACCCGGACGCTTTCGGTGCGCTGTACCAAAGGGCAGGCCTACAGCGTGGGGTTGAGCGATGGTCAGCATGCTGCGTCCGGTCAACGGCGCATGGCATCGTCGGGAGAGTTTCTACGCTATGAGCTCTACAAAGGGGCCAGTGGGCTGTCGCGTTGGGGACGCCAAGGGGCGGAGCGACGCGACTCGACCCAGGCTGACAACGCGCCGGGAAATCACGATGGCGTGACCGCCCAAGGCTTCATCTACCGTGGCATCATCGATGATGCTCAGTCGACGCCACCCGCTGGCGTCTATACGGATACCGTCGTCGTGGATATCGAGTTCTGAACGCAAGGCGCCGCCCCTGGGCGGCGCCTGCGGCGGGAGGATCAACCCTCGAAGCTGGTTTCCGAGTAGAGCACCCGCACGCGCAGGGTGTGTGTCACCTTGCTCAGGGCCTCCAGAGCGCGGGGGCCGTACTCCTTGTCCACGTCGATGACCACGTAGCCGATGCGTTCGTTGGTCTGCAGGTACTGGCCGAGGATGTTGATGTCTTCCTCGGAGAGCACCCGGTTGATCTCGGACAGCACACCGGGCACGTTCTCGTGGATGTGCAGCAGGCGGTGCTTGCCGGGGTGCGCCGGCAGGGCGACCTCGGGGAAGTTCACCGAGGTGATGGTGGTGCCGTTGTCGGAGAAGGTCACCAGCTTCTCGGAGACCTCGATGCCGATGTTTTCCTGGGCCTCCAGGGTGGAGCCTCCGATGTGCGGGGTGAGGATGACATTGTTCAGGCCGCGCAGCGGGCTGACGAACTCCTCGTTGTTGCCCTTGGGCTCGACCGGGAAGACATCGATGGCCGCGCCGTTGAGGCGGCCGGCCTGGAGGGCCTCGGCGAGTGCCTCGATGACCACCACGCTGCCGCGTGAGGCATTGATCAGGATGCTGCCCGGCTTCATCAGGCCGATCTGCTCTTCGCCGATCATCCAGCGGGTGGAGGGCAGGTCCGGTACGTGCAGGGTGACGATGTCGGCGCGGGCCAGCAGTTCCTCGAGGCTGCCCACCTGGCGGGCATTGCCCATGCCGAGCTTGGTCACCACGTCGTAGTAGATGACGTCGAAGCCCAGGGCTTCCGAGAGAACCGAGAGCTGGGCGCCGATGCTGCCATAGCCGATGATGCCGAGCGTCTTGCCGCGAGCCTCGTGGGAATTCTTGGCGGACTTCAGCCAGCCTCCCTGATGGGCGCTGGCGCTCTTCTCGGGGATACCGCGCAGCAGCATGATGGCCTCGGCCAGCACCAGTTCGGCCACCGAGCGGGTGTTGGAATAGGGCGCGTTGAAGACGGGGATGCCGCGCACCAGCGCCGCGTCGAGATCGACCTGGTTGGTGCCGATGCAGAAACAGCCCACGGCCACGAGCTTCTCGGCGGCGGCGAAGACGCGTTCGTTGAGCTGGGTACGCGAACGGATGCCGATGAAGTGGACGTCGCGGATCTTCTCGATCAGCGTTTCTTCGTCCAGCGAAGTCGACAGGTGTTCGATGTTGGTGTACCCGGCATTCAAGAAATTGTCCACCGCGCTCTGGTGGACGCCCTCGAGCAGCAGGATCTTGATCTTGCTCTTGTCCAGGGACGTTTTGGCCATGGTCGAATCAACCCCTTCTATGGTGCGCGCCGCATGCGGTTAAGCAGGTGAAGCCTGAGGTTGCCAGACGCCCTTGGCCCTGGCCGCGACAGGCTTTAAACGAGGGCCAACATCCTACCACAGCCCGGCCCGTTGCGGATGAAAATGCCGCGTCGTCTGGATGAGCGGCGTGCATGATGGCCGAGACGCGCCCGGGTGCGGGGCAGACGACCCCCCGGGGGGAGCGTGTATACTATCGCCCTCATGGTGAAATGGCCGACGAGGGTAGCCATGGCGGGACAGGACAAGCAGCGACAGGATAGCGAAGAGACGGCACCGGAGGATTTCGCGGCGACCGTGGAGCGTCTGGAGGCGCTGGTCGAACGACTGGAATCCGGCGAGTTGTCGCTGGAGGCGTCGTTGACGGCCTTCGAGCAGGGAGTTCGCCTGACCCGCGACGCCCAGCGTCGGCTCGACGAGGCGGAACTCAAGGTCCGCACCCTGACCGAGGGAGAGGAAGGCGGCATCGACCTCAAGCCCTTCGCGTCACCCGAGGAGGATGACGGTGAATATTGAACGCTTGATGGCCGCGGATCGTCGCCGCGTGGACGAATGCCTGGAAACGCTCTTCGCGCGCGGCGAGTCGGCGCCTTCGGAGCAGCTGGACGCGGCCATGCGTCATGGCGTGCTGGTCGGTGGCAAGCGCTTGCGGCCGGTGCTGCTCTATGCCACGGGGCGCGCCCTGGGCGCGAGCGACGAAGCGCTCGACGGTCCGGCGATGGCGGTCGAGCTGGTGCATGCCTATTCCCTGGTGCACGACGACCTGCCGGCCATGGATGACGATGACGTGCGCCGTGGCCGGCCCACCGTGCATCGCGCTTATGACGAGGCCACCGCCATCCTGGCCGGCGATGCGCTGCAGACCCTTGCCTTCGAAGTGCTGGCCGATACCGGCCACCCGCGCCTGGCGGCGATGGTCGGCACCCTGGCCCGAGCTGCCGGGCGTGACGGCATGGCGGCCGGCCAGGCGCTGGATCTGGATGCCGTGGGGGGCCACCCCGACCTGACGGCGCTGGCGACGATGCATCGCCACAAGACTGGTGCGCTGATCCACGCCGCCGTGCGCCTGGGAGGCCTGGTGGCGGTGCCCGAGGACGATGAACGCCTGCTGGCGCTGGAGCGTTACGCCGCCGCCATCGGGCTGGCGTTCCAGATTCGCGATGACGTGCTCGACGTGACCGGCGACACGGCCGTCCTCGGCAAGACCTCAGGGGCGGACGCCGCCCGTGACAAACCGACCTATCCCACCCTGCTGGGGCTGAAGGGGGCCGATGACAAGGCCCGATCCCTGGTGGACGAGGCCGTATCGGCCCTGGCGCCGCTGGGCGAGGCCGGCAGCGTGCTGGCCAACCTGGCCCGATACATGATCGAGCGTGACCACTGAACCACAGGGCCAACATGAAGCTGTTCGATGACATCCCGGTCGAGCGTCCGGCCACGCCGCTGCTCGACACCCTGGAAACACCGGCCGCACTGCGCGCCATGAACGAGGCTCAGCTGGTACAGGTAGCCGACGAACTGCGCGCCTACCTGCTCTACAGCGTGGGCGTTTCCGGCGGCCATTTCGGTGCCGGGCTCGGCGTCGTGGAGCTGACCGTGGCGCTGCATCATGCCCTGGAGACGCCCCATGACCGTCTCGTCTGGGACGTGGGCCACCAGGCGTATCCGCACAAGATTCTCACCGGCCGCCGCGAGGCGATGCAGAGCATCCGCCAGTTCGGCGGCCTGGCGGCCTTCCCGCGACGCAGCGAGTCGGAATACGACACCTTTGGCGTGGGGCATTCCAGCACCTCCGTTTCCGCCGCCCTGGGCATGGCGCTGGCCGCTCGCACGCGCGGCGAGAAGCGTCGGGTCTGCGCGGTGATCGGTGACGGCGCCCTGTCCGCCGGCATGGCCTTCGAGGCCCTGGCCCACGCCGGTCATGTGGACGCCAACCTGCTGGTGATTCTCAACGACAACGAGATGTCGATCTCCGAGAACGTCGGCGGCATGGCCAGCTACCTGGCGAAGATCCTGGCCAGCAAGCCCTACACCAGCATGCGCGAAGGCGGCAAGAAGGTGCTCTCGCACCTGCCCGGCGCCCTGGAGCTGGCCCGGCGCACCGAGGAGCACATGAAGGGCATGGTCAGCCCGGCTACGCTGTTCGAGGAAATGGGCTTCAACTACATCGGCCCGCTCGATGGCCATGACCTGCCGACCCTGGTCCAGACTCTGCGCAACATGCGCGACATGGACGGGCCGCAGTTCCTGCATGTGAAGACGCGCAAGGGGCGGGGGTTCTTGCCCGCCGAGGCCGATCCCATCGGCTACCACGCCATCACCAAGCTCGAGAAGAACGGCGAAACGCCGCCGCCGTTCAAGCCGACTCAGCCGGCCGCCGCGCCCGGGGCAAAGAACGAGGCAACGTCCCCGAAGCCGCGCAACGATATATCGCGCCCGAAGCCGCGCAAGTATTGCAACGTCTTCGGCGACTGGCTGTGCGACATGGCGGCGGTGGACGAGCGCCTGATCGGCATCACGCCGGCCATGCGCGAGGGCTCGGATCTGGTCCGTTTCTCCCAGGAATATCCCGAACGCTACTACGACGTGGCGATCGCCGAGCAGCACGCGGTGACGCTGGCCGCCGGCCTGGCCTGCGAGGCGATGAAGCCGGTGGTGGCCATCTACTCCACCTTTCTGCAGCGCGGCTACGACCAGCTCATTCATGACGTGGCGGTGCAGGAGCTGGACGTCACCTTCGCCATCGATCGCGCCGGTGTGGTGGGCGAAGACGGCCCGACTCACCACGGTGCGCTGGATCTGAGTTACCTGCGCTGCGTGCCGGGAATGGTGGTGCTGGCGCCGGCCGACGAGGCCGAGTGCCGCGCACTGCTCAGTGCCGCCTATCATCACCCCGGCCCGGCCGCGGTGCGCTATCCGCGCGGTACCGGGCCCGGCACGCTGATTCCCGAGCATCTCGAGGCGCTGCCCATCGGCAAGGCCGAGACGCGTCGCCGGGCCGGCGGCGAGGGCCCGAAAGTGGCGCTGCTGGCCTTCGGCAGTCTCAACGGGCCGGCCGCCGAGGTGGCCGAGCGCCTCGATGCCACCCACCTCAACATGCGCTCGGTCAAACCGCTGGATCGCGAGGCGGTACTGGCGGCGGCCGACGAGCATGACCTGCTGGTGACCCTGGAGGAAAACGTGGTCGCCGGTGGTGCCGGTAGTGGCGTCGGCGAGTTGCTGGCCGCGGAAGGTCGTCGCACGGCGCTGCTGCATCTGGGCCTGCCCGATGTCTTCGTCGAGCACGGCAAGCCGGCGGAGCTGCTGGCCGAATGCGGCCTCGACGCCGAAGGAATCGAGGCCTCGATCAGGCGTCGCCTCGGCTGAAAGCCCCTCCATGCGCGATGTGCGGACTCCGTGGATGATATGCCGCGCATCGCGCCCGTCCTCGGCGGGGTGCTATGCTCTCCACCCTCATAGCGAGACAAGCTTTTAAGGAGTCGACATGCTGGCCATGGTGCTGATTGGTGGGGTGCTGGGTTTTCTGATCGGCGGGCCCTTGGGCCTGTTGATCGGGGGCGGCCTCGGCTATTGGCTCGTCCGGCGTCTGCGCCGGAGCATGCTGGGCCGCCTGGCCGGCGTGCAGGCCCAGTTTCTCGAGTCGACCTTCGCGGTCATGGGCTGCATGTGCAAGGCCGACGGACGCGTCACCGAGGCCGAGCTCGATGCGTCCCGTCAGTTGTGGGACCGCCTGCGGCTGAGCGAGGAACAGCGTGCCAAGGCGCGGGCCGATTTCACCCGCGGCAAGAGCGAGGATTTCGACCTCGAGGCGGAACTGGCCAAGATTCGTCAGATCGTGGGCAGCCAGCCGGCCTTGCGGCAAGTGTTTCTGCAGGTGCAGCTCGCGGCCATCGCCGCCGACGGTCAGCTTCATCCCGCCGAGCGCGATATGCTGATGCGGGTAGTGCGTGGGCTGGGTTGCTCCGAGGCCGAGATCGCCCAGATCGAGGCCATGCTGCGGGGTGCGGCTGAGGGCGGCGGAGCCCCGCACGAAACCTCGCTGGAGGATGCCTACCAGGTGCTGGGCGTGTCGTCGGAGGCCAGCGACGCCGAGATCAAGCGTCAGTATCGTCGCCTGATGAGCGAGAACCACCCCGACAAGCTGGCCGCCAAGGGGTTGCCGGAGAACATGCGCGAGGTGGCCAAGGAGCGCACCAGCGAGATCGGCAATGCCTATGAGCGGATCCGCAAGGCACGCTCTGCCGACGCCGCTTGATCGGTACGGGTTGCATCCCTCTCGACGCTTCTTCCCGCCGGCTTTTTTCACGCCGACTTTTCTTCACGACGGCCCGCGCTTTCCGGAATGTGACATGACGGTTGCCGGCGCGGCCGTACCCGCCTAGGATGCGCGGCGACCCGCCGGCCCGGTGGGGACGACGCCTCTGCCTCGGTCCGGCCAAGCGGATACCGAGGCATTCTTGTGGTGATCGACAAGAATTCCAAGGAGACCCTCGATGTCTTTCGGTCCGTTTTCCCTCCTGCCGCCCGTGCTGGCCATCGTGCTGGCGCTGGCGACGCGCAATGTGATTCCGGCGCTGTTCTGTGGCGTCTGGCTGGGTGCCACCATGCTCAGCGGTGGCAATCCGGCCGCTGGTCTCTATGCCAGCTTCAATGACTTCATCATCCCGAGCGTGGGCGACGAGTGGAGCGTCACCGTCCTGATCTACTGCGGCCTGTTCGGGGTGTTGATCATGGTGCTGCAGCGCACCGGCGGTGCCCAGGCCATTGCCCGGGCGATTTCCGAGCGTGTCGCCTCGCGTCGCGGGGCTCAGGGCGCGACCCTGGGGCTCGGTGTGCTGATCTTCTTCGAGGATTACTTCAATGCCCTGACGGTGGGCAGCGTGATGCGCCCGATCACCGACCGCATGAGGGTCTCCCGGGAGAAGCTGGCCTATATCGTCGATTCGACCTCGGCCCCGATGTGCCTGCTGGGCCCGGTATCCACCTGGGTCGTCTTCGTGATGGGGCTGATCGGCACGCAGTTGACCGAGATGAATATCAGCGGCTCGGAGTACCTGATCTATCTTTCTTCCATCCCGCTGAACTTCTATGCCTGGCTGGCGCTTGGCCTGATCGCCTTCATCGTCATCACCCAGTGGGACTTCGGGCCCATGGCACGCGCCGAGCATCGTGCCCGGACCACCGGCGAAGTGCTGGCCAAGGACGCCACGCCGCCTTCCGACCGGGAGGTCGCCGAGATGGAGGTGATTCCGGAGGCCCAGGCACGCAAGCGCAACATGCTGGTGCCGATCGGCGTGCTGGTGCTGATGATTCCGCCGATGTTCCTGTGGACCGGCAATTATCCCGAGAACGACCTGGTCACCGCCGTGGGCGAGGCCAATGGCGGCCTGTCGATCCTGATCGCCACCTTCGTGGCGGTGGTCGTCGGCCTGGTCATGGGCATGCAGCAGAAGCTCTTCGACTTCCGTGAGTCCATGGACATTGTCGTCTCCGGGATCAAGAGCATGACGCTGGTCTACATCATCCTGACACTGGCCTGGTCGATCGGCAGCGTGACCTCGGAGCTGGGCACCGCCGATTATCTGGTGACCCTGGCGGAGGCGAACATCGCTCCCAGCCTGGTGCCGGTGCTGCTGTTCTTGATCGGCGCCCTGGTCGCTTTCACGACCGGTACGTCCTACGGCACCTTTGCGATCATGATCCCCATCGCCATGCCGGTGGCGATGGCCATGGATCTGTCGTTGTCGCTGGCGATCGCCGCGGTGCTCAGCGGCGGTATCTTCGGCGATCACTGTTCGCCGATTTCCGATACCACGATCCTCTCCTCGGCGGGTTCCTCCTGCGATCATATCGACCACGTGCGCACCCAATTGCCCTACGCGATATCCGCCGGACTGGCCGGTATCCTGGCCTTCTTCGTCGCCGGCCTGACCGATAGCGCTCTGATCGGCGGCCTCGCCGGTGCCGGGGCCCTGGTGACGACGGTGGTGCTGCTGCGCCTCCTCTGGGGCGGAGTGAAGTCGCGTGACGAGGCGCTTGCCGATTGAGAGAGCCCGCGAATGACGGTGCTCGCCCATGAAAAAAGGCCCCTCGATGAGGGGCCTTCTTGCGTCTAGAGCAAGTCTGAGCGCTTCAGTACCGGCGGCTCAGGTGGTGGCTTCGCGAGCCGGCGCCAGGGAATCGCCGCTATCGGCGATATGAGTCTCGTGCTGCTGCTGGGCGCGCAGCTTGAGACGGGCCTTGGCCATGGCATCGCTGCCGCCTTCGGCGACGATGTCGGAAGAGGCGTCGGCCTGGGCCTGGGTAGCCGGTGCGTGCTGGCTTACGGCGGCCAGCGGCTCGTTGAGCTGCAGGGTCCGCTCGGTGGCCGGATCGGCCTGGGCGGCCAGGGGCAGGGCGGCGAACAGCAGGCTGGCGGTCATCAGTTTGGCTTTCATCTCTAGGTCCTCGCTTGCGATGTTTTGATAACTTGCATGTTATTAGCAAGCTAAGAGTGAGACCAGAGAAATATTTCGATCGGTTCGATCAATACAGGCTATCTGGACTGCTGGAGCGCGATCTCAAGGTTTGCGCTCAATGTCCACATCGCTGGCCGGAGTGAAATCACCTAGTGCCATCATGTGGCCGAGTTTGCCGGCCTTGGTGGACAGGTAGTGTTCGTTGTGCGGGTTGAGGCCTGTGGTCAGCCCCACGCGCTCGACGACATCCACGCCGACACGGGTCAGGGCCTCGACCTTGCGGGGATTGTTGGTCATCAGCCTGAGCGAGTCGATGCCCAGGTGCTCGAGCATCGGCAGGCAGAGGTCGTAGCGACGCAGGTCGGCGGAGAAGCCCAGTTGCTCGTTGGCCTCGACGGTGTCGGCGCCCTGGTCCTGAAGATGATAGGCGCGGATCTTGTTGAGCAGGCCGATGCCGCGACCTTCCTGGCGCAGGTAGAGCAGCACGCCGCGTCCCGCTTCGGCAATGCGCTTGAGCGCCTCCTGGAGCTGGTAGCCGCAGTCGCAGCGCATCGAGAACAGGGCATCACCGGTGAGGCATTCGGAATGCACACGGCCGAGCACCGGCTGGCCGTCGCCGACCTCACCGAGGGTGAGGACGACGTGATCCTTGCCGGTGGCTTCGTCCTCGAAGCCGTGCATGGTGAAGGTGGCCCAGGGTGTGGGGAGCCGGGAGGCGGCGATGTAGCGAATCGTCACGATATACCTCGATGAAGGACCGGGCGTGGCCGTCGGGATGATTTCATTCTATCAGGAAGGTGAGGCGGGCTCACGGTCGAGCCGGATGGGTTACAATGTCGACCACATTTTCCGTGGATGAGCGAACGCATGGAACTCGAGAACGACCGCCTGTTGCGCGCCCTGGCGCGTCAGCCCGTGGACCGCACGCCGGTCTGGATGATGCGTCAGGCAGGCCGTTACCTGCCGGAATATCGCGAAGTTCGCGCCCAGGCGGGCAGCTTCATGGATCTCTGTCGTGACCGTGACAGGGCCTGTGAGGTGACGCTGCAGCCACTGGAGCGCTATCCGCTGGATGCCGCCATCCTGTTCTCGGACATCCTGACCATTCCCGATGCCATGGGCCTGGGCCTGTATTTCGAGACCGGCGAGGGACCGAAATTCCGCAAGCCGGTGCGCACGCCCGAGGCAGTGGAAGCGCTCAGCGTGCCCGATGCCGAACGCGACCTGGACTACGTGATGAACGCCGTCGCCACCATCCGTCGCGAGCTGAACGGACGTGTGCCGCTGATCGGGTTTTCCGGCAGCCCCTGGACGCTCGCCACCTATATGGTGGAAGGCGCCTCGAGCAAGGATTTCCGCCATGTGAAGGCCATGCTCTACGACACGCCGGACACCATGCATCGACTGCTCGACCTGCTGGCCAGGGCAGTGACGGATTACCTCAATGCCCAGATCCGCGCCGGCGCCCAGGTCGTGCAGATCTTCGACACCTGGGGCGGGGCGCTGTCGACGCCGGCCTACGAGGCCTTCTCGCTGCGCTACATGAAGCAGATCGTGGATGGCCTGATCCGTGAGCGCGAGGGACGGCGTGTGCCGGTGATCCTGTTCACCAAGAACGGTGGCCAGTGGCTCGAGGCCCAGGCGGACTCCGGCGCCGATGCGCTGGGCCTGGACTGGAGCACCGAGCTTTCCGGTGCCCGGGCCCGGGTCGGGCAGCGTGTCGCGCTGCAGGGCAACCTGGATCCGAATGTGCTGTTCGCCCATCCCCGGGCGATCCGTGACGAAGTGGCACGTATTCTCGCCAGCTACGGCTCGGGGCCCGGTCATGTCTTCAACCTGGGCCATGGCATCAGCCAGTTCACCGACCCCGAGCGTGTCACGGCCTTCGTCGAGGCTCTGCACGAGCTGAGTCCCGCCTACCATCAGGGATGATGGCGCACCGGATCACACTATCTTGCGGGCCATCGCGAACATGCATGCGTGGCCCGTCACCATTCGTTACCTCGAGGGTTCATGATGAGCACGTCTCTTGATTCCGGCTGGTTCACCGAAGTCTTCGACAGCCAGGGCAGTGCCTTCTCGTTGAAGGTCACCGGCAAGCTGCACGATGTGCAGAGCGACTATCAGCATCTCGAGGTCTATGCGACCGAGACCTTCGGCAACCTGATGGTGCTCGATGGCTGCGTGATGCTGACCGACCGTGACAACTTTCTCTATCACGAGATGATCGCGCATCCGGCACTGTTCACCCATGCCGACCCGAAACGCGTGGTGATCATCGGTGGCGGCGATTGCGGCACCCTGCGCGAAGTGCTGCGCCATCCCGGCGTGGAGCGGGTCACCCAGATCGATATCGACGAGGAAGTGACCCGGGCCGCCGAGCGCTTCTTCCCCGCCCTGACCGAGTCGAACGACGACCCCCGTGCGGAGCTGGCCTTCATCGACGGCGTGCGCTGGGTCGACGAGGCAGAGGCCGAGAGCGTCGATGTGCTGATCATCGATTCCACCGACCCGGTAGGACCGGCGGAAGGCCTGTTCACGACCGACTTTCTGCGCCGCTGCCATCGTCTCCTGCGCTCCGGCGGGGTGATGGTGCAGCAGAGCGAGTCGCCGCTCTACCATAGCGGCTCGATCATCCATTCACTGCGTCGCGACATGCGCGAGGCGGGGTTCGACAGCGTGGCGACCCTGCCATTCCCGCAGCCCGTCTATCCTTCCGGGTGGTGGAGCGTCACCCTGGCCGGCAAGGGCCGCGAGGTGAACGACTTCCGCGAGCAGGATGCACGAGAGGCCGGCCTGCCGCTCGACTACTACACCGCCGACATTCACCGCGGCGCCCTGGCGTTGCCGCCGTTCATGCGTCGGGCGCTGGATTGAGCCCCGACGCCGGCGGCGCCCTCAGAGTCGTGGTTCGTGACGGGAGTAGGGTTCCGCCTCGCCGTCGCCCGGGTTCAGGGTCGGCTCGTTGCCCGCATGGCGCTGGCGAGATGCCGGCTGGGAGACGCGGGCACTGCCGATGACCTCATCGTCCATCGAGACCGAGCGTGCCGAGGAGGTCCAGGCGCGCTCGCTGTCGTGGACGGCGGGTCGCCGATCGAAGGAACGGGTGACCACATCGCCCGGTGCAAAACCGGGGCGCAGGCCCGCCAGGTGGTAGGGCAGCAGCCACAGTTCGGCGATCAGACGAACGCCGACCATGGCCAGCAACAGCACGCCGCCCCCGAGGGCGAGGCGTGGCCAGGCGGCCAGCCAGGTCGTGTCGGCGAGCCAGGGGGTGCGTGGCGCCAGCCACAGGCCGCCGGCCACCAGCAGGCCGAGCTGGATGATGGCGTGGCAGAACAGCAGGGTGCGCCGCGGCAAGGGGTGGCGCGGAAACAGGAATTGCCGCATGTTGAGTCCTCCGGATAGCGTCGGCGGTTGAAGTGCCGAGGTTGCGCCGGCGCTCCTTGCCGGTGAGCCCGCATCCTACCCTAGACAACGGCGGTCGGGCAGTGTCCGCGAAGACCGACGCCGGGTGTCGCCAGGTGCCGTCTAGGGTGTCGCCGAACGGACGGTGGGCCCTCAGGAATACAGTCCCTCAGGAATAATAGGGCAGGTCGATCTGGTCGCTGCTGCGAATGCCTTCCGTCATGTGTCGGCATTGCTTGAGGAATTCCCGCATGCCGGTCGCCAGGTACTTGTGGCGATGCCAGATGAAGGCGAACTGGCGGCTCAGGTCCAACTCGGGCGTCGGGATCTGTACCAGGCTGCCGCGCCGGAAGGCATCGCGCAGTGCCAGCTTGGAGACGCAGCCGATGCCCAGCCCCGACTCCACGGCACGCTTGATGCCCTCGGTATGTTCCAGCTCGAGCAGGGTGTTGAAGCGCCCGCGGCGATGACGCGCGGCCTGTTCCAGCGTCAGGCGGGTGCCCGAGCCTTGCTCGCGCATGATCCAGGCTTCCCTCAATAGACGATCCAGTTCCACTGGCCCCTGGTTCGCCAAGGGGTGATGCGGTGAGCAGAAGACCGCCAGCTCGTCCTCCACCCAGGGCTGGGTAATGACGTCATCCTCCTCGCACTGGCCTTCGATCAACCCCAGGTCGAGTTCATGCTGACGAACCTCGTCGACGATGGTGCGCGTGTTGCGGACCTGCAGACGAACGCGGCTGCCGGGATGGCGCTGCATGAAATCGCTGATCAGCAGGGTGGCCAGGTAGTTGCCGATGGTCAGGGTCGCGCCCACATCCAGGGTGCCGATGCCCTGCTGGCCACGCAGCAACTCCTCGACCTCTTCGGCCCGGTCGAGCAGTGCCACGGCCTTGGGCAGCAGCTGGAAGCCCAGGGCGTTGAGCTTGAGACGCTTGCCGATGCGGTCCAGCAGACGGCAGTCGAACTGCCGCTCGAGCTCGGCGAGGGCGGTACTGGCGGCCGACTGGGAGAGCGCCAGGGCCCGGGCGGCCTGGGAGACGCTCTCGTGCTGGGCCACGGCGACGAAGACCTCGAGTTGTCGCAGGGTATAGCGCATCCGGCTGGCTCCAAGGGTGGTTTATCCAGAGTATAGATAAGCTTTATCCATACAATCCATTTAACAGATATTCTGGCCTTGCTTAGAATCAGCTGCAAAGAGTAAGTGTCGCATATATGCACTTCTGGAATATGTAGGAGCCGACATGAGCAAGTTTGCCGAGGAAGAAGTCCTCAGCGTTCATCACTGGAACGATACGCTGTTCAGCTTCCGTACCACTCGCGAGCGCAGCCTGCGCTTCAAGAATGGCCAGTTCGTGATGATCGGCCTGGAAGTGGAGGGCAAGCCGCTGATGCGTGCCTACTCCGTCGCCAGTCCCAACTACGAGGATCACCTCGAGTTCTTCAGCATCAAGGTGCCGGATGGCCCGCTGACGTCTCGGCTCCAGCATCTTCAGGTCGGCGACAAGATCATGGTCAGCCGCAAGCCCACCGGCACGCTGGTCACCGACGATCTGCTGCCGGGGCGCAACCTTTACCTGCTGTCCACCGGCACGGGGCTGGCGCCTTTCATGAGCTTGATCCAGGATCCCGAGGCCTATGAACGCTTCGAGAAGATCGTGCTGGTGCATGGCGTGCGTACCGTCAGCGAGCTTGCCTATGCCGACTTCATCTCCAAGGAGCTGCCGGCACACGAATATCTGGGCGAGGAGATCAGCGAGAAGCTCGTCTACTATCCGACGGTGACGCGGGAAGACTTCCACACGACCGGACGCCTTACCGATCACATCCGTACGGGGAAACTGTTCGAGGACACCGGCCTGCCGACCATCGACCCCAAGCAGGACCGTGCCATGCTCTGCGGCAGCCCGGCGATGCTCGACGAGACCAGCTCGCTGCTCGACGAACTGGGCTTCAACATCTCGCCGCGCATGGGCGACCCGGGCGACTACGTCATCGAACGGGCCTTCGTCGAGAAGTAAGCCACCCGGCTGCGCCGGGAGCGGTAAGTTCCAATCTATGAGAAAACCCCATTTGCAGGTGCCAGATGGGGTTTTCTACGTCCGTCGGTAGGCTGGAATTTGCACTTACGGCGCGTCATCGATGAGTTCGATTACTTCAGTGCCGTCACGCTTGAACGTGGTCTCATGCGTTGCTGGTTTGACGCGAGCCTTCGGGGCTGCAACGGCTTACGCCTGCGCCTCGATCGCTTCGATCCAGCGCCGGGCACGCGAAGACTGTGAGGCGACCCGATCGCGAATCGGCCGTGTGCGTTCGGCAAATGCGGCCGTGTCGACCTCTATGAATTCGACCCCCATTTCCTCCTTGGCTGTCGAGACTGCAGCGTCGCTGGCGCTCTGCCATGCCGCCTTCTGGCTCGCCATGGACTCGGCGGCGGCGAGACGCAGCGCACGTCTATGTGCGCTGGACAGGCTCTGCCAACTCGCCTCAGAGATCACCAGCATGTCGGGAATCCGAGTGTGCTCGTCGAGGGTGAAGAACTTGGCAACCTCGCCGTGTCTCGCGGTGACCAACGCTGTAGGGTTGTTCTCCGCGCCGTCGACGACACCCTGCTGAAGTGCTGTATAGAGATCGCCGAACGCCAGCGGCGTTGGGCTTGCGCCCATGAGCTCGACCATTTCGATAGCAGTTGGACTCGGCTGCACGCGTATCTTCAGGTTCTTCAGGTCCGCCGGCGATTCGATGGGGCGCGTGGCGTAGAAGCCTCTTGCGCCGGAGTCGTAGTAGGTCAGCCCCCGAAAGCCTTTGCCTGCCGTCGCGCCGAGTATGTCGCGACCGATATCGCCCTCCAGTACGCGGTAGTAGTGCTCGCCGCTCTCGAAGAGATAGGGAATGTTGAGCAGCGAGAAGATCGGGTCGAACGCTTCCAGTTCGCTGGCGTTGGTCTTGGCCATGTCGAGAATACCCGCCTGGACCAGTTCGACGGATTCCCGCTGGTTGCCGAGCTGGGCATTGGGATAGATATCGATCGATAGGGTGCCATCGGTGAGCTCCAGGACACGATCACGCATGACCTGCATGGCCTGATGTACCGAGTGGGCTGTGGTCAGGTTGTGACTGAGTCGTAGAGTGCGAGCCTCGGCGGCAAACGAGCTGCGAACTCCAAGCCCCGCCAGCAGAAGCGTCCCTGCGCCCCACGTACAGAATCTCCGCCGCGTCGTCATTGCTCGCCCTTATCATCGAAAAGTAATTTAGAGCATCAGGTTTGAAGAGGGGCGTCAAACCGACCTTGGTCGATATTGCAAGCCTGCTATCGGGCTGCGACTCTGGACGTTGAATTAAACATCATATGTCAGACAAGGTGGGAGCGATGCCCAGCGTCCAGCACAGTCGCAGTCTGATAGCCAGATCGCGAGAGGCCGCCAACCGAGTGTTGGCGATACTGCTTCTGGTGATTTTTGCCTTGCTCGTGGCGGTGGTCACGGTTCAGGTGCTGAGTCGCTATCTCACCGACTCGCCGACAATCATCACCGATGAGATCGCGCGCTTTCTGTTGATATGGCTTGGCCTGCTGGGAGCGGCTTACGCTTCCGGCGCGATGCGTCACCTGGCGATCGACTTTCTCCCCGAGCGACTGCCGGATATCGCCCGCCGATGGCTCAAGATTGCGCTTCAGGCGATTATTCTTCTGTTTGCCGGCTACGTCATGATGTTCGGCGGCGGGGAGTTGGTTCGCCAAACGCTCGCCAACGGTCAGACGACGCCGATGCTCGGCATCGCCATGGGTTGGGTCTATATAGCGCTGCCGCTGTCGGGAGCGTTCATCGCCTTCTTTTCCCTACTCGAGATCGTGGCGCTCGCTCGTGCGCCCCACCCGTCGGGAGACGATGTATGACACTGATCGACAGCGCCGTTCTGTTCGGCACGTTCTTCCTGCTTCTCGCGCTTGGCCTGCCCATCGTCTTCGCTATCGGTATCGCCTCGCTCGTCTCGATCGCGACCAGCTTCGCCCTGCATGACGCCGCCCTCATTGTCTCCCAGCGGATGCTGAGCGGGCTCGACAGCTTCACCCTGCTGGCGATTGCTTTCTTCATTCTCGCGGGCGCGTTGATGAACCGCGGCGGCATCGCCATTCGCCTGATAGACCTGGCGCGCTTGATCGTCGGGCGACTGCCCGGGAGTCTTGCCCACTGCAATGTGGTGGCGAACATGCTGTTCGGCGCGATCTCCGGCTCCGCCGTTGCCTCGTGCGCGGCGGTAGGGAGCGTCATGACGCCGCTTCAGAGGAGCGAGGGCTACGATCCGGGTTACGCCGCCGCAGTCAACATCGCGTCGAGCCCGGCGGGACTGCTGATTCCACCGAGCTCGACTTTCATCGTCTACTCGCTCGTCTCCGGCGGCACTTCCATCGCCGCGCTCTTCCTTGCGGGCTACTTGCCGGGACTGATGATGGGGCTCGGGCTCATGCTCGTTGCTGGGATCATCGCCAAGCGGCGGGGCTATAGCGCGGATGTGGCGGAGCGCCAGCCGATCTTGCCCACGCTGCTCCACGCCCTGCCTTCGGTTCTGCTGATGGTGATCGTCATCGGCGGCATCGTTGCCGGTGTCTTCACTGCCACGGAAGCCTCGGCGATCGCGGTGATCTATACCCTGATTCTCACCATGGCGATCTACCGCACAATCACTTTCAGGGCGCTCCCGGCGATCGTGCTGGAAGCGGCGATGACCACCGCCATCGTGCTGCCGCTCATCTCGGTTTCCGGCGCGATGTCGTGGGCGATGTCGCTGGAGAGCATCCCGCAACAGATTTCTGCAGCGCTGCTCTCGCTCTCCGATAATCCGCTGGTCATCCTCCTGCTGATCAACCTGATCCTGCTCGCGATCGGCATGTTCATGGACATCACGCCGGCACTGCTGATCTTCACGCCGATCTTTCTGCCCATCGTCACGCAGTTCGGCATGGATCCGGTTCACTTCGGTGTGCTGATGGCGTTCAATCTCTGTATCGGCATCTGTACCCCGCCAGTGGGTAGTGCGCTTTTTGTCGGCAGTTCCATCGCCGGCGTTTCCATCGGCAGAGTGGGGGTGCCACTGTTGCCGATGTTCGTCGTGCTCTTTGCGATGCTGATGGCGATCACCTACCTGCCCCAGATCAGTCTCTTTCTTCCCAATCTGCTGCTCGGCGATTGAGTCGCCCCAACACCGAGGTCTGCATGCGTTTTCTCTCCGATTGGTCGCTGGAAGCGGTCGACACTGACCGGCTCGTACTGAATGCTGGCGACCGGAAAGTCGTCGTCTTCGTGTTCGGCGAGACGCTCTTTCGTATCTTTGTTCACCGTCACGATACGCCTCGCCCCACGCGGACCTGGTCGATCGACCCTGACGGTACGCTCGCCTGGGAAGGACGCGAGCGCCTCTCGGGCGAGGGCTTCACGCCGCCGGCGTGGCGTCTGACGGAGCATGAGGACGGCATCAGTGTGGAGAGCGAGCGCCTGAAGCTCGTCATCGCTCGGCCGTTCAAGCTGACCTGGTACGCGCGAACCGACGGCGAGTGGACACCGATCGCCGAGGATCGCCCCACCGGCGGCGTGGCGGTGGCGCGGCGCGGTAACGGTGTCGAGCACTATCTGAGACGCTATGACGACGAGCGCTATTACGGGCTCGGCGAGAAGAGCGGCGATCTGGAGCGCTCGGGGCGGCGCTTTGAAATGCGCACCCTCGACGCCATGGGGTATCGCGCCGAGACTACTGACCCGCTCTACAAGCACGTGCCGTTTACCATTACCCGGCGTAGTGACGGCCTCGCCTACGGGCTCTTCTACGACAACCTTGCCACTTCGCGGATCGATCTCGGTAACGAACTCGACAACTACCATGCGCCCTACCGCGCGTTTCGTGCCGAGGATGGCGATCTCGATCTCTGGTTTCTGCTCGGCGAGCGCGTGCTGGACGTGGTCAAGGAATTCACCCGGCTCACCGGTGGCGTTGCCTTCGGACCGAAGTGGTCATTCGGCTACTCCGGCTCGACGATGCACTATACCGATGCTCCCAACGCACAAGAGCGACTCGGGGAGTTCATCGCGCTCTGCAGAGAACACGATATTCCGTGTGACTCTTTCCAGCTCTCCTCGGGTTACTCCTCCATCGGCGACAAGCGCTACGTATTCACCTGGAACCGCGACAAGGTTCCCGACCCAGCAGCGATGGTGAGGACGTTTCGCGAGGCGGGCATGCACCTGATCGCCAACATCAAGCCGTGTCTTCTCACCGATCATCCAGCGTACGGCGATGCGGCCGAGAAGCGACTCTTTGTCACCGATTCCGACACCGGCGATGCGGAAGTGTCGCCGTTCTGGGATGCCAACGGTTCGCACTTGGATTTCACCCGACAGGCGACGGTCGACTGGTGGAAGGGCAACGTGGACGAAAAACTCCTCGCGCTCGGCATCGACAGCACCTGGAACGACAACAACGAGTTCGAGATCGAGGATCGCGAAGCACGACTCGACGGCTTTGGTGACCCGCTGCCGGCTTCGGTGGCCAAGCCCGTGCTTTCACTGTTGATGGTGAGAGCCTCACAGGAAGCGCAGATCGCACACGCCCCCTCGCGCCGGCCATTTCTGATTACTCGCTCCGGCGGGCCGGGGCTTCAGCGCTACGCGCAGACCTGGTCCGGCGACAACCGCACCGAATGGCCGACGCTTCGCTACAACCAGCGCATGGGACTCGGACTTGCGCTGAGCGGTATCTCCAACGTCGGCCATGACGTAGGAGGGTTCTCCGGCCCGCGCCCCGACCCCGAGCTCTTCGTGCGTTGGGTACAGAATGGCGTCATGCATCCACGCTTCACTATCCACTCCTGGAACGACGACGGGACGGTCAACGAGCCCTGGATGTACCCCGAGGTGCTCGACGCCGTTCGCGATGCGATCCGCCTGCGCTACCGGCTGCTGCCCTATCTCTACACCGTGGCGTGGCGCGCCCACGCTGAACTCGAGCCGATGATCCGCCCCACCTTTCTCGATCACGAGGACGATCCAGCGACTTTCGAGGAAAACGACGAGTTCCTGCTCGGCGAGGAGCTTCTGGTGGCGACGGTGGTGGAGCCGGGTGCACGAACGCGGCAACTGCACCTGCCGGACAATGGTTGCGGCTGGTATGCCTTCGAAGGGGGAGCCTGGCTGGCAGGCGGGCGCCAACTCGTCGTTGACGCACCGCTCGAGCATTTGCCGCTATTCGTGCGGGCCGGCGGGATCGTTGCCACCTCCGACCGGCTTGCCCACGTCGATCCGGCACAGGATGACGTACGGGCGCTTCGGGTCTATCCGTTCGTGGAAAGCGGGTCGCGCACGGTGCTTCTCTTCGACGACGACGGCGAGAGCACGCTGGGTGAAGGCGGGGGAACGCTCGTTACGCACGTCACGCTCAGTTGCGACGCCAACGCGATTCGACTCGACTGGCAGCATGAGGGGGACTACCGACCCGCCTACCAGGGTTTTCGTATAGAGCTTCCCACCGGCGACTCTCGGCCGCTGTACGTCAATGGCTGCAAGGTTGCGCCGGGGGAGAGCTGCCCACTCTGAGTTCTGGTAGTGCGCCGGAAGAGGGAAGAAACCCTTTTGAGCCTGGCTTCCCTCTTTCCTGAGATTACACCGCGTCCTTGTCGGTTTCGCCGGTACGGATGCGGATGACTTGTTCGAGCGGCGTGACGAAGATCTTGCCGTCGCCGATCTTGCCGGTATTGGCCACCTGGGTGATGGCGTCGATGACCTGTTCGGTCATGTCGTTGTCCACCGCGACCTCGAGCTTGACCTTGGGCAGGAAGTCGACCACGTATTCGGCACCGCGATAAAGCTCGGTGTGGCCCTTCTGGCGGCCGAAGCCCTTGACCTCGGTGACGGTGATGCCCTGGACGCCGATCTCGGAGAGCGATTCACGTACGTCGTCGAGCTTGAACGGCTTGATGATGGCGGTCACCAGTTTCATGGTCTTGTCCTCGCATGGTTCGTGTGCCGACGGCGACGCACGCCGTCCTTGCTGGCCTCATTGTGACAGAGCATACACCCGCAGCGAATAGAATAAAAAAAGCCCCCTTGCGGGGGCCAAGCAGGAGCACGCCAGCTCACTCGGGACACATCGCCTCACTTCTTGGCGACGTTGAACTCGGGGTAGGCCTCGAGACCGCATTCGGCCAGGTCGACGCCTTCGTATTCCTCTTCCTCGCTGACCCGGATGCCCATCACGGCCTTGAGGATCAGCCAGACGATCAGGCTGGCCACGAACACCCAGACGAAGATACCGAAGATACCGATGATCTGGGCGCCGAAGCTGGCTTCGCCGTTGGACAGCGGGACCGCCAGGACCCCCCAGATGCCGACCACGCCGTGGGCGGAGATCGCACCGACCGGGTCGTCGAGCTTCAGCTTGTCGAGGCAGACGATGGAGACGACGACCAGCAGGCCACCGAAGCCACCGATCAGGGTGGCACCCAGGGCACTGGGCGACAGCGGGTCGGCAGTGATGGAGACCAGGCCGGCGATGGCACCGTTCAGTGCCATGGTCAGGTCGGCCTTGCGGAACCAGGCCTTGGCCAGGATCAGGGCGGCGATCACGCCACCGGCGGCAGCCGCGTTGGTGTTGACCAGGACTTGCGCCATGTTGTTGGCGGAGGTCACGTCGGACACCTTCAACTCGGAGCCGCCGTTGAAGCCGAACCAGCCCAGCCACAGGATGAAGGTACCCAGTGTCGCCAACGGCATGTTGGCGCCCGGGATGGCGTAGATGGCCCCGTCCTTGCCGTACTTGCCCTTGCGGGGGCCGAGCACCAGCACGCCGGCCAGGGCGGCAGAGGCACCGGCCATGTGCACGATGCCGGAACCGGCATAGTCGGAGAAGCCGATCTCGGCCAGCCAGCCGCCGCCCCAGGTCCAGTAGCCGGAAACCGGGTAGATGAAGCCGGTCAGGATCACCGAGAAGATCAGAAAGGCCCACAGTTTCATGCGCTCGGCGACCGCGCCGGAAACGATCGACATGGCGGTGGCCACGAACACGACCTGGAAGAAGAAGTCGGCGCGGGCGGAATAGTAGGGCGCGTCATCGCCGCCGGCCATGACCGCATCCACGGAGTTCTCGCCACCCAGCAGGAAGCCCAGGCTGGGCAGGATGCCGCCGGCGCTGCTGGAGTACATGAGGTAGTAGCCCACCAGCAGGTACATGGTGCAGGCGATGGCGAACAGGGCGATGTTCTTGGTCAGGATCTCGGCGGTGTTCTTGGAACGGACCAGACCGGCCTCGAGCATCGAGAAGCCGGCGGCCATCCACATCACCAGGGCGCCGCAGACCAGGAAGTAGAAAGTATCGAGCGCGTAAGCAAGCTCTGTCATGACGAATGTCTCCGTATCGGGAACAGGCAGGAAGGCGGTCGGCGATCAGACGGCGTCGGCGCCACGCTCGCCGGTGCGGATGCGGATGACGTCTTCCAACGGGGTCACGAAGACCTTGCCGTCGCCGATCTTGCCGCTGTTGGCGGCATTGCAGATCGCGTCCAGCACGGTATCCAGTCGATCGTCGTCCACCGCGACCTCGACCTTGACCTTGGGCAGGAAGTCGACGACGTACTCGGCGCCGCGATAGAGCTCGGTGTGGCCCTTCTGGCGACCGAAGCCCTTGACCTCGGTGACGGTGATGCCCTGAACGCCGTTGTCGGCGAGCGCCTCGCGGACATCGTCGAGCTTGAAGGGCTTGATGACGGCAGTGATCAGCTTCATCCCGATTCTCCCTTGTTCGGTGAACGCGGCACGTTGCCGCGCGGTGCATAGTTGTCCTGATGAAGCGCGAATCGTGCCAGGTGGCGGGATATTGCTGACTTTTCATGAACCTGTGACTAGCGCGAGGTATCGCTGAGCAAGGAAAGTGCAATGCGGGGCCGGCTCATGCACAGGATTGGTGCCGGGGTGGCGGCGCCATGCCCCACAAGGTGGCAGGCATAAGGAATGCGGCGAGGAGCCGCCTTGCGTATCCTGTCGGTAGGTTTTCCACAATACGTTCAGGAGAGTCAGCATGGTCAGCCAGGACCGCATCAGCCGCTTGGCCCAGCAGATCGGGGAGCGCCTGCAGGGGGCTTCCCAGGCCCCGGAAGATGTGCAGAAAGGGGTGCAGCAGGTGGTGAAGGGCGCCTTCGACCGCCTCGAGCTCGTCTCGCGGGAGGATTTCGACATCCTCATGGATGTCCTGCAGCGCACACGCGGGCGGGTCGAAGCCCTCGAGAAACAGGTCGCCGCCCTGGAAGAGGCCCTGGACGCTTCCGCCGCCGCCGATGAAGATGCCGAAGAAGTCCGGGAAGCCGAGGTGGGCAGCGACTCCCCCGAGGAAGACGCCGGCGCCGGAGAGACCGGACGGTGAAATCCCGGGCGCGCTCCGTGTCACTGGTCTAGCCTGAAAAAGCGAGACAAGGAAGTCTCTCCAAGAAGGTACAGTGGCGCGAGGGAACGCCTATGACGCTGGCGATCATTCGCACCCGGGCGGGCCTCGGCCTGGAGGCGCCCGAGGTGCTTGTCGAGGTACACCTGACCAACGGCCTGCCTGGCATCACGCTGGTCGGGCTGCCCGAAACCGCCGTCAAGGAAAGCCGGGAGAGGGTGCGCAGCGCCCTGGTCAATGCCGGTTTCGAATTTCCGCTGCGGCGTATCACCCTGAATCTGGCGCCCGCCGATCTTCCCAAGGACGGCGGGCGCTTTGATCTCCCCATCGCACTGGGCCTGCTGGTCGCTTCCGGACAGATTCCGCCCGAGGCCCTGGCCGAGGTGGAGTGTGTGGGCGAACTGGCGTTGGACGGCGGCCTGCGCCCGGCGAGCGGGGTGCTACCGCTGGCCATGGCCACGCGGCAAGCGGGGCGGCGCTTGATCGTGCCCCGAGCCAACGCCGACGAAGCGGCCCTGGCCGGTGATCTCGAGGTTCTGCCCGCCGAGCATCTGCTGGAGGTGGTGGCCCATCTTCTCGGGCAGGAAACCATTGCCGCCCATCGGCTACAGGCGCCGCCACGTCGCGATACCTCGGAGCCGGATTTACGCGAGGTGAGAGGGCAGCACCAGGCGCGTCGTGCCCTGGAAGTCGCGGCGGCGGGAGGCCACAACCTGTTGTTCGCCGGCCCGCCCGGCACCGGCAAGACCATGCTGGCCAGTCGTCTGCCCGGCATCCTGCCGCCGCTCGGCGAGGACGAGGCCCTGGAGGTCGCGGCGGTACGTTCGGTCAGTGGATTGCCGCTGGCCGAGCAGTGGGGACGTCGCCCCTTTCGAGCCCCACATCACACTGCGAGTGCCGTAGCTCTGGTCGGCGGCGGCTCGCGTCCCAAGCCGGGGGAGATCTCCCTGGCGCACCACGGCGTACTGTTTCTCGACGAACTGCCGGAGTTCTCGCGGCAGGTTCTGGAAGTGATGCGCGAGCCCATGGAATCCGGACAGATCCACATTGCCCGCGCCAACCACGAGCGTCGTTATCCGGCGCGTTTCCAACTGGTGGCGGCCATGAATCCCTGCCCCTGCGGTCATCTTGGCGACCCGCGCCAGGCCTGTCACTGCACGGCCGCCCAGATTCAGCGCTATCAGGCGCGACTGTCAGGCCCCTTGCTGGATCGCATCGACCTGCAGGTGGAAGTGCCAGCCCTGCCAGCAGAGCAATTGACCTCGCGGGAGTCGGGAGAGGATTCGGCGACGGTACGCGAACGGGTTTTGGCGGCGCGTGAGCGCCAATGGTCGAGAGGAGCGCTCAACGCCTACCTGGCAGGCCCCGATCTGGAAGCTGCTTGCGCGCTGGGTGCCGATGACCGTGCCTGGCTCGCCGAAGTGCTGGAGCGACTGCAGCTTTCGGCACGAGCCTTCCATCGCGTGCTCCGGGTGGCCCTGACCCTCGCCGACCTGGCCGGTGCCCCCAGGCCGACCCGCGAACATCTGATCGAGGCCATCGGTTATCGCCAGCTCGACCGCTTGCTCAAGGGCGGCTGAAGCGACTGACGCCCTGACTGTCGCAAGAATTCGGCAGGTGTCGTTACTCATCAACCCGGCCTCGGGTGAAGAAAGCCTGGCAACCGGGAACCGGCTGCAGGCCAGGATCCCGGTAGCGCTGTACTGGTTTCGACCCGGATAGCATTGTCCCGACTCGAGGCCGGGTTGAAGAGTGTCGTGGATGAATGTCCAGAGGTGGCGGGTAGAAAGGGGGCGTGCTTGGATAGGGGATCAATGGGGCAGTAAAGAGGGCAGTGGCAACATGGATGATCTCTCTCCTTCCGATCTCAAGACAATCCTGCACTCGAAGCGTGCCAATCTGTATTACCTGCAGCACTGTCGAGTGTTGGTGAATGGTGGCCGTGTCGAGTACGTCACCGACGAAGGCAAACAGTCGCGCTACTGGAACATACCGATCGCCAATACCACGTCACTATTGCTGGGAACGGGGACTTCGATCACACAGGCGGCGATGCGTGAATTGGCCAAGGCCGGTGTGCTGGTTGGTTTCTGTGGCGGTGGCGGTACGCCACTCTTTGCCGCCAATGAGGTGGATGTCGATGTTGCCTGGCTAACACCGCAGAGTGAATACCGTCCGACTGAATATCTGCAGTACTGGGTGCGGTTCTGGTTTGATGATGAAAAACGTCTCGACGCAGCGCGTTGTTTTCAACTGGCACGGCTAGATCGGATCGAGCATCTCTGGGGAGAGTCGCGCTTTCAACGGGATACAGGTTTCACGCCGAGCAAAACCGAGCTAAAAGCGTTGCTTACATCGAGCCGGGAGGCTATCGGTCAAGCTGTTGATACCACTGCACTGCTGACAGAAGAAGCGCGACTCACCAAGAAACTATTCCGGTTGGCAAGCCATGCCACCGATTATGGTGACTTTACCCGCGTGAAGCGTGGGCAGGGCGTGGATCCGGCCAACCGCTTTCTCGACCACGGCAACTATTTGGCTTATGGGCTGGCGGCCACGGCAACCTGGGTACTGGGAATTCCTCATGGTTTGGCGGTCTTGCATGGCAAGACTCGGCGAGGTGGCCTGGTTTTCGATGTGGCAGACCTGGTCAAGGACGCCATCATCCTCCCGCAAGCGTTTCTCTCGGCCATGAAAGGGGACGAGGAACAAGAGTTTCGCCAAGCGTGTATCGAGCGGCTGACACGTACCGAATCCCTCGATTTCATGATCGATACGCTCAAGGCTGTGGCCCTCGATCTCGGAGGGCCTGAGGCATGAATGTGCTACTGGTCTCCCAGTGCAACAAGAACGCACTCAAGGAAACGCGGCGTATCCTCGATCAATTCGCCGAGCGCCGAGGAGAGCGTACTTGGCAAACTCCGATTACGCTCGAAGGGCTCGACACGCTGAGGAAGTTACTGCGTAAGACGGCGCGGAAGAATACCGCCGTAGCGTGCCATTGGATTCGTGGTCATGACCACAGCGAACTGGTGTGGATCGTCGGAGATGCCAAACGTTTCAACCCGCAGGGCGCGGTGCCGACCAACACCACATCGCGGGATATTCTGCGCCGCGAAGACGAAAACGACTGGCATAGTGGCGAGGACATCTTGTTGCTGGCGTCCATGTCAGCGTTGCTGCACGACCTGGGTAAAGCGTCCGCAGCCTTCCAGCAACGGCTTCAAGGCAAGCTGGAAGGGCGTAACCTGTACCGCCATGAATGGGTGTCGCTGCGGCTCTTCCAGGCCTTCGTCGGTGATGACGATGATGCGACCTGGCTCGCTCGACTCGCCGAGGGGCGTTATCAAGAAGCAGATTGGTTAGAGAATATGGAACGAGATGGGCTCGACGCCGAGCCAGCCGCCATATTCCGGCGTTTACCGCCCTTGGCCGCTGCTCTCGGGTGGTTGATCGTGAGTCATCACCGGTTACCTCTCAAGCCACCCGACGATCTCTCGAACCCGGCGACTCGCTGGGGCAGCCAGAATGTCACGCTGCAAATGGAACAACTAGGGGATGTTCTGTCGTTGATCGACGCGCAGTGGAACGAGATCTCCACGACCCAGGACCCGCAACGAATCACTCCGTATTGGACGTTTCACCATGGGTTGCCGCTTTCCACGTGGCGTTGGCGTGAACGCGCTGCCAAGCAGGCGAAACGGTTACTGGCCAGGTTATCCGATGACACGAACTGGCTTGATAGTCCCTATGTCATGCATCTCTCGCGCCTGTGTTTGATGCTGGCGGATCACCACTATTCGAGTCTTGAAGATCCAGCCAGACGGGTACAAGGCGAGCCCGGCTATCCGCTGGTGGCCAATACCGTGCGCAAGACGGGACAACCCAACCAATTGCTCGATGAGCACATTCTGGGGGTTGAAAAGCACGCCAGCACCATCGCGCGGGCCTTGCCTACCGTGGAGAGCCATTTATCACGCCTGGCGCGGCACAAGGGCTTTCGCAAGAGAAGTGAACACCCTCGCTTTCGTTGGCAGGACCAGGCGTTCGACCTTGCCCAGTCATTGCGCGAGCGTAGCCAGTGTCAGGGATTTTTCGGCATCAACATGGCCTCCACTGGCTGCGGTAAAACGCTGGCCAACGGACGAATCATGTATGCGCTGGCGGATCCCGAGCAGGGCGCGCGCTTCAGCATCGCACTGGGGCTTCGCACACTTACGTTGCAAACCGGCCAAGCGCTGCGTGAGCGCTTGCATCTCGGTGAAGACGAGCTCGCGGTGCGGGTGGGTGGCAGTGCCAACAAGGCGTTATTCGAGCACTACGAGAAAGACGCTGAAGCGAGCGGTTCGGCTTCGACGCAAGGACTGATCGATGAAGATGCCCACGTGGTATTCGAAGGCCATATCGACACTCACCCTGTGCTTCGACGCTTGGGGGATGAGCCGGGAACGCGTTCGCTGATTGCCGCGCCCATTCTCGTCTGCACCGTGGATCACCTGGTGCCGGCCACTGAAAGCACGCGAGGTGGACGCCAGATTGCCCCCATGCTCCGCCTGATGAGCAGCGACCTAGTACTCGATGAAATCGACGACTTCGATATCAACGATCTGCCAGCGCTGACCCGATTGGTGCACTGGGCAGGGTTACTCGGGTCGCGTGTGTTGCTGTCATCGGCTACCTTGCCGCCCGCTTTGGTACACGGATTGTATGAGGCGTACCGCAGCGGACGTGAAGCCTATCAGCACCATCGCGGTGAGCCAGGCCAGCCCGTGAATATCTGCTGTGCGTGGTTCGACGAAAATGATCGCCAGCATCAGGATTGTGCCGACGGTGATGCCTTCAGCGCCGCGCATGCCGCCTTTGCGACGAGACGGCTCAAGCGCCTGGCCGAGAATCCCGTGCGCCGCCGAGGAGAACTCCTTTCTTTACCGGCCTTGGGAAAGCGCCCGGAAGAGATTCGTCCTGGCCTGGCCGAGTTGCTTCGAACCCAAGCCGCCCAGTTACACGAGCGTCACCATTCGCGTGACCCTGTCACCGGCAAGCGCGTCAGTTTCGGTTTGATCCGCATGGCCAATATCGATCCGTTGGTCGATGTCGCCAGGTCGCTTTTCCAGCAGGGCGCTTGCTCTGGACAACGCATCCACCTTTGCGTGTATCACTCGCGGCATCCTCTGGTGATGCGCTCGGAAATCGAACGCCGCTTGGACCGCACATTGCAACGTGCCGAGCCGGAACGCGTGTTCGAGCAGGCCGATATCCGGCGTCTACTCGATGGCAGTGACGAAGCCGATCATCTCTTTATCGTGCTCGGGAGCCCGGTTACCGAAGTTGGTCGAGACCATGACTATGACTGGGCCATTGTCGAGCCTTCTTCCATGCGCTCGATCATCCAGTTGGCTGGGCGCGTATGGCGCCATCGTGACAAGCCCTGCGACACGCCGAATATCCAGCTTCTGGATACCAATCTCAAACATCTGGAAGACCCCGGGCGACTCGCCTTCCAGCGCCCAGGGTTCGAGACGGATGAGGCCTGGCGACTTAATCATCACTCGTTGAACGCGCTGCTCGTACCGGATGAATACCAGATCATCGACGCTCGGCCGCGCGTGCTGGCGCGCGAGACGCTATTCCCACGCGATAGCCTGGTCGATTTGGAACACCAGCGGTTGGTAACGCAAATGCTGGAACCGCCCACACAGCCGCTGACCAAGAAGGAGCGCAGGTTGGGCATGGAGCCGTCACCACCGCCCTTGGGGGCTTATAGCTGGTATGCCGTGCCGCGAATGCACCTGACAGGCGTACTCTCACAGCGTCAGCGTTTTCGCCAACCAACCCAGACCGATGTGGCGCTCGCGTTATTACCTGACGAGGGTGGTGGAACCTGGACGCTGCATCGCGTGGAAGACGGGGCCAAGCGTGGTGAAACGCTTTACGTGGCAGTCGAAGAGAGTCTGATGGCGCGGATAGACCTGGAGCATGAACAGGGCGAGCGCATTCAGCCCTGGGGCGCCGATGACTACCTGACCGCGCTTGCCGACCTCGCCGAGGACCTAGACATCCCGCTCGACAAAGCCGCACGCACCTTCGGCATCGTCAGTGCACCCGAAAGCACGCATGGGTGGCGCTATCACCCCGTGCTGGGATTTGTGAAGAAGTGAGGGCTGGTTGCGACCAGCCCGAGCTGCCTTTGCGGCAGCTGAGCATTCATAGCGTGAGGTGATATTTCTGAGCTGCTTTTCGGCAGCGATGGAACTATAGCATAGGGTTACAGAGGAAAGGTGTCAGATTCAATCAAAGTGTGAGTTGATAGGATTGATTGTTTGTGGAAAGGCTACTAACCTCTAAAGGACTGGACGGTGGCGGCCGTCCAGTGATGAGACAACATAACCTGATAACTGTGTTGCAGCAGTAAGGAGGTGAGAGGGTGATTGGCTATTGCTCCGTTAGGAGGGTATAGATTTCTACCCAAACAGCTCCGAGGTTCTTGCCTCGGGGCTCATTGTCTCATTAGCGCTTGTTTTTACCAAGCCCCATCTCGTAAGGACATGTTATGCCCACTATGTCTGGTGGCTGGCAGGAACTCCGTGAGTTAATTGAGGCGTTCTTGAAAGACCGCTTCGATACCAAAGCGGAAAAGCTGGCTACCGATGATCCCAAGTACCAAGCGCTGGTTGAACAGTTTCAGCGTGACAGCTGGCTCCAAGACGCCGCGCGGCGTGTCAGCCAATTGCAAGTCGTAACCCACTCTCTCAAGCCTATTCATCCAGATGCAAAGGGCTCGAATCTCTATACGCCCCCAGAGTTTCTGTCTAAGCATCAAGGGGTGGGAAGCCATTTGTTACCGGCAGATTTCGATGGCGATGTTGTAGGTAATGCTGCTGCACTCGATGTCTATAAATTCCTGAAGATTGAGTACGATGGGAAGTCATTGCTGGAGCGTGTGCTCGAGGGAGACACCGAACTGGCGCGTGCCTTGAGCGATAATTCAGAGCAGTCACAAGCTTGGATGAAGGCCTTTGCTGGCATTACCGAGCCTCGCGGTGAACATGCTTCTCATACTCGTGCCAAGCAGGTGTACTGGTTAACAGGGGACGATGCCGTGGATGATGGAGATTTTCATCTATTGGCACCACTCTATGCGACCTCGCTGGCACATCAAGTCTTTCAGACGATCAATCGTGATCGGTTCAGCGACGAGGCCAAGGAGGCCCGCAAGGCCAAACGTGAAGGGAAATTGGGCGAACAAGAAGTTCATGACTATCCCAATATAGCTTCACAAAAAATGGGTGGCACAAAGCCGCAGAATATTTCGCAACTGAATAGCGAACGAGGTGGTAACAACTATTTATTGGCGTCGTTGCCGCCTGCCTGGAGCTCTCGTGATATCCGCCCACCATTAAAGGCGGACTCCGTTCTGTCTCGCGGCGGAATGTTTGGTCGACGCAAGGAAGTACGGGCATTGGTCGGTGATCTGAAGCGATTTCTGGAGACCAATCCCAACATAGATATGCATACACGTGATCTACGTGATGACTACACCGCGATGATCATGGATGAACTAGTACTGTTCACGATGCAGATGCATAGCCTCGAGCCAGGATGGAGTGCCGATGAAAACTGCCGTCTAGCCGAAGAAGAGGTTTTCTGGCTTGATCCGGGCCGTGCCCAAGAGGATGCCGAGTTCCGTAAAGCGCGCCATGCAGCAGACTGGCCTGACGAGATTCGTCAGCGTTTCGCCAATTGGCTTAACGAGGCGCTTGGTGGCAAGTTACCGCTAGGGGATGTCGAGTTTCGTCACTGGAAGAAAGAGCTCGGTCAAGATGCTTCCCATCAACGACTGCTAGATAAAGACCGTCGCTGGATGGCTGCCCTGGTGGAAGAACTCGATGAGTTGGAAGAGCTAAAGGGAAGGGAAGACGATGAGTGACGTCAAGAACCTTCTGGTGCTACCGCGTCTCCGCGTACAAAACGCCAATGCGATTTCCAGTCCAATGACGTGGGGCTTCCCGGCGATGAGTGCTTTTGTGGGTATGATGCATGCACTGGAGCGCAAGTTGGTTGAAGCGGATATCCAGGTATCGCTGGACCGTGTCGGAGTGGTTTGTCATGACACCGAGGCACAAGCAACTGAGGGCGGCTATACCCGTGCTTTTCACCTCACGCGTAACCCTGTCGATAAAGCGGGTAATACCGCTGCCATTGTCGAGGAAGGTCGAATTCACTTGGATATCACCCTGATATTCGCGATTGCTGGCAAGGTGGTGGAGGGAGAACGCCAGGATATCGCACATCAGATCAGTGAAATGGTCGCCGGGATGCGCGTGGCTGGTGGAAGCGTAATGCCCAACCGGAGCGTTGCTGCTAACTACCAGAAATCGGCCTGGGTCGCGTTGGATGATGAACCGAGTGAGCGTGAAAAGCAGTTCAAGAAGTTGAAGCGTCGCTGGTTGCCAGGATTTTCCTTGGTGTTACGTGATGACCGCCTTGCCGAGCACACCAGGACCCTTCAAGCCCAGGACGAGAACGCGACGGCGCTGGATGCCTGGCTCGATCTATCGCGCCTCAATCACGAATGCCATGTCGATCCCGAGAGCGAAGAGGTGCGTTGGCAAGTGCGACGCCCCTATCGTGGCTGGCTGGTACCGATGCCAGTGGGGTATGGCGCCATCTCCAAACAATTCGAACCAGGTAGCGTGGAGAATGCGCGCGATACGCAAATCCCGTTCCGCTTCGTGGAAAGCATTTACTCTATTGGGGAGTGGATCAGTCCTCACCGTTTGACTTGCCCCGAAGATATGCTCTGGTATGTCGATAACGACCTCGATGCCGGTCTTTATCGCCTTAACAACGACTATGTCCAGCGCGCGCACCGCGCCTAATGACAAGGAGCCCAATAATGGCTAAGAAAGACGACGCTTTGAAAACTGCTTCCGTTCTCGCCTTTGAACGTAAACTCGATCCCTCCGATGCATTGCTCTATGCCGGACAATGGTCGCAGCGCGATGCGCTGGAAGACTGGCAAGCGGTGTCGGTTCGTGAAAAGTCGGTGCGCGGTACGATCTCCAATCGCCTCAAGGCCAAGGAGCAAGACCCGGCGAAGCTCGATGCTGCAATCGAGAACCCCAACCTGCAGACCGTCGACGTTGCCACCTTGTCCCATGACGCTGATACGTTGATGGCACGTTTCACGTTGCGGGTGCTTGGCGGCGCGGGTACACCTTCGGCATGCAATAACGCCGATTACCAAGCCAAGCTGCAACAAGCCGTTGCGGACTATGTGAAAACAGAAGGGTTTAGCGAACTGGCCCGACGTTACGCTCACAATCTGGCGAACGGGCGTTTTTTATGGCGTAACCGTGTTGGCGCTGAACAAGTCGAGGTGCGTATTCGTCGTATGGAAAAAGGCCACGTCGACAAAGAATGGACATTCGATGCACTGAGTTTGTCACTTCGCGGTTTTGAAAGTGATACGCACACCGCGGAGCTGGCTCAGGATATTGCAGATGCTCTCGCGGGCGAGCGTCATTTGATACTGGAAGTCATCGCCTTTGCGCATGTCGGTAACGGGCAGGAGGTTTTCCCATCGCAAGAGTTGATCCTGGAGCGAGGGCGGGGCGATAAAAGCAAGACGCTCTATAGCGTTGACGGCGTGGCCGCTATCCACTCTCAGAAGTTGGGCAATGCCATCCGCACCATCGATACCTGGTATCCGGCGCCGGAAGATGGAAGCGACCTTGGCCCCATTGCCGTCGAGCCCTATGGCTCCGTGACCACTCAGGGCACTGCCTATCGCCAGCCGAAGCAGAAGGTGGACTTTTATTCGCTACTGGATAACTGGATGCTCAAGGACCAAGTGCCAGAAACGGAACAACAGCATTTCGTAATGGCTACGTTGATTCGCGGTGGTGTCTTCGGCGAAGCGGGGTAAGCCATGGACCATTATCTCGATATTCGGCTACGGCCGGACCCGGAGTTTCCGGCATCGATGCTGATGAACGCACTCTATAGCAAGCTCCATCGGGCACTTTATGATCTAGGGGCCGATGATATCGGCATTAGTCTGCCCGATCACAAAACCGGCGTACGGACACGCACACCGGGTGATCGGTTACGGCTACATGCGCGAAAAGAGCGGCTCGAGCAACTGATGGCGCTGTCATGGCTGGCAGGCATGCGCGACCACGTCGAGACTACCGATATTGCGCCCGTGCCGGCAGCGGCGCGTCATTGTCGTGTTACTCGGAGGCAGTTCAATACAGGCGGCCCAAGCCGGGTCAAGCGCTACGCGCGCCGCCACGACATTAGCGAAGACGAGGCGCGCCAATGCATGTCGGTACCTGCTAAGCGCAAGATCTCACTGCCGTTTGTGCAGGTGAACAGTCGGTCGAGTGGCCAACGTTTTGCGTTGTTTATCGAACATGGTGAACTCCAAGATGCCCCCATGACGGGACACTTCAACCACTATGGCTTGAGCCGTGAAGCAACCGTTCCCTGGTTTTGACCCTTTTTCGGGAGCCTCTGTTGAGGCCCAGTAAATCAATGAGTTAGCGCCGCTTCCTAGAAAAGGGTGTGGCGCTTTCTTTTCACGAATGCTCTTTAACAATCAGCTGGTTAGCTATGATAAGCTCTTGTTCGCTGCCGCCCAGGCAGCTCAGAAATCCCGGCGGACGGAAAGCTTGGCAGACCAGCGGTTCGCTGCCGCCCAGGCAGCTCAGAAAAAGGCATAAAGATGAATACATTGAGCTCCCATGTTCGCTGCCGCCCAGGCAGCTCAGAAACAGTGCAGTTGCGAGATCTGTTTGCCATCGTTGTTCGCTGCCGCCCAGGCAGCTCAGAAAGTAAGCGCCGCATGCTGTGGGCGTCACGCCCTGTTCGCTGCCGCCCAGGCAGCTCAGAAATTGCGTCTCGAAGTCCTCAAAGCGCGTAGCATGTTCGCTGCCGCCCAGGCAGCTCAGAAAACATTGCAGCCGTGACCATTCTTGCTGTGATCGTTCGCTGCCGCCCAGGCAGCTCAGAAACAGCCGTCCTGGCTGTAGTCGCTCAGTTGGCAGTTCGCTGCCGCCCAGGCAGCTCACTCCTCCCTAACGTCCTTCAACCGGTCGGGGAAGTTGGTGAAGAGGCCGTCGACGCCCCAGTCGAGCAGTTGGCGCATCTGGTCTTTTTCGTTGATGGTGTAGACGTGCACCAGCAGGCCGTTGGCGTGGGCCTGGTCGATGAAGTCGGCGTCGATCACCGGTTGGCCGTCGTAGAGGTAGTTGGGTCCGACGCCGTCGGCGTAGTCGGCGATGGCCTGGAAGTCGGCGTCGGTGATGTCGGCTGGGCTGGGGGTGACACCGGTCCATTCTTCGAGCGTCTGGCCGTCTTCGCCGGGGGAGTACCAGAGAAGCTGGACGAGCGGGATGTCGGGGTTGAGGTCGTGCACTTCCTTCAGGCTGGTCTGGCTGAAGGATTGGATGACCACCGAGCCCGATTGCACCAGGCCTTCGGCCTCGAGCTTGCTGACCAGGGCGTCCTGCAGTTCGGGGTAGTCCTTGGGCGACTTGGTCTCGATGTAGTAGCGCACGTCCTGGCCGTAGCGGTCGATGACTTCGTCCAGGGTGAGGATCTCGGCGCCGGCGTAGGCGTCGTCGGCGTGTTCCGGGTGGGCCTCGTTGAACCAGCTACCGGCGTCCAGCGTCTTGAGCTCGTCGAGGCTGCGTTCCTTCACCGGCCCCTGGCCCTCCGTGGTGCGGTCCAGCGTGGTGTCGTGAATGGCCACCAGTCGCCCATCGGCGCTCATGTGGACGTCCAGCTCGAGGTAGTCGGCGCCCATGGCCAGTGCCTGGTCGTAGGCGGGCCAGGTATGTTCGGGGGCGTGGCCGCTGGCGCCGCGATGGGCGATGACCTGGAAGCCTTCGAGGTCCTGTCGCTGTTGTTCGAGCGCATCGGCCTGGGCGGCCAGCGGGGCCATGAGGGTCGCGCCGCCCAGCAGGGCGAGCGTGGACGAAAGCGCGGGACGATGGGAAAACATAGGCATCCTTTTTGTTGAATGATCGTGCAATAACCTAACCGGGTCATGGGGCTCTCTGCAAATCGGTGCCCCGGTGATCACGGCGTGTTTACATGGGGGCGATGGCCCAGAGGAGGAGAAAACATCATGTCAGCATCGTCTGCCTATCAGCGGGCGCTCGACGCCCTGGACGCTCTCCACGCGGAGGATCCGCGTCGGGTGGAGGTCGAAGGGCAGTCCTCGTCCAAGGAGCTTGTGCCGAAGGAACTTATGCCGAAAGAACTATGGCACGCCGGACGCATGAGCGCCTGGTTGGAACGTCTGGAGGCGTCGCCCGATGAGTTGGTGCGCCTGGCGGTACGCGGCCAGCATCTACAGCGCTGGCAGGTGCCGCGCGACGAGTATCCCGAAGGCCGCGTGGGCTATCTGACCTGGCGGCGCGACCAGGGGCAGCGGGCCGGCGAGACCACGGCGAAGCTGATGCGCGAGGCGGGCTTCGACGAGGAGGATGCCGAGCAGGTGGCGCGCATGATCCGCAAGCAGGGACTGGGTCGCGATGCCGGTACCCAGGCGGTGGAGGACTGTGCCTGCCTGGTGTTTCTGGAGAATTACTTCGCGGATTTCTCGCGTCAGGTGGAGCACGATCACTTGATCCGCATCGTGCGCAAGACGTGGGGCAAGATGTCGCCGCAGGCGCGTGAGCTGGCACTGGAGCTGCCGATGAGCGATGAAGCGAGGGAGATCGTGGAGGCCGCGTTGCGTACCTGAGTGTCTTGACAGATTGTCACACCCTGGCCAAGCTTAAAAATGATAATTGTTATCATTTATGAGTGCGATTGGAATCAGCCCGAAGAGCGAGCAACGCGAGGGAGAGTGACATGGCCTATCACATCAAGACAGCGTTTCGCGGTACGAACCCCATCCTGCAGATCTGCGATGTCAGTTCGGGCTCGGTACGCATGGCATGGGAGTATCCGAAGGACGACCTGGAGCGTGGCGAAGATCCGGAACTGCTGGCGATGCGCCGGGAGGAAGCCATCCATGATCTCTTTCGGCGTCTGTTCCTGCTGACCACCGAGCAGTACCTCAAGGGCGAACTCGAGCCCATGCCCGGGCTGGGAGCCTGGCGTCGTGCGCCCCGCCCCGGTGCGAAGTGATCGTTCGTCGCGGGTCGGCAATGCAGAGGCCGCCACTTTCCGAGTGGCGGCCTTCCTGCTGATGGAGAAGGCTCAGCGCCAGGACTTGGCGTTGTAGACGTCCTCGTCCAGTTCGCCTTCGCTCTTGCCGACCAGGGTCGTGACCATCAGGTCACCGGCCACGTTCACGCAGGTACGCGCCATGTCGAGGATGCGGTCGATGCCGGCGATCACCGCGATGGCCTCCAGCGGCAGGCCGATCTGGGCCATGACGATGGAGAGCATGACCAGGCCTGCGCCGGGCACGCCGGCGGTGCCGATCGAGGCCAGGGTGCCGGTGAGGATGATCATGCCGTAGTCGGTCATGCTCAGGTCGACGCCCAGCAACTGGGCGATGAACACCGCGACCACGCCCTGGTAGATGGCGGTGCCATCCATGTTGATGGTCGCGCCCACCGGCAGTACGAAACCGGCGACGCCTTCCGATACGCCGAGGTTATTGCGGGCACAGCGCAGCGAGACCGGCAGGGTGCCGGAGGAAGAGGCCGAGGAGTAGGCCACCACCAGGGCATCGAGGATGCCTTGCAGGTAGCGCAGCGGGTTGAGGCGGCCGAGCAGGGCCAGCAGCCCAGAGTAGACCAGCAGTACGTGCAGCACGCTGGCCAGGTAGGCCACGCCGATCACCTTGGCCAACGGCAGCAGCACCTCCAGCCCATAGCTGCCTGCCACGTGGGCGATCAGCCCGAAGACGCCGAAGGGCGCGAAGCTCATGACGATATTGGTCAGCTTGACCATCGCTTCGGCGAAGCTTTCGAAGACCTTCACCACGGGCTCGCCTTTCTCGCCGATCAGCGTCAGCGAGATACCCAGCCCGATGGCGAAGACGATGATCTGCAGGATGTTGCCGTTGGCCAGGGCATCGATGGGATTCTGGGGTACCAGGCCGACCAGGATCTCCACCAGGGTGGGCGCTTCCTTGGGTTCGACACTGGAGTCGAAGGTCATGTCCAGGCCCACGCCGGGCTGGAATATCCAGGACGCCAGCAGGCCGATGGCGATGGCGAAAGCCGTGGTCAGCAGGTAGAGGGCGATGGTGCGCAGGCCGATGCGCCCCATCTTCTGCGGGTCGCGCATGGCGGTGATACCGACCACCAGGGTCGAGAACACCAGCGGCACGATCAACATCTTGATGGCGTTGATGAAGATGTCGCCGAGCGGCTTGAAGAGGCTGGCCCGTTCGCCCATCAAGGCGCCGGCCAGAACGCCGAGGACCAGGCCGGCGAGGATCTTCTGCCACAGTGGGATGCGCTGCCAGAGATTGGGGCGGGCAGTCGGGTCTTGTTCGGACAAGGGGAGCTCCTTTACTGAAAACGTGCGTTCATGCGATAAATTCGAATGCCGGTCGGCGATTCTACCGAAACATTCACGCGGTCGTTTACATAAAGGAGCCGTTCTATTTGGCCTTTGGCGGTGGCTTATTGTCTACGGGATGGAAACTTACAGCACCTCGCCGAGCAGGTCGTGGAAGGCAGCCCAGGATTTTTCGTCGGCGCGCTGCTGATAGGCGTCGCTGCCGATGACGGTGAAGGCATGGGGTGCGCCGGAGTAGACCTCGATCTCGTAGGGGGCGCCGGCGGCTTCCAGCTCCTCGGCGAGGGCGGCGACGTCCGACATGCTGATGGAGGTGTCGGCGCCGCCATGGGCGATCAGGATGGGCGGCGTATCGGCGGAATACGCTTGGCCTTCCGGCGTGTTGAGGCCGCCGTGGAAGGTGGCATAGCCGCGCACGTCCTCGGCCTGTCCGGAACGGGCCAGTTCCAGCACCACGGCACCGCCGAAGCAGTAGCCCATGACCACGGTCGGCTGGGCGACGCCCTGGCGGCGGGCTTCCTCCAGGCCGGCCAGCGTCAGACGACGCATGCGCTCGCGGTCGTCGTAGAGTCGCGCGGTCTCGGCCTTCTTGGCATCGGTTTCCACGGGGCGATTGCCCTTGCCGTAGAGATCGATGGCGAAGGCGTCGTACCCCTCGGCGGCAAGCATGTCGGCGCGCTGGCGCTCGTAGTCGGTCAGGCCGTCCCAGTCGTGGACGATCAGCACGGTGCCTCGGGCTTCGTCCGGTGCACTGGCCAGATAGCCGGTGAAGGCTTCGTCGTTCACCTGGTAGTCGATGCGCTGGCCGTCGGTTTCCTCGGCCAGGGCGGTGTCGGCGAAGCCGGCGAGCAGCAGGCTGCCGAGCGTCAACGTTGCGATGGGTCTCATCGTCGGGCTCCCTTCTGGCGTGGTGATCGGGAATCGCGGCTCCCCGGCAGGGAGCGTGGCACTTCAGTATAGGACGACATACCCGTGGGGCGGCGAACGTTGGCAGCTCTGGCTTGTGTTTTGGCGTCTCCCCTTCCAGATTGTGGAAGTGTGATCCTGTGTAACCAGAAGCGAGACCAACAATCATGAACAAACGCATTCTAGCGATGGCGGTGGCGGCGTCCTCCGTGGCATTTACCGGCCTGGCCCAGGCCGAGGTGAAGATCGGTTTTCTCGGTGGCTTCACCGGGGGTATCGAGAGCCTGACGCCGCCGATCTATGACGGTGCCGAGCTGGCGGTGAAGCAGATCAACGAACAGGGTGGCCTGCTGGATGGCGAGGAGATCGTCATGCCCACCGGGGATACGACCTGCTCCGATGCCTCGGCGGCTTCCAACGCGGCCGATCGCATGGTCAACACCGAAGAGGTCACGGCCATCGTCGGGGCCTTGTGTACCGGGGCCACCATTGCCGCGGCCAACAACGCGGCGGTACCCGGTGGCGTGACCATGGTATCGCCGGCTTCCACGGCACCGGCGGTGACCAATATCGACGACAATGATCTGGTCTTCCGCACGGTGCCCTCCGATGGCTTCCAGGGCAAGATGCTGGCCAAGCTGCTGCTGGACAAGGGCATCGAGGAGGTCGTGGTCACCTACGTCAACAATGACTATGGCAGCGGTCTGGACAAGGCCTTCACGACGGCCTTCAAGGAAGGCGGCGGCACGGTGGCGGAGAACCTGCCCCACGAGGACAACCGTTCCGACTATCGCGCCGAACTAGGGCGCCTGTCGTCCACCGGCGTGCCCAATCTAGTGGTCCTGGCCTATGCCGATACCTCGGGACAGACGGTGGTGCGTCAGGCTTACGAGAGCGGCATGTTCACCCAGTTCATCGGGGCCGACGGCATGGTCGGCGACAGCCTGGTCAAGGCCATCGGTGCCGATGTGCTCGACGGCATGATCGCCACGCGGCCGGGTAGCCCGGAGCTGCCGGGTACCGAGATCTTCAACGAGGACGCCAAGGCTGCCGGGATCGATCCCAGCGCGGTGTTCGCCGCCCAGGCCTATGATGCGGCCTTCCTGCTGGGCCTGGCCATCGAGCAGAACGGCAATGCCGAGCGCGCGGGGCTCTCCGAGGCGCTGCGCAGCGTGGCCTCGGCGCCGGGCGAGGTCATCCTGCCCGGCGAGTGGAAGAAGGCCAAGGAACTGATCGCCGCCGGCACCGAGATCAACTACGAGGGTGCCTCGGGCACTCACGAGTTCGACGAGAACGGCGACGTACCGGGCGTAGTGCTGGAAATGGTGGTCCAGGACGGCGCCTTCACCAGTCAGGGGTATGTCAGCGAGGAAGGCGAGCCGAGCGAGGACAGCGGCTCCTGACGTGCAAGGGCTCGCTGGCCGAGCCCATCGTTGATGCCTGAAACCTCGAGAGCCCCGGTCTCACGACCGGGGCTCTTTTCGATTTTCCGTCCGTCGTCCTGGCCGGAATCAGCCGTGGTGGCGCACCTTCTCGGGCAGCATGCCCTTGGGCGCGAAGCGTAGCACCAGGCTGATCAGCAGGCCGATCACGAACACCCTGGCCTGCAGGGCGCGGCTGTCCAGGTTGGTGGGTGCGTCCCAGCCGAAGGTGGCGCTGCCGATGTCGACGGCCAGTTGCATCAGAAACAGTGCCAGCGGTTCGGACATCAGCCAGATGATATAGACCACCACGGCGCCGAAGATGGTGCCAAGGTTGTTGCCCGGTCCACCGAGGATCACCATCACCAGCACCAGGAAGGTATGGTTCAACGGCAGGTAGCCCTGGGGATCGAAGAGGCTGTTGAAGCTGGCCAGCACGGCGCCGCCGATACCCATCAGGATGCAGCCCAGCACGAAGATCTCCAGGCGGCGCTTGTTGATGTCCTTGCCCATGGCCGCGGCGGAGACTTCGTTGTCGCGGATGGCGCGGATCATGCGCCCCCAGGGGGCGTTGTAGGCGCGATGCAGCAGGAAGAAGATGGCCGCGATGATCACCGCGGTAACCGAGAGATACAGCGCCCGGGCCAGGGTGAAGCCCACATCGCCGGGACCGGGTACCGGCCAGGGCAGCGGCGAGACCGTGGCGGTGCCGCGCGTCAGCCAGTCGGCGTTCTTGAGAAAGGCCTTGATGATCTCGGCGATGCCGATGGTGGCGATGGCCAGGTAGTCGCTGCGCAGCCCCAGGCAGACATGGCCGATGAAGTAGCCGACGCCGCCGGCCAGGGCGCCGCCGATGATCCAGCCGAACCACGCCGGCAGGGCCAGGCCGCCGATGAAGTCGACCCGTGACTCGATCTGGCCGGCCACCTCACGGAAGTTGCTGATCACTGCCATGTAGAGCACCACGCCGAGCACCACGGTGATGAAGGTGCGCAGCGGCTTGGGCACGCCGATCCGGTCCAGGCGTGACACGGCGACGACCAGCACGATGGCGGCCACCATGTAGAGCAGTGCCAGCCCCAGTTCGCCGGGCAGCTCGCTGCTCCAGAAGGCTTCGTTGACGGGAATGCTGAAGAACATGGCGCAGAACCCGCCGAGGGCGACGAAGCCCATGACGCCGGCGTTGAACTGCCCGGCGTAGCCCCACTGGATGGTCAGCCCCAGGGCCAGGATGGCGTAGCAGGCCGCCTCCACCAGCATGCGTGTGCCATAGGCCGAGCCCATGGCGGCATAGACCACCAGCACTGCGGCCAGCAGAGCCAGGAAGATGACCGATTCGCGCAGCGGGAAACGACGCGGCGCAGCCACGCTATCGGCGCGTTGTTGGCGCGGAGGATGCGACTGGGTCATGTGATCACCTTGCCCTTGAAGATGCCGGTGGGGCGCCACACCAGGATGGCGACGAGGATGAAGAAGGGCACCACGATCTTGTACTCGGTGCCGACGAAGGAAAGGTTGCTCGGCAGTGCCAGCCACTCGGGCAGGCTGTCGCGGAAGGGCCTGAGCAACACGCTCCAGTTGAAGACCGCCAGGGACTCGGCGAAGCCGACCACGAAACCGCCGGCGACGGCGCCGAAGGGATGTCCCACGCCGCCGACGATGGCCGCCGCGAAGATCGGCAACAGCAGGAAGAAGCTGAGGTCGGGCTTGAAGGTCACGTCCAGCGACAACAGGGTGCCGGCGATGGCGGCCAAGCCGCCGGCGAGCATCCAGGTCACCGCCACGATGGTATTGGTGTTGATGCCCGAGGCCTGGGCCAGGTCGGGATTGTCGGACATGGCGCGCATGGCCTTGCCCAGTCGCGAGCGGCTGAGGAAGAAATGCAGGGCTACCACGCAGATGATCGTCAGCACGAACAGGTAGAGCTGAGGTTCGGTGATCACCACCGGCATCCGTACGCCCTCGATGGGAATCGGCAGGCGGAAGATCTCCTTGCGGTCATCCACATAGAGGCTGGAGCCGCCGGTGCCGGCGAACAGCCGGATCAACCCCTGCAGCATCAGGGTCACGCCCAATGAGGCGATCACCATGACGATGGGCTTGACCCCATGGGCGCGCAGCGGCCTGTAGAAGGTGCGGTCGATGCCTACCGCCAGTCCCGCGGTCAGCACCATGGCCAGCGGCAGCATGAGTATCGGCGTGGGTACGCCGATGGCGGCGCCGGCCTGCGGGAAGAGGGTGGTCAGCAGCAGCACCATGAAGGCGCCGAAGGTCATCATGTCGCCATGGGCGAAGTGGGCAAAGCGCATGATGCTGAAGATCAGCGTCACGCCCACGGCACCCATGGCATAGATCGAGCCGGAAACACTGCCGGCGATCACCACGTTGTTGATGAAGAAGACGAGTTCGTTCAAGGCACAGCCTCCGGATGGTTTCGTCGACGCCGAGCGAGGCTCAGCCGCCCAGAAAACTCTTGGCGACGTCCGGGTCGGCCAGCAGGGCCGCACCGGTGTCGGTGAAACGGTTCTGGCCGGCGGCCAGCACGAAGCCCCTGTCGGCGATGCCGAGCGCCTGCTTGGCGTTCTGTTCGACCATCAGCACGCCCACGCCGGCGGCGTTGATTTCCTTCACCCGGGCGAAGATCTCGTTCATGTAGCGTGGCGAGAGCCCGGCGGTGGGCTCATCGAGCAGCAGCAGGTCGGGCTCGGCCATCAGGGCGCGGCCCATGGCGACCATCTGGCGTTGTCCGCCGGATAGTTCGCCGGCCGGCTGGTGGCGCTTGTCGTACAGCGGCGGGAAGAACTCGTAGATGCGCGCGAGCATGCGCTTGACGTTGTCGGGCTTGAGGTAGGCACCCATCTGCAGGTTTTCCTTCACCGTGAGGCTCGGGAAGATGTTGTGTTCCTGGGGCACGAAGCCCATGCCGCGCTTCACCAACTGGTTGGGCGGCTGATTCTGGATGGGCTCGCCGTTCAGCAGGATTTCGCCCTGGCTGACATTGAGCAACCCGAAGATGGCCTTGAGCATGGTCGACTTGCCGGCCCCGTTGGGCCCGACGATGACGCCGACCTCGTTGGCCTCGATGGCCATGTCCACCCCGTTGAGGATGTTCATGCCGCCATAGCCACCGTGCACGTTGCGTGCGTCGAGTAGAGGCATAGTGAAGGATCTCTGCGTTGTCGGGTACGTCGCGGCGTACCCCTGCTGTTGTTATCCGCGTTATTCGCTCTGAGCGTGGCTGGCCCTCAGGCCACATCGGCACCGAAGTAGGCCTCGATCACCCGCTTGTCGTTGCGTATCTCCTCGATACTGCCCTCCATCATCACGCTGCCCTGGGCAAGCACGATCACCGGGTCGCACAGCCGCGCGATCATGTCCATGTCATGCTCGATGACCAGGAAGGTATAGCCCATCTCGCGATTGAGGCGCTCGATGTTGCGCATCAGGTCGCCGAGCAGGGTACGGTTGACCCCGGCGGCGATCTCGTCGAGCAGCACGATGCGCGCATCGGTCATCATGGTGCGGCCGAGTTCGAGAAGCTTCTTCTGGCCGCCGGAGAGGTTGCCGGCCAGCTCGTTGCGCACATGGTGCAGGCCGATGAAGTCGATGACCTCCAGGGCCCGTCGGCAGACCTCGGCCTCCTCGCGGCCCACGGCACGGGGCTTGAGCCAGGTGCTGAACAGGTGTTCGCCGGATTGGCGGGGCGGCACCATCATCAGGTTTTCCAGCGCCGTCATGTTGGCGAACTCATGGGCGATCTGGAAGGTTCGCAGCAAGCCCTTGTGGAAAAGTTCGTTGGCGGGGCGGTTGGTGATGTCCTCGCCGTCGAGCCATACCTGGCCGCTGTCCAGCGGCAGGGCGCCGGCAATGATGTTGAACAGGGTCGACTTGCCGGCCCCGTTGGGGCCGATCAGGCCGGTGACCGAGCCCTGCGCGACCTGGATCGAGCAGTCGTCGATGACCTGCAGGCCTCCGAAGGCCTTGCGAACATGCTGTACGTCGATGATGGCAGACATGGTGGTTCCGTCGATGTTGTTCGTTGTTGTCAGCCGAGGGACACAACCGAGTGCCCCCGTCACGTTGCCCTCAGGGGTTCTGATGGCTCTCTGCCAGGAAGATGCGACTGGCGGCGAAAACCCCCACGATCACCACTGCGCCGATCAGCGGGAGCAGGTAACCGTCCAGCTGCGGGATGGCCTGCAGGAACACGAAGGCCACCGCCGCCGGGGAGACGAAACGTACCAGGAAGCGCCAGGTTTGAAACCAGCCCTCGCTGGTGCGCAACTCCTTCATGACTTCGCCGTGTGTCAGCGCCCAGCCGGCGAACAGCGAGATCATCAGCCCGCCCAGGGGCATGAAGATATGGGTCAGCAGTTCCAGCAGGCCGAAGGCGCTGAGCCCCAGTAATTCGTGGAAGGGGCTGTGCTCGGCCCAGACATTGAAGCTGAACACGCTGAGCAGACCCAGTGCCCAGCTGGTGATGACCATGGCGGCCACCGCCTGGGCGCGGTTGAGGTCGAAGCGTTCCACCAGAAAGGCGGCGACCGGCTCGATCATCGAGATCGCCGAGCTGATGGCCGCACCCAGCACCAGAATGAAGAAGGCGCCACCCACCAGTGAACCGCCGGGCATCTCGGCGAAGGCCAGCGGCAGGGTGACGAACATCAAGCCCGGACCCTCGTCCGGCGCCAGATCGGCGCCGAAGACCAGCGCGAAGATCGCCAGCCCGGCGATCAGTGCCACTGCGGTGTCGATCACGACGATGGCCAGGGCGGTACGGCTCAGCGAAGCCTCGCCGGGCATGTAGGCACCGTAGGCCATGATCGCGCCCATGCCGAGACTCAGGGTGAAGAAGGACTGGCCCATGGCGGCCAGCCAGCCTGCGACGCTGAGATCGCTGAGCTGGAAGGTAAACAGGAAACGTGCGGCTGCATTCATGTCACCCTGCATGGCGCTGTAGGCCAGGATGACCAGCAGGATCGCGAGCAGGGCGGGCATCAGCACGCGCAGGCCGTTCTCGATGCCACGATGGATGCCGAGCCCGACGATCAGGCCAGAGGCGGCGATGAACAGCGTATGGTAGAGCGTCAGCAGGGCGGGCGAGGCGAGCAGGGCGTCGAAGCCGCTGGCGATGGTGGCGGCATCAGCGCCGGCCAGCGAGCCGGTGATCATGCGCCAGGTATAGTGCAGGGCCCAGCCGGCGATCACCGAGTAGAAGCTGAGAATGATGAACGCTGAGGCGGCGCCCAGCCAGCCGATCGATTCCCAGGCTCGTGAGGTGCCGTGGGTACGGCTCAGAAAGCGCATGCCCATGATCGGGCTGCGGCGGCTGCTGCGGCCAAGCAGGATTTCGGCGATCAGGATCGGGACGCCGACCGCGAAGAGCGTCACGGCGTAGATCAGCAGAAAGGCACCACCGCCGTTCTCGCCGGCCAGATAGGGAAAGCGCCAGAGATTGCCGAGCCCTACCGCCGAACCCACCGCGGCCAGCAGGAAGGTTCCCTTGTGCGTCCAGATGTTGTTTGTGCTCATCAAGGCCCCGCGGTTGCCCGGGGCGGGAAGCATTCCGCCCCGGGGTTGCCAGCCGAATCGTCTTCAACTGTGCGACACCGGGGCAGTGCTTGGCTAGTGGGCGAGCGTTTAGGTGTCGTTGGTGGCGGTGGATGGTAACCGCGCACGGAATCAGTCCTGCTCCTCCTCGTCCTCGTGAGGATGGTTCGGCTCCATGGCGCGATCGGTGTCGGCAAGGCGTACGGTGTCGCCCAACTCGAGGTCGCCGACGCTTTGCTGGCGGCGACCATTGTCCGGTGCGATCAATGCCACCACGTCACCGATGCTGGTGTCCTCGACGCGTGCTTCGACCCGCACGCGCACCGTGGTGCCCCGATACAGGCCAGTGATGATGCTGCCGACGTGCGGCTCAGGTGTGTCGTCGGGATGGTCGGCATAGAAGCGCAGAACGCCGTTGGCGCCGGGGTCGTCCCAGTCGATGTGCTTATGCATGGTGTGGTCTCGTGCTGAGGGAGTGTTCTCCTAGCCTAGCCGTTGTCGGGCGGGGGGCAAAAGGGCGTGGTTCCGGCCTCGAGACAGAAGTTCTCGATGGACGTGTCGGCCTGGTCGCCATACGCTGGACGGGAAAGTGACGATCAAGGAAAGGAGTCGAAATGCCGCTGCGAACTCTCACCGCCGCCACCCTGGCACTCATGTTCACGGGCTTGCTCGCGGGCTGTGCGGGATCGGCGTCGACATCGAATGCCCCGCCCCGGGACGAGGCGCCCAAACCGCCGACCATGAGCCAGTCGGAGGATGCCTGCGGGGCCCAACGGCTGCAGGACCATGTCGGCGATGCCTACACGGAGGCCCTGGGGGAGCGTCTGGAACAGGAGAGTGGCGCGGCGACCGTTCGGGTGAAACGGCCGGGGCAGGCCTACACCATGGAATTTCGCGCGGACCGCCTCGATGTGAGCCTGGACGACGCCGGCGTGATCCAGGCCATCCGTTGCGGATGAGGACCGGCATCATCGGGCCGATGAGTGAAACGAGCCGGAGGGGAGTCGGGCTCCCCTCCGCTCACATCGGCAATGCCAGGCGTTGCGCCGTTACTTCTTCTTGGCGCGCTTGCGCTCGTTCTCGCTGAGCAGCTTCTTGCGCAGGCGAATGTGGTTGGGAGTGACTTCAACCAGCTCGTCGTCATCGAGGAACTCGATGGCCTGCTCCAGGGTGAAGCGTATCGGCGGAGTCAGTACCAGGGCTTCGTCGCTGCCCGAGGAGCGCATGTTGTCGAGCTTCTTGGCCTTGGTGGGGTTGACCACCATGTCTTCGGCGCGGTTGTTGATGCCGACCAGCATGCCTTCGTAGACCTCGGTGCCGTGCTCGATGATCAGCTTGCCGCGATCCTGCAGGGCGAACAGCGCATAGGCCAGGGCCTTGCCGCTGACCATGGACACCAGCACGCCGTTGCGCCGCTCGACGGAGGCGTCGGGCTTGAGCGGACCATAGTGGTCGAAGCGGCTGGTCAGGATGCCGGTGCCTGACGTCAGGGTCAGGAACTGGCCCCGGAAGCCGATCAGGCCGCGCGCGGGGATGATGAAGTCCAGGCGCACCCGGCCCTTGCCATCGGGGTTCATGTTCTTGAGCTCGCCCTTGCGGTAGCCGAGCTCTTCCATGATGGCGCCCTGGTGCTCCTCCTCGCAGTCGATGATGACTTCTTCGTAGGGCTCCTGCGAAACGCCGTCGATCTCGCGGATGATGACCTCGGGGCGACCCACCGCCAGCTCGAAGCCTTCACGGCGCATGCTCTCGATCAGCACCGAAAGGTGCAGCTCGCCACGACCGGAGACCTTGAACTTCTCGGGGCTGTCGCCCTGCTCGACGCGCAGCGCCACGTTGTGGATCAGTTCCTGCTCGAGGCGGTCCCGGATGTTGCGGCTGGTGACGAACTTGCCGTCCCTGCCGGCGAAGGGCGAATCATTGACTTGGAAGGTCATGGACACCGTGGGCTCGTCGACGGTCAGCGCCGGCAGGGCCTCGACGTCGGCCGGGTCGCACAGCGTATCGGAGATGGCCAGGTTCTCGATGCCGGTGATGCAGATGATATCGCCGGCGGTGGCCTCTTCGGTCTGTACGCGTTCCAGGCCGAGGTGGGTCATTACCTGGCCGATCTTGCCGCGCCGGGTGTTGCCCTCCTTGGTGACGATCGTGACCTGCTGGTTCGGCTTGACGCTGCCGCGGGTGATACGGCCCAGGCCGATGACGCCGACATAGCTGTTGTAGTCCAGCGCCGAGATCTGCATCTGGAAGGGAGCTTCCAGTTCGACCTTGGGCGGCTCGACGATGTCGACGATGGCCTTGAACATCGGCGTCATGTCATCGGTGAGTTGGTCCGGCTCGGGACCGGCCACGCCGTTGAGCGCCGAGCAGTAGATGATCGGGAAGTCGAGCTGCTCGTCGCTGGCGCCGAGGTTGTCGAACAAATCGAAGATCTGGTCGATGACCCAGTCCGGACGCGCGCCCGGGCGGTCGATCTTGTTGACCACCACGATCGGCTTGAGGCCCTGGTCGAAGGCCTTCTGGGTCACGAAGCGGGTCTGCGGCATGGGGCCATCGACGGCGTCCACCATCAGCAGGACCGAGTCGACCATCGACATCACGCGCTCGACCTCGCCGCCGAAATCGGCGTGTCCGGGCGTGTCGACGATGTTGATGTGGTAGTCGCGTTCGTCGGGCCCCTGCCAGCGGATCGCCGTGTTCTTGGCCAGGATGGTGATGCCGCGCTCCTTCTCCTGGTCGTTGGAGTCCATGATGCGTTCCTGGCCCTCAGCCTTGCGGTCCAGGGTGCCGGACTGCTGGAGGAGCTTGTCGACCAGGGTGGTCTTGCCGTGGTCGACGTGAGCGATGATGGCAATGTTGCGAAGATTCTCGATCACGACGGGATCCTGCTGGGAAAAGTGGGGCCGCATTATAGGGTCAGGGCCGTGACGCTACCAGCCTTGTGATGGGAATCCGTTTTTCGAATGCCGTGAAAATGGCTTCGATACGGCGAATAAAAGGCGTGACCACGCCGGTCGTCGCCGATGCGAGTCTTGGGTAAGATTGTTGATCCTGTCGGTCAGGCGAGCAACGCCATGCTGGATATCAAGTTCTATGTGCTGATCGATGCCATCGCGACGCACGGTACTGTCCATGAGGCGGCTGCGGCGATCGGCGTGACTCAGCCGGCGGCGACGCATCGTATCCGCGAGATGGAACGTCGGCTGGGTGTGTCCCTGTTCCTGCGGGAGGGGCGCCGTCTGGTGCTGACGGCATCCGGCGAGCGCCTGGTGGCTGCCGCCAGGGATGTGCTGCCGAAGTTGCGCAATGCGGAAATCGAAGCCTGGCAGCTGGCGCGTCATGGCGAGCCGCCCATACGCCTGGGTATCGGCCCCTACGATACGCTCTCCCGGATCGTGCCCCATCTCTATGATCACCAGTACGGCGACATCGACCTGGTGAGTCTGCCGATGCCCGAGATGACCGGCGCCTTGCTGGCCAGGCGGGTCGACATGATTCCCATGATCGAGGTGCCCGTGCAACGGGGCCTCGACTATCGTGAACTGTTCGAAGAGCCGCTGATGGCAGTGATGCCGCCGTCTCACCCCTATGCCGACAGCGATGCGGTACCACCCGAGGTGTTCGATCGTGAGCGTCATTTCACTTATAGCGTGGCGCCGGAAGCAGGGCATGAGTTCGAACACTTCTTTCAGCCCGCCGGCATCTATCCCTCGCACATGGTGCAGGTCGAGTCCGTGAACCTGATTCTCGACCTGGTGGCGGCCGGCAAGGGGGTGAGCATCCTGTCTCGCTGGGCGGTTCGTGATGCCGCCCGTTCGGGGCGTGTGGTCATGCGCCCCCTGGCCGGCGAGTTGCCCCGCATTCCCTGGTATCTGGCTTTCGCCGATGAGCCTCGCGTCGCCGAGGTGGCCATTCCTCTGGCGTTGCTGTTGCGCGAGCAATATCGGCAGACCACGTGAGCCACGTTTTCAACTGATTGAATCAATTGATAAAAAAGTCATGACATCGGCGACGGAATTCTGATTGGAGTTGGCGAGAGGGCCTGCCTAGCCTAGGCCGCAGTACTTATCCCGCCACCCAAGAGGAGACGAGTCGATGCCAACTTCTGCCCTTCGCGACGAACGCTCAGCGACCCCCCAAGCGCCTGGTACCCCTTCCCTGGCGCGGCTGGTCGACCTGCAGCAGTACCCGATCGACCGGCAGGAAAGCGACGCCTATCGTCATGCGGTTGAACAGGTGCGAGCCCAACTGCGACAGGACGGCTGCGCACTGTTGTCCCGGTTCATTCGTGACGATGTCGTCGAGACGCTGCGCCAGGAAAGTGAGGCCCTGGCCCCTCTGGCCTACTATTCCGACAACAACGTCAATCCGTATGTCACCCAGGACGATCCCAGCTTGCCCGAGGATCACCCGGTGCGTTGCTTCCAGCACTACACCAATGGGTTCGTGGCCAAGGACCTGATTCCCGAGGACGCCATCGTCAAGACGCTCTATCGCGATCCGGCGTTTCAGCGGTTCATCGCTGACTGTCTCGAGGAACCGGTCATCTATGAGTTCGCCGATCCCATCGCCGGCCTGGTAATCAATGTCATGCCTGACGATACCGAGCTGCCCTGGCACTTCGACACCAATGAATTCATCGTCAGCCTGATGACGCGACGGCCTCATAGCGGCGGGGAGTTCCAGTATGCGCCCAACATCCGCCGCCCCGGCGAGGAGAATTTCGCCGCTGTGCAGCGCATCCTGGAAGGCGATCACACCGAGGTCGAGTCGCTGACGCTCAATACCGGCGACCTGCAGCTCTTCAAGGGGCGCTATTCGATGCACCGTGTGGCCTCCGCCCAGGGACAGCGTTTGTGCACCCTGCTGGGTTACGCCAAGACCCCGAACATGATGGGCAGCCTGGAGCACACCGAAAAGATCTATGGTCGCGTGACCCAGGCCCACATCGACGCTCACAACCAGCATCGCCACGACAATCTCATGGGGTAGGCGCGACGAGCCGAGGCTCTCCATGCCTGACCTGTCCGCCTGCCCGCTGACCAACGAGAGAGTGCAGTTTTCATGAGCCAGATCGTGGCACTGGCCGACGTCCCTCGAGACGGTCGGTCTTACGTTGACGGTGATTTTCGTCGCCAATCCATCGATGACGAGCTGCTGTCGCGGGTCGAGCGCTATCGTCTCGACCGCCTGCGTCAGCAGATGCGCCATCATGAGATGGATGCGCTCATCCTGTTCGACCCGATCAATATTCGATATGCCTGCGGCGTTCGCAACATGCAGGTCTATTCGCAGCGCAATCCCGCGCGCTATCTCTACGTGGCCGCTGACGGTCCGGTAGTGCTCTACGAGTTCAGTGCCTGCATGCACCTGGCGAAGGATGCCCGGCTGCTGGATGAAGTTCATCCGGCGAGGGCCGTCATGCCGCAGTACAGCGGGCCTCGTTGCCCGCAACACACGGCGGCCTTCGTCGATGACATGCGCTCCCTGTTCGCACGCTCGGCTACGCAGGGCAAACGGCTGGGCATCGAGTCGGCTCCTACCGCGGCCGTATCCGCCCTTGGCGAGGCGGGATTCGAGCTGATCGATGCCGCCGTCGCCGTGGAAGGCGCCAAGTCCATCAAGAGCCTCGATGAGCTGAGCCTGATCCACCGTTCGGTGACACTGACGGAATCCGCCATGGCGCACATGGAAGCGGCCCTGAGGCCGGGCATGTCCGAAAACGAGCTATGGTCCATTTTCAACCAGCATGTGCTGGCCACGGGGGGCGAATATGCCGAAACCCGGCTGCTGGCCTCGGGGGCACGCACCAATCCCTGGTTCCAGGAGTGTTCCGACAAGATCATCGCGCCTGGTGAACTCGTGGCCTTCGACACCGACATCGTCGGCTGCTTCGGCTATTACACCGACTTTTCAAGAACCTTCCATGTCCCCGGATGTGGTGGTCCCACCCAGGAGCAGAAGCGGCTCTATCGGATGGCGGCCGATCAACTGGAAAGCAATATCGCCCTGCTGGCACCCGGCATGAGCTTTCGCGAGTATTCACGCCGCGCCTGGCCGATTCCCCGGGGATATCGCGAGAACCGCTACCTGGACATCGTCCATGGTTGCGGGATGACCGGTGAATGGCCGCTGATCGCCCATGACATGGATTGGGACGATGTCGGCTACGACGGTGACATCGAACCCGGCATGACCCTGTGCGTGGAAGCCTATATCGGGCATCGCGATGGCCGCGAAGGGGTCAAGCTGGAGGAACAGGTGTTGATTACCGAACGGGGGATAGATCGTCTGTCGACGTATGGCTATGACGATGAGTTGCTGGGTTCTTGACCCTTTTCCATGACAATCTAAGGAGACCCATGAAATCGATTACTTCTCTTCTCGTTGCACTTGGCGCCCTGGGGGTTGCCACTACGGCATCGGCCGACGAGACATTGACCATCGGCACCAACAACTGGTCGGAGAATATTGCCGTCTCTCACCTATGGCAGCAATTGCTGGAGGAGCGGGGATACCGCGTCGAGCTGACCACGACCGGCAAGAGCATCATCTTCAGCGCGCTGGCCCAGCGCGATATCGACATATCGCTGGAAGTCTGGCTGCCCAATGGTGATGCCCAATACCTGGAGCCCTATCAGGATCGTATCGATGTCCATGACGCCTGGTATCACGGCGCCCAGGACGAGCTGGTGGTGCCGGCCTATCTCTCGGATATCGACACCATGGAAGACCTGAAGGCCAATGCGTCACGCTTCGAGTACCAGGGAGAGCCGACAATCATGGGCATCGAGTCGGGTTCCGCCATCGCGGGGGAAACGGAAACCGCCATCGAGCGCTACGAGCTGCCGTTTCGCCAGTTGAATAGCTCGTCACCTGCCATGCTGGCCTCGCTCGAGGAGGCGTATCGCAAGGAAGAACCCATCGCGGTCACGCTCTGGCAGCCGCATTGGGCCTATGCGCAATATGACCTGAAGGCCATCGAGGATCCCGAGGAGGCCTATGGCGGCGGCGACGACATCAAATGGATGTCCACGGCCGGGTTCGCCGAAGAGCACCCCGAAATAACGGATGTCCTCGATGGCTGGTACATGAGCCATGGCCAGCTATCGGATTTGATGTTGACCATCGAGGACGTCGGCAGCCCAGAAGAGGGCGTCCGTCGCTGGATCGCTGACCACCCGGCGCTCATCGAGAAGTGGCTGGGCGATTTCGAGGACGCCGATGCATGACGCGTCTCGTCCCATGGGGGCGTGAGGGCAGCACATTTGCACTGTTTTGGTGCTGACTCTTTCATGGCGCTCCATTTTGGTTCATCGAGAGCTGCCTGTGTCGCATCGATATAGGGCGGTGAGCAGGCAGGCTTGGCTCGGGAGAACCAGGAAGGAAAATTTTCCTTTGCAAGATCAGGGTGCTATGAAAGCCGGGCATGAGGATGCGCCATTTTGGCACGCTTTCTGCTTCACCACTGCAAACGCCATGGTCGCTTCGGCGGTTGTGGGCAGCCAGCTTACGGCGTGCTACAACGTTCGCTACTCGACCAGCAGTCAAGACGCTTTGAATTCGCTTCAGAGTTAACGAGCCAAGCTCATTGTGGAGGACCTCATGTCTGACAAGACTCTCGCCCTGATTGAAGAACATGATGTGAAGTGGGTCGATCTGCGCTTCACCGACACCAAAGGCAAGGAACAGCACGTCACCATCCCGGCTCGCGATGTGGACGAAGAGTTCTTCGAGAACGGCCAGATGTTCGATGGCTCCTCCATCAATGGCTGGAAGGGGATCAACGAGTCGGACATGATCCTGCGTCCGGAGGACGGCACCGGCTTCCTCGACCCCTTCACCGAAGATGCCACCCTGGTGCTGCGCTGCGACATCATCGAGCCGGCCACCATGCAGGGCTATGAGCGTGATCCGCGCTCCATCGCCAAGCGTGCCGAGGCGTATCTGCAGTCTTCCGGCCTGGGCGACACCGCCTTCTTCGGTCCGGAGCCCGAGTTCTTCGTCTTCGACGAGGTGCACTGGAAGGCCGACGCCGAAGGCGCCATGTACAAGATCACCTCCGAAGAGGGTGCCTGGGCCACCGACCGCCACGTCGAAGGCGGCAACCTGGGTCACCGTCCGCGGGTCAAGGGTGGCTACTTCCCGGTACCGCCGGTGGACAGCTTCCACGACATCCGTGGCGTGATGTGCAGCACCCTGGAGGCCATCGGCCAGACCGTCGAAGTGCATCACCATGAGGTGTCCAACGCCGGCCAGAACGAGATCGGCGTCAAGTTCAACACCCTGGTGAAGAAGGCCGACGAGCTGCAGGAAATGAAGTACGTGGTGCACAACGTGGCCCACGCCTACGGCAAGACCGCGACCTTCATGCCCAAGCCGGTGGTCGGTGACAACGGTTCCGGCATGCACGTCCACCAGTCCTTCTGGAAGGACGGCCAGAACCAGTTCGCCGGTGACGAGTACGCTGGTCTCTCCGAGATGGCTCTGTACTACATCGGCGGCATTATCAAGCATGCCCGTGCCCTGAACGCCTTCACCAACGCGTCGACCAACTCCTACAAGCGTCTGGTGCCGGGTTTCGAGGCGCCGGTGATGCTGGCCTACAGTGCGCGCAACCGTTCTGCGTCCATCCGTATCCCCTACACCGCAAGCCCGAAGGGCAAGCGCATCGAGGCCCGCTTCCCGGACCCGACCGCCAACCCCTACCTGTGCTTCGCGGCGATGCTGATGGCCGGCATCGACGGCATCAAGAACAAGATCCATCCCGGCGATGCCATGGACAAGAACCTCTATGACCTGCCGCCGGAAGAAGGCAAGGCCATCCCGACCGTGGCCGAGAGCCTCGATCAGGCGCTGGAAGCGCTGGATGCCGATCGCAGCTTCCTGACCGAGGGCGGCGTCTTCACCGACGAGACGATCGATGCCTACATCGAGCTCAAGTCCGAGGACATCGAGCGTCTGCGCATGACGACCCACCCGATCGAGTTCGACATGTACTACAGCTGCTGATCGTCGGCGCTTCGGCGCCGCGTTGCAGCGAGAAGGGGCACGCCTGCCGGGCGTGCCCTTTTTTATGCACGAGATGTATACGCTGGAGTTTTTCGTGCGAGGGACTGTGCGCGAGACATTGCCCGAAAGCGTGCGAGGTCGCTGATCTGTCGGGCAGTGCCTAATCTCCAGTTGAAGGGCAGGATGCCCGCTGCCGGGGAAGGGCTCATGGATAGGCCAACAATCGCGATACTGCTGTGGCTTGTGGTGGTGAATCAGGCCATGGGCGGGCAGGTCCTCTACCGCACCACCGACGCGCGGGGCCATGTGTTCTTCACCGACGATCCCGCGCGTGGCGGCGAGCCGGTCGAGCTTGCGCCGATCAGTGTGGTGCCGGCGCTGCCGGCCTCGTCAACGGCGACTCGTGCAGCATCGAGCGACGCCGCCGGCGATGCACCCTCCCGGACGTATGACGTCTTCACGATCGCCGCACCCGACGATGACACGACCCTGCCCACAGGATTCGCCGGCAAGGTGCGGGTGCGGCTCGAACTGCGGCCGGCGCTGCGTGAAGGGCACGGGCTGCGTCTGCTGCTCGATGGAGACATCGTGAGGCCCGCGGCGCGCGAGCCGGTCATCGAACTCGTCAATCTGGTGCGTGGCGAGCACCGCTTGCAGGCGGAACTGCTCGATGAGCGGGGCCGGGTGCTACGCCGCACGCCCGAGGTGACGCTGCATGTGCAGCGGGCCAGCGTGAACCTGCCGCAGAATCCCAATTGTCCCGCTTCCCGTGGCCAGGACGACCGCTGAGGGTGCATCGATCGGCCAGGATCGTGCATGCACCATAGTAGTGCACTAGGATGGTGCACAGTTCCGGTGCCTGTTGCCCGCCAGCGCCCGTATGCCGGTCGTGCCGAAGTGGCGCGCTTCTTGCACCGGACTTCTCCAGTTGGAAACTTCTACGTGCATCGCGGGATCGTCCATGTATCAACGTTTGATGGAACACCTCACCACTGCCGTCCTCTTGCTGGATGGCGGGCTGCGATTGCAGTGGATGAATCCGGCGGCCGAGGCGCTGCTGGCGCTGAGTCGCTCGCGGGTGACCGGCCAGCCCCTGCCGGAACTGGTCGTGGGCGAGGAAGACATCGGCGAGCTGCTGGCCAAGGCGAGGGACGAGTTTCATCCCTTCACCCAGCGCGAGGCGCGCCTGACGCTGGTCACCGGCGATGTACTGACCGTGGACTACACCGTCACGCCGCTTTCCCGGGACGAGCTCTTGCTGGAAGTGGAGCCACGCGACCGCCTGCTGCGCATTTCCCGGGAGGAAGCGCTGCAGACGCGCCAGGAAACCATCAAGGTGCTGGCGCGCGGCCTCGCCCATGAAGTCAAGAATCCCCTCGGCGGCATTCGCGGTGCGGCCCAGTTGCTGGAACGCGACCTGGAAAGTCCGCAGCTCACCGAATTCACCCGGATCATCATCGAAGAGGTCGACCGCCTGCGCGACATGGTGGATGCGATGCTCGGGCCCAATCAGGTCGAGCGCCATGAGCCGCTGAACATCCACAAGGTGCTCGAGCGGGTGCGTTCGCTGCTCACCGTCGAGCATCCGAGCGTGACGATCATCCGCGATTACGATCCCAGCCTGCCGGATCTCGTCGGCGACGAGTCGCAGATGATCCAGGCCATGCTCAACGTGGCGCGCAATGCCGTCGAGGCCATGACGGAATCCGATGTACCGGCCCCCAGCCTGATGCTGAGAACCCGTGCCCGGCGACAGTTCACCCTGGGCGCCGAACGCCATCGGCTGGTCTGCGAGGTGTCGATCATCGACAACGGTCCGGGCATTCCCGAGCGACTGCGCGAAACCCTGTTCTATCCGATGGTCTCGGGGCGTGCCGAGGGCAGTGGGCTGGGCCTGTCCATCGCCCAGTCGATCCTCCATCAGCACCAGGGGCTGATCGAGTGCGACTCCGCGCCTGGCCACACCGAATTCCGCCTGCTGATACCGCTGGAGAAATCCCATGAGTGAAGCCGCTCGCGTCATGATCGTCGACGATGACCGCGCCATCCGCTGGGTGCTGGAGCGTGCCCTGGCCCAGCCCGACCTGGAGGTCGAATGCGTCGAGCGCGCCGATCGGGTGCTGCCACGGCTGCTCGAGGAGCCGCCCGACGTGCTGGTCACTGACATTCGCATGCCGGGGATCGACGGCCTGGATTTGATGGCCCGGGTGCGGGAGGCGCATCCCGATCTGCCGGTGATCGTGATGACCGCGCATTCGGATCTCGACAGCGCCGTGGCCTCCTATCAGGGCGGAGCTTTCGAATATCTGCCCAAGCCCTTCGACGTCGACGAGGCGCTGGCCCTGGTGCGCCGCGCCGTGGCCCATGCCCGGGAACGCCAGCGGCCGGTCACGCCCCCGGAAGGCCTCGAGACCGAGATCATCGGCGAGGCGCCGGCCATGCAGGAGGTGTTTCGCGCCATCGGCCGGCTCGCTCAGTCGCACATCACGGTGCTGATCAACGGTGAGTCGGGCACCGGCAAGGAGCGCGTGGCCCAGGCGCTGCATCAGCACAGCCCTCGGGGCAGCCGGCCCTTCATCGCCCTGAACATGGCGGCGATTCCCCGCGATCTGATCGAATCCGAGTTGTTCGGTCATGAAAAGGGCGCCTTCACCGGTGCCACGGCCCAGCGGCAGGGACGTTTCGAACAGGCCGATGGCGGCACCCTGTTCCTCGACGAGATCGGCGACATGCCCGCCGAAACCCAGACCCGCTTGCTGCGGGTGCTGGCCGATGGCGAGTTCTATCGGGTCGGCGGCCATACGCCGGTCAAGGTGGATGTGCGCATCATCGCCGCCACCCACCAGCACCTCGAGGAACTGGTCGACGACGGGCGTTTTCGCGAGGATCTCTTCCATCGCCTCAACGTGATTCGCATCCACCTGCCGAAGCTTGCCGATCGGCGCGAGGACATTCCTCGCCTGGCGCGTCATTTCCTCGCCGAGGCCGCCAAGGAACTGGCCACCGACGTCAAGGTGCTGACCGAGGAAGCCGAGGAGCACCTGACCCGTCTGGCCTGGCCGGGCAACGTGCGTCAGCTCGAGAACACCTGCCGTTGGCTGACGGTGATGGCCTCCGGGCGCGAGGTGCTGGTGGAGGACCTGCCGCCCGAACTGCGCGACGGGGAGGGTGGTGGCGCCTCGGGCGACTGGCGTCTGGCCTTCCGCGATTGGGCGGATCGTGCCCTGGCCGCCGGCCATACCCACCTGCTGGAAGAGGCGGTCCCGGATTTCGAGAAGATCCTCATCGAGACCGCGCTCAAGCATACCGGCGGACGCAAGGGCGAAGCCGCCGAACTGCTGGGCTGGGGGCGCAACACCCTGACCCGCAAGCTCAAGACGCTGATGCCGGAAATGGCGGAGGATTGAGCTACGGGCTGAACCCCCACTCTCATCGGTGACCCTCTGAGTAGCGGGGGTGGGGTTGCTCGGATCTCGTGGCTCGAAACTCGTGGCTTTTAGTCGAGTGCGACCGGGAAGAAGCGGGTTTCGCCGGAGGCGTCGTCCACGCCGTCGTTATCGGTGACCACATAGGCTTGTCCGGCGGCGTCGAAGGTCAGCCCTTCGACCTTTTCCAGGACATAGCCGCCCGTGTCGCGCAGCAGCGGTATCAGATCGAGAACGACGTCTTTGCGCACGGTAGGCAGCTCGCCACCCAGCTCGGCGGGCTGGAGCTGGTCGAAGGCGACGCGCGTGACCTGCTTGATGTGCGCGGCTTCGCCGACCTGATTGTCGCGCTCGATCAGATAGAGCGCATCGTCCTTGGCGGCGAGATCCGAGAGGCCGACCCAGCCGTCGCCTTGCGGCCTATCCAGCGGGTAGCGCACGCCGCCCCACTGCTGCGTTGCGGGATCGTAGGCGAGCAGCATGGCGGTATTCTCCGGATCGCCCTGCCAGGGGCGCTGCAGGGCCACCCAGAGCTTGCCGTCGATCCGTACGATGCCTTCGGCACCATAGCGCGTCTGGCGCTCGAGGACCGATTCGGGCAGCGGGACCTGTGCCTGGATCGCTCCCTGGCTGTCGACATGCAGCAGGGCGTGGGGAATCTCCTTCTCGGCGTTGCCCTCGTTGGCCAGCCAGAAGCCACCGGCGCCATCCGGGGCGATCCCTTCGAGATCGAGTCCGGTGGCAGGCTCGCCATCGCGGGTGACCACGCTGGCGGCCGTGATGCGCGCCGGCTGCGAGGCCTTGTCGATGGTGTAGATCGTCGGTGCATTGGCATAGGCCGAATCGTTGACCGCATACAGGCGGTCGGCGTCTTCGGGGTCGCTGGCCAGGGCGGAAAGCGCACCCCAGCCGGTGATCGGCTTGCCATCTGCATCGAGCGCGGCGGTGATTTCCGGATAAGCGGCGTCGCCCTCGGCGCGCTGATAGATCATCACGTGGCTGAGTGGCCCGCCATCCGCTCCGAGATCTTCTTCGTTGGAGGTGGCGAGCAGTTGCCGCCCGGGAATCGCGACCGCGCCTTCCGGGCCGCTGCCGGAGGGCAGAAGCTGCACCAGTTCCGGCGCCTCTCCGGTATCGCGGTAGACGCCGACGACCGAGCCGCGCTCCGAGAGCACGAAGATATAGCGCTGACCGTCATAGGTGCCGACTTCCAGCCCTTCCGGCTCGACGCCCTTCGCGTCGGAGCGTCCTTCCGGATAGTGCCCGGCGGCGGCCACGGCATGCTCGAACGCAGCCCCGGACTCATGGGCCACGCTGCCATCCGCGTTGAAGATGGTGAAGCCGCGGGAGCCGCCTTCGTAATCGCCTTCATTGGCCGTCACCAGGCGTTCGGTATCCAGCCAGTGGACGGCATCGGGCTCGCGCTTGATGCCTTGTAGCCGCTCGTCGAACGACAGGCGTCCATCTTCCGCCGTGTCGATGTCGGCGAGATCGACGGTACCCGCGGAGAAGTCGCTGACTACTCGACCGCTGGCGGCATCGACGATCACGACGTGGTTGTTCTCCTGCAGCGTGACGGCGATCCGGTTGTCGTCGTTGATGTCGACGAATTCCGGTTCCGGGTCTGAAGGTGCGATCTCGGCAAGGCCGGTCAGGGCCACCTTGCGGCCGTTGTCGCAATCGGGAACGCCTTGCTCGAGCGGGAAGATCATCAGATAGCCGGCCGGCATCTGAGGTATGCGGCCGTCATTGGCATCCTCGTCGCGCTCGTTCTCGATGGCGATGGCGGCCCAGCCGTCGTCGGGCGATATGGCGACGGAGTCGGGTTGTCCGCCCAGTTGGCAGGAGCGGATCGGCTGCTGGTCCGCCACGTCGATCGCGCGCAGCTCGCCGCTGGGACTAGTGTAGCTCTCCGAGGTATTGATTCCCACCAGTGCCACACCGTGCAGGGCCGAGACCGAAGTCGGCTCTCCCTGCATCGCCATGAAGCCTCCCGCTTGTGGCGCGGCCGGATCGGTGATGTCGATGAAACCGATGCCGCCATGCGGGCTGTCGGAGTAGATCAGGGTATTGCCGTCGGCGCTGGCGGTGATGATCTCCGCCGACGTGACGCTGTCGGGGGCGGCACCTTCTTCCAGGTTCTTGGCGACCGAAAAGGAGGCAATGCGGTTGAACGTCTGGGCTGCCAGTGCAGGCTGGCCGAACGCCAGGACACCGGAGCTCAGCCCCAGCAGACCGGCAAGAGACAATGGCTTGAATGACATCCCTTTTCCTTTTGGCATGACGAATAGCCCAAGGATTGGAACAGACGAGCCATGACGGTTGGATGAAGGGAAGAAGACCCGATGCCGTCGACGCGGCACGAGGGCGCCCGCCGGCGAGGCCGGCGCCCTTCGTCATATGCGCCCGATCAGCCGCGTGCGAGCGGTTGGGTGCGCTTCTCGAGCCAGGCCAGGGCGTCGCCCTCGAGCTTGGGCGCGAGGCGCTCACGCACTTCGGCGTGGTAGGCGTCGAGCCAGTCGATCTCGCTTGCGTCGAGCAGGGAAGGCTCGATGCAGCGGGTGTCGATGGGGCACAGCGTCAGGGTCTCGAAACGCAGGAAGTCGCCGAACTCGCTCTCGGCGGCGGGACGGTTGGCCACCAGGTTCTCGATACGAATGCCCCACTTGCCGGGGCGATACACACCGGGCTCGATGGAGGTGATCATGCCGGGCTGCATGGCGGTATGCGCTGCCACCGGGGCGTGCCAGGCGATGACCTGCGGGCCTTCGTGGACGTTGAGGAAATAGCCCACGCCATGGCCGGTACCGTGGCCGTAGTCGCGTCCGCTGGTCCACAGCGGTGCGCGGGCGATGGCATCGAGCTGCGCCGAGGGAATGCCGCGCGGGAAGTGCGCCCGGGACAGCGCGATGGTGCCCTTGAGCACCAGGGTGTAGTCATCGCGATGCGCGGCGTCGATCTCGCCCACCGGGACCACGCGGGTGATGTCGGTGGTACCGCCCGGATACTGGCCGCCGGAGTCGATCAGCAGCAGGCCGTTGCCTTCGATGGTGGCATGGGCCTCCGGCGTGGCGTGGTAGTGCGGCAGGGCGCCGTTGGCATTGAAGGCGGCGATGGTGGAGAAGCTGCGGCTGACGAAGCCCGGGCGTGCCGCGCGGGCGGCGGTCAGCTTGTCGTCGACGGTCAGCTCGGTGACGGTCTCGCCCCGGGCCAGGGCGTCTTCCAGCCAGGCGAAGAACTCGCAGAGTGCCGCGCCGTCTTCCTCCATGGCGTGGCGAACGTGCTCCAGGTCGCTGTCGCTCTTGCGGCCCTTGGCCAGGGTGCTGGGCTGGAAGGCCTCGACCAGGGTGGCGCCGTCCGGCAGGGCCTGGCGGGTGCCGAGGGTGAGGCGTGCCGGGTCGACCAGCACGCGTGACGTCTCGGGCAACTCGGCCAGCCGTGATGCCCAGTCGGCATAGGGCGCGACCTGGATGCCGTCGCCGGCGAGCGATTCGCGCAGGGTGTCGTCGAGCTTGCCGGGGGCGACGAACAGGGTGGCCGTCTCGCGACCGATCAACAGATGGGCGAGGAAGACCGGATTGAAATCCACATCGTCGCCGCGCAGCTGGGTCAGCCAGGCGATGTCGTCGAGGGTCGAGATCGGGTGCCAGTCGGCCTCGTGCTCGGCCATGGCCTCGCGCACCCGGGCCAGACGCTCGGCGCGGCTCTCGTCCAGGTAGGTGCTGTCGTGGGCGTAGAGCGGCGCCTTGGGCAGCGAGGGGCGATCCGGCCAGATGCTGTCGAGCAGGTCCAGATCGCCGCGCAGTCGAATGCCGGCCGGCGACAGCGCCTCTTCCAGGCGCCGGGCGCTGGCCAGGGTGACGACATTGGCGTCGAAGCCCAGGGTAGCGCCGGATTCGAGATTTTCGGCCAGCCATTGCATGGGCGCATCGCCCTGGCCGGGGTGCAGCTTCATCAGCTCGATGCCGCTGCCGGCCAGTTGCTCCTCGGCCTGAACCCAGTAGCGGCTGTCGACCCAGACGCCGGCGGCATGCCGGGTGACCACCAGGGTGCCCACCGAGCCGTCGAAGCCGGACAGCCAGGCCCGGCCGGCCCAATGCTCCGGCAGGTACTCGGAATTGTGCGGATCGGAGGAGGGCAGCCACCAGGCGTCAATGTCGTGCTCGCGCATGGCATCGCGCAGGGCGGCCAGGCGCTCTGCCGGGGAAGTAGGGGCTTCACGGGACATGGATCAGGCTCCGGTTGAGTGAGTGGGCTGTGTCGGCTCGGCGTTCATTCCACCCTTGAGCATACGCTTGATGAGCGGTGTCAGCAGCGCCAGGACGAGTGCGCACAGCACCAGGGCGAGGGCCGAGCGGCCGAACAGGTCGGGCAGCTGCTGGAGTTCATCGGCGTTGACGTGACCGCCGATCAGGCCGGCCACCAGGTTGCCGAGCGCCAGCGAGGTGAACCACAGGCCCATCAACTGGCCGCGAATACGCATCGGCGCCAGCTCGCTCATGGTCGAGAGACCCACCGGGCTCAGGCACATCTCGCCGAGAGTCAGCAGCAGGAGGCTGGCGGTGATCCACAACGGCGAGACCAGAGTGTCGCCGCTGATCACCTGCCGGGCGGCCAGCATCATCAGGCCGAAGCCGGCGGCGGCGAACAGCAGGCCAAGCGTGAACTTGGCGGCACTGCTCGGTTCCAGGCCACGGCGCCCGAGGGCCGGCCACAGCCAGCCGAACAGCGGGCCGAGCAGGACGATGAAGATCGCATTGAACGACTGGAACCAGACGGTGGGGATCTCCCAGCCGAACAGCGCGCGGTCGGTATAGTCGTGGGCGAACAGGTTGTAGGAGGTGGGCTGCTGCTCGAAGGAGGCCCAGAAGAAGGCCGAGGCCACGATCAGCAGGAAGGCCACCACCACGCGGGCGCGCTCGCGATTGTCGAGGCCGGCGAAACACAGCAGGTAGATGAAGAAGGCCAGCGCACAGACGATGATCACGCTGGTCATGCCCTCGGCGATGGCGACGGGATCCAGGGTGATCACGCCGGTGGCGACCAGCGCCACGAATAGTGCCGTCAGGGCGGACAGGGCGGCGACGACCCGGCCCACGCCACGCCGACGCACGGCCGGTGCGTCCCAGCTGGCCTCGCGACCGCGCAGGGTGTCGGAACGGCGCATGGCGGGGATCGCCCACAGGCGGAAGATCAAAAGGGCCGCCAGCATGCCGAGCCCGCCGATGCCGAAGCCCCAGTGCCAGCCGTGTTCGCGCATCAGCAGGCCGGTGAACAGCGGTGCGAGTAGCCCGCCGATGTTGATACCCATGTAGAAGATCGCGAAACCGCCGTCGCGGCGGGGATCGCCTTCATCATAGAGACCGCCGACCATCACCGTGATGCAGGTCTTGAACAGCCCCGAGCCGAGCACGATCAGCAGCAGGCCGATGAAGAACATCGTGGCGCCCCATAGAGCGGAGAGGGCGATGGCCAGATGCCCCAGGGCGATCAGGATGGAGCCGTACCAGACGGCGCGTCGCTGGCCGAGCCAGTTGTCGGCGAGCCAGCCACCGGGCAGGGCCGAAAGATAGATCGCCCCGGCGTAGATGCCGACGATAGCGGAGGCATCGGCGCGACTGAAGCCCAGACCGCCGTCGTAGAGACTCGCCGCCATGAACAGGACCAGCAGCGGACGGATGCCGTAGTAGGAGAAGCGCTCCCACATTTCGGTGAAGAAGAGTGAGCCCAGGGCCCTGGGGTGACCGAAGAAGCCGTTGTCGCTTCGGGACGCGCTGTCCGGCGTCGGGGATGTCGAATGCATGAAACCGTGCCTTGTGATGATGTGCGAACCCTTCCCGGGTGCCTGCGGCGAAACGATGATCGGCGATTCGTTGATCGCCGCCTCTGGCGGAGAACGGTGTTCGTTTAGATAAGGAAACGTCGATGGGCGCACGACATTGATGATTTGTTCTGTCGATGTCGCCGTTGGCAGGGAATTCTATGGCAGATATTTAGCGAGCGAAATGATCGGGTGGCAATACGTCAGAAGGTGACGCGATCCTGCAAATCGGGCGGGGAGCATGCTGGATGTTGATTCATCAACAAAAGGCGAATGTGAGCCGGCCGGTCCGATGCCTATAGTGGGAACGTTGTGCCCCCAGAGGGGAATTCGTCGACAGGAGGGCTGCATGTCCGCCACCGCCAGCGCCGAGCACCTGCCACGACGGGTGACGATTACCGAAGTGGGCCCCCGCGACGGACTGCAGAACGAGCCGGTGGTATTGCGTACCGCCGAGAAGCTCGAGCTGGTCCATGCCCTGCTGAATGCCGGCGTGACGGCCTTCGAGCTGACGTCCTTCGTCAGCCCCAGGGCGGTACCGGCGCTGGCCGATGCCGACGAGCTGACCGCCGCGTTGCGCGACCGCCGGGACGTGCATCTTTCTGCACTGGTGCCCAATCCGCGTGGTGCCGAGCGGGCATTGGCGGCCGGCGTCGATGCCGTGGTGCTCTTCGTCTCGGCCTCGGAGACGCACAACGCCAAGAACGTCAATCGCTCGGTCGAGGCGTCGCTGGAAGGTTTCGAGGCGGTGGCCAGAACGCTGGAAGGCAGCGGCATCGAGCTGCGCGGCGCGATCGCCACCAGCTTCGGTTGCCCCTTCGAGGGCGACGTGGCGGTGGGTGATGTCGGGCGTATCGCCCAGCGTTTCGCCTCGCTCGGCGTTCGTCATGTCTCGCTCGGCGACACCACCGGCATGGCCACGCCGCCGTTGGTGACCGAGCGCATACGGCATCTGCGCGAGGTCGCGCCGGAGATCGTGCCGACCCTGCATTTTCACAATACCCGGGGCATCGGGCTGGCCAATGTCATGCAAGGGCTGGCGCTGGGCGTGGATCGCTACGAAAGCTCCATCGGCGGTCTGGGCGGCTGCCCCTTCGCGCCCGGCGCCTCGGGCAATATCGCCAGCGAGGACCTGGTCTATCTGCTCGACGAGATGGGCATCGACACCGGCCTCGACCTCGGTGGCATGATCGAGGCCGCCAGGGTCGCCACGCGCCTGATGGGGCGCTCCTTGCCGGCCCAGGTTTCCAAGGCCGGACCACGCCTGGCACTCAGTGACTGTGCCGCCGTTCCCACCGCGAGAGGATGAAGATGTCGGATACGCCGCCCCACGCCGAGGGCGCCCTGCAGGGCATTCGCGTCATCGACCTGACCCGGGTGATCTCCGGGCCGTTCTGCACCCAGATGCTCGGCGACCACGGGGCCGAAGTGATCAAGATCGAACCGCCCGGTCGCGGCGATATCGTGCGTTCCCAGGGCAACATGGTGAACGGCTTCAGCTGGTATTTCGCCCAGTTCAATCGCAACAAGCGCTCGCTGACGCTGGACCTGCGCCAGGAAGAGGGCAGGGCGGTATTGATACGCCTGCTGGAAGACGCCGACGTGCTGGTGGAAAACTTCCGTCCCGGCGTCATGGGCAAGATGGGCCTCGACGACGCCACGCTGCGTGAACGCTTCCCGCACCTGGTGGTCGGGCGCATCAACGGCTTCGGCTCCACGGGCCCCTATCGAGACCGACCCGCCTACGATTTCATCGCCCAGGCGATGAGCGGCTTCATGGGCGTCAATGGTCCGGCCGACGGCGAGCCGATGCGTGCCGCGCCGCCGATCAGCGACATGGTGGCCAGCCAGAACCTGGCGTTCGGCATCAGCGCGGCTCTGGTGCGGCGCGAACGCACCGGGCAGGGCGACATCGTCGAGACGGCGCTGACCAACGGTCTGATCAGCATGATGGGCTACCTGGCGGCGGAGTACTTCGCCACTGGCGAGGTGCCCCGGCGCACCGGCAACGATCACCCCATGCTCTATCCTTACGGTCTGTTCCAGGCCAGCGACGGCGAGGTGGCCATCGCGCCCAGCAACGACATCATGGTCGAGCGCTTCCTCGGCGCCCTGGACATGCGCTCGCTGCTGGATGACGAACGCTTTGCCGACAACCGACGCCGCATGGCCAACCGCGAGGCGTTGCGCGAGATCCTGAACCGGGTGATCGAGCGGCACAGCGTGGCGGAATGGATCGCCCACCTCAACGAGGCCGGCGTGCCCTGCGGTCGTGTCCAGAACCTGCGCGAAACCTTCGAGGATCCCCAGGTCCAGGCCCAGCAGATGGCGCTGGAGCTCGACCAGGGCGAGCATGGCAAGGTGCCCACCACCGGTTTCCCGGTGAAGATGAGCGAAGCGCCCGCGGCGCTGCATCATCCCGTGCCGGGGCTTGGCGAGCATAGCGAGGCCATACTCGCCGAGCTGGGGCTGAGCGACGCGGAACTCGCCGAGTTACGGGACAAGGGCGTCACTTGATCTCAATGACCATAGGCGCCGGAGCAGCTCGAGTAACGATCGATACAACAAGACGGAGCGACGATATGCCGATTTCGACCCACAAGACGTTACGAAGCCTTGGCGCCTCGGCTGTGCTGGGCCTTGGCCTGGCGATCAGCCTGCCGAGCCAGGCGCTGCCCATCGACGAATGCATCGCGCCTGCCGATCCCGGGGGCGGCTGGGATTTCACCTGCCGTTCGGTGGGCAAGCTGATGCGCGAACTGGACCTGGTGGATGGCAGTGTCCAGGTCACCAACATGCCGGGTGGCGTCGGCGCCGTGGCGTTTTCCAACGTGGCCGGCAAGCGGGCCGACGACAGCAATCTGATAGTGGCCACCAGTACCGTGGGGGTGACCCAGATTGCCCAGGGGCGTTACCCGGGCGGCGCCGATACCATGCGCTGGCTGGCCATGCTGGGCACCGATGTCGGCGTCATCCTGGTCGATGACGAAAGCCCCTACGAGACCCTCGATCAGTTGCTCCAGGCTATCGTCGACGATCCTGCCTCGGTGGCCATGGCCGGCTCCAGTGGTGCCGGTGGCTGGGACCATATCCGTGCCCTGCGGCTGGCCAAGGCGGCCGGTCTGCCCGGTGATCGAATCGGCAGCCTGCGCTGGGTGCAGTTCGATGGCGGTGGTCCCGCCGTGACCCAGATGATGGGCGGTCATGTGGATGCGGTGTCCACCGACCTGGGCGAGATCGCCGGCTTCATCGAGTCCGGCGATGTGCGCGTCCTGGCGGTGCTGGCCGAGGAACCGTTGCCCGAACCCTTCGAGGAGCTGCCGACGGCGGTTTCCCAGGGCTATGACGTGACCGGCTACAACTGGCGTGGCTTCTATACCGGCGGCGAGGTGTCGGACGAGGACTACGCTGCCATGGTCGATACCTTGAAGACCCTCTACGAGAGCGACGAGTGGAAGGACGTCGCAGCGCAGAACGGCCTGGTGCCGCTGTGGCGGGGTGGCAAGGAATTCAACGACTTCGTGCGTGAATCGATCGATGACGTCGAGGCCATTTCCCGGGAGATCGGAGTCATCCAGTGAGCGAGGCGGTGTCGTCCGAACGTGCCGACCTCGGCGACCGCATCGCCGGGGCGGTACTCGCCGTGCTGGCGCTGGGGGCCTGGTGGCATGCAGGCAGCTTCGTCACCGGCTTCATGCAGCCGGTGGGGCCGGGCGTCTTCCCGCGGCTGGTCAGCGTGCCGCTGGGGCTCCTGGCGCTCTACCTGATCGTTCGCCCCGGCCTCAATCATCGCTGGCCGGGGGCGGCGGCGCTGTGTCGCCAGCTCGGTGTACTGCTGTTGCTGGGGGCTTATGCCGCCTTTCTCGAACCCTGGGGCTTCGTGCCTTCGACCCTGGTGGCAACCGTGGTGCTGATGCGCCTGTTCGGCGCGCGCTGGCGCCAGGCCCTGCCGTACGGTGTGCTGCTGGGGCTGGCGCTCTACGTGCTGTTCGAGTTCGCCCTGGGCATCCCCTTGCCCGACATGCCCGGCCTGAGTGTGTAGCGTTCCGATATGGAAATTCTCGATTTTCTCGCCCATGGCTTCGCGGTGGCGCTGCAACCCGAACACCTGCTGCTGGCGCTGATCGGCTGCACCATCGGTACCCTGATCGGCGCCCTGCCGGGGCTTGGCCCGGTCAACGGCGTGGCGCTGCTGATTCCGCTGGCCTTCAACTTCGGCCTGGCGCCCACCTCCGCCATGATCCTGCTGGTCAGCGTCTATTATGGCTGCATGTACGGCGGGCGGATCAGCTCCATCGTGCTCAACATTCCTGGCGACGAGCCGGCGATGATGACGACCCTGGACGGCTATCCGATGGCCCGCGCCGGCCGTGGCGGCGAGGCCCTGGGGCTCTCCGCCGTGGCATCCTTCGTCGGCGCGACCGTGGCCACCATCGGCCTGACGTTGTTCGCGCCCCTGCTGGTGCAGGTGGCGATCCGCTTCGGCCCCGCCGAGTACTTCGCGCTGTTCGTGCTGGCCTTCGCCACCATCGGCGGGGTGACCAGCGGCAGCTTCACCAAGAGCTTCATCGCCGCCTGCCTGGGCCTGCTGCTGGGCACCGTGGGGATCGATCCGGTCTCGAGCGTGGCGCGCTATACCTTCGGCTGGTATGAACTGTACGACGGTATCGATTACATCGTTGCCCTGGTCGGGCTGTTCGCGGTCTCCGAATGCCTGCTGTTTCTCGAACGCGACCATGACAAGGCCACCGCCTCGCTGCGCATCGGCTCGGCGATTCCGGGCATGCGCCGTTCGGTCGCGTGCGCCTCGACCATCGGGCGGGGCTCGGTGATCGGTTTCATCTCCGGCGTGCTGCCCGGGGCCGGCGCCTCGCTCGGCAGTTTTCTCTCCTATGTGCTGGAGAAGCGCTGGTGGGGCGCCAGGGGCAAGTTCGGCGAGGGCGACCCGCGTGGCGTGGCGGCGCCGGAAGCGGGCAACAATGCCGCCGCCGGCGGCGCCTTGATTCCCATGCTCTCGCTGGGCATTCCCGGCAGCGGTACCACGGCGATCCTGCTGGCGCTGTTGCTGTCGATGAACATCACGCCGGGCCCGCTGCTCTTCGAGCAACAGTCGGACATGGTCTGGGGGCTGGTGGCGGCACTGTTCATCGGCAACGTCATGCTGCTGGTGTTGAACATCCCGCTGGTGGGCCTGTTCGCCAAGGTGCTCCAGGCGCCATCCTGGTTCTTGATGCCGATGGTGACGCTGGTGGCGTTCGTCGGTATCTACTCGCTCAACAACAGTCCCTTCGATCTGTACATGATGCTGGCCTTCGGGGTGCTCGGCTATGTGCTGCGCAAGCTCGATATCCCCACGGTGCCGGTGGTGCTCGGCCTGCTGCTGGGCGGCCAGATGGAGTTCAACCTGCGGCGTGCCATGTCCATCTCCGGCGGCGAGTGGAGCATCCTGTGGAACAGCGGTATCTCGATCGGCATCTATCTGTTCGCCGTCACCCTGCTGATGGCCGGGCTGGTTTATGCGCTGTTGATCCGCAAACGGCTGGAATAGACGAAAAAGCGCGGCGGATGGCTGGGCGAGTCGGGGTCCCGGTGCCAGAATGGGAGCCTCAAGGAGGTCGCCCATGACGCAGATGACCTGGGAACGCCTGCTCGATCCGGCCCGCCTGCACGACGAACGCGGCGTGGCACGGGGCGAGATCGGCCGCAGCCCGTTTCACAAGGACCACGACCGGATCGTCTTCTCCGGTTCCTTTCGCCGCCTGGGACGCAAGACCCAGGTGCATCCCCTGACCGACAACGACCATATCCACACCCGCCTGACGCACTCCCTGGAAGTTGGTTGCGTGGGTCGCTCGCTCGGCATGAGCGTCGGCGAGGAGCTGCGTCATCGCCTGCCGGCTGACATCACGCCGGCGGATCTCGGCGTGATCGTCCAGGCCGCCTGCCTGGGCCACGATATCGGCAACCCGCCCTTCGGGCATGCCGGCGAATACGCCATTCGCGACTGGTTCAAGCGTGCCGAGGCCGATGGCAGCGGCCTGCTCGAAGGGCTGTCGGACATGGAACGGGAAGACCTGCTGACCTACGAGGGCAATGCTCAGGGCTTTCGTATCGTCACCCAGATCGAGTACAACCAGTTCCGCGGTGGCATGCGGCTGACCGGCGCGACCCTGGGCACGCTGCTCAAGTATCCCTGGACGGTGGCTCACGGCGGGGCCGCCGGCAAGTTCGGCTGTTATCAGAGCGAGCTGCCCCTGTTGCAGCAGGTGGCCGAACGCCTGGGACTGCTGCCCCAGGGCGAGAACCGCTGGTGCCGCCACCCGCTGGCCTGGCTGGTGGAGGCCGCCGACGACATCTGTTATGCCCTGCTCGATCTCGAGGACGGCCTGGAAATGGGCATCCTGCGCTTCGAGGAAGTGGCCGAGGTACTGATCCAGATCGCCGGCGGTGAGCCCCCGGATTACGCCACCATGCAGAGCGAGGGCGTCTCCCAGCGTCGGCGTATCGCCGCCCTGCGTGGCGCGGCCATGGAGCAGGCGGTCAACGAAGTGGCCAAGGTCTTCGTCCAGCATGAAGGCGAGCTGCTGAACGGTACCCTGCGTCATGACCTGCTGGAGCTCTGCCACCCGGATCTGGACTGGGGCGTCAAGTCGGCCAAGGACCTGGCGCGCAAGCGTATCTTCCGCAACGAGCGCAAGGCCAAGCTGGAGATCGGTGCCTACACGACGCTTGGCATCCTGCTCGAGGCCTTCATCGGCGCCGCCCACGAGCTGCACCATACCGGCCATTCCAACTTCAAGCACCAGCGGGTGCTGGCACTGATCGGCGAGAACACGCCCCTGCCGTCATGGACGCTCTACGACAGCTACCGGCGCATGCTCGATTTCATCGGCGGCATGACCGATCACTACGCCGTCGATCTGGCCCAGGAGATGGGTGGGCGCCTGCGGGGGGATTGAGTCGACGCGAGTTTATGCCGTGAGGCGTAGCGGCGGCTCGCCATCCGGATCCCGGTCGTCGTCCTGGGCGCCCAGCACGCGCAGGACGGCCGCGCCGATGCGCTTGCTGCTGTCGGCGATGCCCTGATTGCCGAACAGCCGGTTGAACTCGAGCACATACGGATGACCGTCGACCATGGCGATATCGAAGCCGGCATGGTCGATATCCAGCTCCCGGGCGAGGCGCCGGGCCAGGTCGATGGCGGCCTCGGGAATGGCCGTGCGCTCGATGCTGCCGCCCTGGCTGACGTTGGCGCGGTAGCCGCCGAGGGGCGTCACCCGCCAGTAGGCGGCGATCAGCTCACCGCCGACGAGCACGATGCGCAGGTCGCGGTCGATGGGCAGGCGCTGTTGGGCGTAGAGCACCGTCTCCTCGGCGACATGCGCCAGCAGTTCCTGGCGGGAGGCGATCAGTCGCACGCCCTCGCCCATCGAACTCTTGATGCGCTTGGCGATGAAGGGATAGCCGAAGCGGGCCTCAACCTTTGCCAGAGAAGCCGGCGAGGTGCCGAGTATCTCGGTGGGTGGCACATGCTCGGGAGCCAGCGCCAGGAAGGCGCGGGTCTGCTCGACCTTGTCATGGCCGAGATGGTAGCTGGCCGGACTCGGGAAGATGCGCGCGCCGAGGCCATAGAGCAGACTGTTGACCTGCCAGTACTCGGGAAACAACAGCCAGTCGGCCTGGCGGATTTCCTCGATATGGTCGAACATGCGCTCGGGCTTGATATAGCGCACACCGGGAATTCCCAGGGTGCGAAAAACATCGAATGTGATGAGTTTCATGGATGCAATGTCATTAACTCCTGCGAAGCGAGCGGATTATTGTCCGCCGGGGCGGTTCTGGCAAGCGCTTCTGTCGGTCCTTCTGTCGGGAATGCTGCTGCTGGGCGCTTCGCCGGCCCGGGCCGAGGTGCCGTCGATCGAGGCGCAAGGCTTCGACCACTACACCCTGGCGCTGACCTGGCACCCCGGTTTCTGCGCCAGTCGCTCCCGGCCACCCCGGGAATGTCGCGATCCGGGGTTGCGGCGTGGCACCGAGGAGGGCTTCGTGCTGCACGGACTCTGGCCCTCGCTGCCACAGCGGTTGCGCGAGCGCGGCGTCGAGCGCCGGCGCTGGTGGCGTCAGGGCTGTTTCATCGAGCGTCCGCGCCCGGACGGTGGGTTCTGTCGTCATCCTTCCCTCGAATTGTCCGATGAGCTGACGCGGGAACTGGATGGTGTCATGCCGGGACGCGCCAGTTGCCTGGGGCGCTATCAGTACGCCAAGCACGCGGCCTGTCTGGATGTGACGGCGGAAGATCTGTTCGACACCTCGGTGGCCCTGGTGGAGGCCGTCAATGCCAGCGCCTTCACCGACTTCCTGGTGATCCATCGCGGCGGCGAGGTGAGGCGTAACGCCTTGATCGAGGCTTTCGAGGCAGCATTCGGGAAGGGGACGGGCCGGGCTCTGCGGCTGGAGTGCGCGGGGCGCGGCAATCGGCTGCTGACCGAGGTGCGGATCGGCATCGCGGCTCGGTCGCTGGAGAACTTTCCTGCCGCGGACAGCCTGGTGCGTCTGGATCGCGGCAACTGCGCCACTCGCGTCAGGATTGCGGCGTTCGATTGAGCGCGGTTGTGGCGATACGCTGGCGGAGGGCGCGAATCACGGCATCGTGGGTGGCGGCATCGAGTTCGCCAGGATGCCGCTGCGGGAGCTGATCCGCCAGATCCTCGCCGCTGACCACCAGCAGGTCGCTGGCCGCGGTTGCATCCTCGATGTGCCAGCCCGGCAGGGCCAGCACACCCTGTACGGGTACCGCCTGGCCCACCTCGCGTTCCAGCCAGCTCGCCAGCCAGCGTACGGCTCGCCGTGTCTCGCGCAGGGGGCGGCGTTCCTTCCAGCCGGGAAAGCGCAGCCGCTCGCTTTCCACGACGACGACATTGCGTTCCTCGCCCGAGGGCAGCACGGCCGGTGTGCGGGCGCGCGTCTCGATGGCGAAGACGCCGTGGGGGGTCACGGCCACGTGATCCAGGGTGTCGTCGCCGGCCCCCGGGACATCATGGAAGACATAGTAGGGATGCGCCTCGGGGCGGATCAGGCGCGCGAGTTCCTGGCCCACGGCCAGCTCGCAGGCCAGGCCCAGCTTGAGGCGGCGAATGCGCTGGAAATCGCGGATCAGGCGCAGGCAGAAGACCAGCACCAGCAAAGTGGAAAGGGCGCCGTAAATGCCCCATTCCAGCCAGTTCTGCTGGCGGGCGAATATCATGCGCCCCATGCCGTAGACCAGTGGTACCAGGGTGATGATGGGACCCAGGGCACCATTGAGAAACAGGCTGGCAAAGGCGCGGTCGAGACGATCGCGCAGTGACTGGCCCGGTTCGCGCAGGCGGTGGGCGTCGAAAGGGGAGCTGACCCGGGCATCATGCAGGTTGCGCAGGCCCACCACGATCACCGCGGTCGCCACCAGGGGGAACAGAAAGATCAGTGGAAGTAAATATTCCAGCCAGGCCATCGGGAATCCTTGCCCGTGGGGAAAACTTGATCATTCTAGACAATCTTGCCCCTCCAAGGCCATGCTCGGGGCTTGATGGGCAATCGGGGAGACGGCATGGCGCACGAGGAAATCGAGGCACTGGCGGCGTTCATGACGCGCACGCCGGGACTGGCGGTACTGACCGGTGCCGGCGTCAGCACGGCCAGTGGCATCCCCGACTACCGCGACGATGAAGGTGACTGGAAGCGTTCGCCGCCCATGCAGCATCAGGTATTCATGGACAGCCATGCCGCCCGCCAGCGTTACTGGGCGCGGGCTCTGGTCGGTTTTCGCGCCCTGCACGAGGCGCGGCCCAACCCGGCGCACCGGGCCCTGGCCGAACTCGAGGCGAGGGGACTCGTGACGGGCGTGATCACCCAGAATGTCGACGGCCTGCACCGGCGAGCCGGTTCCCGGCGAGTGATCGACCTGCATGGCCGGGCCGATGTGGTGCGTTGCATGGCGTGCGGCGCGCGTCGCATGCGTCACGACCTGCATGACGAGTTGGGTGAACTCAATCCCGATTGGCTCGAACTGGGCGCCAGTGTCGGCCCGGACGGGGACGCCGACCTGGAGCGCGATTTCTCCGACTTTCGCGTTCCCTCATGCCAGCGATGCGGCGACGGGATCTGGAAACCGGACGTGGTGTTCTTCGGCGACAGCGTGCCCCGGGACACCGTGACCGAGGCTTTCTCCCTGCTGGACGAATGCCGGGGCCTGCTGGTGGTGGGATCCTCGCTGATGGTCTATTCCGGGTATCGCTTCGCCCGGCGGGCGGCCCGCGACAACAAGCCGATGGCCTGTCTCAACCTGGGCCGCACCCGGGCCGACGACCTGTTCGACCTCAAGGTGACCGCCAGCGCCGAAACTGGGCTGACGGCGCTGGCCGAGGCGTTGGAGGAAATGGCGCCGCGTCCAGCCGATCAGGCCTGACCCGAAGAGTCGACGGACACCACAGCCCAACCGGTGGCGTCGGCCAGGATGGCCATGGGTCGTCGAGCGCAGCAATACATCCGTGCTTCCTTAGGCATTGTCTGAAAAGTCGGCGAGCGAAGGTTAGACAAGGCGAAAAACTGCGAAAACGCGGAGTTTACGGGGAGTAAATGAGCATTTTGAGCAGATTTTCAACGTCGTATAACCGAGCGTAGACACTTTTCGGGCAGTGGCTAGCCGCCGGCCAGCTTGACCTTGAACCCCTGCTTCTCCAGCTCCCCCTTGAGCACCTCGCGCTGGTCGCCCTGGATCTCGATCACGCCATCCTTGAGCGCGCCGCCGGTGCCGCAGCGTTTCTTCAGCGCCTTGGCCAGCGCCTTGAGTTCCTCGGTCTTGAGCGGTACGCCTTCGACCAGGGTCACGCCCTTGCCCTTGCGGCCCTTGGTCTCGCGGCGCAGACGCACGATGCCGTCCAGCGTCGCCAGGCGTTCTTCCTCGGCCGCCTCGGCGCAGCGGCAATCGTCCAGCGGCTGTCGGCATTCGGGGCAGGTATCGCCGTGTTCGGTGGAATACACCAGACCGTGTAGCTGGTCCTGAAGGGATGCCATGTCGGGCTCCTGTTGGGAACGAAACTCACGAATCATGATACCAGAGCAGCACTACTCGGCCGGAACCGTCTCCTCGGCGTTCATGCCGTGAGGTGACGGGTCAACGGCCGCGGTGTCGTGCCAGAACGCTGGCGTCGAGGTCGTCGATGCGGTCCACGCCCAGCAGGCCGACCGTGCGGTCGATTTCCCGATGCAGGATGTCCAGGGCGTGCTCGACGCCCGCTTGCCCGCCGGCCGCCAGCCCGTACAGGGTGGCGCGCCCCAGCCAGACGGCATCGGCGCCCAGCGCCAGTGCCTTGACGACGTCCGTGCCCCGCCGAAAGCCGCTGTCGATGAAGAGCTGGCAGCGCTTGCCCGCCCGGCTCCTGGCTTCGGGCAGCACATCCATCGGGGAGAGGGCGTGGTCGAGCTGTCGCCCGCCATGGTTGGAGAGCACCACGCCGTCGACGCCGATCTCGGCGGCCCGCTCGGCTTCGGCGGGCGCCAGGATGCCCTTGACGATCAACCGGCCCGGCCAGAGGTCGCGCAGCCAGGCGATGTCGTCCCAGTTGAGCGTCGGGTCCAGCTGCTGGCCGATGATGGCCGATGCGCCCTGAACGGATTGCTTGCCGGGCGGCAGAAGGTCGCCCAGGTTCTTGAAGGTCGGCATGCCGTCTGGGACCAGCACGTCGGCGATCCAGCGCGGGCGCGACACGAGATGGAAGAGATTGCGCAGGGTCGGCTGCATGGGCTTGCGGAAGTTGCGCAGATCCCACTCCCGGTTGCCGTAGATGGCGCTGTCGGTGGTGACCACGAGGGTGCTGTAACCGGCGCTGCGGCAGCGTTCGACCAGTTTTCGGACGTAGTCGCGATCGCGGTAGAAGTAGATCTGCATCCAGGCATCGAGCCCCTCGAGGGCGGCGATATCTTCCAGCGAGGTCGTGGCGACATTGCTCAGCACGAAGGGAATACCTTTCCGTGAGGCGGCCGTGGCCAGCTTGATGTCGCCATGTCGGGTCAGCATGCCGTTGTAGCCGGTCGGGCCGATCACCAGGGGCAAGGCATGGGGCCTGCCCTGCAGGGTGGTGGAAAGGTCCCGGGGACCGACCCGGGTCAATGTTCTGGGCTCGAACAGGTAGTTATCGAAGGCGTCGCGATTGTGCCGCAACGTGCGTTCGTCGTCGGCGCCGCCCTGCAGGTATTCATACACGAAGTGCGGGAGCCGGCGCCGGGCTATCCGCTCCAGGTCGGCGATGTTGAGGGCTCGACGGTAGTCGGTACCGGCATAGGGACGGCGTTTCACGGGCTTCCTCCGTCGTGGGCGTCATACCAAGGTCTAGGTCGCGAGTCCTTTCGCTCCTTCCACCATACTACCATACTAGTTATATCAGATAGGCGTCGGCCAGCGTGAGCGCCGACGGAACCGGGATGAAACGCATGAATACGACACTACAAGCGCTATGGCAGGAAACCCGCGACAGCGATTCGGTTCGTCAGCGCCTTCACGAGGTGCTGCGCCAGTCGATCATTCGCATGGAGCTGGCTCCGGGACAGGCGCTGTCGGAAAAGGAACTTGCCGAGACCTTTGCGGTGAGCCGCCAACCGGTCCGTGAAGCCTTCATTCGGCTGTCGGAGGCGGGGCTGGTCGAGGTGCGTCCGCAGCGTGGCACCTTCGTGGTCAAGATCTCTCAGCAGGCGGTGCTCGAGGCTCGCTTCGTTCGCGAGGCGGTGGAAGTGGCCGTGGCGCGCGAGGCCGCGAATCGCGGATTGGCGCCGCCGGTACTCGCCGAGTTGCGCGAGCTGATCGAGCGGCAGCGTCGTTGCAGCGAGCCGGCCGATCACGACCGTTTCTTCCTGCTCGACGAGAGCTTCCATCGCACCCTGTCGCTGGGCATCGGCCAGCAGGCGGCCTGGAAGGTGACCGAAGAGGTCAAGGCGCAGCTCGATCGGGTGCGCTACCTGAGCGTTCCCGAAAGTACGCCTATCGACAAGCTGATCGAGCAGCACGTGGCCATCGTCGATGCCATCGAATGGCGCGATGCCGACGCCGCGGCGGAGGCCATGCGTATCCACCAGTCCGAGATACTGCAGTCCCTGCCCGACCTGGTGCGCCGCTTTCCCGAGATGTTCCAGTCCGCCCGAACACCATCGCTCGCCGAGGAGACCCAGGCATGAAGATCGAACGGGCCTATACCATCGTCACCGCTCCGGGACGCAACTTCGTCACTCTCAAGATCGTCACCGACGAGGGGACCTACGGCATCGGCGATGCCACCCTCAATGGTCGCGAGATGGCGGTGGTGGCCTACCTCGAGGAGCATGTGATTCCGGCCTTGATCGGCCGCGATCCCCAGCGCATCGAGGACATCTGGCATTACCTGTATCGGGGTGCCTACTGGCGGCGGGGGCCGGTGACCATGAGCGCCATCGGCGCCGTGGACATGGCGCTGTGGGACATCAAGGCCAAGGTCGCCGGCATGCCGCTGTACCAGCTTCTGGGGGGCAAGAGCCGCGAGCGCGTGATGGTCTATGGCCATGCCACCGGCAAGGACATCGAGGCCTGCCTCGACGAGGTCGCCCGTCATGTCGAGGAAGGCTATCGCGCCGTTCGGGTGCAGGCCGGGGTGCCGGGCATCGCCAGCATCTATGGCGTGGCCAAGAAGCCCGGCGAGCGCTATGAGCCCGCCGATGCCGAGCTGCCGGCCGAGCATGTCTGGAACACCGCCAAGTACCTCAATCACGCGCCCAAGCTGTTCGCCGCCGTGCGTGAGCGCTTCGGCGACGACCTGCATGTGCTGCACGACGTCCACCACCGGCTGACGCCCATCGAGGCGGCGCGGCTGGGCAAGGAGGTCGAACCCTTCAACCTGTTCTGGCTGGAGGACTGCGTGCCGGCGGAGAACCAGGAGAGCTTCGGGTTGATCCGCCAGCACACCACCACGCCGCTGGCGGTGGGCGAGGTCTTCAACAGCCTGTACGACGCCAAGGCGCTGATCGAGAACCAGTGGATCGACTATATCCGTGCGCCCCTGACCCACGCCGGTGGCATCACTCACGTGCGGCGGCTGGCCGACCTGGCCGGGCTCTATCACGTGCGTACCGGCTTCCATGGTCCCACCGACCTGTCGCCGGTATGCCTGGGAGCGGCAATCCACTTCGATACCTGGGTGCCCAACTTCGGCATTCAGGAGTACATGCCCCACGAGGCGGTGACCGATGAGGTCTTCCCCCACGACTACCGCTTCGAGGACGGCCACTTCCTGGTCGGCGAGACGCCCGGACACGGCGTCGACATCGACGAGGAAAAGGCCAGGAAATATCCCTATCGCCGTGCCAGCCTGCCGGTCAACCGGCTCGAGGACGGCACCCTGTGGCACTGGTAACGAGGTAAGTCGATGCAAGCCTTTCAGGTCAATGCTCCCCAGGACTATCGCCTGGTCGAGACCGAGATCCCCGACGCCGCCCCCGGTGAGGTGCTGGTCAGGGTGGCCTTCGCCGGAATCTGCGGCTCGGACATGCACATCATCCATGGCGACAACGCCTTCGTGCGCTTCCCGCGCATCACCGGCCACGAGTTCGCCGGCCTGGTCGAGGCCGTGGGCGAGGGCGTCGAGGGAGTGGCCATCGGCGATCGGGTATGCGTCGACCCGGTGATCAGCTGCGGCCGCTGCTATCCCTGCCGCATCGACCGACCCAATGTCTGCACGGCGCTGGAGGTGATCGGCGTACACCGCAACGGCGGCTTCGAGGAACGGGTCAACGTGCCGGCCGGCAATGTACATCGGCTGCCCGAGGGGCTGGGGCTGGATGCCGCGGCGCTGGTGGAGCCCTACACCATTGCCGCCAATGTCCTCGATCGCATGCAGCCGCATCCGGGCGATCGCCTGCTGATCCTCGGCGCCGGGGTGATCGGCCTGACCATCCTGCAGGTGGCCCGTGCCCTGGGTATCGAGGATGTCACCGTCAGCGATGTGATCGACGCTCGCCTGGCCACCGCCAGGGAACTGGGCGCCACCCGGACCTTCAATGGGGCGGAGCAGGACGTCGAGGCCGAGATCCAGGCGCTGACCGATGGCGAGGGCATGCCGTTGATCGCCGATGCCGCCTGCGTGCCGGCCCTGCTGCCTCAGATGCTGCGCATGGCCTCGCCGGCGGGGCGCATCGGCCTGCTCGGGTTCACGCCCACGCCCAGCGACCTGTCGCAACTGGAAGTCATCAAGAAGGAGCTGACGCTGGTCGGCTCACGACTCAACAACCGCAAGTTTCCGGAGGTGATCGAACTGATGGCATCCGGGCGTCTCGATCCGCTGGCGCTGATCAGCCATCGCCTGCCCTTCGACGACATGCCCGGTGCCATCGAGATGCTCGACCACCACCCCGAAAGGGCCCGCAAGGTGCTGATCCAGATCGGTGCCTGATGGCCATTCATGCTCGCAATCCGCACACCGACCAACAAAACACAACCGCAAGTGCCAGGAGACAACGCCATGATCAAACGACTTTTGACCAGCGCCGTTCTGGGGGCCGCCATCCTCGGCAGCCAGGCCAGCCTTGCCGCTGACTACACGCTGAAGTTCGGCCACCTGGCCAACGAGGAGCACATCTGGCATCAGGCCGCCGTCAAGTTCAAGGAAGAGGTCGAGGCCAATTCCGACGGGCAGATCGAAGTCCAGCTGTTTCCCAATGAGCAGCTCGGCGCCGAGATGGATGTCATCAACAGCATCCAGCTGGGTACCGCCGACATGACCATCACCGGCGAGAGCCTGCAGAACTGGGCGCCCAAGGCGGCGATGATGGCCGTGCCCTATGCCTTCCGCGATTCCGCTCACCTGAAGAAGGCCGTGGAAGGCGAGATCGGAGACCAGATCGAGGCCCAGATCACCGAGCGTGCCAACCTGGTGCCGCTGGCCTGGTTCGAACGGGGACCGCGCCAGTTGACCAGCAACCGGCCGATCACTTCGCCCGACGAGCTGGATGGCCTGCGCCTGCGTGTGCCCAATGTGCCGCTGTTCGTCGATACCTGGGAGGCGCTGGGCGCGCGGCCGACCCCGATGGCCTTCAGCGAGGTCTTCACCTCCCTGCAGCAGAACACCATCGAGGGTCAGGAGAACCCGCTTAGCCTGATCGAGAGTGCCAGCTTCGATGAAGTGCAGGATTACGTGAACCTCACCGGTCACGTACGCAGCTGGATCTATGTGGTGATCGGCAAGAACAAGCTGGCAAGCCTGCCGGAGGACCTGCAACAGGTGGTCCGCGACGCCGCCCAGGAGATGCAGTCCTACGAGGCCGGGCTGTTCGAGACGGACCAGAAGCGTCTGCGCGAAAGCCTGGAAGAGCGTGGCATGGAGTTCGTCGAGGTCGACACCGAGGCGTTCGCCGAGAAGGCCCGCCCGGCCGTGCTGGAGTCGCTCAGCGACGAGCAGCGTGAGCTGTACGAGGCTATCCAGGATCTGTGATGCCGATTCCGGGTGAGCCCGCTTGGGCTCGCCCGCTCGCCGATGGGTGCCGCCCAGGCATCATGAGGAGGATGTATGGACCCCAACCACAAGGTGGCCGAGCAGGAGGCGCTCGAGCAGTTGGACCCACTCGCCTCGGTTCCCACCTTTCAGGGCGCCCTGGGGAGGTTGATCGGGTGGGTCGACACCCTGTTCACCGTGCTGGCCGTCCTGGCGCTGGTGGCTATCGCCGGCACGGTGCTGTTGCAGATCGCGGCGCGTCTCTTCCTGCCGTTCAGCGTCTCCTGGACCGAGGAGCTGTCGCGCTACCTGTTCATCTACATGGTGGCCCTGTCGGTGGGCGTGGTGCTGCGTCAGCATCGCAACGTCAGCGTGGAGCTCTTCCACCATACGCTGGGGCTCCGCGCCAGGGCGGTCTTTCAGGTGCTGATCTGCCTGCTGGTTGTCGGCTTCGCCTGGATGGTGCTGCCCCATGCCTGGCAATACGCCATGAACGGCGCCTGGCAGACGTCCCCGACCCTGAAGGTGCCCATGCTCTACATCTTCTTCTCCACGGTGGTGATGTTCGCGTTGTTGCTGGTCTACGGCGCCATCGGCTTCCTGGAGGGCCTCGTTGCCATCTTTCGCTCGCCTGAGCGCCCCGACGCGGAGACGCCGTGATGGAAGTCATCATCCTGTTCAGCACCTTCCTGGTCCTGCTGCTGATCGGCATGCCCATCGCTTTCTCGTTGGGCATCGCCTCGCTGGCCTATCTGCTGCTGGAAGGCATCTCGCTGACCGTCGTGCCGCAGCGCCTGTATGCGGGCATCGATACCTTCGTGCTGCTGTGCATTCCCGGCTTCGTGCTGGCCGGCAACCTGATGAACGTCGGCAACATCACCGAGAACATCGTGCGCTTCTCCAACGCCCTGCTCGGCCATATCCGCGGTGGGCTGGGCCTGGCCAACGTCGGCGGCTCGATGATCTTCGGCGGCATCTCCGGAACCGCCGTGGCGGACTCGGCCAGCATCGGCTCGGTCATGATCCCCGGCATGGCCCGGTCCGGCTACGACAAGCCGTTCGCCGCGGCGGTCACCGCTGCCTCTTCCACCGTCGGGCCGATCATTCCGCCCAGCGTGCCGATGATCATCGCCGGCTCGCTCTCCGGGGTCTCGGTGGGTCGCATGTTCCTGGCCGGCGCCATTCCCGGCCTGCTGCTGGGGTTGGCGATGATGGTCACGGTGTACATCCTCGCCGTGCGGCGCGGCTATCCCAAGGAGGCCCGCGTACCCTTCCTGCAGCTGTTGCGCGAGGCCAGGACCGCCTTCTGGGCGCTGCTGATGACCGCCATCATCCTCTACGGCATCATCGGCGGTTTCTTCACGCCCACCGAGGCCTCCATCGTCGCCAGCCTCTATGCGCTGGTGGTCGGCATGTATGTCTACAAGGGCCTCACCTGGCGCAAGCTGCCGGCTATCCTCACCGATACCGTCTTCACTTCCGCGGCACTGCTGCTGATGGTGGGACTGGCCAATCTCTTCGGCTGGATCCTGACCAGCGAGCAGATTCCCCAGATGATCGCTGGCCTGATCCTGACGATCAGCGAGAATCCTCTGGTGGTGATCCTGATTCTCAACCTGATCCTGCTGTTCGTCGGCACCTTCATGGAGACCATCGCGGCGCTGATCATCCTTTTCCCGGCTCTGCTCGGCGTGGCCACCGGGGTGGGCATGGACCCGGTGCACTTCGCCGTCATGGCAGTGCTCAACCTGATGATCGGCCTGACCACCCCGCCGGTGGGCGTGTGCCTGTTCGTGGTCTCGGGGATCGGCAAGCTGCCCATGCTGACCGTGGCCCGGGCCATCCTGCCGTTCCTGTTCTGCAACCTGATGGTGCTGCTGCTGGTGGCCTATGTGCCGTCCATCTCGCTGTGGCTGCCCGACCTGATACTCGGCCAATGAGGCGGCGATTCCGACCGACAAGGAGATCCTGATGCAAGACGTCACACGGCTGCCGGCGAGTACCGGCAGCGGCCGGATCGGTATCGTCCACCTGGGGCTGGGCGCCTTTCACCGCGCCCATCAGGCAGTCTACCTGGAGCGCTATCGCCAGCGCAGCGGTGACGATGCCTGGGGCGTGAGCAGCGCCAACCTGCGGGCCAATGTGGCGCTGGTGGATGCCCTGCGCGAGGCGGGCCATCGCTATCACGTGGCCGAGTACGCCGACAGCGAGCGCGTCACCGCCCGCGAAATCGGCGTGATCGAGGAGACGCACTTCACGGGGCAGGACAAGAGCGCCGGTCGTGACGGGCACTGGGGGCGCGATCTCGAGGCCCTGCTCGTGCGGCTGGCCTCGCCCGAGACGCGCCTGGTCACCCTGACGGTGACCGAGAAGGGCTATTTCCTGAGTCCGGCCAGCGGCGAACTGCTCGTCGACGACCCGCTGATTGCCGCCGACATCGCCGCCCCTGAGGCGCCACGCACCGCGCCGGGGCTGCTGGTCGAGGCCCTGTACCGGCGCCGCCATGCCGGCTTGCCGCCGTTCACGGTGCTGAGTTGCGACAACATGCCCGACAACGGCAAGCGCACCCGCGCCGCCGTGATCCAGCTGGCCGCGCGTCGCGATGCCGAACTGGCGGCCTGGATCGAGCGCGAGGTGGCCTTTCCGTGCAGCATGGTCGATCGCATCGTGCCGGCGATGACCGGGACAGACTTCGCCCGCCTGGCCGAGCTGGGCATCGAGGACCCCAACGCCGTGGTCGGCGAGGCCTTCAGCCAGTGGGTGGTCGAGGACGACTTTCCCCAGGGACGGCCGGCCTGGGAGGCGGACGGTGTGGAGATGGTCGCCGACGTGGCGCCCTTCGAGACCATGAAGCTGCGCATGCTCAACGGCAGCCACTCGCTGCTCGCCTACCTGGGCGCCCTGGATGGCATCGAGACGGTGGCCGAGGCCGTGAGCCGGGACGACCTGGTGGTCCTGCTGCGCCGCTACATGCTCGACGAGGCCGCGCCCACCCTGGCAATGCCCGAGGATACGGATCTTGAGGCTTATGCCGAGCAACTGCTCGAGCGCTTCGCCAACGACAGTCTGCGCCATCGCCTGCAGCAGATCGCCATGGACGGTTCCCAGAAATTGCCCCAGCGCTGGCTGCACGGTGCCCAGGCGCGGCTGGCGGTCGGCGGTGACATATCCTGTACCGACCTCGGCGTGGCCGCCTGGATCCGCTATACGGCCGGGGCCGATCTTGCCGGCCGCTCCCACGCCGTGGACGATCCCCTGGCTGAACGACTGGCGGACCTGCATGCGCGTCATGGCGACGATGTCGCGGCCCTGGTGCCGGCCTTCCTGGCCGTGGAGGATGTTTTCCCGCCCGGGCTTGCGGCCGAGCCGCGTTTCGCCGAGGCCGTCATGGCTGCCTACACCACCCTGACGCAACAGGGGCTCGCCGGGGCGCTGGCCGCCCTCGCGCGGGCCTGACCGAGAGGACCTTGCATGGAACACACCTGGCGCTGGTTCGGCCCCGCCGACCCCATCACGCTCGACGAGATTCGCCAGACCGGGGCCACCGGCATCGTCACCGCCCTGCACGAGATCCCCAATGGCGAGACCTGGCCGGTCGAGGCCATTGCCGAACGCCAGCGGATGATCGAGGCGGCCGGCCTGCGCTGGTCGGTGGTGGAGAGCGTGCCGGTGCACGAGTCGATCAAGAAGGGCCTGCCGGAGCGCGAGCGGTATATCGCCGCCTACCAGCAAACGCTGCGCAATCTGGCGGCCTGTGGCATCGATGTGGTCTGCTACAACTTCATGCCGGTGCTCGACTGGACGCGCACCGACCTGGCCTGGCGCCTGCCGGATGGCGGGCTGGCGCTGCGCTTCGATCAGCTTGCCTTCGCCGCCTTCGACCTCTATCTGCTGGCGCGCCCGGGTGCCGAGGATGAATACAGCGACGCCGAACGGGCCGAGGCCCGGGCCTATCTCGACGGCCTCGATGAAGCCGCCCGCGAGCGGCTGGTGAAGACCGTCATCGCCGGGCTGCCCGGTGCCGAGGAACACTACACCCTGGCACGCTTCCGCGAAGTGATCGCCGGCTATGCCGCGATCGATGCCGACGCCCTCCGCGAGCACCTCGGCTACTTTCTCGAGGCGATCGTTCCGGTCGCCGAGGAAACGGGTGTGCGCCTGGCCATCCATCCCGACGATCCGCCGCGTCCGATGCTCGGTTTGCCGCGGGTCGTCTCCGGCCCGGCGGACATCCAGTGGCTGCTCGAGCGCGTGCCGAGCCCGGCCAACGGCCTGACCCTGTGCACCGGCTCCTATGGCGTTCGCGCCGATCTCGACCTGGTGGAAATGGCCCGTCGCTTCGGGCCGTCGATCCACTTCGCCCATCTGCGCGCGACGCAACGCGACGCGGTGGAACCCAGGACCTTCCACGAAGCGCATCATCTCGGCGGGGACCTGGACATGGTCGGGGTCGTCCAGGCGCTGGTCGACGAAGAGCGGCGACGCGAGCGGGATGGCGGCCCGCGCCTGCCGCTGCGCCCTGATCACGGTCACCATATCCTCGACGACCAGCAGCGCGACACGGCGCCGGGCTATCCGCTCTACGGGCGTCTCAAGGGGTTGGCGGAGCTGCGTGGCGTGGAACTGGCGGTGCGCCGGTTGACTGCCTGATCATCCAGAACGGATCAATGAAGATGGCCCGTCCAGGGTTCGGCGGTCGCTCCAGCCCACCAGCAGCGTCGCGGTTATTCCTCGACTGCGAGAAGCGTCGGCTTCCCTCCCGGCAAGAGTCATCGCGCTTCTTGAGTGTCATGCCAGTCAGCGTTAGCTGACTGGCATTGTGCGCTTTGGCGGGATTACATCACCAGCGGTAGCTCACTTTGGCCTTGATTTCGCGGCCCGTATTATAGAAGTTTGCCGTGCCGGAATTGACCACGTACTGCTTGTCGAGCAGGTTGCTGACATTGATGGCAAGATCGGCATTCCTGGTGAACTGGTAGCCAAAGGATGCATCGAAGAGCGTTGCCGACTCGCTCTTGGAGGTGTTGGCGGCATCAAAGTCATAGGAATCGACATAGCGGGCACCAAGACCGAAGCTCGCTCCCGTGTCCGGCAGGCTATAATGCGTCCACAGCGACGCCGTCTGTTTCGGCGCAGTGGCAAACTTGTTCCCTTCGATTGACGTTCCATCCTGGAGTGTGCCGCGGATCACTTCCTGGTCCATATAGGAATAGCCACCGGTCAGGCTCAGGTTGTCGGTCAATTCGGCCTTGGCTTCCAGGTCGAAGCCGCGCACACGGGATTCGCCGATGGTTTCCTGCTCGATGGTACCGTCACCCTGTACCACCGCGATGCTCACGTTGTCCTTGTTCAGCTCATAAACGGCAGCCGAGAACAGTGCGTCCATACCGAGGGGCGCATATTTCATGCCAAGCTCATGCTGCTTGCCGCGCTCGGGTCTGACGCCAATGGTCGGAGGCGCGATCGATTCCACATAGCTGTAATAGGTGGAAACCTCGTCGGTGATTTTGTAGGTCAGTGCGCCCCGGTACGAGGTCTCCGAGATGTCGTCGGAGGCAGTGGTTCCCGTTATGTCCTTGCTGGAGAGATCCATCGAGTCATTGCGAACGCCCACGGTGACGATGACATGGTCATAGAAGGACAGGTTCTGCGTCAGGAAAACCGACCGAGTCCTGTTGTCCTGGTCATTGGCGCTATAGGGGGTAAGGCTGCTCGGGGCACCTTGATATGCGGGGTTCGAGACATCGATCGGAGCTCCCGGCGCGTAAACGGACGTGGTTTTGCTGGAGGAATCACTGTACTCGATCCCGCCCAGCGTACTGCTGTCGACTGGGCCAACGCTGGTGTCGTATTGCAGGATGGCGTTGCCGATCACTTCCTGAGCTTCTCTATCTCTTCCAATATAGCCACGGTCGACCATCGTGCCGGTTCGTCCCACAGAGTCGGTGATATAGACGTAACCGTAGTCGTCGGTCAGGTCGCTGTAGCGCAGGTTGCCGCGCAAGGTCAGCCCGTTATCGAAATCATGGGTGAGCATCCCGGTAATACTGCTACGCTCGACATCGTGAAAGTTGTAATCCGGCTCGCCAAAGAAGTTGCTGCGGTCATATTCCTTGTCGAACGGATAGCCGCCGCTATTGGGCGTGTTATCACGCTTTAGATAGTCGAAGATGACAGTCGCGGTGGTGTATGCCGTCGGTTCCCAGGTCAGGCCGCCCATGAAGAACTGCTTGTCGTTCTTGGAGTAATCGTATTCGCGGTCGCTGTCCTGAACTTTGCCGGTAAAGCGATAGGCCAGCGTCCTGTCGGCGTTCAGTGTGTTGCCCACATCGATACCGGCTTCTCTGTGATCGAAGGAGCCATAGCCCAGGTAGCCTTCGCCAAAGCGTTCGAATTTTGGCCGTTTGCTCACGAAATTGATCGAGCCACCGGGGTCCGCCGGGCCGAACAGGGTGGAGTTGGCGCCACGCAGCACCTCGACGCGTTCGTAGGCATAGGGTTCCTCACGAACGCCGCGCATCGAGCCGAGTGTCATCCCGTCGCGGTAGGTCGTGGCGTCGAAGCCGCGAATCTTGTAGTAATCGTTGCGGTTGTCGGTACCCCAGTAGCCGGTGAGAACGCCGGGCGTATATTGCAGGACTTCCTCGGTGTTATCGGCGTCCCGCTGCTCGATTTCCTTTTCGGTGATGACCGACACTGAGGCAGGCGTGTCGTGGATGCTGGTCGCGACCTTGCCACCCATCCAGAGCTCCCGGGCTACCGTCGTGTTCGCATTGTCGTCCGCTATTGCCTGTGCATTGACGATAATGGGGGCGAGTCGATACGTCTCCTGCCCATCGTCATCAACGGTGCTGGCCTCTTGCGCGTTCACGCTCAAGGGAACAACCAGTGTCGTGCCGCACAGCAGGGTGATAGTGGACCGCGACCACCGTAACCGAGTGGCGTTGCGTCCGACTGTGCTCTTGCTATCCGTCATGCAGAAGTTCCCCAAGGTGAATGTCCCCTGGCCGGCGCAGCTCAAGATGTTCTGTTGCCAAGCTTCGAGGCGATCTCTAGGACGTAAGCGAAGAAAATACTAATGACAACGATAATCATGATCATTTATTATTTCAATCATGTTTGCCCGAGTGGCGACCGTTGCCTGGGCGCACGCTATGCCGAGGTGCTCGTCGCCATGGCGAAGGGAAGAATCTACGCAATCGGCCCCCTGAAGAGGTGCTGATCGAACGGATGGTGCCACCAGGTCGGCATGGCACGTGCAAACGTGAGCGAAGCCTTTCTTGCGAAGGAGTGACACAGGCATGAAACGTACAGCGGCGTATCTCTCCTTTTCCGCCGAGCAGGTGCTACCTCTCATTCGGGAGGCGGCGACTACCTGGGAGCTGCCCGTGACCGAGGTGGCAGGAACACTTCGGGTGACCCTCGAATATGGCGAGATTCGCGTCGCTTCGGAAGGGGCCGGCACGTCTGTTCGGGTTGCGTCAGAGGATGCGGGAAACCTGCAGATGCTGCGCGATCTTCTCACTGGCCAACTCTCGGCGCATGACCTGAACCCGGTCTGGGAGGGGGGAAGTGCCGGCCGGCAACCAGCGAACCAGTCCATCGCACGAGTCGCCGACATCGAGCGCCTTTCCCCCTCCTACAGGCGGGTCACGATCGAGGGGCAGGATTTGGCGCGTTTCGCGGATGGAGGGCTGCATTTCCGCTTGCTCTTTGGTCCCGATGGCATGGGCTGGCCCGAGACGGATGAAAACGGCGTCACTCAATGGCCCGGCGGGGCGTCGGCATGGCATCGGCCGGTTTACACGACTCGGGAAATTGTCTGTGATGGAGAGGCTGCACGGCTGAGTTTTGACGTCTTCCTTCATGCCGGAGGCCGTGTGACCGGGTGGACCGAGCAGGTGAGTCCTGGCGATGAGGTCGCGCTGATGGGCCCCGGCGGCGGTACAGGGCAAAAGACAGCCGAGTGGCAGGCTCTCGTGGGTGATGAAACGGCCTTGCCTGTCATTGCCAGGATGCTGGCTTCTGCCCCGCAGACAATGCAAGGCGAGGCTGTCATTGTCGTGCCCGATGAGGGGGACATTCAGGGTCTGGCGCATCCAGAGGGAGTGACTCTGCGCTGGGCGCTACGGTCGAATGGGGAGAGCCCTCTCGAAGCACTTGCCGCTCTCGAGCTGCCCCAGCGCGAGCGTCATGTATTCTTCGCAGCGGAAAAGACAGAAGCCCAGTCCGCCCGTGCGGCCCTCATCGAGCGAGGTCTCGCCAAGCATGAGTTCCTCGCTGCAACTTATTGGGTGCAAGACTGACCTTCGGTGTCTTGCCGGGTGGCTTTGTTTGCTGCTCGTCCATGCATTGGTGCTATTTTTTCATATAGGCCTGCCATTGGCGGATACCAAAGGTCCAGGGCGGTAGCCGGTCCGAGCGATCGACGTAGTTGACCAGGGCGCCCAGCGAGGGCGTGGCGATGGTGACGCTGTCCCCGATGTGGTGAGTGAACCCCTGGCCTGCGCCGTCGCGGTCCTGAATCGGCGAAAACATGGTGCCGAGGAACAGCATGAAGCCGTCTGGATACTGGTGGTGAGCGCCGATGGTCTGCTGGACCAGCTCCAGCGGGTCGCGACTGATCTGGCGCATGTCGCTGCTGTCGTGGAGTTCGAAATCATCATCCTGGCCCTCGATGTGCAGCGAGACACGGGCCTGTCGCACGGTATCGAGCGTAAAGGCGTCATCGAACAGGCGAATGAACGGGCCGATGGCGCAGGAGGCATTGTTGTCCTTGGCCTTGCCCAGCAGCAGGGCGCTGCGTCCCTCGATGTCACGCAAGTTGACGTCGTTGCCGAGGGTGGCGCCCTTCGCGGTGCCCCGGGCGTCGACCACCAGCACGATTTCCGGCTCGGGATTGTTCCACCGGGATGCCGGGTGCAGGCCGACCCGGCTGCCGAAGCCGACCGCTGACAAGGGCTGGGACTTGGTGAACACCTCGGCGTCGTGACCGATGCCCACCTCCATGTACTGCGACCAGGCACCGCGGGCCTGCAACTCCGTCTTGAGTGCCATGGCCTCCTCCGAGCCGGGCACGATCCGGGAGAGATCGCCGCCGATCAGCGCCTGCAACTCGCTACGCAGCTCGCTGGCCCGGGCGGGATCGCCGCTGGCCTGTTCCTCGATCACGCGCTCCAGCAGGCTGACGGCGAAAGTCACGCCACAGGCCTTGATGGCCTGGACGTCGCAAGGGGCGAGCAGGTAGGGCGCCCGTGGCGATGCGTGGCGGGAGTTGTCGAACAACTCCTCGGCCGAGCCAAGGAGCTCGCCCTCGACCCCGGACACGAACGCCGCCGCATCGTCGCGGTCGAGCAGGTCGGCCATGCAGGCACAGTGCTCGGAGATATCGAAGACCTGGCCGTGGCGGACGACCACCAGGACGGGGCCTCGTGCGTCGTCACGCCAGGCCCGGCCGACGAGCAGGGCCTGTTGGTCATCATCGGGGAGATAGGAAGAGACGCTCACGGAGTTACCTCGCTGGCCATGATATGACGCTTGTTAGTTTAATCTCTTTACGATGCTGAATGGCGGGGCGGGAAAGTTCAAGCCGTTTACTGGCTCGGCGAGTGAGACTTTCGTGGATGTCGGCTCCTCAGATGAGATCGCTGGGACCATGGATGACGTGGGCGAGCACCTGGGCGGCAGCACCGCGGGCGGCGATGAAGGTGGAGTCGTCGATCACGCGGAGAGGGACTTGCTGGGAGGAGCCCAGGAGCCGGTTCTGGTGGGTCTTGAAATATGACAGGGCCGGATCGAGGAAGGAGGGGCCCAACTGGACCAGCGATCCCCCCAGCACAAGCTCGGAAGGGTTCTGGGTATGGTGGAGGTTGAGCAACAGGGTTCCCAGTGCCTCGCCTGCACGTCGCAGCGTGAGCTGGACGGCTTCTTCGTGCAGCCGCGGCCGCAGGGCCTCGAGAAGATCCTCGTCCTCGGCGACACCCAGGGCGGCGCGGATCGACCAGCCGCTGACCAGCGTCTCTGCGCAGCCGCGATTGCCGCAGTGACAGTAGAGGCCGCCGGGCTGCAGGACGGTATGACCGATTTCCCCGGCCAGTCCTTGGAAGCCTCGGGAGAGCAGCGGCTGGTTGCCCTCGATCATGCCGCTGCCGATGCCGGTGCCGGCGCTGACGTAAATCAGGGAATCGGGCACCTGGCCAGTCCGGAAATAGAACTCCCCGAAGGCCGCCGACTTGGCCTCATTGTCCATCAACCAGGCGCCTTCCAGCTGAGGCAGGTGGGAGCGCAGCAGATCGAGAAAGCGGATGTCTTTCCATCCCAGGTTCGGTGCCACGCGCAGCAAGGGCGCGTTGGGCGCGACGGGGCCGGGCAGGGCGACGCCGAGACCGAGGAGGTGGTAGCCGTCGAGTGCCGGGGATTGCTGCAGTGTTTTCAGCAGGCCGGCGAGCAACTCAGCCGTCACCTCGGGCGACGAAGGCGACAACCGCTCGTGGTGACTGGCCAGTATCCGTCCCGAGAGCGTGCAGGCCACCAGGCGAAGGCCGTGTACGCCGACTTCGGCGCCGAGGATCGCAAAGCGTTGCTCATCGAGATGCAGGGCGCGGCCGGGGCGTCCCCCGCTGCTCTTCTGCAGTTCCCCCTCGCGTAGCCACCCCTGCTTGAGCAGTGACTGCACGCCGCTACCCACCGTCGCCTTCGTCAATTGGGCCTGGGTCGCGATGTCGGCACGCGTCAGGCCGGGAGAGCGGCGAACCAGCTCCAGAATGGCGCTGCGATTGAGCCGTTTGAGGAAGTGGAGATCGCCTGACCGGTGAGGCTGAAAACTGGTGGGCATGGGCGCTTTCCATGGTTTGCCGGCGTTGCGTGAGTCGCCCTGGTTCCTCTGTGGCCAGTGCCATGGGGCTTCAAGCTCGAACTCGACGAATGGCCTTGGTAATCAAGGTGAACGAATGTCCCCGTCAGTCGATACAGCAACGCCGTTGCCGAATGATGTGTCGGCTATCGATTGTATCGGGTTTGGCCGGGTCTTGCTGCACGTCTACCAAAGTCTCATTGAGTCTCGAGTGGCAGGTGACCATTCTGCCTAGTTAGTAAATAGATAAAACTAAGTGGAGCGAAGATGAGTGAGGACGCGGGGCGTTACCCCAGCCTGGAGCAGCGAGTGGTGTTCATCACCGGCGGCGGCAGTGGCATTGGTGCGGGACTGACCCGAGCCTTTCATGGCCAAGGCGCTGTGGTTGCCTTTGTCGATATCGATGATGCCGCCAGCCAGGCGCTGGTCGAGGAGTTGAAGGCGGAAACCGGTAGGGCGCCGCACTATTACCACTGTGATATCCGCGACGTTGCGGCCTTGCAGTCGGTCATCGCCGAGGTAGGCCAGACGTTGGGAGCGATCCGGACATTGGTGAACAATGCCGCCAACGATGACCGGCATTCCTGGGACGACATCGATGTCGAGTACTGGGATGAGCGAATGTCGCTCAACTTGCGGCCGATGTTTTTCGCTGCTCAAGCGGCGGCCCGGCAGATGATCGAGGCGGGTGGCGGCTCGGTCATCAATTTCGGCTCGATCAGCGTGCGCATGGCGCTGGGGGATCTCTCCTGCTACATGACCGCCAAGGCGGCGGTACACGGCCTGACTCGCAGCCTGGCTCGCGATCTGGGTCCTCACGATATTCGCGTCAATACCCTGGTGCCCGGCTCAATCATCACCGAACGGCAACTGGAGAAGTGGATCGGTCCCGAAGAAGAGGCCTCGATCCAGGAGCGTCAATCCTTGAAATTCCGGCTGGAAGCCCATCATGTCGCACCGGCCGTGCTGTTTCTGGCCAGTACCGACAGCCAGGCGATTTCCGGCCAGGAGCTCGCCGTCGATGGGGGCTGGGGCTGATCTCCCATGTACCAATACTCCGATAACACAACAAAGGAGAACGTCATGAATGCATTGCGTCAGTTCACAGGAGGACATTCCCGTCGCCGTTGTCTGGTGGCGGCAATCGCCGCTGTTTCGGCACTGGGCTCCATCGCCGCCGCCGCCGATACCACGGTCCAGGTGCTGCGGGTCGAGGTGAGTGATGCCGAGAAGCAGTACTACGACGAGGTCGTGGCCGAGTACGAAGCCCAGCACCCGGAGGTCAACGTCGAGTTCGACTACATCGCCAACGAGGCCTACAAGACGCGCCTGCCGACGTTATTACAGTCCGAACAGCGCCCCGATATCTTCTATAGCTGGGGCGGCGAGGGGCTGCGTGACAAGGTGGAAGCCGGCTTCGTGCGTGATCTGACCGAACCCATGAAGGACGGCTGGAAGGAACTCTATCCGGAGTCGGCGGTGAGCACCTTTACCCTGGATGGGCGTATTTATGGCGCGCCTCTCTACGCCACGGTGGTGGGCTTCTGGGTCAACACCGCCCTGACCGAGCAGGCGGGTGTCGACATTGATGAGATAGAGACCTGGCAGGACCTCGAGTCGGCCGTGGTGGCACTGCGTGAGCAGGGCATCACGCCAGCGGTGGTCGGTGCCAAGGACGGTTGGCCGATGCATTTCTACTGGGGTTACCTGGCGACCCGTCTGGTGGGTGGTGACGGCATCGAGGCTGCCAAGGCCGGTGACGATGGTGGCTTTACCAATGAGAGTTTCATCCGTGCCGGCGAAATGCTCCAGGAGTTCGCAGAACTCGAACCCTTCCAATCGGGCTTCATGTCGACCACCTACGAGCGCGCCAGTGCCATGTTCGGAGACGGTGAAGCGGCCCTGCACCTGATGGGGGACTGGGACTATATCCCCTCGAAGGAACGCTCGATGAGCGGCGAGGGCGTGCCGGATGAGGATCTGGAGTTCATCCGTTTTCCGGATGTCGAGGGAGGCGCCGGGAATGACCATAGCTTCGGTGGCATGAATGGCTTTGCCGTTACCGAGGGGGCCTCTGACGAAGCGGTCGACTTCCTGCGTTTTCTGCTCAATGAGGAAAATCAGCGCAAGGCGGCGAAGCGCGGCATTTTCGTGCCGGTGGCCAAAGGTTCTGAAGAAGCGCTCGCAACACCTTATGCCCGCAAGGTGGCTGAAATTCTCGCAGACTCGACGTTTCACCAGGTATTTCTCGACCAGGCGCTGGGGACCTCCGTTGGCGCGACCGTCAACAATATCAGTACCGATCTGGCCCAGGGAGTGATCACGCCGGAGGAGGCGGTCGATCGGGTCGCCGAGGCCTGGCAGTTCCGGTAATCGAAGCTTGTTCGCGTGACCGGTGACAAGTCATCGGCACGCAATTCCCCTTCGCTACCCCCGCTTCGGGATGGATGTTCAGCATGACAACGATAAATCCCCCCGCCGTGCGTAAACGGGGCACGGCGGATCGCATCAAGAAGAATGTGGTCAGCGGCAAGCTCTCGGCCGTTCTTATACTGCTGCCACCGGCATTGATTCTCTTCTCTTTGTTCGTCATTTTGCCGCTGATCGATGCGGCCTTTTACAGCGGCTTCTCGTGGAACGGCTATGGATCGCCTTCCGACTTCGTCGGTACCCAGAACTACCAGCGGCTGCTCGATCATTCCGTGTTCCATACGGCGTTGTGGAATACCGCCAAGCTGATAATCGTCTCTCTGGTCATCCAGATGCCGCTCGCCCTGGGCCTGGCGCTGCTGGTATACCGCAAGACACCGACCAATACCTTGTTCCGGCTGGTGTTCTTTCTGCCCTATATCCTGGCCGAAGTGGCGGCCGGCCTTATCTGGAGCTTCGTCTTCGACGGCGACTATGGCATTACCGCGTCGATTCTCCAGTCGTTGGATCAGGAATCCGTCTATGTGCTGGCCGACCGGCAATGGGCCTTTCCGGCGATCATGACGGTCATCGTCTGGAAGTATTTCGGCTTTCACATGATGATCTACATCGCCGCGCTACAGAGCGTCCCCGAGGATCTGATCGAGGCGGCCAAGCTGGAAGGGGCCAAGCCGCGCCAGATAGCTCGCCACGTGCAGATTCCGATGATCAAGCACGCCCTGGTGGTGAGCGGCTTCTTCGCCATCATCGGTTCGCTGCAAATCTTCGACATCATCATTCCGCTGACCAACGGCGGGCCCTCGAATACAACTCACACCATCGTGACCTATCTCTATACCTTCGGTCTGTCGCGGCTGAATATCGGCTTCGGTAGCGCCGCCGCCGTGGTGTTGTTCGTGCTGGCCATCGGTATTGCCTTCTTCTATCAGCGTACTACCGGCAACAAGGAGGGGCAGGCATGAATCGGGCGACGACGACGCGCAATACCCTGCGCGTGATTCTGCTGATCCTGGTGGCCGGCCTGGTTGTCGGCCCATTGCTGGCTTCTTTCTTCGGTGGTTTCAAGACCAACGCCGAGCTGCGAACCAATCCACTCTGGTTGCCGGATAACTGGAATCCTGAGCATTACATCAGCATCTTGCTCGATGGAAGTTTCTGGCGCTATCTGGGCAACTCTTTCTTCATTTCCTCGATGACGGTGCTGCTGACGCTGGTCGTGGGGGCGGCGGCCGCCTATGTGTTTGCGCAGATTCGCTTCCTCGGCTCGAAAATGATCCTTTCCTACCTGCTGCTGGGGCTGATGTTTCCCTTCGCGGCGGCGATCCTGCCACTGTTCATCAAGGTGCGTGACCTGGGACTGCTCGACAGTTACTGGGCTGTCATCCTGCCGCAGACAGCTTTCGGGTTGTCGTTGGCGATCCTGCTGTTCAAGGCATTCTTCGATCAGCTACCCCGTGAACTGTTCGAGGCGGCCTACGTGGATGGCTGCAGCTACCTGCGTTTTTTCTGGTCTTTCACCCTGCCATTGTCGACGCCGATTCTGGCCACCGTGGGAGTGTTCGTCTTCGTTCAGAGCTGGAACAACTTCCTGCTGCCGCTGGTGGTGCTCAATGATCGTTCTCTCTATACCTGGTCGCTCGGCATGATGCAGTTCCAGGGCGAGTACCTGACCCAGTGGAACATGATTCTGGCTTTCGTGAGCCTGACGATCATGCCGGCCGTGATCTTTTTCCTCGCGGCTCAGAAATACATCGTCGCCGGCCTCACCGGTGGTTCCGTCAAGGGATAAGGGATACCGATAATGAAAGACAAGGTTCGCAATCCGATTCTGCCCGGCTTCAACCCGGATCCCTCCATCTGTCGGGTTGGCGGGGATTACTACATCGCCACTTCCACCTTCGAGTGGTATCCGGGCGTACAGATTCATCACTCGCGTGACCTGGCCAACTGGGAATTGGCCAGTCGGCCACTCGAACGAACCAGCCAGCTCGACATGCGTGGCAACCCCGACTCCTGCGGAATCTGGGCACCGTGCCTGAGCTACGCCGATGGCTTGTTCTGGCTGATCTACACCGACATGAAACGCTACGAGGGCAACTTCAAGGATGGCCACAATTATCTGGTCACCGCACCCACCATCGAAGGGCCCTGGAGTGATCCGGTCTATCTGAATTCCAGCGGCTTCGACCCCTCGCTGTTTCACGACGAGGACGGCCGCAAGTGGCTGCTCAACCTGCAGTGGGATTATCGCCAGCGTGAGGGGGGCGACCGCTTCGGCGGCATCCTGCTCCAGGAGTATGACGTCGAGCAGCAACGACTCGTGGGCCCTATCTGCAATATCTTCGCCGGCACCCCGATGAAACTCACCGAGGGGCCGCACCTCTATCGTCGCGATGGCTGGTACCACCTGCTGGTGGCCGAGGGCGGCACCGGCTACGAGCATGCCGTGACCATGGCTCGCTCGAGGGAGATTGCCGGCCCCTATGAAGTGCACCCTGACAACCCGGTGTTGACCTCGCGCCAGGACTCGGACAATCCGTTGCAGCGGGCCGGCCACGCGGATCTGGTCGACACGCCAAGTGGCGAGACCTGGATGGTGCACCTGTGTGGACGGCCACTGCCCGGCACGCGTCGTTCGCCGAGGGGGCGCGAGACGTCGCTCCAGAAGGTCGAGTGGGGCGCCGATGGCTGGCTGCGACTGGCTCACGGCGGCAATACGCCGGCTCTGGAGGTGTCGATGCCTGGGGTCGAGCAGCTGGCACCGGCCGCCGAGGAGGTCCATGACTTTACATCCGGCGCCTTGCCCGAGGCCTTTCAGTGGTTACGCACGCCTCAGCCCGAGCGGCTGTTTTCGTTGAGCGAACGCCCCGGTTACCTGCGCTTGTTCGGGCGCGAGTCGGTGGGCTCCTGGTTCGAGCAGGCCCTGGTGGCGCGCCGCCAGGACAGCATTCACTGCAGCGCCGAAACCACGCTGGAGTTCGAGCCGGAGGACCTGCAACAGTTCGCTGGCCTGATCGCCTACTACAACCGTTTCAAGTTCCATTACCTGGCGGTGACCCGAGGGGATGGCGGCGACAAGGTGCTCAGCGTGATGAGCTGCCGTGATGCATGGCCGAGCGGAACCCTGGAGATCGTCGATAGCGATGACGTGGCGCTCGATCCTGCGCTACCGGTGCGCCTGGGTCTCGACATCCGCGAGGCTGAGCTGCAGTTCCGCTACGCCCAGGGCGACGCTGCCTGGCAGCCGGTCGGCCCGGTGCTCGATGCCAGCCTGCTCTCCGACGAGGGAAGCGGCCGTGCCCATGGCTATTTCACTGGCAACTTCCTGGGCATGGCGGCCCATGACATCAGCGGTCGCGGTATTCCGGCGGATTTCTCTGGATTTCGCTACTGCCGTGAAAACCGCTGAATGGCACGCACCGGATAATCACAAATAGACGCAAAGACGAGACGCTCCCATGGCTGAAGTAGCACTGGTCGAAATCGAAAAGACCTTTCGTGGCAAGACCACGGTAATTTCCAATCTCGACCTGGAGATCGAGGATGGCTCTTTCACCGTGCTGGTGGGGCCATCCGGCTGCGGCAAGTCGACCTTGTTGCGCATGATCGCCGGGCTGGAAACCGTGACGCGTGGTGCGATCAGCATCGGTGGGCATGACGTGACCACTGCTGAACCCAGTGATCGTGATATCGCCATGGTCTTCCAGTCCTATGCGCTATATCCACACATGACGGTGGCCCGCAATATCGATTTCGGAATGCGCCTGGCCAAGGTCCCCGCACAGGAACGCCAGGCAAAAGTCGACGAAGCGGCCAAGCTTCTCAACCTGGAAGACCTGCTCGAACGCAAGCCGGCAGAGCTGTCGGGTGGACAGCGGCAGCGTGTGGCCATTGGCCGCGCCATCGTACGCAATCCCGGCGTGTTCCTGTTCGATGAACCGCTCTCCAACCTCGATGCGGCCCTGCGTAACCGTATGCGCGTCGAGCTTGCCGAGCTGCACCAACGCCTCGACGCCACCATGGTGTATGTCACCCATGATCAGATCGAAGCCATGACCCTGGCCGATCGCATCGTCGTTCTCAATGCAGGGAAAATCGAGCAGGTCGGGGCACCAATGGAACTCTACCAGCGGCCCGAGACCTTGTTCGTGGCCGGCTTCATCGGCTCGCCGAAGATGAACCTGATCACGGGTGCTGTTGCCGAGGCTTATGGAGCAACGACTCTGGGCATTCGTCCGGAGCATATCGAGGTCGGCCATGATCGCGGTGAGTGGCGGGGCCGTGTCCGAGTGGTCGAGAAGCTCGGTTCCGACGCCTTTGCCTATGTCGATAGTGAAGAGGTCGGCGCCTTGACGGTGCGCTTGCCTGGCGATGTCGATACACGCAGTGGCGACATCCTCGAGCTGACGCCTCGCCACGAGCTGCTGCATCCCTTCGATCAGCAGGGGATGCGACTGCCTGACGATGTCGTCGAAAACGCCAGGGCCATTGCCTGATTCCTGAACATGGGGGCGAGCCGTGATGATGACCGAGAGGTGGCCAGGCTCGGTTGTCGATCCGGAACCGGGCCATGGTAGGCAGGCTGCCGACCGTTGTCGCTGCCATTGTTCCGGTCGGGTACTGGCGTCCTGATACTTCGAATCCATTCACCATGCGATAGAAGGAGCTCATCTATAAGTGAACAATAATTCGAAAACTTAGTTTAGAAAAATTACTAATTCTTCAAACAAGTACAAATGACGATTTTTTCAGGAGGAAGTGATGGGAAGCTATCATCACGCTAGCCGCTATTTCATGCGCGCTTTATTGTTCGGTGCGGGATGTGCCGCTTCGACACTGACGATGGCGGAAGGCCTGGCATCCAATGTGGATTTTACCGGCTATGCTCGGTCAGGTGTCGGAAACACGGTCGGTGGTGGCGATCAGGCCTGCTTCAAGGCCAATGGGGCCTCGGCCAAGTATCGTCTCGGTAACGAGTGCGATACCTACGCTGAATTAGGGCTGGGAGCCACGCTTTACGAGAAAGAAGACAAGAAATTCTACTTCCAGAGCATGATCGGTTATTCGACTGATCAGTTGAATGACTATGAAGGAAGTGAAAGCGACGAGACCAAGGTGTCGGTGCGTCAGATGAACGTTCAGGCCGACAACATCATTGAAGCCTTGCCAGGTGCCACGCTATGGGCTGGCAAGCGGTTCTATCGGCGCCATGACATCCACATCAATGACTTCTTCTACTGGGATGTGTCCGGTCCCGGTGCTGGTATTGAAAATATCGATGTCGGTACCGGCAAGCTGAGCCTGGCCTGGCTACGTGCCACGAACGAGGCTGACAGGGCATATCCCGATGCCAACAACCGGATCTCCAACGATACCCTGGATATCCGTTGGTCGGATATTCCGACCAATCCCGATGGGTCCCTGGTCCTGGGTTACGACTATGGCCGCGCTCAGCTTACCGAAGAGCAGGAAGATTACTACGACGGAAGCCAAGCCGAAAAAGGGCATATGTTCACCATCCAGCATACCCAGAAAAACTGGTTTGGCGGAACCAATAAGCTGGCACTCCAATACGCCACTGACGGCATCATCAATGCCGGTGATACCAAGGGACGCATGGCGGGAAGCACGACGCATCGAGATGCGCCGGGTGGCGATATGTGGCGTGTCATCAATCACGGCAATGTGTGGCTGTCGCCGGACAAGCTGGATCTGATGTATGCCGCCGTCTATGAAGATCAGAGCTTTGATGACGACTCGGGACGTACCTGGATTTCCGCCGGTATTCGCCCTACCTACTACTGGACGGAAAACATGAGTACCGCCCTGGAACTCGGTCATGACTACATCGACCCCGAGGCCGATGACGGGATCGGTAGCCGGAGCCTCACCAAGTTCACACTGGCCCAGCAATGGGCGGCGGGTGTAGGCGGTTATGCGCGACCGGTCATTCGACTCTTTGCTACCTATGCCAACTGGGATGGCGATCCCCTTCAGGAAGATGGAGGCAGCGCTGCAATCTCGGCCGGCGATGCCGGTGGCGCGATTGACATCGATGACAACGATGGGCTGACCGTCGGCGTACAGATGGATGTCTGGTGGTAATGGCCCCGTGACCTGCTTGCTGTTGCTTCGATATTGGTGCCCGGGCTCGGGCGCCCTTTTTTCTGGAGATTGAACATGACGGATCGCAAACCGCTCAGTCGTTCTGCCTATATACTCATCATATGCTGTATTGCTGCCATCGGTGGCTTTCTCTTCGGCTTCGATAGTGGCGTCATCAACGGCACGGTCGATGGTCTCCAATCCTCTTTCAATTCCGACAGTGTCGGTACCGGCTTCAACGTGGCATCCATGCTGCTGGGCTGTGCCGTCGGTGCCTTCTTTGCCGGTCGCCTGGCGGACCGCTTTGGCCGCCGTACGGTATTGATCGTTTCGGCGATTTTCTTCCTGGTGAGTGCCTGGGGGTCGGGAATCGCCGGTGATTCGATGGAATTCGTGGTTTATCGCGTCCTCGGTGGCATGGCAGTGGGGGCCGCCAGTGTGATGACGCCGGCCTATATCAGTGAAGTGGCGCCCTCGAGGTATCGCGGTCGCCTGGCCACCATCCAGCAGGTGGCCATCATCGGCGGCTTGTTCATGGCCTTTCTGAGCAACTACGTGCTGGCCTATGTCTCGAGTTCGGCGGTCGCCGAGCTGTGGTTCGGCTTTGCCACCTGGCGCTGGATGTTCTGGATCGAACTGCTGCCCGCGTCGGTATTCCTGGTGGCGCTGTTGTTCATCCCCGAGAGCCCGCGATACTTGATCAGCAGTGGTCGACAGTCGGAAGCTCGCCGGGTGCTGGGCCTGGTGATGCCGGAGCAAGAGGTCGGCGACAAGCTCGATGAGATCCACACCACCCTGGATCGTGATCACAAGCCGCGATTGAGCGATGTGGTCAACCGCGCGACCGGCAAGGTGCATGGCATTGTCTGGGTCGGTATCGGCCTGGCGGTGTTCCAGCAGCTGGTAGGCATCAATGTGGTGTTCTATTACGGCGCGGTGCTGTGGCAATCGGTAGGCTTCTCGGAGGGTGATGCCCTGCTGATCAACGTGATCTCCGGGGCCGTGAGCATCGGCGCCTGCCTGCTGGCAATCGCTTTGATCGACAAGATCGGCCGCAAGCCCCTGCTGTGGGTCGGCTCGGTGGGAATGGCCATTACCCTGGCCTGCCTAGTCTTTGCCTTTTCCACGGCAACCCTGGTCGACGGGAATCTGCAGCTCAGCGACGACATGGGCGTGTTTGCCCTGCTGGCCGCCAATATCTACGTATTCAGCTTCAACGTCTCCTGGGGGCCGGTGATGTGGGTGATGCTGGGCGAGATGTTCCCCAATCAGATGCGTGGTTCGGGACTCGCCATCGCCGGGCTGTTCCAGTGGCTGGCCAACTTCGGCATCACCATGACCTTCCCGATCATGCTGGCATCCATCGGCCTGGCGGGTGCCTATGGCTTCTATGCCTTGTGTGCCGCGCTGTCGGCCTTCTTTGTGCTGCGCTGGGTTCAGGAAACGCGAGGCAAGGAACTCGAGGAAATGGCGTATGAGTGAAGCGGTCGACGGGAAGCTGCCGACCGCTCTGGCGTCGCCGCTGTCGGTGACGTGGCGCGTCAGGGCTCGCCGCAGGTTTAACGACCGAAGGGGCAGGTAATCGCATGGTGACGGATACACGAGTGCAGGTGGCGGTCGAGCTCGACATGAGCCTGGGCGAGAGCCCGTTATGGTCGGTGGCGCGGCAGACGCTCCACTGGGTGGATATCAATCATGGCGTGATCCATGTCTGGCAGCCGGATCGGCACGCAGCGCCCTCGCGCATCGAGCTGGATGAAAAGGTCGGCTGCATTGCGTTGTGCGAGGAGGGACTGCTCGCCGCCACGGCCTCGGGCATCATCAGGCTGCGATTGCCGTTCGACGGCCGGACCGAGCGCCTGGCGGACAACCCCGAGTGGCACGACGGGAAGGGCAATCGCTTCAACGATGGACGCTGCGATGCGGCCGGGCGTTTCTGGGCGGGTACGATTGCCGCCGACGAGGTTACGCCTTCCGCGGCTCTCTATTGCTTCGAGGGGGGAGAACTGGTGCAGCGGTGGTCTGGTCTTGGCATCGCCAATGGACTGGCCTTCAGCCCCGACCGACGCTGGCTTTATCACACGGACTCGTTGACCCGGCGGATCCTGCGTTATCCCTTCGATGTGGAGACTGGCCGCACCGGCGAGCCTCGGGTCTGGGCGGATCTGGATGCCCTGGGCTTGCCGGGGGTGCCGGATGGTGCCGCCGTGGATAGCCAGGGCTGCTATTGGAGCGCTCTTTATGGGGGAGGGCGTATCGTGCGTTTCTCTCCCGCGGGAAGGCTGGAGGCGAGCTTCGAGCTACCTTGCCCGCACCCCACCATGGTGGCCTTCGGAGGCCCCGATCTGCGGACGCTCTACATCACCACCGCCACGCAACACCTGAACGACGAGGAACGAAAGCGTTGGCCTGCTGCCGGTAGCCTGCTTCGTATGCCGGCACCGGTAGCGGGACTGGCGGAGCCGGTCGCGACTTCCTGACGCCGATTCAGAGTGCCTGCCGAGCACTCGCCAGCCGCGCGATGACTTCGGGCAATTCGCTGGCGTGGTGGAGCGCGATGGCGCCCTCGGGCGTGGCTTCCTCGTCGGGGAAGTGGTTGAGGTGAATCACCTGCATGCCGGCGGCCAGTCCGGCTTCCACGCCCACCGCTGCATCGTCGATCACCACGCAGCGCTCGGGGGGAAAGCCCATGGCCTCGGCCGCCTTGAGATAGAGGCCGGGGTCGGGCTTCCAGACTTCCAGGGTGTAGGCGCTGAACAGATGGTCGCCGAAGTGGTGTGCCAGGCCGGCACTGGCCATGGCGCAGCGGATCTTGCTGTCGGGGCCGTTGGAGACGACGGCCTTGGGGTAGGCGGCCAGGGCGTCCAGCGCGTCGGGCATGCCGTCGATGGCGACGAGCTCCTCGGTCATGCGTGCTTGCATGCGAGTGCGCATCGCGGCTTCCAGACGCGCCAGGCTGTCTTCGGTGAGCGGGCCGTGACGGCGCTGCTGGGTGGCGACGATATCGTGAAAGCGAACGCCCCGGAAGGCTTCCATGTACTGGCGGGCAGTGAAGGGGAGCCCGTACTCGGGCAGGACGTCGCCCATGACCTCGGCCAGCAGGATCTCGCTGTCGACCAGGGTACCGTCGGAGTCGAAGAGCAGGCAGAGGGGAGCCGAAGAGGAGGGAGCCGAAGCCGGCAGGGCGGAAGGCGAGGACGCGGACATGAAAGCCTCGTGGGTTGGTCGTGGATGGGGGCGCCGCCGGCCAGTGTACCCGGCCAGGCGGCACGATGCAGGCTCACACGAAATCGGGAGCGATCAGTCGGGGCAGCATCAGGATCAGATCCGGATAGAGGATCAGCAGCAGGATCACGCCGAGCATGATGGCCAGGTACAGCAGCGTGGTGCCGAGCGCCTGAAGCAGCGGAATGCCGCCGATCTTTGCCGAGATCATCAGGCAGAGACCATAGGGGGGCGTGATCAGCCCCAGGCCCAGCGCCATGACACCGATGACGCCGAATTGCACCGGGTGGACTCCGGCCTGCATGGCCAGGGGCTGGAAGATCGGCGCCATGATGGCCATGGCCGGCAGGGAATCCATGAAGGTACCGATGACCAGCATGACGGCGGTCATCACCAGCAGGAGCATCACGGGATCGCTGATGTCGACACCGGCCATCAGCTTGGGCGGAATCTGGTAGAAGCTGATCAGGTAGCCGAAGATCGCCGCTCCGACCAGGCTGAACAGAGACAGGGAGCACAGGCGCACGGTGTCGGTGGAGGCATCGAGCACCTTGGAGAGATTGAGCTCCCGATAGACGAGGGTGCCCAGCGCCAGGGCGTAGAGTACGGCGATCACCGCTGCCTCGGTGGGCGTGACCAGCCCCAGGGTGATGCCACCGATGATAACCACGGGAATGCCGGCGGCCAGCAGGCCGTCCTTGCTCGAGCGCGCCAGTTCGACCAGCGAGGCGCGACGTCGGACCGGCACCTGGTAGCGACGCACATAGCCGACGTTGAGCGCCAGTTGGGCCACACCGATCATCAGCCCGGGCAGGATGCCGCCGAGGAACAGGCCGGCGATGGAAGTGTTGGTCAGGGCGCCCCAGACGATCATGTTGATGGAAGGGGGAATGATGATGCCCATGACCGACGAGGCGGCGGTCACGGCCACCGAGAAGTGGCTCGGATAGCCTTCGCGCTGCATGGCCGGAATCAGCACGGTACCCACGCCGGCGCTGTCGGCCGTCGAAGAACCGGAGACGCCGGCGAACAGCATGCTGACCATCACGTTGACATGCGCCAGGGCGCCCTTGAAGTGGCCCACCAGGCGCATGCACAGGGTGATCAGCCGGTCGGTGATGCGCGCGGCGTTCATCAGGTTGCCGGCCAGCAGGAACAACGGCACGGCGAGCAGCACGAACGAGTCCATGCCGTTGTACATGCGCTGGAACATGACCCAGTAGGTCAGGCGCGGGTCGAGCAGGATCATGCCGGCGGCGGTCAGGACCAGAGCCATGGCGATCGGCACTCCGGCGACGATCAGCACGCCGAGCAGGCCGAACAGCAGCCAGGGCAGGATGAAGACGGCATCCATGGGAATCATGGCGTTCTCCCGTCGGTGGAAGAGAGCGAAGGATCCAGTTCGTCGCCGTGCCCGGCATGCGCCTCGAGTGCCTCCTCGACGGCATCGGGCGTGTCGAGGCTGGCTTCCATGCGGGGCACGCCATCGAGCAGGGCGTGCAGCAGTCGCTGGGCGCTGAACAGGATGATCAGCAGGCCGCTGACGCTGAAGGCCGAATAGACGTAGATCATCGACAGTCCCGAGGCGGTGGCCTCGCGCCGCAGGCCGGACAGGGCGAAATCCTTGCCGTGGATGACGAAGATCAGACCGACGGCCAGGCAGGACAGGTCGCGTATCCAGCGCGTCACCAGACTGGCCCGCGAGCCGCGCGGAAAGGCCTCGAGGACGAAGTGGTCGGCATGCAGCACGCCGATGGCGGTGCCCAGCATGATCATCCACTGAAAGGCGAAGCGACTGAATTCCTCGGTCCAGTACAGGCGTGGCATCAGCGGCAGATTGCGGCTAACGATCTGATAGACGATCAAGGCGATGAAGCCAAACAGCAGGGCCAGCAGGAGCCAGTGAAGGCAGCGCTCCAGCCCGCGATTCAGGTGAGTCAGGCCGTGCAACAGGCGTCTCATGGCGGCGTTCTCCGGAGGGCGAGATCTTGAGCCGGGGTGCCAGGCACCCCGGCAAGGGCTCACTCGACGTTGGCGATCTTCTGGCGCAGTTCGGTCAGCCCCATCTCCTCGACGACCTCGGCGAGCGGTTCACTGACGATCTCCTGCATCCGTTGCCGGTCCAGTTCATGCAGGGTGGCGCCTTCCTCGACGAGCAGATCCAGGGCCTCGGCATCCTGCTCGAGCTGAACCTGACGCGCATAGCTCGCGGCCTCGCGGGCGGCTTCCATCACGGCCTGCTGCTGGCTCTCGTCGAGGCGGTCCCAGGACATCTGCGACATGGTCAGCAGGCGTACCGTGATGTCGTGCTCGGAAAGGCCGATATGCGGCGCGACCTCATGAAACCGCATGCGGTGGATCCACTCGGCCTCGTTGAGCAGGCCGTCGATGGCACCGAGTTGCAGGCCCGTGTAGATCTCCTTCCAGGCCATGACCGTGGGTTCGGTGCCCAGCGCCGACCAGGCGGCGATCAAGGGCTTGGTCGGATTGGTGCGCAGTTTCATGCCCTTCAGGTCGTCGAGGCTCTCGAGCGGGCGGCTGCTGACGATCTGGCGCTTGCCGCCGCCGAAGAAGGCCAGCACCTTGACGCCGGTTTCCTCCGTGATCTGATCGGCGATCTCGCGGCCCACGTCACCATCGAGCACGGCCTGCCAGTGCGCCTGGTCGCGATACAGGAAGGGAATGGAAAAGACATTGGCGGTGGACGAGAAGTCGGTGATCAGGCCGGGATTGATGATCGACAGATCCAGTGCGCCGGCCATCTGCTGCTCGAACATCTCGGTTTCATGGCCGAGTACCGAGTTGCCCATGATCTGGACGCCGATATCGCCGTCGCTCTTGTCCTCGACCAGTTCCTTGAAGCGGGTCGCGCCGAGGTGGTAGGCAGTGTCCTCGGTGCCGCCGTGACCGAAGCGCAGCTCCACGGCCTGGGCGATGCCCGTCGCACCGAGTGTGGTGGCCAGGGTGGCGCCGATGACGAGCTGCTTGAGGAAGCGTCCTGATTGTGTGCGTGTCGTGAGCATGTCGTACCTCTTGATTGTTATGTGTTGCCTGATGGGGCGTTGCCGGGTGCGGGAGAGGTGGCGCTGCCCTGGTGCCCGGCTGGCCAGGGCAGCGTCGTGCCTGTCATGAGCCCTTCAGTTCGAGTTCATTGACCGGGCTGGGCGGTCGCTCGCCGCTCAGGGCGGCGAGAATGTTGGCGACCGCGCGATCGGCCATGGCGGTGCGTGTTTCATGGGTCGCCGAGCCGATGTGCGGCAGTGCCACGACATTGGGCATGTGCGGCAGGGGCGACGTCTCGGGCAGGGGTTCGCGCTCGAAGACATCTAGGCCGGCGGCGTGCGGTCTACCCGCGCGGAGCGCCTCGATCAGCGCGGTCTCGTCGACCACCTTGCCGCGGGCGACGTTGACGAAGATCGCCGAGGGCTTCATCAGCGCGAACTCGCGAGCGCCGATCAGGTGTTGCGTGTCGGCATTGAGGGGCACGGTGACGCAGACGATGTCGGCCTCGGCGAGCAGGTCATCGAGCTCGCGGTGCCGGGCACCGAGTTCGGCCTCGAGCTCGGGCTTGGGCGAGGCGTTCGAATACAGCACCCGCATGCCGAAGCCCAGTGCGCCACGTCGCGCGATGGCGGCACCGATGCGGCCGAAGCCGACCATGCCGAGCGTCTTGCCATGCACATCGGTGCCGAACAGCTCCTTGCCGATGCTCTCGCGCCACTCGCCGCGCTGGACCATCCCGGCCAGCTCGATGGCGCGGCGGGCTGCGCACATGATCAGCAGAAAGCCGGTGTCGGCGGTGGTCTCGGTCAGCACGTCGGGGGTATTGCACAGCAGGATGCCGCGCCGGGTCAGCTCGTCCACCGGATAGTTGTCGTAGCCCACCGAGATGCTGGCGATGGCCTCGAGATGCGGTGCCCGGTCGAGCAGCGCCGGGGTGATCGGCAGGCTGGCGCCGACCAGGCCGTGGGCGTTGGCCAGGGCGTCGAGGAAGGCGGGATCCTCGGCACTGGTCTCCGGCAGGTAGTCGACATGGAAGTCGCGCTCCAGCCGTGCGAGTTGATCTTCGTTGAGCGGGCGGTATACCAGGATACGCTTGGTCATGTGGCACTCCTCCGGGAGGTGTCGTCGAGGGCGGCCTCGAGGTGTTCGAGACGGTCGCGGTGGGGCAGGCCTTCCATGTCGCCGGAAACCTGCACGGCCTCGGCGCCGATCAGGCAGCCGCGCTGCAAGGCCTGGCGTGGCGAAACGCCATCCAGCAGGGCGCTGATCACGCCGACCGCGAAGCCGTCTCCGGCGCCGACGGTATCGACCACCTCGGCCACCGCAATGCCGGGCACGCTGAAGGCCTGCTCCTCGCCGCCGAGGCGGCCGCGATAGTAGCCGCCTTCCGGGCCGAGTTTGAGAAAGACCGCTTCGGCGCCCTGGTCGAGGTAGAAGCCGGCGATGTCATGGGGCGTTTCCTGGCCCGTCAGCAACTGGCCCTCGGCGAGCCCCGGCATTACCCAGTCGGTGTGGGCGGCCAGGTCGTTCAGGGTCTCGCGCATTTCGCGTTCGCTGGACCAGAGGCTGGGACGCAGGTTGGGATCGAAGGACAGGCTGGCGCCGTGGCGACGTGCTTCGCCGAGCAGGTGATAGGAAAGCTCGCGGCAGCTCGGCGAGAGTGCCGGAGGAATGCCGGTGGCGTGCAGGTGTCGCAAGGCCGAGAAATCGACCTCATCGGCATCGGCGGGGGCAAGCTGGCTGGCGGCGCTGCCCCGCCGACGATATTCGACGCGGGGATCGGCGCCATCCAGGGCGCGTTCCTTGAACACCAGTCCGGTGGCGTGATCGGCATCGGTAATCAGATGCCGGCAGTCCAGGCCTTCGTGTTCCAGGGTGGTACGCAGGTAGCGGCCGAAGCTGTCGTCGCCGACTCGGCTCAACCAGCCGACATGGAAGCCCAGGCGTGCCAGGCCGATGGCGACGTTGGTGTCGGCACCGGCGATGCGCCGCCGAAATCGTTCCACCTCGGCCAGATCTCCGGTCGTTTCGGCCACGAACAGGGTCATGGCCTCGCCGAAGGAGAGAAGCTCGGGGGATGAAGGTCGTGTCATGGGCGCGTCTCGTCGAAATGGGGAGCATCGACGCCTGGGCGGCATGTCGAGTCCCGGATGATCAGGGTCGGGGTGAAACGTTCGTGTCGGGGCTCGGGCGTGGTTCGTTCGGCCTGACGGGCACGCAGACGGTCGACGGCAGCCTGGCCGATGGCGTCGGTCGGCTGGGCCAGGGTGGTGATGCCGGGCGTGACCAGCTGGCACCAATCGAGCTCATCGATGCCCATCAGGCCGATTTCGCCGAGTGGTACCCGACGGGCCTGGAGGGTGCGGGTCACCGCGAGCGTGACCTGGCCGTTGCCGCACAGAATGGCGGTGGGTTGCTGCGTCGCGGCCTCGAGGAATGCGCTCAGCCTCCGGTCGAGACTGGCTGCGTCGTCGAGCTCGAGACTCAGCACCTCGCCTTCGAGCCCTCGCGATGAGCGGCCCGACTCGAAGCGCGCCATCCGCGCCTGGCGTGAGCTGGCCCGAGCCGGCGGCTCGGTGACGAACAGCACCCGGCGATAGCCGCGTTCGGTCAGGTGGTCGAGGGCCATGTCGATGGCTCGGTCGTTGTCGAGCCCGACCTCGTCGGCGTCGATGCCTTCGAGCGAGCGATCGAGCAGCACCAGAGGCAGGCCGCCGCCGGCCAGCTCGGCCAGGGCCTCGCCGTGGCGACCGGCGGCGTTCACGATCAGTCCCTCGATCCGGTAGGAGGTCAGCAGTGCCAGGTTCTGGCGCTCCAGCGTCGGGTCGTTGTCAGTGTTGCAGACCATCAGCGACAAGCCTTGTCGGCGACAGGCCTGTTCGACGCCATGCATCACCGCCACCGAAAAGGGATTGCGGATATCGGCGACCAGCATGCCGACCAGCCCCGAGGGGCCGCCCTTTAGCCCCCGGGCCATGGGGTTGGGCTGGTAGCCGAGACGCTCGGCGGCGTGGGCGATCCGCTGCTGCATGCTGGCGGAGAGACGCTCGCGCTCGCCGCTGTAATAGCGGGATACGCTGGTCTTCGAGACGCCGGCGTCGCGGGCGACTTCCAGGATGGTGGCAGGGCGTGACGTCGCGGGCATGGCGCTACCGTATTGAATGGGAACGTTCCCATCGTAGGCAGCGCGCTTCATGGAGCGCAAGGTATCCGGCGCTAGACAAAGGTCGAGGGGAGCGACAACGCCTTGATATGGAAGGCCGTGATGTCAGCCCTCGATGGACCAGCCATCGAGCCAGTCGAGAAAGATGGCGAACAGAGCTGATTGTGAACCGATATCGAACTTGGCGTAGAGGTTTTTGCGATGCAGGCGCACCGTCTCCGGCGAGATAGAGAGTTCGCGCGCGCTGGACTTGGCCGAGTGGCCGCGCAGCAGCAGGTGGCAGATCTCGCGTTCCCGCATGGTGAGCCGATCCTCGCCGAAACGCAGGAAGGCCTCTCGCAGCTTGCCTCCACCGGGGCTGGGTGCGAAGGGAGGTGGCAGTGTGTCGACGCGTTCGTCGAGGTTCTGCCAGTGATAGCGCGCCAGCGTTCTGACCATGGGATCCAGGGTTTGCAGGATGGCCCGTTGCGTCGAGGTTAAGGGCGTGGCGGTCAGCCCATTGTAGAGGCTTATCGAGATGCGCCGCTCTGGTGTCAGGTCGAGAATGTAATAGCAATCCTCCACCGACCCCGCCTCCAGGTAGTACACCCGGTAGTATTCACTGTTGAAGAAATTATCGGGGGCGATGTCATCGAGATGATAGAAACCCTCCGCGAGGCCCTGATCGACGGCCAGGCAGAAGGGGTCCAGTAGATACCCCCGGGAAAAGTAGCGGTCGATGACCCGCTCGCGGTTGTGAGGCGGAATTCCTCTCTTGTAGAGAAGCTCCGGGGCACGGCGGGAATCTTCCAGGATGATGAGCGTTGATTCCAGGGGGACCAGGGTGTCGATGGCCTCGAGCAGTTTCGCGGGAAAGTCGTCGGCGTGACAATGGGCCATGGCCTCGGAAGCGGCCTCGTTCCACGAGGCCAGCTCGGTGGTGGAAAGGCACGTCATATATTAAAAACTTCTGATGAATGGAGTGGCTGGAGAACGTCGATAAGTGGCCTCCCGTCCTGGCCTGGTGTGAATGAATCAGCGGGGCTCGACCTACCCAATTGAGGTATGGGGCGCCGGAGTTGGGAAAGCCTATACTGCCGGCGATTCAGGCAACATGCAGGATACGTATGTCGAATATACCCGATGTCTCGCATTTTTCCAGTCTTGATAACAAGCGCCTTATTGAGTCCGACAAGGCGCATTATATGCATGGTTATCATGCCTTCGATGAGCACCGGCAGCATGGTTCGCTCAACATAACCCAGGGCGATGATGCCTATATCCGTGACGCACAGGGGCAACAGTACCTGGATGCCGTCGGCGGAATGTGGTGCACCAATATTGGTCTGGCAAGGGAAGAAATGGCACAAGCCATTGCCGAGCAGACTCGGCAGCTAGCCTATTCGAATTCCTTCTGCGACATGGCCAATGACCGCGCCATACAGTTGAGTGAAAAGCTCGCCGAGCTGGCACCAGGCGATCTCGATCGTGTCTTCCTGACGACGGGAGGCTCCACGGCGGTGGATACGGCTATCAGGCTGGTTCACTACTACCAGAATTGTCGAGGCAAGCATGAAAAGAAGCAGATCATAACGCGAATAAATGCCTATCATGGCTCCACTTATCTGACCATGTCACTAGGCGGCAAGCAGGCGGATCGCCCGGAGGAATTCGATTTCCTGACCGACGGTATTCATCACCTGAGCTGCCCTAATTTCTATCGCGCACCGGAAGGCGTCAACGAAGCCGAGTTCCTGGAGGGGCTGGTTGCGGAATTTGAGAACAAGATTCTCGAGATCGGCCCTGAGCGGGTCGGTGCCTTTCTCGCCGAGCCGATCATGGGGTCCGGGGGCGTGATCATTCCGCCGGCTGGCTATCATCGGCGCATGTGGGAAGTCTGTCAGCGTCACGATGTGCTCTATATTTCCGACGAAGTCGTGACTTCCTTCGGCAGACTGGGTCACTTCTTCGCCTCGGAGGCGGAGTTCGATATCCAGCCCGATATCATTACCACGGCCAAGGGGTTGACCTCCGGCTACCAGCCTCTGGGCGCCTGCATCTTCTCCGAGCGGATCTGGGAGGTAATTGCCGAGCCCGGCGCCGGACGCTGCTTCAGCCATGGCTTTACCTATTCGGGACACCCGGTGGCATGCGCGGCGGCCCTGAAGAACATCGAGATCCTCGAACGGGAAGCGCTATTGCCGCGAGCCCGCGAAGTCGGTCGCTACTTCGAGCAACGGCTACGTACGCTAGAGGACCTGCCCATCGTCGGTGAGGTGCGGGCCCGATGTTTTATGGCCTGTGTCGAGTTCGTTGCCGACAAGACCACCAGAACGCTGTTCCCCGAGGCGCTCAACATCGGGGAGTGGGTGCATTTGCGTGCCCAGAAACGCGGTCTTTTGGTGAGGCCGATCGTGCACCTCAATGTCATGTCGCCCGCCCTGACACTGACCCACGAGCAAGTCGATTTCGTGGTGGACGTGCTCCGCGAGAGCATTCTCGAGACCCTCGAGGACCTGCGCGCCGCCGGTCACTGGTAGCGGTGACCGGGCGCCTCGACGCGTGCCGGCCACCGTCGAGGCGCTCCCCTCGTCATTCTTGAACTTGCCAACCGTGGGAGTCCTTGTCTTATGGAAGATAACAAGAACAAGGTGTTGCGTTGCCGCGACGTGACCCTCTATACCGTTTCGGCGATGCTGTTCATGGATCAGATCGCCCTTGCCGCCTCACTGGGATCGAGCAGCCTGTTCTGGTGGGCCTATGTGTTGATACTGCTCTTCCTGCCCATGGCCATGATGACCTCCGAGCTTGGCACCACCTATCCGAGCAACGGTGGCGTCTACCATTGGGTACGCAGCGCCTTCGGCTTCCGCTGGGGCGCTCGCGTTTCCTGGCTCTACTGGATCAACAATGCCCTGTGGATGCCGTCGGTCTACATTCTCTTCGCCAGCATGTTCAGCGCCTTCTATTTCCCGGGTATGGGCCTGTGGTCCGAGATTCTCTTGGGATGCAGCCTGGCCCTGGTGACGTCGCTGTGTACCAGCCTCAGTCTGCGGATCGGCAAGTGGTTACCCAATATCGGTGCGGTGCTGAAGTTGATCTCGGTGCTGGTGCTGCTGTTCGGTGGCTTGCGCTATGGGATTCAGGAAGGATTCGCCAATCCCTTCACCTTCGAAGCCGCTTTGCCTTCGTCGCCGGCGGCCATCGCCGCGCTTGGCGTGATGGTCTACGGCATCATGGGGACGGAGCTGGCATGCTGCAGCGCCGCCGAGATGATTCATCCGCGTCGCGATATCCCGCGTGCCATCCTGGCCTCGGGACTGCTGATCGCGACGTTCAATGTGCTGGGGACCATCGGCGTGCTGGCGGCAGTACCCGCCGATCAGGCCGATGTCACGACGCTGTTCGCCGAGTCGCTTTTCAACATGTACGGCCGTGATGGCCTGGGTGGTCTGGTTGCGAACCTGGTCGGCGGTTTCGTGCTCTTCACCTTCTTCACCAATATGGTGACCTGGAGCATGGGTACCAATCGTGCCGCCGTGGAAGCCGCCAAGGCCGGGGAGTTTCCCGACGTGTTCGGTATTGTGCACCCCCGGCACGGGACCCCGGTCGGCTCGGCCCTGCTGGCCTCGGCAGTGAGTATCGTGGTGATGGTGACCTATGGCCTGGTCGCCAATACCTCGGAAGGGCTGTTCTGGACCCTGCTGTCGATCTTCGCGATGATCTTCATGATTCCCTATGTCCTGATGAGCCTGGCCTTCATCAAGTTACGTCTGAGCTCTGATCGACCGCGCCCGTTCCGCCTACCGCTGGGTAATCGTCTGGCTTGCGTCTGGGCCGCTATCGTGGGGCTGCATGTCCTGGCGGGCATCGTGCTGTTCGTGGTGACCCCCGGTGAGCCCATGGACTGGGACTATGCGGGCAAGATCATCCTCGGGGTGCTGTTGGCCTTGGTGGTCGGCGAGATGGTGATCGGTGTCGGTCGGCGTCAGCACAAGCGTCGCCAGTCAGAGGTGCCGGAGGCCATTGGTGCGGGCTGATAGGTGAGCCTGGAGGTCTTTGGCGACTCTCTACAACGGGCCCACGCCATGCGGTGTGGGCCCGTGTTGTGTCGATCAGTTCGCCATGGCCTGTGCCTGGGTCAGGCGCGAGATGACGGTGGGCAGCTGGAACATGCTGGTGATGGAGAGGGCGCCCTCGGGCGTTTCCTCGACATCCGGGAAGCGATTGAGGTGGATCACCGTCATGCCGGCGGCCAGCGCTGCCTGGACGCCGACGAGGGAGTCGTCGATGGCCACGCAATCTGCCGGGGCAAAGCCCATCTGACGGGCGGCATGAAGATAGAGGCCGGGGTCGGGCTTCCAGCACTGGGCATCATAGGCACTGAACAGATGCTCTCCGAAGAGCTCGTCCAGGCCGGTGGCATGCAGGGAGGTGCGAATCTTGTTCGTCGGTCCATTGGAGACCACGCCCATGGGAATCGATGCCAGCACTGCAAGGGCTTCGGTGGCACCTTCGATCGGTGTTAGGTCGGTGGCCAGTCGGCGGTTGAGGTTGGCGCGCATCTCACGCTCGAGCGGCTCGAGGCGTTGCGCGTCCACGCTGCCGTGGCGGCGTTCGAGCTCGGCGACGATGTGCCGGAAGCGCGCACCGCGAAACTCGCCGATGTAGTCGGCGGCCTGAAAGGGCAGGCCGACGGCGTTGAGGCTGGTCGCCATCTCGTCGGCCAGCAGGGGTTCGCTGTCGACCAGGGTGCCATCGCAATCGAAGAGAAGGCAGAGAGGGCGCATTGTCACCGAGCCTCTGTGGGAATGTTGGAAAGCGAACACGCTGCCCCGATGGGGAAGATTGTGTTCATGGTTAATTAAAGACCATATAGCGCACTTTGTGAACAGTGTTCTTCAACTGTTCATCATCCTTGCACCGGGTGTCGCCGATTCGCGAAACGTTACTACCCTGGCGTGATGGGGGGTGTCTTCAGCCAATCCTCGAAGGCTCCGGCCCTGGAGTGCGACTCGCAGGCCGCGTAATAGACCAGACGCAGATGGCGATCCTCGTCCAGCGTGAGGGTCATGTGTTCGAAATCGAGCGTGCCGATGTCCGGGATGAACAGTGAGCGTCGACCGAGGCAGGGGCCGTGGATATCCTGCTGTCGCCACCATGTCTTGAATTCGGGCGCGACGTCTTCCAGCTCCCGGACCAGTTGCTCGATGTCGCTGTCCTCGGGGGCGCTGGCGTAGTCCTGGCGGAAGCTGGATACCAGGCGTGGGGCCTGCTGCTCCCAGGTATCGAAGAGCCTGCGAGTGGCGTCGTCGACGAACAGCATCCATAGCAGGTTGCGTCGTTCCGGGGGCTGTGCCGAGAAGTCGAAGATGCGGTCGGCGGCGGTGTTCCAGGCCAGCACGTCCCAGCGCAAGTTGAGGACATAGGCGGGCCGGTGGGGAAGGTCGTCGAGCAGCCGCTGCGCCAGGCTGGGCATGGTGCACCAGGTCCGCTTGCTCTCCGTTGGAGGGCGTTGGTGAACGAGCAGATAGAGGTGGCGGCGTTCGGCGGCGTCCAACCGCAAGACTCGGGCGAGGCTGTCCAGAAAGCCCGTGGAAACGCCAATGTCGCGCCCCTGTTCCAGCCAGGTGTACCAGGTGACCCCGACGCCGGCCAGCGCCGCGACTTCTTCCCGTCTCAAGCCCGGCGTGCGACGGCGATTGCCACGCGGCAGTCCGAGCATTTCCGGCGATAGTCGCTCCCTGCGGCTCCGCAGGAAGTCCGCAAGCTCGGGACGAGTGCGTGCCAAACTCCGTGATGCGCACATACGAATACTCTTAGTAATAGAATAATTGGTTAAATTGTAACCCCATAAATAAGCTTGGACCATAGCTCCTCCAAGGAGGCGTTCGGCCTCGGAACCAAGGGGGAGATGGAAATGCTGAACCGAGAACTGTCGACGGCCATGATGGTAGCTGTCGGCGCCTTTGCCCTGGGGATGGCGTCCTACGCCACGGCGGGTTTGATTCCCATGATCGAGATCGAGTTATCGGTTTCCGTGTCGTTGGCGGCCCAGTTGGTGACGGCGTTCACCCTGGCCTATGGGCTGGGATCGCCGCTGCTGGTGGCAGTCCTGCCTGCCCATCGTCAGCGCATCGGGTTGCTTGGCTCGTTGGCGGTATTCGTGATCGCCAATGTCGCCAGTGCGCTGGCAAACGATATCGTGACCCTGGTCGTGCTGCGGGCCGTGGCGGGAATCGGCGCCGGTGTCTATCTGGCCCTGGGCATTGCGGCGGCGGCGAGCTTGGCCGGAGAGCGCCGACGAGGCAAGGCCATCGCCATCGTCATGGGTGGCATGGCCAGCGGGACCGTGCTGGGAGTGCCGGTCAGCCTGCTGTTGGCGGAACGGTTGGGTTGGCAGGCCGCTTTCTGGTTGATTGCCATGCTCGGTGGAGTGACCTTGCTGGGCATGCTGTGGCGCCTGCCGACGCTGCCCGACACACCCTCGGTATCCATGCGAAGCAAGCTGGCGGTCATGGCGGACCGTCGTGTCGTCGCCATTCTGGGCGTTTCGCTACTCGCCGCCATCGCGAGCCTGGGGATGTATACCTTCATCGCCCCCTTCGTTGCGGCTTACGCCGAGAGTGAAACGATCTCGGTCACTCCCTACCTCTGGGTCTGGGGCATCGGTGGCGTGGTCGGCAGCTTCCTGGTCGGTGCCGTGGTGGATCGCGTACGAGGACCCAAGGTCACGCTGGGCATCATGTTGCTGCTGGCGACGGCGCTGATCCTGTTGCCGGTGCTGGCGCCATATCGGCTGGCGATGACGATGCTGCCCCTGGTCGTCTGGGGAGCCGTCGGTTGGGCGCTGCAGGTGCCGCAGAATGATGAGCTGTTCAAGGCGCGCAGCATGGCTGGCGATGGTCATCTGGCGATCGCGCTGAACGAATCGGCGCTGTATCTGGGGAGCGCCATTGGTTCCGCCGTCGGCGGGGTGATACTGGCCATGCAATGGCCGGTCTGGGGACTGGCCGTGGGGGCTGCCGCCATCGCGATGCTTGGTGCGGTGCTGCAGTGCGCCCTGGTGGTTCAGGAGGGCCGGCGTGTCAGGGAGCTTGATGCCCCCGTCGCCTGATTCCGGCCTGTGTGGCTTGCCGGTGTGGCGAGGGCTTGGCATTGTCGGATCTTCCTGGTCGAACGGAGTTCGAGATGCCGACATTCTCCCGTGTTGCACCGCAGGAACTGCCTATGCCGTTGCTGCTGCTGGCGGATCCGTCCGAGCATCATATCGCCACCTACCTTGAGGGTGCCTTGTGCTATCTGGCCAGCGAGCAGGGGCAGCCGGTCGGAGCCTGTGTGCTCAACGTCAACCGCGACGGTGTGCTGGAGTTGTTCAACATCGCCGTGGCGATCGAGGCCCAGGCGCAAGGTATCGGCTCGGCGCTGCTCGAACATGTCATTGCCGATGCCCGAGCGCAGGGGTATGCGCGCATCGAGCTGGGTACCGGCACTTTCGGCCATCAGCTGGCCTTCTACCAGCGTGCCGGTTTCCGGGTCGAGTCCGTGATCCGGGACCACTTTCTCGATCACTACGATGAACCGATCCATGAGCGGGGGATCCAGCACAAGGACATGCTGCGCCTGGCCTTGACGCTGTAGCATCGAAAAAAAGAGGGACGGCGCCAAGGCCGTCCCTCTTTGTGTGCCGGTCACATCGGCCGGCTTACTTCACTCGCGGATCCAGTTCGCCACGCTCGTAGCGCAGGAACATCTCTTCGAGGTTGATCGGCTTGATCTTCGAGGCGTTGCCGGCGGTGCCGAAGGCTTCGTAGCGGGCCTTGCAGACTTCCTTCATGGCCGCGGTGCTGACCTTGAGGAACTTGCGCGGATCGAACTCGGCAGGGTTCTTGGCCAAGAAGCGGCGCACCGCACCGGTGGACGCCAGGCGCAGGTCGGTGTCGATGTTGACCTTGCGCACGCCGTGCTTGATGCCCTCGACGATTTCCTCGACGGGGACGCCGTAGGTCTCGGGGATCTCACCACCGAACTCGTTGATCACCTCGAGCCATTCCTGGGGCACCGAGGAGGAGCCGTGCATCACCAGGTGAGTCTCCGGGATGCGGGCATGAATCTCCTTGATGCGCTGGATGGAGAGGGTGTCGCCGGTGGGCGGACGGGTGAACTTGTAGGCGCCGTGGCTGGTGCCGATGGCGATGGCCAGGGCGTCGACATGGGTCGCCTTGACGAAGTCGGCGGCCTCTTCGGGATCGGTGAGCAACTGATCGTGATCGAGCTTGCCCTCGGCGCCGACGCCATCCTCTTCACCGGCCATGCCGGTTTCCAGGCTGCCCAGGCAGCCCAGCTCGCCCTCGACGGAAACGCCGCAGGCGTGGGCCATCTCGACGGTGCGACGGGTGACATCGACGTTGTAGTCGTAACTGGTCGGCGTCTTGCCGTCCTCGCCCAGCGAGCCGTCCATCATTACCGAGGAGAAGCCGAGCTGGATGGAGCGCTGGCACACGGCGGGGCTGGTGCCGTGGTCCTGATGCATGGCCACCGGGATATGCGGAAACTCCTCGACGGCGGCCAGGATGAGGTGGCGCAGGAAGGGTGCGCCGGCGTACTTGCGGGCGCCGGCGGAGGCCTGGACGATCACCGGAGAATCGGTTTCGTCGGCGGCCTCCATGATGGCGCGCATCTGCTCGAGGTTGTTGACGTTGAAGGCCGGGACGCCGTAGCCGTGTTCGGCGGCGTGGTCCAGCATCTGGCGCATGCTGATCAGTGCCATGTTTCGTACCTGTCTAGCGTGACGGCGGCGCCGTCCTGGGACGGCGCCGCACCGAGAGTCGATCGTTTGGAATCCGCGTAGTGTATCAGGCCTTGTCGGCCGCGGCTTCTAGGGCGGCTACGGCGGGCAGCGTCTTGCCTTCCACGTATTCGAGGAAGGCGCCGCCGCCGGTGGAGATGTAAGAAACCCGGTCGGCGATGCCGTACTTGTCGATGGCCGCCAGGGTGTCACCGCCGCCGGCGATGGAGAAGGCCGGGCTTTCGGCGATGGCCTGGGACAGTGCCTCGGTGCCGCGACCGAACTGATCGATCTCGAACACGCCCACCGGGCCGTTCCACAGGATGGTGCCGGCGGCCTTGAGTTGCTCGCCGAGGCGTGCAGCGGTGTCGGGGCCGATGTCGAGGATCATCTCGTCATCCTGCACCTGGTCCACCGGCTTGGTCACGGCCGTGGCGCTTTCGGAGAATTCGGTGGCCACCACCACGTCGCTGGGCAGCGGAATCTCGACCCGGGCCATCAGGGCCTTGGCCTGTTCGACCAGGTCGCTTTCATGCAGCGACTTGCCGACGTTGTAGCCGGCCGCCGCGATGAAGGTGTTGGCGATGCCGCCACCGACGATCAGGCGGTCGCACTTCTCGGCCAGGGCGGTGAGCACCTCGAGCTTGGTGGAGACCTTGGAGCCGCCGACGATGGCCGTCATCGGGCGGGCCGGGGTGGCCAGGGCCTTTTCCAGGGCGCTGAGCTCGTCGGCCAGCAAGGGACCGGCGCAGGCCTCGGGGGCGAAGCGTGCCACGCCATGAGTGGAGGCCTGGGCGCGGTGAGCGGTGCCGAAGGCGTCCATCACGTAGACGTCGCACAGTGCCGCGTACCGCTTGGCCAGTGCCTCGTCGTCCTTCTTCTCGCCGCTGTTGAAGCGCACGTTCTCGAGCAGTACGACCTCGCCGTCGGCGAGCTCGACGTCACCGTCGAGGTAGTCCTTGACCAGGCGTACGCGGCGCTCGAGCAGCTCGCCGAGATGATCCGCCACCGGGGCCAGCGAGAATTCCTCGGCGGGCTCACCCTCGGTGGGGCGTCCCAGGTGGCTCATCAGCATCACCCGGGCGCCGGCTTCCAGGGCTGCCCGGATGGTCGGCAGGCAGGCCCGCAGGCGGGCATCGCTGGTCACCTTGCCGTGCTTGACGGGCACGTTCAGGTCCTCGCGGATCAGTACACGCTTGCCGCGTAGGTCGAGGTCGGTCATCTTGCGCACGTTCATGGAAGCAGATTCCTCGTCTGGGGAAGCCGAAGGGAGTCAGGCGTCGGTAGGTGGCGCCGCGCCCAGCCTGGCGATCCGGCCGGCGACATCGAGCATGCGGTTGGCGAACCCCCACTCGTTGTCGAACCAGCACAGCATCTTGATCAGGCGGCCGCCGGCCACCCGGGTCTGGGTGGCATCCACGATACCGGAGCGCGGATCGTGGTTGAAGTCGATCGAGGCCATGGGCTCCTCGGTGTAGCCGAGCAGCCCGGAAAGCCGGGTGTGGCTTGCCTCGTGCAGCAGGTCGTTGACCGTTTCGGCCGTGGTGTCGGTGCGCACGCACAGCGCCAGGTCCATGGCCGAAACGTTGATGGTCGGCACGCGCACGTGCAGGCACTCGAAGCGCTCGGCCAGGTGCGGCATCAGGCGGTTGATGCCCCGGGCCAGCCCGGTGTCGACGGGCACGATGGAATGCATGGCCGAACGCGTCAGGCGAAGATCGGTCTGATGGTAGGCGTCGATCACCGGCTGGTCGTTCATCGCCGAGTGTATGGTGGTGGTCACGCCGTGCTCCAGGCCCAGCGCCTCGTCGAGCACGGTCAGCACCGGCACCAGGCAGTTGGTGGTGCAGGAGGCGGCAGAGATGATTCGGCACGACGCCGTCAGGTCGGCATCGTTGATGCCGGTGACGATGGTGGCGTCGACGTCGCTCTCGGCAGGCTGGGAGAACAGCAGTCGGCCGGCGCCGGCGCTCAGGTGGCGCTCGGCGGTGGCACGATCCTTGAAGCTGCCCGAGCATTCCAGCACCAGGTCGATGCCGAGCTCGTCCCAGGGCAGCCGGCTCGGCTCGGACTCGGACAGCACCCGGATCGGTCGGCCGTCGATCACCAGATGGTCGCCGTCAGCCTCGACGTGGCCGGGAAAGCGGCCATGGGTGGTGTCGTAACGCGTCAGATAGGCGATGGTGTCGAGCCCCGACAGCTCATTGATGGCCACCACTTCCAGATCGGGCTCGCGGCGCTCGATGAGCGCGCGAAGCACGCACTGGCCGATGCGGCCGTAACCGTTGATGGCGATGCGATGAGCCATGAGATGCCTCGAACTATGCTGGCGCCGGAAAACTCGAGCCCGCGATTCTAGCGCAAATCCGGGCGGACGTCCCGGGGGCGGGGACTGGACGCGCTCGCCAGGCTTCGGCAGTCTGTGGCTGGCCACCCGCATGCGATGGCCGGGCCTGAGTTAGGACACTAGGCTAGATGGTGCATCCCCGTTACCCGTCGAACTATCAAGGCGAACGACCAAGGAGAGGAAACGTACAATGACCGATATCCCACAGCTACTCGGCGATGAGGCGGACAGCCTGCTGAATCATGAGTGCCGGGGCGTGCCGGCCGAGTCGCTCTATAAGCCGGGTCCGGACTTCATCGACCGCGTGATGGCGGATAGTGATCGCAGTCCCCAGGTGCTGCGCAACCTGCAGTCCATCTATAACCACGGCCGCCTGGGCGGCACCGGCTATGTCAGCATCCTGCCGGTCGACCAGGGCATCGAGCACTCGGCCGGTGCCTCGTTCGCGCCCAATCCGCTCTATTTCGATCCCGCCAACATCGTCGAGCTGGCCATCGAAGGTGGCTGCAACTGCGTGGCTTCGACACTCGGTGGCCTGGCCTCGGTGGCGCGTCGCTACGCCCACAAGATTCCGATGATGGTGAAGCTCAACCACAACGAGACGCTGACCTATCCGGCGGTCTACGACCAGACGCTGTTCGGTCAGGTCGAGCAGGCGCATGCCATGGGCTGCGCGGCGGTGGGCGCGACCATCTACTTCGGCTCGCCCGAGAGCCGTCGCCAGATCACCGAGATCAGCGAGGCCTTCGAACGGGCCCACCAACTGGGCATGGTCACGGTGTTGTGGGCCTACCTGCGCAATCCCGAGTTCAAGAAGGATGGCAGCGACTATCATGTCGCCTCCGACCTCACCGGTCAGGCCATCCATATGGCGGCGACCATCAAGGCCGACATCGTCAAGCAGAAGCTGGCGGAGAACAACGGCGGCTATCGGGCCGTCGGCTTCGGCCACACCCACGACAAGGTCTATGACGAACTGACCTCGGACCATCCCATCGACCTGGCGCGCTATCAGGTGGCCAACTGCTACATGGGGCGCATCGGCCTGATCAACTCGGGGGGCGGTTCCAAGGGCCACTCCGACCTCGGCGAGGCGGTGCGCACCGCGGTGATCAACAAGCGTGCCGGCGGCATGGGGCTGATCTCCGGTCGCAAGGCCTTCCAGAAGCCCATGGCCGAAGGCGTCGAACTGCTCAACGCCATCCAGGATGTGTATCTGGACGACAGGATCAGCATCGCCTGAGAAAAGATCGGATCTTCCGAGGCGCAAGTCTCGGTGACGCAAAAGGGCGCGGCCAATTGGCCGCGCCCTTTCATTTTCCTGAGCGGCCAGGTGTGCTCAGTCCTCGGCGTCGTCGAGCATTTGCTCGGCCTCGTCGACGACGTTGTCGACGGTGAAGCCGAAGTGCTTGAACAGGTCGCCGGCCGGGGCGGATTCGCCGAAGGTGGTCATGCCGATGACCCGCCCCTCGAGGCCGACGTACTTGTACCAGAGATCCGGGTGGCCGGCCTCGATGACGAGGCGGTTGCCGATTTCGGCGGGCAGCACCCGCTGGCGGTACTCGGCGTCCTGGGCGTCGAAGACGTCGGTGGCGGGCATGGAGACCACGCGCACCCGGCGGCCCTTGTCGGCGAGGGCCGTGGCGGCGTCCATGGCCAGGCCGACCTCGGAACCGGTGGCGATCAGGATCAGCTCCGGCGTGCCGTCGCTGTCCTTGAGGATGTAGCCGCCGCGCTGGATGTCGGCGAGTTGCTGCTTGTCGCGGGCCTGATGCGGCAGGTTCTGGCGCGACAGCACCAGGGCGGTGGGGCCGGACTGGCGCTTGAGGGCGGCGTTCCAGGCCGCGGCGGTCTCCACGGCATCGCAGGGGCGCCAGGTCGACATGTTGGGCGTCGAGCGCAGAGTGGTCAGCTGCTCCACCGGCTGGTGGGTGGGGCCGTCCTCGCCGAGGCCGATGGAGTCGTGGGTGAACACGTAGATACTGCGCACGCCCATCAGCGCGGCCATGCGCACGGCGTTGCGCATGTACTCCATGAAGATCAGGAAGGTCGCGGTGTAGGGCACGAAGCCGCCGTGCAGGGCGATGCCGTTGGCGATGGCGGCCATGCCGAACTCGCGCACGCCATAGTGCAGGTAGTTGCCGTCGGGCGCGCCCTCACGCGAGCCCTCGGGGCCGATCACCTTGGCACCGTTCCAGACCGTCAGGTTGGAGGGCGCCAGGTCGGCGCTGCCGCCGAGCAGCTCGGGCAGCTGCGGGCCGAGCTCGTTGAGGCAGGCCAGCGAGGCCTTGCGCGAGGCGGTGGTCTCGGCCTTGTCCTGGGCCTGTTCGATCAGCGCTTCGCTGGTCAACTCGGCGGGCAGCTCGCCCTTCTGGCGGCGCAGGAACTCGCGGGCCAACTCGGGATGGGCCTCGGCGTAGCGCTCGAACCGTGCCTGCCAGTCGGCCTGGCGGGTGCGGCCGGCCTCGCTGGCGTCCCAGCCCTGGTAGATGTCCTCCGGCACATGGAAGGGCGCATGCGGCCAGTCGAGCTGCTCGCGGGCGGCGGCGACCTCGTCCTCGCCCAGCGCCGCGCCGTGGCAGGACTCCTTGCCCTGCTTGTTGGGTGCGCCGAAGCCGATCACCGTCTTGCAGATGATCAGGCTGGGCTTGTCGCTGTGCTGGCGGGCCAGCTCGATGGCCGCCTTGACCTCGTCGGGCTGGTGGCCGTCGACATTGGGCACCACGTGCCAGCCGTAGGCCTCGAAGCGCTTGGCGGTGTCGTCGGTGAACCAGCCTTCGACCTCGCCGTCGATGGAGATGCCGTTGTCGTCGTAGAAGGCGATCAGCTTGCCGAGCTGCTGGGTGCCGGCCAGGGAGGCGACCTCATGGGAGATGCCTTCCATCAGGCAGCCGTCGCCGACGAAGCAGTAGGTGTGATGGTCGACGATGGTGTGGCCGGGGCGGTTGAACTGGGCGGCCAGGGTGCGCTCGGCGATGGCCATGCCGACGGCGTTGGCCAGGCCCTGGCCCAGCGGGCCGGTGGTGGTCTCGATACCCGGCGCATAGCCGTACTCGGGATGGCCGGCGGTCTTGGCGTGCAGCTGGCGGAAGTTCTGCAACTGCTCGAGGCCGAGCTCGTAGCCGGAGAGATGCAGCAGGGAATAGAGGAGCATGGAGCCGTGGCCGTTGGAGAGCACGAAGCGGTCACGGTCGGGCCAGTGGGGATCGGCGGGGTTGTGGACGAGGAAATCGTTCCACAGGACCTCGGCGATATCGGCCATGCCCATGGGGGCGCCGGGGTGACCGGAGTTGGCCTTCTGGACGGCATCCATGGAAAGGGCGCGAATGGCATTGGCCAGTTCGAAACGGGATGGCATGGGGACTCCTGGATCAGAGGCGGTCGGCGATGCGTTGCTCGAGGCGTGACTGGTCTTCGTCGAAACGACGAATGCCTTCGGCCAGCTTGTCGTTGGCCATGGCATCCTGATTGTGCTCCCAGCGGAAGCCGGACTCGCTGAGCGATGTCGGACGCGGACCGCCGTTACGTGTCATGAGCACCTTGGCTTTGACGGTTCCCGGTGTGGTGGCCAGCTCTTCGAGCAACGCCGGCGAGATGGTCAGCCGCGGGCAGCCAGCGAGTGCCAGGACCTGGTCGGCGGTGCGGAAACTGGCCCCCATGACCACGGTGTCATAGCCGCCCTGGCTGACGCGTTCGCAGACACCGCGCACGAACTGTACGCCGGGGTCGTTTTCGGGGGTGAAATCCCGGCCGCTTTCTTTCTTGTACCAGTCGGTGACCCGACCGACGAAGGGCGAGACCAGAAAGACGCCGGCATCGAAGCAGGCCTGGGCCTGGGCATCGCTGAACAGCAGCGTCAGGTTGCAGTTGATGCCTTCCTTCTCCAGTACCTCGGCGGCACGGATGCCCTCCCAGGTCGAGGCCAGCTTGATCAATACCCGGTCGCGACCGATGCCGCGCTGTGCGTAGAGCTCGATCAGCTCATGGGCCTTGCGGATGCTGGCCTGGGTATCGAAGGACAGTCGGGCGGCCACTTCGGTGGAGACGCGCCCGGGGACCACGCCGGCGATCTCGCTGCCCATGGCCACGGCCAGGTGATCGACGGCCCGGGCGGCGCGCTCCTGTTTGTCACCCTGGGCGGGGAGTGCGGCCAGTTCCCGTTCGATCAGCGGCTGATAGCCGGGCATGTCGAAGGCCTTGAGGATCAAGGACGGGTTGGTGGTGGCGTCCTGGGGCTGGTAGCGCCGTATGGCGTCCAGGTCGCCGGTGTCGGCGACCACCAGGGAGTGCTGCTTGAGAGCATCGAGTCGTGAAGCCATGGCTATCTCCACTGGAACAATGGGCGAGGGGCGCCCGGACAGTGCCGAGCACCATCCGGGCGAAGAATCTGGAAGGCCGCTCGCGTCGCGTCAGGCGGCGGCTTTCTCCAGGTGACGCTCGGTGCTGTCGGCGAGCGTCACCAGCAGCAGCCGGCAGGAGACGGCACCGGCGTCGAGGTGGCCTCTGGAGCGTTCGCCCAGCCTGGCGGCGCGACCGATACGGGCTTCCAGCTCCCGGGTGGACTCGCAGCCGCGTTCAGCACCCTGGCGAAGGGCGTCCAGAGCGGCGGGGAAATCCTCTCCGTTATCCGCCGCGCGACGATAGTCGTCGACGGCCGGCACCAGGGTATCGAGCAGGCACTTGTCGCCGACCTGCGCGTCGCTGATGCCTTGAAGGGCATTCAGGCCGCCGGTCAGCATGTCGCCGAAGGCCCTGGCATCGAGGGCCTCGCATTCCTTGATGGCGTTGCTCATGCCGAGAAAAAGACTGCCGTAGAGCGGGCCCATGGAGCCGCCGATGGAGCCCATCAAGGTCGTGGCGAGAGTGCCCAGCGCCTTGGAGAGGCCCAGTGACTGGCCCTGGATCGACTCGCCGCACAAGCGAAACCCCTTGGCCATGTTGATGCCGTGGTCGCCGTCGCCGATGGCGCCGTCGACTTCGCTCAGGTAGTTGCGGTTCTCGACGATGACATCGACCAGCGCCTCGAGAATGTCGGTACCGTGAGTGGTGTTCAGATATTGCATGGGGGCTCCCGAATGTGAAGGCAGTCAGCGGGTGATGGCCAGCGAGCGGGCCGGCGCGTCGATGAGGGGCTTGAGCTCATCGTCGAGCTTCATCACCGTCAGGGTCGCCCCCATCATCTCCAGTGACGTGAAGTAGTTGCCGATATCGGCGCGGTGCACGGTGACGTTCTCGGCCTCGAGGCGGTCGGCGATATGGGCGTACAGCAGGTTGAGTTCCATGTTCGGCGTGGCGCCGAGCCCCGAGACCAGTACCGCCACCTCGCCGCCGGTGAAATCCTGGTCGGCGAGAACCGGATCGCACATCGATCTGGCTATCGAAGCGGCATCGGTCAGGGGAGCCACCTCGATCCCCGGTTCGCCATGGTGGCCGATGCCTAGCTCCATATGGCCGGGCTCGATCGAGAAGTTGGGCTTGCCATTGGCGGGGATGGTGCAACTGCTCAAGCCGATGCCGATGCTCGAGCAGGCGTCGACGGCCTTCTGGGCCAGGCGAATCACCTCGGACAGGTCGTCGCCGCGTGCGGCGGCGGCACCGCCCACCTTCCACATCATGATCTCGCCGGCGACGCCTCGTCTCTGGTCACGCTGGTCGGCCGGGGCGGAGGCGACATCGTCCCGGGCGATCACGGTCTTGACGTCGATGCCTTCCATCTCCGCCATCTGGCGCGCCATTTTCACATTCATGTTGTCACCGGCGTAGTTGCCGTACAGGCAGGCCACGCCACGCCCCCGGTCGGCGGCCCGGAAGGCATCGAGGAAGGCATCCGCGGTGGGCGACGAGAAGATCTCGCCGATCGCCACGGCATCGCACAGCCCTTCGCCGACATAGCCCAAGAAGGCGGGCTCGTGCCCGGAACCACCGCCGGTGACCACACCGACCTTGTCGGGTGTCTCGCCGGCGTACTTGAGCACCCGGGGGTGGTCGGTGGCGGCGTAGAGCGAGGGGGACGCTCGCAGATAGCCGCGGACCGCGTCATCCACCACGTTATCGGGGTCGTTGATGATGCGCTGCATGGCGTGTTCCTCAAGTTGTGGGTTGTTGTCGTCGTGTTGGCCTGGCCGGAAGCCGAGTGACGGCTGGTCAATGCCATAAATGTTCGATATGTGATCAAATGTTTAGGCTTGTCGTCGAGACATGTCAAGGCCGTCCTGGCGAGAGGAGGTGAGACTTTGGTCGCTCCTTGTTCTTTCTGTTGCCCAAAAATCGCTATATTTGTTTGATTTTTAGCGTGATTCTCGGTTTTTTCGGCAATCGCGAAAGCACTGCCTTGGTTCATTGGAGATGTGTTCAGGTGAAATTGCGGGTTTACAAATGATCGGTAGGTGATACTTTGAACACGAAGGCCGTTGGCGCAGGGTCGATGGCCGGTAACCAGGAGTGCTATCCATGTCTGATTCAACCATGGCCGCGCGAGCGGCAGTTCGCATCGCCCTGGGAGGAGATGAGGCGGCCTTCGAGCTCAAGGAAGCATTGATCGAGCATGTGCGGTCCCTGGGCTTCGAGGCGGTGGATTTCGGTACCTACAATGCCGAGCCGGTGCTCTATCCCGATATCGCGGTGCGCGTGGCGCGGGCCGTTGCGGCGGGGGAGGTCGAGCGCGGGGTGCTGGTGTGCGGTACCGGCATCGGGGTCGCGATCTCGGCCAACAAGGTGCCGGGCATTCGTGCGGCCCAGGCGCATGACACCTACTCGGCGATCAAGGCGCGCTCGAGCAATGATGCCCAGATAGTGGCCCTGGGGGCTCGGGTCGTTGGAGTGGAGTTGGCCAAGAGCATCGTTACCGCCTTTCTCGGCGCCGATTTCGGTGGCGGGGCCTCCAGCGAGAAGGTGGCGCGCATTGCCGATTACGAGCGGGAGTTTTCGCGTGGCTCGCCGAGCGCTTGATCACTGAGGGTTCGGCTGATCGCTGTGGTATCTTGTGCCGGTCGCCAGTCACGGATCGCATGAGGCCACCTCCATGAACGAGCGCGTCGAGAACGCCGACATTGCCTTGATGACCGAGATCGCCACCCTCTATTACGTGGAGGGCGAGACGCAGGAAGTCATCGCCAATCGCCTGGGAATCTCGCGGGTCAAGGCGGGGCGCCTGCTCAAGCGGGCGCATGCGGAAGGCATCGTCGATGTGCGGGTGCGTCAGCATCCTTCGGTGAGTGCCGAGATCGAGCAGGAGTTGATACGTCGTTTCGGCATCAAGCGTGCTCTGGTGGCGCTCGACCATGCGGATCCGGATGTGCAGCGCTCCGGTGTGGCCAGCCTGGTTGCCGATCATCTGTCGCGTACCCTGCACGATGGTTCTATCGTCGCCGTGGGCATGGGGCGCAATGTCGGTGCTGTGGCGGACAACGTCTTCGAGCAGGGTGAGCGCAAGTGCTCGTTCGTGTGTGCCATTGGCGGCTCGCTGCGTGCCGGCGAGTACATGAACCCCGATCATATCTGTCGGCGCCTGGCGATGAAGTTCGGTGGTGACAGCGAGACACTCTATGCGCCGGCCCTGGTGCAGAATCCCGAGTTGCGCGATGCCATGTACGAGAATTCCACCGTGCGGCAGACGCTGGATCGTGCGCGGCGGGCCGACACTGCCCTGATCGGGGTGGGGGATCTCAGCGAGGACAGTAACATGGTGCGCATGGGATGGTTCTCGCCCCAGGAAATTGCCGAGGCCCGACTGTCGGGCACGGTGGGCGACATGATGGGCTATGACTTCATCGACCTGCACGGTCAGCCTGCGCGGACGCCGATGCAGGGGCGGGTGATCGGCCTGACCATCGGGGATCTTGCGCGAATTCCCGATGTCGTTGCCATTGCCAGCGAGAATACCAAGGCCGCCGGCATCCTCGGGGCGCTGCGAACCGGCGTGATCGACACTCTGGCGACCAGTGTCACCAACGCGCATACCATCCTGCGCCTCGATGAGGCGACACCTGCCGCCGAAACTGGGTGATCATATGTTCATTCGCATTGCGCGGTGAACAGTGCTGCTCCTGACCGTCCCTTGTTCTCTTTTTGCCGCTTTTTTGATGAAGTGGTATTAAAGTCTTTTATAAACAACAAATTATAAATTGAGCCTAAAGTATTAGGCAAAAATCCCAACGAGTTCATTGACCCGGCTATACTGAAAAGCGTTAATTCATTTGAGCAATACAAGATCAAATGATAAGCCAGCGCGAGCTCAGTGGAGGCCCTCATGAACGATACCCTCACCCAATCCGCGACCGCGGATGTCACCATCCCCGACACCATGGATGCCATCGTGGCCTATGCTCCGGGAGACTATCGCCTGGAGCAGGTGGCAGTGCCGGAAATCGGCGAGAAGGAAATCCTGATCAAGGTGGAGGCCTGCGGGATCTGCGCCAGTGACCTCAAGGCTTTTGAAGGCGCGCCCAGTTTCTGGGGCGACGCGGACCAGCCGGCCTATATCAAGGCGCCCATGATTCCCGGCCATGAATTCATCGGTCATGTGATCAAGATGGGACCTGGTGTCCAGGGATTCGAGATCGGTGATCGCATCATCTCCGAGCAGATCGTGCCGTGCTGGGACTGCCGATTCTGCAACCGCGGCCAGTACTGGATGTGCGAACGGCATGATGTCTATGGCTTCCAGCACAACGTCAATGGCGGCATGGCCGAGTACATGAAGTTCCCGGCCGAAGCCGTCAATCACAAGCTGCCGGACTCCCTGCCCATGGAGAAGGCTGTGCTGGTCGAGCCGTATGCCTGCTCCATGCACGCCGTCAAGCGTGCCCAGATCGAACTGGGTGATGTGGTCGTGCTGGCCGGCTCCGGGACCCTGGGACTCGGCATGATCGGCCCGATCAAGAAGTCCGGGCCCGCCAAGCTGGTGGTGCTGGACCTGAATTCCGAACGGCTGGAACTGGCGAAGCAGTTCGGGGCCGATGTAGTGCTCAACCCGCTCGAGGACGATGTGGTGTCGATCGTCAAGGAGATGACCGGCGGATACGGCTGCGACATCTACATCGAGGCCACGGGCGCATCCAAGTCGGTGGAGCAAGGCCTTTCGATGCTGCGCAAGCTCGGTCGGTTCGTGGAATTCAGCGTCTTCAAGGAGCCGGTGACGGTGGACTGGAGCATCATCAGCGATCGCAAGGAGCTCGATGTACTGGGGGCTCACCTGGGGCCCTACTGCTATCCGCTGGTCATCGAAGGCATCGAGAACGGCGATTGCCCGACCCAGGATGTGGTGACTCACACACTGCCGCTGAAGCGCTTCCACGACGGCATCGAGCTGATGAAGCACGACAAGCAGGCGCTCAAGGTCGTGCTGATCCCTGGTGAATGAAGTGCTCTGCCGGCCCCTTGCGGGGGCTGGGGAGCGAGTGAACAACAAGAGGTCGTTTCATCATGAGTTCACGAGTCGATGCCGGGCCGCTGCCCCGTGCTGGCAAAGGACGCGGCCGTGTCGCGATCATTGCCGTTGTGGTCGTCGTGCTGGCGGCCATGGCCCTGGATACCACCGTGGTGCCGATCGGTGCGCAGCAGGAGGAAGGGTTTTCCGCCGAGCGCTACGGTGCGGAACACTTTCCCATCGTGCGCGACAGCGTCGAGAAGCGTGCCGTGGAAGCCAGTGAACTGGCGGCCGCCGTCGCCGAGGACAAGGCCGCGGCCGGGGAGCGCTATGGCGTAGCGGCCGGCATCGGCCCGGTGGTCCCGGTGACCTTCTCCGGTGTGGTCGGCGAGGGCAAGGCCGGCATCTATGCGGTCGATGTCGAGGGCGTTCCAGAGGATCTGACGATTCGCGTGCAGACTGGCCCGGCCATCAACGGCACCGACCTGCGGGACGCCACCGGCGACATCGAGTTCGGTCAGTTCACCAACCAGATCGAATACCAGAACGCCGGCGCGGCGATCAACGGCGAGATGAAGGAACAGGTGCTGTCGGGGATCGATACCGACGACCTGAGCGGCGAGACCGTCGCCGTCACCGGCGTCTTCAAGCTGATCAATCCGAACAACTGGCTCGTGACGCCCGTCAGCCTGAGCGTGCAGTGAGCGAGCCCATCCATGACGGACGAATCTGCCATGAGCCACAACGATAAGCTGTCCCCGGAGGAGGCTTCCGGCGAGGCCATTCTCTCGGCGCGTCATGTCGCCAAGTCCTTCGGCAATGTCCACGCCCTGAAAGCGGTGAACTTCGATGTGCATCGCGGACAGGTCACGACGCTGTTCGGCGAGAACGGCGCCGGCAAGTCGACGCTGATGAAGATCCTGTCGGGCGTGATCCGCCCCACCTCCGGCGAGATTCTGCTCGAGGGGCGGGCGGTGAGTTTTGCGTCGATCAGCGAGGCACAACGGCTGGGTATCTCGATCATTCACCAGGAGTTGAGCCTGGCGCCCAACTTGAGCGTGCGCGACAACATCTTCATGGGACGCGAGCTGGGCGGAGCGACCGGTGTCGACTATGCCGAGGAGGAGCGCCAGACGCGCTTGCTGATGGAGGAGCTCGACGAGCCCATCGATCCGCTGACCCCGGTGGAGGAACTGCGGTTGGGGCAGCAGCAGATCGTCGAGATCGCCCGGGCGCTGTCGGCGAATTCACGCATCCTGATCATGGACGAGCCGACCTCGGCGCTCTCCGCCACGGAGGTTGAGGTGCTGTTCCGGGTCATCCGCGACCTCAAGCAGCGTGGAGTCTCCATCGTCTACATCTCCCACCATCTCGAGGAAGCGCTCACGATCACCGATCATGCCGTGGTGCTGCGTGATGGCGTCATGACGGCCTATGCCCCGCGTCGGGACATCGATCTGGAATGGATCGTGCGCAACATGGTCGGTGAGGGCTTCGATCTCGGCTCGCCTCCCGCGGGTTACGAGATGGGCGAGGTCGCCCTTTCGCTGCGAGAGGTGTCGGTGCCGGATGCCACGGTACCGGGGCGTTCGGCGGTCGATCGCCTGTCTCTCGATGTGCGCGCGGGCGAGATCGTCTGCATCTACGGCTTGATGGGGGCGGGGCGTACCGAACTGCTCGAGAGCGTCGCCGGTCGCATCTCGTCGGCGCAAGGCGAGGTCGTGCTCGAAGGCCATGATGTCTCGCACCTGAGCATCGCCGAGCGCATCGAGCATGGCCTGGTGCTGGTGCCTGAGGATCGGCAGCGCGACGGTCTGGTACAGACGATGTCGGTGGGCGAGAACCTGTCGCTGGCCAGCATCGGTGCCTTTACGCGCGGTCTCTTCACCTCGCGACGGCGGGAGCAGGAGGTCGTGACGTCGTCCATCCGCAATGTGCATATCAAGACCGATGGCGGCGAGGCCGGCATCGGATCGCTGTCGGGCGGGAATCAACAGAAGGTCGTCATCGGCAAGATGCTGGCCACGCATCCCAGGGTCGTGCTGCTCGACGAACCCAGTAGAGGCATCGATATCGGCGCCAAGGCCGAGGTCTTCGGGTTGCTCAGTGAAGGTGCCCGGCAGGGGCTTGCCGTTGTCTTCTCGACTTCCGAGGTCGGCGAGTGCCTGAGCATCGCGCATCGGGTCGTGGTGATGAGCCGGGGACGGATCGTGGCGGAGTTCGGTGCCGGCGTCAGCAAAGAAGAGATCATGGCCGCCTCGGGCGAAGCCGTGGCTGCCTGAATCATACGAATAGCGGAGTGCATAACAATGACCGATACCAGCCAAGCCGCCGGTTCCCGCAATGGCGGACTCGACCTGGGGCGCCTGCTGCTCGAGGGCCGCGCCTTCTTCGCCCTGATCGCGATCATCATCATCTTCTCGATCCTGTCGCCGGTCTATTTCTCGGTGGACAATTTCCTGACCATGTCGTCCCACGTGGCGATCTTCGGACTGCTGTCCATCGGCATGCTGCTGGTCATTCTGACGGGTGGCATTGATCTCTCCGTAGGCTCGACGCTGGGCTTCGCGGGCGTCTTCGCCGGCTTTCTGATGCAGGGCGTGTCGTTCGAGGTCTTCGGCGTGGTGGTCTATCCGCCAGTGTGGGCGGTGGTCGTTCTGACCTGTGCCATGGGGGCCTTAGTCGGGGCGATCAATGGCGTGCTCATCGCCTACTTCAAGGTGCCGGCCTTCGTCGCGACCCTGGGCATGCTCTATGTGGCCCGCGGCGTTGCTCTGTTGATGACCGATGGCCTCACCTACAACAACCTCGGTGGCAGTCCGGAGCTCGGCAATACCGGCTTCGACTGGCTGGGCTTCAATCGCTTGTTCGGCGTTCCCGTCGGCGTGCTGGTTCTGGCGGCCGTGGCGATCGTCGCCCTGCTGGCCCTGATCCGGACGCCGTTCGGACGCTGGGTCTACTCGACCGGCGGCAATGCCCGGGCGGCAGAACTGTCGGGGGTTCCGGTCAAGCGTGTGCAGGTATCCGTCTATGTGCTGTCGGGCATCTGCGCTGCCATCGCCGGCCTGGTGCTGTCGTCGCAGCTGACTTCCGCCGGGCCGACGGCGGGGACCACCTATGAGCTGACCGCTATCGCCGGGGTGGTCATTGGCGGCGCGGCGCTGACCGGTGGGCGTGGCAATGTGCGGGGCACCCTGCTCGGGGCCTTCGTGATCGGCTTTCTGTCCGATGGCCTGGTGATCATCGGCGTCTCGTCCTACTGGCAGACCGTGTTCACCGGCGCCGTCATCGTTCTCGCCGTGCTGCTCAACAGCATTCAGTACAGCGGTCGGAAGAAGCAGCGCTCGACGTCTTCCGGCGGCGAAGTCTCCTCTCCGCAACGAGAGGCCAAGTCCCGCGGGGCGGAACCCGCCGCGGAAAGTACTGCCGTGAACCCGGCATCACAATCATAAGACCCAAGGGTGACCATTATGCTCATGAAAGGAAAACGCCTGCTGATTGCAGCCCTCGCCGTGACGGCCCCGCTCGTGGCGGGCGCCGCTGCGGCCCAGGACAAGGGGCTCATCTCGATCATCGTCAATGATACGTCGAACCCCTACTGGTTCACCGAGGGCAAGATCGCCGAGGCCACCGCCGAGGAGCTCGGTTACGAAGCCAACGTCAGCTCCCACAAGGGGGATACCAATACCGAAAGCAACCAGGTCGACACGGCAATCACCAATCAGGCCGAGGCGATCATTCTCGATCCCGCCAATGCGGATGGTTCGATCGGTGCGGTGCGCAAGGCGGTCGATGCCGGCATTCCGGTATTCATCGTCAATGCCGAGATCAACCAGCAGGGCCTGGCCAAGGCACAGCTGGTGTCCAACAATGCCCAGGGGGCGGCACTGGGTGCCCAGCAATGGGTGCAGAGCGTCGGTGACGAGGCGAAGTATGTCGAGCTGAAGGGCGCCCCTTCCGACAACAACGCCGCGACCCGTTCCAACGGCTATGAAACCGTGCTCAGCCAGTATCCGAGCCTTGAGCGTGTCGGTTCGGACGTGGCCAACTGGGACCGCACTCAGGGCTACAGCAAGATGCAGAGCATGTTGCAGGCCAACCCCGATGTCGACGGCGTGATCAGCGGCAACGATGAAATGGCGCTTGGCGCTATCGCGGCACTCAAAGAGGCCGGCAAGCTGGACGATGTGGTGGTCGGCGGCTTCGATGGTTCGCCGGATGCCGTGGAAGCGGTCAGGGCCGGCGAGATGGCCTACACGGTGCTGCAGCCAGTAGCGATCTTCGCCGAAGAGGCGGTGCGTATGGCGGACACGTTCGTCCGTACCGGCGAGACCGGCATCGAGGGAGAGAAGAAACTCTTCGACTGCATGCTGGTCACGGCCGAGAACGTGGATCAGTACACCGATCCCTTCGTGCTCGAGCAGTAAGGCTGGCGACTGCCATGGCGGAGCATCCGCTTCCGGCATGTCGAGCATCAAGCGCCGCCAGGGTTCCCTGGCGGCGTTTTGACGATGGGCCTTGTCAGGCCTCGGTCAGCTTGCGTGCCTGACTCAGGTTCTCCAGGGTCAGAGCGCAGGCGTCCGCGGCTTCACGGCCCTTGGTCAGGAAGTGCTCGTGGTAGAACGCCGTGTGAGTGGCGTGCTCGTGGAAGTGATGGGGTGTCAGCACTACCGAGAGAACGGGCACTTCGGTGTCCAGCTGCACTCGCATCATGCCGTCGATGACCGCCTGGGCGACGAAGTCGTGACGATAGATGCCGCCATCGACCACGAAACCGGCGCCGATGATGGCTGCATAGCGGCCGCTTCTGGCCAGCAGCTTGGCTTGCAAGGGGATCTCGTAGGCGCCTGCGACGCTGAAGACCTCGACGCGCTCGCGCTCGATGCCGTGCTGCTCGGCGAGGGTGGTGGTGAATGCCTCTTGGGCCTGGCCGACGATGTCGCTGTGCCAGCTGGCCTGGATGAAGGCGATGCGGGGGGCGTGATCGGTATTCGACTGATTCATGGTCTTCCTCGATAAAGTTACCAGAATCAGGGCATGCGGGACCCGTCGTCGGGCAAGCCGGGGCAGGCGGTATGAACCGCGAGCGCGCGTCCGGCCCGTCTAAGGTGCCGTTCTCTTCCATCCGGACTATCACCGTCGGCTTCGGCATCTCACCGAATCTGCTGTCCCCGGTTCGTCGTCGTACCGATGCCGGGCGCTCGCGGGCTTGTGCACGCCTTCTCTTTCACTGAATGGAAGGGCGCCATCACCGCCGGTGGGGACTTTCACCCCGCCCTGAGAACAGTGGCCATGTATGGCCGCGCTCTATTCTACGTATGCCACCGGGCGGGCGCCAGATGCCGAAAGTGTCTCGCGACATGAGAAGGCGGAACGCAAAAGGGCGCGGCCAATTGGCCGCGCCCTTTCATTTTCCTGAGCGGCCAGGCGTGCTCAGTCCTCGGCGTCGTCGAGCATTTGCTCGGCCTCGTCGACGACGTTGTCGACGGTGAAGCCGAAGTGCTTGAACAGGTCGCCGGCCGGGGCGGATTCGCCGAAGGTGGTCATGCCGATGACCCGCCCCTCGAGGCCGACGTACTTGTACCAGAGATCCGGGTGGCCGGCCTCGATGACGAGGCGGTTGCCGATTTCGGCGGGCAGCACCCGCTGGCGGTACTCGGCGTCCTGGGCGTCGAAGACGTCGGTGGCGGGCATGGAGACCACGCGCACCCGGCGGCCCTTGTCGGCGAGGGCCGTGGCGGCGTCCATGGCCAGGCCGACCTCGGAACCGGTGGCGATCAGGATCAGCTCCGGCGTGCCGTCGCTGTCCTTGAGGATGTAGCCGCCGCGCTGGATGTCGGCGAGTTGCTGCTTGTCGCGGGCCTGATGCGGCAGGTTCTGGCGCGACAGCACCAGGGCGGTGGGGCCGGACTGGCGCTTGAGGGCGGCGTTCCAGGCCGCGGCGGTCTCCACGGCATCGCAGGGGCGCCAGGTCGACATGTTGGGCGTGCTGCGCAGGGTGGTCAGCTGCTCCACCGGCTGGTGGGTGGGGCCGTCCTCGCCGAGGCCGATGGAGTCGTGGGTGAACACGTAGATACTGCGCACGCCCATCAGCGCGGCCATGCGCACGGCGTTGCGCATGTACTCCATGAAGATCAGGAAGGTCGCGGTGTAGGGCACGAAGCCGCCGTGCAGGGCGATGCCGTTGGCGATGGCGGCCATGCCGAACTCGCGCACGCCATAGTGCAGGTAGTTGCCGTCGGGCGCGCCCTCACGCGAGCCCTCGGGGCCGATCACCTTGGCACCGTTCCAGACCGTCAGGTTGGAGGGCGCCAGGTCGGCGCTGCCGCCGAGCAGCTCGGGCAGCTGCGGGCCGAGCTCGTTGAGGCAGGCCAGCGAGGCCTTGCGCGAGGCGGTGGTCTCGGCCTTGTCCTGGGCCTGTTCGATCAGCGCTTCGCTGGTCAACTCGGCGGGCAGCTCGCCCTTCTGGCGGCGCAGGAACTCGCGGGCCAACTCGGGATGGGCCTCGGCGTAGCGCTCGAACCGTGCCTGCCAGTCGGCCTGGCGGGTGCGGCCGGCCTCGCTGGCGTCCCAGCCCTGGTAGATGTCCTCCGGCACATGGAAGGGCGCATGCGGCCAGTCGAGCTGCTCGCGGGCGGCGGCGACCTCGTCCTCGCCCAGCGCCGCGCCGTGGCAGGACTCCTTGCCCTGCTTGTTGGGTGCGCCGAAGCCGATCACCGTCTTGCAGATGATCAGGCTGGGCTTGTCGCTGTGCTGGCGGGCCAGCTCGATGGCCGCCTTGACCTCGTCGGGCTGGTGGCCGTCGACATTGGGCACCACGTGCCAGCCGTAGGCCTCGAAGCGCTTGGCGGTGTCGTCGGTGAACCAGCCTTCGACCTCGCCGTCGATGGAGATGCCGTTGTCGTCGTAGAAGGCGATCAGCTTGCCGAGCTGCTGGGTGCCGGCCAGGGAGGCGACCTCATGGGAGATGCCTTCCATCAGGCAGCCGTCGCCGACGAAGCAGTAGGTGTGATGGTCGACGATGGTGTGGCCGGGGCGGTTGAACTGGGCGGCCAGGGTGCGCTCGGCGATGGCCATGCCGACGGCGTTGGCCAGGCCCTGGCCCAGCGGGCCGGTGGTGGTCTCGATACCCGGCGCATAGCCGTACTCGGGATGGCCGGCGGTCTTGGCGTGCAGCTGGCGGAAGTTCTGCAACTGCTCGAGGCCGAGCTCGTAGCCGGAGAGATGCAGCAGGGAATAGAGGAGCATGGAGCCGTGGCCGTTGGAGAGCACGAAGCGGTCACGGTCGGGCCAGTGGGGATCGGCGGGGTTGTGGACGAGGAAATCGTTCCACAGGACCTCGGCGATATCGGCCATGCCCATGGGGGCGCCGGGGTGACCGGAGTTGGCCTTCTGGACGGCATCCATGGAAAGGGCGCGAATGGCATTGGCCAGTTCGAAACGGGATGGCATGGGGGTTGCTCCTCGCCTGCGGCGGTAGTCTGCGAACACCTTCCGGCCGGGGAGGGGCCGGGCGTGTATCTGGCTGGATGCGCCGCAAGACGCGGGCGGCGCGGCCGAATTCGGTCGCTTATTGTCGCCGAGATGCGACCTGCCTTCAAATGCTGGGCGACACCGCTCCGCTGACTGGCCCGGAGTCGCTAGGAAGGTTCTCGGTGAGCGTGTAGAATTCGCAGCCTATCGGTCTGCCCGGGCCATGGCGAGCATCGCCGCCTGCGGCCTGCGTCACCGTCTGTCCCGGCGGCTTCTTGCCCTGCCGCCGTCATCTCACTAGCAGAGGGTCGAGGACGCCATGAGCGAATACTCCCTGTTCACCTCCGAATCCGTGTCCGAAGGGCATCCGGACAAGATCGCCGATCAGATTTCCGATGCGGTGCTCGATGCCATCATCGCTCGCGACAAGAACGCGCGGGTGGCGTGCGAGACCATGGTCAAGACCGGCGTGGCCATCGTTGCCGGCGAAATCACTACCTCCGCCTGGGTCGATCTGGAAGACCTGGTGCGTCGGGTGATCCTCGACATCGGCTATACCTCCTCGGACGTGGGTTTCGATGGCGAGACCTGCGGGGTCCTCAACCTGATCGGCAAGCAGAGCGTGGATATCGCCCAGGGCGTCGACCGGGCCAAGCCCGAGGACCAGGGCGCCGGCGACCAGGGGCTGATGTTCGGTTACGCCACCGACGAGACCGAATCCTACATGCCGGCGCCGATCCACTACTCGCACCGTCTGGTGGAGCGCCAGTCGGAGCTGCGCCGTCAGGGACTGCTGCCGTGGTTGCGCCCCGATGCCAAGAGCCAGGTGACCTTCCGCTACGACGAGCACGGCAAGCCCTGCGCCGTGGATGCCGTGGTGCTGTCCACCCAGCATGATCCGGACATCGAGCCGGACGAGCTGCGCGAGATGGTGCGTCGCGAGATCATCGAGCAGGTGATTCCGGCCGAATGGCTGTCCGAGACCACCAAATATCACATCAACCCCACCGGCAAGTTCGTCATCGGCGGTCCGGTGGGCGATTGCGGACTGACCGGCCGCAAGATCATCGTCGATACCTACGGCGGCATGGCGCGCCATGGCGGCGGTGCCTTCTCCGGCAAGGATCCCTCCAAGGTCGATCGCAGCGCCGCCTACGCCGGTCGTTACGTGGCCAAGAACCTGGTTGCCGCCGGCCTGGCCGAGCGCTGCGAGATCCAGATCTCCTACGCCATCGGCGTGGCCGAGCCGACCTCGGTGTCGATCAACACCTTCGGCACCGGACGGATCAGCGATGAGCGCATCGTCGAGCTGGTGCGCGAGCACTTCGACCTGCGCCCCAACGCCATCACCCGCATGCTCGACCTGCAGCATCCGATGTACCAGCTGACGGCGGCCTATGGCCACTTCGGCCGCGAGCCCTTCGAGCATCGTTATACCTGGACCGACACCCAGGGCGAGGAACATGTCGAGACCTTCACCGCCTTCCCCTGGGAGAAGCTCGACCGGGTCGATGACCTGCGGGCCGCCGCTGGCTTGTAATCCGGCGTGCAGTGCACGATGAGTGTCATTGTCCAGAACGGGTGTCGTTGATCTCGCACGTCGTGCCGCCGCATTTTCAGTGGCGGCCGTCGTGACCACTTGCTAGGGTCGAAGCAGGATCGCAGCGCCTGGGAGGGCAAGCCATGCTTCGACTCGTCGTTCTGGCAGTATGGATATTCTGGCCGACGACGCTTCTCGCCAACTGCCCGGATTGGTCGAAGGGCCACGCGGAGCGGGAGCTTGCTGCACTACACGACCGGCTCGACGCCTGGGAACGGGCCTATCGGCGGAATGGAAGCTCACCGGTCAGTGACGATATCTACGATCAGGCCCAGGCCCGTTTCGAAGCCTGGCAGGACTGCTTCCCCGATATTTCCGTCGACCCGGCACCGACCCTCGATCCTCCCGACGGGGAGCTTTCCCATCCCGTTCCCCAGTCGGGCCTCGCCAAGCTCGATGATGTCGTCGAGGCGGGGGCCTGGCTGGCAAGGCGCGATGACGTCTGGTTGCAACCCAAGGTCGATGGGGTCGCGGTCACCCTGGTGTACGAGCAGGGGGAGCTGAGCCAGGCCATCAGTCGCGGGGATGGGCTCTCGGGACAGGACTGGACGGCCAAGGCGCGTTTCATCCCCGACGTGCCGGATCGCCTGCCGACCCAGCAGCGGCTCGTGCTGCGCGGTGAACTCTACCTGAAGCTCGATGGACATGTGCAGGCCGAACGTGGGGCGGCCGGCGCGCGCAGCGTCGTGGCCGGCTGGCTGGCTCGTGACTCGCTCGATGGTGCCAAGGCACGGCAGATCGGCCTGTTCGTCTGGGATTGGCCCGACGGGCCGAAGGCCCTGCCGGAGCGTTTGGCACGGTTGGCCGAGCTGGGTTTCCCCGACACCACGGACTGGACCTTGCCGGCCGAGTCGTTGGAGGCCGTCCTGAGCCAGCGCGACGACTGGTATCGCACGCCATTGCCCTTTGCCACCGATGGCGTGGTGCTCAAGCAGGGGCAACGGCCCGGCGGAGAAGCGCGGACCGAGGCGCCGCCGGACTGGGCGGCGGCCTGGAAATATCCGCCTCGTTCGGTACTGGCCAGGGTGCGCGGTGTGGAGTTCCGGGTCGGTCGTACGGGGCGCATCACGCCGTTGCTGCACCTTGTGCCGGAGACTCTGGCGGGGCGTTCCATCCGCCGCGTGACCGTGGGGTCGCTCGGTCGCTGGCAGACCTTGGACATTCGCCCCGGCGATGTCGTGACCATCAGCCTGGCCGGGCAGACCATCCCGCGCCTGGACAGTGTGGCATGGCGGGCCGCCGAGCGTCCGGAAGTGGAGCCGCCGCCGGCATCCGACTACAACGCCCTGAGTTGCTGGCATCCCTCGCCGGGCTGCAAGGGCCAGTTCCTCGAGCGCCTGGCGTGGCTGGGTGGTCCTGAAGCGCTGGACCTGGCCGGTGTGGGGGCTGGTACCTGGCGTTCCCTGGTCGAGGCCGGCCTGGTGAAAGACTTGCTGGACTGGATGTCGTTATCCGCCGAGACGCTGCAGGCCGCCTCGGGAATCGGCGAAGTGCGCGGTCGGCAACTGGTCGAGGTATTCGCGACGGCTCGACAGCGCCCCTTCGATGCCTGGCTGGAAGCCCTGGGCGCACCTTCCGGAGCATTGGCCGACGAGGCGACAGAATGGTCGACGCTGGCCTCGCGAGATCTGGAGCAGTGGCGTGCGCTGCCCGAGGTGGGCGAGACGCGGGCGGAAGCCTTGCACGACTTCTTCGCCAATGCCGAGGTGCGCGGTCTGGCCGAGCGCCTGGGTGAGGAGGGGATCGCCGGCTTCCAGGCATCGCGATGAGGCATATCGGCTTGTCCGCTCTTCATGGCGCTGCCTATAGTGAAGGTCACGTTTTTCCCTGGGAAAGAGGTGATGCATGAACCAGCCTGCCGTATCCGCTCCCACGCATGTGGACTACAAGGTCGCCGACATTACCCTGGCCGATTGGGGCCGCCGCGAGATCCGCATTGCCGAGACCGAGATGCCTGCCCTGATGGCGATTCGTGCGCGTTATCGTGACAGCCAGCCGCTGGCCGGCGCGCGCATCGCCGGCTGTATCCACATGACCATCCAGACCGCCGTGCTGATCGAGACGCTGATCGACCTCGGTGCCTCGGTGCGCTGGTCATCATGCAATATCTTCTCGACCCAGGATCACGCAGCGGCCGCCATCGCCGCTGCCGGCATTCCGGTATTTGCCTGGAAGGGCGAGACCGAAGAGGAATTCTGGTGGTGCATCGAGCAGACGGTGGCGGGGCCCGATGACTGGACGCCCAACCTGGTGCTGGACGACGGAGGCGATCTGACCGCCCTGTTGCATGACCAGCGCCCCGAGCTGCTCGATGCCATCCATGGCATCAGCGAGGAAACCACCACCGGCGTGCATCGCCTGCTCGACATGTGGCGGGAGGGCTCGCTCAAGGTGCCGGCCATCAATGTCAACGACGCGGTGACCAAGTCCAAGAACGACAACAAGTACGGTTGTCGTCATTCGCTCAACGATGCCATCAAGCGAGGCGTGGATCACCTGCTGGCCGGCAAGCAGGCCCTGGTGATGGGCTATGGCGATGTCGGCAAGGGATCGGCGGCCTCGTTGCGCCAGGAAGGCATGATCGTCAAGGTCGCCGAAATCGATCCCCTATGCGCCATGCAGGCCTGCATGGACGGTTTCGAGGTGGTTTCGCCCTACCGGGACGGCATCAATCGCGGCATGGACAGCATCGATCGCGACCTGTTGCGGAAAATCGATCTGGTGGTGACCGCGACCGGCAATATCGACGCTTGCGATGCGGCGATGCTGCGCTCGCTCAAGGCCGGGGCGGTGGTCTGCAACATCGGTCACTTCGACAGCGAGATCGACACGGCCTACATGCGCCGCCAGTGGCACTGGGAAGAGGTCAAACCCCAGGTGCACAAGGTATACCGCGACAGCGATCCCGGCGAGTACGACCCGGAAAGCCGCGATTACCTGATCCTGCTCTCCGAAGGGCGCCTGGTGAACCTGGGCAATGCCACCGGACACCCCTCCCGCGTGATGGATGGCTCCTTCGCCAACCAGGTGCTGGCCCAGATCCATCTCTTCGAGCGAGGCTTTGCCGACCTGCCCGAAGCCGACAAGCGTGAGGCGCTGGGTGTGCGCGTGCTGCCGCGTCATCTGGACGAGGAAGTGGCGCGTTACATGGTCGAAGGCTTCGGCGGCGTGATCACGCGCATGACCGAGGCCCAGGCCGAGTACACCGGTGTGCCCGCCGAGGGGCCCTACAAGCCCGATAGTTATCGGTACTGAACAACCCGGCTGCGCCGGGAGCTGTAAGCTATAACCGGGCTTCGCCCGGAGCTGTAAGCTTTAAGCTGTAAGAAAAACAAAAACCTTGTTCCCGGAAGTTTCGGGGGGATTCTCTGGCCGGCTTACGGCTTACGGCTTACGGCTTACGGACACAATATCGTCATCTGGCCGCCATGCTGTGGTCATGGCACGGGGGCATGCTGAGCGGGCATCGCTAGGAGATCGCCCCATGCCGAATCCCATGCCCGTGCGAACCCTGTTCGTCTCCGATGTCCACCTGGGAACCCGTGACTGTCAGGCGGAGCTCTTGGCACGTCTGTTGCGTCGCGTGCGCCCCGAACGTCTCTATCTGGTCGGCGATATCGTCGACCTCATTGCCATGCGCAAGCGAGCGGTACTCCCGCCGGCGCAGCAGCGCCTGGTGGCGCGTTTGCTGCGTCTGGCACGCAGTGGCTGCGAGATCATCTATATCCCCGGCAACCATGATGCTGCCTTCAGACGGTTGTGTGGCCTGAAGGTCCATCGCGTGCGTATCGAACATCGCATGGTGCATGCCACCGCCGATGGCCGGCGCCTGCTGATCAGCCATGGCGATGAGTTCGATACCCATGTCCGCATGGCTCCCTGGATGATGGCTCTCGGGGATGGCATGCATCAGTTCGTGCTGGCCCTGAATCGCTGGTGCAATCGAGGGCGTCGACTGCTGGGGATGCCTTACTGGTCGCTTGCCGCCGCGTTGAAGCGGCGTAGCGGTGCCGCCCAGCGTTATGTCGCCCAGTTCGAGCAGGCCGCTCTGCATCAGGCGGCCCGGGAGGGGCTGGACGGTTATGTCGGCGGGCATATCCACAAGGCCGGCTTCCGCGCCCGGGACGGCGTGCTCTATTGCAACGACGGCGACTGGGTGGAGCATTGCACGGCGCTGATGGAAGCGCCCAATGGTCGCTTGCAGTTGATCGACTGGCGCGGTGAGGTGATTGCCCGAGAACCTGCCATGGCCAACGGGCTCAAGTCCGGCGAGGCCGTGCCGGACGCGGTCGGGGCGGCGACCCGCGGCGCCTGAGTCGCCGGGCACGCACTCCAACTCTAGGCGTTCTCGATGTTTGCCAGTGCGCGGCAAGCGTCGAGCACTTCCTCGGCCAGGGCATCGTCATTGAGGGTGCGGGCGATCGCCATCCCGCCGATCATGGTGACGGCCTGCTGCAAGGCGCGCCGACGATTCTCCAGCGCTTCCTCTCCGGCGGTTTGGCAGTGGGCCACGAATCCGCTGAACAGGCGCGTATAGGCTTCGCGCACCTGGTCGTCCTGCTGGGCGACGTCGCTGACCAGGCAGGCCAGCGGACAGTTCACGTCCTCTCCCCGCCGGTGGGCCTCACTCAGATAGCCGAGCACGCGTTCCCGTGGATCGGCGTTCTGCAGGTGCGCCGCGTTGTTTCGGGCGGCGTGTCGCAGTGCTGCGGCATAGAGTTCGCCCTTGGAGGCGAAGTGGGCATAGAAGGCTCCACGAGTCAGGCCGGCCTGACGCATTACGTCATCGATGGTCGTGCCCTTGAATCCGTGGCGTGTGAACAGGGTGGCAGCGGCGTCCAGGATCTGGTGGCGGGTGCGGGGCTTGTGGTCGTCTCTCCAGGGCATGGGACCTCCTTGGCATCGTGACGAGTATGCCATGATGACGACCATATGTTCTTGAACATATGGTGCGGCGGTCTAGCCTGTTAGCAGTTTCCCGCGACAGGAGTCCTGACATGACCCAACCCGTGCATATCGTCGGCCCCCAGTTCAGCACCTTCGTGCGCAGCGTCCAGCTGTGCTGCGAGGAGAAGTCGATCCCTTACACGCTGGGCACCGAGGCCGGAGGTCGGTCCCTGGCGATACATTCGCCGGAGCACTATGCGCTGCATCCCTTCGGCAAGGTACCGATCCTGCTGCATGGCGAACGGCGCCTGATCGAGACACCCAGCATCTGCCGCTACCTGGATGCCGCTTTCGATGGGCCGGCCCTGCAGCCGGCGGAAACCTGGGCTCGGGCACAGACCGATCAGTGGACCGGCATCCTGGCCGGTTATGTGGATCAGGCCCTGGTGCGGCGCTATTTGCTGGAGTTCGTGTTCCCCAAGGGCGAAGGCGGAACCGTGCGTGAGGACGCGGTAGCCGACGCCCGGCCCGGGGTCGTCAAGGTATTGACGTTGCTGGAGGAGCAGTTGGCCGAAGAGGAGTATCTGGTGGGAGGTGACTTCACCATCGCCGACGCGATCGCCGCTCCCATGCTCGACTATCTCGCTGGTTTGCCCGGCGCCGAGGACTTGTTCGCCGAGACCCCGCGCCTGGTGGCTTATATCGAGCGGGTGCGGGGTCGGCCTGCGGCGAGTCGGGTACTGGTGGCGCCAGACCTGGGACGGGGCTAGCCGCCGACCAGTGGCGCCATCCATCCCAGGTACAGCGGAATCAGCAACGGCGCGGCCAGGGTGGTGATCAGCACGGCCAGTGCGCCCTTCTCCGGGGCAATGCCCAGCTCCATGGCCACCACCACCACATTGGCGGCCATGGGGACCACGCCGATCAACAGCAGTGCCATGGCGAATTCCGCCGGGATCCCGACCATGGCCTGCAGGCCGAGCACGACGCCCAGCGCCAGGAGTGGCCACAGCAGATAGCGGACCGCCACGCAGGCCCCGAGGAAGCGCCAGTCGAACTGGCGCAGCGTCACCCGGCCGAGCGTCATGCCGATGATCATCATGCCGAGCAGGGTATAGGTGGGCGGAAAGACCTCGAGCCCCTCCATGATGGCATCGGGCACGCCGATGCCCAGCGCCTCGACCGCCAGCGCCGCGAGGAAGGCATAGATCAGCGGCAGCCGGAGGATCTTGAGCAGGCTCTGGCGGGCCGAGAAGCGTCCGCGAGCGCTCAGATAGAAGCCCAGGGTGAATTCATAGAGGGTCACGCCCAGCACCCCGAACAGATACAGCGTCACACCTGCCGGCGGCAGCAGCACCAGGGCCACCGGCAGGCCGAAGTAGCCGGTGTTGCCGGTGCCGGCCGAGAAGGCCAGGACCGCGCTTTCCTCGTCGGGCAGGGCATGGCGCGCCAGGCGGTTGACCGTCAGGGCGACCAGACTGGCACAGAGGAAGAGCGCGCCGGTCACCAGCAGGTAGGCGGGAGTGGGGCCGCCCAGCACCAGGCCGCGGAAGAAGGTCAGGGGGGCGATCAGGTAGATCAGCAGGGTGGCGATGGGGCGTGGATCGACGGACAGGCGGCGGGCGGCGAGCCAGCCGAGTCCGACGAAGGCCAGAAGCGTCCATAGCGGGCCCATCAGTGTGCCGGGCTCCAGGGGCATGATCCCTCCATCCATGAGTCGAAACGGATGACTATCATGCCTGGGCGGTGCGGAGCTGTCAGCGGAGGAGGGGCTTATCGACTCACTTAGAGCCTCAGGTTATAGTTGCGCCGATTTTTATATGAAATATATCGATGGCGTCCAGCGAAACTTTCATTGGTCCCGATGTCCGGGAGTCGTCACAATGGCTGCGTCACCGATACAGACGAGGAATCACCGATGAGCGCGCAACAGTCCCCGCTGGATATCAGCTTCGAGTTCTTTCCGCCCAACACCGATGCCGGGCGCGACAAGCTGATGCGTGCCCGGGATGCGCTGGCCACACGGGATCCGCGCTTCTTTTCCGTGACCTATGGTGCCGGTGGTTCCACTCAGCATCGCACCCTGAGCGCCGTCAAGGCAGTGCGCGAGTGCGGCATCGATACCGCGCCCCACCTGTCGTGCGTCGGCAGCGAGAAGGCGCAACTGCGCGATCTGCTCAAGCGCTTCCAGGAGGATGGCGTCAAGCGGCTGGTGGCGCTGCGCGGCGACCTGCCGTCCGGCATGGGCGGAGTCGGCGAGTTGCGCTATGCCAACGAGCTGGTCGAGTTCATTCGCGAGGAGACCGGGGATCATTTCGAGATCGCCGTGGCGGCCTATCCCGAGTCCCATCCCCAGGCGCCCAGCTTCGAGCGCGATCTCGAGAACTTCGCCCGCAAGATGCATGCCGGGGCCGACATCGCCATCACTCAGTATTTCTTCACCGCCGAGGCGTATTTCCATTTCGTCGATCGCGCTCGTGCCCTGGGCGTGGAAGCGCCTATCGTGCCGGGTATCATGCCGATCACCAACTACACCAAGCTGGCACGCTTCTCCGACGCCTGTGGTGCCGAGATCCCGCGCTGGATCCGCAAGCAGCTCGAGGCCTATGGCGACGACAGCGAAGCCATCGCCGCCTTCGGCGAGGAAGTGATCTCGGGCCTTTGCCAACGTCTGCTCGACGGTGGCGCCCCGGGGCTGCACTTCTATACGCTCAACCAGGCCGAGCCGACGCTGAAGGTGCTGGACAACCTGCGGACTTGAGTCGCTCTGTACGCAGGCATTCACGGCCTGAAAGAGAGCCCACTTGATCGAAAAATGGAAGGGCCCCGCCGAATCATTCGGCGGGGCCCTTTTCGTCGCTGAGCGGGGAAGCGTCAGCCGGAGGCCACTGACCGGGTGCCGCCATCGTTGCGACCGCGCTGCAACAGGAAGAGCACGATACCGATGGCCAGGCCGGCCACGTCGGTCATCAGGCCGCCATAGATCATGCACAGCGCGCCGATCAGCATGACGATGCGCTGCCAGGCCTTCACCGGGCCGAAGAACCAGGCCTGCACAGTGGCCGACAGCAGCACGATGCCCAGGGTGGCAGTGGCACCGACCCGCAGGATCTGCATCCAGGAGCCTTCCATCAGCATCGCCGGGCTGTAGAAGAACATGAACGGCACGATGAAGGCCGCCAGGCCGATCTTGAAGGATGCCACCGAGGTGCTCATGGCCCTGTCGCCGGAGATACCCGCCGCCGCGTAGGAGGCCAGTGCCACCGGCGGGGTGATCGCCGAGACCACCGCGAAGTAGAACACGAAGAAGTGCGCCACCAGCGGCTGGATGCCGATCTCGATCAGGCCCGGAGCCACCACCGAGGCGGCCACCGCATAGGCTGCCGTGGTCGGCATGCCCATGCCCAGCAGGATCGAGATGCACATGGCGAAGAACAGCGCCAGCAGTTGGCTGACCCCGGCCAGGCCCAGCAACAGCGAAGAGAAGCGTGCACCGACGCCGGTCAGGGCGATCACGCCGACGATCAGGCCGGCGCAGGCGCACACGGCGATGATCTGGATCGACATGCTGCCGGCCAGTTGCAGTGCCGTGAGGATAGCCCGCAGGCCCATCTTGTTCGGTGACAGCCAGCTCACCACGGCCGCCGACGCGGTGGCCAGGGTACCGGCACGGATCACCGAATAGCCCATGAACAGTGCCGCGATCAGGATGATGATCGGCGCGAAGAGATAGACCTGCTTGACCAGGCGGCGGAAGCGAGGAATTTCATCGCTGCGCATTCCGCGCATGCCCTTGCGAGCCGCCTCGAAGTCCACCATGCAGTAGATCGAGAGAAAGTAGAGGATGGCCGGGATAATGGCTGCCACGGCGATCTCGGTATAAGGAATACCGGTGACCTCGGCCATGATGAAGGCCCCGGCGCCCATGATCGGCGGCATGATCTGCCCGCCGGTGGAGGCGGCGGCCTCGATGGCGCCGGCGCTGCGGGCCGGATAGCCGACCTTCTTCATCAGTGGAATGGTCAGCGAACCGGTGGAGACCACGTTACCGGCCGATGTGCCGTTGATCATGCCCATCAGCCCGGAGGCGAAGATCGATACCTTGGCGGGGCCGCCTCGGGCACGGCCGGCTGCGGCAAAGGCGAAGTTGACGAAGTAGTCGCCGACCTTGGAGGCCTGCAGGAAGGCGGCGAAGATGATGAACAGGATGATGTAGGTCGAGGACACCGCCGTCGTCGGCCCGAGGATGCCGGCGTCGGTATAGACCTGACTGAAGAAGCGGCCGACCGAGAGCCCCGGATAGCCGAGGAAGCCCGGCAGATAAGGGCCGGCGAAGACATAGGCCAGGAAGATGGCCGAGATGATCACCAGCGCCAGACCGGCAACCCGGCGGGTCAGCTCGAGAATCAGCAGCGAACCGGCGATGGCCGCGTAGGAAATGCCCATGGGGGCGAAGGAAGTGCCGGTGGAGGCGCGCAACGGGCTGTTGAACATCACCAGCAGATAACCGGCCACGGCCATGGCGCAGACCATCAGCACCAGATCCGCCGGCGAGAGGCGTTCCCGGACCTGTCGATAGCTCCAGGACAGCAGGATGCCGGCCACGGTGGCCAGGATCAGAGGATAGCCGAAGTGCCAGGCCTCGACCTCCGGGGCGATGCGCATGGCGCCGGCGCTCATTTCCTGCTGCATCATGACTACCCGCACCAGGGCGTAGAGAGCGGGGATCAGCAGGGCATAGCTCAGCCAGCGCATCCAGGCGGCGGAGCGCCGACCGTCATCGTCGGCGAACTGGGTGCCGGCGTAGAGGCCGTAGCCGAGGATCAGGGCGCCGGCGATATGCAGGATGCGAAACGACCAGGTCTCGAGGGGATAGATGTTGAGCGAGACCAGGTGAAAGAGGGAGTAGGCAATGGCGAGAGTACCGAACAACAGCCACTGCCAACCGTTATAGAGGCGTCGGTTGGCCTCGACAGCGACCTCATCGACGCCTTCGGCGTTGACGGTCGGGACGTCGTCGGAGGAGGCCTCGTCACGGGATTGGGGAGTATGCGACATGAAAACACCCTTGGGTGTGGAACGGAGGTGCAGACAGGTGGCCCCGCACCGGTGTAGCCGGCACGGGGCAATGGGACGCTCGGAGGCTTACAGCTTCAGGTCCTCGGGGATCTCGTAGCCGTTCTCCTCGTACCAACGCACCGCGCCAGGATGGAAGGGCAGCACGGTGTTGTACTTGAGGTTCTCCGGCACGCTGAATTCGGCGCTGCGATGGATGTCGCGCATCTTGTCGTTATTCTCCATGCTCAGCTTGGTGACCTCGTAGACGAAGTCTTCCGGCAGGTCACAGCCGGCGATGGTGAAGTTCCACATGGAGACGGCGCGGGCATCCTTCTCGAGTGTCTCGTAGGTGCTGGCCGGGATCTCGAAGGCGGAGACCGGGAACTCTTCCATTATCTTGGCCTGTTCTTCCTCGGTGAACTCGATGATGTTCACGTCGGTCTGGACCTCGAGCTGGCTGACGGCGGGGATCGGAATGCCGGCGGCGAAGGCGATGACATCGATCAGGCCATCCTGCAGTTGGCCGCCCAGGTCGTTCCAGCCGCCATTGCGCCGATCGAACTCGACGCCCAGGGTCTCGAGCATGGCCGGGAAGTAGGTGTCGGAGGTGGAAGCCGCCGGGCCGAAGCCGATGCTGGCGCCCTCGGGAATGTCGGAGATCGACTCGATGCCGCTGTCGGCCAGGGTAGTGATGGAGAACGGCGTCTCGTACATGGGGAAGAGCGCACAGACATTGTCCATCGGCACCCCGGGGGCCAGGGAGCTTTCGCCGGCCACGGCATCGGCGGCCGGTCCCATGGTGGTCAGGCCGAAGGCCACATCGCCGTTGTGCACCAGGGCGAGGTTCTGGTTGGGGCCGCCGGTGACTTCGCCGCCGCCGGACAGGCCGAGCTTATCGGCGATCAGGTTGGCCCAGCCAGAGCCGTAGACGAAGTAGGTGCCGCCTTGGCTTGCCGTGCCTACGGTGAAGTTTTCGGGCCAGTCGGCGCGATCGGCCTGGGCGGTGCCGGCGATCAGCATGGCGCCGGTCAGGGTGCCGGTGATCAGGCAAGTCTTGATGGTCATGGCGTGTCTCCCTTGCATTCTGGTTGTAGAGCGTCGATCCGATACCAGACCGACTTGGGTGTACGCCCCTAACATATAGCAAGGAACGCTCCAGAAGCGGGACAAAGCTTTCTATTCAGTTGGTTATATTTTCGAAGCACGACCAAAGTCGAATTGGTCGAGGGGCGCTGGGGCCGGAATTTCACACAGCCCGGGCGGCTGCTTGTGCGAAATTCCGCACACAAGGTTTTGGCGATGCAGGCCAGCGAACAATGACTGATAGACGAAGGTTTTATCGACCAAAGTTTTATTCGGTTTATTCTTGTCGTGCTGTCGCTTTTAACCGGCATGGTTGAGGGACTTTGGCAGAGTGAAGCTAAACAGCATCATCCATGCCGCCAGGTGAAGTCGAGACTCATCTTGCGAATCGATTGGAAATTGCCTATAGGTATGTAACCGGTTACATGAGGTGTGTCTTCATCCAAGACCAGGCAAATCATGGTCGGCCTTTGGTCGTCGAGATCGATGATCTCTCATGACAAGAAACAAAGAAGGGGAGCTTCAGGACATGGAAAGAGAAAGTCTCAAGATCACATCAGTGATGAAGCGGATTTCCATCATGGCGTCCATGCTCATGATGGGATCTGTCGTTACCACGCCAGCTATCGCAACGGAAGAAAGCCAGGATCTGCCTATCGCCGTACAGATGTATACGATGAGAGATCATGGTTCCACGGAAGAGCAGTTTGCCGCCGTCAACCGGGCTGGCATCAAGGCGATAGAAACCGTCGGAGATCATGGTGTATCCGCGGAACGCATGAATGAGCTTCTGGAAGCGTACGATCTCGATATCATCGCCTCACATGTCGGCCTTGATGAAATGCGCAGCGATAGCAATGAGGTCGTCGATTTCAACAAGGCCGTTGGAAACGACACCATCGTCATTCCCTACCTCGAAGAAGACGCTCGCCCCGATAGCGCCAGCGGCTGGAAAGAGCTGGGGAAAGAACTCGGTAGCATGGCGGAAAAACTCGATAAAGAAGACATGGCGCTTGCCTACCACAATCATGATTTCGAAATGCAGGAGTATGGTGACAAGACAGCGCTGGAGTTGCTCTTCGATGCCGCGGGCCCTGCCCTGAAGAGCGAGATCGATCTTGCCTGGGTCGAGCGGGCTGGTCTTGATCCTGCTGAGTATGTCACTCGTTTCGATGGTCGCCTGTTCGCTGTGCATGCCAAGGATAATGCGCCTCAGGGCGAGGCAACAGAAGAAGGTGGCTTCACCTCACTGGGTAATGGGGTTTTGGATTGGGAGACGATATTGCCGGCTGTCGAAGAAGCGGGTGCCAAGTGGTACATCATTGAGCACGACCATCCGCTCGATCCTGAAGACGTCATAACGGTTGGAAACCGTTTCCTCAAGAATAACCTTTGACCAGGAATTGATGGTTTCGCTTTACCATGGACCGGTGATGTGACCTGCCTGAAGGCCAAGGAGTACAGGACGTCTCCCTTGGCCCGATCGGCCGATCATCCATATTGCCGGTCATCCATCTCATGATCCGACAATAAGAGAACTCACATGGTGAGACATCCTCTCAGCAGGCGTCGTTTCTTGTGCAATACCGCGACCGGCACTCTTGGCGTGTTGGCACTGGGCTCCCTTGGCCCGGGGGCGCTTGCCGACAAGATGCCGAAAGACTCGGCGTTGAAGGGCAACATCCATCACTCCGTAGCGCGTTGGACATTCGATTTTCTCTCTCTGGAAGAGCTTTGCCAGCTTGTCCGGCGGATAGGCTTTTCCGCCATTGATCTTGTGGGTCCGGATCAATGGCACATTCTCAAGCGTCATGGTATCGACTCCTCAATGTGCAATGGGGCGGAGCCCAACCTGGAAGATGGCTGGAGTGACAAGAGTTTTCACTCCGCCCTGGTGGATAGTTACCGCCGGCATATCGACCTGGTAAGTGACGCTGGCTACAAGAATCTTATCTGCTTCAGTGGTAATGCTAGAGGCATGAGTCCGGAGGATGGGCTCGCCAATGCCGAGGAGGGGCTAAAGAAAATACTGGAGAAAGCAGAAAAGCGGGGCGTCACGCTGCATATGGAGCTCTTGAACAGCAAGATCGATCACCCGGATTACCTGTGTGATAACTCAGCCTGGGGAATAGAGTTGTGCAAGCGGCTGGATTCTCCGAATTTCAAGCTCTTGTACGATATTTATCATATGCAGATCAGTGAGGGTGACGTCATTCGCACCATCCGTGAGAACCATCAGTACTTCGGTCACTATCATACTGCCGGTGTTCCGGGGCGGCATGAACTCGATGAAAGCCAGGAGCTTTACTATCCAGCGATCATGCGGGCCATCAAGGAAACGGGGTTTGAGGGGTATGTGGCACAAGAGTTCATGCCGGACAGGGAAAGCAAGGAAGATAAAAAGCGGTCGCTAGAGTCCGCGATCAAGACATGCGATGTTTGATGCAAGTCTCCAGTTCAAGAATAAAGGAGTATAGCCGTGACGGAAAGGCATTATGACGCAATCGTGGTGGGTTCGGGCATCAGTGGTGGCTGGGCCGCGAAAGAACTGACCGAGAAAGGGTTGAAGGTTCTACTTCTCGAGCGTGGTCGCAACATTGAACATATAAAAGACTACAAGAATGCGGACAAGGAAGCGTGGGATTATCCCCACAGGGATCAGCCGACACAGGAGATGAAAGAAAAATTTCCTGTTCTCAAGCGTGATTACCCATTGAACGAGTCGACCATGGGGATGTGGGCCGATGAGCAGGACAATCCCTATATCGAAGAAAAGCGCTTCGATTGGTTTCGTGGATATCATGTGGGCGGTCGGTCGCTGTTGTGGGGGCGCCAGAGCTACCGCTGGTCTCCCATGGATTTCGAGGCCAATCTGCGTGAAGGTGTCGCCATCGACTGGCCCATTCGGTACGAGGATATGGCCCCCTGGTACGACTATGTCGAGCGCTTTGCCGGCATAGCGGGCAGCCGCCAGGGGCTGGATGTCCTGCCCGATGGACAGTTTCTTCCTCCCATCGAGCTCAATTGCGTCGAAGAAGACGTCGCCAAGCGTATCGAGAAGGCCTTCGGCGGCACTCGACACCTCATTCACAGTCGGGTCGCCAATATCACGCAGCCAAAACCCGAACAGAACCGGGTGAACTGCCAATACCGCAACAAGTGCTGGCTAGGATGCCCCTATGGTGCGTATTTCAGCACGCAGTCATCCACGCTGCCGGTCGCCATGAATACCGGCAATCTGACATTGCGTCCCTTCTCCATCGTTACCCAGGTGCTTTACGACAAGGACAAGAAGCGTGCGCGGGGCGTGGAGGTCATCGATGCCGAGAACAATCAGACCTACGAATACACTGCCGACGTGATCTTCCTCAACGCCTCCACGTTCAATTCCACCTGGATCCTGATGAATTCCGCCACGGATGTCTGGCCAGACGGCTTGGGCAGCAGCAGCGGTGAGTTGGGGCACAACGTGATGGATCACCACTTCCGCTGCGGTGCCAGCGGCGATGTGGAAGGTTACGAGGACAAGTACTACTTCGGACGCCGGCCGGCGGGCTTCTATATCCCGCGTTTCCGCAATGTCGGGGAGGATAGTCGCCAGTATCTGCGTGGCTTCGGCTACCAGGGCTCGGCCAGTCGGCAGCGCTGGGATCGAGAGATCGCGGAACTCAACATCGGGGCGGACCTGAAGCAGACACTCAGCCAACCCGGTGGCTGGACGATCGGCATGACCGGTTTCGGCGAAATGTTGCCCTACCACGAGAACCGCATTTCTCTCGATCGCAGCATTACCGATAAATGGGGCTTGCCGGTCCTCGCCATGAATGTGGAGATCAAGCAGAACGAGCGGGACATGCGCAAGGACATGGTCCAGGACGCGGTTGACCTGCTGGAAGCCGCCGGCGTGAAGAATGTCCAGGGAGAGGAAGACGATTACGCACCGGGCATGGGCATTCATGAAATGGGCACGGCGCGCATGGGGCGCGACCCGGCAACATCGGTTCTCAACCGCCACAACCAGGTATGGGATGCTCCGAACGTCTTCGTGACGGACGGCGCCTGCATGACCTCGGCATCCTGCGTCAATCCATCCTTGACCTACATGGCCCTGACCGCCCGTGCGGTCGACCACGCGGTCAGTGAGTTGAAGAAGGGGAACCTGTGATGAACCGCCGTGAACTGCTGAAGATGATCACCGTCGTGACCGGAACGGCCATGATCGGTGGCAATGCCCTGTTCGCCTATAGTGCCGACGCCAAAGGGAAGGGGAGGTTCGAGGCCCGGGATACCCGGCTTCTGGACGAGATCGCGGAAACCATCCTGCCACGGACCGATACGCCAGGCGCCAAGGACGCCAGGGTCGGCGAATTCATGACCGTATTCGTCACCGACTGCTATACCCCGCAGGAACAGGAGATCTTCCATGATGGCCTGGCGAAGCTCGATGCCCTCAGTCGTGCGGAGTATGACCGAGATTTCCTGAGCCTGGATGGCAGCCAGCGCGAGACACTGGTCAGCCGGCTCGACGAGGAAGCCAAGGCCCAGGTAGCCGCCGATGACACTCCTCACTATTTCACCATGATCAAGCAATTGACCCTGTTCGGCTTTTTCACGTCGGAAGTCGGGGCCAAGGAAGTGCTGCGCTTTGTCGCCGTTCCGGGGCGTTATGACGGTTGCGCGCCTTACGAGCCGGGGCAGCCCGCCTGGGCAACGACCTGATCGTCATGCTTCAAGGCAATGGCTTCAACTTTCAGGAGGAACGATAGCATGATGGAATATCTACGCCCCTTTGCGCCGCGCGGCTTGATGCTGATCGCCTGCGGCAGCTTGGTTTCCGCAGCCTGTGTCGCGGCTGACGACGGTGGCCAGGAACTCGAGCCCTGGCAGCAAGCCGAGAAGACGGAAGTCTGGGAGCCGGTACCCGAGCCGGTGCAGGCGCCAGCGGGCGGAGTGCCCTCGGATGCGACCGTGCTGTTCGATGGTACGAATCTCGATGCCTGGGAAGCCGAGGATGGCGGGGCGGCGCAGTGGCGGGTCGAGAACCGTGCCATGACGGTGAAGCCGGGATCAGGGGGAATTCGTACCCGGGAGGACTTCTGCGACGTGCAGTTGCATCTCGAGTGGCGAACTCCCGAGGACATCGCCGGCATGGACGGCCAGGACAGAGGCAATAGCGGCGTCTTCCTGCAGGAACGCTACGAGATACAAGTGCTCGATTCGTACGAGAACGAGACATACCCGAACGGCCAGGCGGCGTCGATCTACAAGCAGCACATCCCCCTGGTGAATGCTTCGCGTCCTCCCGGTGAATGGCAGAGTTACGACGTCATCTATACTGCGCCACGTTTCGATGATGCGGGAGAACTCGAGTCTCCCGCCTACGTGACGGTGTTGCACAACGGCGTGCTGGTCCAGAACCACGTGGAGATCCAGGGCACCACCGAATGGATCGGGGCGCCCTCATACGACGAGGCGCACGGCTGTGCTCCGCTCTATCTGCAGGATCACGACGCCGCCGTCAGCTTTCGCAACATCTGGATCAGGGAGCTATAAGCAAGCAGCGAGCATCGCTAGTGCCGTTGACCGGGATCGAGGATCCGCACGGTCTGCAGGTCATCGGACTGCGATGTCGGCTCCTCACGGGACTGGCTGATCCGGGTCTCGAGCTCGGGAGGGGTTTCCTCCTCGATGGGCAGTTGTTCGAAGAAGTCGCAGCTGACGCACTCGCGATAGCGTATGCCGTTCTGCTCCCAGCTGCGGATGCGGTCCATCTCGGCGCAGCGGGGGCAGATGGCGCCGGCGATGAAGCGTTTCTGAGTGGCCATGAGGCCTCCTGGTGACGCGGCGCCGGGACGTCCCGGCGCGATGATACGGTGGAGCGAAACTCAGGCGGCGCGGATGCCGCTGTGGCGCAACAGAGGTTCGACGCTCGGCTCGCGGCCCCGGAAGGCGCGGAACAGCTCGGCGGCGTCCCGCGAGCCACCACGCTCGAGAATCTCGGTGCGGAAACGCCGCCCGGTCTCCGGGTCGAAGATGCCGGCTTCCTCGAAGGCGCTCCAGGCGTCGGCGGACAGCACTTCGGCCCACTTGTAACTGTAGTAGCCCGCCGCGTAACCGCCGGCGAAGATGTGGCCGAAGCCATTCTGGAAGCGGTTGAAGTCGACGCGCGGCACCACCGAGACGCTGTTGCGAACCTCGTCGAGCAGTGCCTGGATGTCGGCGGCGCTGGGCGCGCTGGCCTCGAGGTGCAGGCGGAAGTCGAACAGGGAGAATTCCAGCTGGCGCACCATGCCCATGGCGGACTGGAAGTTCTTGGCCGCCAGCAGCTTGTCGAACAGCTCGTCGGGCAGCGGCTCCCCGGTCTCCACGTGGCCGGCGATCAGGTCCAGGCCTTCGCGCTCCCAGCAGTAGTTCTCCATGAACTGGCTGGGCAGCTCGACGGCATCCCAGGCCACGCCGTTGATGCCGGAGATATCGGCGATGGTCTGGCGGGTCAGCATGTGATGCAGGCCATGGCCGAATTCATGGAACAGGGTGGTGACCTCGTCATGGGTCAGCAGGGCCGGCGCATCGCCCACGGGGCGGGTGAAGTTGCAGGTCAGGTAGGCCACCGGCAGTTGCAGTGTGCCATCCTCTTCCCGGCGGATGCGGCACTCGTCCATCCAGGCCCCGCCCCGCTTGCCTTCACGGGCATAGAGATCCAGATAGAAGCCCGCGATCGGCGTGCCTTTTTCCATGATGTGGAAGAAACGCACGTCGGGGTGGTAGCGCGGTGCTTCGGTGTCCTCCTCGAAGGTCACGCCGTAAAGCTTTTCGACGACCTTGAACAGTCCGTTGACCACCTGGGGCGCGGGGAAGTAGGGGCGCAGTTGCTCGTCGGAGATGGCGTAACGTGACTCGCGCAGTTTCTCGCTGACATAACCCACGTCCCAGGGTGCCAGCTCGGGCAGGCCCAGTTGTTCGCGGGCGAAGTCCGCCAGCTCGGCGTATTCTTCCCGTGCCTGGGGCACGGCGCGCTCGGCGAGATCGTTCAGGAAATCGATCACACCCTGCGGGGAATCGGCCATCTTGGTGGCCAGCGAATAGTCGGCATAGGTCGCGAAACCCAGCAGCTCGGCCAGTTCGCGGCGCAAGGCGAGGATTTCCTCCATGACGGGGGCGTTGTCGAATTCGCCGGCATTCGGCCCCTTCTCGGAAGCGCGGGTGACGAAGGCGGTGTACACCTCGCGGCGCAGCTCGCGGTCGTCGGCATGCGTCATCACCGGGAAGAAGCTGGGGAAATCCAGGGTGATGCGATAGCCCTGCTGCCCCTTGGCCTCGGCGTTGGCCGCCAGGGTCGCCAGGGCGCTTTCCGGCAGGCCGGCCAGGCGGCTGTCGTCATTCAGCACCAGATGCCAGGCCTGGGTGGCGTCGAGCAGTTGGTTGGAGAAGGTGTTGGCCAGGCTCGACAGGCGAGCCTGGATCTCGCCGTAGCGCTGCTTCTTGTCGGCCGGCAGGTCGACACCGGCCAGACGGAAGTCACGCAGGGCATTGTCCACGGTGCGGCATTGCCCCTCGTCGAGCTCTGCCCAGGCCGGTCCATCCTTGAGCGCTTGCCAGGCACGGAACAGGCCCTCGTGCTGGCCAAGCCAGGTGGTGTAGTCGGAGAGCATGCCCAGGCTCTGCTCGTAAGCCTCGCGCAGGGCCGGGTTGTTCATGGTGCCGTTGAGGTGCGACACCGGCGACCAGGCGCGGGAAAGGCGATCATTGAGGGCTTCCAGGGGCGCGGCCAGGGTGTCCCAGGTGGGCGCTTCGCGCTCGGCCCGGGCGACCAGTGCCTCGATGGCCTCGCGGTTCTCCGCCAGCAGGGTCTCGATGGCCGGCACCACGTGCTCGGGCTTGATCTCGGCGAAGGGGGGAAGCGAGTGGGCGTCGAGCAGTGGGTTCGTGGACATGCGCACCTCGGTTGATGATGGGAATGCCCTGTTAGATGCGGGCGGCCGTGTCGGGTTTCAATGTGTCAGGCATTGTCCTGAAACGTCTGCGCTCGGTCTTCGGCGTTGAAAATCCACTCAAAATGCGCCGTTACTCTTGGTAAACTCCGCGTTCTTGTAGCTTTTCGCCTTGTTCTCACCTTCGCTCGCCGGCTTTTCGGACAGCGCTGAGTCTTGGCGACTTTTCCACCCTGGCCGGAGATTGGCAATGAACGAGACCCTGGAGCGCTGGAGTAGCCGCCGCGCTTTCATATTGGCGGTGACCGGGGCCGCCGTCGGGCTGGGGAACATCTGGCGGTTTCCCTACATTACCGGCGAGAACGGCGGGGCCGTCTTCCTGTTGCTCTACGTGGCCTTCGTGATCCTGCTGGGGGTTCCGGTCATGATGGCCGAAATCCTGATCGGCCGGGCCGGGCGCCGCAGCCCGATGCAGTCGCTCGGCCATCTGGCCTCCGAGGCGGGGGCCAGCGGTCATTGGCGCTGGGTGGGGCTGTTCGGCGCCTTCACGGTGTTCTGCATCCTGTCGTTCTACTCGGTGGTCTCGGGCTGGTCCATCGAGTTTCTCGTCGAGGCGGTCAATGGCGAGTTCGTCGGACGCAGTGCCGCCGAAATCGGCGCCGGTTTCGATGCCTTCCTCGCCGACCCGGCACTCATGGCCTTCAACCACACCCTGTTTCTGGTGATGACCATGCTGGTGGTCGCCGCGGGGGTGACCAAGGGGCTGGAGCGGCTCAACAACTTCCTGATGCCGTTGCTGTATCTGCTGCTGCTGGTGCTGGCGGGCCATGCGGCGACCACCAGTGGTTTCGGGGAGGCGGTGTCCTGGTTGTTCAAGCCGGACCTGTCGGCGGTGACGCCGATGGTGATGGTGCACGCCATGGGCCACGCCTTCTTCACCCTGGCGGTGGGTGCCTGTGCGCTGATGGCCTACGGCGCCTACATGCCGGATCATCAGAGCCTTTCCCGAGCGGCGGCATCGGTGGCGGTGCTGGATGTGACGGTGGCGCTGCTGGCCGGTATCGCCATCTTTTCGGTGGTGTTCTCCCAGGGCATGGATCCCGGCGAAGGACCGGGACTGATGTTCGTCACCCTGCCGGTGGCCTTCGCCGAACTGCCTTTCGGCGCCTTCTGGCTGTCGCTGTTTTTCCTGCTGCTGCTGCTGGCGACCTGGACCTCGTCGATCAATCTCGCCGAGCCCATGGTCGCGACCCTGCAAGGCTGGGGCCTCGGCCGGGGCAAGGCGGCGGCGGTGGTCGGCCTGACGGTCTGGTCGCTGGGCCTGCTGTCGGTGCTCTCCTTTTCGACCATGGCCGATGTGCAGATCCTGTTCGGCATGAATGCCTTCGCCCTGGTCAGCACCATTCCGCCGGAGATCTTCCTGCCGATGGGCGGCTTGCTGATCGCGATTTTCGCCGCCTGGGTGCTGCCCGCGCCTGTCGCTTCGCGTGCCCTGGATGCCGGCCCGCTCGGGTTCAGCGTCTGGCGGAATCTCGTGCGCTGGGTGTCGATTCCGCTGACGCTGGTAGTATTGGTGTCCGGCTTGATCTGACGACGGGAGGTACCCGATGAGCGAGACGACGACCCTGCGAGCCTGGCGTGGCATCACGCCGCAACTGGGAGAGCGGGTCTACATCGATCCCCAGTGCATGGTGCTGGGCGATGTGGAACTGGGCGATGACTGCTCGGTGTGGCCCATGGCGGTGATCCGTGGCGACATGCACCGTATCCGCATCGGGGCGCGGACCAGCGTGCAGGACGGCAGCGTGCTGCATATCACCCACGCCAGCGACTTCAATCCCGATGGCTTTCCGCTGACCATCGGCAATGAGGTGACCATCGGCCACAAGGCGATCCTGCATGGCTGCACCCTGGGCGATCGCATCCTGGTGGGCATGGGGGCCATCGTCATGGATGGTGCCGTGGTCGAGGATGAGGTGATCATCGCCGCCGGCGCCGTGGTGCCGCCGGGCAAGCACCTGGCCGGCGGCCACGTCTATGCCGGCAATCCCGCCAAGGCGTTGCGGCCGCTCAAGGAGAAGGAACGCGCCTTCTTCCCATATACCGCCGGCAACTACGTCAAGCTCAAGGATGAGTACCTGGAAGCCGCCGGCTGACCCTAGGGCGACGCCGTGCGCGGCGATCGCTCCCGGGGCGCGTTAACCGATTGTTCTGCATGAGGGTTCTGGGCGATAATGGATGTTTATCCAGTTATCGAGGCGCCCCGGCATGGCCGATTTTCGAACCCATCTCAGTGTTGCCGCGGGCGGTGGCGGCCTGCTGGCCCTGGCCGGCTGGCAGGCGGACCTTTGGTCGTCGCTGCAGACGCTGCCGGTGATGGTGCTGACCGCCTTCGGCGGCATCCTGCCGGATATCGACTCCGATCACTCTCATTCGGTGCGCCTGATCTTCGGCGTGGCCGCCGTGCTGGCCGTGGCCGCCGGTGCCTTGCTGTTGCGTCCCTGGCTGGCGCCGGGCGCCCTGTTGATGACCTGCGGTGGGCTCTACATCGGTGTGCGTTATGTGCTGGCGCCGATCTTCAAGCGCTTTTCCGTCCACCGGGGCATCTGGCATTCGTTGCTGGCGGCCGGTCTTTGCGGGCTGGCGACCAGCGCGGCGAGCTATCGGTTGCTCGAGCAGCCGGCCTGGCTGGCCTGGGTCGAGGGGCTGGCGCTGGTGCTGGGATGCCTGATCCATCTGCTGCTCGATGAGCTGTACAGCGTCGATCTGGCCGGGACGCGCATCAAGCGTTCCTTCGGCAGTGCCTTCAAGCTGTTCGACTATCGCGAACCGGTCAATTCCGTCCTGATGCTGCTGCTGGCTTGCGGCACGATCCCCTGGTTGCCGCCGTGGTCGGCACTGGGCGAGCTGTGGGTTCAGGGATCGGCGCTGTGGCGATAGTGCTCGGCCTTCAGGTTGTGCCGTTTCAGCTTGTCGTAGAGCGTCTTGCGGGGCAGTCCCAGGTGTTCGCAGACGTCGGTGACATGGCCGTGATGACGGGCCAGGGCCTGGCTGATCAGCTGTTTCTCGAAGAGTTCGACCTGTTCGGGCAGGGATAGCTCGGCACCGTTGTTGTCCACGCCTTCCATCAGCATGTCGAGACGATAATCGCACGTCACGCCGAGCAGCACATAACGCTCGGCGAGGTTGCGCAGCTCCCGGGCGTTGCCGGGCCAGTCATGGGCGAGCAGTGCCGAGATGCCCGCTGCGTCGAGGGGCGGGGCCTCCATGCTGCTGCGGCTGGCGGCCACGGCGGCGAAGTGCTGGAACAGTAGCGGGATGTCCTCGCGGCGTTCGCGTAGCGGCGGGATCGGCAGGGTCACCACATTGAGCCGGTAGTAGAGGTCCTCGCGGAATTCGCCGGCCTCGGCAGCGGCCTTGAGATCGATCTTGGTGGCCGCGATGACCCGGATGTCCAGCGGCACGGGCTGGTTGGAGCCGAGGCGTTCGATGGTGCGTTCCTGCAGGACGCGCAGCAGCTTGACCTGAAGGGCCAGCGGCATCGACTCGATTTCGTCGAGGAAGACGGTGCCGCCGCCGGCGTGTTCGAACTTGCCGATGCGCCGCTCGAGAGCACCGGTAAAGGCGCCTTTCTCGTGACCGAACAGCTCCGACTCGATGGTGCTCTCCGGCACCGCTCCGCAGTTGATGGCAACGAAGGGGCGGCCGCCGCGTGGGCTGCGTTCGTGGATCGCCCGGGCCACCAGGTCCTTGCCGGTGCCGGTCTCGCCGAACAGCAGCACGTCGGCCTCGACGCGGCTGATGCGCTGGACCATGGCGGCCAGACGCTGGATCACCGGGGTGCGGCCGACGAGCCGGGGCCCGGGGGCCGACTGTTGCGCTTCCAGTTCGGCCTTGAGGGCGCGGTTTTCCAGGCTGAGACGACGTTTTTCGCTGCCGCGCCGTACCATTTCGACCAGGCGCTCGCCGGCGAAGGGCTTTTCCAGAAAGTCCCAGGCGCCCTCGCGCATGGCTTCCACGGCGGTGGAAATGTCGCCGTGACCGGTGATCAGGATCACCGGCAGGTCCGGATCGCGTCGGCGGACCTCGCGCAGCAGGGCCATGCCGTCCATGCCCGGCATGCGGATGTCACTGACCACGACACCGGCAAAATCGGTCTCGAGTTCTGCCAGGGCGGCCTCGGCACTTTCGAACGGACGGGGCGTGTAGCCGGCAAGTTCCAGCGTCTGGCCCGCGGTGATGCGCAGGTGGGCCTCGTCGTCGATGATCATCACCGGGACATCCGCGTTGTCATGCATGAGTCGATGGCTCCTCGGTCGCTCGGCGGGCCTCCGGCCCGGGGGCGCGTGGCAGGGTAATGGTGAACATGGCGCCGCCGCCAGGGGCATTGTCGGCCTCGATCCGGCCGCCCAGGTCGTCGATGATGCGACCCGAGATGGAGAGGCCCAGCCCCAGGCCGCTGCCAGCGGACTTGGTGGTGAAGAAGGGTTCGAAGACGCGTGATAACTGCGGTTCGGCAATGCCGGGGCCGCTGTCGGCCACACGAATCTGCACCTGTTCCGGTGTCGAGTCGATGGTCAGCACCAGGTGCGGGGTGGCGGTATCCGCCATGGCCTGGAGGGCATTGCCGATCAGGTTGACCAGGACCTGTTCGAGGCGCACCGGATCGGCGCGTACCCAGATGTCTTCTGCTTGCCAGTGGCGTTCCACCGTGACGCCGAGTTCGTTGAGGCGCGCCTGGAACAGCCGCAATGCATAGTCGAAGCAGGAAGGCACCGAGACGGCGGTGAGGGTGTCGCCGCTCTTGCGCGAGAACTGCCGTAGCTGGGCGCTGATCTCGGACATGCGCTCGGTGAGTTCGATGATCTGCTCGAGATTGGCGTCGGCGGTCTCGGCACGTCCGCGCTCGATGAAGGCGCGGGCGTTCTCGGCATAGGCGCGTATCGCCGACAGGGGTTGGTTGAGCTCATGGTTGATGCCGGCGGCCAGTTGGCCGAGCACGGCGAGCTTGGCGGCCTGTACCAGTTCGTCGCGGGTCTCGCGCAGGCTGTCCTCGGCGCGGCGGCGTTCCTCGATCTCGTCGGATAGGCGCTGATTGGTGGTCACCAGATCGTGGGTACGCTTGGCCACGTTGCGTTCGAGCTCGTCGCGGACCCGGGCCAGGGTGCGGCGTTCGCGTTCGGCGAAGCGTTCGCGCTCCCGGCGCAGCCGCAGGCGCTGCCAGCCGATGCCGCCGCCCAGCGCGACCAGGCCATAGAAGCCTCCGGCCAGCAGGGCCGATATCCACTGGGCATTCACCACCGGCGTCAGTGGCTTGAGGATCTGCATGTCCCACTCGAAGTCAGGCATGGCGCGGGTCAGGCTGAGATAGCGCTGGCCCTGGAGTGGGCCGGAGGAAAAGTCGACCAGGCGGGTGCGTGAGTCGCGCCGCTCGAGCTCTTGAATGCCGGCGTGCGGGAGCGGTTCGTCGGCATAACGCCGCGAGTCGTGCAGTGCCTCGCGCTCGTCGTCGCTGAGCGGAGTCATGGCGGTCAGGCGCAGTTCCGGCTGGCTGGCCATGAAGACGATACCGTCGCGGTCGGTGACCAGCAGCTCGGCATCCTGTTCGGCCCAGCTCTGCTCCACGGCATCGAGTGTGACCTTGAGTACCATGACGCCGTCCGGGGTGGCATTCGGCGCGGTTTCGTCCAGCCAGACCGGTGCCGAGAAGTAGTAGCCCCGTGTCATCGATTGGACGCCCAGGCCATAGAAGTGGCCACGGCGCCCCTGGATGGCTTCCTGGTAGTAGCGCCGATAGTGGTAGTTCTCGCCGATGAAGGTGTTGGGGCGGTGCCAGTTGCTGGCGGCCAGGGTGTTGGCCTGATGGTCGAGAAGGTAGATGTCGGATACCCCGGCGGTAGCGCGGAAGCGGTCCAACAACAGGTTGAGCGGCATGGCGTTCTGGCTGTCCGGCGAGGACAAAAAGCGCTTGACCATTTCCCGCGAGGCCAGCAGCTCCGGCAGGTAGTCATGGCGCGACAGGTGGCCGACCAGGCCGGCGGCCGAGAGCCGCAGCTCGTTTTCAGCGTCGTGACGCAGGTCCTGCAGAGCCTGCTCCCGGGCGACCTGGGCGGTCTGCCACATGCACAGGGCGAGGCCTGCCAGCCCCAGGCCCGCGAACAGGCCGCGCAAGGCGCGCTGGCGACGTGTCAGGCGATGGCTGCCAACCATGGGTCAGGACGGCGCCGTCGGCATGGCCTGAGCCCGGCGCAGTGAGCGCTGGGCTCGAGTCTCGGCGCGGGCCACTTCCAGCAAGCCTTCCTCCACGTATACCAGGTGCTCGTGGGAACGGGTGCGGGCGTCCTCGGCGCGCCCCTCGAGGATGGCATCCAGCAAGGCGCGGTGCTGCGCCATCAATTGCTGCCGGGCATCGGGCTTGTCGAGCAGATGGCCCAGGTTGTCGACGATGCTGCGCTCGAGCTGGTGGAAGATGCCTCGGATGGTGTGCAACAGCATGACGTTATGGGCGGCCTCGGCGATGGCCAGGTGGAAGGCGGCATCTGCCTTGGCCTCGCTAGCCGGGTCGCGCTTGGCGAAGCAGGCCTCGAGTTCCTCGAAGCGCTCGAGCAGCATTGCCCTGTCCGTGGGCGTGGAGCGCAGGGCGGCGTAGTACGCTGAGAGGCTCTCCATGGCATCGCGGAACTCCAGCAGGTCCAGATGGAATTCACTGTGACGGGACAGCATGTCGAGCAGCGGATCGCCGTAGCCATTATGGAGGGCTTCGGTAATGAAGGTGCCGCCGCCCTGGCGGCTGGCCAGTAGCCCGCGAGCGGCGAGTTTCTGGATCGCCTCGCGCACGGAAGGGCGTGACACGCCGAAGCGTTCGGCGAGTTCGCGTTCCGGAGGCAGTCGCTGGCCGGGTTTCAGGCTACCTTCGAGGATGAGGCCTTCGAGTCGCTCGGTGATGACGTCGGCGAGGCGGGGCTGGCGGACGGGTTGATAGGACATCTCGGGGACCTTCGCTGCGGAGTCGAGCATCAGGGCAGCATGATAGCGCCGTGAAATTGGTATTACCAATAGCAGCCTAGGGGCTTTCTGGTGGAAAGTTGCTCTCGCAAGGCAGTCCGAGCGGGGGAGGGCAGAGCAAAGGGAGGGAAGTTGACAGTTATGCCGCCGCGCCATAACGTGCAGTGGTAAAATGATTGAAATTGGTTTTACCAATTGTCCATCTTGTCGCCAGCGTAACCGTGGGGTCGGTCATCGCCATGATGTCCCTCAGGCCGTCGTTGGCCCATTCATTGCCCAGAGCCCGCCATGATCATTTCAGCTGCCACGGACTATCGCCAAGCCGCCAAGCGTCGTATTCCGCCCTTTCTCTTCCATTATGCCGACGGGGGCGCCTATGCTGAGCATACGCTGCGGCGCAACGTCGAGGATCTCGCCGACATTGCCTTGCGTCAGCGTGTGCTGAGGGATATGTCCACGCTGTCGCTGGAAACCGAGCTGTTTGGCGAATCTCTGGCGATGCCCGTTGCCCTGGCTCCCGTGGGGCTGACAGGAATGTATGCCAGGCGAGGTGAGGTGCAGGCAGCCAGGGCCGCCGCCAGCAAGGGCATACCATTCACCTTGTCCACGGTATCGGTATGCCCCATCGACGAGGTGGCCTCTGCAGTGGATCGTCCTCTCTGGTTTCAGCTCTATGTGCTGAAGGACAGAGGTTTCATGCGGCACGTCCTGGAGCGAGCCAGGGAGGCTGGTATAAAGACGCTCGTCTTCACGGTCGACATGCCCGTACCGGGCGCACGCTATCGTGATGCCCATTCCGGGATGAGCGGCCGGCATGCAGCGATTCGGCGCATGCTTCAGGCCGTGACCCATCCGTCCTGGGCCTGGGACGTGGGCGTTCATGGCCGCCCGCATGACCTTGGTAATGTATCGGATTACCGCGGTCAGCCGACGGAGCTCGAGGATTACATCGCCTGGCTCGGCGATAATTTCGATCCTTCCATCTCCTGGAAGGACCTGGAGTGGATTCGCGAGTTCTGGGATGGGCCGATGATCATCAAGGGAATACTCGACCCCGAGGATGCCCGTGATGCTGTCCGTTTCGGGGCGGATGGCATCGTTGTTTCCAACCATGGTGGCCGTCAGCTCGATGGAGTGCCCTCCACCGCGCGGGCCCTGCCTGCCATCGCCGACGCAGTGAAGGACGACCTGGCCATCCTGGCCGACTCCGGTGTGCGTAGTGGGCTGGATGTCGTGCGAATGATTGCCATGGGCGCCGATACCGTGTTGCTGGGGCGGGCCTTCGTCTATGCTCTCGCCACTGCCGGGGAGGCAGGCGTGGCCCATCTGCTCGAGCTGTTCGAAAAGGAGATGCGAGTCGCGATGACGCTCACCGGAGCGCGGAGCATCTCCGATCTTGGCATCGATTCGCTGGTTGCGGGCTCGAGTCGCAGCGAGAGTTGAGCGTACTTTTTTGCGTCGTTTGGCGAGCAGGCTCTCTGGATTCGCCGGGACGCCTGCCGGCTGCACTGGGGAAGGTGCGCTGCGTCCTGACGAATGTCCTGAATGGGTCGCCAAAAAAGTGCTTGCGTCCTCGGCGCTGTATCCGTAAAGTACGCATCCGCTGCCGGCGACGGGCAACGTTGCAGGCGGTGAAGGGTGGCAGAAGCGCCTGTTTTTCTTAGGGTTTTTCGAATCGCTTCGAAATTCGCCGGTTGACAGGAACGCCGATTTCGGTAAAATGCTCGCCACTCGCTACCGAGCCCGCTGAGGGTTCAGTTCGGAGTCGCCTCAACGAGGTTTGTGTCGCTCTCGGCAAGATCGAGCTTGACGCCAGGCGCCGAATCGGTAGAATACGCCTTCCTCACGAGGCGCTGCGCCACGGGCCAGCAACGTGAGATGCTCTTTAACAATCGATCAGGTAATTCATGTGGGCGCTTGTCGGGATGTCGGTGACCAGTCACCGAAAATCAAGACAAGCGACTCGTCAAACGAGACGTTTGAATCTTGAACCAGGTTTGGTTCCGCCTAAGGAACTATCAGACTTTTAACTGAAGAGTTTGATCATGGCTCAGATTGAACGCTGGCGGCAGGCCTAACACATGCAAGTCGAGCGGAAACGATCCTAGCTTGCTAGGAGGCGTCGAGCGGCGGACGGGTGAGTAATGCATAGGAATCTGCCCGGTAGTGGGGGATAACTTGAGGAAACTCAAGCTAATACCGCATACGCCCTACGGGGGAAAGCAGGGGCTCTTCGGACCTTGCGCTATCGGATGAGCTTATGTCGGATTAGCTGGTTGGTGAGGTAACGGCTCACCAAGGCGACGATCCGTAGCTGGTCTGAGAGGATGATCAGCCACATCGGGACTGAGACACGGCCCGAACTCCTACGGGAGGCAGCAGTGGGGAATATTGGACAATGGGGGCAACCCTGATCCAGCCATGCCGCGTGTGTGAAGAAGGCCCTCGGGTTGTAAAGCACTTTCAGCGAGGAAGAATGCTTGTCGGTTAATACCCGGCAAGGGAGACATCACTCGCAGAAGAAGCACCGGCTAACTCCGTGCCAGCAGCCGCGGTAATACGGAGGGTGCGAGCGTTAATCGGAATTACTGGGCGTAAAGCGTGCGTAGGCGGCTTGATAAGCCGGTTGTGAAAGCCCCGGGCTCAACCTGGGAACGGCATCCGGAACTGTTAGGCTAGAGTGCAGGAGAGGAAGGTAGAATTCCCGGTGTAGCGGTGAAATGCGTAGAGATCGGGAGGAATACCAGTGGCGAAGGCGGCCTTCTGGACTGACACTGACGCTGAGGTACGAAAGCGTGGGTAGCAAACAGGATTAGATACCCTGGTAGTCCACGCCGTAAACGATGTCGACTAGCCGTTGGGGTCCTCGAGACCTTTGTGGCGCAGTTAACGCACTAAGTCGACCGCCTGGGGAGTACGGCCGCAAGGTTAAAACTCAAATGAATTGACGGGGGCCCGCACAAGCGGTGGAGCATGTGGTTTAATTCGATGCAACGCGAAGAACCTTACCTACCCTTGACATCGTGCGAACTTTCCAGAGATGGATTGGTGCCTTCGGGAGCGCACAGACAGGTGCTGCATGGCTGTCGTCAGCTCGTGTTGTGAAATGTTGGGTTAAGTCCCGTAACGAGCGCAACCCTTGTCCCTATTTGCCAGCGATTCGGTCGGGAACTCTAGGGAGACTGCCGGTGACAAACCGGAGGAAGGTGGGGACGACGTCAAGTCATCATGGCCCTTACGGGTAGGGCTACACACGTGCTACAATGGCCGGTACAATGGGTTGCAAAGCGGCGACGTGGAGCTAATCTCATAAAGCCGGTCTCAGTCCGGATCGGAGTCTGCAACTCGACTCCGTGAAGTCGGAATCGCTAGTAATCGTGCATCAGAATGGCACGGTGAATACGTTCCCGGGCCTTGTACACACCGCCCGTCACACCATGGGAGTGGACTGCACCAGAAGTGGTTAGCCTAACTTCGGAGGGCGATCACCACGGTGTGGTTCATGACTGGGGTGAAGTCGTAACAAGGTAGCCGTAGGGGAACCTGCGGCTGGATCACCTCCTTAATCGACGACGTCCCCGGCACTCGGCAAGTGCTCACAATGAATTACCTGATCGGCCAGAGCAAAGACTGTTTGGGTCGCGGACCCAGTGGTTGAAAGCCGGGTCTGTAGCTCAGTTGGTTAGAGCGCACCCCTGATAAGGGTGAGGTCGGCAGTTCAAGTCTGCCCAGACCCACCAATTTTATCCAGTTCTGCGTTATTTTGTGACTTGCCTAGCAGGCTAGGCGACGCCACAAAATGCCTTGACCTGAATAAAATTCTCCATGTCACGTATGACGGGCATCAGAGGGGCCTTAGCTCAGCTGGGAGAGCGCCTGCCTTGCACGCAGGAGGTCACCGGTTCGATCCCGGTAGGCTCCACCACCCCAACAGTTGATGTGACAAGACCAGTCGCAAGTTTGTAGAAGAAAAGGTTTCTGCTGACTTCCGACTGTTCTTCGAACAGTCGCTCTTTAACAATGTAATCCTGCTGACAGTTCCTTTCGAAAGAAAGGACATATGAGATACGTCTCAAGCGTATCCGGCAATTGTCGTTGAGTCATCGCGACCAGACTCCTTCGGGTTATATGGTCAAGCGATGAAGCGCACACGGTGGATGCCTAGGCAGCCAGAGGCGATGAAGGACGTGGAAGCCTGCGATAAGGCTCGGCGAGGTGGCAAACAACCTGCGACCCGGGCATTTCCGAATGGGGAAACCCACCCATCGTAAGATGGGTATCGTTGACTGAATCCATAGGTCAACGAGGCGAACCGGGGGAACTGAAACATCTCAGTACCCCGAGGAACAGAAATCAACCGAGATTCCCCCAGTAGCGGCGAGCGACCGGGGACCAGCCCTTAAGCAGGTGACTGATTAGGCGAACGAGCTGGGAAGCTCGACGATACAGGGTGATAGTCCCGTAGCCGAAAATCTGATCCTGTGAAATCGAGTAGGTCGGGGCACGTGAAACCTTGACTGAAGACGGGGGGACCATCCTCCAAGGCTAAATACTCCTGGCTGACCGATAGTGAACCAGTACCGTGAGGGAAAGGCGAAAAGAACCCCGGAGAGGGGAGTGAAATAGATCCTGAAACCGTGTGCGTACAAGCAGTGGGAGCGGGCTAGTCCCGTGACCGCGTACCTTTTGTATAATGGGTCAGCGACTTATTTTCAGTGGCGAGCTTAACCGATTAGGGGAGGCGTAGAGAAATCGAGTCTTAACTGGGCGACCAGTCGCTGGAAATAGACCCGAAACCGGGCGATCTATCCATGAGCAGGTTGAAGGTTGAGTAACATCAACTGGAGGACCGAACCAGGATCTGTTGAAAAAGATTTGGATGACTTGTGGATCGGAGTGAAAGGCTAATCAAGCCCGGAGATAGCTGGTTCTCCTCGAAAGCTATTTAGGTAGCGCCTCACGTATCACCGCCGGGGGTAGAGCACTGTTTCGGCTAGGGGGCCATCCCGGCTTACCAACCCGAGGCAAACTCCGAATACCGGTGAGTGCGAGCGTGGGAGACACACAGCGGGTGCTAACGTCCGTTGTGAAAAGGGAAACAACCCAGACCGTCAGCTAAGGTCCCGAAATCCTGGTTAAGTGGGAAACGATGTGGGAAGGCTTAGACAGCTAGGAGGTTGGCTTAGAAGCAGCCATCCTTTAAAGAAAGCGTAATAGCTCACTAGTCGAGTCGGCCTGCGCGGAAGATGTAACGGGGCTCAAACCAGGTACCGAAGCTACGGGTTCATCCTCTGGATGAGCGGTAGAGGAGCGTCGTGTACGCCGATGAAGGTGAGTCGAAAGGCTTGCTGGAGGTATCACGAGTGCGAATGCTGACATGAGTAACGATAAGGGGAGTGAAAAACTCCCCCGCCGGAAGACCAAGGGTTTCTGTTCGACGCTAATCGGAGCAGAGTGAGTCGGCCCCTAAGGCGAGGCCGAAAGGCGTAGTCGATGGGAAACGGGTCAATATTCCCGTACCTCACTGTATTGCGATGGGGGGACGAAGAAGGCTAGGTGAGCCAGGCGTTGGTTGTCCTGGTGAAAGTCAGTAGGCTGGGGAATCAGGCAAATCCGGTTCCCCAAGGCCGAGAGACGAGACGAACAGACTACGGTCTGGAAGTCATTGATGCCACGCTTCCAGGAAAAGCCTCTAAGCTTCAGATACAGTGGGACCGTACCCCAAACCGACACAGGTGGTCAGGGTGAGAATCCCAAGGCGCTTGAGAGAACTCGGGTGAAGGAACTAGGCAAAATGGTGCCGTAACTTCGGGAGAAGGCACGCCGCGTTAGTGTGAAGGTCCTTGCGACCGGAGCACGAGGCGGTCGAAGATACCAGGTGGCTGCAACTGTTTATTAAAAACACAGTACTCTGCAAACGCGTAAGCGGACGTATAGGGTATGACGCCTGCCCGGTGCCGGAAGGTTAATTGATGGTGTTAGCTTCGGCGAAGCTCCTGATCGAAGCCCCGGTAAACGGCGGCCGTAACTATAACGGTCCTAAGGTAGCGAAATTCCTTGTCGGGTAAGTTCCGACCTGCACGAATGGCGTAATGATGGCCACGCTGTCTCCACCCGAGACTCAGTGAAATTGAAATCGCCGTGAAGATGCGGTGTACCCGCGGCTAGACGGAAAGACCCCGTGAACCTTTACTACAGCTTCACACTGGACGCTGATGTTGCTTGTGTAGGATAGCTGGGAGGCTTTGAAACGGTAGCGCTAGCTATCGTGGAGCCGACCTTGAAATACCAGCCTGGCATCATTGGCGTTCTAACTCTGGTCCGTTATCCGGATCGAGGACCGTGTGTGGTGGGTAGTTTGACTGGGGCGGTCTCCTCCCAAAGCGTAACGGAGGAGCACGAAGGTACCCTCAGCACGGTCGGAAATCGTGCAATGAGTGCAAGAGCATAAGGGTGCTTAACTGCGAGACAGACACGTCGAGCAGATACGAAAGTAGGTTCTAGTGATCCGGTGGTTCTGTATGGAAGGGCCATCGCTCAACGGATAAAAGGTACTCCGGGGATAACAGGCTGATACCGCCCAAGAGTTCACATCGACGGCGGTGTTTGGCACCTCGATGTCGGCTCATCACATCCTGGGGCTGAAGTCGGTCCCAAGGGTATGGCTGTTCGCCATTTAAAGTGGTACGCGAGCTGGGTTTAGAACGTCGTGAGACAGTTCGGTCCCTATCTGCCGTGGGCGTTGGAGATTTGAGAAGTGCTGCTCCTAGTACGAGAGGACCGGAGTGGACGACCCTCTGGTGTACCGGTTGTCACGCCCGTGGCATTGCCGGGTAGCTAAGGTCGGACGGGATAACCGCTGAAAGCATCTAAGCGGGAAGCCCCCTTCAAGATGAGATCTCCCCGAGGCCTCGAGCCTCCTGAAGGGTCCAGCAAGACGAGCTGGTTGATAGGCCGGATGTGGAAGCGCTGCAAGGCGTTGAGCTGACCGGTACTAATGGCCCGTGAGGCTTGACCATATAACACCCAAGGAGTCTGGATGACAGACGACGCCGGGTACGCGAGAGACGTATCGTCAGCAGGGTTGCATTGATGTTTTTCGCCTGACGACCATAGCGAGCGGGCACCACCTGAACCCATGCCGAACTCAGCAGTGAAACCGCTCAGCGCCGATGGTAGTGTGGGAGTTCCCATGCGAGAGTAGGTCATCGTCAGGCACTTATCTGAAAAATCCCCCGGTATCCCCGGGGGATTTTTTTATGTCAGTACGATGGGCTGTCATCGCATGCGAGAGTAGGGTGAGCGCCGCTCGGACAAGGTATTGCCTTGTCAGGCGCGAACGGGCGAGGTGGAAAGCCGCGATGCGGCGTCCCGAGCCCAGGCTCCAGGCCACGGCGTGGCCGTGGAGGCGTCAGGCATCTATCCCGAGAAAACCCCGGCTTCATGCGAAGTCGGGGTTTTTTCATGTCTGGAGAAAGGCGCCATGACTCGGGTAGCGATAAGGCGAATTTCCGGCGCTTGGCTTGTTCCGATAGAATATGGGTTTTCCTTGGTTGGGGCCTGTGCATGACCATCGGAGACCTGATCCGCTTGCTGAGCGATGGCGAGTTTCATTCCGGCGAACAGCTTGGAGAGCGGCTGGGTGTTTCACGTGCGGCAGTCTGGAAGCAGTTGCGTAAACTCGAGTCGCTGGGCATCCCCATGGAGGCGGTGAAGGGGCAGGGGTATCGTCTTGCCGAACCACTGGAGCTGCTCGATGGCAGTGTCATCGTTGCGGGCCTGCCGCGGGAGGCCCGGCGCTGTGTCACGCGGTTGTTCGTCGAGGAAGTTCTGCCCTCGAGCAATCAGTTTCTTCGGGAGCGTTTCGGGCAGGGGGCTGGCCATGGCGAGGTCTGCCTGGTCGAACAGCAGAGCGCCGGCAAGGGGCGCCGTGGACGGCCCTGGGTGACGCCGTGGGGGCGTACCCTGATGTTGTCGGTGGGATGGCGTTTTGAGTCCGGCATCGCGGCCCTGGAGGGGCTGAGCCTGGCCGTGGGCGTCGTTCTGTCCCAGGTGCTGGAGTCGCATGGCGTGAAGCCGCTACTCAAGTGGCCCAATGACGTATTGCTGGAAACCGAGACGGGCGGGCTCGGTAAGCTGGCCGGCATTCTGGTGGAAATGAGCGGGGATGCGGCGGGGCCTTGCGAGGTCGTGGTGGGGATCGGCATCAATGTCGATTTGTCCGCCGCGTTCAGAGAGGGGATAGAGCAGCCGGTGTCGGCGGTGCGGGATCAGGCCCCGGATCTTGCCCGCAATCAGCTGGCCATCGAGTTGCTGGCCCGTCTGATGCCGCTGCTGGCTGGCTTCGAGCATTCAGGGTTTGCGAGCTGGCAGGCAGAGTGGAACGCGCGTCATGCCTTTGCCGGTCAGGAAGTGGATGTCATCCAGGGTGAGCGCCGCGAAGTGGCCGTCGCCGAGCAGGTCGATGAGTCTGGGAATCTGTGGGTCAAGGATGCGTCGCGGCGTTGGAAGCTGGCCGGTGGCGAGATCAGCGTGCGGGGCCGTGTATGATTCTCGATCTGGATATCGGGAACACGCTGTCGAAATGGCGACTCAAGGATGCCGACAGCAGTGAGATACGTTCCCGAGGGGCGGTCTGGACCCGTGAGGAGTGGCGTCCGGGGGCGGATATTCCGGACCTGGACGTCGTCGAATCGGTACGCATTTCCAGCGTGGCTCGTCAGGCGGTGCTCGCCCGCACGGTGAGCCTGTTGCGGCACCGGGTGGGAGGGGTTCATGTCGCCCGTTCCACGCCGGAGGCCCTGGGAGTGACCAATGGCTATGAGGAACCTGCGCGGCTGGGTGTCGATCGCTGGATGGGGGTGCTGGCAGGCTATCAGCTGGCGGGAGGGTGCTGCTCGGTGGATTGTGGCAGTGCCATCACCATGGACTTCGTGCTGCCTGGCGGTCGACACCTAGGCGGTTACATCCTGCCGGGACTGCGCTTGATGAAGGAGAGTCTCCAGCTCGGTACTCGCAATGTGGCCATCGATCCGGACAGTGAGGCCGACGAGCTTCTGGAACCGGGTGTGCGTACCGTCGAGGCCGTCAATCATGGCATCTACATGGCGGCGGTCAGTGCGGTGAATCGCATCTACAGTGAAGTGTGCGATCAGCAGGGCGTCGCTCTGCCGCTGCTGGTGACCGGAGGGGATGCGCGGGTGGTATCCCGCGGCATTCAGGCGCCGCATGCCGTATGGCCCGACATGGTTTATGGTGGTCTCGAGGCCTGCTTTCCCTTGACGGCAGCCGAGCGTGCCGGTCGGATGTCGGGGGCGCCGAGCGTGCCGCGGCCGGTGTCGCTAGAAAAGATTCGCGCTGGCCTTGCATTCTCCATGCTGCTTTGACAGAATGCGTCGCGTTCCGGAGCGGCAGGCCCGTATTGACGAGGATGCCCTGTCAGGATGGTTGAGAAAACAATCACTTGACACCGAAACATGGAGCTGTAAAATGCTCCGCCAGTTGGAGGGGTTCCCGAGTGGCCAAAGGGAGCAGACTGTAAATCTGCCGCGAAAGCTTCGAAGGTTCGAATCCTTCCCCCTCCACCAAGTTTTTGCCGTGCTCGCCTGGCGAGAATGGCGCGAGAGTTGGGCAGGCGGGCATAGTTCAATGGTAGAACCTCAGCCTTCCAAGCTGATGATGCGGGTTCGATCCCCGCTGCCCGCTCCAGTATTTAGGTATTTCGATACCTGTTGTTATGCTCATGTAGCTCAGGGGTAGAGCACACCCTTGGTAAGGGTGAGGTCGACGGTTCAAATCCGTCCATGAGCTCCATTGCGAAAAGGCGGGCGAATAGCTCGCCTTTTCTTTTTCTTCCGGAGGTGAGCGTGCCGGAGGGGGTTGCCAGGCGAGAAGGCTTTTGCTATCATGGCGCCCGCTGTCGCTCAGGCACCGCTGCAAAGGCGGGCCTTGAAGGCATACAGGCCAGTGGCTCAATTGGCAGAGCAGCGGTCTCCAAAACCGCAGGTTGGGGGTTCGAGTCCCTCCTGGCCTGCCAGTCTTCCCCAGGCTGGCAATATCCCGTATACTGTCTTGTTTTCGATTGCTGCCCCTGAGGAGTCTCGTGGTCATGAAACATAACGCCGAGGTGCAGGAGTCGCGCCACGACGGGCTCAAGTGGGCGGTTGTCGTCATTCTGTTGGTTCTGGCTGTGGTCGGCAATGCGTACTTTGCCGACATGGCATTACTTTATCGTGTGCTCGGTGTCGTCGCGCTCAGCGTGGTGGCGGCGCTGGTGGCATTGACCACCACGAAGGGTCGCGAGCTGCTCGAGCTGGCCCGCAATGCGAAGAAGGAAATTCAGCGCGTTGTCTGGCCGACTCGTCCCGAAACCATTCAGACGACCGCCATCGTGCTGGTCGCTGTCCTGGTGGTGGGGCTGGTGCTGTGGCTCATCGACACGCTTCTTGGCTGGGCGATGTCCGGCGTCATTGGTTAGGAGTCCGCATGTCCAAGCGTTGGTACGTCGTACACGCCTATTCCGGCTTCGAGAAGCATGTCATGCGCTCGCTCACCGAGCGCGTGAAGCTGTATGGCATGGAGGATCGCTTCGGCGAGATCCTGGTGCCGACCGAAGAAGTCGTCGAAGTGCGTGACGGCAAACGCCGCAAGAGCGAGCGCAAATTCTATCCCGGCTATGTGCTGGTCGAGATGGAAATGGCCGATGATACCTGGCACCTGGTCAATGAAACCCCGCGTGTCATGGGGTTCATCGGTGGCACCAAGGAAAAACCGGCGCCGATCACGCAGCGTGAAGCGGACGCCATTCTCAGTCGCGTCAAGGACGGTACTGAGCAGCCGCGGCCCAAGACCATGTTTGAGCCGGGGCAGTCGGTGCGTGTCATCGACGGACCTTTCGCCGATTTCAATGGCGTGGTCGAGGAAGTCAACTACGACAAGAGCCGCTTGCAGGTCAGCGTGTTGATCTTCGGTCGTTCCACGCCCGTCGAGCTGGAATTCGCTCAGGTCGAGAAAGAGTGACCCGAGCATGAAGGTGGCGGCCACCGCGGTGGCCGCTTAATCCGGGGAGCCGCAAGGCGTTCGTACCCATCAGGAGCGTATTATGGCCAAGAAAGTACAGGCTTACATCAAGCTGCAGGTTGCAGCTGGTAAGGCCAATCCGAGTCCCCCCGTGGGCCCCGCGCTGGGTCAGCACGGCGTCAACATCATGGAATTCTGCAAGGCGTTCAACGCTGAGACGCAGAATCTCGAGCCGGGTCTGCCGACTCCGGTCGTGATCACCGTGTACTCCGACCGCAGCTTCACCTTCATCACCAAGACCCCGCCCGCGGCGGTCCTGCTGAAGAAGGCGGCTGGTATCAAGTCCGGCTCAGGCGAGCCGAACAAGAACAAGGTCGGTACCGTGACCCGTGAGCAGCTCGAAGAGATTGCCCAGGCCAAGGAGCCGGATCTGACGGCTGCCGATCTCGACGCCGCGGTGCGTACCATTGCCGGTAGCGCCCGCAGCATGGGCCTGAACGTGGAGGGTCTCTGATCATGGCTAAGCTGACCAAACGTGCAAAGCTGTTCCGTGAAAAGGTCGACCCGAACAAGGCGTACAGCCTGGACGAGGCCGTCGCGCTGCTTTCCGAACTGTCCAACGTGAAGTTCAAGGAATCCGTCGACGTCGCCATCAACCTGGGTGTCGATCCGCGTAAATCCGACCAGGTCGTGCGTGGCGCCACCGTCATGCCCAATGGCACTGGCAAGGACGTGCGTGTTGCCGTCTTTACCCAGGGCGCCAACGCCGATGCCGCCAAGGAAGCCGGTGCCGATATCGTCGGCATGGACGACCTGGCCGAGCAGGTCAAGAAGGGCCAGCTCGATTTCGACGTGGTCATCGCCTCGCCGGATGCCATGCGTGTCGTCGGCCAGCTGGGCCAGATTCTCGGTCCGCGTGGCCTGATGCCGAACCCCAAGGTCGGCACCGTGACGCCTGACGTCGCCACCGCGGTCAAGAACGCCAAGGCCGGCCAGGTGCGCTTCCGTACCGACAAGAACGGCATCATCCACACCACTCTGGGCAAGGTCGACTTCGACGCTGCCGCTATCCAGGGCAACCTGGAGGCGCTGATCGCCGACCTGAAGAAGCTCAAGCCGAGCACGTCCAAGGGTGTGTATTTCAAGAAGGTCTCCCTGTCCACCACCATGGGCCCGGGTCTGACCGTCGACCATTCCGCGCTGGTCTGAATCGCGGAGCAGTAAGAGGCAAGTAACTTTGCGGTCCCCGTGCGCTGTTTCGACAAGAGCCGGCGGGGCACCGTCAAAGACCGCAGGTGCCGCCTTCACGCAGGGCGGCTTAATCATCCCGAAGGGGAGGCCTGCGCAGATGGTGTGGCCGCCAGATGTCTGGTGAGCACCATCACCCAGGACCCTCGCCGCTTGCGGTGAGGGAGATGGTAACCACCGGAATGCTCTTGTGAGGTTCCGGCACGAAGGAGTGATCACTGTGCCACTAGCACTCGAAGGCAAGAAAGCGATTGTTGCCGAGGTCAGTGAAGCGGCCAAGGATGCTCTCTCCGTCGTTGTTGCCGATTCTCGTGGTGTCTCGGTCGACAAGATGACCGACCTGCGCAAGCAGGCTCGCGAGAATGGCGTGCAGATCCGTGTTGTGCGCAACACCCTGGCACGCCGCGCCCTGGAGGGCACTCAGTGGGAGTGCCTGAATGAAAGCTTCGTGGGTCCGACTCTGTTGGCCTTCTCCACCGACCATCCGGGCGCTGCCGCCCGTTTGTTCAAGGAGTTCGGCAAGACGGAGAAGGAATTCGAAGTCAAGGCGCTGGCCTACGAAGGCGAGTTCATCCCGGCAAGCGACCTGGACCGACTGGCGACCCTGCCGACTCATGACGAGGCCATCGCCAAGCTGATGTCCGTCATGAAGGAAGCGTCCGCCGGCAAGCTGGTTCGTACGCTGGCTGCGCTGCGTGACCAGAAGCAGGAAGAAGCCGCCTGAGCGACGAGCCCAGGCCCGTCACGCGAATCGAACATTGAATCATCGAGTCGTCGGACTTCCGAGACTCCCGCAAAGTTAGGAACGTGAAAATGGCACTGACCAAAGAAGACATCATCAACGCCGTCGCCGACATGTCCGTGATGGAAGTCGCCGAGCTGATCGAGGCGATGGAAGAGAAGTTCGGCGTGTCCGCCGCTGCTGCCGTCGTGGCCGGCCCGGGCGCTGGTGGTGAAGGCGAAGCCGCTGAAGAACAGACCGAATTCGACCTGGTGCTGACCGGCGCTGGCGACAAGAAGGTCAACGTCATCAAGGCCGTCCGCGAGATCACCGGCCTGGGCCTGAAGGAAGCCAAGGGCGCCGTCGACGGCGTGCCGGCTACCCTGAAGGAAGGCATGTCCAAGGAAGATGCCGAAGAAGCCAAGACCAAGCTGGAAGAAGCCGGCGCGTCCGTGGAGCTCAAGTAACTCTTGTGCCTATGGCTTCACGCGCGGCGTAAGCTTGTACGGCTGGTGGCGGTACACCCGCTGCCGGCCTTTTTCTGTTGTCGCTAGCCGGTAGCCCTTAGGGGCACCGGTTGGCCGAATTCCGATGGCGAGCCTCTTCCGGGGGCTCGCCGTCAGCGCCTGACGGAGCCGACCCCCGTCGGGTGGCGCCGACACGCATCGGTCACCCATGGTGAACAAGCTGGGGAATACAGATGGCTTACTCATACACTGAGAAAAAACGCATCCGCAAGGATTTCGGCAAACTGCCCCAAGTGATGGATGTGCCTTACCTGCTGGCCATCCAGCTTGATTCCTATTACGACTTTCTCCAGCAGGACCGCTCACCCGAAGAACGTCTCGACGTCGGCCTGCATGCCGCTTTCCGTTCGGTCTTCCCGATCGAGAGCTTTTCCGGCAACGCTGCTCTGGAATACGTCAGCTACCGCTTTGGCACGCCGGCGTTCGACGTCAAGGAATGTCAGCTGCGTGGCGTCACCTACTCGGCTCCCTTGCGTGTCAAGGTCCGCCTGATCATCTACGACAAGGACTCGTCGAACAAGGCGATCAAGGACATCAAGGAGCAGGAAGTCTACATGGGGGAAATCCCCCTGATGACCGAGAACGGTACCTTCGTCATCAACGGTACCGAGCGCGTCATCGTCTCGCAGCTGCACCGCAGCCCGGGCGTGTTCTTCGACCATGACAAGGGCAAGAGCCACTCGTCCGGCAAGCTGCTGTATTCCGCCCGGGTCATTCCCTACCGTGGCTCCTGGCTGGACTTCGAGTTCGATCCCAAGGACAACGTCTTCGTGCGTATCGACCGTCGCCGCAAGCTGCCGGCGACCGTGCTGATGCGTGCGCTGGGCATGAGCGCCGAGGAGATCCTCGACGAGTTCTTCGAGACCAGCACCTTCCACATCGAGAAATCCGGTTTCTCTGTGGACTTGGTGCCGTCGCGCCTGCGCGGCGAAACCGCGACCTTCGACATCAAGGATGGCGACGGCAATGTCATCGTCGAAGAAGGTCGTCGCATCACCCAGAAGCACATCCGCCAGCTCGAGAAGAGCGGGCTGGAGCGCCTCGAAGTGCCGATGGATTACCTGTTCGGCAAGACCCTGGCGAAGGATCAGATCAATCCGAACACCGGCGAGCTGATCTGCCCGTGCAACACCGCCATCACGCCCGAGTTGCTGGAAAGCCTGGGGCAGGCCGGCATCACCACGATCGAGACGCTCTACACCAACGATCTGGATTGCGGTCCCTTCATCTCCGATACCCTCAAGCTGGACACGACCGGTTCCCAGCTCGAGGCTCTGGTCGAGATCTATCGCATGATGCGCCCCGGCGAGCCGCCCACCAAGGAGGCCGCCGAGACGCTGTTCAACAACCTGTTCTTCACCGAGGACCGTTACGACCTGTCCGGCGTCGGTCGCATGAAGTTCAACCGGCGCCTGCGTCGCGATGCCGATACCGGTTCCGGCGTGCTCGACCAGCGTGACATCCTCGATGTGCTGGGCGAGCTGATCAACATCCGTAACGGCTTCGGCGATGTCGACGACATCGACCACCTGGGCAACCGCCGCATCCGCTGCGTCGGCGAGATGGCCGAGAACCAGTTCCGCGTCGGCCTGGTGCGAGTCGAGCGGGCGGTCAAGGAACGTCTCTCCATGGCCGAGAGCGAAGGCCTGATGCCGCAGGATCTGATCAACGCCAAGCCGGTCGCGGCGGCGGTCAAGGAGTTCTTCGGTTCCAGCCAGCTCTCGCAGTTCATGGACCAGAACAACCCGCTGTCCGAGGTGACTCACAAGCGTCGTGTCTCCGCGCTCGGCCCGGGTGGTCTGACCCGCGAGCGGGCCGGCTTCGAGGTGCGCGACGTGCACGCGACCCACTATGGTCGCCTGTGCCCGATCGAGACGCCGGAAGGGCCGAACATCGGTCTGATCAACTCCCTGGCCACCTACAGCCACACCAACAGCTACGGTTTCCTCGAGACGCCGTATCGCAAGGTGACGGATGCCCAGGTGACCGACGATGTGGTTCACCTCTCGGCAATCGAGGAAGGTGACTTCGTCATCGCCCAGGCCTCCGCGACCGTGGACGAGAACGGCCGCCTGGTCGACGACCTGGTGCAGGTCCGTCACAGGGGCGAGACGACCTTCATGCGTCCCGAGCAGGTCACCCTGATGGACGTTTCTCCGCGCCAGGTGGTTTCCGTGGCGGCGGCGCTGATCCCCTTCCTCGAGCACGACGACGCCAACCGTGCCTTGATGGGGGCGAACATGCAGCGTCAGGCCGTGCCGACCCTGCGTGCCGAGAAGCCGCTGGTGGGTACCGGCATGGAGCGCTTCGTTGCCCGCGACTCCGGCGTGTGCGCCGTGGCGCGTCGTGGCGGGGTGATCGACTCGGTCGACGCCAAGCGTATCGTGGTGCGGGTCAACGAGGACGAGATCATCGGCGGCGAGGCCGGCGTTGATATCTACAACCTGACCAAGTACCTGCGTTCCAACCAGAACACCTGTCAGAACCAGCGCCCGATCGTGCATACGGGCGATGTGGTGGCGCGTGGCGATATCCTGGCCGACGGTCCGTCCGTCGACATGGGCGACCTGGCGCTTGGCCAGAACATGCGTATCGCCTTCATGCCGTGGAACGGCTACAACTTCGAGGACTCCATCCTGCTCTCCGAGCGGGCCGTCCAGGAAGACCGTTTCACGTCCATCCACATCCAGGAACTGACCTGCGTCTCTCGTGACACCAAGCTGGGCGCCGAGGAGATCTCCTCGGACATTCCCAACGTCGGCGAGTCGGCGCTGTCCAAGCTGGATGAGGCCGGTGTGGTCTACATCGGTGCCGAGGTCGGTCCGGGGGATATCCTGGTCGGCAAGGTCACGCCCAAGGGCGAGACCCAACTGACGCCGGAAGAAAAGCTGCTGCGCGCGATCTTCGGCGAGAAGGCGTCCGACGTGAAGGACACCTCGCTGCGTGCGCCGACCGGCATGAAGGGTACGGTCATCGACGTTCAGGTGTTCACCCGCGATGGCGTGGAGAAGGACTCCCGTGCGCTGTCCATCGAGCAACAGCAGCTCGACGAGGTGCGCAAGGACCTTCAGGAAACCTATCGCATCGCCGAGGATGCCACCTTCGAGCGTCTCCAGCGGACCCTGTCCGGTCAGGTCGTCAACGGCGGGCCCAAGCTCAAGAAGGGCGACGTGCTCTCCGACGAGTACCTCGAGGAACTGCCGCGTCAGCAGTGGTTCAAGCTGCGCATGCAGGACGAGTCGCTCAACGAACTGCTGGCCCAGGCCGACGAGCAGCTCGAGAACCGTCGCAAGGAGATGGACGAGCGTTTCGAGGACAAGAAGCGCAAGCTGACCCAGGGCGACGACCTGGCGCCGGGCGTGTTGAAGATCGTCAAGGTCTACCTGGCCGTGAAGCGTCGCATGCAGCCGGGCGACAAGATGGCGGGCCGTCACGGTAACAAGGGTGTCATCTCGGCCATCATGCCGATCGAGGACATGCCCTTCGACGACAACGGCGAGTCCATCGACCTGATCCTCAACCCCCTGGGCGTGCCGTCACGCATGAACGTCGGCCAGATTCTCGAGACGCACCTGGGCATGGCGGCGCGCGGCCTTGGCGTCAGGATCGAGCAGATGCTGCGCGATGCACGCGAGCAGCAGGTCGGCGAGATCCGTGAGTTCCTGGGTCAGGTCTACAATACTGCCAGTAGCACCAAGGTCGAGGAGCTGGATTCACTGTCCGATGATGAGGTCATCGCGCTGGCGAAGAACCTCAAGGCGGGTGTGCCCATGGCCACGCCGGTCTTCGATGGTGCCCGCGAGCACGAGATCAAGCATCTGCTGGACCTGGCCGGTCTGCCGGAGTCCGGTCAGATGACGCTCTACGACGGCCGGACCGGCGAAGCCTTCGATCGGCCGGTCACCGTGGGCTACATGTACATGCTCAAGCTCAACCACCTGGTGGATGACAAGATGCATGCGCGCTCCACCGGCTCCTATTCGCTGGTCACCCAGCAACCGCTGGGCGGCAAGGCCCAGTTCGGCGGCCAGCGTTTCGGGGAGATGGAGGTCTGGGCCCTGGAGGCCTACGGCGCGGCCTACACGCTCCAGGAGATGCTCACCGTCAAGTCCGACGATGTGGAAGGGCGGACCAAGATGTACAAGAGCATCGTGGATGGCGACCATGCCATGCAGGCGGGCATGCCGGAATCCTTCAACGTGCTGGTGAAGGAAATCCGCTCGCTGGGCATCGACATCGAACTGGAGAGCTGAGGCTGCCGTAACGGCGCTTCGCAGTATGACGGTCCGCGGGGGCGTGCGCGCCCCCGCCCATGACAACTCCGCAACGGAGCCGACCCATGAAAGATTTGGTGAAAGTCCTCAAATCGCAGTCTCAGTCCGACGAGTTCGACGCGATCAAGATTACCCTGGCGTCGCCGGACATGATCCGCAGCTGGTCCTTCGGCGAGGTCAAGAAACCCGAAACCATCAACTATCGTACCTTCAAGCCGGAGCGTGACGGCCTGTTCTGCGCCAAGATCTTCGGTCCGGTGAAGGATTACGAGTGCCTGTGCGGCAAGTACAAGCGCATGAAGCACCGCGGCATCATCTGCGAGAAGTGCGGCGTCGAGGTCACCAAGGCCGCCGTGCGCCGCGAGCGGATGGGCCACATTGAGCTGGCGAGCCCCGTCGCTCACATCTGGTTCTTGAAGTCACTGCCGTCACGCATCGGCATGTTCCTCGACATGACCCTGCGCGACATCGAGCGCGTGCTCTATTTCGAGAGCTTCATGGTCGTCGATCCGGGCATGACCACTCTCGAGCGCGGCCAGCTGCTCAACGACGAGCAGTATTTCGAGGCCCTCGAGGAGTTCGGCGACGACTTCGACGCCCGCATGGGCGCCGAGGCGGTGCAGGCCATGCTCAAGGACATCGATCTCGAGGAAGAGATCGAGCGTCTGCGTGAGGAAATTCCGCAGACCAATTCCGAGACCAAGATCAAGAAGCTCTCCAAGCGCCTCAAGCTGCTGGAAGCCTTCCAGGGATCCGGCAACGATCCGGCCTGGATGATCATGGAAGTGCTGCCGGTTCTGCCGCCGGACCTGCGTCCGCTGGTGCCGCTGGACGGCGGTCGTTTCGCGACCTCGGATCTCAACGATCTCTATCGTCGCGTGATCAACCGCAACAACCGCCTCAAGCGCCTGCTCGACCTCAATGCGCCGGACATCATCGTGCGCAACGAGAAGCGCATGCTGCAGGAAGCGGTCGATGCGCTGCTCGACAACGGTCGCCGTGGTCGTGCCATCACCGGTTCCAACAAGCGTCCGCTGAAGTCGCTGGCCGACATGATCAAGGGCAAGCAGGGGCGTTTCCGCCAGAACCTGCTCGGCAAGCGTGTCGACTATTCCGGCCGTTCGGTGATCACCGTGGGCCCGACCCTGCGTCTGCACCAGTGCGGCCTGCCGAAGAAGATGGCGCTGGAGCTGTTCAAGCCGTTCATCTATTCCAAGCTGCAGCTCAACGGACAGGCGTCCACCATCAAGGCCGCCAAGAAGATGGTCGAGCGCGAGCTGCCCGAGGTCTGGGACATTCTCGCCGAGGTCATCCGCGAGCATCCGGTGCTGCTCAACCGCGCACCGACCCTGCACCGTCTCGGCATCCAGGCCTTCGAGCCGCTGCTGATCGAGGGTAAGGCGATTCAGCTTCACCCGCTGGTCTGCGCCGCCTACAACGCCGACTTCGACGGCGACCAGATGGCGGTTCACGTGCCGCTGACCCTGGAAGCCCAGCTCGAGTCGCGGGCGCTGATGATGGCCACCAACAACGTGCTGTCACCGGCCAACGGCGAGCCGATCATCGTGCCGTCTCAGGACGTGGTGCTGGGTCTCTACTACATGACCCGCGAGCGCATCAACGCCAAGGGCGAGGGGATGGTGTTCTCCGGCCTGGATGAAGTCGAGCGCGCGTTCGGCACCCAGAGCGTTTCCCTGCATGCCCGCGTCAAGGTGCGCCTCGATGAGGTGATCATCGAGGAAGAGGGCGGCGAGAAGACATACAGCCGCAAGGTCTACGACACCACCGTGGGGCGTGCGCTGCTGTACCGCATCCTCCCGGAGGGCGCGCCCTTCGAGCTGGTCGACCAGCCGATGAAGAAGAAGGCGATCTCGAAGCTGATCAACGAAGTCTATCGTCGTGCCGGCCTGAAGCCCGCGGTGATCTTCGCCGACCAGTTGATGTACACCGGCTTCCGCATGGCCACCTGGTCCGGCGCCTCGATCGGCGTCAACGACTTCGTCATCCCGGATGCCAAGGCGGAAATCGTCGAGGGCGCCGAGGAAGAAGTGAAGGAAATCGAGGACCAGTTCTCCTCCGGTCTGGTGACCGCGGGCGAGAAGTACAACAAGGTCATCGATATCTGGGCCCGCGCCAACGACCAGGTCGCCAAGGCGATGATGGCCGGGATTTCCAAGGAAAAGGTGGTCGATCGCGAAGGCAACGAGGTCGAGCAGGATTCCTTCAACAGCGTCTTCATCATGGCCGACTCCGGCGCCCGGGGTAGCGCGGCGCAGATCCGCCAGCTGGCCGGCATGCGTGGCCTGATGGCCAAGCCGGATGGCTCGATCATCGAGACGCCGATCGTCGCCAACTTCCGTGAAGGCCTGAACGTACTGCAGTACTTCATCTCGACCCACGGGGCGCGTAAGGGTCTGGCGGATACGGCACTGAAGACCGCCAACTCCGGTTACCTGACCCGTCGCCTGGTCGATGTGGCCCAGGACATGGTCATCACCGAGGCCGACTGCGAGACCGAGAACGGCCTGACCCTGCATCCGGTCATCGAGGGTGGCGATATCATCGTTTCCCTGGCGCAGCGTGTGCTGGGCCGTGTGGTCGCTCAGGACGTCATCGATCCGAACACCGAGGAAGTGCTGATTCCGCGCGGCACCCTGCTCGACGAGAAGTGGTGCGCCGAGCTCGATACCATGGGTGTCGACGAGATCGTGGTGCGCAGTGCCATCTCCTGTCAGACGCCGCATGGCGTGTGTTCGGCCTGTTATGGCCGTGATCTGGCGCGGGGCCATCAGGTCAATGTCGGTGAGTCGGTGGGTGTCATCGCCGCTCAGTCCATCGGCGAGCCGGGTACCCAGCTGACCATGCGGACCTTCCACATCGGTGGTGCGGCATCTCGTGCCTCCGCCGTGGACAGCGTCCAGGTCAAGCATGGCGGCAAGGTGCGCCTGCACAACATCAAGCACGTCGAGCGCGCCGATGGCAAGTTGGTCGTGGTCTCGCGTTCCAGCGCCCTGGCCGTTGCCGACGAGCATGGTCGCGAGCGTGAGTACTACAAGCTGCCCTATGGCGCCGAGCTGTCGGTCAAGGATGGCGAAGCGGTCGAGGCCGGCCAGGCCGTGGCCAAGTGGGATCCGCACACCCACCCGATCGTCGCCGAGGCCGAGGGTCAGGTGCAGTACGCCGACATGGACGAGGGCGTCACCATCCACCGCAGCGTGGACGAAATGACCGGCCTGTCCTCCATCGAGGTGATCGAGTCGGCGGCACGTCCGATGGCCGGTCGCGACAAGCGTCCGATGATCCTGCTCGCCGACGAGACCGGCAAGCCGGTGACGGTGACCGGTTCCGACACGCCGGTGCAGTACCTGCTGCCCGGCAAGGCGGTGGTGACCGTGGACAACGGCTCGCGCATCGGTGTCGGCGAGGTTGTCGCCCGCATCCCGGTCGAGGCGACCGGCAACAAGGACATCACGGGTGGTCTGCCGCGTGTTGCCGACCTGTTCGAGGCACGCAAGCCCAAGGAACCGGCAATCCTCGCCGAGGTCAGCGGCGTGATCAGCTTCGGCAAGGAGACCAAGGGCAAGCGTCGCTTGACGATCACGCCCGAGGATGGCGATCCGTTCGAGATGCTGATCCCGAAATGGCGCCAGATCGCGGTCTTCGAAGGCGAGACCGTCGAGAAGGGCGAGGTGATCTCGGATGGTCCGAGCAACCCGCACGATATCCTGCGCCTGCTGGGCATCGCCGAGCTGGCCAAGTACATCGTCGCCGAAGTGCAGGACGTCTATCGCCTGCAGGGTGTGGGCATCAACGACAAGCACATCGAAGTGATCGTGCGTCAGATGCTGCGCAAGGTGGAAATCACCGACGCCGGTGATTCCGACTTCATCCCGGGTGATCAGGTCGAACTGGTGCGCGTGCTCGAAGAGAACGCCCGCCTGGCGAACGAGGACAAGTTCCCGGCCAAGTACCAGCGCCTGCTGCTGGGTATCACCAAGGCCAGCCTGGCCACCGAGTCGTTCATCTCCGCGGCCTCCTTCCAGGAGACCACGCGAGTGCTGACCGAGGCGGCGGTCACCGGCAAGCGCGATTATCTGCGTGGCCTGAAGGAAAACGTGGTGGTGGGACGTCTGATCCCGGCCGGTACCGGCTTGACGCACCACGCCGAGCGTCGTCGCAAGCGGGAGGATGCCGAGCGCATGCTCCACCCATCCGCCCAGGACGTCGAGCAGGAGCTGGGTGCCCAGCTTACCGCGCTGGACTCGGACGACGACGATATCTGATGCAACCTCCGGCGTGGCGCCCGTGTGACGGGCGCCACGCTTGACGTACAGTGGCATCAGCCATTAGAATGCGCAGCCTTTAACAGTGGGGCGGGTGCGCTCGCACCATTGGTAAAGTGCGCAAGACAGGAAGCGAACGGCTACTCGCTTCCGCCAAGGCAACCCATTTGGAGCAATAAATGGCAACGATCAATCAGCTCGTGCGCAAGCCGCGCAAGCGTCAGGCCGCCAAGAGCGACGTGCCGGCGCTGCAGGCTTGCCCGCAGAAGCGTGGTGTCTGCACCCGCGTCTACACTACCACCCCGAAGAAGCCGAACTCGGCCCTGCGTAAGGTTTGCCGTGTGCGCCTGACCAATGGCTATGAAGTGGCTTCCTATATCGGCGGTGAAGGCCACAACCTCCAGGAGCACTCCGTGGTCCTGATTCGTGGCGGCCGGGTCAAGGACCTTCCGGGTGTCCGTTATCACACCGTTCGCGGTGCCCTGGATACCTCCGGCGTTCAGAATCGTAAGCAGGGCCGTTCCAAGTACGGCACCAAGCGTCCGAAGGCCTGATCCAGGCGTTCGACGCAGCGGCTACGGCCACCGAAATATCACTAGTCACGGTCTGATAAGAGTAAGGTCGAGCGCCATGGGCAGTCTCGGGTTTACCTGAAGGACCCTTCGAACGAGGGCTTATCATGCCTAGAAGAAGAGTTGCGGCCAAGCGCGAGATCCTGCCGGATCCGAAGTTCGGAAGCGAGCGCCTGGCGAAGTTCATGAACCACCTGATGATCAGCGGCAAGAAGTCCGTAGCTGAGCGTATCGTCTATGGTGCGCTGGACAGGGTTGCCGAGCGTAGCAAGGAAGAGCCGCTGGAGATCTTCGACAAGGCGCTGGAAACCATCCAGCCCATGGTCGAGGTCAAGTCTCGCCGTGTCGGCGGGGCGACTTATCAGGTGCCGGTCGAAGTGCGCCCGTCCCGCCGTCAGGCGCTGGCTATGCGCTGGATGGTGGATGCCGCTCGCCGTCGTGGCGAGAAGACCATGGTACAGCGTCTGGCTGGCGAGATGCTGGATGCCGCGGAAGGCAAGGGTTCGGCCGTCAAGAAGCGTGAAGACGTGCATCGCATGGCGGAGGCCAACAAGGCCTTCTCTCACTATCGGTTCTAAGTGCAGCGCTTCTAAACCGCATCGCCAACCAACGGGAGTTACATCGTGGCTCGCAAGACTCCGCTCAAGCGTTACCGCAACATCGGTATCGTAGCCCACGTCGACGCCGGTAAGACGACCACTACCGAGCGTATCCTGTTCTACACCGGCCTTTCTCACAAGGTTGGTGAGGTCCATGATGGCGCCGCTACCATGGACTGGATGCAGCAGGAGCAGGAGCGTGGTATCACCATCACCTCCGCGGCGACCACCTGCTTCTGGCAGGGCATGGACAAGCAGTTCGATGAGCACCGCATCAACATCATCGATACCCCGGGACACGTCGACTTCACCATCGAGGTGGAACGTTCCCTGCGCGTGCTCGACGGCGCGGTCGTGGTGCTGTGCGGCAGCTCCGGCGTGCAGCCTCAGACCGAGACTGTCTGGCGCCAGGCCAACAAGTACGAAGTGCCGCGCATGGTGTTCGTCAACAAGATGGACCGCGCCGGCGCCGACTACTTCATGGTGATCGACCAGCTCAAGAGCAAGCTGGGCGCCAATGTCGTGCCGATCCAGATCAACTGGGGCGCCGAGGACAACTTCAAGGGCGTTATCGACCTCATCCGCATGAAGGCCATCCAGTGGGATGAAGACAACTTCGGGATGAACTACGAGTTGGTCGACATTCCGGCCGACCTGGAAGAGACCGCTCAGAAGTATCGCGAGCAGATGGTCGAGTCTGCCGCTGAAGCGTCCGAAGAGTTGATGGACAAGTACCTCGAGGAAGGCGACCTTTCCGAGGAAGACATCAAGGCCGGCCTGCGTCGTCGTACCCTCGACAACGAGATCGTGCTGGTCACCTGTGGCTCCGCGTTCAAGAACAAGGGCGTGCAGGCGGTTCTGGACGGCGTGATCGAGTACATGCCGTCTCCGACCGAGGTCAAGGCCATCGAAGGTGAGCTGGACGACAAGGACGGCACTGTCGCGACCCGTGAGGCCGACGACAACGCCCCCTTCGCTGCTCTGGCCTTCAAGATCGCCACCGACCCCTTCGTCGGTACCCTGACCTTCATCCGCGTCTACTCCGGCGTGCTGAAGTCGGGCGACAGCGTCTACAACTCCGTCAAGGAGAAGAAGGAGCGTGTCGGCCGTATCGTGCAGATGCACTCCAACTCCCGCGAGGAGATCAAGGAAGTGCTGGCCGGCGATATCGCCGCCTGCATCGGGCTCAAGGACGTCACTACCGGTGACACCCTGTGCGACCTGAACGACAAGATCGTGCTGGAGCGCATGGAGTTCCCGGATCCGGTGATCTCCGTGGCTGTCGAGCCGAAGTCCAAGCCCGACCAGGAGAAGATGGGTACTGCACTGGGCAAGCTGGCCCAGGAAGATCCGTCCTTCCAGGTCAAGACCGACGAAGAGACCGGACAGACCATCATCTCCGGGATGGGCGAGCTTCACCTGGACATCATCGTTGACCGCCTGCGTCGCGAGTTCAAGGTGGATGCCAACATCGGCAAGCCGCAGGTGGCCTACCGCGAGACCATTCGCAAGAGTGTCGAGCAGGAAGGCAAGTTCGTCCGTCAGTCCGGTGGTCGCGGCCAGTACGGCCATGTGCACCTGCGCATCGAGCCGTTGACGGCCGAAGACAAGGGCGACGACGAAGACATGCACTTCAAGTTCGCTTCTGAAATCGTCGGCGGCGTGGTTCCGAAGGAATACGTGCCCGCTGTCGAGAAGGGGGCCTATGAGCAGCTCCAGAACGGTGTCATCGCGGGCTACCCGATGATTGACGTCAAGGTTACGCTGTTCGACGGTTCCTACCATGACGTGGACTCGAACGAGACCGCGTTCAAGGTCGCCTCTTCCATGGCGATCAAGGAAGGCGCACCCAAGGCCAAGGCCGTGCTGCTCGAGCCGGTGATGAAGGTCGAAGTCGTGACACCCGAGGAGTTCATGGGGGATGTCATGGGCGACCTGAACCGTCGCCGAGGCCTGGTCCAGGGGATGGATGACACGCCCGCCGGGAAGGTCATTCGTGCCACCGTTCCGCTGGCTGAGATGTTCGGTTACGCGACCGATCTGCGCTCTCAAAGCCAGGGCCGCGCAAGCTACACCATGGAGTTTGCGGATTACGAAGAGGCGCCGTCCAGCGTCGTTGAAGCCGTCATCAATCAGAACGGTTAACCGTTAGCTAACGTAAAGAGGTCATAGCAGTGGCTAAGGAAAAATTCGAACGTTCCAAAACGCACGTCAACGTCGGCACCATCGGTCACGTCGACCACGGTAAGACCACGCTGACTGCGGCCCTGACTCGTGTGTCCGCGGAAGTCTTCGGCGGTGATGCCCGTGCGTTCGACTCCATCGACAACGCACCGGAAGAGCGCGAGCGCGGTATCACCATCGCCACCGCTCACGTCGAGTATCAGTCCGAAGAGCGTCACTACGCTCACGTCGACTGCCCGGGGCACGCCGACTACGTCAAGAACATGATCACCGGTGCCGCCCAGATGGACGGCGCTATCCTGGTCTGTTCTGCCGCCGACGGCCCCATGCCGCAGACTCGCGAGCACATCCTGCTGTCTCGCCAGGTCGGCGTGCCGACCATCGTCGTGTTCCTGAACAAGGCCGACATGGTCGACGACGAAGAGCTGCTCGAGCTGGTCGAGATGGAAGTCCGTGAACTGCTCAACGAGTACGACTTCCCGGGTGACGACTGCCCGATCATCACCGGCTCCGCTCTGATGGCGCTGGAAGGCAAGGACGACAACGGCATGGGTACCACCGCCGTTGCCAACCTGATCAAGGCCCTGGACTCCTACATTCCGGAGCCTGAGCGTGCCATCGATCAGCCGTTCCTGATGCCGATCGAGGACGTCTTCTCCATCTCCGGTCGTGGTACCGTGGTGACCGGTCGCGTCGAGCGCGGCATCATCAAGGCTGGCGAAGAAGTCGAGATCGTCGGTATCAAGGACACCACCAAGACTACCGTTACCGGTGTCGAGATGTTCCGTAAGCTGCTCGACGAAGGTCGTGCCGGCGAGAACATCGGTGCCCTGCTGCGTGGTACCAAGCGTGACGACGTCGAGCGTGGTCAGGTCCTGGCCAAGCCGGGCACCATCACCCCGCACACCAAGTTCGAGGCTGAGGTCTACGTGCTGTCCAAGGACGAGGGTGGTCGTCACACTCCGTTCTTCAAGGGCTATCGTCCGCAGTTCTACTTCCGTACCACCGACATCACCGGTACCTGTGAACTGCCGGAAGGCGTCGAGATGGTCATGCCGGGCGACAACGTCAAGATGGTCGTCAGCCTGATCGCCCCGGTCGCCATGGACGAAGGTCTGCGCTTCGCCGTTCGCGAAGGCGGTCGTACCGTCGGCGCCGGCGTTGTGGCCAAGATCGTCGAGTAAGCGATACAGCGACTCGAGCGATCGAAGGGGGCTCCGCAAGGAGCCCCCTTTCTGCGCACCGTGATGAGGGTTTGACTCTCGTTATCGGTGCGCCTATAATGCGCATCCTTTGAATGCGTGGGTTGACGGCTCGCGCCGTCAAGATCCATTGGAGTTTAGGGCAAATGCAGAACCAGAAGATTCGCATTCGGTTGAAGGCTTTCGACCATCGCCTGATCGACCAGTCCGCTGCGGAGATCGTGGATACCGCCAAGCGTACTGGCGCCCAGGTCCGGGGTCCGATCCCTCTGCCGACCAATCGCGAGCGCTATACCGTGCTGATCTCTCCGCACGTGAACAAGGATGCTCGTGATCAGTACGAAATTCGTACGCACAAGCGCGTGCTCGATATCGTCGAGCCGACCGAGAAAACCGTTGACGCTCTGATGAAGCTCGACCTCGCCGCTGGCGTGGACGTGCAGATCAAGCTCGACTGATACCACACTAGACACTCGCGGCCCAGCGTCCCTCACGCGATTCACCGAGGTTCAGCAGCCGCCACGCCGGGATGGCGTCATACAACGTGCTAGTGGAATGCTCTGGAAAGGGCAGCCATAGCGGGTGATAGCCCCGTACACTAAAGGAGACTAAGCATGACTATCGGTTTGGTCGGTAAGAAGGCCGGGATGACCCGTGTCTTTACCGAAGACGGTGCCTCCGTGCCCGTGACCGTTATCGAGGTTGAGCCCAACCGCGTGACACGCGTGAAGTCCGTCGAGTCCGACGGTTACGCTGCGGTTCAGGTTACAACCGGCTCCCGCAAGGCCAAGCATCTGTCGAAAGCCCAGGCTGGGGAATTCGCCAAGGCAGGTGTCGAGGCTGGTCGTTCGCTGATGGAGTTCCGCCTGGACGAAGGCGCCGAGGCTCCGGAAGTGGGCGGCGAACTCACCGTATCCCTCTTCGAAGCTGGTCAGCGTGTCGACGTGACCGGTACCTCCAAGGGTAAAGGTTATCAAGGCGCCGTGAAGCGCTGGAATTTCCGTACCCAGGACAACAGCCACGGTAACTCCCTCGCCCACCGTGCGCCGGGTTCTATCGGCATGTGCCAGACCCCGGGTCGCGTATTCAAGGGCAAGAAGATGGCCGGTCAGATGGGCAACGCCCGTTGCACCGTGCAGACCCTGGAAGTCGTCCGTGTCGATGCCGAGCGCAACCTGCTGCTGATCAAGGGTGCCGTTCCTGGTGCCACCGGCAGCGATGTCATCGTGCGCAGCGCCGTCAAAGCAGGCTGAGGGGAGTTAACCGATGAATTTGAATCTCGCAGGCGCCGGTGCCGGCACCGTCGAAGTGTCCGACGCCACCTTCGCCAAAGACTTCAATGAAGCGCTCGTGCATCAGGTCGTCACCGCCTATCTGGCCGGTGGTCGTCAGGGTACCCGTGCCCAGAAGAACCGTTCCGACGTGCGTGGCGGCGGCAAGAAGCCGTGGCGCCAGAAGGGCACCGGTCGCGCCCGCGCCGGTACCATCCGTTCGCCGATCTGGCGTGCCGGTGGTGTGACCTTCGCGGCCCGTCCGCAGGATCACTCGCAGAAGGTCAACCGCAAGATGTATCGCGCGGCCATGCGTTCGATCCTGTCCGAGCTGGTTCGCCAGGAGCGCCTGGTGGCCGTCGATGCCTTCGGCGTCGAGAGCCCGAAGACCAAGCAGCTGGCTGCCAAGCTCGGCGAGCTGGGTCTGGAAAAGGTGCTGATCGTCACCGAAGAGGTTGACGAAAACCTCTACCTCGCCGCCCGCAACATTCCCAATGTGGATGTCGTGGACGTCGCCGCCGCCGACCCGGTGAGCCTGGTTGCCTTCGACAAGGTGCTGGTCACCGTCTCCGCTCTGCGCAAATTCGAGGAGAAGCTGGCATGAACCAGGAACGTGTATTCAAGGTGCTGCTGGGTCCGCACGTGACCGAGAAGGCCGCCATGGCCGCCGAGCGCAACCAGTACGTGTTCAAGGTGGCGGACGACGCGACCAAGCCCGAAATCAAGGTCGCCGTGCAGGAGCTGTTCGGCAAGAAAGTCGACCGTGTTCAGGTGCTGAACATCAAGGGCAAGACCAAGCGCAGCGCGAACGGGCTCGGTCAGCGCAAGGGTTATCGCAAGGCGTACGTGACACTGGCCGCCGGCGAAACGCTTGAAGACTTCTCTGGCGCCGAATAAGGGCAGGAGTACGGATCATGGCAATCGTCAAGACTAAACCCACATCCGCCGGTCGTCGCCACGTCGTCAAGATCGTCGGCGAGGAACTGTACAAGGGCCGCGCCTACGCGCCGTTGCTCGAGAAGCAGTCCAAGTCCGGTGGGCGTAACAACAACGGTCGCATCACCACCCGTCACACGGGCGGTGGCCACCGTCAGCATTATCGGATCATCGATTTCAAGCGCACCAAGGATGGCGTTCCGGCCATCGTCGAGCGCCTGGAACACGATCCGAACCGCAGCGCCCATATCGCGCTGCTCAAGTACCTGGACGGCGAGCGTCGCTACATCATCGCGCCGCGTGGCGTGAGTGCTGGTGATCGTCTCGAGTCCGGCGTGAATGCGCCGATCAAGAAGGGCAACACCCTGCCGCTGCGCAACATCCCGCTGGGTTCCACCGTGCATTGCATCGAGCTCAAGCCCGGCAAGGGTGCTCAGCTCGCTCGCAGCGCCGGTACCAGCGCGCAGCTGGTCGCTCGCGAAGGCAATTACGCCACCCTGCGTCTGCGCTCCGGCGAGATGCGCAAGGTGCTGGCCGAATGCCGTGCGACCCTGGGTGAAGTCAGTAACACCGAGCACAGCCTGCGTCAGCTTGGCAAAGCCGGTGCGAAGCGCTGGAGAGGTGTGCGCCCGACGGTTCGCGGCGTGGCCATGAACCCGGTGGATCACCCGCATGGTGGTGGTGAAGGCCGCACCAGCGGTGGTCGTCATCCGGTGTCTCCGTGGGGTATTCCCACCAAGGGCCACAAGACCCGCAAGAACAAGCGCACCGATAAGCTGATCGTCCGTCGCCGCAAGGCCCGGAAGTAAGATCCAACGCCAAGACATCAAGAGGTAACGGCTGTGCCACGTTCACTGAAGAAAGGTCCCTTTATTGACCTTCACCTGTTGAAGAAGGTTGAGGTTGCAGTGGAAAAGAACGACCGCAAACCGATCAAGACCTGGTCGCGTCGTTCGATGATCCTGCCCAACATGGTCGGGCTCACCATTGCAGTCCATAACGGTCGCCAACACGTCCCGGTGCACGTCTCCGAGGAAATGGTTGGCCACAAGCTGGGCGAATTCGCTGCCACCCGCACCTATCGCGGTCATGCGGCGGACAAGAAAGCCAAACGGTAAGCCGAGAGAGGATTAGAGATGGAAGTCACAGCAAAGCTGCGTGGCGCTCGTTTATCCGCCCAGAAGGCCCGTTTGGTGGCTGACCAGGTGCGCGGTAAACCGGTCGCCGAGGCACTCGACCTGCTGACCTTCTCCCCGAAGAAGGCCTCCAAGCTGGTCAAGAAAGTGCTGCAGTCCGCCATCGCGAATGCGGAAGAAAACAACGGCATGGATATCGACGAGCTGCGTGTCTCGACCATCTGCGTCGATGAGGGCATGACGCTCAAGCGCATCCGGCCGCGGGCCAAGGGCCGTGCGGACCGTATCCTGAAGCGCACCTGCCACATCACCGTCAAGGTAGCCGAGAAGTAGGAGTCGACCAGATGGGTCAGAAAGTCAATCCGACAGGCATCCGCCTGGGTATCGTCAAGGACCATACCTCGGTCTGGTATGCCGAGCGCGGCGCCTATGCCGACAAGCTGAACAATGACCTCGAAGTGCGTAGCTTCCTCGAGGAACGGCTGAAGAACGCTTCGGTGAGCAACATCATCATCGAGCGTCCGGCCAACAACGCCCGTATCACCATCCATACCGCACGTCCGGGGATTGTGATCGGCAAGAAGGGCGAGGACGTCGACAAGCTTCGTCGTGACCTTTCCCAGATGATGGGCGTGCCGGTGCACGTCAACATCGAGGAAGTCCGCAAGCCGGAACTCGATGCCAAGCTCGTCGCGCAGAACATTGCCGGCCAGCTCGAGCGTCGCGTGATGTTCCGTCGTGCCATGAAGCGCTCCGTCCAGAACGCCATGCGCCTGGGCGCCGGCGGTATCAAGGTGCAGCTCTCCGGCCGTCTCGGCGGTGCGGAAATCGCCCGTACCGAGTGGTACCGCGAGGGTCGTGTGCCGCTGCATACCCTGCGTGCGGACATCGACTTCGCCACCTACGAAGCCAAGACCACCTACGGCATCATCGGTGTCAAGGTCTGGATCTTCAAAGGTGAAATCCTCGGGGGCATCGAGGAGGTCCGCGCCAAGGCCAAGCAGTCGCAAGGCGCGCCCTCTAAGAAGAAAGGTTCCAAGTAAGGGGAGAGCGAACCGATGTTACAACCCAAGCGTCTCAAGTTCCGCAAGGTGCAGAAGGGCCGTAACCGCGGCCTCGCGCATCGCGGTAACAAGGTAAGCTTCGGCGAGTATGGCCTCAAGGCCACTGGTCGTGGCCGCGTCACCGCCCGTCAGATCGAGGCCGGTCGTCGTGCCATCACGCGTCACGTCAAGCGTGGCGGCAAGATCTGGATCCGGGTCTTCCCCGACAAGCCGATTTCCAAGAAGCCGTTGGAAGTCCGCATGGGTAAGGGTAAGGGCTCCGTCGAGTACTGGGTCGCACAGATCCAGCCCGGCCGTGTCCTGTACGAGATCGAAGGCGTATCCGAGGAGCTGGCTCGCGAGGCATTCAGCCTGGCCGCACAGAAGTTCCCGGTCTCCACCACCTTTGTGAAACGGACGGTGATGTGATGAAAGCCCAGGAAATTCGCGAGAAGTCAGCAGAACAGCTCCAGGAGCAGCTCTTCGAACTCCTCCGTGAGCAGTTCAACCTGCGCATGCAGAAGGCCACCGGCCAGCTGAGCCAGACTCATCTGCTCAAGCAGGTTCGTCGGGATATTGCCCGTGTGAAGACTGTGCTCAACGAGAAGGCAGGTGTCTGAGATGGCCGAAGCAAAGAAAGCCCGTACGCTCACCGGTAAGGTGGTGAGCGACAAGATGGACAAGTCCATCGTCGTCATGATCGAGCGTCGTGAGCGCCACCCGATCTATGGCAAGTATGTCAAGCGCTCCACCAAGCTGCACGCCCACGACGCGACCAACCAGGCCAAGGCCGGTGACACGGTGTCCATCGAGGAGTGCCGTCCGCTGTCCAAGAACAAGTCTTGGACGCTGGTCGAAGTCGTCGAACAGGCCAAGGGTTGATCGGCTAACGCCAGTCAAGCCTGCGCAGTCAGATTAGGTTTGGAGAAAACCGATGATTCAGACTCAGACAATGCTGGATGTCGCCGACAACAGCGGGGCGCGCCGGGTGCAGTGCATCAAGGTGCTCGGTGGTTCACACCGCCGTTACGCCCGTGTCGGCGATATCATCAAGGTCACGGTGAAAGAAGCTATCCCGCGTGGCAGGGTCAAGAAAGGCCAGGTCCTCAAGGCGGTGGTGGTTCGCACCCGTAGTGGCGTCCGTCGTAACGACGGTTCGCTGATTCGCTTCGATGGAAATGCGGCGGTTTTGTTGAACAACATCAACGAACAGCCGGTTGGTACCCGGATCTTTGGGCCGGTGACCCGTGAACTTCGTACCGAGAAGTTCATGAAGATCATTTCCTTGGCGCCTGAAGTGCTGTAAGGAGCGAGGCGGATATGCAAAAGATCAAACGTGACGACCAAGTGATCGTCATCGCCGGCAAGGACAAGGGCAAGCGTGGCACGGTCAAGCGCGTCCTCAAGGACGACCGCTATGTCGTGTCCGGTGTGAACATGATCAAGCGTCACACCAAGCCCAATCCCATGGCGGGAAATCAGGGCGGTATCGTCGAGCGCGAGGCTCCGATTCACGCGTCCAACGTGGCCATCTTCAACCAGGAGACCGGTAAAGCGGATCGCGTCGGCTTCCAGGTTCAGGAAGACGGTACCAAGGTACGTATCTACAAGTCGACGCAAGCGCAGATCGACGCTTAACGCGAGTCGGGTAGCAAAATGGCGAACTTGAAAGAACGTTATCAAAACGAGGTGGCGGCTCAGCTGCAAGAGCAGTTCAGCTACGCCAACGTGATGCAGGTGCCCCGGATCACCAAGGTGACTCTGAACATGGGCATCGGCGACGCGATCAGCGACAAAAAGCTGATCGACAACGCCATCGGCGACCTGGAGAAGCTGTCCGGTCAGAAGCCGCTGGTAACCAAGGCACGCAAGTCCATCGCGGGCTTCAAGGTGCGTGAAGGCTGGCCGATCGGGATCAAGGTGACCCTGCGCCGTGAGCGCATGTGGGACTTTCTCGATCGCCTGGTGAATATCGCGATCCCCCGCGTTCGTGACTTCCGTGGTCTCAACCCGAAGTCCTTCGACGGTCGTGGCAATTACTCCATGGGGGTGCGTGAGCAGATCATCTTCCCGGAGATCGAATATGATAAGATCGATCGGATCCGTGGTCTGGATGTCACCATCACCACCACTGCCAACACCGATGAAGAAGGTCGTGCGCTGCTTGGCGCGCTGAACTTCCCGTTCAAGAAATAAGGGTGGGATCATGGCAAAGAAAAGCATGGTAGAGCGTGAAGCGAAGCGCGCAAAGCTGGTGGAGAAGTTCTCCGCCAAGCGCGCTGAGCTCAAGGCGATTATCCAGGACGTGAACGCTTCCGACGAAGAGCGCTTCGACGCACAGCTCAAGTTGCAGCAGCTGCCGCGTGACTCCAGCCCGGTTCGCCAGCGCAATCGCTGCCGCGTCACCGGTCGTCCGCACGGCTACTACAACAAGTTCGGTCTTGGCCGTAACAAGCTGCGTGAAGCCGCCATGCGTGGCGACGTGCCCGGACTCAAGAAGTCCAGCTGGTAACGCCACGTAGAATCATCAGGAGCGCAACGTAAATGAGCATGCAAGACACTCTGGCGGATATGTGCACTCGTATCCGCAATGCGCAGATGGCCACCAAGGAGACGGTTTCCATGCCGTCCTCCAAGCTCAAGGTCGAGGTGGCCCGCGTGCTGAAGGAAGAAGGTTACGTCACTGACTATAGCGTCAGCGACTCGGTCAAGCCCGAGCTGAGCGTGACCCTCAAGTACTTCGAAGGCAAGCCGGTCATCGAGCATCTGCAGCGGGTCTCCAAGCCGTCTCTGCGCAACTACAAGGGCAAGGACTCCCTGCCCAAGGTTGCCGATGGCCTGGGTATCGCGATCGTCACCACCTCTCAAGGGGTGATGACCGACCGCGCGGCTCGTCAGGCTGGTGTCGGTGGTGAAGTCATCTGCACCGTATTCTAGGAGTTTGGAATGTCCCGCGTAGCCAAATATCCGGTTAAACTGCCCAGCGGCGTCGAGATCAAGCTCGATGGCGACCAGCTGTCCGTCAAGGGAGGCCAGGGCTCGCTGTCCATGGCCGTGCATCCCGACGTGGCGATCGGCCAGGAAGACGGTCAGCTGACTTTCCAGCCGAGCGAATCCGCCAAGAGCTGGGCGATGGTCGGCACTACCCGTGCTCTGGTTCAGAACCTGGTCACTGGTGTGTCAGAGGGCTTTACCCGGACCCTCGAAATTAACGGCGTCGGTTATCGTGCCCAAGCTAAGGGCCAGACGCTCAACCTGACACTGGGCTTCTCACACCCGGTCGATTATGAACTGCCTGAGGGTGTCACGGCCGAAACGCCGAAGAACACCACGATCGTGCTGAAGAGCGCGGACAAGCAGAAACTCGGCCAGGTTGCCGCGGAAATCCGCGCCTTCCGTCCGCCCGAGCCCTACAAGGGCAAGGGTATCCGGTACGGCGACGAGCAGGTCCGCCGCAAAGAAGCCAAGAAGAAGTAAGGCAGGGTTATGAACGCGAAGAAAGAATCTCGTCTCCGTCGTGCCCGCCGCGCTCGTGCCAAGATCCGCGAGCTGGGCGTGCATCGCCTGTGCGTCAATCGTACCCCGCGCCACATCTATGCGCAGATCATCTCGCCGGATGGTGGCAAGGTCCTGGCCAGCGCGTCCACGCTGGACAAGACCCTGCGCGAGGGAGCGACCGGCAATGTCGACGCCGCCACCAAGGTCGGCGCCATGATTGCCGAGCGCGCCAAGCAGGCTGGCATCACCCAAGTGGCTTTCGATCGCGCCGGTTTCAAGTACCACGGCCGCGTCAAGGCCCTGGCCGACGCCGCTCGTGAAGGCGGCCTGGAATTCTAAAGGGTTTTACGATGGCGAAGAACGAACAGCAAAACGGCGATCTGCAGGAAAAGCTCGTGCAGGTCAACCGTGTCGCCAAGGTGGTCAAGGGTGGCCGAATCTTCGGTTTCACCGCCCTGACCGTCGTGGGCGACGGTAACGGTCGTGTCGGCTTCGGTCGCGGCAAGGCTCGTGAGGTTCCGGTGGCGATCCAGAAGGCCATGGACCAAGCTCGTCGCAACATGGTCAAGGTCAACCTGGCCGGCAACACTCTGCAGTACTCCGTCAAGGCCCGTCACGGTGCCTCCAAGGTGTACATGCAGCCGGCTTCCGAAGGTACCGGGATCATCGCCGGTGGCGCCATGCGCTCTGTGCTCGAGCTGGCCGGTGTTCACGACGTCCTGGCCAAGTGCTACGGCTCCACCAACCCGGTGAACGTGGTGCGGGCGACCGTCAACGGTCTGACCGCCCAGCGATCGCCGGAAGACGTGGCCGCCAAGCGCGGTCTGTCAGTCGAAGCGATCACGGGGTAAGGACCATGTCAGCAACGATCAAGGTTACCCAGACCCGCAGTACCATCGGCGTGTTGGCCAAGCACAAGGCCACCATGAAAGGCCTCGGCCTGCGTCGCATCGGTCATACGGTCGAACTGGAAGACACCCCTGCCGTCCGCGGCATGATCCACAAGGTCAACTACCTTGTGCGTGTTGAGGGAGAGTAATCCATGAAACTCAATAGCCTGAGCCCGGCACCGGGCTCCAAGCACGCCGAAAAGCGCGTCGGTCGTGGCATGGGTTCCGGTCTGGGCAAGACCGGTGGCCGTGGCCACAAGGGCCTCAAGTCGCGCAGCGGCGGTAGCGTGAAGCCCGGTTTCGAGGGCGGCCAGATGCCGCTGCAGCGTCGTCTGCCGAAGTTCGGTTTCACCTCCGCCAAGGCGCTGGCTTCCCAGGAAGTCCGTCTGGCCGAGCTGGCCCGGGTCGAAGGTGGCGAAGTCACCCTCGAGACCCTCAAGCAGGCCAACGTGCTCAAGGATGCCACGCGCTATGCCAAGGTTATCCTTTCCGGCGAACTGAACAAGGCGGTTACCGTCCGCGGCCTCAAGGTCACCAAGGGTGCCCGTGCCGCGATCGAAGCCGCCGGCGGCAAGGTAGAGGACTAAATGGCCAAGTCAGGAAACATGCCGGCGATGGGCAGCGGTCTGAGTGAACTGTGGGCGCGTCTGCGCTTCGTGCTCCTCGCCATCGTGGTCTACCGTATCGGTGCCCACATCCCCGTTCCCGGTATCAATCCTGACCAGCTTGCTGCCTTGTTCAGGGAGCAGCAGGGCACCATCCTGGGCATGTTCAACATGTTCTCGGGCGGTGCCCTGGAACGCATGAGTATCCTCGCCCTGGGCATCATGCCCTACATCTCGGCGTCGATCATCATGCAGCTGCTGACCGCCGTCTCGCCTCAGCTCGAGCAGTTGAAGAAGGAGGGCGAGGCCGGCCGTCGCAAGATCAGCCAGTACACGCGCTACGGCACCGTGCTCCTGGCACTCGTTCAGGCCACCGGCATGTCGGTGGGTCTGGCGAGTCAAGGGATCGCCTATACGGCCGATTTCAGCTTCTATTTCACCGCCATCGTGACGTTCGTCTGCGGGGCGGTGTTCCTGATGTGGCTGGGTGAGCAGATTACCGAGAAGGGCATCGGCAACGGCATTTCGCTGCTGATCTTTTCCGGGATCGTCGCCGGGTTGCCGGGTGCCGTGGGTCAGGCTTTCGAGCTTGCCCGCAACGATGGTGCCTGGAACGTGCTGCCGCTGTTGGCCCTGTCCGCGCTGGGCATCGCCACCGTGGCCTTCGTGGTGTTCATCGAGCGCGGCCAGCGCCGCCTCACAGTGAATTATCCGCGTCGTCAGGTCGGCAACAAGATGTATGCCGGCCAGAGCAGCTATCTGCCGCTGAAGGTGAACATGGCAGGCGTGATTCCGGCGATCTTCGCCTCGAGCATCCTGCTGTTCCCGGCCTCGCTGGGGCAGTGGATCGGTGCCGGGGATGGCATGGAGTGGCTGCAACGGGCATCCCAGGCTCTGGGTCCCGGCCAGCCGCTTTACATCTTGCTTTTCGCGGCGGCGGTGGTATTCTTCTGCTTCTTTTACACAGCGCTGGTCTTCAACCCCAAGGATGTCGCCGACAATCTCAAGAAGTCGGGGGCCTTCCTGCCGGGGATCCGTCCCGGTGAGCAGACCGCTCGCTACGTCGACAAGGTCATGACTCGTCTGACCTTGTTCGGTGCTCTCTACATCACTGCGGTTTCCCTGATGCCCCAGTTCCTGATCGTGGCCTGGAACGTGCCGTTCTTCTTCGGCGGTACCTCGCTGTTGATCGTGGTCGTGGTCATCATGGACTTCATGGCCCAGGTGCAGTCGCACCTCATGTCGCATCAGTATGAATCGGTGATGAAGAAGTCGAACCTGAAAGGCTACGGCAGCGGCGGCATGATGCGCTGAAGGCGCCGCCGCTCGATTTGGCGCGCCGCGAGCCGAATTTGGAGAAAGAACGATGAAAGTTCGAGCTTCCGTGAAGAAAATGTGCCGTAACTGCAAGATCATTCGTCGCAATGGCGCCGTGCGCGTCATCTGCAGCGAGCCGCGGCACAAGCAGCGTCAGGGCTGAAGCCCTGGGCTGTAATGAACCGGGTGCCGGCATGCCCCTTGCCCTTCAAGAGGGAAAGGGGTATGCTGTTGCGCCTTTTATAGATGATTAACGAGCAAGCCGCTCAAGAAAACGCCGAGTGAATCGGCGAGCGGCGCGGAACGCAACCAAGCGATTCGCCCGTGTCGCCATTCAAGCGGCTTTTCGCAAACTTCGGAGTAAGCTGATGGCCCGTATAGCAGGCGTCAATATCCCGGACAACAAGCATGCGGCGATCTCGCTGACCTATATCTTCGGGATTGGCCGTACGCGCGCTCAGGAAATCTGTGTCGCGGCCGGCATCGCACCGACCACCAAGGTTCAGGAGCTGTCCTCGGAAGAAGTGGACACTCTGCGGACCGAGGTCGGCAAGTATACCGTTGAAGGCGATCTTCGTCGTGATGTGACGCTGAACATCAAGCGTCTCATGGACCTGGGTTGCTATCGTGGTCTGCGTCATCGTCGTGGTCTTCCGCTGAACGGTCAGCGTACCAAGACCAATGCGCGTACCCGTAAGGGCCCGCGCAAGCCGATCCGCAAATAACACGCACGTTCTGGCGTAACGACAGGAATAGACATCAACATGGCTAACCCGCGTAGCAACCGTAAAAAGGTTAAAAAGCAGGTAGTGGATGCGGTTGCGCATATCCACGCCTCTTTTAACAACACGATCATTACGATCACAGACCGCCAGGGCAATGCGCTCTCCTGGGCGACTGCCGGTGGTTCGGGTTTTCGTGGTTCTCGCAAGAGCACCCCGTTCGCTGCTCAAGTGGCAAGCGAACGTGCAGCGACCGCTGCAGCCGAGTATGGTGTGAAAAACGTCGACGTGCTGGTCAAAGGCCCCGGTCCGGGTCGTGAATCCGCCGTGCGTGCACTCAATGCCGCCGGCTTCCGCGTGCAAAGCATCACCGACGCGACGCCCATTCCCCACAATGGCTGCCGTCCGCCGAAGAAACGCCGCGTTTAAGGAGACAGATTCATGGCTCGTTACATTGGACCGAAGTGCAAGCTGTCTCGTCGTGAAGGCACCGACCTCTTTCTGAAGAGTGGCGTGACTCCCTTCGAGAAGAAGTGCAAATCCGAGCAGATCCCGGGTGTGCACGGCCAGCGTCGTCAGCGTATTTCCGAATACGGCTTGCAGCTTCGCGAGAAGCAGAAAGTACGTCGTATGTACGGCGTACTCGAAAAGCAGTTCCGCAACTACTACAAGGAAGCGGCCCGTCTGAAGGGCGCGACCGGCGAGTTGTTGCTGCAGCTGCTCGAATCCCGACTGGACAACGTCGTCTACCGCATGGGCTTTGGCTCCACGCGTTCCGAGGCACGTCAGCTGGTCAGCCACAAGGCGATCGCCGTCAACGGCAGGACCGTCAACGTGGCCTCTTACCAGGTCAAGCCGGGGGATGTGGTCTCCGTCCGTGAGAAGGCCAAGAACCAGGCCCGCATCCAGAATGCCCTCGGTATCGCCGCCAACCGTGGCGACGTGGCCTGGGTCGAGACCGATGCCAAGAAGATGGAAGGCACTTTCAAGGCTCTGCCTGAACGCGGTGACCTGTCTGCCGACATCAACGAAAACCTGATCGTCGAGCTGTACTCGAAGTAAGCGGCCTGGCCGCGCCGCTTCCCGATGACGGGGAGCGGCTCCCAGAACCGAGTATCCGTTTGGCAGCCTGAAAGGTGTTCATATGCAGCGTTCAGTGACAGAGTTTCTCCGTCCTCGCGATATCAAGGTCGAAGAGATCAGCGCACACCACGCGAAGATCGTGCTCGAACCCTTCGAGCGTGGTTTCGGCCACACGCTGGGGAATGCACTGCGTCGTATCCTGCTCTCGTCCATGCCCGGCTGTGCCGTGGTGGAAGCCGAGATCGCCGGGGTCGACCATGAGTACAGCGCGATCGAGGGTATCCAGGAAGATGTCATCGAAATCCTCCTGAACCTCAAGGACGTGGCGATCAAGATGCATAGCCGCGACGAGGCGGTGCTCTCGCTGAACAAGCAGGGCCCGGCCGTCGTGACCGCGGGTGACATCGCTCTCGACCATGATGTCGAGGTCGTCAATCCCGAGCATGTCATCGCCCACGTCAACGAGGGTGCAGAGCTGAAGATGCAGCTCAAGATTGCGCGCGGCCGTGGCTACGAGCCGGCCGACGTGCGTGGCGATGCCGACGACGAGTCTCGCGCCATCGGCCGCCTGCAGCTGGATGCGACCTTCAGCCCCGTGCGTCGTGTTTCCTATTCCGTCGAGGCTGCGCGTGTCGAACAGCGCACCGACCTCGACAAGCTGATCATCGATCTGGAAACCGACGGTACCCTGGATCCGGAAGAGGCGATCCGTCGCAGCGCCACCATCCTGCAAGAGCAGCTGGCCGCGTTCGTCGACCTGGAAGCCGACAAGGAACAGGAAGTCGAGGAGGAAGAGGATCACATCGATCCGATCCTGCTGCGCCCCGTAGACGATCTCGAGTTGACCGTTCGCAGTGCCAACTGTCTGAAGGCCGAGAATATCTACTACATCGGGGACCTGATCCAGCGCACCGAAGTGGAGCTGCTCAAGACCCCGAACCTCGGCAAGAAGTCGTTGAACGAGATCAAGGACGTGTTGGCCGCCCGCGGCCTGTCCCTCGGCATGCGGCTGGAAAACTGGCCGCCCGCTAGCCTGAAGGACGACAAGGCCTCCGCGTGAGCGTCGACTCGAGTCCCAGTTTGGTAAGGAATCACAACCATGCGTCATCGTAAGAGTGGTCGTCATCTGAATCGCACCAGCTCACATCGTCAGGCCATGTTCAAGAACATGTGCGTGTCGCTGGTCGAGCACGAGGTGATCAAGACAACCCTGCCCAAGGCCAAGGAACTGCGTCGTCATATCGAGCCGCTGATTACCCTGGCCAAGCAGGACAGCGTCGCCAACCGGCGCCTGGCCTTCAGCCGCACCCGCTCCAAGGAAACGGTCGGCAAGCTCTTCAACGAGCTGGGTCCGCGTTACGCCGAGCGCCCGGGCGGTTACGTCCGTGTGCTGAAGTGCGGCTACCGCACCGGCGACAACGCCCCCATGGCCTACGTCGAATTGGTCGACCGTCCGGTCGTCGAGGAAGCCGCCGAGGACTGATCCTCGCCGCGCGACCGAGACCGATACGAAAACCGGCTCCCCCAGGGGAGCCGGTTTTTTTTAGCCGTAAGCTTTGATCCGTAAGCCATAAGAAAACCCCGCCAAGCCTGTGCCTGCGGGGTTTCATGCGGTGCTTACAGCTGGTTGTTAGGCCGTTGCTTCCGGCTCGCTTTTGGTTGCCTTGGCGCGTTCCAGCATCGGCTTGAGGAAGCGGCCGGTGTGCGAGGCTTCCTGCTGGGCGACCTGCTCGGGGGTGCCTTCGGCGATGATGCGCCCGCCCCCGGAGCCACCTTCGGGGCCCAGGTCGATGAGCCAGTCGGCGGTCTTGATTACGTCCAGGTTGTGCTCGATGACCACGATGGTGTTGCCGTGATCGCGCAGGCGGTGCAGCACCGTGAGCAACTGGCGGATATCCTCGAAGTGCAGGCCGGTGGTCGGCTCGTCGAGAATGTAGAGCGTCTTGCCGGTATCGCGCTTGGCCAGCTCGCGGGCGAGCTTGACGCGTTGTGCCTCGCCGCCGGACAGGGTCGTCGCGCTCTGGCCGAGACGGATGTAGGACAGGCCAACATCCATCAGCGTCTGCAGGCGCCGGGCGATGGCCGGCACCGGGGAGAAGAACTCCAGGGCCTCCTCGACGGTCATCTCGAGCACTTCGTGGATGCTCTTGCCCTTGTAGGCGATCTCGAGGGTCTCGCGGTTGTAACGCTTGCCCTTGCAGACATCGCAGGGCACGTAGATGTCCGGCAGGAAGTGCATCTCCACCTTGATCATGCCCTCGCCCTGACAGGCCTCGCAGCGCCCGCCCTTGACGTTGAAGGAGAAACGCCCCGGCTTGTAGCCGCGTGCCCGGGCTTCCTGGGTGCCGGCGAACAATTCGCGGATCGGCGTGAAGATGCCGGTGTAGGTGGCCGGGTTGGAGCGCGGTGTGCGACCGATGGGGCTCTGGTCGATGTCGATGACCTTGTCCAGTTCCTCGAGCCCTTCGATGCTCTCGTAGGCGGCGGGGCTCAGCGCGGTCGCGCGGTTGAGCTCGCGGGCGGCAATGGGCATCAGCGTCGAGTTGATCAGCGTCGACTTGCCGGATCCCGAGACGCCGGTCACGCAGACGAAGAGCCCCAGCGGCAGCGTCAGGGTGACATCCTGCAGGTTGTTGCCGGAGGCGCCGGACAGCACGAGCTGTTTCTCGGGGTTGCCGGGGATGCGCCAGGGCGGTATCTCGATGCGTCGTTGCCTGGCCAGATACTGGCCGGTCAGCGAGTCCGGCGTCGCCATGATGTCGTCGGGCGTGCCCTGGGCGACGATGCGACCGCCATGCACGCCGGCTCCCGGACCGATGTCGAGCACGTGATCGGCGGCCCGAATGGCGTCCTCGTCGTGCTCGACCACGATGACGGTATTGCCCAGGTCGCGCAGGCGCTCCAGGGTCTGGAGCAGGCGGTCGTTATCGCGCTGGTGCAGGCCGATGGAGGGCTCGTCGAGGATGTACATGACGCCCACCAGGCCGGCGCCGATCTGGCTGGCCAGGCGGATGCGCTGGGCTTCGCCGCCGGAAAGCGTCTCGGCGCTGCGCTCCAGGTTGAGATAGTCGAGCCCCACGTTGACGAGGAATTCCAGCCGTGCGCGAATCTCGTTGAGGATTTTCTCGGCGATCTCGCCGCGGCGGCCGGGCAGCGAGAGTCCCTGGAAATAGTCCAGTGCCTCGCCGATAGGCAGGCACACCACATCCGGCAGGGTGCGCTCATCGATGTAGACGTGGCGGGCTTCCTTGCGTAGCCGGCTGCCATGACAGGCCGGGCAGGCCTGGGTCGAGATGTAGCGGGCGAGCTCCTCGCGCACCGCGCTGGACTCGGTTTCCCGGTAGCGGCGCTGCATGTTGGGCAGCACGCCTTCGAAGGGGTGCTCCCGAGTCACCTTGCGGCCACGGTCGTTGACGTAGCTGAAGGCAATGTCGTCGCTGCCGCTGCCGTGGAGGATGAGCTCGCGTTCGTGGCGAGCCAGGTCCTGCCAGGGCGTTTCCAGGGTGAAGCGATAGTGATTGGCCACCGCCTGGAGCTGGTTGAAGTAGTAGACGCTGCGCCGGTCCCAGCCCTTGATCACGCCCTCGGCCAGCGACAGTTCCGGGTGGCTGATCAGCTTGTCCGGCGCGAAGAACTGCTGGACGCCCAGGCCATCGCAGGTGGAGCAGGCGCCGGCCGGGTTGTTGAAGGAGAACATCCGCGGCTCGAGCTCGGCGATGGAGTATCCGCACACCGGGCAGGCGAAGCGTGACGAGAAGGCGATATCCTCGGCCTCGCCGTCCATGAAATGCACCACGGCGGTGCCATCGGCCAGCCCCAGCGCCGTCTCGAAGGACTCGGCCAGGCGCTGCGACAGGCCTTCGCGAACCTTGATGCGGTCGACCACCACACTGATGTCATGCTTCTTGTTCTTGTCCAGCGGAGCGATGTCGTCGAGCTCGAGCACCTGGCCATCGACCATGGCGCGCACGAAGCCCTGGGCGCGCAGCTCGGCGAGCAGTTGCAGGTGCTCGCCCTTGCGACCACTGACCACGGGCGCCAGCAGCATCAGCTTGCTGCCCTCGGGCAGGGCCGTGACCTGATCGACCATCTGCGAGATGGTCTGGGCCTCGAGATCCTCGCCATGCTCCGGGCAGCGCGGCGTACCGGCGCGGGCATACAGCAGGCGCAGGTAGTCGTAGATCTCGGTGATGGTGCCGACCGTGGAGCGAGGGTTGTGGGACGTGGACTTCTGCTCGATGGAGATCGCCGGCGACAACCCCTCGATGTGATCGACGTCCGGCTTTTCCATCATCGACAGGAACTGGCGGGCATAGGTGGAGAGCGATTCCACATAGCGGCGCTGACCCTCCGCATAGAGGGTGTCGAAGGCCAGTGACGACTTGCCCGAACCGGACAGGCCGGTGACCACGATCAGCTTGTCCCGCGGCAACTCGACGTCGATCTGCTGGAGGTTGTGGGTGCGCGCACCCCTGACCAGAATCTTGTCCATTCCCACCTCGCGAGACGCGGCAAAAGTTCGATTATACGTGGCTGCTCGTGGCCCCGGCAAAGCCTTGCCTCGCTTCGGCTTTCCCCGGGTGGTGGCGAACCGCTAGAATATGCGGTCCATTCAAGGGCGCCAGCCCGTTCACGGAAACGCGATTCCTATGCGAAAGGTCTCTGGACTGCTGTTGGCTTCCGAGCGACGTGCCATTGCCGGCCTGGCCGGGCTATACGCCTCGAGGATGCTGGGGTTGTTCATGGTGCTGCCGGTGCTGGCATTGCATGCCGACAACCTGAGCGGTGCGACGCCGCTGCTGGTCGGCCTGGCACTCGGCATCTACGGCCTGACCCAGGCCATTCTGCAGATCCCGTTCGGTCTGGTCTCCGACCGTATCGGGCGCAAGCCGGTCATCGCCTTCGGGCTTTGCCTGTTCATGATCGGCAGCATGGTGGCGGCCCAGGCCGACAGCATCGCCGGCATCATCATCGGCCGCTGCCTGCAAGGCAGTGGCGCGGTGGCGGCGGCGATCATGGCATTGCTTGCCGACCAGACCCGCGAGCAGGTGCGCACCGCCGCCATGGCCACCATCGGCCTGTCGATCGGTGTAGCCTTCGCCGTGGCGATGGTCCTGGGGCCGCTGGTCTCGACCCATTTCGGCCTGACCGGCGTGTTCTGGTTCACCGCCGGCCTCTCCGCCGTGGGGCTGGCCGTGTTGTGGAAGCTGGTGCCTCCGGCGCCCCGGCGCAGCCGCCATCGCGATGTGGGGCTGGACCGCGGCCAGCTCGCCAGCATCCTCGGACGGGTCGACCTGTGGCGTATGGATGTCTCGATCTTTTCCCTGCATCTTATCCTGATGGCGATCTTCGTCGCCGTGCCGTTCCGTCTGGTCGATGCCGGGATCGAGAGCGCGCAGCATGGCTGGGTGTATCTCGGCGTCATGGCGGTGGCCTTCGTCGCCATGGTGCCCCTGGTGATCGTGGCCGAGAAACAGCGCCGGATGAAGACCGTGTGCCTGGGGGCCATCGTGGCGATCACCCTGAGTCTGATCGGCCTGGCCGGTTTTGCCGAGGGACTGCGTGGCCTGCTGGTGTGGTTGCTGGTGTTCTTCACGGCCTTCAACCTGCTCGAAGCGACCCTGCCGTCGATGCTCAGCAAGCTGGCACCGGCCGGCGCCAAGGGGACGGCCATGGGGCTCTACTCCACCAGCCAGTTCCTGGGGGCCTTCCTGGGCGGAGTGCTGGGGGGCTGGTTGTCCCAGCAGTGGGGACTCTCCGCAGTGTTCGCGGGATGTGCCATGCTGGGAGGCGTCTGGCTGGTGTTGATGGTCGGCATGGCGCCGCCACGGCATCTTTCCAGCGAAGTGGTCGCACTGGACGAGCGATATCGCGACGATGCCCTGGACACCCTGATGGCGAAGTTCGCCGATGTGGCCGGGGTCGAGGACGTGCTGGTGGTACCCGAGGAACGGCTGGCCTACCTCAAGGTCGACCGTCAGCATCTCGATGAGCAGGCCCTGGCGGAACTGGTCGCCCGGGGCGAGAAGCAGGACGGTGTTTGAACCCACCGGGTCGTGAGACCCTGACATGATGGTGGTGCCGGTGTACCGGCGCCAAGGAATCCGCAGCACTACGTATTCGATAAGGAGTCAACCATGGCCCGTGGCGTCAACAAGGTCATACTCATCGGCAACCTCGGGCAGGACCCGGAAGTGCGCTTCACGCCCTCCGGTACCGCGGTGGCCAACCTCAACCTGGCAACCACCGATACCTGGACCGACCGTCAGAGCGGTCAGCGTCAGGAACGTACCGAATGGCACCGGGTGGTGATGTTCAACAAGCTGGCCGAGATTTCCCAGCAGTACCTGCGCAAGGGCTCCAAGGTGTATATCGAGGGGCGCCTGCAGACTCGCAAGTGGCAGGACCAGAACGGTCAGGACCGATACAGCACCGAGATCGTCGCCAACGACATGCAGATGCTCGACTCGCGCGGCGGCGAGATGGGCGGCGCCCCGCAGGGTGGCTTCGGTGGCGGCCAGCCGCAGCAGCAACAGCAGGGCGGCTTTGGTGGCCAGCCCCAGCAGCAGCCGCAAGGTGGTTTCGGCGGCCAGCCGCAGCAACCGCCGCAGCAGCAAGGTGGCAACTACGGCGGTGGTCAGCCGCAGCGTCCGCCGCAGCAGCCGGCCCCCAACCAGGGTGGCCAGCAGGGCGGCAACTATGGTGCCCCCGACCCGGGCAGCTTCGACGACTTCGACGACGAGATCCCGTTCTAAGGCATTCCCTTCGCGGGGGATTCGCCATGACCCAGAAAACGCCCCGCTTCGACGGGGCGTTTCGCTGTCCGGTGCCAGCGCTCTTCAGCTCTCGGCAATGCGCTCGAGCAGTGGTCGCCAGTCGGGACCGACGTCCAGGCCGAAGGTCTCGTGGAGGGTGCGCTCCAGGCCGTCGGCGTCCAGCAGGGTACGAGTCTGCTGTCCGTCGGTCGTGCGTACCGTGAGGCGCTGATCCGCCAGGCTGTAGCGTGCCTCCGGGGTGCTGAGTGCCACCGTCAGGCGATGTCGGAAGTGCGAGTCGGGATGCGTGGCGGTGTACCAGTTGGGCAGTTCGTAGTCGATGTCGAGCTGCGGGGTCGGTGCCAGCTCATAGAGAGAACGCCAGCGATCCTCGATCCATACCTGTAGCCGCCAGCCATCGCCGAAGGGGAGCACTCGGTAGAGTCCGTGAGGCGTCGGTTGTGGCGCGCTGGTGGTCATGTCGAGCGGCGTCGTGGGCATGTTGCCGCCGAAGCCGACGTCGACCAGCCAGGGCGTATCGTCCAGCCAGACGCGCAGTGCCATGTGGGTCGGCAGGTTGGGTGCGCTGCCCGCCGGGGCCTGCCAGAGTACGCGCGCGATCAAGCCGTCCACCTGGAAGCCCATGGCCGTGAGGGCGCGCTTGAAGAGCGCGTTGTGCTCGAAACAGTAGCCGCCGCGCCGAGCGTCGATCAGCTTGGCATCGATGCGCTCGGGCGCCAGGTCGATGCCCTTGTCCATCAGGACATCGAGGTTCTCGAAGGCGATGGCGGCGGGGTGCTGTTCCTGCAAGGTCGCCAGGGTGTGGAAGGTTGCTTCCCGGGGCCCCCGATAGCCGATTCGTGCGCAGTAGGCGTCCAGGTCGATGGCGGGCGGTGCTTCGCCTTCGAGGGCCGAGGCGGCCCGGGAAACGGCGAGTGCTGCCGGGGCCTCGATGAGCGACGCGTGTGATCCGAGGAGTTCGCGGGCCTGGCGGCGTTCGGCCGAGGAGGTGCCGGGGGCATGAATGGCGACGTCGAACTCGGGACTCTCGAGATGGACGAGCGATGCCGTACCGCCCGTTGCGACGCCGAGCTCGGTCAGCTCATCGCGCAGCGCCTCCAGCGTCTGGGGCGCGTAACCCAGCAGCAAGGCCCGTTTCGTCGTGTTGGCCTCGCTCGGGTTGGCATGCGGGTTCGGGGCCGGTGCATGGTGTGATCGGTTGCCGTCAATGGAATCGATGGGCTGTGACATCTGGCGTGTCTCCTGGGGATGGGGCGAGTGATACGCCAGTTTATAGAGCCTCAAGCCTGGTTGAGGTCAAGGCTCTCTTCAGGGGCGAACATCCTCTCTGCGGCGGATGGAGGACGAGCGTCGATGAAGTGGCCGCGTGTCTCCGGGAGATCGTGTAAAATGCGGGGCCTTGGACCGCCAATGCGCCATTCGCCAGGGCGCGTGATGTGACGCGGTCATCCCATGATCGAGCAAGGAGCCGCCGTGAAGTTACTGATACTGGACGCCGGTCACTGTCTTAGCCTGGCGCTGGCCCGCGAGAGTAACCGGCGCAGCGATGTCGAGCTGGTCATCGAGCCCGGGCTGGACCTGGCGCCCGAACGTCTTGATGAAGTCGCCCCCGACGCTCTGATCATCCCTCCACTATCGCATCCGATCAGTGCCGATCCGTCCGCGGTGACGGCGCATGCCGAAGCCGTGGAAGCCTGCATGCGGGCCTGTCGTGAACGCGATGTGCCCTTGGTCTGGTGCGTTTCCGATCAGCTCTACGAGGAGGGCTTCGAAGGGGTCATCGATGAGCATGTGGTGCCCCAGCCCCGGGACGAAGGCCTGCGACGCCTGGTGAGTACGGGAGAGCGTATTCGTGCCGAGCTGCCTCGTCACCTGATCGTGCGAGTCGGGCCGCTTTTCGCCCTGGAGGGCAGCCATGCTTGGCTCGGCGAATTGCTCGACAGCCTGGCGAATGGTGAGGAAGTGCGTGCCGCCTCGGACGTCATCTTCTGCCCCACGTCGTCCGATGCCGTGGCCATGGCGCTGATCGGCATGCTGCAGCAGCAACATTGCGGCGCCGATGCCTGGGGCAGCTATCACCTGGCCGGCACGGAGCCGGTCAGCGCCTATACCTTCGTCTCCATGGTTCGCACTCAACTGGCCACGCGTCTCGAAGGGCGCGGCGAGTCGGTCGAACTGGGCAGCGTCAAGGCGCTGAGTCACCACCATGATCAGCCGTTGCGCCGGGTGCTCAACTGCCGTCGCGTGCTGGAGGTTTTCGGCGTCCACCAGAAACCCTGGCGACTCGAGGTGGGCCGCATGCTGGACCTGTGGTGTCTGGCGAGGGATGAAGATGCTGGCACGGAAGAGGAGCCCGGGAAGGCATGAATGTGATTCGCAGCACGGTTTTCTATATCGGCTATTTTCTGGCCATGCTCATCTGCGGCGTGCTGTTCCTGCCGCCCGCTCCCTTCCTGCCGCTGGCGAGCCGCTATCGCCTGCTCAACCTCTACAACCACTTCATCATCGCCTGGTTCCGGCTGGTCTGTGGCGTACGCTACGACGTGCGTGGCCGCGAGCGCCTGCCCGACGGCCCCTGTGTCCTGCTGGCCAATCATCAGTGCGAGTGGGAGACGGTCTACCTGCAGTTGCTCAAGCCGCCGGTATGCACGGTGCTCAAGAAGGAGCTGCTCAATATCCCGATCTTTGGGTGGGGGCTGCGCCTGCTGCATCCCATCGCGCTGGATCGCTCCAAGCCCGCTCGCGCCATGAAACAGGTACTGACCCAGGGCAAGCAGCGTCTCGAGGAAGGGCTTTCGGTGTTGATCTTCCCGGAGGGCACCCGGGTCGAGCCGGGCCAGCGGCGACGTTACAACAAGAGCGGGGCGGTGATCGCCTGCCGGGCCGGCATGCCGGTGGTGCCGGTGGCCCACAATGCCGGCGAGCGCTGGCCGGGGCGTCACTGGGTCAAGCGCCCGGGGCGCTTGACGCTGGTGGTCGGCGAGCCCATCGAGACCGTCGGGCGTAGTGCGGAAGAGGTGCTGGCCGAGACCGAGGCCTGGATCGAGGCGCAGCTCGCCGAGATCTCCGAGGTGCCGCGCCCGCGCGACGAACGCCCGGCCCCCGACGGCGAAACCCTGCCGGGCTGAGGTCAGGCGAGAGCTGGAAAACGAAGAGGACGCCCTGGGGCGTCCTCTTCGTCGTGTCACGCGGCTTTCGGCGTCGTGAGCGTCAGTCGCGATATCGCTGCAGCACCAGACAGGCGTTGGTGCCACCGAAACCGAAGCTGTTGGAGAGCACGCGCTCCAGCGAGGCGTCGCGCCGCTCGGTGACGATGTCGAAACCGGCGGCCTGCTCGTCGAGGTTCTCCACGTTGGCCGAGGCGGCGATGAAGTCGTGCTCCATCATCAGCAGCGAGTAGATGGTCTCCTGAACCCCGGTGGCGCCCAGCGAGTGGCCGGTCAACGACTTGGTTGAACTCATCGCCGGCGTGGTGTCGCCGAAGACTTCGCGAACCGCCTTGAGTTCGGCCACATCGCCCACCGGCGTGGAGGTGCCATGGGTGTTGATGTAGTCGATATCGCCATCCACGGTGGCCAATGCCTGGCGCATGCAGCGCACCGCGCCCTCCCCGGAGGGAGCGACCATGTCGTGACCGTCGGAGGTCGCGCCGTAACCGACCAGCTCGGCATAGATCTTGGCGCCGCGGGCCTTGGCGTGCTCCAGCTCCTCGAGTACCAGCATGCCGCCGCCACCGGCGATGACGAAGCCGTCGCGGCTCTGGTCATAGGGGCGGGACGCCTGCTCGGGGGACTCGTTGTAATGGGTCGACAACGCGCCCATGGCGTCGAACAGGCAGGACAGGGTCCAGTGCTCTTCCTCGCCGCCACCGGCGAAGACCACATCCTGCTTGCCGAGCTGGATCTGCTCCATGGCGTTGCCGATGCAGTGGGCCGAGGTGGCGCAGGCCGAAGAAATCGAGTAGTTGACGCCCTTGATCTCGAAAGGCGTGGCCAGGCAGGCCGAGACGGTACTGCCCATGGTGCGGGTGACGCGATAGGGCCCGACGCGGCGCAGGCCCTTCTCGCGCATGACATCGGCGGCCTCCACTTGGTTGGCGCTGGAGGCGCCGCCGGAACCGGCGATCAGGCCGGTACGCTCGTTGGAGACTTGATCCGGTGCCAGGCCCGAATCCTCGATGGCCTGGGCCATGGAGACATAGGCATAGGCGGCTGCGTCGCCCATGAAGCGGCGCAGCTTGCGGTCGACCAATGCTTCCAGGTCAATATCGACGACGCCGGCGATCTGACTGCGGAAGCCACGCTCGGCGTAGTCGTCCTTGAAGCGAATGCCTGACCGTCCCAGGCGTAGCGCCTCGAGAACCTGTTGTGCGTCGTTGCCCAGGCAGGACACGATGCCCAGGCCGGTGACTACCACTCGTCGCATGGGAGCCTCCTGATCAGAAATTCGCGGTGGAGGTGAACAGGCCGACCCGCAGGTCGTTGGCCTGATAGATGTCGCGGCCGTCGACAGCCAGAGTGCCGTCGGCCATACCCAGAATCAGGCGCCGGGTGATGATGCGCTTGATGTTGATACGATAGGTCACCCTCTCGGCATCGGGGTGTATCTGACCACTGAACTTGACCTCGCCACAGCCCAGCGCGCGGCCACGTCCCGGATGCCCCAGCCAGCCCAGGTAGAAGCCGACCAGCTGCCACATGGCGTCGAGGCCCAGGCAGCCCGGCATCACCGGGTCGCCGGGAAAGTGGCAGTCGAAGAACCATAGATCCGGGTGGATATCCAGCTCGGCGATCACTTCGCCCTTGCCGTATTCGCCACCCTCTTCATGGATGTGTGCGATGCGATCGAGCATCAGCATGTTGGGTGCCGGCAGTTGGGCGTTGCCGGGGCCAAACAGCTCGCCACGGCTGCATGCCAGCAGTGCTTCGCGATCAAAGGAATGTTGCTTGGTCACTGAATCGTTCCGAGAGTCGAGATTACTGTATGCCGTTTCACGGCATGCGACCGCCAGGCGGCATCGCCTAGTCTACTGTTCGCGTTCGTCGAATGCACGCCGCGCGGGCCGGTTGCCTCGTTTCAGGGTGTGCGGGTGGCGACTCATGCCCCTGACGGGCCTCTTCCGGGCCCAGCCCCTTGAAGGCTTCGAGCGCTCTGGCGCGTGCGGCACGGTGCTCGACGATCGGCATGGGATAGCGTCTGGCCGCGCGTTGTTCGGGGGATGGATCATGGCGCTCCTTGGCGGGCAGGTCGGCCAGTTCGGGTAGCCACTCGGCGATGAAGCGCCCGTCGGGGTCGAAGCGACGCGACTGGGTGATGGGATTGAAGATGCGAAAATAGGGCACGGCATCGGTGCCGGTGGAGGCGGCCCACTGCCAGCCGCCGTTGTTGGCGGCGAATTCGCCATCCACCAGATGGTGCAGAAAGAAGCGTTCGCCGTGGCGCCAGTCGATGAGCAGGTGCTTGGCGAGAAACATGGCCGTGACCATGCGCAGCCGATTGTGCATCCAGCCGGTGGCGCGTAGCTGGCGCATGGCAGCATCGACCAGTGGATAACCCGTACGCCCCTCGGTCCATGCTCGCCATGCCGAGGTGTCGTCGCGCCACGGCAGTGCCTCGGTGTGTGCCTGGAAGGCGCGATGACGGCATACCTCGGGAAAGCCGACCACGACGTGCTGATAGAACTCCCGCCAGATCAGCTCGTTGACCCAGGCGGTCAGGCCGGCGTCGCCTTCGGCGAGTCCCCCGTCGTTCTCGGCGAGCGCCGCCTGCAGGCACTGGCGATGGGAGATCATGCCCAGTGCCAGGTAAGGCGAAAGGCTGCTGGTGCCGCTCTCGGCGGGGAAGTCCCGCCGCTCGGCATAGTGACGAGCGCGCCAGCGCAGGAAGCGTTCCAGGCGATCGGCGGCGGCGTTCTCGCCGGCGGGCCAGTTTTCCGGAGCGGCGGGTGCTGTGTCGAGCGCCGGGAGTTCGGGCTCCGGGTCGCTGGCGACGGGCAAGGACGCCTGGATGGCGGGTAGATCGCGCAGAGCGAGGCGCTCGGGTGTCACCTGCCGATGCCAGGCCTTGGCGAAGGGCGTGAAGATGCCATAGAAATCGCCCTTGCCGGTGCGCAGCTCCCCCGGCGCAAAGGCGACCCCATCATGGTGGCCGACGGCGCTGAGCCCGGCGGCCTCGAAGGCGTCGACGACGCTGGCATCGCGCCGCCTCTCGTTGAGCGGATACTCGTGATTGAAATGCAGTCGGCGGGCGCCGGTCTCGCGGGCCAGGGCCAGCAAGGCATCCGGCGCGGCGGCGAAGTCGTCGATATCGCGGTGCAGCAGAGGTATCCCCAGCCCGTGGAGGGCAGCCCGCAGGGCGAGGACACCGCGATGCCAGAAGTCCAGCTTGTTGGCGCCGTGGCCATGTTCTAGCCACTGGGCTGTGCTGCGCAGGAAAACGGCCACCACAGGGCCTTCCGAAGCGGCGGCGGCCAGGGCAGTGTTGTCGTGCACGCGCAGATCGCTGCGAAACCAGATCAGACTGGGGGGCATTGCAAGCTCCTGATGCCAGATCGGAGTGGCCGGAGCGCCGTTCGGCGCATCGTTCAGTCCTCGTCGCGTGCGGTATCGGTCAGCAGGGCATCCAGCCGTGATGCGGCGACGGGGAGATCGTCGCCGAGGGTGGCGACTCGACTATCCGCGAGATCCGAAGCCCGGATGCGTGCCACCGGGCCGCACAGCGCCAGGGGAACCCCCAGCTGGTCGGCGAGCCGGGGCAGTTGGCGTCTCATCAGGTCGGGCTTCTCGGCCTTGCCGCTGGCCAGCAGCAGGGCATCGACATCCAGGCGCTCCACCGCCAGGTTCAGTTCCTGGAGCGGCAGCGGCGCGTCCAGCCACTGGACGCGATGGCCCTGTTCGCTGATCAGCAGGGCCGCCAGCAGGCCCGTCAAGGGGCTGTCGGCCTCGGGCAGCGGGGCGACGAGGACGTGCGCCTTGTCGGCCCGGGAATTGGCATGGTAGAGGCGGGTGCCGATGCGTGTACGCAGGAAAGTTTCCAGGGTTCGACGTTGCAGCGAGGCGCCCAGCCGGTCGTCCCAGCGTTCCTCCAGGCTGTGAATGATCGGCTGCCACAGCTTCTCGACGCAGACGTCGGCCGGGTAGAGCGCCAGGCTCTGGTTGAACAGCTCATCCAGGCGGACGGTGTCCAGGGCCTCGACGGCGGCGATCAGTTGCTGGCGCTGGCTTGCCCAGTCGTCGACGCCGGGACGGTAACGCGCCGGGGTATCGGGTTGCTCGAGCAGTTCCCGCACCTGGCTGACCGGGACGCCGCGATGCAGCCACTGCAGGATGCGTTCGACGCGCTCGATGTCCTCGCGGGCATAGAGCCGGTGCCCCTTGGGCGTGCGATGAGGACGCAGCAGGCCATAGCGGCGCTCCCAGGCTCGCAGGGTGACCGAGTTGACGCCAGTCAGTCGCGAGACCTCGCGAATCGGATAGCGGGGTGTGTCGCCCGGGAGATTCGCCTTGTCGTTCATGCGAGCCTCATGCTGTGGTGGTGGATGACATGCAGTCTCCACAATTGTTGTACAGTATGTTCGTTATGTACAAGCCGATGGCTTCATTCCCCGGCGCGTTCGGCGATCACCGCGGCCAGCGCCTCGATGAAATCGGGATGTTCGCCCACGGGGGGAAGCAGTGTCAGGGCGATGTCGGGATGTCGAGTGCCGAGCGCTTCCACCTGAGCCGGCACGTCCTTGCGCAGGTGGCGACCGGCAGCGAAGAACAGCGGCAGGATCTCGGCGCGCTCGGTGCCGGCATCGGCCAGCTCGGCGACGGTCGTCTCCAACGAGGGTTCGCTGAGCTCCATGTAAGCCAGCCGCAACGGTGTGGCAAGCCGCTCGCCGAGGGCCTGATAGACGCGCTCGAAGGGTTCCCGCCAGCGCGGGTCGCTCGAGCCGTGGGCCATCAGAATCAGGGCCTTGTTCATGACGGGACCTCCAGCGGGTAATGTCGGGGGAAAGGCGGCGCGTGGCGTGCCGGATACGATGCAAGCATTGCCGCGCCTCGGCTAGACTAACAAAGGTGTACAAAAGTTGTATAACACACCGCCATCAAGGAGGGAGCCATGCGCGTATTGATCACTGGCGGTAGCGGCTTCGTGGGGCAGGCGCTCTGCCCGCTGCTGAAGGAGAGCGGGCACCGGCCGATGGTCGTGTCGCGAACCCCCGAACGCGTGCGCGATCGCCTGCCGAGCGGCACCGACATCCGCCGCTCGGCGCTGGATTTCGTCGACACGCCACCGGATGCCATCGTCAATCTGGCAGGCGAGCCGATTGCCGCCCGGCGTTGGAGCGAGGCGCAGAAGGAGCGTCTGATCGATTCCCGGGTCAACATCACCCATGAGCTGGTCACCCTGTGCGAGCAGTTGTCGCATACGGGCACGGCGCCCCGGGTGATGGTGTCTGGCTCGGCCATGGGCTTCTATGGCGACCAGGGCGAGCGGGAGGTCGACGAGGAGACGCCGCCCCACGACGAATTCGCCCATCGCCTGTGCCGGCGCTGGGAAGAGGCTGCCCAGGACGTGACGGAATACGGAACCCGGCTGGCCATCCTGCGTATCGGGCTGGTGCTCGATCAAGGCGGCGGTACCCTGCAGCGCATGTTGCCGCCATTCCGTCTCGGTCTGGGTGGCCGCTTCGGACATGGACGACAATTCATGCCCTGGGTCCACCGTCAGGACCTGGTACGGATGATCGTCTTTCTGCTCGAACATGAAGCGCACGAGGGCGCCTTCAATGGCAGCGCACCGCAGCCGGTGACCAATGCCGAGTTCACCCGGCAGTTGGCGCAACGCCTGAATCGGCCCGCGCTGTTGCCCGTACCCGCCTGGGTACTGGAAAGCGTGTTCGGCGAGATGTCCCGGTTGCTGCTCACCGGTGCCGACATGCGCCCCCGGCGCTTCGAACAGGCAGGCTTCACCTTCCGTTTTCCGACTCTCGCCGAGGCACTGGACGACATCATCGGACGAGGCTGAGCGCGGAGGCGGTCATGGCTGATGCACCGGCCGGGAATGGGGCGAAGTCAGGCGTGGCAGCGTCGCTGCAGGGCCTTGATCTCGTCGTCCAGGCCGGGAGCCGGGCCGTCGACCTCGATGCCCGGCGCGATGTCCTGAATGGGCAGTGGCCGAACCGGCGGCGGGGCGATGCCCCATTCGTTCAGCCAGGCGGTGAGCTGTGCCGTGGAACTGGCGTAGACGATGCGCCCAAGACCCACCCAGGCATGGGCGGCAGCGCACATCGGGCAGTGTTCGCCTGAGGTATAGACGGTGGCGGCGGCACGGGACTCGGCGGGTAGATTCTCCGCGGCCCAGCGAGCCAGGGCGAACTCAGGATGACGTGTCGAATCGCCACCGGCGATGCGGTTGCGGTCCTCGGCCAGCACCTTGCCATCGGCACCGACCAGCACGCTGCCGAAGGGCTCGTCGCCGTGCTCCAGCGCCTCGGCCGCGAGCGCCACACAGCGCCGAAGATGTGCCATGTCGGTATCGTCGAGCATGCTGTTACTCCAGATTGCCGGGAAGATATCTTGTCTGCGCAAGGCAACCGCTGGTTACGCTTCCTTGTGACCGGGCGTCTTGCGCTTCCATGGTCGGGGTGCCATCGTCGTTTGACACCAATATCCAATATCCGCGATGCGAAAGCACTTGTCGATGCCGGTGCCGGCCCTGGATGCCGATAGCGTAGCGAAGGAAGGGAGGTGCGACGATGGAGATATCCGAGTGGCTATTGTTCGTGGTGGTGGCGTCGGTTGCCATCATGAGCCCGGGGCCGGCCGTCCTGGTGGCCATGCGTAATAGCCTGAATGGTGGCGCGCGGCGCGTGATGGTGTCTTCGCTCGGCAATATCGTGGGGTTGGTCTGTGTCGCGGGCCTGGCGACCCTGGGGCTGGGTGCCGTGCTGCATACCGCGGAGTGGCTGTTCTCGTTGATCAAGGTGCTGGGGGCGGCCTATCTCGTGTACCTCGGCATTCGCCAGTGCCGTGCCGAGACTCCCTTGCTGTCGGCAGCTTCCGTTACTGCGCAGAGAGGCTGGTCGCGGTGGCGGACCTTCCTCGAAGGGTATCTCGTGGCGATCAGCAATCCCAAGGCCATTCTGTTCTTTTCGGCGTTGTTTCCGCAGTTCATTGTGCCGGAGAGCGCTCTGGTGCCGCAGTTCGCCCTGTTGATTGCGACATTCATGATGATGTCGTTCATGACGCTGGTGGGCTATGGCCTGCTGGCGCGCCGGTTAGTGTCGCAACTGCGTTCGCCGCGCTGGACGCGATACATCCAGCGTCTCATGGGCAGCTTGTTCATCGGTCTGGGGATTTCGTTGTTTCGGGCACGATTGCCGGCCTGAGCAGTACCTGATGACTCCAGGGAGGGCAGATCATACCGGGCCGCTGGCAGTATTGCCTGCCTTCAGCCCGGTATGTGGCGCATGACTCATGCCGGCTTTCGCAACGCCGCTCTAGCGAGAGTCCTCGTCCACGGTGACGATGACGCGCACGGCGTCGAGGCGTAGCCGGGTACCTTCGATGGCGGCATCCAGGGTCGCGCGCTCGTCGCGCAGGGCGGTCAGTTCGTCCTCGCGCACCGAGGGATTGCGCCGTGCCAGGGCCTCCAGGCGTGCCAGTTCGGCGTCGAGGGCGGTGCGCATGCGGTCCTGGGCGGCTTCGACGATGCTCGGCAGTTCGCGCTCGGCCTCCGTCTCGGCGCGGTCGAGCAGCTCGCGGAGCTGGTCGTGGCGGCTCTTGATCAGGTCGCGAGCCACCGCCTTCTTGACCTTGTTCAGGTTCTTCGACAGGCCGCTGAAGGAGATCTTGTCGGTGAGGTTGGCGCCGGATTCGTCGAGCAGCACGCGAACCGCAGTGGGTGGCAGGAAGCGGTTGAGGTGCAGCCGCTTGGGCGCCGGACAATGGGTGCGGAAGACCAGTTCGGCCATCAGGCGTCCGCCGGGAATCGACGGATGCTTGAGCAGTGCCAGGGCGGTGTTGCCCATGGAGCCTTCGAGGATGCGGGCCATCATCTCGCGGGTCAGCGGGTGCTCCCAACTGAGGTGCTGGACGTCGTCACGGGCCAGGGCGCGCTCCCGGGAGAAGGTCGCCGAGAAGCCTTCCTCGCCTTTTACCAGGCCGGGCAGGCCATCGAGCATCTGCGGGCTGGGTTGCAGAAGCTGGATGTCGCCGCCCAGGTCCTGGCTGTCGACGCCGAAGATGTCCAGAGCCTGGTCGATGTAGCGGCGCAGGGCACGGTCGGTGTCCAGTTCGTGGATCGACGAGATGACGGCCTCGGCGCGCTCGTGGCGGCAGGCGTTGAGCTCCAGCAACCGGTTGCGGCCGGCATCGCGCTCGGCCAGTCGGGACTCGAAGAAGCTGCGGGTCTCGTCGATGACTTCTTCCAGCGCTTCTTCGTCGAGCAGGGCATCGGCCAGGGCGTCGCCGAAGGCGGCATAGATATCGCTGCCTAGGCCATGCGGCGCGCTGAAGGCGTCCATGCCGTCGCGGTACCAGCGCAGCAGCCGCTCGCCGGGGCTGTCCGTGAATACCGGGACATGCATTTCGATGGGGTGGCGCTGGCCGATCCGGTCGAGGCGGCCGATGCGCTGTTCCAGCTGATCGGGATGCAGCGGCAGGTCGAACATCACCAGGTGATGGCAGAACTGGAAGTTGCGGCCCTCGGAACCGATCTCCGAGCACACCAGAACCTGGCAGCCTTCCTCTTCGTCGGCGAAGGCGGCCGCCGCCCGGTCGCGTTCCACCAGCGAGAGCCCTTCGTGGAATACCGGAGCATGCATGCCGCCCAGCACACGGAGTCCTTCGGACAGGCCGATGGCGGTCTCGCGGTCATGGGCGATCACCAGCACCTTGTCGTCGCCCAGCTCGGTCAGGCGCTCGAGCAGCCAGGTCACCCGCGGGTCGATCTGCCACCAGGGTTCGGCATTCAGGGGATCGTTGGCCAGTGCCCGGTACATGGTGTCCAGATAGACCAGCACCTCGGGGTGGTCGAGGCCGCTCTCGATGAGCAGTTCGTCCAGGTAATCCTCGTCGCGACTCAGGCGACGCAGCACGCGCCGGTAGGCGGCGGGCGGCTCGAGGTGATCGACATGCAGGCGGCGTTCGGGGAAGCCGCCGACGTGGCGCCGACTGTTGCGGAACATCACCCGGCCGGTGCCATGGCGATCCAGCAACTGATCGCGCAGTTGGTCGCGGGCGGCGTCGCGCTGTGCCGCGTCGCTTTCCGACGAGGCCAGGGTGTCCAGCAGGGCCTGGCTGTCGGCCTCGTGAATCACCGCCGCGACGCGTTGACGATCTTCCTCCTGGCCGGGCAGGCGCTCCAGGGCATCGATGGCCTCGGCGACCTCGATGTAGTGGCGCTCCTCTTCCTGGAAGTCAGCCAGGCTGTGGTAGCGGTCCGGGTCGAGCAGCCGCAGCCGCGTGAAGTGGCTCTCCTGGCCCATCTGCTCTGGCGTGGCGGTGAGCAGCAGAATGCCGGGTACGCTGCCGGCGAGGCGTTCCACACAGGCGTAACCGGGGCCGACACGTTCTTCGGACCATTCCAGGTGGTGGGCTTCGTCGACGATTAGCAGGTCCCAGTCGCAGGCTTCGGCCTGGGCCTGGCGGTGCGGATCGGCGAACAACCAGTCCTGGCTGGCCAGGATAAGCTGGCCGGCCTCGAAGGGGTTGGCATCGCCGTGGGCCAGGCTCTGCTGTTCGTCCAGCAGGGTGACTTCCAGCGAGAAGCGGCGCAGCAATTCCACCAGCCACTGGTGGGTCAGGCTGGCCGGTACCAGGATCAAGGCGCGCTCGGCGCGGCCGGTGAGCAGCAGCCGGTGCAGGATCAGGCCGGCCTCGATGGTCTTGCCCAGGCCCACTTCGTCGGCCAGCAGCACGCGCGGTGACGGCCGGCGGGCGACCTCATCGGCGATGTAGAGCTGATGGGGAATCAGGTCGACGCGTGGGCCGGCCAGGCCCAGGGCGGGGTTCTGCTCGACGCGGTGATGATGGTGCAGGGTCCTGAAACGCAGGTCGAACCAGTCGTTGCGATCGACCTGGCCGGTCAGCAGGCGATCCCTGGCCTGGTCGAATTGCATGGTGTCGGCGAGCTTGGCCTCGGGCAGTTCGCAGAGTTCGCCCTGCTCGTTTTCGCCGATGTAGGTGATCAGGCCATTGGCTTCCTTGCTGTCGTCGACGATCAGGTGCCAGCCGTCGGTGGACTGGATGCGATCGCCGCTGCCAAAGACCACTCGGGTCAGGGGGGCCTGCCGGCTGCTGTAGGTGCGGGTTTCCTGGCTGGCGCCGAAGAGGACGGTGACGCTGCGGTTGTCGCAGTTGAGAATGGTGCCAAGGCCAAGTTCGGCCTCGCCGTCGCTGATCCAGCGTTGGCCGGGAGAGAAGTCGCTCATGGTGCCTCGGGATGCTAGGGATCATGTCTCGCGTCGCGGTCGCGATGAGGAGAGGACCGCGAGATACAGGGCGCGGTATCTTACAGCAAAGCCGGCCGTGGCTTAAGCCTCCCGAGCATCGTTCAGCGCGCTCCCAGCCAGTCGTCCAGGGTGGCGCGGGTGAGCTCGCCGACGTGCTGGGTCACGCCGCGACCTTCGGCGTCGAACAACAGCGTGGTGGGCAGGCCCGGTGAGGCGCTCTCGACCATCAGCTGCTGGCGAGGATCGAGCAGGGCATGGCTGAATTCGAGGCCCTGTTCGTCGAGATATCGCACCACCGGCAGCAGGTCTTCGCCCTGGTTGACCACTACCACGGTGACGTCCTCGCGGTCGTCGACCTCATCGAGCAACGGCATCTCCCGTCGACAGGGCGGACACCAGGTGGCCCAGAGGTTGATCAGCACATGCTCGCCGCTCAGGGAGGAAAGCTCGACACTTTCTCCCTCGAGATTCTCCAGGGTGATGTCGGGCAACTGGCGCAGGGCCATGCCGCCGCCCAGCGGTGCCAGCGCCATCAGGGCCAGCCACAGCAGCGAAGCGCCGATGGTCAGTCCCGTGGCACCGAGCAGGGCTCCGAGACGGTCGCGCAGTGACCACAGCGTCCAGGCCAGTGCCGCCAGCAGTCCCACCACGCCCTGGAAGCCGGGCTGCCAGAGCTTGAGGATATCCAGTGGCGCCTCGGCATAGGCCGCCGGATGCAGGGCGACATGACCGAGCCTGGCCGCCACCAGCCAGACGATGAGCAGGCCATTGAACCATCGCACGTGTCGCTGCCGGGGCAGGCCGAGAAGGAAGGCGCTGAGGGCCAGCAGCAACAGGGTGACGGCAAGAGCGTAGAGGCGTGGCAGGGGGAGCAGCACGGGCCCCAGGGCGATGGCATCCATGGCGTGGTTCGGGCTTCCGGGTCAAGGGTCGGCGCGCCGCGCCAGACCGGGTTACACTTGGCGGATTCGTTTTGCCAAGCCTACTGCCGGTGGGCAGGGCTGTCATCCAGCGGGAGCACTCATGGCACAACCGGCCTTCGACACCCTTCGCGCCCTGGCCATTGCCAGCCAGGCCCTGGGCTTCATCCTCATCATCACCCTGGAGACCGTGATGGGTGACGCGGCCCGCCCCTGGCAGGGCTGGACGCTGGCGGCCATGGTGGTGGCCGCCCTGTGGATCGCCCTGGTGCGGCTGTATCGGCGCAACAAGGCTCGCAAGCGGCGTGATATGTCGTGATCAGGCGTTGAGCCCTCACGCATGCAGTGGCAGGTAGACGTGCTCGTAGCCGATCGAGCCTGCCACGCCGATCAACAGGAGCGCCATGACCCGGTTGAGGGCCTTGAAGACGCGCGGATCCCCGAGGCGCCGGCCGGCCAGGAAGCCTGCCAGGGCATAGCTGCCGGGGGCGCCGGAAGCGAGTACCGCAAGGCCCAGGGAGGCGAACAGCAGTGCAGGCCCTTCGATGCCGGCGTGGGGAAACTGGAGGGTCGCGATGGGCAGGGTCGCCAGCAGCCCCTTGGGATTCATCAACTGCATGGCCAGGCCATCGCGAAAGCGCAGTCGGGTGCCCTGTGTCGCTCCGTCGATGTTGACCTCGGCTCGCATGACCTTGAGGGCCAGGTAGGCGATGTAGAGGCAGCCCAGGGCGCTGATCACCATCAGGCCGTCGCCGCGCACCCAGCGCGCGCCCACCCAGCCGAACAGCAATAACAGCAGCAGCATGGCCGTGCCGACGCCGGCGAAGAAGCCCAGCGACGAGGCAAAGCGGCCATTCAGGCCGGAATTCAGGGCAAACAGGTTCACTGGCCCAGGCGTGTACATCACGCCAATGGCATAGGCGAGGATCTCGATCATGATGGGGTCCCGGTCAGACGATGACGTTGCGCTGGTATTGTCTCGGCGTCATGCCGTAGATGCGCTTGAAGCGACGGTTGAAATGACTCAGGTCGGCGAAGCCGTAGCGGCCGACCACGTCGTTGAGCTCGTGGCCTGCATCGAGGGCCGAGCGGGCGGCGTTGACGCGACAGTTGAGCACGTACTGGTGCGGGGTGATGCCGAACTGGCGACGGAATAGCCGCAGGAAGTGATACTTGGAGAGGTGGGCCGCCTGGCTGATCTCCTCGAGGGAAAGATCGTGCTCGGCATGGGCATGGATGAATGCCTTCGCCCGCTCCAGCAGCTTGTCGGTGCGCCCCGTCGACACTTCCTCATCCAGGTTGCCGGTCCGCTGGATAAGCCGGGCGGCGATCCGGTAGAGCGCGTACTCCTGATCGATGCGGCTGCCCGTGTCGGTATCGATTCGCCGCGCGAGGTCGAGGATCTCGCCACGCAGGGTGTCGTCGTGGAGCAATGTCTCGGTGGCGCGAAACTGGCTGGCGCTCTCGCGGCCTGCTGCGCTGGCGAACAGCGGCGCGAGCTGGGCCGGATCTGCATAGAGCATCACATAGTCGAGGGTCGCGTCGCTCCCTGCCTGGCCGTCGTGGACCTCGTCCGGATTGAGTTCGATGACGGTGCCGGGACGACTGCGATGATATTCGCCGCTGCTGAAGAAGTCCTGGCGTCCGGCCAGGGTCACGCCGAAGGCATATTCCTCGTGGGCGTGGCGATCGTAGCTGAAGTCGCTCATTGCGGCGCGCAGCATGGTGAGCCCCGGCACATGCCGGCTTCTGGTGAAGCGGAATTGGCTCCGTTGCGTCAAGGTCGCACCTCCTCGGGCGGCGTCTGTGCCCTTTACGCCACCACTCTAGCGTCACTCGTCCGCCAGGGCTTGGACAGAATTGCGCAACTCACGACGATTGTTCCGCGAACCGGAAGCCGCCGGGGCAGTGGCGTCAGGGACGAAGCGACGACCGGTCGAGATCCTGTGGCCTGTCGACATCGCGCAGTACGCCGGGGTCGTCGACGGGCAGGTGATGGCAACGTTCGCGATGGCGTACGAGCAGCTCGTGTGCGCCTTGGTCGCCGGTGAGATTCGACAGTTCGGGCCAGAAGGTGCGGCCGAACAGCACCGGATGGCCCGGTTGACCATCATGGGTGGGGCGAAGGATGGTGTCATCGCGGGCCTGGGTGAGCAGCGCCTCGCTGGTGGCCGGTGCGATCCAGGGCATGTCGCCGAGCCAGATCGCCAGGGCGCGGCAATGCGCCAGTTCCGGATCGAGGCAGGCGGTGCGAACGGCATGACCAAGGCTGGTGCCGAGGCCCTCCCGGATGCTGGAAGGTACGCGCCAGTACGGCACCGATGGCGACAGCCCCAGGGAGGCCGGGCCTTCGCCTTCACGCAGGATCAGGCGTTGGAGAGGGTAGGTGCGCGAGACCGACTCCCGGGTGGCCGCCAGCAAGGGGCGGCCATCGGCGAGGCGGGCGGTGCGCTTGTCACGGCCGAAACGGCGGGAGCGACCGGCGGCCAGCACCAGGACCACCACATCATCGGCCGTCATGGCTGGCGCCCCCGCTGCACGCGGAGGATATCGGCCATGACGGCCAGGGCAATCTCGGCGGGCGTCTTGCTGCCGAGGTCGAGCCCGATGGGCATGTGCAGGCGATCGATCTGCGCCTCGTCGAGGCCGCCGGAGCGGCGCAGGCGCTCGGCCCGGGCCTCGGAGGTGCGGTGCGAGCCCATCACGCCGATGTAGAAGGCCGGTGTTCTGACTGCCTCGATCATCGCCAGGTCGTCGATGCGCGGGTCATGGGTCAAGGCCACCACTGCCGTACCGTCATGGCTGGCCTCGGGAATCAGGCTGGATGGCAGCCGCTGGACGACCTGAACGCCCTCGATGTCGAAGGTCCGGCAGGCTTCTTCCCGTGGGTCGCAGACGATGACCTCGAAGTCCAGTGCTCGAGCGAACTCGGCGCAGAAACGCGCCACCGGCGAGATGCCGGCGATGATCAGTCGATGCGTCGGAGCCAGGCGTAGCCGTACGTGGTCGTGGGTGCGTTCGACACGCGGCCCCAGGCCGTCGTCATCGAGCAGGCGGGTAGCTCCGTCGTCCAAGGCCACCTCGCGAAGGCGTGGCGGAGCGCCGCGCAGGATATCGCGCATGGCGGCGAGCAAGGTCGTGCTGGCCTCGCCGGCCGGAAAGCGCTCGACCAATACCTCCAGCACACCGCCACAGGGCAGTTGCAGGCCTTGCTCGCCATTAGCGCCGTAGCTCACCAGGCGCGGCGCGGCATCGAATTCGCCGCTGGCCAGGCGGGTCAGGAAGTCGTCCTCGACGCAGCCACCGGACAGCGACCCGACGTGTTGGCCATCGCGGGTGGCGGCAAGCAGTGCGCCGGGCGGACGGGGCGACGAGCCGAAGGTTGCCAGCACGGTGCACAGCCAGACGTCGTGACCCTGGCGTGCCCATGACAGGGCGCTTTCCAGGGTGGCGAGATCAAGGGGCGGCATGGGCGCTGTCCTCGCGCAGGTCTGCGACGTCCTCGGGGGCGATATCGCCTGGTCGGCCACCCCAGGTTTCACGCAGGTAATTACCCAGGTCGGCGAGTTCGGCGTCGCTCAGATGAGCGGCGAAACCGGGCATTTCCTGCATGCGGGCGAAGCCGGGAAAGTCGCGGGCTTCAATACCGTCGAGCATCACCCTGAGTAGATTGGTGGGATTCTCGAGGCGCAGGGTGGTGTTGCCGTTCATGGCCACCGCGACCTGCGGCTTGCCCTGGCCATCGCCGCCGTGACAGCCGGCGCAGGTGTCGAGATAGGACTGGCGCCCGCGACGAGCGGAGTCGCTCAGGGCCTCCAGGGGACGGGGCTCGATGCGCCTGGCCTCGGGCGGTGTGTCGCCGAGCAGGTAGGTCGCCATGGCCGAGAGATCTTCGTCGGTCAGGTACTGGGTGCTGTGATGCATCACCGGAAACATCTCGTTGAACACCGAGCCCTGCGGGCTCATGCCGTTCTTGAGGAAGTGTGCGAGATCGTCGCGGTTCCAGCCGCGCTCGGCCAGTGCCTCGGCCTCGAGGCTGGGCGCGCGGTAGCCGGCCAGGCTACCGCCCTCCAGGTGGCGGTCGAGATCCATGGCGCCCGTCCAGCTGCGGGGCGTATGGCATTCCCCGCAATGCCCCATCGCCTCGACCAGGTATTGCCCGCGTTGCCAGGCGGAGCTCTGTGACGACGATGCGTCCGGCTCAAGGGCATCGGCGTAGATCAGGTTCCAGAATGCCACCCCCCAGCGCTGGTTGTAGGGAAAGGAGAGGTCGGTCTCGGGCGCCGCACGGGCAATCGGCTCGCGGCTCATCAGGAAGGCATAGATGGCGTCGGCATCCTCGCGACGCATCAGGTGATAGGACGTGTAGGGCATCGCCGGATAGAGCTGTCGCCCACTCGGTGTCTCGCCCTCGGTCAAGGCATGATAGAAGTCATCGGCACTGTATTCGCCGATGCCATAATCCGGGTCGGGCGTGATGTTGGTGCCGTAGATGGTGCCGAAGGGCGAGGCGATGGGCACGCCGCCGGCGAAGGGGGCGCCTCCCTCGGCGGTGTGACAGGCCGCGCAGTCGGCGGTGCGCGCCAGATAGCGGCCGCGCTCGATGAGCGATTCATCGTCGGCCGCCTGGGCTGTCAGACCGGGCACCAGCAGTATTCCGATCAGTAAGCGTCGCATTCAGCCCTCCTTGACCAGTCCGAGTTCCTCGATGGCCGCCTTGGCGGCCTGGTAATAACGCACATAGCCGGTGCAGCGGCAGATATGATGGCCCAGCGCCTGGTCGATGGTGGCCTCGAGATCGGCGCGCGCCACCGGCTCGCGCTCCAGGCGTTCCACCAGCACCGTGGCGGCATTGACGAACCCGGGCGCGCAGTAGCTGCACTGAAAGGCGAAATGATCGACGAACTTCCGCTGGATCGGGTTCAGGGCGACGACGTCGCCATCATCGCCGTGTTCTGCGTGTCCCTCGATGGTGCGGATGCGCTTGCCGTGAAAGAAGTGGGCGCCGGTGATGCAGATGCGCATCTCCTCGCTGGTGCCGTCGTCGTGATCGAGGATCACCACGCAAGCACGGCAGATGCCCTGACCGCAGCCGAGCCGCGAACCGGTGAGGCCCTGATATTCGTGAAGAAAGTCGATCATCATCAGATCGTCCGGCACCTCCACGGGGCCGACGGCCTGGCCGTTGATCGTCAGACGCAGGGGGCGGGTGGAAAGCTCAGCCATGGAGGGCCTCCTTGATGCGTTCGGGCGTCACGGGCAGGTCACGGAATCGTTGGCCGGTGGCGTGGGCCAGGGCATTCACGATGGCGCCGACGATGGGGATCATCACCACCTCTCCCATGCCCTTGGCGGGGTCGGTATCGGAGAGTGGCGGCAGGATTTCGCTGCCCTGCTTCCAGACCGCGCAATGGCGAGCCAGGGGAAGCTGGTAGCGATTGAAGTTCCAGGTGCCGTTGCCGGGCCCGTCTTCGTAGAGCGGCATCTCTTCGAGCAGGGCGTGGCCGATGCCCATGGCGATGCCGCCTTCGAGCTGGCCCTTGACCAGTTCGGGGACGATCGGCTTGCCGCACTCCACCCAGGAGTAGTGTTCGAGGATCTCGACCTCGCCGCTGCCCTTGTTGACACGGAGGTCGACCAAGGTGGCGACCGGGCTGTAATAGGTGACGTGGGCGTTGTTGAGCTGTACGTCGGGATAGCGCACGTCGCGCCGGTCGAGCAGGTGATAGTCGTCGTCGCCGTACTTCACTGCCACGGCGTCGAGGGGCAGGCGTGGAGTCTCGTCGCCCAGCGGAAACTCGGCACTGGCCCAGCTCCAGCGGTTGAAGGCATGCACGCTGGCGGCGGTGACCAGGCCCATTTCGTGCGCCTTGGCGGCCAGTTTCGCCAGGGGAATCGGCGTCATGCCGCTGGCGGTGAGGTGCCCTTCGACCCAGCGGGCGTCCTCGAGGCGTACCACATAGGGATTGGCCTGGCCTCCGTAGATGCCCTGCCCCCAGATCGACAGCGCCGCGGGCCATAGCCCATGTCGGAATACCAGGCGTGCCGCCTCACGCGTGGCGTGACTGGAGTAATAGGCCGAGTTGGACGCCGAGGAGGGCGAAGCGAGCCGAGGTGTCCAGCGCGGATTGCGGCTCAGGCGATCCTGTTCGGCCTGCTGCATGGTATAGGGATTGCCGCTGGTCTCGAGCGCCAGCTCCGGCCAGTCGGTTTCGCCGGTCTTGATGTCGTCGGCCGGCCGACCGAGGAAGTCGACCACATTCATGGCCTGGGATGTGGCGGTGCCGGTTCCCATGTCGATGGCGATCTGGCGCAGCCGGATGCGCCCCTCGGCATCGATCTCGACGCTGGCCATGGGCGCCTCGGCGCCGGTGCCGAAATCCTTGTGGCTGATCGCGAAACCGGTGCCGTAGAGGTGGTCGGGATCCTCGGCCTGGCGTTTGTCGCGGCGCTCGGTGCGTTCCTTCCAGAGGGGATGGAGCTTGGCCTTGTCGAGCATCTCACCGACCCGGATGGCGCCACCGGGGATCGCCCCCTGGGTGTTCTTCATGCCGGCCTCGAGCACATTGGCGCGGCGTAGCTCGATGGGGTCGACGTCGAGGCGCTCGGCAAGTTCATCGACCATCATCTCGGTGGCGGCCATGGTCTGCAGGGTGCCGTAGCCTCGCATCGAGCCGGCTTCCACGGCCCGGGAGGGGTAAGCGGTGGTGGCCAGATCGCTGCGTGGCAGGTAGTAGACCGACTGGGCGGCAGTGGCGCCGACCGCTGCCACCGAGGCGCTGTAGTTGGCTCGACCGCCGCCGTTGACGTCCATGTGGGCGCGGAAGATCTGGAACTTCAGGGAGTCCCGGTCCACCGCCAGGCGATAATCCATATCGAAGGGGTGACGCTTGATGCCGCTCTGGAACTGCTCGAAGCGATCATTGGCCAGGCGCACCGGGTGACCGTCGCCATACAGGGCGGCGATCACCGCATAGTAGACGAAGATATTGTGGTCCTTGGAACCGTAGCCCACGGTGTAGCCCGGGTGGACATTGAGGTGGCGGACGTCGAAGCGCGAGCCCTCGAGCATGCGTGCTGTCTCGTGGGCCGACTCGAAGGGGCACTGGGTGGCGACCACGAAATTCAGGGTGCCGGTGTCGGGGTCGAGCCAGCCGTTGCCATTGTCCGGCTCCAGTGCGGCCGGCTCGATGTAGGGCGTGGTGTAGCGCGCCTGGAAGACTTCCCAGTTGTCGGGCGGATCGTCCAGCGTGTCCTGCATGCGTCGGGCGTGATAGACCCCCTGTTCGCCGATGTCGCCATTGAGGCTGGGATCGTCGGGCCACACCGGGCGGCGATTCTTGATGGTGGGAAAGAGGTCGCTGTCCTTGAGGCTGGAGAAGACGTCCGGGTCGTAGGGCGTTTCTCCGCCGACACGCACGTAGCGGAAACTCCCGTAGGGCGGGCGCTCGACCTCGCCGGTCTTGGCGCCGTAATGGATCAGGTCGTCACGGAACTGCAGGGCGTTCTTGGCCGCACGGTAGCGTGCAAAATCATGCCAGATCAGTATGGCTACCGGATGGCCGAGAAAAAGCGGCGTCTTGCCCTCGGGCAGGAGCGGATCCGGGCCATGGCTTTCCGGGAATCCGACCCCGTCCTGCTCGAGGTCGGCGGAAGTGACGATGCGATCCGGTTGCAGGCCGTCGTCCAGCAGGGAGAGGTCGAAGCCCTGGTAAGTGCGGTCGGCACGGGTCGCCTTGAGCAGCATGGCGTGGCTCTGCTGCTGTGGCCAGCCTGGCATGTCCCGGGCACGAATGTCGCGGGCGAAGACCTTGGCACCGCTGACCTTGCTGATGGCGTCGATGCGAAAGTGTGCCCCCGAGGGGGAGGCCCACTGGTCGCGAGCGGCAGTGACACGGGGCTCGAAGAGCGCCGCGAAGGCGCGACTGCCCAAGGGCGCGACGGTAATGCCGATACCGGTGGCGCTGCCTTTCAGGAAGGCGCGACGCGAGAGGCGAGGGTACTTCATGGTCGTCCCCATTGCGGTGGCTGGACACGGTGCTTGACGGTGTTATGTCGTTATCTTGGCCATAGTACTTGGTAGCAGACTAATTGACCAGTTGGACAGTTTTTGGGCGAGCCCGCAATGCCCTTGCCGGGTGGCCGGTGATGCTGTCCATGAAATGAGCGTAGGGAAGGACATGACTCGCCCGCAAATCGGCGACGAGACAAAGTAGGGGATCTCTGGTCGAGGTGAGCGAGGACGGCGTCGGCAAGACTGGCCTGACGCCTTGGAGCTGGATGCCTGGATGATGGCTGCGCGCCGCTGCGGGTAGCGGCGCGCGGGAGCTTACTGGTCCCAGTCGGGGGCGATCTCGGGGTTGGCGATGCGTTCACCACGATCGAGGGTGGCGATTTCGGCCATTTCCTCGTCGCTCAGGGTGATGTCCAGGGCCTCGATATTGCGCCTGAGGTTGGTCTCCTTGGTGGAGGACGGGAAGGTGACGATATCCAGTTGATTCAGCCAGGCGATGGCCACCTGCGCCGGTGTGGCGTCATGGGCCTCGGCGATGCGCTGCAGGGTCGGATCCTCCATCACCTTGCCCACGGCCAATGGCATGAAGGCCGTCACGGCGATGTCATGACGCTTGCAGTGCGCCACCAGGTCGCGGTTCTGCAGGAAGGGATGCACCTCGATCTGGTTGGTCAGCAAGGCACCGGCGCCGAGGATGTCCACGGCCTGGTCGATCTGCGCCCGGGTGAAGTTGGAAACGCCGATATGGCGGGTCTTGCCGGCCTGCTGGACTTCGCTCAGGGCCGTCAGATAGTCGGCCATCGGCACCTCGTCGCCGGGCGAGGGCCAGTGGATCAGCAGCAGATCGACATACTCGGTACCGAGCTTCTCCAGGCTCTCGTCGACGCTGGCCTTGAGATCCGCCGGCTGCAGGCGGTCGAACCAGACCTTGGTGGTCAGAAAGATTTCCTCGCGGGGCACCTCGCTGGCGGCGATGGCGGCGCCGACATCGGCCTCGTTGTCGTAGAACTGCGCCGTGTCGATATGGCGATAACCCAGCTTCAGGGCAGTGTCGATGACGCGCCTCACGGTGTCGCCTTCCAGGCGATAGGTGCCGAGGCCGGGATTGGGCAGGGTCTGTTGGGTACTCATGTGCTCTCCGTGCTGTGGGATGTCGCCTTGAGTGTTTCGGTGTATCTGGCAAGCGCCGGCGCATGAGGCAGCGCCGGCGCAATGCTTAATCGCTTAAAAGATTAGATGATTCATGATGTGTTTGCGCACTGTTACCCATATGGGGCGGGTGCTCCGGGCCATCAAGGGGGGAAGACCTGCGTGCATCCAGCGCGCCCGACCAGCGTGTTGCGATCAAGGCCAGCACGACGATCAGCGCGCCGATCCAGGCGGTATCGGTCAGTGACATGGCATCCACGACCCGGCCGCCGATGACCGAGCCCAGTGCGATGCCGATGTTGAAGGCGGCGATGTTGAGCCCCGAGGCTACATCGACGCTCTCCGGCACATGGCGTTCGGCCAGTTGCACCACGTAGACCTGCAGGCCGGGCACGTTGCCGAAGGCGAAGGCACCCCATACCAGGATCGTCAAGACGGCCGCGATGGGGTGGCCGGCGGTCACGCTGAAGATCAGCAGCAGGCTGGCGAGGCCACCGAAGATCCAGGTCAGTGCACGAATCGCGCCCAGTCGGTCGGCGAGCATGCCTCCATAGAGGTTGCCGACGGCCACCGAGGCGCCGTAGACCAGCATGATGAGGCTGACGGCACCGCTGCCGAAGCCGCTGATGTTCTCCAGAATCGGGGCCAGGAAGGTGAAGGCGGTGAAGGTACCGCCATACCCCAGGATGGTGATGGCATAGACGAGCAGCAGGCGCGGCTGGGCGAGGACCCGGAACTGTCGAGTGATGCCGGCCGGCGCGGCACGCTCAAGGTTGCCGGGTACCAGCAGGGCGCTGCCCAGCAAGGCCAGCAGGCCGAGCCCGGATACCGCCAGGAAGGTGGCACGCCAGCCGAGGTGCTGGCCGATCCAGGTACCCAGCGGCACGCCGGTGACCAGGGCCACGGTCAGGCCGGTGAACATGATGGCGATGGCGCGGGCCTCCTTGTCCTTGCCGACGAGCCCAGTCGCGATGGTCGAGCCGATCGAGAAGAAAACGCCATGGGCCAGGCCGGTCAGCACGCGGGCGACGATCAGGGATTCGTAGCCCGGCGCGCGCCAGGCCAGCAGGTTGCCGGCGATGAACAGCGCCATCAAGCCAAGCAGTACCCACTTGCGATTGAAGCGTCCAGTCAGGGCGGTGAGCACCGGCGCACCGATGGCGACGCCTACGGCGTACAGGCTGACCAGCAAGCCCGCCGAGGGCAGCGAGACGCCCAGGTCCTGGGCGATGGTGGGCACCAGGCCGACGATCACGAACTCGGTGGTGCCGATGGCGAAGGCGCTCAGCGTGAGCGCGAAAAGCGCGATTGGCATGGAGTCTCTCCCTTGGAGTGGTGGCGATGATTGCCATTGACGTCGCGCAGTCTGTGGGGAAAGACTTTTTCGATAAATGTGCTTATTTGTGAAAGACTTTTATCGTTATCGATATAATTTGGTGTCGTTCAGGGAGTCGCAGCGTGCGTACACGATCCGAGGATCTCGAGCTCTTGCTGGCGGTGGTCGACAGCGGAGGCTTCAGCGCCGCGGCCGGCCGGCTCGGTGTTCCGGTGGCGCGTGTCTCGCGGGCCATCCAGCGGCTGGAGCGTGAGCTGGCGGCACCGTTGCTGAACCGCACCACGCGCAGCGTGGCCTTGACCGAGGAAGGGAGCGAGTTCGTCGCGCGGGTACGCGAGGGACTGGAGGCGTTGAATGCCGCCGAAGAGGGGCTGGTGACGCGTCGCGAACAACCGTCCGGGCGCCTGAGAGTCGATGCTGCCAGTCCCTTCGTTCTGCACCAGTTGGTGCCGCTGGTGGCCGAATTCCGGGAGCGTTATCCGTCGATCCAGCTGGAACTGAGCGCCAGCGATGACATCATCAATCTGCTGGAGCAACGCACCGATGTGGCGATTCGCATCGGTGCGCTGGAGGATTCGACCCTGCATGCGCGTCCCCTGGGGCGATCACCGCTGTATCTGGTGGCCAGTCCGGCCTATCTGGACACGCATGGGCGGCCGACGGCCCCTGCCGAGCTGGGCCGGCACGAGCGGCTGGGCTTCATCGGCCCCGCCACACTCAACCGTTGGCCGATCGAGGGGCTGGCCTCCTGGGACATCACGCCGACCCTGGCCGCCTCGAGCGGGGAGGTGGTGCGGCACCTCTGTCTGGCGGGACACGGCATCGCCTATCTGTCGAACTTCATGATCCGTGCGGATATCGATGCCGGCCGGCTGGAAACGGTGCTGGACGACTACACCCTGCATGGCGGGCCCCGTGAGCGGGTACAGGCGGTCTATTACCGCAATACCGCCATGTCATCGCGTATTCAGGCATTTCTCGATGTCATGGCCCCTCGTTTGACTCTGTAGACTCGAGACGTGACAGGCGCTCCAACTCCTCGAGATAGCTCTCCAGCACCAGATTGGGCGGCGCCCCCTTGCGGGTGATGGCGCTGTAGTGGGTGAGGTAGTGACATTCTCGGGGATTCAAGGCGCGCATCCGGTCGTCGCGTACCCAGCGCTCGGCATAGTGGGTCGGCAGGTAGCCGAGGTAGCGACCGGAGAGGATCAGAAAGGCGATGCCTTCTCGGTCGGTGGCCGAGGCGGCAGCCTTGAGCGGTTCGTGCAGTGCCTTGATCTCCGGTGTCTGCGCATAGGCGGGCACGACGGCATCGCACTGTGCCAACTGTTCCTCGGTCACGTGCTCGGCATCGAAGAGTGGGTGCCCCGAGGCGCAGTAGAGCTGCGACGCTTCCGCGTAGAGCGCGCGATACTGCAGTCCGGGCAGGGGCTTGAGCGTCGGAATCACGCCGGTATGCAGTTGCCCGTCCAGCACGGCCAGTTCTATGTCGTTGGGCGGTATCATGCGGATATTGATGCGCACGTCAGGGCCGCGCTCCTTGAGTGCGCTCAGGGCGTCGGTGATCAGCATCTCGGGCATGGTCACCAGGTTGTCGGTGATGCCGATGTTCAGTTCTCCCTTGAGCCGGGCATGCAGGCCATTGACCCGGGTGCGGAAGCCTTCCACCGAGGCCAGCAGTTGCAGGCTGGCATCGAACACCTCGGTGCCCTCGTCGGTCAGGGCGAAGCCGCTGCGTCCGCGTTGGCAAAGGCGCAGGCCGAGGCGTGTTTCCAGGTCGTTCATGGCCATGCTGATGGCGGCCCGGCTGATGTTCAGCTCCACCTCCGCCGCGGAAAATCCCCCACATTCCACGACCTTGCGGTAGATCCTCAGCAGGCGAAGGTCGGCATCGCTGACCTGGCCGCCCAGGGCCTCTTTGCGGCGTGACATCGTCCCGTGCTCCTCGAAAGGTGTCGCACGAAGAGGCTAGCACCAGGAGTGCTGAAAGTTAAATGAAAGCTTACATGAGATTCAATATATCTAGATTTAATTGATCATGGGGCGGGACTAGCCTTCTTGTCAGAACCTCCATCAAGGTGACTCACGAGAGGGTGTCGTCATGTCGGATCAGAACCGTGCCCGGGCCGCCGGGCTGAGCCCGGAGCAGTTGGATGCCTACTGGATGCCCTACACGGGCAATCGCCAGTTCAAGCGCGACCCACGCATCATCGTCGGCGCCGAAGGCAGCTATCTGAAGGATGCCGAGGGACGACGCATCTACGATGGCCTTTCCGGCCTGTGGACCTGCGGTGCCGGCCATTGTCGTCCGGAAATCACCGAGGCGGTCAGCCGTCAGCTCGGCGAGCTGGACTATTCTCCGGCGTTCCAGTTCGGTCATCCCAAGGCCTTCGAGCTGGCTCACCGCCTGAGTGAACTGACCCCGGCCGGGTTGAATCATGTCTTCTTCACCGGCTCCGGCTCCGAGAGTGCCGATACCTCCCTGAAGATCGCGCGTGCCTACTGGCGCAAGAAGGGCAAGCCGGCCAAGACCAAGCTGATCGGGCGTTCCAAGGGCTATCATGGCGTCAATTTCGGCGGCATCAGCCTGGGTGGCATCGGGGCCAATCGCGTGCTCTTCGGTCAAGGGGTCGATGCTGACCATCTGCCGCATACGCTGCTGAAGGAGAATGCCTTCACGCGGGGCATGCCCGAACGTGGCGCCGACCAGGCCGATGAGTTGCTGGAGCTGATCGCCCTGCACGATGCCTCCAATATCGCGGCGGTGATCGTCGAGCCCCTGGCCGGTTCCGCCGGGGTGATTCCGCCGCCCAAGGGCTATCTGCAGCGTCTGCGCGAGATCTGCGATCAGCACGACATCCTGCTGATCTTCGATGAGGTCATCACCGGATTCGGGCGCATGGGATCGATGACCGGCGCCGAAGAGTTCGGCGTGGTGCCGGACATCATCAATGTCGCCAAGCAGTTGACCAACGGTGCCGTGCCCATGGGCGGGGTCATCGTGCGCGACGAGATCTATCAGACCTTCATGGAGCAGGGCGGTCCCGACTACATGCTCGAGCTGCCCCACGGCTACACCTACTCGGGCCACCCGGTGGCATGCGCCGCAGCCCTGGCCGCGCTGGATGTGCTCGAGAACGATCGCCTGATCGAGCGCGTTCGCGAGATGAGCCCGGTCTTCGAGGAAGCCCTGCACGGTCTCAAGGGTTCGCGTTATGTCAGCGACATTCGCAACTACGGTCTTGCCGGAGCCCTGCAGATCGAACCCTATCCCGGCGAACCGGCACGACGTCCCTTCGAGATCGCCATGAAGTGCTGGGAGAAAGGCTTCTACGTGCGCTATGGCGGCGACACCATCCAGCTCGGTCTGCCGTTCATCGTCGAGCGCGAAGAGATCGATCGGCTCATCAATGCATTGGGCGACGCGCTCGGTGAATTGGATTGAAACATTGGGAAATTATCTCAAACGCGACTCGGAGCCTTTTGGGCGATGAGCTTTTCCGTCGACAAGTCTCCGCGAGGGCGCTGTGAACCCTTCCATGGGCGCTACTTTTGCCATCCATGGCAAAAGACCCTCGCTTCGCCTTGTCCCCGGCGCTCATCTGGCTTCCCCCTTTTTACAACGAGGTAATACATGACCACACTCGGCCATCTGATCAACGGCTCACGCGTCGCCGGTGAAGGGCGCACCCAGGACATCTTCAACCCTTCCACCGGCGAGGTCGGCGGCCAGGTGAGTCTGGCCAGCAAGGCTACCGTCGAAGAAGCCATTGCCGCCGCCGAGGCCGCTTATCCGGCCTGGAGCAGTACGCCGCCCGCCAAGCGCGCTCGGGTGATGTTCAACTTCAAGCAACTGCTGGAGCAGAACGCCGACGAGATCGCCCGGCTGATCGGCCAGGAGCATGGCAAGATCGTCCACGATGCCAAGGGCGAATTGCAGCGCGGCATCGAGAACGTGGAGTACGCCTGCGGCGCACCGGAGCTGCTCAAGGGCGAGCACAGCAAGAACACCGGTCCGGGCATCGATTCCTGGAGCGAGTTCCAGCCGCTGGGGGTGGTCGCCGGCATTACGCCGTTCAACTTCCCGGCCATGGTGCCGCTGTGGATGTATCCGATGGCCATCGCCTGCGGCAACACCTTCGTGCTCAAGCCCTCCGAGCGCGACCCGACCTCGGCACTCTACATCGCCGAGCTGGCGCTGGAGGCGGGACTGCCCGCCGGTGTGCTCAACGTCGTCAACGGTGACAAGGAAGCCGTCGACACTCTGCTCGACGATGCCCGCGTGCAGGCTGTCAGCTTCGTCGGTTCCACGCCGATCGCCAAAACCATCTATCAGCGTGCCAGTGCCAACGGCAAACGCTGCCAGGCGCTGGGCGGTGCCAAGAACCATGCCATCGTGATGCCCGATGCCGACATGGACAATGTGGTCGACTCCCTGACCGGGGCCGCCTTCGGTTCCTCCGGCGAGCGTTGCATGGCGCTTTCCGTGGCGGTAGCGGTGGGCGACGAGGCGGCCGATGCCATGATCGACAAGATGCAGGGGCGGATGAAGACCCTCAAGGTCGGCCCCTTCCATGATGCCGAGAACGACTTCGGTCCGGTGATCACCAAGGCCCATCAGGAGAAGGTCTGCGGCTATATCGACAGCGCCGAGCAGCAGGGGGCCAGGGTCGTGGTCGACGGCCGCGGCGTGCAGGTTCCCGGCCATGAGAATGGCTTCTATGTCGGCGGTACCCTGATCGACCGCGTGACGCCCGATATGACCTGCTATCTCGAGGAGATATTCGGCCCGGTGCTGCTGGTGGTGCGTGCCAACTCCATGGAAGAGGCCATGCAGCTGATCGACGATCACGAGTACGGCAACGGTACCTGCATCTACACCCGCGACGGCGAGGCGGCGCGTTACTTCAGCGACCGCATCCAGGTCGGCATGGTCGGCGTCAACGTGCCCTTGCCGGTACCGGTCGCCTACCACAGCTTCGGCGGCTGGAAGCGCTCGCTGTTCGGCGACCTGGCTGCCTACGGCCCGGACGCGGTGCGGTTCTACACCAAGCGCAAGACCGTCACTCAGCGTTGGCCCTCCGCCGGCGTGCGTGAAGGCGCTCAGTTCTCCTTCCCGTCTTGATCGCGTCCTGAAGCGGACTGTTTGACCAAACAATGCGGTCGAATCCATCTACTGGGTTCGGTCGCATTTTTCGTTGTCAGGCCGACCCACAAGCACGAAATACGCGCTCGACTCTCTCTAACAGTGTCAATCGTCCGAAAACGCATCGTCTCGCTTGCCAGTTACACAGGTACTCGAACAACGCTACCCTGTGGCCATATCACTGAATTCGCTTATCCATGTGGCTAACTAAGCATCGCAGGCCGAGAGAAATCAGTGGAGTCGATAACGCAGCAATTGGAGCGCACTTAGGTCGAGCGGTCGGCCTTAGAGGGCAGCAAACGTACAAGGAAGAAGGTCACGACATGACGTCACCCACCTCGTCCCCCCTCGTTCAAGCCGAGCGCATTCTATCGTTCTGGCACAAGGTCGAGTTTTTCGAGTCTACTGAGCTCAAAGATATCGATCATGGCAAGGGGGCTATTCACTACCGTGGCGATGAGCTGGTGGAATTCCCGAATTGCCTGCCGTGGCTCAATCCGCAGCGGGTCCGCCGTGCCGGTGGGGGGTATCGCCCCGACAAGCCTTACCGCTTCAAACTCTATTTGGGGCTGTTTCAGCGCGCAGAGATTTTCCACGTCGCCCGCGACGCTTACCCCGAAAAAACTGAAGCCTGGGTCGAGCGAAGCCGCGATGAGGGGCTGACCTGCTCGATGACGATGGACGTCGATGAGAACGGGCTTGTGGACCGCGAGAGTTTTGCCATCTCCACGGCTCCGTGGATGCTGGGTGCGCTGCAGCGGGGCTCGCTGGATGACGTGACGCTGGAGGCCTTTGATGAGGCGACCAGCAGGTTCCGCGAGCAGCTGAACACGATTCTGACTGTAGCCGACAATCTCAAGGGCGAGCATGGTCTGCCTCTCAAGCTCACAACCTTTGAGTTGATCGAGATGCTCAAGTCGATGGAGAGTTGGACGGCTTTCGCCCCGCAGAGCGATGTGCCGGTGTTGGTCGCTCAGGTCCTGCCTCCGAGAAAAAATGCCAGTGTTGAGCGAACCGATGATCTGGCGCTGGAATGGTCCGTGATGGCCGACCTCGCGCCGCGACTGGAGTCTCTGGATCAGGAAGACTTAGTGGTTCAGGGGTCACACCCTGAGTTGGATGAAGCGCCTGCCGCGATCAACGAGGTCGCTATTCTCAACAGCTTTTTCATTCGCGATCTGGAAAAGGTGATGGAGCAGGTGAGGGAGAGAGGGTTGGCGCCCGGCTCACCATTGGCGCATTACCTGCAAGGTGACTGTGAACGTCATCCTGATCTGTTGCTGCCAGAGGCACGATCGCTTTTGATGCGTCATCTCGCACCGCAGCGTATGCCAGATGGTCGCTGGCCGGGAGAAGACGCGCATGCGATGAGCCTGATGCAGCAGTTTGCCATCAACACTATCGACGAAGAGCTATCAGAGACCGGCCTCTACTCCGTCAATGGCCCGCCTGGGACTGGCAAGACAACGATGCTGCGCGATCTGGTGGCACGTAACGTAGTCAAGCGCGCTGAAGTGTTGTCGTCACTTGGGGGGGCCGAGGCTGCATTCGGGGAAGACATTCACGCCAATATTGATGGTGACACGGTCATCAAAACGCTGATTCCCGAACTGACGGGATTTGAGATGGTAGTTGCTTCGAGCAATAACGCGGCGGTGGAGAACGTTACTCAGGAACTACCGCAATCCAAGGCGCTTGGTAAGACGTACGGAGAATTGGCTTTTCTCAAGCCAGTTGGTCAGAAGCTAGCTGCCAATCACGAGCGACAGAATAACAAGGGGCTGTATGTTGAGCCTCTGCCAGCGGAGAAAGATTGCTGGGGGCTGATCGCCACCTCGCTGGGTAATAGCCGCAATCGCAGAATCTTCCTCGAGCGTGTTTTTTTCACCCCAATCGAGCAATGCTCGACTAACAATGACGCGGCGAATTATTCAACATTGGTACCGGCGCTTAAAGCTCTGGCAGAGGGGCGGGATACCCGGCAGGATTTCCGTGCAGCGCAGCGCGCTTTCCAGAAGGCTCAGCAACAGGTGCAGGCTGCACAGGCCGACCTCCAGCGCTTGTTGGATCTCCAACGGTTGGAGTCCCAGACTGAGGCGGCGCGCCGCCAGGCTGAATTCCACCGGAGATTCGCCGCGCGCGTGGCGCTCTGGTTGAGCAACCGCCAGACGCAACCTTTGCCTCTTTGGCCATTGGGCGGCCATATCCGTAACTGGCTGACAATCCAGCAGATCAAGCGCCGATCCGAGCGTGCCGAGCAGCAGGCAAAGATCAGCGAGCAGCGGTTTGACTCCCTGGCGCGGCAGTTGGAAACCTCGCAGCGCGAGTGTGCACCGCTGCAGGAAAAATATGGTGATGCACTGCTGCTTGATGAGGCTCTGGATCTCGAAGCGGCCGAGGTGCAACGGACCTCTTTCGGCCATTGTGAGGCGTTGAATCAAGTGCGAGCGCAACTGACAGCACGGGCATTTGAGCTGCACGAAGCTTGGCTTGTGGCTGCCTACGCTGGCAAAAACCGGCTGTGGCCCACTATCCAGTCGTTAAAGGGTGTACTTAATGGCGAAATCCAGGATCGTGATGCGGCGAAAGCAGTCTGGCAGATGCTTTTCATGATTGTGCCGGTGATCTCTTCGACCTTTGCTTCAGTCGCCAACCAGTTTCGGGCGCTCAATGAAGGTGAAATTGGCTGGTTGTTCGTGGATGAAGCCGGTCAAGCAACGCCACAGCAGGCGGTTGGTGCGCTATGGCGAGCCAAACGAGCGGTCGTGGTAGGTGATCCGCTGCAGATTGAGCCGGTCTTCACGGTGCCCGCCGGGCTGGTAGAGGCAATGGCGAAAGGAGAATTTGATCGCGACTGGTACAAGTGGTCGCCGACAGTGTCATCGGTCCAGGTTGTGGCAGATCGAGCCAATCCCTATGGCACCCATGAAATCTCTGAATCACTCTGGGTGGGGAGTCCGCTGCGCGTTCACCGACGCTGCGATGAACCGATGTTCAGCATTGCCAATCGTATCGCCTATAACGACAAAATGTTTCATGGTGACGACAACCTACCCCCAGGCCCAGGAGACAGTCGCTGGTTCAATGTGGCAGGCGAGACCAGCGACAAGCATTTCGTGCCGGCTCATGCACAGTGGATTGCTCATATGCTCAATCGGCACATTGAAAAGAGTGGTGAGAAGCCGAGCGTCTACGTGATTTCGCCGTTCAAGGCTGTCGCCCGGGGCGTCAGGAATCACCTGTCGATGGAACTGAAGACCGATGCTTTCGGTGGCCAGGAAGCTCTTGATCGTTGGCTCCGTGAGCGCGTGGGCACTGTACATACCTTTCAGGGCAAGGAAGAAGACAGCGTTATCCTCGTGCTGGGACTGTCGACAGACTCGCCGGGTGCCGCCGAGTGGGCATCCAGCAAGCCGAACCTGCTCAACGTCGCACTGACGCGAGCGAAAAAGCGCGTTTATGTGGTTGGGAGTACGGCCATCTGGGGAGGAAAAAAGTATTTCTCGGAAGCTCAAAGGGCATTGCCCATTGATCAGCGGGGCTCTGCCTGACCCTCCGAGAGCGTAAGGCACGTGCCCTTGCGCTCTCGGAGGGGGACTAGTGGCTGCGTTTCATCCCGCTGAAAGCCCCGTGGATCGAGCGCGGATAGGGTTTACTGCGTCCGGGGAATTGAAGTCTGTCGCTAGCGGCCGAGGCCATGGAAACCTTTGTCATCGAAGTCCTTGGGGCGGCCGACCTCCGAGACTGGCCGCTGAGCGTGGCAGCTCCTAGATCGGCAGTTATCGTATCAGGCTCGAAGGGGGCCGACGTCATAGCGCTAGCGTTCAGGATTGTTCCCAAGGGCAGTCGTTCTGCTTGGTCGGTGGTTATTGGCTTACAGGCCCGATCAGGTGCTTGACCTCCAGGTAGGCGGCAAGCCCCCAGGGGCCGAGTTCGCGGCCGATGCCGCTGTGCTTGAAACCGCCCCAGCCGGCTTCCGGCATCACCAACTGCTCGCTGTTGAACCAGATGCTGCCGGCGCGCAACGCTCGGCCGACGCGCTGGGCACGTTCGCTATCACCCGAGATCACGGTGGCGGCGAGGCCGAAGTCGGAGTCGTTGGCGAGTTCGATGGCTTCCGCTTCGCTTTCGACGCTGCGTGCGCAGAGCACCGGGCCGAAGATTTCCTCGCGCCACAGTCGGCTGTCGGTGGGTACGTCCCGGAACAGCGTCGGTGCGATGAACTCGCCCTGCTCCGGTAGAGTGCGATGTCGGGCGTCGCGTACCGCGACCAGCCCCTCTTCGGCGGCGATGGCCAGATAGTCTTCGACGCTCTGGCGCTGGCGCGCGCTGGTCATGGGGCCCATGTCGGTGTCGTCGCCCAAGGGATCGCCCAGACGAATGGCGTCGATGCGCCGACCCAGAGCATCGTAAAGGGCATCAGCCAGCGAGTGATGGACGAGCAGGCGCGAGGTGGCCGAGCAGATCTGGCCGCTGTTGAAGTAGATTCCGGCCATCACCCAATCGGCGGCCTGTTCCACCTCGGCGTCGTCGAGCACCAGGATCGGCGACTTGCCGCCGAGTTCCAGGGAAACGCCGCGTACCCCCTCGGCGGCGGCTCGCATGACGCTTTCACCGACGCGGTTGCTGCCGGTGAACGAGAGCTTGTCGACACCGGGATGTGCGGTGAGCGGAGCACCGATACCCTCGCCATCGCCGTGCACCAGGTTGAGCACGCCGGCAGGCAGGTCGATGGCCTCGGCGATGTCGGCCAGGGTCTGTTCCGGCAGCGGGGTGACTTCTGAAGGCTTGAAGACCACCGTGCAGCCGGCGGCCAGTGCCGGGGCGATCTTCCAGGCGCTGGTCACCAGCGGGAAATTCCAGGGCGTGATCAGCCCGACCACGCCTGCCGGGTCTTCGTAGGTACGTGCCGCGACACCGTCCATACCATGTTCCACCAGCCGCCCCTGACGAGCTTCCAGGGCTCGGGCCTGGCCGGCATAGTAGCGATAGCAGGCGATGGCGTCGTCCAGGTCGATCGCGGTCTCGGCCAGCGCCTTGCCGTTGTTGGTGGACGAGAGCCGCATCAGCGACTCGCGGCGTTGCTCAAGAAGCGTGGCAAAGGCCTCGAGATAGGGCGCGCGGCCATCGCCACCGAGTGCCTGCCAGGCCGGCTGGGCTCGCCGAGCGGCCGCCACCGCGGCATCCACATCAGCCGGGTCACCGGCGGTGACCTCGGCGATCTGGCACTGGTGATAAGGGTCGGTGACGGCCAGGCGTCGCAGGCCGTGGCTTTCGACCCACTGATTGTCGATGAACTGCCGGGTTAAGTGTTGCATCTCAGGCTCCAGGCAAGAGGAGGATTTGGGCTGCGCCGGTGTCGGCCCAGCCCGTCGTCGAGCAGAGTGATGCCAGCGGCCAGGCAGCGGATGCCGTACCAGAGAACCGAGGCGATGCGTTCGGGGCCTGGATCATGTCCGGACCTTGCGCTGGTGCCTGACCAACTGATGGGTGACGTAGTAGAGCGTGCCGGTCAGCACGAAGACTGGAAGCGATGCGCCGAAACTCAAGGGAGCGACCCAGTTCCAGTAATAGGCCAGTAGCGCGCCTACGAGATAGCAGCCGAGAGCTTGCAGGTTGACCGCTGGCAGCTGCCCGGCGTGTTCGATAAGCCGTTGGGTCGTGTAGCGTTCGCGCCCGATCAGGAAGTAATCGACGATCATCAGCGAAAAGGCCGGAATGAAGATGCTGCCGATGATCAACAAGAAGTTCTGGAAACTGTCGAGAATGCCCGGAATCAGGGAGCCAAGCACGGAGGCCACCCCAATGATCAGGGCGGGTTTCCAGAAGGTCGTGTGTGGACGAATGCTCATGTAGGAGAGGGTGGCGCTGTAGACGCACATCACGTTGGTGGTCAGCACGGAGAAGAAGATCACCAGAGAAGCGGGTAACCCGAAGCCGAACCCGCTGAGCAGTTCGGTGGGGTCGTAGGTCTGCGGGAAGCCGATCGACACCGAAAGCGCCGAGACGGTGGCGCCGAGTCCCATGGCGATCAGGGTGGCGGTGACATAGCCGCCCCAGGTGCCGAGCGCGGCGGCCCGCGGTGAGCGGCAGTGGCGGTTGTAGTCGGCGGCTAGCGGAATCCACGAGAAGGCAGTGGCGATGACGATGTCGAAGGCCACGCCGGCGCCGAGGGCGCCGGTAGCGTCCAACTCGGTGATACTGGGAAGGTCGTAGTTCTTGGCCAGGGCAAATACCACCACACTGGAAAGAATCAGCATCAAGACGGCGGCGAGTTTTTCCGCCTTTTCGATCCCCAGGTGGCCGCGCAGGGTGATCAGCACGACCAGGCCTTCGCAGAGGACCGTGAAAAGGGCGACGTTGGAGTAGCCGGTCAGAGAGGATACGGCATGATCGAGACTCATGCCGGCCAGCAGGGCCTGGATCCAGCTCCAGGCAATCAGTGCCAGCAGGTTGACCCAGGCAGGGAACATCGCCCCCCGGCGTCCGAAGGTGCCGCGAGCCAGGACCATGGTGGTCATGCCGGTCTGCTGGCCCATCAGGCCGATGAGGACCAGCGGGATGATGCCGACGGCCGAACCGACCAGTACCAGTAGCATGGCATGACCAAAGGTCAGGTTAGGCACCAGCAGCATCCCCGTCAGGATGGTGGTGACGACCACGTTGGCGCCCAGCCAAAGGGCGAAAGTGCCCGGTAGGCCCAGGCTATGTTCGACGTGTTCTGCGGCCAGGGTATCCTGGCCCAGGAAGGAGGATGTGTCGTTCATCATCGAGTCCTTGTTTGTTTTACGTTAGAGGTGGACTGGCGTGTGCGGCATCTCGTGGTTATGTGATCTGGGGGAGTGATCGAGTCTTGCTCAGTCGTGACCGATGGCATCGGCCCAGGCGGCGGCGTCGATCTCGATCAACATCGGCCCGTCGGTGGGGCGGTGCGTCAGTGCGCGTATCAGCCCGTCGCAGTCGTTGACCCGGGTGGCGGCGCAGCCGAAGCCTGCTGCCAGCGTCTGGAAGTCCGGGGCTCGAATATCCACGCCCAGTCGCTCGACGCCGGCATCGTCCATGAAACGGCGAATCTCCTCGTAGCCCTGGTTGTGCCAGAGCAGGATCACCAGCGGCAGTCGCTCCTCGACGGCGCAGGCCAGCTCGGGAAGGGTGAACATGATGCCGCCGTCGCCGACCAGCGCGACGACCGGCAGGTCGGGACGGGCGAGCTGCGCTCCCATTGCCGCCGGCAGGCCGTAGCCGAGGGTGCCGTAGCCGGTGGAGGCGTTGAAGAAGCGCCGGGGCGCGGGCTGGGCGACCAGGTGATTGGCGGCATAGGTGGTGGCGCAGGAGTCGCCGACCAGGATTGCCTCGGGCAGCACCTCGGCCAGCGTCGCGAACAGCGGCACATAATCGGCGAAGGCGGGATCCTTCGTCAGGCCGAGGGCATCCAGCGCGGCGTGGGTTCGCTCGGCACCCCGGCGGGCGAGGCGCTCGGGGAAGTGACGCGCCAGGGCTTCCAGGGCCAGGCCGGCGTCGGCACAGATGGCCATGGCGGCGTGCTGGTTGCGGGCCAGTTGCTCGGGGTCGATGTCGATGCGGATCAACCGGCCGGACAACGCGAAACCGCCGTCGAACACCACGTCGTAGTCGGTTTCGCCGAGTTCGGTGCCGACGGCGAGTATCACGTCGGCCTCGTAGGCCAGGTGGCGCACCGCCGGCAGCGAGGCATTGGCGCCGAGGTCCAGAGGATGATCGCGGCCCAGCAGCCCCTTGGCATTGATGGTGGTGACGGCGGGTGCATCGAGACCCTCGACCAGGCGGCGGGCCGCATCGGGGGCGTCCACGCAACCGCCGCCCAGCAGCACCAGGGGGCGCTCGGCCGTGCGCAGCCAGGCGGCAGCTTCCTCGATGGCGGCAGCGTCGGGCGCCGGAGGCGTCGGGCGAAGGCGCTGCCAGCGTGCGGGAGACGTCACCGGGGCAGCGAACAGGTCGATGGGGATCTCGATATGCACCGGACCCGGGCGACGGCTCTCGAATACCGCGAAGGCTCGTGCCAGGGCCTCCGGGAGCCCTTCGGGGTCGAGCAGGGTATGGCTGAAGCGCGAGACGCCGGCCAGCAATTGCTGCTGGCTGGGCAACTCGTGGAGTCGTCCCTGGCCGCGCCCCAGGGTGTCGCGGCGGTTGACGCTGGAGATCACCAGCATGGGCACGGAGTCGGCCAGTGCCTGTCCCATGGCGGTGGCGATGTTGGTCATGCCCGGCCCGGTGATGATGAAGCAGACACCGGGCTTGCCGGTGGCCCGGGCATAGCCGTCGGCCATGAAACCGGCGCCTTGCTCGTGGCGTGGTGTGATGTGGCGCAGGCCGCTGTCGTGCAGGCCGCGATAGAGCTCCACGGTATGCACGCCGGGGATGCCGAAGACGGTATCCGCCTGGTAAGTATCGCGCAGCAGGTGGAGCAACAGCTCGGCGCAGGTCATGTCGTGTCGGTCGGTGTCATGCATGGCGAAGCTCCTCAACCGACCAGCCAGTGGCCCATGACCACGATGATCGGCAGGGTGATGGCGGTACGCAGCAGGAAGATCGCGACCAGTTCCCAGAGCTTGAGCGGGATCTTGGACTTCAACAGCAGGGCGCCGATCTCGGACATGTAGATCAACTGGGTCAGCGACAGGCAGGCGATGACGAAGCGAGTCAGTTCGCTCTCGATGTCGCTGGCCAGCACCGCCGGCAGGAACATGTCGGCAAAGCCCACCAGGGTGGCCGGAGCGGCGGCCGCAGCCTCGGGCACGTTCATCCACTCGAGGACCGGCACCATGGGATACGACAGCCAGGTGAACAGCGGCGTGAACTCGGCGAACACCAGAGCGACCGTGCCGATGGCGATCACCAGCGGCAGCAGGCCGAAGAAGATGTCGGCGACATTGAACAGGGCGCGACGCAGCAGTTGCCGCGCCCCCGGTGCCTGCTCGGCCCGGGCCACGGCCATGCCGAGGCTGTAGCGCAGCAGACCGGTGGAGCCGGTACGTTCCTCGGCGATACGGCAGCCTGCCGGTTCGTAGTAGGTGTTCGGCTTGTGCGACAGCGGCGGCAGGCGCGGCACGATCACCGCGGCGACCAGCCCGGCTACCACCACGGTCAGGTAGAAGGGAATGAAGAGGTGGTTGATGCCGATGAAGCTGGTCACCAGCAGGGCAAAGGCGATGGAGACGATCGAGAAGTTGGTGGCAATGGCTGAGGCTTCACGACGGTTGTAATAGCCCTGTTCGTATTGCTGGGTGGTGATCAGCACGCCCACGGTGCCCGAGCCCATCCAGGAGGCGGTGGCGTCGATGGCACTGCGCCCCGGCAGCCCGAAGATCAGCCGGAAGGGAGTGCGCACCAGGCTGCCGATGAACTCCATGAAGCCGAAATCGACCAGGAACGGCAGCAGGAGGGCGGCGAAGAAGAAGAAGGTCAGCAGTACCGGTGCCAGGTCGTTGAGCATCACCCCGCCGGTGAAGGAGGCGGTGATCACTTCCGGGCCGACCTGGAAGAAGGTCATCAGCGCGAAGGCGGCGCCCAGCAGGCGCATCACCAGCCACAGTGGCGCGACGTTGAACAGCTCGCCCAGGGCGTTGCCGCGGGCCCAGCCGGGACGGGTGAACTTGACGATCAGGGTCAACAGCGCCGAGGCGCACAGCACGACCACGGCGATGGCCGGCAGGGCGTCGCCGAGCAGCGCCTTGAGGCCGTCGGCGAGCAGCCCCATGCCGATGTTGATGGTGTCGCCCGTCGAGAAGGGCACCAGAAACATGCCGATACCGATCAAGGACGGCACGAGAAACTTGAGCAGCCCGGCCTTGCCGAGCGGGGCGCCGCCTAGCGCGGTGTTCGAGGTGGAATCGAGAGAAGACATGGTGAAACCCTGTTTGGCGTTGTAATGGGGATACCCGACCGAAGGGCCGGGCAAGGTGCTCGGGTGTCAGTCGCGGTATTGGACGCCGGGCAGTACGCACAGCATCTCGTAGAGCAGGGTGGCGCCCATCAGTGCGGTATTGCCGCTGGTGTCGTACGGCGGGGCGACTTCGACGAGATCGCCGCCGACCACGTTGAGCCCCTGGGCGCCGCGCACGATCTCCAGCCCCTGTTGGGCGGTCAGACCGCCCATCTCCACAGTGCCGGTACCCGGCGCCACCGAGGGATCCAGGCCGTCGATGTCGAAGGAGATGTAGACCGGGCCGTCGCCCATCTGCTCGCGAACCTCGGCCATCAAGGGCGCCAGCGACTTGTACCAGCACTCTTCGGCGGTGACGACGCGGAAGCCCTGTTCGCGGCACCAGTCGAAATCGTCGGCCGCATAGCCCGTGCCGCGCAGGCCGATCTGGACGACGCGCTGGCTATCCAGCAGGCCCTCTTCCTGGGCGCGGCGGAAGGGGCAGCCATGGGCGACCTCTTCGCCGAACATCTGGTCGTTGATGTCGGCATGGGCATCGATATGAATCAGCCCGACCGGGCCGTGCTTCTTGGCGATGGCGCGCAGCACGGGCCAGGTCAGGGTGTGGTCGCCGCCCAGGGTCAGGGGCACGCAGTCCTGGGCGAGCACGGCGTCATAGTGGCGCGTGATGATGTCGAGGTTCTTGGGCAGGTTGAAGGTGTTGATCGGCACGTCGCCGATGTCGGCCACCTGCAGGCTGTCGAAGGGCGCGGCGCGGGTGGCCATGTTGTAGGGGCGCAGCATGCGCGATTCGTCGCGGATCTGGCGCGGCCCCAGACGAGTGCCCGGGCGGTTCGAGGTACCGATGTCCATGGGGATGCCAATGAAGGCGGCATCGAGGCCGACGGCGTCGCTCTGGGTGGGCAGGCGCATCATGGTGGAGGGGCCGCCGAAGCGCGGCATCTCGTTACCGCCGAGGGGCTGGTTGAAATCGCTCATGGTTGGCTTCCCGAGTCGTGGTGATTGTCGCCCTGATTACAGCAGGAAGTGTGCCAGGATATTGTTTTCTTGTTTTTCAGTCGGTTACCTAATCGATGATTCATCGATGAATCGCGCGAGGCCGTTGAGTGATACACTTATGTATCAATGATCCAGGAGTGTATCGATGTCATGAGCGAGTTCGACTCCCCGATCCTGAGAACCATCATCGAAACTGCCCACGACCACTTCTTCGTGGTCGAGGCCGATGGGCGCATACGCGATGTCAGCCCGGCAGCGGCGGCGGTATACGGCATGTCCCGCGAGGACTTGTGCCGGACGACCGTCCAGGCGCTGGAGGCCAAGGGCGTGCTGCGGCCCTCGGTCAGCCTGGAGGTGATGCGCACCGGCGAGCCCGCTCAGGTGGCCCAGGTGACCAGTACCGGCCGGCGCGTCATCGCCCAGGCGCATCCGGTATTCGACGGCGGCAAGCTTGTCGCCGTGGTCAGCCGTTCGATGGATCTCACCGATCTGCAGTTGCTGCAGGAGGAATATGCACTGCTGCAGCGCCGCTTCAACGAGCATCTCCAGCGCGGCGGCGGTGAAGAGGCTGGCGGCGAGCTCGAACTGGCGGACCTGGAGGCCCGCAGTGGTGTCATGCGCGAGGTCGCGCTGCTGCTCAAGCGGGTGGCGCCGACGGATGCCACGGTGCTGATGCTCGGCGAGTCGGGGGTTGGCAAGACCGCCTTCGCCCGGCAGCTGCATCACTGGAGTCCACGGCACAAGGGCCCTTTCGTCGACGTCAACTGCGGGGCGATTCCCGAGAGCCTGTTCGAATCCGAGATGTTCGGTTATCGGCAGGGGGCCTTCAGTGGTGCCGCACCGGGGGGCAAGGCAGGGCTGATGGAGCAGGCCGAGGGCGGCACGCTGTTTCTGGACGAGGTCGGCGAGTTGCCGTTGCCGATGCAGGCCAAGCTGCTCAAGGTGATCCAGGACGGCTGTATCACACGGCTCGGTGACACCCGTGCGAGGCGTGTCGATTTCCGCCTGGTGGTGGCCACCAACCAGGACCTGGCGCGTAGTGTCGAGACCGGCCACTTCCGCCTGGACCTCTATTATCGGCTCAATGTCATTCCCGTGACCCTGCCACCGCTGCGGGAGCGCCGCGAGGATATTCCCGGGCTGGTCGAGCGCCACCTGCAGCGCCTCAACACGCGTTATGGCCGCGACAAGATCATCGCCCGTGATGCCTGGCAGACGCTGATGGGCTGGGAGTGGCCCGGCAACGTGCGTGAGCTCGAGAACTGGCTGGAACGTGCCTGGCTCTCGGCGGGCGAGGACGTGATTCGGCCCCGGCAGGAAACCGGGCAACCGGACGGCACCGAGCGGGCCGTGACGTCGATGATGGAAGGTGAGGCCTCAGTCAGGCGCCCTGGCCTGGCCGAGGGCGAGACGCTCCAGAGCGCTCTGGCACGCACCGAGCGCGATATCCTGGCCGAGCTGTGTCGCGAAGCGAACTCGACCTACGCCATCGCTGAGCGCCTCGGCATCAGCCAGCCAAGCGTGGTGAGGAAGTTGCGGCGACATGGGCTGCGTATCGAGCGCTCGCGTTGATAGGGGATTCTTGACCCGTCAATTTATCATGATAAATTGACGGCGATGCTCGATCCCTGACCCAACAAGGACAACGACATGAGCCTACAAGAGCAGACGCTGCGCGAGCGCAGGCCGTGGTACCGGACCGTTCCGGACCCCATGGTGCTGATCTTCCTGATCCTGGTCGCCACCTATGTGTTGACCTTCTTCATTCCTGCCGGCGAGTTCGAGCGAGTGGTGCGCGATGGCCGTACCGCCGTGGTGCCCGGTTCCTTCCATTACCTCGGTGACGTGGCGGCGATTCATCCCTTCGATGTCTTCGTGGCGATTCCCAAGGGGCTGATTTCCGCTTCCCAGTATCTGTTCATCGTCTTCATTGCCGGCGGGCTGTTTCACATCCTGCAGAAGAGCGGGGCGCTGGAGAATGCCATCGGCGTGGCGGTGCGACGAGTGGGGGTGGCGAGACGCAACCTGATCATCACCGTGGGCACCTTCATCTATGGATTCTTCGGTGTTGCCGTCGGCTTCGAGAACAATATCGCCCTGGTGCCCATCGCGGTGCTTATCGCCAGTGCCGTGGGCTGCTCGAGCCTGGTGGGCACGGCGATGGCGGTGGGCGGTATCGGCGTAGGTTTCGCCTTGTCACCGATCAATCCCTATACCGTGGGCGTGGCCCAGGGCATTGCCGAACTGCCGACTTTCTCCGGGGCCTGGCTGCGCACCCTGATGGTGATCACGTCCCTGGCCTTGTTGTCGCTGTACATCTGCAAGCGGGTCACGCGGATGGACTTCGAGGAATCTCCCCATGCCGAGGCGCTGAGCAAGCATCTCGACGAGTATCGGATGGAGCGGCGCGACTGGCTAACCCTGCTGGTGTTCGTCGGCGGTCTGGTAGCGATGCTGTTCGGCGTTTTCACCGCCGGCTGGTACATCAACGAGATCGCCGGCATCTTCCTGCTGCTGGCCATCGTCATCGGTGCCATCAACGGCCTGTCGGCCAACGGTATCGTCAAGCAGATGATGGAAGGTGCCTCCGGCGTGACGGCTGGGGCGCTGGTGATCGGCGTGGCGGCATCGATCCAGGTGATCCTCGAGCAGGCGCAGATCATCGACACCATCGTCAACGCCCTGAGTGGCCTGATCGAGGGCATCCCCATCATGTTCTCGGCGATCATGGCGAGCGTGGTGCAGGGCGTGATCAACCTCTTCGTGCCTTCCGGTTCGGGACAGGCCCTGGTGACCATGCCGATCCTGGTGCCCGTGGCCGATCTGGTGGGCATGAGCCGCCAGTTGATGATCACCGCCTTCCAGGTAGGCGACGGCCTGACCAACCTGATCGTGCCGACCTCCGGCGGAACCCTGGCGATGCTGGCGCTGGGGCGGGTCTCCTATGCCCAGTGGCTCAAGGCCATCATGCCTTTCATGGCGCTGGTCTACCTGCTGTGCTGGGGCGGGCTTGTCGTCGGCCATCTGGCCGGCTACTGAGCATGACCCTGTCGCTGCTGCATGTGCATCCCGAGACCGGCACCTCGGCGAGCCTCGCCGCCACCGGCAGCGTGGCGGTGGGAGGCTACGTCAATCATTGCTGGCGAGGGCTCGGAGCCTGTGCCACCCAGGGATTGACCACCAATCCCTGGTATCCCGAAGGGGTGAGGCGTGCCCTGGAGCAGGGCCTGTCGGCCCAGGACGCCTTGAACGACGTGGTCGCCGGAGACGCCGGTGCCTCGCGCCGCCAGTGCCTGGTGATGGACGCCGACGGTCGGTCGGCGCTGCACACCGGTATCGACAATCAACCCGTGGTGGCCTCCGCCCGGTGTCCCGGCGTGGCCGCGGCCGGCAACATGCTGGCCGACGCTGCTGTGCCCGAGGCCATGGTGACGGCCTTCCTGGCAGCTACCTGTGAAGATCCCGATGCAGTGCTGAAGCAAGGTAAGGCGCCCCGCTTTCGCGAGACGCATGACGTCGAGTTGCTGGCGGCGTTGATCGAGGCCCTCGAGGCGGGGCTGGTGGCCGGCGGCGATCACCGCGGCTGTCGTTCCGTCGCCCTGCGCATCGAGTCCTTCACTATGGCCCCGATCGATCTGCGCGTGGACTGGGTCGAGGCGGATCCCGTGACCGAGCTTCGTGCCCTGGCGCATCGAGTCGCGTCCGAGGACTTCCAGGCGTTTCTGCGTTCCCTGCCGCACCGCTGATTCACCCGTCGGACGCGCGCCGGCACGAACTGGAGCCGGCATGAAATGGAGAAAGTATGTCGATGCACGATCGAAACGCCTCGCTGGGGCATGACCTGCTGGCGTGGCTGGATGAGGCCGCGCACCACTCCCTGCCCGGGCCGGGCGTGACGCGCCTGTTCTGCAGCATGGAGCACCGTGCCGTGCTCGAACTCATCGCAGGATGGATGCGTGAAGCCGGGCTCGAGCCACACCTGGACGCCTCAGGCAACCTGGTGGGCAGTTGCCCGCGGGCAGCGGCCGGCGAACGCACGCTGATCCTCGGCTCCCACCAGGATACCGTCGTCGAGGGCGGCAAGTACGATGGCATGCTGGGCGTGGCCCTGCCGCTGATGGCGCTGAAAACGCTGCGTGAGCAGGGTGTTGAACTGCCCTATGGCATCCAGGTGGTGGCCTTCGGCGATGAAGAGGGCACGCGTTTCCAGTCGACCCTGATCGGCAGTCGCGCCCTGGCCGGTACTTTTCAAGCGGAGAGCCTGGACGCCACAGATGCCGACGGAATGACGCTGGGCGAGGCATTACGCGACTTTGGAGGCGACCCCGAGGCAATCCCGGCCCTGGCCCGTGACCCCGAGCGAGTGTTGGGTTTCTGCGAGGTCCACATCGAACAGGGGCCGGTGCTGGAGCAGCGCGATCATGCCGTGGGCGTGGTGACGGCGCTGACCGGTATCGAACGGCATCGGGTCACGCTTACCGGCAAGGCGGGACATGCCGGCACCACGCCGATGCCGGGGCGGCGTGATGCTCTGGTCGGTGCCGCCGAGATGGTGGCGGCGGTCGATCGGGTGCTCAACGCCACCGACAATCTGGTGGGGGTGGTCGGCAAGCTGGATGTGCGGCCCAACGCCGTGAACGTGATTCCCGCCGAGACCACCTTTACCCTGGAGCTGCGTTCGCCCAGTGTCGAGGTGCGTCGGGCCGGTCGCGTGCGACTGCTCGACGCCTTTGCCGAGATTGCCGAGACACGTGGGCTGTCGCTCGACATCGAACAGACCTATAGCGCCGAGGCGGTGGACTGCGCCGACTGGATGATCGAGGCGCTGGAAGCGGCCAGCGAGGAATGCGGCCAGCCTGCCGAGCGGCTGTTCAGTGGTGCTGGCCATGACGGCCTGGCGATGCACGATCTGACCGATATCGGCATGCTGTTCGTGCGCTGCCACGACGGCTTGAGCCATCACCCCGACGAGGCCATCACCGCCGCAGACGCCGATGCGGCCACGCGAGTGCTGATGGCCTTCCTGCGTGGGCTCGCCGAGCGCGACTGACCCAGCTCACGCCTCGGAAAGGAAGTCCCGGCGCACCTGGGCTTCCTGGGTGTTCATCACCGCCTGGGCGGACAGCATGTGCTCGTGCATGATCCGCCTGGCCTGTTCGGCGTCGCCGGCCTCGATGGCATCGAGCAGTTCGGCGTGGAAGCGGCAGCCGGTCCGGCCGAGATCGTGCGTGGCGGGTTCGTAGAGCCGCCGATAGATGGTCAGGTCCGAGAGCACCTGGGTAGTGAAGCGAATAATGAAGCACAACAGTGGGTTGCCGCCCGACAGCTCGGCGAGCATCAGGTGGAAGTTCAGCGAGTCAAGGTGCTGCTGGCGCTCTTCTTCCTCGTCGCGGGCAGTGTCGGCGTAGCTCTCCAGGCTGGCACGCAGCCTCGACATGTCCTCAGGGCTGACTCGACCCGCCAGCGATGCCGCCAGTTCCGGTTCCAGCGCCAGGCGGATCTGGTAGATATCGCGGATCGAGATGTCCTGAAAGAACAGGTAGTGGCTCAGCAGCGAGATCGCCCTGGCCTCGCTCATGGCGTGCACGAAGGCGCCGCCGCCCGGGCCGGTACGCGTTTCCACCAGCCCCTGTGCCTCTAGCACCCGGGTGCTCTCCCGCACGGTGCCCTTCGACACCCCCAGACGCTCCATCAGCTCCGCCTCGCCGGGTAGCCGGTCGCCAGGCTTGAGCTGCTTCTCGACGATCCAACGCTTGATGGTTTCCGCCACTTGATAGGGGCGCCGCTTGGTGGAACTGCCAGCCATGGAATCACGCCGTCTGATGAATATCGGGAAGCCAAAGGGTAACAGAGCCAAGCGGGGCTTGGGGCAGCGAGCCGCACCCCGAGCCCTGCTGACCTGGCTGGAAGAGCGACTGAAGGACGACATGGTGCCGTCGTGATGCCCGGCCCGAGGTGTGGCGTGGCCCGGAAGCGGAGTCAGGCAGAACGCGAGAGGCGCCAGCGCCGGGTTTTCTTGACCAGCGTCGACTGATCGATACCGAGGGCCGCGGCGGCCGCGCGGGTCGTGCCGTGAGTGGCCAGCGCTGTCTCGATCAACTGGCGTTCCAGCTCCATGATCTGTTCTCGCAGGGAACCGTCGCAGGTGGCGGAGGGATTGGGCGTCTCGAGTGAAGCTGGAACATGAGGCAACCAATGTGGCGTGATTTCCTGTTCGGAGACGCTGACCACCAGGCGTTCTGTGAGATTGATCAACTCGCGGATGTTACCGGGCCAGTCATGGCCGGCGAGCAGCTCGAGGCTTTCGGGGTGCCAGCATCGAGTCTTTTCGTGGCGCTGGTTGAAGTGTGTCAGGTAATGATCAAGCAGGGGGATGATTTCTTCACGGCGCTCGCGCAAGGGGGGCAGCGTCAGGGGAACGACGCTGAGGCGATAATAGAGGTCTTCGCGGAACTGGCCCATATGTACCTGCTGTTGCAGGTCGCGGTGGGTTGCGCAGATCAGTCGGATGTTGGCATGGCGAAATTCTGTACCGCCGACCGGCAGGAAGCGGTTTTCCTCGACAACCTTGAGCAACTTGGCCTGCAGGGCCAAGGGAAGGTCACCGATCTCATCGAGCAGCAGGGTGCCGCCGTGGGCGACATCCAATAGGCCCTGCTTGCCGCGAGGCGCGGCCCCGGTGAAAGCGCCCGGGCTATAGCCAAAGAGTTCGGCTTCGAGAAGCCCCTCTGGCATGGCGGTGCAGTTAAGCTCGAGAAAAGGTCCCTCGGCACGTTCGCTATGCTGATGGATATAGCGGGCCAGTAGTGTCTTGCCCGTGCCCGTTTCTCCCTGGATCAATACCTTGACTTGCGTGGGGGCGATACGCCTGGCCAGTGCATAGCACTCCCGGGATTGGGGGCTGACGATCAGCCACGGTGGCTGGCCATCGCTCCTGACGTCCACATCATAGGCCTCGCGCATGCGGTGGATCTGTGCAAGCTGTTCCTGAGCATGCTTGGCGCGCAGTAGTTCGGTGACGTCGCGGACGCTGGTGATCACATAGCGTAGAGCCCCCTCGTTATCGAGCAAGGGCATGCCACTGACGAGGATCTTGTCGTGGTCGCGGATACTCTGCACCAGGGTGATGGGGCGCCGCTCCCGAATCACTTCCAGCGACACGGATTTCGAGATGTAGCCGGCCTTGACCAGGTCGGCCATGTGCCGGCCCACCACGTCATCGCGCTGAATTCCGGTGAGACGCTCATAGGCCGTGTTGACGGTGACCGTGATACCCCGGGCGTCAGTGATGTAGACCCCGTCATGCAGGGCATTCAACACCGAGCGCAATGGTTCGTGATCGAAGCCGTGGCTCGATACGTCGGCGATGTCGAGCGAGGGGGAATCGCCCGTAACGCGATAGCGAAGGCATTCGCCAACCTGGTTCTCGAGCCTGGCCTCCCGAACGGCGGTTTCGACATCGGTCTGGGTCAGCACGCCAATGGCCTGGCCGACGTTGTCGAATACCTCGACAGCTCCGACGTCCTGTTGCTCGAAGAGTGGCCGGACTTCCGCCATGCTCTGAGTTTCCCTGATATGCCGCATGTCCTGCCTCCGGTAAAGGCGCCCGTCGGGAGGACCGACGGGCGTTGCCTCAATGTACGTCAAGCGAGGCATCGGACTCATGTAGACTCTTGGTTGAGTCGGAGGCGGGACGTTGGGGAGTGGTGCCTCTGGTCAGATCCTTGGTGAAGGTGCCATCGTTCTCTCCCGAGAAGAAACGGCGACCGTAGATCAGCAGGCACAGTAATACGCCAACCGCAAAGGCCCAGGTGGCTCCCTTGATGACCAGCACCGCGGCAATCACGCCGGCGATACCCAGGTCGCGTTGGCTGCGTGCTTCCATGATGCCGATGCGCACGCTGACATAACCCTGGATCAGCAGGGTAAGCGCCAGCGCAATGCCGAGAATCGGCTGTACCAGGCTGACGATGGGGAGCAGCAGCAGGCCGGTATTGGTGCCCCAGCGGAACGAGCCCGAACCGCCGAAGATCGAGTGCATGGCGGCCTTGCCCTCCTTGTAGCGTTCCGTGATCACTACCTGCATGGCAGCCCAGAGTGGGCCGCACATCACCACATCAGGACCAAACACGCTCATGCCGAGATTGCGACCACCGAAGATCATGTGAGCGCGGTCGGGGTTGTAATCGACTTTCTCATCGCGACGCATGTCGTCGGCTTCGTCGAGCAGGGCCTTGCTTTGCAGCACATCGCCGAACAGTACGATATAGGCAGCAAGGACGGTGGGAATGGCAGTGACGTACATCGACAGCGGAGGGAGCCCGACGCCGAAGACAGTGTATTCGCTCAACATCAGCGCGAAGTCGGGTTGGCTGATCCCCCACTCCACGTCGGGCCAGGGCGCTTCACCGAAGAGTGGCGCGATGATGATGGCCAGGACGATGATGGGGAAAATGCCGAGCTTGCCGAGAGTGGCCCAGGCACCGCCACTCGCTTTCAGTTTGGCGAAGTGTCGAGAGAAGATCAGGTAGAAGGCCAGGCCTACGGCGATGCTGATGGTGAAGGGGTACTGCGAGAAACGCCCACCTTCGTCGAAGACCACCACGATGGCGGCCAGACCAGCGCCCATGATCACACCTGCCTTGATGGCGGAGGGAATGAGGCTCACTACCCTGGCTGCCAGTCCTGTTCGCCCGAGGAAAAGGGCCAGGATCCCCAGCATCATCTGGAAGGCGATCAATGCATGCACCCGGGCTTCGCCTTCGGGGAAGGTTGTCACGTAAGCCATCAGCAAGGGAATGGCTGGCGTGATCCAGCCGGGGACGACGGGATCGCCAAATAGATGGTGCAGGAGGTATAACACGCCGTTCAGCATCACGATGGCAAGAGCCGCTTCGAAGGGCATGCCCAGCAGTTCCGTCATCAAGGGGATGGCGGCCAGATCCACCGCACACATCAAGAGTCCCTGAAGATAGTCAGGCAACTCGAAGCGATAATGAAGGAAGGGAAGGCGGAGCTTGAAAGGCCCCATGGCGATGTAAGGCGTTTCCGCGCCTTCGGCACGATGTTTCCATTGATTCATGGCGTATCTCCACTATTGGTGTTGTTATCAAGGCAGGAAATGCCTAATAGGCAGCGCGGTAGATCTGCTCGATGTCGTCACGACTCAGGACGCGAGGATTGTTACGCAGAAGGCGCTCGACCTTGCTGGCGGCTTCGGCCAGTTCGGGAAGGGCGGATTCGGGGATATCGAATGTCCGCAGTTGTGCGGGAATCTCGACGTCACGACACAATCGGTGCAATCGGTCGATGACGTTGTCGGCGATCTGGGTGGCAGACAAGCCCTGGCACGGTTCGCCGAAGGCATGAGCGATATCTTGGAAGCGTTCGACGCAGGCCAGCTTGTTCCAGGCCATGACATGCGGCAATAACAAGGCGTTACTCACTCCGTGGGCCAGGTGGTAACGGCCACCCAGAGGGTAGGCCAGGGCATGTACGGCACCGACGCCGGCATTGCCGAAGGCCAGCCCTGCCATCAGGCTGCCGGTGGCCATGTCCTCGCGTGCGGCAAGGTTGTTCGGGTTGGCGAATGCCTTGGGCAGGGCCCTGACGATCAGCGTCATGGCCTTGAGCGCCAATGCATCGGTGAGGGGGCTGGCGAAGTTCGAAAGGTAGGCCTCGATGGCGTGAACGAGGGCATCTACACCACTGGCGGCGGTCACCGAACGTGGGCAACTCAACGTCATTTCCGGGGCCACCAGGGCAACGTCGGGCAGCAAGTAGTCGCTGACGATGCCTCGCTTCGTGCCTTGCCTGTTGTCAGCGAGGATGGCGATGTTGGTGACTTCGGAACCCGTGCCGGCGGTTGTGGGAATGGCGATCAAGGGCACTCCCGACGATTCGACCTTGTCCTCGCCGAACAGGGTATCCAGCGTACCGCTGTATCGAGCGTAAACCGAAACGCACTTTGCAATGTCCATGGCGCTGCCGCCACCGACGGCGATCAAGCCGTCATGTTCTCCATGTCGAAAGGCCTGGGTGCATTCCTCGACGATCTCGATTTCCGGTTCGGGAGGGACGCGATCGTAGATGGCGTAACCCAGATCCTTCACTCGGGACGTCACGAGATCCAAGGTGCCTGATTTGCGCACACCACGGTCGGTAACGAGTAGAGGTTTTTGCATGCCAAGTCGGCTTACCTGCGCCAGGAGATCTTGGGAAGCCTGCTGGCCGGTGATCAAACGGTGGGCGGTCTTGAAGCTACTGACGTGCATGGGCGTGGTCTCTTGTTGATATCGGTTGGCCTGTGCCCCAGCGCATTGATATACGCCAGGATCGAAATCGATACAGCAAGAGGCGTGCCATTTCTTTGATATTTATAACGTATTGATAATTTGGATGAAATATATTGCCGGGTGGCCGATGACGGATGAGTCGATGAAATAATTCATCGATTTTTCATCCTTTGATGCCCAATTTCATCAAAGAGATAGCCCAAGACCGGTGGTGTCGGGCGGCGGCCTGATGCATGCGAAGCAAGGCAGCATTGCCGCGAAGCTTTGTTGTTTGTCAGTAGGTACATGATCACGGTGATAGGCGTGACGAGCGGTCTATCCGTTTGAGAGAAACGCGCTTGAAGGCCCATTCCAGCGTCTATTCATACCAAAGTCCAAGATCATCGAGTCGCACTATTCGGCCTGGGCTGCTGTAATGTCTTCTTGCTGACACGATTCATCTAGCCATTGCCAACATTGCATTTGAGCATGCTGTCGGCTGCAAGATGAATCGATTCATCAAGCCGTCAAATGACCCTGAAAGAAGGACAATGACAATGACGCGTATCGTGCAATGGTCGATCACCGTGGCTCTGGCCGGCTTCCTGTTCGGCTTCGACACGGCGGTGATTTCGGGCGCCGACAAGCCTATCCAGGCCCTGTGGGGATTAAGTGACCTGCAGCATGGCCTGCTGATCATGTCCATGGCTCTGTGGGGGACCGTGCTGGGCGCCATCTTCGGTAACTGGCCCACCGATACTTTCGGTCGGCGCGCCACCCTGCTCATCATCGGTGTGTTCTATCTGGTATCCGCCGTGGGATCCGCAGTGGTCTCGGACCCGGTACTGTTCGCCATCTTTCGTCTGATCGGCGGCATCGGCGTGGGCATTTCCTCGGTGGCCGCTCCCACCTACATCTCCGAGATCGCCCCACCGAAGCATCGCGGCCTGTTGGTCGCCATGTACCAGTTCAATATCGTCTTCGGCATCCTGATGGCGTTCATCTCGAACTACATCATCGGCAGCCTGATCACCGAAGGGGCCTGGCGCTGGATGCTGGGTATCGAGGCGGTGCCTGCTCTCCTCTACACGCTGATGATCACTCGAGTGCCGCGTAGTCCGCGCTGGTTGATTCTCAAGCGTAACGATGTCGCGGAGGCGTCTCGCGTGCTGCGCCTGATCAATCCCGAGGCGGATACTGACGCGGAGATCGCGACTATCCGCGCTGCCGAGGATGAAGAGCGCAATGCGCATGCTCCCTTTTTCTCGCGTCGCTATCGCCTACCGGTTCTGTTGGCCTTCCTGATCGCTTTCTTCAATCAACTCTCCGGCATCAACTTCATCATCTACTATGCCCCCCGCGTGCTCGAGGCTGCCGAACTGGAGAGCCAGGCAGCATTGTTGTCGACGGCCGGCATTGGTCTGGTCAATCTGGTCTTCACCATGATCGGCATGTCCCTGATCGATCGTTTCGGGCGGCGCACCCTGCTTTTCATCGGCTCTGCCGGTTATTTGATATCACTGGTGTTGATATCGAGAGCCTTCTTCATTGATGCCCTCGGCGGTATCGAGGTGCCGCTGCTGCTGGGCCTGTTCATTGCCGCTCATGCCATCAGTCAGGGTGCGGTGATCTGGGTGTTCATTGCCGAGGTCTTCCCCAATCACGTGCGCGCTCGCGGCCAATCCTTCGGCAGTTCGGTTCACTGGATCTTCGCGGCCTTGATCACCCTGGTCATGCCCTGGGTGCTGGGTACCTTCAGCGGTGGCCCGGTATTCGCCTTCTTCGCCGTCATGATGCTGTTGCAGCTGATATTCGTGCTGTTCCTGATGCCGGAAACGCGCAATGTCTCGCTCGAGGTGCTGCAGCGGCACCTGGTCGGTGACAACGTCAAGCTGCGCCGTGTGCATCTTTCCAGTGCTCGCGCGCAATCCGTGGTCTCCGGCAAGGGAGCATGATGGAAGAGCTCGCGTCCTGACTGCCTGCTTCGCTGTTGATAGCGATAAGGGGCTTGCGGCTCGATGAGCGGCAGCAGCAGGCGGTCAGGGATAATGCGCCTCGAAGGTTTCCACGACCCGGCGCAGGTCATCGGGTAGCCGGGCCAGGACCTCGTGGCGCAGCGACTGGGGCAGGTCGCCATGAAAGGTCCCCGCGTAGGCGCTGTGGCCTGGGGAAATCCTGCGCATTTTATACCGGCCAATGCCAAGTCATTTGATTGGCAACCGTGGACATTCCCCTGTTGCATCGTGCTTTTATTCATGGGAAACCGGTTCGCGAACGATCTCGTGCAGGATCTTGGCAACACGGTCGGGGGGCTGGTCTGCATCGAGCCGACGAACTCATCATTCCCGAAGCCAGGAAACAACTATGGTTGGCCGCTCGTGAGTTTGGGGGCGCTATTTCCGGCAAGGAGGCCCTTGATCTCCCGACCCGACCTGGCCGAGTCTATCTATCACTGGCCCCGATCATCATCGACGAGGAGCCAGTCGACAACGTTCAGCAAGGCAGCATACAGGGTGCCCATCGTTCACAGTCCGTTTCTTGTGGATTCCATTTGCTATCAGTGGCTCTCTTACTGTTGTCAAGTCTCGATCACGAACGCTTCGATCTGGGCGGAGGTTTCCACGTGAGGAGAAGACATCAATTCTAGCCCTCACTGTCGGTACCTCGACCAGTCGATTGCCAATTTTCTCATGCGGGCTCGCAACGTGTGTGGATTGATACGTAATATGTCAGCAGCACCTTCGGGGCCTTCAATGCGTCCTCGGCTGGCTACCAGAGCGCGCTCAATGTGTGAGCGAATTACAACATCGAGTGGCTGTATTTCCGTGTTTTTTAACTGCTTGCGCTCAGAGTTCGAAGATGTGGACTGCGGGAGGGGTGGTGTCGTTTCGCTTGCAACGCCCAATGCTTGACTGACATCGAGCCGTTCGCCATCACCAAGAATCACGGCTCGTTCCAACACAGAGTTGAACTCGCGTACATTCCCGGGCCATGGGTAGGCTGCTAGAAGCGAGAGGTCGTGAGCGGAAAGCACTTGCGGCTTCATTCCGAACCGTCGTGCGGCGCGTTCAGCAAAATGCTCTGCCAATGCAGGAATATCCTCACTGCGCTCCCGCAAAGGGGGAAGGACAATGGGAAAGACGGCGATTCGGTACCACAAATCCTCACGAAACTCGCCGCGTTGGACCATTCGAGCCAGGTCGTTATTCGTTGCAGCTACCACCCGAACATCGACTTGGATGGAAGTCTCGCCACCAACCCTTTCGAAAGACCCGTCCTGCAGCACGCGTAATAGTCGCACTTGAGCTGCCATGGGGAGCTCGCCAATTTCATCCAGGAACAGTGTGCCTTCATCGGCACGCTCGAACCATCCACGACGTCTTGACACAGCGCCTGTGAAACTTCCCTTCTCGTGACCGAAAAGCTCGGAATCGACCAATTCAGGGGGAATGGCACCGCAGTTCACGCGAATGAAGGGCCCTCCTGCTCTAGTCGAGCGTTGATGCACACTTCTCGCAATGACTTCCTTTCCCGATCCGGTTTCGCCTAGTACCAGTACTGCCGCATCCGAGTCTGCCACTTGTTGTACGCGTTGCATGACCTGGCGTAATCCATTGTCGGCCCCGATCACCGTATCACCCAACGCATCGCGGCCTAGCCGCGAAAGTAGAGAGCGCTTATCTGCTTCAGCCGATTCACGCAGTGCTTTCAGCTCCCGCAACCGGCGGTCGTTTTCGAGCGCTGCCGCAAACGGCTCAAGGAGTCTCTTGCAGAGGACTTCGTCGTGTTCAGAGATCTTCGCATCGGGACGAAGTTGCATAATGAGCAGCCCGACGGTGTCGTGCTCGCTGATGAGAGGACCGATCAAGACGTTGTCGGTCAGCGAAGTCGGTATCGCGGCTAGCGTAAATGAGTGCTCGTGATGTCGAGAGGCACAGTGTGCCAACTCTCCTAGCTGACACCATTTCATCAAACGCTCTATGTTGTCGCTGGACAACTCGGTTAATCCACGATCACGTGACTCATCCTTGGAGCCGAGTGTGTCTGCCACGGTTTCAAGGTGGTACGTGACCGGATCGAGGCGGCGGATCAGCAACCGCTTGATCGGTAGCCACTGCGATAACTGGTCAGCTATGGCGGCGACCGACTCGGCAATCTCGATGTGCCGGCAGGCTTCGCGCCAGACTTCCAGCATTGACGCGTACGTATGAAGCATTATTCCCCCATTATATATAACGGATATACTATCAAATATGCTGACTATTGCTATGATATATGCTGGATAGTGCAAGCGCTATCATCTCATTGCCCAGGATGGCGGGTCTCCGGATGTTGGCATGGAGCTTGCTGTAGTTGCTTGGAATCTTTGAGTTCTTGGCAATGGAGTGAGCAATGTCGAAACAGCATCGTGAGCCTCCTCTCTCCAGTGCAGCAACAGGCGGTGCTATCGGAGAACCGCTCAAGCACAGGACAGATTATCTCTGGGTCAGGGGATGCGAGCTGGAGTTGAGCACACGACACAAGATTCCCATCGGTGGGGCAGTCTGCTGATGTTCAGTGTCTGGTTTGCGTATCAGCCTGCCGAAGTCCCTCATGCATGGGTAGTTACCGCCATGTTTTTGGTCGAGGTAATAATACTGGAATTTTTTGAGACGATGTTCGGCTTTTCATGAGGAAACATGTAAAGAATGTCGTTATTCTGGGGTTTATGTTTTAAATATTGAAGGTTGTGAGGGTTCTATGTATTGGTTAATAGGTGGGAGTGGGTCAATGAATTATGGAGATGAACTCATCGTTAGGGGGTGGATGAGCTACTTGTCAAGGAATGAGAATGTTAAAAATATTAGGATAGAAACAAATAGTAAGGTGAGTTCAGAAAGGTTTCACGAGGAGGGGGTTGAATCGGCCAAGGAGTACGGTACAGCAATAGTTTTTGATGATTTTTTGTATGGCCTGTGTGGAAGTGTGGCTGGATTGTCGTTCTGGGAACAGTTCGTCAGGGGGGTGGAGTTTTTCGATAAAGGAGGGGTTGATATTTATGGTGAAGAGAATTTTGATTTTATAGATTCTGTGCGAGCTATACATTTGCATGGGGGCGGGTATTTTAACGATATTTTTCCGTGGCATGGGTTCATACTAGGCTTTACGATGTCGTTGGCGAAACGTGAGGGAATACCTGCGATGGCGACAGGTATCGGTCTGATGCCTATGGGAAAGCCAAGCAGAGAACAAAGGGAGAAGTTTGTCTCGTTAATGGATTGTTTTTCTGTTTTTGAACTTCGGGATGTTGAGAGCTTCAGGTTAGTGAAGTCGCTTTCCGGAGGAAAGGGGAATGTTGTGAATGGGTTTGATGATAATTTTATGCTAAAGAGAGAGGACCTGTTTTCTTGCGATGGACATGGTGGTGCCAATCTAGTGCTCTCTTTTATAGAGCATGACATCTGCAGGATGTCAAGGAGCTATCTGAAGCGTCTCTCCGAGTATGCGAGAGAGTTTGATAGAGTCGTGTTTTGGGAGTGTTATCCGTGGCAGGATGAAAATGTTATTGAGTTTATGAGGAGTCATATAAGTGACTTGGAGGTCGTGTGCTCGCGCGACTGGGTGTATGCAAGAGGGAGGCTGTCACAAAATGACAGGGTTATAGTCAGCAGGTTTCATCCCCACTTTTGCGCGGCAAGGGTTGGAGTTTCTGGAGTCTACAATATAAAGGGAAGGTATTATGATGTTAAGCATGGGTCTATTGTTGCTCTGGGATCAGGGTTCGGAAAAGGAAGTCTGAGTAGGCTCGTTCGCCCTGAGAAGCGGCAAGGAGTTTTATGCCTATATGATGAGGAGCTGGCTTCCATGAAAAGAAAAATTGTTGATATTGGGGTTCAAGATTTTTCTCTAAGGTAAGGAGTCGGTGCTTGTAAATGATGCGAGCATTGCTGATGGTGGCGTTGTGCTGGATAGCCGCTTCCGCGGTACTCGACGCACGTATAGCCGATGTCGTCGATGGCCCATTCAAAGCGTTGAGGCTGCTATAGACCCAAAGCACGTCGTGTTTCGGGGCACTGTACGGATATGGTTGAGATGGCCAATCCCGCAGTTCAAGTAGAGTGGGTCACTCGTTGATGTTGAGTGTGGATTTTTAAGGGCTCTTGCTTATTGAGAATCGTTGATAAGTTGAAGGTGTCTCACGAGTTGCCGAGGAAGAAGAGAGATCTAAACCTAAAGAAGGGCGCCCAACGAAAAACGGCCACCGCTCTGATGAGCTAGGTGGCCGTTTCTCTGATGTTCTTGGTCGGAGTAGCAGGATTCGAACCTACGACCTCTGCCTCCCGAAGGCAGCGCTCTACCAAGCTGAGCTATACTCCGATGTTGGACCCTGCGGGTGACAACGGATGCGTATTATACGCAAATGAGCTTGCCGCGCAAGCCCTTTGGCCATGCCGGTGGTCAGGTGCGGCGGTCCACTGCGCGGTGCGCCAGTTGCTCCATGCTGTCGCGGAAGACGGAGGGCGGCAGGACCTCAAGCTGGGCCAGGGCCTTGGCCGACATTTCCTCCGCGCGGCGCTGGGTATAGTCCAGCGCGCCGGTATCGTGGACGATGGCCAGAACCTCGTCGAGCCGCTCGAGACCGCCTTGACGGATGGCCTGGCGGATCACCTTGGCCTGCTCGGGAGAGCCGGTGACCATGGCCTGGATCAGCGGCAGGGTGGGCTTGCCCTCGGCCAGGTCGTCGCCGACGTTCTTGCCCATGGTGTCGGCATCGCCCCGGTAGTCGAGCAGGTCGTCGACCAGTTGGAAGGCGAGGCCGAGATAGCGGCCGTAGGCCTGCAGGGCGGCTTCCTGCTCCGGGGTGGCGTCGGCGATGATCGCGCCGCAGTGGGAGGCCGCCTCGAACAGCATGGCGGTCTTGCCCTGGATGGTCTCGAAGTAGGCCGCCTCGTCGACATCCGGGTTGCCGACATTGGTCAACTGCTGGACTTCACCCTCGGCGATGGTGCAGGTTGCCGCCGAGAGGATCTCCATGATGCGCATGGAGCCGACGCCGACCATCATCTGGAAGGAGCGTGAATAGAGGAAGTCGCCCACCAGCACCGAGGGGGCATTGCCCCAGGCGTCGTTGGCGGTGGCGCGGCCGCGTCGCATGTGCGATTCGTCGACCACGTCATCATGCAGCAGCGTCGAGGTGTGCATGAACTCGATCAGGGTGGCCAGGGCCACGTGCTGATCCCCCTCGTACCCCAGGGAACGCGCGGCCAGCAGCACCAGCAGGGGGCGCATGCGCTTGCCGCCGCTGTCGACGATGTATTGGCCGATGGCCTCCACCAGCGGGATGCGTGAGGCGAGCTGGGTCTGGATGGTGCGGTTGACGGCGGCAAAGTCTTCGGCCACCACCGCATGGATAGGCGTGTCGGGGGTAGTGAGCTGTGTCGGCACGGTGGTGGCTGGCATGTAAGGCGATATCGATGAGACGGAAGTGGGCGGTCAGTCAGTATTTGACCGAAGTGTCGGCCATGCTATGGGGCCCCCCGGGGGGCGTCAAGCGTGCCAGTACCTCCATGAGCCCGGTCGTGGGGCGGCGTGGATCGGGGTTGTTGAATGTGCGAGCGTTCACCGCTATAATCCGCGACCCACTCATCTCGCTCCCTGTCAGATGGTGCCAAGAGGGGTGCCACTCGAAGCAGGTCGACGAAGAGCCAACCCCGATGAGTCCTGGAGAGAGAAGCATGTACGCAGTTATCAAGAGCGGTGGCAAGCAGTACCGCGTTCAGGAAGGCCAGACGCTCAAGCTCGAGAAGCTGGAAGTGCCGACCGGCGACACCATCGAGTTCGATGAAGTGCTGCTGGTGGGCAATGACGACGACGTCACGGTCGGTGCGCCGAACGTCGACGGTGCCAAGGTGTCTGCCGAGGTCGTTTCCCACGGCCGTGGCGAGAAGGTGAAGATCATCAAGTTCCGTCGCCGCAAGCACAGCATGACGCGCAAGGGCCACCGTCAGTGGTTCACCGAAGTCAAGATCACCGGGATCTCCGCGTAAGCGGTCCATCCCCTGAACGAGCGAGGTATTTGCAATGGCTCACAAGAAGGCAGCGGGCTCTACCCGTAACGGTCGCGACAGCGAATCCAAGCGCCTAGGCGTCAAGCTGTTCGGCGGCCAGGCCGTTTCCCCGGGCAACATCATCGTCCGTCAGCGTGGCACCAAGTTCCACGCCGGCACCGGTGTCGGGATCGGCAAGGACCACACCCTGTTCGCTCTGGACGAGGGCGTGATCAAGTTCGAGACCAAGGGTCCGAAGAATCGCAAGTTCGTGAGCGTCGTCTCCGCCTGAGACCGCCTCGAACCTGTCGCGAGAAGGCCCCGCCATGGCGGGGCCTTCTTGTATCATGGCGACATGCATCGCCGGGAGAATGAACAATGCAGTTCGTCGACGAAGCCTCGATCATCGTGGAAGCCGGCAAGGGCGGTAATGGCTGCCTGAGCTTTCGCCGCGAAAAGTACGTGCCCAAGGGCGGGCCGGACGGTGGCGATGGTGGCCATGGCGGCAGCGTGCACCTGATCGGTGACGACGCCCTGAACACCCTCATCGACTTCAAGTACCAGCGCTTCTACAAGGCCCAGAATGGCCAGCCGGGTCAGGGGCGGCAGATGAGCGGCCGTGCCGGCGAGGATCTGCATATCAAGGTACCGGTGGGCACCACGGTGATCGACGAGGATACCCTCGAGGTGATCGCCGATGTGACCGAGGCCGGCCAGGTGGTGCTCGTCGCCCAGGGCGGTCGCCGCGGTCTGGGTAACATTCACTTCAAGTCCTCGACCAACCGGGCGCCGCGGCGTACCACGCCGGGCACCGAGGGAGAGCGCCGCAACCTGCGCTTCGAGATGAAGGTGATGGCGGATGTCGGCCTGCTGGGCATGCCCAATGCCGGCAAGTCGACGTTGATCCGCTCGGTGTCGGCGGCCAAGCCCAAGGTGGCCAATTATCCCTTCACCACCCTGGTGCCCAATCTCGGCGTGGTGAAGCTGGGCCAGCATGAGCACTTCGTGATGGCCGATGTGCCGGGCTTGATCGAGGGAGCCTCGGATGGAGCCGGTCTGGGGCTGCGCTTTCTCAAGCACCTGACGCGCACGCGGCTGTTGCTGCATGTGGTCGATGTCGCGCCCTTCGATGAGAGCGATCCCGTGGAGGCCGCCCGGTCCATCGCCCACGAGCTGGGGCAATTCTCCCCGGCGCTCGCCGAGCGTCCGCGCTGGCTGGTGCTCAACAAGCTCGACCTGCTGCCCGCCGAGGAGCGGGAAGCCGTGGCCGATGACATCGTGGCGCGTCTGGCGTGGCAGGGGCCCGTTTTCCGCCTGTCGGCGATCAGCGGCGAGGGCACCGATGCCCTGGTGCAGGCCGTGCACCGTTGGCTCACCGAGCAGCGCCGGCTGGAGAACGAGGACGAGGAGGCCGCCGAGCACGAGCGCGAGATGCGTCGCCGCATGGAAGATGAGTCGGTGGCGCGTGCCGAGGCGCGCCTGGGCCGCAAGCGCAAGCGGGACGACGAGGATGACGATGACTTCGACGATGATGATTATGATGTCGAGGTCGAATACGTTCCTTGATGACAGGAGCGGCGGCGCTCGCGCAGCCCTGATGGCTGGGCGGGCATCACCCGCCCTGTGTGGGTTTTGGATCAACTGATACAACCTCGACCGAGGAGCCGATGGACGATCTCGAGCAAGTGCCTGACCGCGAGGCGCTGAAGCGCATGCGGCGGGTGGTGGTGAAGATTGGCAGCGCGCTGTTGACCAACGACGGTCGAGGGCTCGATGAGCCGGCCATCGGCGGCTGGGTCGACGAGATCGCTGAGCTGCATCGGCGCGGCATCGAGGTGGTGCTGGTGTCGTCCGGCGCCGTGGCGGCGGGCATGGTGCGGCTCGGCTGGCAGACGCGTCCTTCCGAGGTGCACGCCCTGCAGGCCGCCGCTGCGGTGGGGCAGAACGGCTTGACCGAATGCTACGAAGGTCACTTCGCCCGCCATGGGCTGACCACCGCCCAGATCCTGCTGACCCATGACGATCTCTCCAATCGCAAGCGCTACCTCAATGCGCGTTCCGCACTGCGCACCCTGGTCGGGCTGGGCGTGGTGCCAGTGGTCAACGAGAACGACACCGTGGTCACCGACGAGATCCGCTTCGGCGACAACGACACCCTCGGCGCCCTGGTGGCCAACCTGCTGGAAGCCGATGCCCTGGTCATCCTGACCGACCAGGAGGGGCTCTTCGATGCAGACCCCCGCCATGATCCGAATGCCCGCCTGATCACGGAAGGGCGTGCCGATGATCCCCGGCTGGCCGAGGTGGCCGGCGGTGGCGGTGCCCTGGGGCGGGGCGGCATGTCGACCAAGGTACGAGCGGCGCGCCTGGCGGCGCGTTCCGGGGCGGTCACGGTGATTGCCAGCGGGCGTCAGCGCGATGTGCTTGGCCGGCTCGTTGCAGGTGAGCGACTGGGTACCCTGCTCATGCCCGAGCGTGCGCCCATGGCGGCGCGCAAGCGCTGGTTGGCGGGGCAGCTCCAGGTGCGCGGCAACCTGACCCTGGATGACGGCGCGGTGAAGGTGCTGCGCGACAGCGGCTCCAGCCTGTTGCCGGTGGGAGTGAAAAGCGTGTCGGGCGACTTCGTGCGCGGCGACATGGTGCTGTGCGTCGACGAACAGGGGCAGCGGGTGGCCAAGGGGCTGGTCAATTATGGTGTCGATGAAGTGCGTCGCCTGCTCGGCCAGCCCAGTCATCGCATCGAGGCGATCCTCGGCTACATGGAGTCGCCGGAGCTCATACACCGCGACAACCTGGTCGTCCTGTAAAGAAAGTGCTGCACCGCGCCAGGCTGGCATGGCCTCGCGCGGCATGATAGGATGCGCCATCCTCTCAGACACGGCCCGTAAGCGACTGCGCCACATTGCGCGGTCGGCCGGATGGCCAGGCCGACGGGGATTTTTTTATTTCCCTGTTGGATCAATATGTTATTGAACACCGCCGAATTCGGCGGTAACAACTTTCTCCAAGGAGACAGTCAGTGGCTAACACTAAGCAAGCCCGCAAGCGCGCCCGTCAGGCGGAAGGCCGTCGTGTCCTGAAAGCCAGCCAGCGCAGCATGGTTCGCACCTACGTCAAGAACGTCATCAAGGCCATCAATGGCGGTGACCACGCCCAGGCGATGGATGCCTTCAAGCAGGCCCAGCCGGTCATCGACCGCATCGCCGACAAGGACGTGATCTCCAAGAAGAAGGCCGCTCGCCTGAAGAGCCGTCTCAACAAGCGCATCAAGGCCCTGGCAGCGTAAGCGCGCCGGACGCCCATGGAGCTCGCGAACCTTCTCGCGAGTGTTCCATCGAAAAACCGGCTGCGGCCGGTTTTTTTGTGGCCGCTCTCCCTGGCGGCCACCCTTCGGGCCGTCGCTGTGCGACGTCAAAAACCGTTGCCGACGGTTTATTGTTTCCGTTCCATCTGGCCTGGCAAGGAACCACACCGTGACCGATCGACAGCAACCACCCGAGCAGACGTCATCCGAGACCGCGTCAGCGGTCGTTGACGAGGCGTCTCGTCAAGCGGCGCCCCGTCGAGGCGGGCTGATGCGTTCGGGCATGGTCGTCAGCAGCATGACCATGCTGTCGCGGGTGATGGGACTGGCCCGGGACATGGTGATCGCCGCGCTGTTCGGTGCCGGGCAGGGTGCGGATGCCTTCTTCGTGGCCTTCAAGGTGCCCAACTTCCTGCGTCGGCTGTTCGCCGAGGGAGCCTTCAACCAGGCCTTCGTGCCGGTGCTGTCCGAATATGCCACCCAGCGCACCCGGGACGAGGTGCGCGAGCTGCTCGATGCCGTGGCCGGCAGCCTCGCGGCGGTGCTGATGCTGATCACCGCCCTGGCCATGCTGGCCGCCCCTTGGCTGGCCTGGGCTTTCGCACCGGGGTTTGCGCGTGACCCCGAGAAGATGGCGCTCACCGTGGACATGTTGCGGCTGACGTTCCCCTACCTGTTGCTGATCTCGCTGACGGCCTTCTCGGGGAGTGTGCTCAACACCTGGGGACGCTTCGCTGTACCGGCCTTCACGCCGGTGCTGCTCAACCTGTCGTTGATCGGTGCGGCCATGCTGCTCACGCCCCTGGTGAGCGAGCCCGCGCTGGCACTGGCCTGGGGGGTGCTGATCGCCGGGGCGGCCCAGTTGGCCTTCCAGGTGCCGTTCCTCGCCCGGCTGGGCCTGTTGCCACGCCCCTGGCCCAGGTTCGCCCACCCGGGCGTGCGGCGCGTGCTCAAGCTGATGGCGCCGGCGATGTTCGGCGTTTCGGTAGCGCAGATCAATCTGCTGCTGGATACCGTGCTGGCGTCGTTGCTGGCGGCTGGCAGTGTCTCCTGGCTGTATTATTCCGACCGTCTGGTGGAGCTGCCGCTGGGAGTGTTCGGGGTGGCCATTGGCACGGTGATCCTGCCGGCCTTGTCGAAGCGCCACGCCGAGCAGTCCCGGGAACACTTCGCGCAGATGCTCGACTGGGCGATCCGCGCCGTGCTGCTGCTCGGGCTGCCGGCGGCGCTGGCCCTGGTGGTGCTGGCCGAGCCGTTGCTGATCACTCTGTTCCACTATGGCGCCATGACCGACCACGATATCGACATGGCGGCCATGAGTCTGCGTGCCTATGCCGTGGGCCTGGTGGCCTTCATGCTGATCAAGGTGCTGGCGCCGGGCTTCTTCGCCCAGCAGGATACCAAGACGCCGGTCACGATCGGCATGATCGCCATGGGCGCCAACATGGTCTTCAACCTGATCCTGATCTGGCCGCTGGCGCATGCGGGGCTGGCGTTGGCCACGGCGCTCTCGGCGTTTCTCAATGCCGGCTTGCTGGGCAGGCTGCTGCATCGCCGGGGAGTGCTGATCTTCCAGGCGGGCTGGGGACGTTATGCGGTGCAGCTGCTCGGCGGCTGCATGGCGATGGGCCTGGCTCTCGTCTGGCTGGCGCCGGACTGGCACCAATGGCTCGACTGGTCGTTGGCGAGGCGTGCGGGCTGGCTGGCGGCCCTGGTGGCGGTCGGGGGAGGCGTGTACTTCGCCTGGCTGGCCGCCACGGGAGTGCGGCTGCGCCACTTCCGAATGAAAAGCTGACGCCAGGGCCATGTCGGCGCGGCTGTCAAGGGGCGCCTGGTCCGTTATAATCGACCACTTTACTCTCTGCGCGAACAACGCTCATGCAAGTGATTCGAGGATTGCACAATCTGCGCGACGAGCATCATGGCTGCGTGGCGACCATCGGCAATTTCGATGGCGTTCATCGCGGCCATCAGGCGATCCTCGATCAGCTGCTCGAACGCGCGCGTTCGTTATCGCTGCCGGCCACGGTGGTGGTCTTCGAGCCCCAGCCCCGGGAGTTCTTCGCCGGGGACCAGGCGCCGCCCCGACTGACGCGGCTGCGTGACAAGGTTCGGCTGCTGGCCGAGTACGGCGCCGACCGCGTGTTGTGCCTGCCCTTCAACGATGCCCTGCGCAGCCTGACCGCCCGGGCCTTCATCGAGCAAGTGCTGGTGCAGGGCCTGGGCGTGCGCCATCTGGTGGTGGGCGACGATTTCCGTTTCGGCTGCGACCGGCGCGGTGATTTCGAACTGTTGCAGACGGTCGGCACCGGTTCGGGATTCGAGGTCGAGCACACCCGGACCTTCCTGCTGGACGGTGAACGCGTTTCCAGCACGCGAGTCAGAACCATGCTGGCGAGCGGCAACTTCGATCAGGCCGCCCGCATGCTGGGTCGGCCTTACCGGCTCGGCGGCCGGGTGATGCGCGATCGCCAGCTCGGGCGGACCATCGGTGTGCCCACGGCGAACCTGCCACAGCCGCCGCATCCACTGGCCCTGCAGGGCGTCTACGCGGTCAAGGTCGAATTGCCCGGCGGACGTCACGCCGAGGGGGTGGCCAATATCGGCTGGCGGCCCACCGTGGGAAGCCAGCGGCCGGTGCTCGAGGTGCATCTGTTCGACTTCGATGAGGATCTGTACGGCGAGCGATTGACGGTACTGCCCTGCGCCAAGCTGCGCGGCGAGATGAAGTTCGATGGCCTCGAGGCCCTCAAGGCCCAGATCGGTGCCGACCAGGCTCGTGCGCGACGCTTTTTCGCCGAGACGGCGGCGACAGGAGATTCCCTACCTCTGGCATCGGCGCCGCTGGCGCGCGAGGCCGTGTTTTCCGACTCCTCGGCGGGACTGCCCGCCGACCATGATGACGGCTGACCCCCAGGATATGAGCGACTACAAGCACACTCTGAATCTGCCAGAAACCGAATTCCCGATGCGCGGCATGCTGCCCAAGCGCGAGCCGGCTCGGGTGGCCCAGTGGCAGGAGATGGATCTCTACCATCGCCTGCGCGAGGCGCGTCAGGGGCGCGAGTCCTTCGTGCTGCACGACGGCCCTCCCTATGCCAACGGCAGCATTCACATCGGTCACGCGCTCAACAAGATCCTCAAGGACATCATCGTCAAGTCCAAGAACCTGGCGGGGTTCGACGCCCCTTATGTGCCGGGCTGGGACTGTCATGGCCTGCCCATCGAGCACAAGGTCGAGACGACCCATGGCAAGCACCTGGAACCGGAGCAGGCCCGGGCGCTGTGCCGCGAGTATGCCGCCGAGCAGATCGACGGGCAGCGCGAGAGCTTCATCCGTCTGGGGGTGATCGGTGACTGGGAGCATCCCTATCGCACCATGGACTTCGTCAACGAGGCCGGCGAGATCCGCGCCCTGGCCGATCTGGTCGAGGGGGGCTATGTCTTCAAGGGGCTCAAGCCGGTCAACTGGTGCTTCGATTGCGGCTCGGCCCTGGCCGAGGCCGAGGTGGAGTACGCCGACAAGCAGTCCGATGCCATCGACGTGGCCTTTCCCTGCGCCGAGGACGACAAGCTGGCCGCCGCCTTCGGGCTGACCGAACTGCCCAAGCCCGCCGCCGTGGTGATCTGGACGACCACGCCCTGGACCATTCCCGCCAACCAGGCGCTGAACGTGCACCCCGAGTTCACCTATGCCCTGGTCGACGTGGGCGATCGGCTGCTGCTGCTGGCCGAGGAGCTGGTGGAAAGCTGCCTGGAACGCTTCGGGCTCGAGGGCAACATCATCGCCACCGCCGCCGGCGAGCGGCTGGAGTTGATCGAGTTCGCGCATCCGTTCTATGAGCGTCGTGCGCCGGTGTTCCTGGCGGACTATGTGGAAGTCGAGGAGGGCAGTACCGGCATCGTCCACTCGGCGCCGGTGCACGGGGTCGACGACTTCGAGTCCTGCCGTCGTTACGGCATCGAATTCGATGACTTCATCAGCGTCGTCAAGGGCGATGGCGTCTATGTGGACGACCTGCCGTTCTTCGGCGGGCAACTGATCTGGAAGGCCAACCTGCAGATTGTCGCCAAGCTCGATGAGGTCGATGCCCTGCTGGCCCACCACACCATCACCCACAGCTACATGCATTGCTGGCGCCACAAGACGCCGGTGATCTACCGGGCCACCGCTCAGTGGTTCGTGGGTATGGACACGCTCGGCCATGACGGCCGCAGCCTGCGCGACAAGGCGCTGGAGGGTGTCGAGGCGACTGCCTTCACGCCCGCCTGGGGCAAGGCGCGCCTGCACTCGATGATTGCCAATCGGCCGGACTGGTGCATCTCGCGCCAGCGCAACTGGGGGGTGCCGATTCCCTTCTTCCTGCATCAGCAGACCGGCGAGCTGCATCCGCGCACCGTCGAGTTGATGGAGGAGGTCGCCAAGCGCGTCGAGCGCGAAGGCATCGATGCCTGGTTCCGGCTCGATCCGGTCGAGCTGCTGGGCGACGAGGCCGGCGAGTACGAGAAGGTCACCGATACCCTGGACGTCTGGTTCGATTCCGGCACCACGCATCGTCATGTGATGCGCGGTTCCCATCCGATGGGGCACGAGCAGGGCCCGCGTGCCGATCTGTACCTCGAGGGATCGGATCAGCATCGTGGCTGGTTCCATTCCTCGCTGCTCACCGGTTCGGCCATCGATGGCCATCCGCCGTACCGCCAACTGCTCACCCATGGCTTCACCGTGGACGAGAAGGGGCGCAAGCAGTCCAAGTCGCTGGGCAACGTGGTGGCCCCCCAGGACGTGATGGACAAGCTCGGCGCCGACATCCTGCGGCTGTGGGTCGCGTCGACCGACTATTCCGGCGAGATGGCGGTGTCCGACCAGATCCTCAAGCGCACCGCCGACGTCTATCGACGCATCCGCAACACTTCGCGCTTCCTGCTGGCCAATCTCAACGGCTTCGATCCCGAGCGCGATGCTTTGGCCTTCGATGACATGCTGGCGCTGGATCGCTGGGTGGTGGATCGAGCCGCCCAGCTGCAGACGCGCATCCAGCGAGCGTACGAGGAATATCGCTTCCTCGATGTCTATCAGCAGGTGCATGGCTTCTGTGCCCGGGAGCTGGGCGGCTTCTATCTGGATGTGATCAAGGACCGCCAGTACACCACCCAGGTGGATTCGGTGGCCCGGCGCAGCGCCCAGACAGCGCTGTACCACGTCGTCCAGGCGCTGGTCCGCTGGGTTGCGCCGATCCTCAGCTTCACCGCCGAGGAGATCTACGAGCATATTCCCGGCAAGCGGGGCGAGAGCGTCCTGCTCGAGGAATACTACGATGGCCTGGGTACCCTGGAAGAGAGCGCCGAACTGGGGCGTGAATTCTGGGAGCGCGTGCTCAACGTCAAGCAGGCCGTCAACAAGTGCCTGGAAGACGCCCGCAACGCCAAGGTCATCAAGGGCAACCTGGCTGCCGAAGTGACGCTCTACGTGGATGACGAGCTGCGCGAGACCCTGAGCCGTCTCGGTGACGAGCTGCGCTTCGTGATGCTGACCAGCGAAGTACACCTGGCTTCGCTGGCTGATGGCGGCGACGCCGAGGCGACCGAGCTCGAGGGGCTCAAGGTGGCCGTCGCGGCCAGCGAATACCGCAAGTGCGAGCGTTGCTGGCACCATCGCGAGGATGTCGGCCAGCATGCCGGTCACGAAGACCTGTGCGGTCGCTGCATCAGCAACCTGCCGGACGGTCCCGGCGAGACTCGTCATTATGCGTGAGGTGGGCACCATGCCCGAGCATGACACGAAAGGGGGCGCCGCCGAGGTGGCGCCCATGCGACACCCCCTGCGCTGGCTGTGGCTGGCCGCGGCGGTAATCGTCGTCGACCTGGGCACCAAGGCATTGGCGTCCGCCCTGCTGGAATACGCCAGGCCGCTCGAGGTCCTGCCGTTCTTCAACCTGACGCTGCTGCACAATACCGGCGCGGCGTTCAGCTTCCTGGCCGACCATCCCGGCTGGCAGCGCTGGTTCTTCGCCGCCATCGCCGTGGCGGCGAGCGTGGGGCTGACCATCTGGATGCGTCGCCTGCACAGCGACGAGAAAATCCTCGGCGCCTCGCTCGCCCTGGTCATCGGCGGCGCGCTGGGCAACCTGTATGATCGGCTGGTACATGGCTATGTGGTGGACTTTCTGTCCTTCCACCTCGCCGGCTGGTATTACCCGGCCTTCAATGTGGCGGACATCGGCATCACCCTGGGCGCCATCGGGCTGATCGTCGAGTCGCTGTTCGGCGAACGTCGCCGCGCCCGTCGACGGCGTTGAGGCACCATCTTCGAGAGAGCATCCATGAGCGATCAACAAGCGAACGGCCATCGCATCGACGAGGGCATGCAGGTTACCCTGCACTTCACCCTCAAGCTGGAAGATGGCACCGTGGTCGATTCCACCCGGGACAAGCAGCCGGCCACCTTCCAGGTCGGTGACGGCAACCTGCCGCCCGGCTTCGAGCATCCCATCAAGGGACTCGCTGCCGGCGAGAACGGCAGCTACGAGATTTCCCCCGAGCACGCCTTCGGCCAGCACAATCCCCAGAACGTCCAGATGATCGCCAGGGACGATTTCGGCGACGAGACGCCTGAGATGGGCATGGTGATGTCCTTTGCCGATGTCGGCGGCGGCGAATTGCCTGGGGTCATCAAGCAGGTCGGCGAAAAGCAGGTCGAGGTGGATTTCAATCACCCCCTGGCCGGGCGTACCCTGACCTTCGAAGTAGAGGTGCTGGACGTGCAGCCCGCTACCACCCACTAGGCAAGCACCGAGGCTAGGCAACCATGCAAATCAAGCTGGCCAATCCCCGCGGTTTCTGCGCCGGTGTCGATCGTGCCATCGAGATCGTCAATCGGGCGCTGGATGTGTTCGGCCCGCCGATCTACGTGCGTCACGAGGTGGTGCACAACCGCTTCGTGGTCGACAGCCTGCGCGAACGCGGCGCGGTCTTCGTCGAGGAACTGCATGAGGTGCCCGACGACGTGATCGTCATCTTCTCGGCGCACGGCGTATCCCGCGCCGTGCAGCAGGAAGCCGAGCGGCGCGGTCTGCGGGTCTTCGATGCCACCTGCCCGCTGGTCACCAAGGTGCACATGGAAGTACTGCGCTATGCCCGGCGTGGCCAGGAGTGCATCCTCATCGGCCACCAGGGCCACCCCGAGGTGGAAGGCACCATGGGCCGCTACGACACCTCCCAGGGAGGCCAGATCTACCTGGTGGAGGACGAGAAGGACGTGGCGCGTCTCGAGGTGCAGGACCCGAGCCAGTTGGCCTTCGTCACCCAGACGACCCTGTCGATGGACGATACCGCTCGGGTGATCGACGCCCTGCGCGCCAAGTTCCCGGAGATCCAGGGGCCACGCAAGGACGACATCTGCTACGCCACCCAGAACCGTCAGGACGCCGTGCGGGAGCTGGCCTCCGGAAGTGATCTGCTGCTGGTGGTGGGCAGTCCCAACAGCTCGAATTCCAATCGGCTGCGCGAGCTTTCCGAGCGGGTCGGTACACCGGCCTACTTGATCGACAACGCCGAACAGATCGACGCGGCCTGGCTGGAAAACGTCGGGACGGTGGGCGTGACCGCCGGGGCCAGCGCACCGGAAGTGCTGGTTCAGGGCGTGATCGAACGATTGCGCGCCCTGGGGGCCGAGATGCCGGAAGAACTCGATGGACGTGCCGAGACGATCACCTTCTCCATGCCCACCGAGCTGCGCGAGCGGGTTATCGCCAGCAGCTAGCAGGGCGCCGAGCGTCACGTTTCATGCGTCAAGCCGGGCCTCGTCGCCCGGCTTTTGCGTGGGGAGGAGACATCATGGCGGGATGGATCGCCGCAGGAGTCGCCCTGGGGGCGGCCATTGGCGGCATGCTGGACAACATCGGCCTGGGGATCGGTGTCGGGGTAGCGCTGGGCGTGGCCCTGCAAGCGGCGACGCGGCGTTGATGGCGCCGGGTTCGAGCCCTACCGGACATCGGCATCCTGGTCCATATTGAGGACAGGACATCACGCCGGGGCAAGGGATATGTGCCATTCGCAGGCGCGGGCGTCGCGCCGATCCGAGGTCCGTCGTGGGCAGGCCGGTTTCACGCTGCTCGAGTTGATGGTCGTGGTGGCGATCATCGCTATTCTCGCCGGGGCCGCCTATCCGCGCTATATGGATGCCGTGGGCGAAGCGCGCCTCGCCGATGGCCGGTCAGCACTCATGGCGCTGGCTGGCCGCCTGGAACGCTGTCGCACCAGCACGCACTCCTATGTTGACTGCATCGACTCGCCGACTCCTTCTGAAGCGGGGCATTACCGTATTACCGCCACCCTGTCGCCGACCGAGTATCGACTGACGGCCACGCATGACAGTGAGGCCGTCAAGACGGCGTGTCGCGTGCTGACGCTCGACTCGACAGGGCAGGCGATGCCCGAGGCGTGCTGGTAGGTCGGCGGGGAGGGGCATGGCGATGGCAAGATTCCAGCAAGCCTTCACCCTGCTGGAAGCCCTGGTGGCGCTGCTGGTGCTCTCGGTAGGGTTGCTGGGAATGGCGTCGGTGCAGCTCGAGTCGCTGCGCGGTGCGCATGTCGGTTATCAGCGCGGCCTGACATCCCTGGCGGCGCAGGATGCCGTCGAGTTGCTGTGGTCGCGTCTCGAGGCCGGCCGTTGTCCAGGCCTGGGGGCCGAGGAAGCGGACTGGGAAGCTCGCTGGCGTGCCCGGATGCCCGGCTTGCAGGGCCGCGTCGAGCCGGCCGGCGATGATTGCACCTATGTGGTGACCCTCGAGTGGCAGGCGTCGCGTCTGGCGGACGAGGGCGAGACGTCCTTCGTCTATACCACCCGGCTGCCCGGTGAATCCCCATGATGGCGGGGCGCGTTGTCGAGAGCGGGGTGTCGCTGGTCGAGCTGCTGGTGGCTTTGGCGGTGAGCATGCTGGTCCTGCTGGGTGCGGGGCGCCTGTATCTGGGCGGGGTCGAGAACCTGGCTCGGGTGGACGATCTGGGCGAGCGCCAGGAAGCCATGACCCTGGGGGCGCTGTTCCTGTTGCGCGATATTCGGCGCGGTGGCGTCGAGCCGGGGCGCTACAAGCTGGTCGACGCCGTAAACGGTGAAGGCTGCAGTCTTCATGACGGCGTGTCGGGCGAGCCGCTGGTGGATGGCCTGGCGGCGACGGCCGGGAGCTGCGCGGCGAGTGAGCCGCTACAGGCGGACGTGGGCGGTCGGGCGGGGTTGTACCGAATCGTCCTGCGGCCGCTCGATGTATCGGAGCCCCTGGTGCTGCATGCCATGGATCGCGAAGCGGCGGTGCGTCATGCCGGGGAGTCGGCGCCATGAGAGACGGCGCGGAACGCCAGGCAGGGCTGGCATTGCCCATCGTGCTGGTGCTGCTCGCCATGGCGGTGATGCTGGGAGTGGCCGGGCTACGTTCGGCGCTGACTGCGGAGCGCCTGGCGGGCAACTTCAAGGCATCGGTGCAGGCCGGGATGGCGGCGGAGGCTGCCGCGTCCAGCGGCTGGTCGGCCTTGAAGAAGCCTGGCGACATCACCGTCGAGTCGTCACGCGAGGTGCTCGACGCGCTGACCTGGCACGAATTCATCGATCCCGCCCGCTTTCAGGGGGAGCCGGTCAGGCGAGGTGACTGCGAAGCGCCGATCCGCTGCGCCTATCGTTATGTCGCGGATGCCTCACGGCGACATCTCATCGTGGCCATGGGCGCGGTGATGGACGGCGACGGTCGCGTTCGGGCCGTGAGCGAGCCGGTGCGGGTCACGGTGGTCTTTTCGCGCCTTGCCGAACTGTTCTCCCGCTATGCCCTCCTGGCTGACGGCACCGTCGTGACCGGGGAGGGAGAGGCCTCGAAGGGGCGAGCGCATGGCAATGCATCCCGTGTGAGGGAGAATCGCGTCAGGATTCCCGATGTCGACGCCTCTCCGCCGGAAGATGCCGTGTCGCTGGCGCTGGAAGCCGATGAGAATGGCCAGCCGCGTTGCCGCTTCGAAGCGGTCGGCGATCTCGCCGGACGGGTCTACCACTGTGCGGGCCGCCTGGATATCCCGGTGGCGGCTCGTTTCCACAATGCCACCCTCGTCGCACGGGGCGATATCCATCTGGCCGGCGAGGTCGGACGAGAGGCATCCGTGGACGTGGCCATGCTATCGGGTGGCGACATTCATTTCCGGGCACCGGGGGTGGCGCGTGGCTGGTTCATGGCGGCAGGCGATGCGCGTCTGGAAGCCGGGGCGCTGCTGGAGGGTGCCGTCATCGCACACGGCGACATCCATCGGTCGAGCGGGGCAGTCGTGCGCCACCTCGTCGGCGACCCGCTGCTGCCCCATGCGCCCCGGGAAAAGCGCTTGTTGCGCTGGGAATCCTGATAATCGAGCGTAGACACTTTTCGGGCAGGGCCTAGCAGGCCGATGGCGTGTCATCGACCACCCGAACACGCCCGAAATTGCTGACGATCACCGAGGCGCCTTCACCGCGTCGGCCACAGAGGCGGAAGGTGCCATTGTGGCCGGTGGCGCGCCCCGTGGGCTGGTAGCGCACGGGGCGATGGTCGAGTCGGTAGGTGATGGCCGCCACCTGGCTGGCGCCGCGTCGTCCGAGGAGGAGGCGTTGGCCCGGCGGCAGGTCGATCTCGCCCTGCAGGATGCTCAGCGGTGCTGTCCAGTCCTCGATGCAGCGTCGTCCGTCCCGGCTGGGGCAGACGGTGATGATCGTGCCGCGGGTGATGGCGGTGTTGCGAGCCGTCGCCAGGACATCCTTGAGCCGCATGACGTCCGCGGCGACTTCGTTGCGGGCCATGAAACCACCCAGGCCGGGTGCTGCCCAGGCCACGGTGAATGCCAGGATGCCCAGCGCCACGCACAGTTCGAGAAGCGTCAGGCCAGCCTGACGCTTCCGTGCCGGGCCATGCGGCGTGTCGATATGGTAAGTTTGCGTGATGCGATCCGGTGGCATGTGGCCTCCCGCCTAAGCGTCAGGTTAGCCGGATATCGCGCCCTTTCCGTAAGCGAACTCGGACAAGTCCCGTGAGTGATTTTCTTGTTGTCGGTGGGGGCGTCATCGGCATGATGACGACCCTGCAACTGGCCGACGCCGGTCATTCGGTCACCCTCGTCGAGCGTGGCCAGTGTGGCCGAGAGGCCTCCTGGGCCGGCGGCGGCATCGTCTCGCCCCTCTATCCATGGCGCTACAGCGCGCCGATCTCGCGCCTTTCCGCCTGGTCGGAGGGTCGCTATCCGGAGCTCGCGCTGCGCCTGCTCGAAGAGACGGGCGTGGATCCCGAGTATCGCCAGAAGGGCCTGCTGTACCTGCGTGTCGACGACGAACGGGACGCCATGGCCTGGGCGCGGGAGGTCGGCAAGCCGCTCGAGCGGGTGTCCGGTGACTTCCTGTACGACAAGGAGCCCGAGGCGGTGCCCGGCTGCGCGGACGCGCTGTGGATGCCGACCCTGGGCAGCATCCGCAATCCTCGCCTGGCGCGGGCGCTACATGCACGACTGGCGGACATGCCGCGGGTCACGCTGCACGAGCACTGCGAGGTCCAGGGGCTGCGCGAGCAGGGCGGACGTATCGTCGCGGTGGAGACGAACGAGGGCGAGCTGCATGGCGATCAGGTCGTCGTGTGCGGCGGAGCCTGGGCCGCAGAGGTTCTGACGACAGTCGGTGTTGAACTGCCCGTGCGGCCGGTGAAGGGACAGATGATCCTGTTCAAGGCGCCGCCCGGGCTGGTGCGGCGTGTGGTACTGATGGATGGCCGCTATGTCATTCCCCGTGCCGATGGCCGGGTGCTGGCCGGCTCGACCCTGGAGGAAACGGGGTTCGACAAATCGCTCTCCGAGTCGGCGCGGGAGTCGCTGTGGACCTCGGCGACCGGCATCGTGCCGGCGCTTGCCGACTGCGAGGTGGAGCACCACTGGGCGGGACTGCGTCCGGGATCGCCGGATGGCGTGCCGTTCATCGGAGCGGTGCCGGGCATCGACAACCTGCACGTCAACGCCGGCCATTTCCGCAATGGCCTGGTCCTGGCGCCGGCTTCGACGCGCCTGCTGGTCGATGAGTTGCTGGGTCGCGAGCCGATTGTGGATCCGGCGCCCTATCGGCTGAAAGGAAGGTGAGAGGAAAGGAGATGAGCGGCGCTTGTGCGAGGCCGTGTCATTCCTCCGAGGAGCTTTCGGCGAGGTACTTGTCGCGGTGATCGGGAGAGCAGAACCATTCACCCTTTTCGCGCAGGGCATCATTCTCCGGGAGATGAACCTTGCACCAGGCGCAGCGCACCATCGGGTTTCCCGGTGATGCGTCCTGCCGGTCGTCGGCATCCCGGTCCTGCTTCCATTCGCGGTACATGCGGTAAAGCTTGAGGCCGGCGAAGAACAGCACGGCGAAAATGATCAGGCGGATCAGCAACAGATTCATCCTCTGGGCGGCTCCCTGAGAGAGGGTGTTCGAGGCGGTCGGCTTTGCGAGTCGGCCGCCCTTGCGGGACAATGTCGATACTGATGGATTCTCGAGAGATTTCTACGCCCATGCAAGACCTGACGTTGGTAATGGCCCAGCTGGACCCGCTGGTGGGGGATATCCCCGGCAATACCGAGCGGGCTATCGAAACGGTACGCGAGGCGCGCATCGAGCATGGTGCCGACGTCGTGGTGCTGCCCGAACTCTTCCTGACCGGCTATCCCCCGGAAGACCTGCTGCTGCGCCCCTCCATGGAAACGCGTCTGCGCCAGGCCCGGGCGCGAATGGCCGAGAAGATGGCCCGCGACGTGATGGTGATCGTCGGCTATCCGGGGCGTCGCGAGGGGGCCAACTGGAACCTGGCCGGTGTGCTCTACAACGGCGAATGGCTGGGCGAGTATGCCAAGCAGGCGTTGCCCAACTACGAGGTCTTCGATGAGCAGCGCTACTTCGCGGTGGGCGAGTCACCCCTGGTGATCGAGCACAAGGGAGCGAAGCTCGGTGTGCTGATCTGCGAAGATGTCTGGGAAGAGGGCCCTGTCCAGCAGGCGCGCGAAGCCGGGGCGGACATCCTGGTGACCCTCAACGCCTCGCCCTTCCACCAGGACAAGCCTGCCGAACGCCTGGCCCTGCTCGAGCAGCGGGCTCGCGAGGTAGGCCTGCCGATCGTCTACGTCAACCAGATCGGTGGCCAGGACGAGCTGGTGTTCGATGGCGGCTCGGCCTGTGTCGATGCCGATGGCGAGCTGCGTGTGCAGGCACCGCACTGGGCGGTCGGCTTGATGCCGGTGCAGTTCGTGCGCGATGAGCAGGGCGCCTGGGTGCCGAGCGCGGGCGAGGTCGATGAAGAGGCCAGCGCCGAGGAAAACCTGTATTGCGCGCTGGTGACCGGTCTGCGCGACTACGTCAACAAGAGCGGCTTCAAGGGCGTGGTGCTGGGGCTTTCCGGCGGCATCGATTCGGCCCTTTCGCTGGCGATTGCCGTGGATGCCCTGGGGCCCCAGCGGGTGCATGCGGTGATGATGCCGTACCACTATACCGCCGATATCTCGAAAGAGGACGCCGCCGAGCAGGCGCGGATGCTGGGGGTCGACTACGAGGTGCTGCCCATCGAATCGATGGTGGAAGCCTTCATGGACACCCTGGCCGACAGCTTCGCCGGTACCGAGCGTGACACCACCGAGGAGAACCTGCAGTCGCGCTGTCGCGGCGTGCTGTTGATGGCGATTTCCAACAAGAAGGGGCTCATGGTCCTGTCGACCGGCAACAAGAGCGAGATGGCGGTGGGGTACGCCACCCTCTATGGCGACATGGTGGGCGGCTACAACGCCATCAAGGATGTCTACAAGACCTGGGTCTATCGTCTGGCTCGCTGGCGCAACACTCAGGACCCGGCGATTCCCGAGCGCGTCATCGAGCGGCCGCCTTCCGCCGAGCTGGCGCCGGATCAGCAGGACACCGACTCATTGCCCGACTACGACACCCTGGACGCCATCCTGGTGCGCTACATCGAGGGCGACATGAGTGCCGAGGCCATCATCGAGGCCGGGTTCGATCATGACGATGTCTACAAGGTGGTGCGCCTGGTCGATCGCTGCGAGTACAAGCGTCGTCAGGCACCGGTCGGCGTACGCGTGACCCGTCGGGGCTTCGGCCGCGACCGGCGCTATCCCATCGTCAACGGCTGGCAGCCGGGGGAATGACGCCCGAAGAACACGGTTGATACCGCTGGAAGAGAGAAGAACGGCGCTTCGCGCCTTTAAGAGGGAAGATGCTCATTGATGCCCCGAACCTTGGGGCATCGCATCACACCAATCTTCCCTCTTCCTCAAGCCGAGCCCGGGCTCAAGCCGAAATCGGGTCGGCCTTGACGTAGCGCGGATCGAAGGTGCGGCCGTTGAGGCGTTCGTGGTTCGGCGCGTTTTCGATCAGGACCCGCAGGCTTTCCTTGGCGCGCTCCGGCATGTCCAGGCCGAGATAGCCCTCGACCATCACTGCCAGTGCATCGCGGGTGCTCTCCGCTTCCGGGTAGTGCTCGATGACCCAGCGACCACGCTTAACGGCGGCCAGGTAGGCGCCCTTGCGCAGGTAGAAGTCGGCGACCTCGAGCTCGTGTTGAGCCAGGAGGTTGCGCAGATAGACGATACGCTGGCGGGCATCCGGCGCGTACTGGCTGTTCGGATAGCGGCGAACCAGATCGCGGAAGTCGGAATAGGCATCCCGGGTAGCGCCGAGGTCACGCTTGGAGATATCGATCAGGCGCAGCGACTCCAGGCTGAAACGCCCGGCTTCCCAGGCGGCGAGGCCGCGCATGTAGTAAGCGTAGTCGACCTGAGGGTGATCGGGGTGCAGGCGAATGAAACGACTGGCGGCAGCGCGGGCGGCTTCCCAGTCACTGGTTTCATAGTAGGCATAGATGAGTTCGAGCTGGGCCTGCTCGGCGTGCTCGCCGAAGGGATAGCGGGTATCGATGGCTTCCAGCCGATTGACGGCGGTGGTGTAACGGCCATCCTCCAGAGCGGCGCGGCCTTCTTGATAGAGCTGGCCTTCCGCGACATCCGGAGCCTGTTCTTCCTTGGTGCTGGCGCAGCCGGCCAGAAGGGCGGTAGCCAGCAGCATGGCGGCCAGGCGAGTACCGGTCGTGATAACGCGCATCGTGATCCTCGTGTCAAACAACCCTGGGCGGCCGTGCTAGAATCGGCCTGAATCCGCCCACTATAAAGCACCTTGCGAAAAAACGCAGTCATCACCGGATGTGATGCACCAACGCTTTTCGGGTAGCGGGCCACTCCCCAGACGGACCCTTGACGACCTCATGCCACAGACCCTCGATGCTCATCAACGCATTCCCGACAGCATGGCCGGTTTCCGCCTCGACCAGGCGGCCGCCGAGCTGTTCAGCGATTTCTCCCGGGAACGGCTCAAGGCCTGGATCAAGTCGGGAGCGCTGACCGTCGACGGCGGCCCCGCCAAGCCCAAGGACAAGGTGTATGGCGGCGAGATGCTGGCGCTCGTGGCCGAACTCGAGGATGACGCCCGCTTCGAGCCGGAAGACATTCCGCTGGAGGTGGTCTTCGAGGATGACGAGGTGCTGGTCATCGACAAGCCGCCCGGCCTGGTGGTGCATCCGGCGGCCGGCAATCCCGACGGCACTCTGCTCAACGGCCTGCTGCATCACTGCCCGTCGCTCGCCATGGTGCCCAGGGCAGGTATCGTCCACCGGCTCGACAAGGACACCAGCGGCCTGATGGTGGTGGCCAAGACGCTGGTCGCCCAGACCGCCCTGGTCGAGCAGCTCCAGGCACGCACCGTGTCCCGCGAATACGATGCCGTGGCCGTCGGTGCGATGACGGCGGGCGGTACTCTGGATGCGCCGATCGGCCGCCATCCCCGCGACCGCAAGCGTCAGGCCGTCAATGCCTCCGGCAAGCCCGCGGTGACGCACTATCGGGTGATCGAGCGTTTCAGGGCCCATACTCATGTGCGCTGCCGGCTGGAAACCGGGCGGACCCACCAGATCCGGGTGCACATGGCGCACCTTCGCTACCCGCTGGTCGGCGATCCGGTCTATGGCGGTCGCTTGAAGCTGCCCGCCGGCGCCGGGGATACGCTGAAGGAAGTGCTGCGCGAGTTTCCGCGTCAGGCACTGCATGCCCGCAAGCTGGCCTTCGTGCATCCGACATCCGGTGCCACCATGACCTTCCGGGCTCCCCTCCCGGATGACTTGCTGATGCTGCTCGATTTCCTCCGTGACGACCGGGAGACGATGCGATGAGTGACGCCCTCGACCTCGACCCGACGCTGGTGCGTCCCGACTGGCCGGCGCCCGACTCGGTGGCGGCCTGTGTCACGACCCGGGAGACCGGACCGAGCCAGGATGCCTTCGCCGCCTTCAACCCAGCTCTGCATGTCGGCGACAAGCCGGAGCATGTGGCGCTGTGTCGCCGCCAACTGGGCAAGGTGATCGGCGACGACCGTCCCCTGCTGTGGCTGACCCAGGTGCATGGTGGCCGGGTACAGCAGCACTTCGCCGAGGATGCGCCGCAGGCGGATGCCTCGGTGGCCAGGGATCGGGGTCATGCCTGCGTGGTACTCACTGCCGACTGCCTGCCGGTATTCTTCTGCGACCGCGACGGGCAGCGGGTGGCGGTGGCCCATGCAGGCTGGCGCGGCCTGGCCGGCGGTGTGCTCGAGGCCACCGTGGCGGCGCTGGGCGTGCCCGCGGAGTCGCAGATGGCCTGGCTTGGGCCGGCGATTTCCAACGCCCAGTTCGAGGTCGGTCCGGAAGTTCGCCAGGCCTTCGTCGCCGTGCAGCCGGAGGCGCTGGAGGCTTTCGATCCCAGCCCTTACCGCCTCGGTCATTACATGGCCGACCTCTACAAGCTGGCGCGCCTGCGTCTCGAACGGCTCGGCGTCTCCCACATCAGCGGTGGGCACTTCTGCACCGCCTGCGAACCCCGCTTCTACTCCCACCGCCGCGACGACGGCGTGACCGGCCGCATGGCCAGTATGATCTGGCTTCGCTAGCCCCTTTTGGGGAGCTGTAAGAAAAAATAGAAAACCTTGCCCCTGGATTCGGGGGCTCGCCGAGGCTTGCGGTTTACGGCCGACTTGAAAACTGCCCAATCAGACTCCATTACTTGTGTCAAGATACATTGACAGGGACCGGCGGCGCGTCCGAATGCGTCGCTACCCCGATGGAGGAAAGCGAATGCGTTTCGACAAGTTTACCGCCAAGTTGCAGAACGCCGTGGCGGATGCCCAGTCCCTGGCAGTGGGACAGGGACACAACCAGCTCGAGCCGGGGCATCTGCTGCTGGCGTTGCTGGATGCCAGTGATACCGGCGTCAAGGCATTGGTCCAGAAGGCCGGAGGCGATGCCGCCCGGCTGCGCGATGCCCTGGTGGGGCACCTCGAGGATCTGCCCCGAGTGGCCGAGTTCGATGGCGAGGTCCAGCCATCTAGAGACCTGGTCAAGCTGTTCAATCTCACCGACCGCGAAGCCCAGAAGCGTGGCGATCAGTACATCGCCAGCGAGCTGGTGCTGCTGGCTGCCCTGGAGATGCGCCACGCGGTGAGCAAGGCGCTGACCCAGGCCGGACTGTCCCGGCAGTCTCTGGAGACGGCCATCGACGGCGTACGGGGCGGCGCCAAGGTCGACGATCCCAATGCCGAGGAGCAGCGCGAGGCGCTGGACAAGTACACCCTGGATCTCACCGAACGCGCTTCCAGCGGCAAGCTCGATCCGGTGATCGGTCGCGACGACGAGATCCGCCGGACCATTCAGGTATTGCAGCGTCGTACCAAGAACAACCCGGTGTTGATCGGCGAACCCGGCGTGGGCAAGACCGCCATCGTCGAAGGGCTGGCTCAGCGTATCGTCGACGGTGAGGTGCCGGAAGGCCTCAAGGACAAGCGCGTGCTGTCCCTGGACATGGGCGCCCTGCTGGCCGGTGCCAAGTACCGCGGCGAGTTCGAGGAGCGCCTCAAGGCGGTGCTCAAGGAGCTGGCCGAGGAAGAAGGCCGAGTCATCCTGTTCATCGACGAGCTGCATACCATGGTCGGTGCCGGCAAGGCCGAGGGCGCCATGGACGCCGGCAACATGCTCAAGCCGGCGCTGGCGCGTGGCGAGCTGCACTGCGTGGGTGCCACGACGCTCGATGAATACCGTCAGCACATCGAGAAGGACGCCGCCCTGGAGCGCCGTTTCCAGAAGGTGCTGGTGGACGAGCCGACCGAGGAGGACACCGTCGCCATCCTGCGTGGCCTCAAGGAGCGCTACGAGGTGCACCATGGCGTGGATATCACCGACGGCGCCATCATCGCCGCCGCCAAGCTGTCCACGCGTTACATCACCGATCGCCAGTTGCCTGACAAGGCCATCGACCTGATCGACGAGGCATCTTCGCGGATTCGCATGGAGCTCGACTCCAAGCCTGAGGAGATGGATCGTCTCGATCGTCGACTGATTCAGCTCAAGATGGAGCGCGAACATCTCAAGAAGGAGACCGACGAGGCCTCGCGGAAGCGCCTCGAGAGTCTCGAGGAACAGATCAGTGAGCTCGAGCGGGAATACGCCGACCTGGACGAGATCTGGAAGGCCGAGAAGGCCAGCATCCAGGGCGCGGCCCAATTCAAGGACGAGCTCGATCGGGCACGGATCGATCTCGAGCAGGCACGCCGCCAGGGCGATCTCGGGCGGATGTCCGAACTGCAGTACGGCGTGATTCCGGAACTCGAGCGCAAGATTGCCGAGAGCAGCGAGGAAGAGGCCGATACGTCCGAGCACCGGCTGTTGCGCTCCAATGTCACCGAGGAAGAGATCGCCGAGGTGGTCTCGCGCTGGACGGGCATCCCGGTGTCCAAGATGCTCGAGGGCGAGCGCGACAAGCTGCTGCGCATGGAAGAGGCGCTGCACGAGCGAGTGATCGGCCAGGACGAAGCGGTCAATGCGGTTTCCAACGCCGTGCGGCGTTCACGGGCCGGCCTGGCCGATCCCAACCGTCCCAACGGCTCTTTCCTGTTCCTCGGGCCCACCGGGGTGGGCAAGACGGAGCTCTGCAAGTCGCTGGCCTGGTTCCTCTTCGATACCGAGGAGGCCATGGTGCGCATCGACATGTCGGAGTTCATGGAGAAGCACTCGGTGGCTCGTCTGATCGGTGCCCCGCCCGGATATGTCGGCTATGAGGAAGGCGGTTATCTGACCGAGGCCGTGCGCCGCAAGCCATACTCCGTGCTGCTGCTCGACGAGGTGGAGAAGGCTCATGCCGATGTCTTCAACATCCTGCTGCAGGTGCTCGAGGATGGCCGACTCACGGATGGTCAGGGACGTACCGTGGATTTCCGCAACACGGTGATCGTGATGACCTCCAACCTGGGCTCGGACATCATTCAGCGCATGGGCAGCGACGAGGACTACACGCAGATGAAGTCCATGGTGATGGAAGTGGTGGGCAACCATTTCCGGCCCGAGTTGATCAACCGTATCGACGAGGTCGTGGTCTTCCATGCCCTGGAGCAGGAGCAGATCCGGGCCATCGCCGATATCCAGCTCGAACGCCTGCGCGACCGGCTGGCTGAGCACGATCTCTCGTTCGAGGTCTCGGACGAGGCCATGGCGCAGTTGGCCGCGGCCGGCTTCGACCCGGTATTCGGTGCCCGTCCGCTCAAGCGGGCGATCCAGAGCCGCATCGAGAACCCGCTGGCCCAGGATTTGCTGGCTGGCCAGTTCTCGCCCGGCGAGACGGTTCGTGTCGAGGCCGAAGGCGATCGGCTGGTCTTCCGGCACTGATGACGGAACGCCAGCGACGCATCCGGTGTCATCTACACTGACTTTTCAGGTTGCGTCCTGACCTTGTACGCCCGCCGATCTTCGTGATCGGTCGGGCGTTTTTTCATGTCGCTATGGGCATCGCCGCATGATGATTCCAGGCGAAGAAAGCGCCCAAGGTTGACACTCCGCGAGCGCTATTGGAATCTTGACCCTTCCTGATACGGGCGCGGAACCCAGCGGGCAATCCCCCATCTCCGCGCGAAGGGTAGGCCGCAGGCCTTTACCCGCCGAAGGACTTCCGGGTCCGGGCCAACCGCCCGACCTGGCCAATGCCCCGACGCGGTGATCCGCCGTGGTAGGGAACGGCTGATGGTTGTCGCGAGCGCAACGGCCGATCAGTGTTCCCGACGAGAGTGCTGGCCCTAACCGGGCCTCAATAACGCCAGGGTTTGGCATCAGGTGCCGGCGTGTCCGGCAGCGGCATACCGCCGCACTCGAACTCGTGCCCCGATGGGCGCGAATTGCACTCGAGACCTCCAGGGGAGAACATCTGTGGAATTGCTTTCCGGCGCGGACATGATCGCCCGCTTCCTGCAGGATGAGGGCGTCGAATACATTTATGGCTATCCGGGCGGCGCGGCGCTACACATCTATGACGCCCTGTTCCGCCAGGACAAGGTCAAGCATATCCTGGTGCGCCACGAACAGGCCGCCACCCATGCCGCCGATGGCTATGCCCGGGCTTCGGGCAAGCCCGGTACGGTACTGGTCACCTCGGGCCCCGGTGCCACCAATGCCGTCACCGGCATCGCCACCGCCTACATGGACTCGATTCCGATGGTGGTGCTGTGCGGCCAGGTGATGAGTCACCTGATCGGCGACGATGCCTTCCAGGAAACCGATATCATCGGCGTGACACGCCCGATCGTGAAGCACAGCTTCTCGATCCGGCATCCGTCCGAGATTCCGGAAGTCCTCAAGAAGGCCTACTACCTGGCATCGACCGGACGACCCGGCCCGGTGGTCGTGGACATTCCCAAGGACATGACCACGCCGACCGAGCGTCACGAGTACGTCTATCCGAAAAAGGTCAAGCTGCGCTCCTACAACCCGGTTGCCCGCGGCCATACCGGCCAGATCAAGAAGGCCGTGGAACTGATGCTAAAGGCGCGCCGCCCGGTGTTCTATACCGGGGGCGGCGTGGTCACCGGGCGGGCCTGCGAAGGCCTGACCGATCTGGTCAAGCGGCTGGGACATCCCATCACCACTACCTTGATGGGCATCGGCGCCTTCCCGCAGAGCGACGATCAGTGCCTCGGCTGGCTGGGCATGCACGGCTCCTATGAGTCGAACATGGCCATGCACCATGCCGATCTGATCATCGCCATCGGGGCGCGCTTCGACGATCGTGTGACCAACAACACCTCGAAGTTCTGCCCGACCGCCAAGATCATCCATGTCGATATCGATCCGAGCTCGGTGTCCAAGACCGTGCGTGCGGACGTGCCGATCGTCGGCCCCGCGCAGAGCGTGATCAACGAGATGATCAGCCTGCTTCAGGGCCGCGAGATCGCCGATCCCGAGGCGCTCGACGAGTGGTGGCGGACCATTGATGGCTGGCGCGAAGAGCGGCGCGGCAAGCTTTACGAGCCTTCGAAGGAAGGCGAGCCGATCAAGCCGCAGGAAGTCATCGAGGCGATCTGCCGGCAGACTCGTGGCGAGGCGTACGTCACCACCGACGTCGGCCAGCACCAGATGTTCGCGGCCCAGTACTACAAGTTCGACAAGCCCAACCGCTTCATTACCTCCGGCGGGCTCGGCACCATGGGGTTCGGCTTCCCGGCAGCCATGGGCATCAAGCAGAACTTCCCCGACGAGCAGGTGGTCTGCGTGACCGGCGAGGGCAGTTTCCAGATGATGATGCAGGAGCTGTCGACCTGTAAGCAGTTCGGCGGCGGCGTGAAGATCGTCAACCTGAACAACGCCTCGCTCGGCATGGTGCGTCAGTGGCAGGATCTCAACTACAAGTCGCGCCACGCACATTCCTACATGGAATCGCTGCCGGACTTTCAGCAGCTCATCGAGTCGTATGGCTTCACCGCGCTGCGGGTGGAGACGATGGCGGAACTCGAGCCGGCACTGGAGAGGACCTTTGCCGACAAGCAGGAACTGGTGTTCCTCGACGTCATGGTCGACCCGCACGAGCACGTCTATCCGATGCAGGTGCCCCTGGGCTCCATGCGTGACATGCTGCTTTCCAAGACGGAGCGGAGCTGATGCGCCATATCATCTCGATTCTGATGGAAAACGAACCGGGCGCCTTGTCTCGCGTGGTGGGGCTGTTTTCCCAACGCAACTTCAATATCGAAACCCTCAACGTCGCACCCACCGAGGACGAGACGCTCTCCCGGTTGACCGTGACCACGGTGGGGGATGACCGGGTGATCGAGCAGATCACCAAGCATCTCAACAAGCTGATCGACGTGGTCAAGCTGGTGGATCTCACCGAAGGCAGCCACATCGAGCGCGAGCTGATGCTGGTCAAGGTGAAGGCGCTGGGTGCGGCGCGTGACGAGGTCAAGCGCACCGTGGATATCTTCCGCGCGCAGATCGTCGACGTGACGCCGAGCCTGTACACCGTGCAGATCACCGGCGATGCCGAGAAGCTCGACGCCTTCCTGCAGGCCATGGCGCCGGTGGGCATTCATGAGGTGGCGCGTACCGGCGTCTCGGGCATTGCCCGGGGCGACAAGGTGCTGTCGCTGTGATCGACGGCCGCGCTTCGGTGGCGACCGAGCCGTCGTCGCTCGCCATGTGACGTCATGCCGCCGGCATCCAGTGAGCCGCCCCTTCGGGGGCGGCTTTTTCGTTGGGGGAGGAGGGCTGTCGTTCAGATGTCCAGGCAGATCTTGCCGAAGTGCTTCTGCGACTCCTGGTGACGAAATGCCTCGGCGATCTCGTCGAGCGCGAAGTGTCGATCGATGACCGGTTCGATACCGAGGGACTCGATACCGCGAATCATCTCCTGCTGGTGAGCCCGGCTGCCCACGATGATGCCCTGCAGGCGGGCCTGCTTGGCCATCAGCTTGGCGGTGGGGATGTCGCCGCCACGGCCGGTCAGCACGCCAATCAGCGAGATATGGCCACCGATGCGCACCGCCTCGATGGACTGGGCGAGGGTGCTGGGGCCGCCGACTTCGACGATGTGATCCACGCCGCGGCCTGCGGTGAGTTCCTTCACCTTGCTGCCCCACTCGGGGTGCGTGCGGTAATTGATGGTGTGGTCGGCGCCGAGCGATTCGAGTCTTGTCAGCTTGTCGTCCGACGAGGACGTGGCGATGACGGTGGCGCCCATGGCCTTGGCGAACTGCAGGGCGAAGATCGAGACGCCGCCGGTGCCCAGTACCAGCACGCTATCGCCGGCCTTGAGGCCGCCTTCCACCACCAGGGCGCGCCAGGCGGTCAGCCCGGCCGTGGTCAGTGTCGCCGCCTGGGCATGGCTGTAGCCGCGTGGCGCATGGGTGAACCAGGTCTGGGGGCGAATCACTGCCTCCCGCGCGTAGCCATCGACACCGTCGCCGGGCACCGTGCGGAAGTCGCCGACCTCGGCGGGGCCGGTCAGCCAGGTCGGGAAGAAGGTGGAGACCACCGAGTCTCCCACCGAGAAGGTGTCGACATCTTCGCCGACGGCCTCGACCACGCCGGCGCCGTCCGACATCGGAATTCGTCCCTCGGCAGTGGGCATGCCACCGCTGACCACGCCGTAGTCATGGAAGTTGAGGGAACTGGCATGAATCCTGACGCGTATTTCGCCGGGCCCCGGCTCTCCGGGGGCATCGTGTTCTTGCAGGCGGAGTCGATCCAGTCCGCCGGGACTGGCCAGAGTGACGAGTTTCATGGATGACCTCTATGGTGATGACTCTTAGCTCACTAACGATACCAGTCTGGTGCCCTTTGCCGGCAGGGGCAAGCCGGGGTCGGGCGACTTTCAGCCGCGTTCCTCGACCTCGTCCCAGAGTGCGTGGATGAGTGGGCTCCGCAGGCGGCGGTTGAGCACGCAGAGGCCGACATCATAGTGCGGGAGTTCCGGCTTGACCGGCAGGATCCGTACGCGTTCCGACAGCGGGCTGGCCTCCAGCACGATGCGGGGCACCACCCCGACGCCGAATCCCAGGCCGACCATGCTGACGATGGCTTCATGGCCGGCGACCTGAGCGTAGATGCGGGGCGAAATGCCAAGCGCCTTGAACCAGGTGTTGCTGACTTCCCGCGACAGTCCCGATTCGGAGAGCACCATCGGGACATTGCGCCACTGGTCGGCGCTGGGCGTGCGTGGATCGGCTGGCACCCACTCGTGTTCGTCGCATGGCGCGATGAACACCAGGGGCGAGCGGGTCAGCGACTTGAAGGCGAGCCCTTCGGGCAACTGCCGGGGGCGTGAGGTGATGGCCATGTCCTCGTTGCCGGCCAGGACCCGTGGCATGGCCTGGGCGGGATCGCCGGTGTGCAGTTTCAGCTCGATGCCCGGATAACGGGTGCGAAACTCGCTGAGCAGGTCATAGAGAAAGCTGTAGCTGGCGGTGACCGAGCAGTAGATGCTGATCTCGCCGGTCAGGATATGGGCTTCGCTCATCAGCGACTGGCGCAGTTGCTCCCACTGCTCCAGGGTGTCCCGAGCATAGGCATGGAAACTGTGCCCTTGTCGGGTCAGGGCCACATGTCGATTGTCGCGCTCGAACAGCCGGACGCCCAGGCTCTCCTCCAGCTGTTGGATGGAGCGCGAGAGCGTCGAGGGGCTGACGTGGCACGCCTCGCTGGCACGACCGAAGTGCAGGGTGTCGGCGAGGGTCAAAAAGTGTTTCAGGGGGCGCATGTCCATGCGCCTTATTATTGCACATATCGGGATGTCACATTGCAAATATAGCGTTTTACGCAATGCGGCCTCTGACGTAGAGTCGAGTCATCGACAGGGCCAAAGGCCCGCCAGGAATCTCCCAGCGCCGCGCAAGACGGCGCGGGTGGCCATCGACGCTGACACAATCGCCTTAGTTACGATCTCCAGGAGCCCGACATGCGCGTTTATTACGATAAGGACTGCGACCTCTCCCTCATCCAGGCCAAGCAGGTCGCCATCGTGGGTTATGGCTCGCAGGGCCACGCCCACGCCAACAACCTCAAGGAGTCCGGCGTCGACGTGACCGTCGCGCTGCGCCCGGGTTCGTCCTCCGCCGCCAAGGCGGAAGCCGCTGGCCTGAAGGTCGCCACCGTGGAAGATGCCTGCCAGGCTGCCGACGTGGTTATGGTGCTGGCTCCCGATGAGTACCAGAAGGCCATCTATGAGCAGCAGATCGCGCCCAATCTGAAGGAAGGCGCGACCCTGGCCTTCGCCCACGGTTTCAACATCCATTACAACCAGGTCGAGCCGCGTGCCGATCTGGACGTGGTCATGATCGCTCCCAAGGCACCGGGGCACACAGTTCGCTCCGAGTTCACCCGCGGCGGCGGCATCCCGGACCTGATCGCGATTCATCAGGATGCCTCCGGCTCCGCCAAGGAGCTGGCGCTTTCCTATGCCGCTGCCATCGGCGGCGGTCGCAGCGGCATCATCGAGACCACCTTCAAGGACGAGACCGAAACCGATCTGTTCGGCGAGCAGACCGTGCTGTGTGGCGGCGCCGTGGAGCTGGTCAAGGCCGGTTTCGAGACCCTGACCGAAGCGGGCTATGCGCCGGAGATGGCCTACTTCGAGTGCCTGCACGAGCTCAAGCTGATCGTCGACCTGATGTACGAGGGCGGCATCGCCAACATGAACTACTCCATCTCCAACAACGCTGAGTACGGCGAGTACGTTACCGGTGGCGAAGTCATCAACGAGCAGTCCCGTCAGGCTATGCGCAATGCGCTCAAGCGCATCCAGACCGGTGAATACGCCAAGATGTTCATCAACGAGGGCAACAGCAACTATCCCTCCATGACCGCGCGTCGTCGCCTGAATGCGGAGCACCCGATCGAGCAGGTCGGCGAGAAGCTGCGGGGCATGATGCCCTGGATCGCCGCCAACCAGCTGGTCGACAAGAGCAAGAACTGATCGATCCTGCGGGTGGCAGATCAACGGGGGCGCGGTTATTCGCGCCCCCGTTGCGTATTCGGATGCAATGTACCGTGAGCCATCCCGGCTGCTGCGTGTAGAATGAGCGGTACCTTCAGCCGCAATGGAAGACACTGATGAGCCAAGACCCCAGCAACGGCGAACGCGACAGGCGTGAATCGAATGACGAGGATCTGGCCGCGACCTTCGTTCGCGAGTCGGAAGTGGTCGAGGAGGCGCTGGAGGATGGCAAGAAGGTGAAGCGCAGGGGAATCTACCTGCTGCCCAACCTGTTCACGACATCGGCGCTGTTTTCCGGCTTCTTCGCCGTGGTGGCCGCCATCAATGGCGACTTCACGGCCGCCTCGATCGCCATCTTCATCGCCATGGCCCTCGACGGGCTGGATGGCCGGGTCGCTCGACTCACCAATACCCAAAGCGATTTCGGGGCCGAGTACGACAGTCTCTCCGATATGCTTTCCTTCGGTGTGGCTCCCGGGCTCGTTTCCTTCATCTGGATCCTCCAGGACGTCGGCAAGACCGGCTGGGTCGTGGCCTTTCTCTACGTGGCCTGTGCGGCGCTTCGCCTGGCGCGATTCAATGTGCAGATCGGCAGCGTCGACAAGAAGTGGTTCATCGGCCTGCCCAGTCCGTCGGCTGCCGCCGTGGTGGCCGCGAGTGTCTGGACTTTCCACAGCTTCGATGCCGAGGCCTTCGGCTTCAAACTCTGGATGCTGTTCCTCGTCGGGGCCGCCGGAGTACTGATGGTCAGCAATATCCGCTACTACAGTTTCAAGGATATCGACCTCAAGGGCCCCGTGCCCTTCGTCATGCTGCTGGCCATCGTGCTGGGGTTCGTGGTCATTTCCATCGAACCTTCCCTGATGCTGTTGCTGTTGTTCGGCACCTATGTGGCCTCGGGACCCGTGCTGGCCGTGTGGCGCAAGCTGCGTACGCCGAGTCAGAAGCCCTGACGAAAGCCGCACTATCCAGGCCCGAACGCCCGCCTCGAGCGGGCGTTTTCGTCGCCGGCCGGGGCGCGAGGTTGTCCACAGTCGGTTTGTGCCGCGAGGGGTTGTGGATAAACTGTCATCGGCTTGCTATCTTTTCTTCACGTTCTTGTCGCAAAGGGCTTGCATCGCCGGCCTGATATCCGTAAAGTACGCATCCGCTGCCGGCGACGGGCAACGTTGCAGGCGGTGAAGGGTGGCAGAAGCGCCTGTTTTTCTTAGGGTTTTTCGAATCGCTTCGGAATTCGCCGGTTGACAGGAACGCCGATTTCGGTAAAATGCTCGCCACTCGCTACCGAGCTCACAGAGAGCTCAGTTCGGAGTCGCCTCAACGAGGTTTGCGTCGCTCTCGGCAAGATCGAGCTTGACGCCAGGCGCCGAATCGGTAGAATACGCCTTCCTCACGAGGCGCTGCGCCACGGGCCAGCAACGTGAGATGCTCTTTAACAATCGATCAGGTAATTCATGTGGGCGCTTGTCGGGATGTCGGTGACCAGTCACCGAAAATCAAGACAAGCGACTCGTCAAACGAGACGTTTGAATCTTGAACCAGGTTTGGTTCCGCCTAAGGAACTATCAGACTTTTAACTGAAGAGTTTGATCATGGCTCAGATTGAACGCTGGCGGCAGGCCTAACACATGCAAGTCGAGCGGAAACGATCCTAGCTTGCTAGGAGGCGTCGAGCGGCGGACGGGTGAGTAATGCATAGGAATCTGCCCGGTAGTGGGGGATAACTTGAGGAAACTCAAGCTAATACCGCATACGCCCTACGGGGGAAAGCAGGGGCTCTTCGGACCTTGCGCTATCGGATGAGCTTATGTCGGATTAGCTGGTTGGTGAGGTAACGGCTCACCAAGGCGACGATCCGTAGCTGGTCTGAGAGGATGATCAGCCACATCGGGACTGAGACACGGCCCGAACTCCTACGGGAGGCAGCAGTGGGGAATATTGGACAATGGGGGCAACCCTGATCCAGCCATGCCGCGTGTGTGAAGAAGGCCCTCGGGTTGTAAAGCACTTTCAGCGAGGAAGAATGCTTGTCGGTTAATACCCGGCAAGGGAGACATCACTCGCAGAAGAAGCACCGGCTAACTCCGTGCCAGCAGCCGCGGTAATACGGAGGGTGCGAGCGTTAATCGGAATTACTGGGCGTAAAGCGTGCGTAGGCGGCTTGATAAGCCGGTTGTGAAAGCCCCGGGCTCAACCTGGGAACGGCATCCGGAACTGTTAGGCTAGAGTGCAGGAGAGGAAGGTAGAATTCCCGGTGTAGCGGTGAAATGCGTAGAGATCGGGAGGAATACCAGTGGCGAAGGCGGCCTTCTGGACTGACACTGACGCTGAGGTACGAAAGCGTGGGTAGCAAACAGGATTAGATACCCTGGTAGTCCACGCCGTAAACGATGTCGACTAGCCGTTGGGGTCCTCGAGACCTTTGTGGCGCAGTTAACGCACTAAGTCGACCGCCTGGGGAGTACGGCCGCAAGGTTAAAACTCAAATGAATTGACGGGGGCCCGCACAAGCGGTGGAGCATGTGGTTTAATTCGATGCAACGCGAAGAACCTTACCTACCCTTGACATCGTGCGAACTTTCCAGAGATGGATTGGTGCCTTCGGGAGCGCACAGACAGGTGCTGCATGGCTGTCGTCAGCTCGTGTTGTGAAATGTTGGGTTAAGTCCCGTAACGAGCGCAACCCTTGTCCCTATTTGCCAGCGATTCGGTCGGGAACTCTAGGGAGACTGCCGGTGACAAACCGGAGGAAGGTGGGGACGACGTCAAGTCATCATGGCCCTTACGGGTAGGGCTACACACGTGCTACAATGGCCGGTACAATGGGTTGCAAAGCGGCGACGTGGAGCTAATCTCATAAAGCCGGTCTCAGTCCGGATCGGAGTCTGCAACTCGACTCCGTGAAGTCGGAATCGCTAGTAATCGTGCATCAGAATGGCACGGTGAATACGTTCCCGGGCCTTGTACACACCGCCCGTCACACCATGGGAGTGGACTGCACCAGAAGTGGTTAGCCTAACTTCGGAGGGCGATCACCACGGTGTGGTTCATGACTGGGGTGAAGTCGTAACAAGGTAGCCGTAGGGGAACCTGCGGCTGGATCACCTCCTTAATCGACGACGTCACCGGCACTCGGCAAGTGCTCACAATGAATTACCTGATCGGCCAGAGCAAAGACTGTTTGGGTAGAGACCCAGCGTGACCCTAGGGTATTCGCTCAGTTGGTGAGAGCGCACCCCCTGACCTTTGTGGAAAGGAGGGTGAGGTCGGCAAGCCGACCGTGTTCCGTCAATGAGAGGATAGGTGTTGGGTCTGTAGCTCAGTTGGTTAGAGCGCACCCCTGATAAGGGTGAGGTCGGCAGTTCAAGTCTGCCCAGACCCACCAATTTTATCCAGTTCTGCGTTATTTTGTGACTTGCCTAGCAGGCTAGGCGATGCCACAAAATGCCTTGACCTGAATAAAATTCTCCATGTCACGTATGACGGGCATCAGAGGGGCCTTAGCTCAGCTGGGAGAGCGCCTGCCTTGCACGCAGGAGGTCACCGGTTCGATCCCGGTAGGCTCCACCACCCCGACAGTTGATGTGACAAGACCAGTCGCAAGTTTGTAGAAGGAAAGGTTTCTACTGACTTCCGACTGTTCTTCGAACAGTCGCTCTTTAACAATGTAATCCTGCTGACAGTTCCTTTCGAAAGAAAGGACATATGAGATACGTCTCAAGCGTATCCGGCAATTGTCGTTGAGTCATCGCGACCAGACTCCTTCGGGTTATATGGTCAAGCGATGAAGCGCACACGGTGGATGCCTAGGCAGCCAGAGGCGATGAAGGACGTGGAAGCCTGCGATAAGGCTCGGCGAGGTGGCAAACAACCTGCGACCCGGGCATTTCCGAATGGGGAAACCCACCCATCGTAAGATGGGTATCGTTGACTGAATCCATAGGTCAACGAGGCGAACCGGGGGAACTGAAACATCTCAGTACCCCGAGGAACAGAAATCAACCGAGATTCCCCCAGTAGCGGCGAGCGACCGGGGACCAGCCCTTAAGCAGGTGACTGATTAGGCGAACGAGCTGGGAAGCTCGACGATACAGGGTGATAGTCCCGTAGCCGAAAATCTGATCCTGTGAAATCGAGTAGGTCGGGGCACGTGAAACCTTGACTGAAGACGGGGGGACCATCCTCCAAGGCTAAATACTCCTGGCTGACCGATAGTGAACCAGTACCGTGAGGGAAAGGCGAAAAGAACCCCGGAGAGGGGAGTGAAATAGATCCTGAAACCGTGTGCGTACAAGCAGTGGGAGCGGGCTAGTCCCGTGACCGCGTACCTTTTGTATAATGGGTCAGCGACTTATTTTCAGTGGCGAGCTTAACCGATTAGGGGAGGCGTAGAGAAATCGAGTCTTAACTGGGCGACCAGTCGCTGGAAATAGACCCGAAACCGGGCGATCTATCCATGAGCAGGTTGAAGGTTGAGTAACATCAACTGGAGGACCGAACCAGGATCTGTTGAAAAAGATTTGGATGACTTGTGGATCGGAGTGAAAGGCTAATCAAGCCCGGAGATAGCTGGTTCTCCTCGAAAGCTATTTAGGTAGCGCCTCACGTATCACCGCCGGGGGTAGAGCACTGTTTCGGCTAGGGGGCCATCCCGGCTTACCAACCCGAGGCAAACTCCGAATACCGGTGAGTGCAAGCGTGGGAGACACACAGCGGGTGCTAACGTCCGTTGTGAAAAGGGAAACAACCCAGACCGTCAGCTAAGGTCCCGAAATCCTGGTTAAGTGGGAAACGATGTGGGAAGGCTTAGACAGCTAGGAGGTTGGCTTAGAAGCAGCCATCCTTTAAAGAAAGCGTAATAGCTCACTAGTCGAGTCGGCCTGCGCGGAAGATGTAACGGGGCTCAAACCAGGTACCGAAGCTACGGGTTCATCCTCTGGATGAGCGGTAGAGGAGCGTCGTGTACGCCGATGAAGGTGAGTCGAAAGGCTTGCTGGAGGTATCACGAGTGCGAATGCTGACATGAGTAACGATAAGGGGAGTGAAAAACTCCCCCGCCGGAAGACCAAGGGTTTCTGTTCGACGCTAATCGGAGCAGAGTGAGTCGGCCCCTAAGGCGAGGCCGAAAGGCGTAGTCGATGGGAAACGGGTCAATATTCCCGTACCTCACTGTATTGCGATGGGGGGACGAAGAAGGCTAGGTGAGCCAGGCGTTGGTTGTCCTGGTGAAAGTCAGTAGGCTGGGGAATCAGGCAAATCCGGTTCCCCAAGGCCGAGAGACGAGACGAACAGACTACGGTCTGGAAGTCATTGATGCCACGCTTCCAGGAAAAGCCTCTAAGCTTCAGATACAGTGGGACCGTACCCCAAACCGACACAGGTGGTCAGGGTGAGAATCCCAAGGCGCTTGAGAGAACTCGGGTGAAGGAACTAGGCAAAATGGTGCCGTAACTTCGGGAGAAGGCACGCCGCGTTAGTGTGAAGGTCCTCGCGACCGGAGCACGAGGCGGTCGAAGATACCAGGTGGCTGCAACTGTTTATTAAAAACACAGTACTCTGCAAACGCGTAAGCGGACGTATAGGGTATGACGCCTGCCCGGTGCCGGAAGGTTAATTGATGGTGTTAGCTTCGGCGAAGCTCCTGATCGAAGCCCCGGTAAACGGCGGCCGTAACTATAACGGTCCTAAGGTAGCGAAATTCCTTGTCGGGTAAGTTCCGACCTGCACGAATGGCGTAATGATGGCCACGCTGTCTCCACCCGAGACTCAGTGAAATTGAAATCGCCGTGAAGATGCGGTGTACCCGCGGCTAGACGGAAAGACCCCGTGAACCTTTACTACAGCTTCACACTGGACGCTGATGTTGCTTGTGTAGGATAGCTGGGAGGCTTTGAAACGGTAGCGCTAGCTATCGTGGAGCCGACCTTGAAATACCAGCCTGGCATCATTGGCGTTCTAACTCTGGTCCGTTATCCGGATCGAGGACCGTGTGTGGTGGGTAGTTTGACTGGGGCGGTCTCCTCCCAAAGCGTAACGGAGGAGCACGAAGGTACCCTCAGCACGGTCGGAAATCGTGCAATGAGTGCAAGAGCATAAGGGTGCTTAACTGCGAGACAGACACGTCGAGCAGATACGAAAGTAGGTTCTAGTGATCCGGTGGTTCTGTATGGAAGGGCCATCGCTCAACGGATAAAAGGTACTCCGGGGATAACAGGCTGATACCGCCCAAGAGTTCACATCGACGGCGGTGTTTGGCACCTCGATGTCGGCTCATCACATCCTGGGGCTGAAGTCGGTCCCAAGGGTATGGCTGTTCGCCATTTAAAGTGGTACGCGAGCTGGGTTTAGAACGTCGTGAGACAGTTCGGTCCCTATCTGCCGTGGGCGTTGGAGATTTGAGAAGTGCTGCTCCTAGTACGAGAGGACCGGAGTGGACGACCCTCTGGTGTACCGGTTGTCACGCCCGTGGCATTGCCGGGTAGCTAAGGTCGGACGGGATAACCGCTGAAAGCATCTAAGCGGGAAGCCCCCTTCAAGATGAGATCTCCCCGAGGCCTCGAGCCTCCTGAAGGGTCCAGCAAGACGAGCTGGTTGATAGGCCGGATGTGGAAGCGCTGCAAGGCGTTGAGCTGACCGGTACTAATGGCCCGTGAGGCTTGACCATATAACACCCAAGGAGTCTGGATGACAGACGACGCCGGGTACGCGAGAGACGTATCGTCAGCAGGGTTGCATTGATGTTTTTCGCCTGACGACCATAGCGAGCGGGCACCACCTGAACCCATGCCGAACTCAGCAGTGAAACCGCTCAGCGCCGATGGTAGTGTGGGAGTTCCCATGCGAGAGTAGGTCATCGTCAGGCACTTATCTGAAAAATCCCCCGGTATCCCCGGGGGATTTTTTTATGTCAGTACGATGGGCTGTCATCGCATGCGACCCGTTCACCGGGAGTGAACGGGAACCGTCTTGAGACGGGCCCTTGGGGCGAGTCTCAGGGAGGAGACGAGTCGAGTCGGGTGAGCGCCGCTCGGACAAGGTATTGCCTTGTCAGGCGCGAACGGGCGAGGTGGAAAGCCGCGATGCGGCGTCCCGAGCCCAGGCTCCAGGCCACGGCGTGGCCGTGGAGGCGTCAGGCATCTATCCCGAGAAAACCCCGGCTTCACGCGAAGTCGGGGTTTTTTCATGTCTGGAAGAAAAGTCTAAAAAAGATGATGATGGTACAGGTCGTTCGCGCCATGTATCGAGGAATGTCATGGTGACGCTGCTTGGCGACGTCGGATTCAGAATGTTGAAGGATCATGGAGCGGTCCGGCAAAGGCCTGAATCGGTTGGCAAGTTGCGGCAAGGACGGCTAGGGTGAACAGGCACTACCCCGATGGATATCAACGGTGATCTCAGGAGGAGCACGATGAAACAGCAAATTCTGCGCAAGCTGGCCTTGATGCTGCTGGTCGGTACGGCTACGGCGGGATTGGCGGCCTGTAGCGACGATGACGCAGGCTCGGAGTCAGCGGGAGAGAACACCGAGCAGGCGGCGGATGAGGCCGCGCAGAGCGCCGAGGAAACCGCTGGCGATGCCGAGTCGGCGATGGATGAGGCTGCCGCGGAGACCGAGCAGGCGGCTGACGAGGCGGCGGAAAGCGCCGACCAGACCATGGACGAAGCCGGTGAGGCTGCCGAGGGTGCGGCCAATGACGCGGAATCCGCCATGGATTCAGCAGCGGAAAGCACCGAAGAAGCCGTTAACGATGCCGGCGAGGCAATGGATTCGGCTGCCGAGAACGCTAATCAGGCCGTGGAAGATGCTGGTGAAAGCGTCGGAGATGCGGTTGATGACACCATGAACAGTGCCGGTGAGGCCATGGAGGATGCCGGGGAGCAGACTCAGGAAGCCGCCGACGAGACGCAGCAATAAACTGTCGCTCTCGTACGCTGTACAGACGAAAGGCCGGGCATTTGCCCGGCCTTTTGCATTGATGGACACCTTTCGTCGACAGGTGTCGCCTGTGATCAGATGGCGGGGTTCTGTTCGATGCCCTGCACGTACCAGGGAGCGCCGTCGCGAAGATCGCGGACCAGATGCCAGGTCTCGTTGAATTCGTTTTGTGCGCCGTTCTCGTCGAGGATGCCGTGGAACAGCACTGTCGCCTCGGCCTGCTGATCGGTTTCACGCACGCTGCCGAGCTCCGCGATGAGGCGTACGATCTCGGTGCGATTGTTGGCAGGATGTTGTTCGCGTTCCTGGCGCAGCAAGTTGTAGAGCTCCGGCGTGACGTAGTCCTGGATCAGGGTGAAGTCGTTGTTGTCCCAGGCGCGTTGCAGCGTCATGAAATGCTCCTTGGCACCGCCCAGGAAGCGTTCCCTGTCGAACCATGCAGGTTCGTCGCCGATGTGCGTCGTGCCGCCCAGGGAGGCGGAGGACTGGAATGCCTGAGCGTCGGCTTCGCGGGAGGCCTGGGAGGTGGTGCCATTCGCGCCTGCCATGGCGGTACGGCGGCGGGCCAGCAGGCGGAAGAGCAGGAAGGCAGCGCCGGCGATCAGCAGGATATCCATCAGGCGCAATTCATCGAAGGCGCCACCGAAGAACAGCGAAGCCAAGAGCCCGCCCGCCAGGAGCCCGGCAAAGGGGCCGGCGAAGCGCGATAGTCCGCTGGAAGGCTTGCGCTGGGGCGCCGCGGTGGAGCGGGGCGTGCTGGTGTTCTGGGAATTGATGGTTCGGGAATAGCTGCCGACGCTCTTGCCGCCCCCCAGGCGGCGCGCATCGGCATGGTCGACGGCGAGGCCGAAGCCGAACATGCCGACGATGAGCATGACGAGGAAGTGACGCATCGAGGATCTCCGTGGTGGCCTTGGGGCCGGTTGTCTTTCGGAGCTGATATTCTAGCGATTAAGCTGGTATCGAGCACCGCCTATATCTTTCGCTTCGGAGACCGTCATGCGCATGCACCGGGATACGAGTCTGTTGTTGATCGTCGATCTGCAGGTTGGCCTGCTGCCGGTGCTCGCGACCGGAGAGCAGGCGGTCGAGGAGGCCTCATGGATGGGCGGTGTGGCCGAGGCGCTGGGTGTCCTGGTATGGCTGACCGAGCAGTATCCGGAAGGGCTGGGGGAGAGTGTGCCGTCCCTGTTGGCGTCGCTCGAGAATCCCCGAGTGTGGCGGAAGACGCATTTCAATGCCCATGCCGAGCCGGATTTCGCCGATGCCCTGGCAGATACCGGGCGCCGGCAGATCGTGCTGTGCGGTGCCGAGGCGCACATCTGTGTCTTGCAGACCGGTCTGGCGTTGCTCGAGGCGGGGTATCGTGTCGCCTGGCTGACGGAAGCTGCGAGTAGTCGGCGTCCGGCAGAGGCGAGCCTGGCCCGGCAGCGGGTGGAGAGGGCCGGCGCCCAGGCGGTGAGCGCCGACATGGTGGCCTATGAATGGCTGGAGCGCTGCGACGATGCCCGCTTCAAGGACATCCATCGGCGTTTTCTCAAGGAACGCGCGTCGCGTCCCCTGTGTTTCGACTAGGCCTTGTTTGAAAAGTCGACGAGCGTAGGCACTTTTCGGACAATGCCTAGGTGCGGTCCCGCTCGTCCCGGCAAAAGACCAGGGTATCGCCTTCCGAAATGGCGGCATTGAAGCGATAGCCGGCGACATCGAAATCCTTGAGTGCCTCGGAATCATCCACGCGCTGCCGGATCATCCAGGCGGCCATCAAGCCTCGGGCCTTCTTGGCGTAGAAGCTGATCATCTTGTACTGACCGTTCTTCTCATCCTTGAAGACTGGCGTGATGACCCGGGCATTCAAGCGCTTGGCATCGATGGACTTGAAATATTCATTGGAGGCGAGATTGACCAGCACCGCGCTGCCGCTGTCGGCAATGGCACGGTCGAGAGCGGCGGTCAGCTCGTCGCGCCAGAAGGCATACAGGTCCTTGCCGGCGGGATTCGCCAGCTTGGTGCCCATCTCCAGGCGGTAGGGCTGGATGAGATCCAGAGGCCGCAGCAGGCCGTACAGGCCGGAGAGGATCCGCAGATGATCCTGGGCGAAGGCATTGTCGGCGGCGTCGAAACGCTCGGCTTCCAGTCCGACATAGACATCGCCCTGGAAGGCCTGGGCAGCCGGCTTGGCGTTGTCCGGGGTGAAGGGCGTGTGCCATTCCGCGAAGCGTGCCGCGTTGAGTCCGGCAATCTTGTCGCTGACCCCCATCAAGTCGCTGATCTGCTGAGGCGACAGGTCCCGCAGGATATCGATCAGTGTCTGGCTGCGCTCGAGGTAGTCCGGCTGGGTGTGCCGGGAGGTGGTGGCCGGCGTCTCGAAGTCCAGTTTCTTGGCCGGGGAAATCACGCTCAGCATGGGCGCTCCTGTACCTGGTGAAGTCGGGGAATTATATCAAGGCCACGCCGAGGGCGGGGCTATCGTGCCGATAGCCCCGGGCATATCGGTCAGGGGCAGGGGTTGGGCAGGCGTCGATGGACGTCCTCGATGGCGTCCAGCACCTCGTCGCTCAGACGCAGTGACTCGCTGGCCAGGTTGCTCTCGAGCTGGGCCATGGTGGTGGCGCCGATGATGTTGCTGGTCAGGAAGGGGCGGGAGTTCACGAAGGCCAGGGCCATCTGGGCCGGGTCGAGGTCGTGCTCCCGGGCGATTTCCACATAGGCTCGGACCGCCTGCTCGGCCTGCGGCGACGTATAACGCTGGAAGCGTTCATAGCGCGTCAGACGAGCGCCCTCGGGGCGTGCGCCGTCAAGATACTTGCCGGACAACACCCCGAAACCCAGCGGGGAATAGGCCAGCAAGCCGACGTTTTCGCGATGGGCGATCTCGGCCAGGCCGACCTCGAAGGTGCGATTGAGCAGGCTGTAGGGATTCTGCACCGAGGCGACGCGGGGCAGGCCCAGGCGGTCGGCCAGGCGCAGGGCATGCATCACGCCCCAGGGTGTCTCGTTGGACAACCCCACGGCACGTACCTTGCCGGCCTTCACCAGTTCCTGAAGCGCCGAGAGGCTCTCTTCCAGGGCGATGGCGTCTTCTTCTTCATCGGGCTCGTAGCCGAGGCGACCGAAGAAGTTGCTGCGCCGGTCGGGCCAATGCAGCTGATAGAGGTCGACATAATCCGTCTGCAGACGCGTCAGGCTGGCATCGATGGCTTGATGGATCTGCTCCCGGGTCAAGCGCGAACCGCCGCGCAGGTGGGCGAGCCCCGGCCCGGCCACCTTGGTGGCGAGGATGATGTCGTCTCGGGAACCGCGCGAGGCGAGCCAGCTACCGATATAGCTCTCGGTGCGACCTTGTGTCGCGGCGTCGGGGGGCACGGGGTACATCTCGGCGGTATCGATGAAGTCGATGCCGAAGGACACCGCCCGGTCGAGTTGTTCGTGGGCTTCGGCTTCGCTGTTCTGCTCGCCGAAGGTCATGGTGCCAAGGCATAACCGACTGACCTCGATACCGGTGTTGCCCAGGGGGCGCGTATGCATCCGTCACTCCTCACACAGCGGTTGGAAATCGGTTCGACAGGCATGGTAGCCGGGGGAGGCGAAGGCGTAAATGTCGAGGGGTTGAGTCGCTGCGAAGCCAAGCGTATGCTTGCCTTCCCGTTGGCACGGCGGAGTCCGAGCGGCCAGCGAGATATTGGGAACGACGCCGGACACAAGGTGGTGCTCGACGTCACTTTCGAATCGAACCTCTGGAAGCAGGATTGTTTGCCATGCCACAGGCATCGTCACTGTTTACTCGGCTCGAGTACCGTCTGGCGCAACAGCTGGTACATACTCGCTGGTTGCCGCGTTCGCCGCGGACCCAGAAGCTGACCATGCATCTTTTCCAGCGATGCGCCGATGCCGGTCATCCCGCTGCCCTTGCGCAATATGGCCACATGCTGTTCCACCGTGGGGTTTCCCCTCAGGACAAGGCCCGTGGCGCACGTTATGTGATCGAAGCCGCACACGGTGGTGATACCCGCGCCCAGTTCCGCGCCGGGCAGATCCATGAGCATGGCTGTGCCCAGTACCCACGCCGCGAGGATCATGCCGTGACCTGGTATGCCCGCGCCGGCGAGGCGGGCCATCCCCAGGCCGCCGAACGTCTGGCCCGTGCCTATCGTTGTGGCGAGCTGGGACTGCCGGTCGATGCCGAACGCACGGCCTACTGGCAGCGCCTGGCCGATCAGCTCACCGGTGCGTTCGAGTCTCTGGACATGCATGAAGCCGGGGCGCGACACTAGAGGGTATGTGTCTCATTGACGAGACGATGACCACTGGCCGACACGCCAGCGCGGCGGCCCTCAGCAAGGACTCTCCTCTCCGTGACGCTACCGACACTGCTGGATATCGAAGCGTCCGGTTTCGGACGCGGTAGTTACCCCATCGAGATCGGCCTGGCACGGGCCGATGGTAGCGTCTGTGCCTTTCTCATCCAGCCGCTCGACGAGTGGACCCACTGGGATCCCAAGGCGGAGCTTCTGCACGGCATCTCACGCAACCGCCTGCAGCGCGAAGGCTATCCGGTTCGCCAGGTGGCTTGCTGGCTCAACGACGAGCTCAGCGATATCGGTATCGCCTATAGCGATAGCTGGGGTTACGACAACACCTGGCTGTCGCTGCTGTTCCACCATGCCGGCATGCTGCCGGCCTTTCGTCTCGAGGCGTTGCGCCGGCTGCTCAGCGAAGCTCAGCTCGAGCGCTGGAGCGACACCAAGGAGACGATCATCCGCGAGCAGGGCATCCTCCGGCATCGCGCCGGCGAGGATGCCCTGTTGCTGCAGCAGACCTATCAGCGCACGCTTACGCTCTAGGCGCTGCCCACTTCCAGCAGTACCTTGCCGGTATTGGCATCGGCGCGCACATGATCGTGGGCCGCCTCGGCTTCTTCGATGGGCCAGGTGCGGTCGACGAGCGGACGCAACTCGCCCGCAGCCAGGCGCGGCCAGACATGCTCGGCCAGCGCGGCGAGGATCCGGCCCTTGGCCTCCGGCGGGCGGGCGCGCAGCGTCGAGCCGATCAAGCGCTGACGCTTCATCAGCATACGGCCCATGTCCAGTTCTGCCTGACGACCGCCCATCATGCCGATCACCACCAGCCGGCCATCTTCGTTGAGCACGCGCTGGTTGTCGGCCAGGTAACTGGCGCCCACCGGATCGAGGATCATGTCGGCACCGCCCCAGCGCTGCACGGCGTCGACGAAGCTGCCCTCGTGGCGATTCCAGCCAGCGTCGGCGCCCAACTCGCGGCAGGCGGCCAGCTTGGCTTCACTGCCCACCGTGACGAAGCACGGATAACCGAAGGCGCGGCATAGCTGGATGGCGGCCGTGCCCACGCCACTGGCACCGGCATGGAGCAGGACCCGGTCGCCGGCGCCCAGGGCACCCTCCATGAACAGGTTGAGCCAGGCGGTGGCGAAGACTTCGGGCAGGGCCGCCGCTTCGCGCAGGCTGAAATCCTCCGGCAACGGCAGGACCTGATGGGCGTCGACCACGACCTCCTCGGCATAGCCGCCGCCGGCCAGCAAGGCGCAGACGGGCTGGCCGACGCTCAGCCCGCGAACGTCATCACCGAGCTCGGTGATCGTGCCGCTGACTTCCAGGCCGAGTACGGTGGAAGCGCCGGGCGGCGGCGGATAATGACCGGCACGCTGCATCAGGTCGGCGCGATTGACGTCGGCCCAGGCCACCTTCAGGCGGACTTCATGGGCGCCGGGGCCGGGAATGGCGGGTGTCTCGTCCCAGACGAGTCGTTCATCGTCGTGTCGGATGGCTCGCATGTGACCTCCTTCAGTTGACGGGGGAAGGCGTCAGGCGCTGCTCCAGCGCATCGAGCAGCTCGGTCGGTGTGGCGGCATCGATCAGGTTGGCGCGGGTGGCGCGATCGAGGAAACCGCGTTCCACGGTGCCGTCGAGAAATGTCAGCAGGGGCGTGTAGAAGCCCTGAGTGTCGAGCAAGCCGATGGGCTTGTCATGCAGGCCCAGGTACTGCCAGGTCCAGGCTTCGAAGAGTTCCTCGAGCGTGCCGATACCGCCGGGCAGGGCGATGAAGGCATCGCTGTGGGCGGCCATGCTGGCCTTGCGTTCATGCATGTTGCGTACCCGAAGCAGCCGCGTCAGGCCCCGGTGGGCCTGTTCGCGCTCGACCAGGTGATCGGGCATCACGCCGGTGACCTCGCCGCCGGCGGCCATCACCTGGTCGGCCAGGGCGCCCATCATGCCGACCCGGGCGCCGCCATAGACCAGTGAATGGCCACGGGCGGCCAGTTCGTCGCCCAACTGTCGGGCGGCATCGAGGAAGGCCGTGTCGTTGCCGGTCCGCGAGCCGAGATAGACACAGAATGTCGACATCCATTTCTCCTTGATCGAACCTGCCCAGGTCGGAGCCGTTCAGGGCAGGCAGTCGGCTACGGCGTATTCGTCGTCCAGCCAGCGACCGATGACATTGTCGCCGCACAGATGGTGGGCATACTGGGTGTGCAGGCAGCGCACCTGATCCCAGTTGGCGATGCCGCCGATGCCGCGTTCGCGCAGCACGCTCTCGTAGCCGAGGCGCTGGACCTCGTCGCGTTGCGCCGCGCTCATGTAACGCCAGCGGGCCTCGACGTAATCGGCATGGCTGCGGTGGTAGGCGTGCAGGAAGGCTGGCTCCTCGCGCAGGCGAGCTTCGAGATGCTTGATGACGCCTGCCGCCTCGATGCGTGACAGCTCGGCCTTGAGGCGTTCCGAGCACAGCCAGTAGAGGGTCGGGAAGGGAGCACCATCGACGATGGGGGCCATGCGCAGGACCAGCGGCGTGCCTTCGCCATCGGTGGCGGCCAGCGCTTCGATGCCTCGGGGAGGGCGGCCGAGCTGCTCGGTGATGATGGCCAGTTGCCGGTCGTCAGGCATCGTGTCGGGTCGGATCACCATCGTTGTCGTCTCGTATGAACTTGTTCGAGCGGCCCACGGCGCGAAAGAAGGTCCGGTTGAGCTGTTCCGGCGTGGGCGCATAGCGCCAGTAGCGGTCACAGTAATCGACGGCCCGTGCCATCAGCACGTCGTAGAGGCGATTGAACGGCGCATCATAATCGTAAGGGTCTTCCCCGAACAAGCGAATGTGCGGGTAGTCGGCGAAGCGCTCCATGAAGTAACGCTCCAGATCGGCTTCCACGGCGTGGTGGCGGGCGACGTTTTCCGGGTCGAGCCACAGATCGTAGCGGATGGCCATCATCGGCTCCCTTGTGGGTGAATGGGCTCGATGTCATCGAGAGGCCGTACGGGTGAGACAATGGGGCGACCGATTCGGCTCGAGCCTTGGCTCATGGGGTCGCCCGAGAACGTGACAGCAGCGCGAAGCGTGCGTTCAGCAGTGCCGCGAGGTCGTTCGGCGCGAGGCGGATTTCCAGGCCGCGGCGCCCGCCGCTGACATGGATGGCCTCCAGGGGCTCGGCGCTGGCATCGACGAAGGCGGGCAGTCGTTTCTTCTGCCCCAGTGGGCTGATGCCGCCCACCACGTAACCGGTGGCGCGCTCGGCCGCGTCGGCCTCGGCCATCCGGGCCTTGCGGGCGCCGGCGGCCCGGGCCAGGGCCTTGAGATCGAGCTGCGTGGGCACCGGGACGATAGCCATGACCAGCCGGCCGTCATCGAGACAGGCCAGCAATGTCTTGAAGACTTCCTCGGCAGGCAGCCCCAGGGCGCGCGCGGCTTCCTCGCCGTAGGCGGGGCTGCGCGGATCATGCTCGTAGGTCGCCAGCGAGAAATCCACATCGGCCTTTTCCAGAGCCTTCACCGCCGGGGTCATGCGTCTTCGCTCTCCGTCTGCTGCAGGTGTTCCGCCAGGGCTTCGCGCAGCGAGCCTTCAAGGGGGACGGCGCGCTTGGTCTCATGATCGAAGTGGACCAATACGGTATGTCCCACATTGGTCAGTGTACCCGATTGATGCGCCTCCTGGGTCACGGTGAAGGAGCTGTTGCCGAGACGCGAAAGGTAGGTACGGATCTCGATGTCGGTGCCATAGTGCAGCTCGGCGCGATAGTCGATCTCCATGCGGGCCATGATCAGTCGCCAGCGGCGTGGGTCGAGGTCCGGGGTGAACAGCTTGAAGAGATCGTTGCGGGCCAGTTCGAACCAGGCGGGCAGTCGGGTATTGTTGACGTGGCCCAGGGCATCGGTGTCGTAGAAGGCCGGCTCGATGGTGCGTACGAACATGGAGGTTCCTCAGGCGTGAGCGAAGACTATAGCATTGAGTCGAGCAAGCGCTCGGTCAAGTCATGCCTCCGCGTCGATGTCGCCACCAGGCCTGGCCACGGGTCCAGGCCAGCAGCCAGAGGGTGGCCGCCGCGAAGCCGGCCAGGGTGCCCCAGGCGAGCCCCAGCGGAACATAGGTCAGCGAGACGCAGAGGGCATAGCACAGCAACGAGCCGAGACCGGCGGGATAGTGCTTGATGACAGTGGCGACCGGAGCGGCGCCGTGGGTCAGGTGCAGAATCACCAGGAAGGGATACATGGTCACCGGAAAGGCCGCCATCACGCCGGCCCAGGCCGAGGGCACCACATGGGCGAGACCGGTGATGAGGAAGATGATGCCGGCGGCGAGGCCGGCACGCAGTGCGAGCGCCGGCCAGGAGAAGCCGCCGCGAGGCGGGGCGGCGGCTTCCGGCACATGACGATACAGGCGCATGAAGATCAGGATCGCCGCCAGGGTGATCAGGGTACCGCCGAGGCGGTTGACGTCGAACCGGGTCAGCAGCAGGCCGGCGACGGCCCAGGCGACGAGGCCGCCAGCGGTGCCGGTGAGGACGCCCGGCAGGCCGTCACGGCGGGCACACAGCAGATAGCCGCCGCCCAGGGCCAGGGTGGCCGAGAAGCCGGCCAGGGTATGCACGGCACTTTCGGCGGCGAAGCTCGGCGAGATCTCCAGGCCGATGAAGAACAGGGCAATGGCCGTGCCCAGGGGATAGCCCGAAAGCAGGCCGGCAGCCCGGGTGCTGAGGCGCTCGGCGACGACGGAAAGCCCCAGTACGACGCCGATCGAGACCAGCAGCTTGGCCAGTTGCCAACCCAGCGGAACATCCATGACGTTATCCTTCTCCCTGTGAAGCGCGTCAGACGAGACGCAATCCTTGCTGATCCACCCAGGCGGCCTTGAGGGCGGCGTCCAGGGGCTCACGAAGGTGTTCCGGCAGGCCGGCCACAGCGGCGTCGTAGTCATCGACCTGGCGATTGCGCAGCCAGCAGTAGGCCCAGGCACAGGCCTCGTCGTCATCGGCGGGCTGCGGCCGTGCCGGCATCTGGACCAGCAGGAATACCGCCGTGCGTCCCGCCCAGAGCGGGATCTCGTCGTGTCGTTCGGCGTCGCACCAGGCTTCGAGGGTGGCGCCGCTGGGTGTTTCCTCGGGTTCGCCGAGCTTGGCGACCCGGGCGGTCTCGGCGAGAATCAGGGCCAGGCGGTCGGTGTCGCCCTGGCCGAGCGCCAGCCACTGGGCGATGACCGCTGGCAGGCCGCGGCGAACCTTGGCATAGAAGCTGCTTTGGGGCATGGTTTCATTCATTCTCGAGGGCGTCGTTCGGCGCCCGATCAGGTACAAGGATGGCCTCTGCATGACCTCGACATTCGATTTTGCCACGCCCATCGATCGGCGACATCCCAGCGATGGCGACTGGCCGTCGCAGAAGTGGCACCGCTTCGACGCTGACGTGCTGCCGTTATGGGTGGCCGACATGGACTTTCGTTCTCCGCCGGCGGTGATCGAGGCGCTGCGGGCCCGGGTCGATCATGGCGTCTATGGCTATGGCCTGGTACCGAGCAGCCTGCGCGAGACGCTGTGCGAATGGAGCGCCGAACATTACGGCTGGTCCATCGAGCCCGACTGGCAACTATGGCTGCCGGGCGTGGTACCGGCCCTGCACATGGCCAGCCTGGCGCTTACCGAGCCCGGTGACGGCGTGCTCACGGTGACGCCGATCTATCCACCTTTCCTGCAGGTGGCGCGGCGCACCGGCCGCGAGTCCCAGCAGGCCGCCATGCGGCCACCCGAGACGCCCGACGGTGACTGGCGGCTCGATCTCGAGGCCCTGGAGGCGGCCATCACACCGCGTACCCGGTTGCTGCTGTGGTGCCATCCCCACAACCCCACCGGACGCGTCTGGAGCGCCGCCGAACTGGAAGGGCTGGCGGCACTGGTCGAACGTCACGACCTGCTGGTCGTCTCCGACGAGCTGCATTGCGACCTGCTGCTCGACGACGGCGCCCGGCATCGCCCGCTGGCGGCGATGTTCCCGGCGCTTGCCGAGCGCACCCTGACGCTCTGGGCGCCTTCCAAGACCTTCAACCTGGCGGGGCTGACCACGGCCTGTGCGGTGATTCCCGACGCCGGCCTGCGCCGGCGCTTCGCCGAGCAGGCCAAGGGGCTCCAGCCCGACGGCAATGTGCTGGGCCTGGTGGCCGCCGAGGCCGCCTATCGCCATGGCGAGCCCTGGCGGCAGGCGCTGCTCGAGACCCTGCGCGGCCATCGTCGCCGGCTGGCGGAACGCGTCGCGAGCTGGCCCGGTGTGAGGATGGCCGCACCGCAGTCGACCTATCTGGCCTGGCTGGACCTGCGCGAGGCCCCGGCGCTGCAGGACGCCGACTCGCCCCAGCAAGCCCTGCTGGAGCGCGCCGGCGTGGCCCTCTCGGATGGCGCCGACTTCGGCTGGCCCGGCTTCGCCCGGCTCAACTTCGGCACCACCGCCGAGCAGTTGGAAGCGGCGCTGGAGCGCATGGACACGCTATTGAAAAGCTGAAAGGCGAGGGGCAGCGCACGGCGGGATGTCTTGTGCCGTGCGCTGCCAGCGACGTACAGCGATTCAGAGCGCGGCGATCTTGTCGCGCTGCTCGACCAGGAGCCGCCGATTGGCGCTGAGGTCGTCGAGCTTGTCGCGTTCCTTCTGCACCACCGCTTCGGGGGCCTTGGCGACGAAACTCTCGTTGCCGAGCTTCTTCTCGATGCCGCCGATCAGCTTGTCCTGCTTGTCGATCTCCTTGGCCAGGCGAGCCAGTTCGGCCTCCTTGTCGATCAGGCCGGCCATGGGCACCAGCACTTCCATGTCGCCCACCAGTTGGGTGGCCGCCAGGGGCGCCGCGGCGGGATCGTCGAGCCAGTCGAGACGCTCGAGCTTGGCCAGCTTGGCGAGGAACGGCCGATTGGCTTCCAGTCGCTCGCGGTCGGTGGCGTCGCCCTTGGTCAGCAGGGCCTCCAGCGGCTTGCCGGGCGCGATGTTCAGCTCTGCACGGATGTTGCGGATCGCCACGATCACGCCCTTGAGCCACTCGATGTTGCGGGTGGCAGCCTCGTCGACGCGGGCTTCGTCGGCCTCCGGCCAGGCATGGACCATCAAGGAGTCGCCTTCGCCGCGATAGGTGCCGGCCAGGGGCGCGACCCGCTGCCAGATCTCCTCGCTGATGTAGGGCATCATCGGATGTGCCAGGCGCAGGATGGCCTCCAGCACCCGCACCAGGGTGCGGCGGGTGCCGCGCTGCGATTCGGGCGTGGCGTCGTCATCCCAGAGCACCGGCTTGGAGAGCTCCAGGTACCAGTCGCAGTACTCGTTCCAGATGAACTCGTACAGCGCCTGGGAGGCATGGTCGAAACGATATTCTTCCATGGCCCGGGTCACCTGGGCCTCGGTCTGCTGCAGGCGCGAGATGATCCAGCGATCGGCCAGCGACAGCTCGACCTCGCTGCCATCGGCACCGCAATCCTGGCCTTCGGCATTCATCAGTACATAGCGCGAGGCGTTCCACAGCTTGTTGCAGAAGTTGCGGTAGCCGTCCAGGCGGCCCATGTCGAACTTGATGTCGCGACCGGTGGTGGCCTGGGAGAGGAAGGTGAAGCGCAGGGCGTCGGTGCCGTGGGGCTCGATGCCCTCGGGGAATTCCTGGCGCGTGGCCTTGGCGATGGCCTTGGCCTTCTGCGGCTGCATCATGTTGCCGGTGCGCTTCTCGACCAGGCTCTCCAGGTCGATGCCGTCGATCAGGTCGATGGGATCGAGGACGTTGCCCTTGGACTTGGACATCTTGTTGCCCTGGCCGTCGCGCACCAGACCATGCACATAGACCTGCTTGAAGGGCACCTCGCCGGTGAACTCCAGGGTCAGCATGATCATCCGGGCGACCCAGAAGAAGATGATGTCGAAACCGGTGACCAGCACGCTGCTGGGGTGGAAGGTCTCCAGAGCCTCGGTCTTCTCGGGCCAGCCGAGGGTGCCGAAGGTCCACAGCCCGGAGCTGAACCAGGTGTCGAGGACATCCTCGTCCTGGGTCAGGGGCACGTCGGCGGGCAGACCGTGCTTGTCGCGGGCCTCGGCCTCGGTGCGGGCCACGTAGACATTGCCCTCGGCATCGTACCAGGCCGGGATGCGGTGGCCCCACCATAGCTGGCGCGAAATGCACCAGTCCTGGAGGTCGCGCATCCAGGAGAAGTACATGTTCTCGTAATTCTTCGGCACGAACTCGATGTCGCCGTTCTCGACCGCAGCGATGGCCGGCTTGGCGAGGTTTTCCACGGCCACGAACCACTGATCGGTGAGATAGGGCTCGATGACATCGCCGGAACGGTCGCCAAAGGGCAGGGTGTTGTTGACCGTCTCGGTGCGCTCGAGCAGGCCGGCGGCCTCCATGTCGGCGACGATGCGCTCGCGGGCCTCGAAACGCGAGAGGCCGGCATAGGCGGACGGCAGGCTGGTATCGATGTCGCTCAGCGGACGGCCCTGGAGATCGAAGGCCTCGGCACGCTCGAGGATGACCGCATCCCGGGAAAAGACGTTGATCAGCGGCAGCTCGCAGCGCTTGCCGACCTCATAGTCATTGAAGTCGTGGGCCGGGGTAATCTTCACGCAGCCCGAGCCCTTCTCCATGTCGGCGTGTTCGTCGGCGACGATGGGAATGCGGCGACCGACCAGAGGCAGGTCGACGAACTTGCCGATCAGCGAGGCGTAGCGCGGATCCTCCGGGTTGACCGCTACGGCACTGTCGCCGAGCAGGGTTTCGGGACGAGTGGTGGCGACGACCAGATGATCGAGTCCCGCCTCGGTGGTGACGCCATCGGCCAACGGGTAGCGGAAGTGCCAGAACTGACCCTGCTGATCGCGATTTTCCACCTCGAGGTCGGAGATGGCGGTATGCAGGGTGGGATCCCAGTTGACCAGCCGCTTGCCGCGATAGATCAGGCCCTTGTCGAACAACTGCACGAAGACTTCCTGGACCGCCTTGTAGAAGCCGTCGTCCATGGTGAAGCGTTCGCGGGACCAGTCGACGCTGGCGCCCATGCGACGCAGCTGGCGAGTGATGTGGCCGCCGGACTCGTGCTTCCACTCCCAGATCTTGTCGGTGAAGGCCTCGCGTCCCAGGTCATGACGGCTCTTGCCTTCCTCGGCGGCGACCTTGCGTTCCACCAGCATCTGGGTGGCGATGCCGGCGTGGTCGGTGCCCACCTGCCAGAGGGTGTTGCGGCCCTGCATGCGCCGCCAGCGCGTCAGGGTGTCCATGATGGTGTCCTGGAAGGCGTGGCCCATGTGCAGACTGCCGGTGACATTGGGCGGCGGGATCATGATGGAGTAGGGCTCTCCCTCGCCGGAAGGGGCGAAGTGGCCATCCTCTTCCCAACGCTGATACCAGCGGTTTTCGATCTGCTCGGGTTGGTAGGTCTTGTCCATGGGCGGTTCCGGATCCAGAAATGGTCGCCACCGGCGTGGTGGCCGGGTGGCGGGAATCGTCGAAAAATGGGCTCGATTATAGCCCGATGAGCGTCCTGACGTCAGCCTGAGACGGGGGCGTCCCTGATCTCGGCAACATGGAGCCGGTGCGTCAGCCTCGCTATGCCAACGTCAGCCGTTGCCGCCCTGTCCGCCCAGTTGGTGGGCCTTCACGGGATAGCCGCGCTTCTTGTAGGTCTGCCAGCAGTCGCGCTTGGCGGTCAGCACTTCCTGATGCTGGTTGATGATCTCGGCGACCCGCTCGAAACGCGAGAACCACTCCGGGATGTCGGGGTGCAGGTTGAGCATCGCCTGGGTGCCCGGTTCGCCGGGTGAGGGTGGTTCCTCCCAGCCGATGGTCGCCGGGACGCTGTCGGCCTGCTCGCTGCCCAGCAGGGCGTGGGGCAGGTAGGCGTCGGGCCGGAAGTCCCACAGGCGGTCGTCGAGGGCTCGGGCCATGGCCTCGTCTTCCGCATGCAGATGCAGCCGATAGCCCTTGTTGACGATGGTCTCGGCCAGCCGGCAGGCGAACTCGAGACGTGCGTCGAGGGTGGTGTCGGGCAGGATGTAGAAGTCGACTTGGGTCATGGGGCCCTTCGGGCAAGCTGTAAGCTCTAAGAGCGGCGCTTCGCGCCTGGAAGCTGTAAGAAAAGCACTTGGGCTTGGTTTGAAGTCATCGCCCCATCAGGGCGGCGCTACTGCAACCTTTTGCCATCGCGGCTGATATCTTACAGCTTACAGCTTACAGCTTACAGCTCCGGGCGTAGCCCGGTGGTTAAACCCCGCCGTCTATATCGACCAGGGCGCCGGTGGTGAAGCCGGCTTCGGCGAGCCACAGCACGCCCTCGGCGATTTCCTCGGGTTCGCCGATGCGTCCCATGGGGATGACCGAACCGGCAACGTCGGTTTTTTCCGGGTTGCCGCCACTGGCGTGGATGGTGGTGCGAACCACGCCGGGACGTACGGTGTTGACACGAATGCCGTCACCGGCGACTTCCTTGGACAGTCCTTCGGTCATGGTATCGATGGCGCCCTTCGAGGCGGCGTAGTCGACGTATTCGTCGGCACCGCCCAGGTGAGACGCCGCCGAGCCGACATTGACGATGGCGCCGCCCTGGCCGCCGTGACGCTTGGCCATGCGCTTGATGGCCTCGCGGGCGCAGATGAACGGGCCGGTCACGTTGATGCGCATCATGCGATCGATGCGCTCGGCGTCCATGTCCTCGACGCGGCAGACCTGGTCGACCACGCCGGCGTTGTTGACCAGCACGTCGAGGCGGCCCAGCTCCCGGTCCACGGTCTCGAACATGGCAAGGATATCGGCCTCGACGGCGACATCGGCCCGTATGGCGATGGCACGCCCGCCTGCGGCTTCGATGTCGGCGACCACGCTGGCGGCCGCGGCCTCGTCACTGCGATAGTTGACGGCCACTGCATAGCTGCGCTGGGCAGCGAGGCGAGCGGTGGCGGCGCCGATGCCGCGTCCGGCACCGGTAATCAGCATCACTTTCGACATTTCGGCCTCTTGACGGAGAAACTTGACGAGAAAACATGCAGGGCACGGCCCGCGGGAGAGGCGGCCGTGCCATGGCGCATGGGGATCAGGCCAGACGCGTCAGCCAGCCACGGCTGTCTTCGCGACGCCCGTACTGCAGGTCGAGCAGGTGGCTGCGCAGGCGCTTGGCGACTTCGTTATCACCGCCCGCGCTGAGGCGGATCGAACCTTCCTCGGTGACCAGCTCGCCCACCGGGGTGATCACCGCGGCGGTGCCGCAGGCGAAGACTTCGGTGATTTCGCCGTTGGCCGCGCCCTCGCGCCATTCGTCGATGCTGATCGGGCGTTCCTCGGGAGTCAGCCCCTCGTCGCGTGCCAGGGTCAGCACCGAGTCGCGGGTCACGCCCTCGAGGATGGTGTCGGTGAGTCGCGGGGTGACCAGGCGACCGTCGCGGTAGACGAAGAACAGGTTCATGCCGCCGAGCTCCTCGATCCACTTGTTCTCGGCGGCGTCGAGGAAGGCCACCTGGCTGCAGTCGTGGGCCTCGGCTTCCTTCTGGGCGGCCAGGGAGGCGGCGTAGTTGCCACCGCACTTGGCGAAGCCGGTGCCCCCGGCGGCGGCACGCTTGTACTGGGACGAGAGCCAGATCGACACTGGTGCCACACCGCCCTTGAAGTAGGCCGCCGCCGGAGAGGCGATCACGTAGTAATCGATCTCATGGGCGGGACGCACGCCGAGGAAGGTTTCGCTGGCGATCATGAAGGGACGCAGGTAGAGGCTGGACTCGTCGGCATCGCTGGCCGGGGTCGGCACCCAGGCGTGGTCCTGGGCGAGCAGTGCCTTGAGCGAGTCGATGAAGTCCTCGTCGGAGAGCTCCGGCAGGGCCAGGCGGCGCGCCGAGCGGCGGAAACGCTCGGCATTCTTTTCCGGACGGAAGGCCCAGACCGAGCCGTCGGCGTGACGATAGGCCTTGATGCCCTCGAAGATCTCCTGGGCATAGTGCAGCACAGCAGCGGCGGGATCGAGGGTCAGCGGGCCGTAGGGACGTACCTCGTGGCCATGCCAGCCGGCGTCGACGGTCCAGCGCACATGGGCCATGTGGTCGGTGAAGTAGCGACCGAAACCGGGATTGGCAAGGATGTCGTCACGGATATGGGCTGCCTTGGCATCGGTGGAGGGCAGCACGGAAAAGCGTTCTGTGGGCACGGCTATGAATCTCCGCTGTGCCCGAGGCGCGGTTGGCGCCTCGGGGCGATGCTGAAACACCGAACCGGCGGTGCCGGTCCGGTGCATGATGGTCGGCTCCTTTCATGAAAAAGTCGCCGCGCGGAAAAGGCAAGACCCGCGTTGACGGATCAGTCCTCGCCGACCTCGACCTGGCTATCGGAAGAGCGGTCCAGCAGGTACTGGGTGAGCAGGCTCACCGGGCGACCCGTGGCGCCTTTCTGCTTGCCGGAATGCCAGGCGGTACCGGCGATGTCCAGGTGCGCCCAGGGGTACTTGTCGGTAAAGCGCGAGAGGAAGCAGCCCGCGGTGATGGTGCCTGCCGGACGACCGCCGATGTTGGCCAGATCGGCGAAGTTGGAGTCCAGTTGCTCCTGGTACTCGTCCCACAGCGGCATGTGCCAGGCACGGTCCCAGGCGGTCTCGCCGGCGTCGAGCAGGTCCAGTGCCAGGTCGTCGTCGTTGGACATCAAGCCGGTGGCGTGATGGCCCAGCGCGATGATGGCAGCACCGGTCAGGGTGGCGATGTCGACCACGCTGGCGGGCTCGAAGCGCTCGGCGTAGGTCAGGGCGTCGCACAGCACCAGGCGACCTTCGGCGTCGGTGTTGAGGACTTCCACCGACAGGCCCTTGAGCGTCTTGATGATGTCGCCGGGCTTGGTGGCACGGCCGTCGGGCATGTTCTCGGCGCTGGCGACGATGGCCACCAGATTGACCTTGGGACGAATGGCGAGCACGGAGGTGACGGCACCGAACACGCTGGCGGCACCGCACATGTCGAACTTCATCTCGTCCATGCCTTCGCCCGGCTTGAGCGAGATGCCGCCGGAATCGAAGGTGATGCCCTTGCCGACCAGCACGTGAGGCGCTTCGTCGGGATCGTCGGCGCCCTGATACTTCATGACGATGAGGCGCGACGGCTCGACGCTGCCGCGACCCACGCTGAGCAGGCTGTGGGCGCCGAGCTCTTCCAGGGCCTGTTCGTCGAGGATATCGGTGGTCAGCGCGCCCTCGGAGTCGGCGGCCATCTGTTCGGCCCGCTCGGCCAGGTAGCTCGGCGTGCAGACGTTACCGGGCAGGTTGCCGAGGGTGCGAGTGGCGTTGATGCCCTGGCCGATGCCATCGCCGATGCGGCCACCTTCGCGAGCGGCGTCGGAATCGCCGCCCTCGCTGACCAGCAGGGTCACGCGCTCGAGCGGCGGCACGGGGGCGGGCTCGGACTTGAAGTCGTTGAAGCGATAGATGGCGCGATGGGCCGCTTCGGCTACCATGCGGGCCTTCCAGTCGCAGGCGCGGTCGGGGACCGGTACGTCGTTGAAGGCCACGGTGGCGTCATCGGCGGGCAACGTTGCCAGGGCGCCGAAGGCGGCATCGACGGCCTTGCGGAAGGCGCCTTCCTGGCACTTCTCGCGGCTGCCCAGGCCGACCAGCATCAGGCGGTCGGCGTTGAGGCCGGGAGCGAAGGGAATCAACTGGACGTTGCCCAGGCGCGCGTCGAAGTCGCCACGCTCGATCAGTTGGCCGATCAGCCGCTCGCTGGCATCGTCGAGCTTGGCGGCGACGGGCAGCAGGTCGCCATCCTTGAACACCGGTACCACGAGGCAGGCCGTCTCGATCTTGGCGGGATTGGCCGTCTGAACTGGGAATTCCATGGTGTCTCCACAAGACAAGCGGTGGGGGATTCTGGATAATGCCGGCACATTGCCGAGTCGTCCCAGTGTACCCAAGGCCGGGCGTCATTGCATGGAAGTTGGCCGGGTACCGGCAACCCGGATCGGGAGACAGCATTGATCATATTTCGTTACCTGACCCGCGAGATCCTGCAGACGATGGCCGCCGTCGCCGGCGTGCTGCTGCTGGTGATCATGGGCAGCCGTTTCATCCGCTACTTCTCCAATGCGGCGGAGGGCGAGATTCCCGTCGATATTCTCGGGACCCTGATGCTGTTCCATCTGCCAGGGTTTCTCGAGCTGATCCTGCCACTGGCGTTTTTCCTCGGCATTCTGCTTGCGCTGGGACAGCTTTATCTCAACAGCGAGATCACCGTGCTGGTGGCTTGCGGCACGAGTCCCAATCGGTTGCTGTGGGTAAGCCTGTTGCCGGCCACCGTGGTGGCCATCCTGGTGGGGTTGTGCAGCCTCTGGCTGACGCCGGCCGGTGCCCTGCAGAACGAGATTATCCTCGATGAGCAGAGCAGCCAGCTCGATTTCGGTGTCCTGGCACCGGGGCGTTTCCAGAACTTCGGCGGTGGCCGGGTGGCCTATACCGAGGCGTTGAGCGAGCAGGAACGACGCCTGGAAGGGGTCTTCATCAGCGAGCGCCAGCGCCGCGACGATGGCACGCCCCAGACGGTGGTGACGCGCGCCGCGGAGGGCTATCAGACCATCGATGAGGAAACCGGGAGCCGTTTTCTGGTGCTCTCCGATGGCGAACGCTACAGCGTTGAACCGGGGCGGGCGGTGGCCGAACACTTGTCGTTCGGCACCTATGCGGTGCGTCTTTCCAGGGCCGCCGCCGAGCGCGACGATCTGGACGATCCCGAATATGCCACCACCCCGGCTCTGTTCGCCGACGGGTCGGCACCCGCCATGGCGCAGTTGCAGTGGCGGCTCGGCTTGCCGCCGATGGTGTTCATCCTGACGCTGCTGGCCATGCCGTTGTCTCGCGTGAACCCTCGCCAGGGGCGTTTCGCCAAGTTGCTGCCGGCGATCTTTCTTTATGTGGCCTATCTCAGCCTGCTGCTGGCGGCCCTGGATGCCATCGCCAGGGGAGCCTGGCCGACCACGCTGGGCATGTGGCCGATCCACGCCGCCTTCCTGGTTATCGGCCTGCTGATGACGCTGCGTGCCCAGCGCAAGGGGATGAGCGGATGATCGCCGACCGTCTGGACCGTTACATCGCGCGCAACGTTCTGGGGGCCATCCTGGTGGTGCAGGTCGTGCTGCTGGGCCTGGATCTGGTCATCACCTACATCAATGATCTGGGGGATGTGGAAGGGGACTACGGAGCCCTCCAGGTTTTCTTTTATCTGGTGATGCGCCTGCCCTGGCGCTTCTACCAGTATGCCCCGGTGGGCGTGCTGATCGGCGCGCTGATCGGCCTGGGCGGCATGGCCTCGAGCAACGAGCTGACGGTGATGAGAGCCGCGGGCCGGTCGCTGGCGCGCATTCTCTGGGGCGTGATGAAACCGGTCATCCTGGTGATCGCCGTGGTGCTGTTCATCGCCGAATTCGTCAGCCCCAGCACCGAGCAGTACGCCAGTGCCTGGCGTCTGGAAAAGATGCAGGGCGAGGGGGCCGTGCTCACCGAGCGTGGCGGTTGGCAGCGAGAGGGCGACAGCTTCTACCGCTTCGGCGCCATCCGCGTCGACAATGTCGTGCTTGACCTGACCCGCTACCGCTTCGAGGGACGTGAGCTGCGCGAGGCGGTGAGTGCGCGCCGGGCGGTATGGCGCGATGGTGGCTGGGTGCTGGAGAACGTGGACATCACCCGCTTCGTGGATGGCCGTACCGAGGTGACCCATCAGGCCACCCGCCCCTGGCAGACCGAGCTGACGCCCGCCGAGCTGAATCGCCTGCTGCGCAGGGTGGAGACCCAGGCGCCCAGCGAACTCTGGGCCCATGCGCGTTACCTGGAAGCCCAGGGGCAGGACGCGACCCAGCCATTGCTCTACTTCTGGCAGAAGATGCTGATGCCCTTGACCATGGCTTCGCTGATGCTGGTGGCCGCTTCCTTCGTGTTCGGACCCTTGCGCAGCGTGGCGGCCGGTACCCGGGTCTTCTATGGCGTGATCACCGGGCTGGTCTTCAAGTATCTGCAGGACCTGCTGGGACCGGCATCCACGGTGTTCGGCTTCTCGCCGGCCTGGGCGGTGCTGGCGCCGACCCTGATCTGTGCCGCCCTGGGATTCTATATGCTGCGTCGCAGCGGTTGATCCGGAGGAGCCCGCATGGTGCAGCGTTTCGACCGTCTCGATGACGTCTGGCCTGCCGGGCTGGGACGCCGCCTGGGGGCCATGGTTTATGACGGCCTGCTGGTACTGGCTATCTGGATCGCGCTGGCCGCCGGCCATGTGCTGGTCAGTCGCCTGCTGCTGGACATGCCGGCAGCGCAACTGGGTGTCGGTGTCGTCCAGGTGGCCTCGCTACGTGTCTTGCTGCTGTGCGGTGCCTTCGTCTTCTTCGCGTTCTTCTGGATGCGTGGCGGCATGACGCTGGGCATGCAGGCCTGGCGCCTGCGCGTGCAGACGACGGACGGGCGGGCGATCAATCTGCGCCAGAGTCTGGTGCGCTATCTGGTGGGCGCGCTTTCCTGGGCGGCTTGCGGCCTTGGGCATCTGTGGGTGCTGTTCGACGCCGAACGCCGTAGCTGGGCCGATATCGTCTCCGGTACGCAGGTTGTGGTGGTGCCCAAGGCGGGCACCTGACATGCCTGATACGAAAGTCTCGTCCTCTCCGGACAAAAAAGTGACAGCCTATGGTTGCGATAGGCTATGCGAATCATTTACATTTGCCTCGAGGTCAGCACGAGGTGATGTCATGTACATATGTCTATGCAAGGGTGTCAGCGACAAGGCCATCCGCCAGAGCGTGGAGGAAGGTGCGCGCAGTTGGCGCGAGGTCCAGCTCGAGACGGGCTGTGGTACCCAATGCGGCAAGTGCGCCTGCATGGGCAAGGGCATTACCCGCGAAGCCATTCGCGAGACGCTGACCGCTCCCGCCGAAGCACTGGCCTATGCGGTGTGATGACAATCGATATTGTTTGTGTTGCCATTAGCAACTGATTGATTTTATTGAATTTTCTGTGACGTGATCTAGACTGTTGGGTATGCCTGGCAGGGCGGAGGGGCCCGTGCCAATGTAAAAAGGACCCTGACAGCAATCGAGGTAACGTCATGAAAGGCGACAGCAAGGTCATCCAGTATCTCAATACGGTGCTCGGCAACGAACTGGTAGCCATCAACCAGTACTACCTGCATGCCAAGATGTACCAGGACTGGGGGCTCGCCGCCCTGGGCAAGTGGGAGTACAAGGAATCCATCGAGGAAATGCAGCACGCCGATACGCTGATCGAGCGTATTCTCTTCCTCGAAGGCATCCCTAATCTGCAGGATTACGGCAAGCTGCTGATCGGCGAGAACACCAAGGAGATGCTCGAGTGCGATCTCAAGCTCGAGCAGAAGGCCCGTGCCGACCTGATCGATGCCATCACTCACTGCGAACAGGTCAAGGACTACGTCAGCCGGGACCTGTTCAAGTGCATCCTCGATGACGAGGAAGAGCACATCGACCACCTGGAAACCGAACTTGGTCTGATCGACAAGGTGGGTATCCAGAACTACCTGCAGAAGCAGATGCAGGAAGCTGAATAAGCTGGCTGGGCTACGCCCGGAGCTGTAAGCCGTAAGCTATAAGCGGTAAGAAGAACCCTCCGGGGCGATGCCTTGGAGGGTTTGCTGTTTGTATGGAAAGGGTGAACCTGCTAGAAGTGCTGGGGTATCTTCGGAGCTATAAGTTGGAAGAATAGCGCTCAGCGCCTTGAAGAGAGAAAACCTTCCAAGTGATATCCTTCGAATCTCGCGTCTCGATGCTCGCGGCTTACGGCTCTTCTTCCTTCCCCCTTCCTTCTTCTCCTTTGCCTAAAAAGCCTTCTCCAGGGCGAAACGCGGTAGCGGCTCCCCCTGCATCTCGACTTCTTCCATGAACATCGACAGGGGACGGACCCAGAGGCCGTAGTCGCCATACAGGGCGCGATAGGCCACCAGCGGCTCTTCGGTTTCGCTGTGATGGGCCACGCCGATCACCTCGTAGAGCGCGCCCTTGTAGTGGCGATAGATACCGGGAACGGGATGCTGCGCTTCCATCGTGGATCTCCGTGGTCAATGAGCGGAAGTAGCGTCGCGGGCCAGTCGCGCGAGGACGCGGCTGGCGGCCGCGAAGCCGAAGCTGCCGGTGACGAAGGTGGCGGCGCCGAAGCCCGAGGCGCAGTCGAGTCGTGTCGACTCTCCGGCACCGGGCTTGGTGTGGCAGACCTCGCCGTCGGCGCCGGGGTAGACCAGTTGCTCGTCGGAATAGACGCATTCCACCGAGAAACGTCGCCGGGGATTGCGCGAGAAGCCATGGTCGCGGCGCAGGCGGGCGCGCACCTTGGCGAGCAGCGGGTCGTGTTCGGTGCGCGTAAGATCCGCCGTGCGAATGCGCGTGGGGTCGGTCTGGCCTCCGGCCGCGCCGGTGACGGTGATCGGCAGCTTGCGTCGCTTGCACCAGGCGATCAGCGCTGCCTTGGCGACCACGCTGTCGATGGCATCGACCACATGATCGGTGTCCTCGGGCAGACGGTCGGCCAGGTTGCCTGGCGTGACGAAAGCGGTGTCGGCGATGACCTCGATGCCGGGCTGAATCGCACGGCAGCGCTCGGCCAGAACTTCCACCTTGGGGCGGCCGATGGTGCCATCCAGGGCGTGCAACTGGCGATTGACGTTGGAGACGCAGACGTCGTCCAGATCGATCAAGGTCAGCCGGCCGATGCCGGAGCGCGCCAGGGCCTCGACGGTCCAGCTACCCACGCCGCCGACTCCGGCCACCACCACGTGAGCCTGCCGAAAGCGTTCTGCGGCGCGCGCACCGTAGAGACGCCGGATGCCACCGAAGCGCAGCTCGTAGTCGTCGTCCTGTGTAGGCGTGGGGGGCATGAGGGGATCGTTCATGGGCTTGTCGTCGCGGGGGCTGAAGGGGAGATGCCTCGGCGATTGTCCGGCAGGTGAGCCGACCAGCCGAAGCGCTGGAAAAGAGCGGTCATGGGGGCATCGAGGGCACAGCCAAGCGTGAGGCGGCGGCCGTCGACCGGGTGTTCAAAGTCCAGGCCCACCGCGGCGAGCAGCAGGCGGGGACAGTCCAGTTGCTCGGCGAAGAAGCGGTTGTGCACGCCCTTGCCATGCTTGGCGTCGCCGATGATCGGATAGCCGCGGCGCGACAGGTGACGACGGATCTGGTGACGCCGGCCGGTGAGCGGGCGGGCTTCCATCAGCGAATAGCGCGCGCTCGGGTAGCGGTCGACGCGCACTGGCAGCTCCACGCTGTCCAGGCGTCGCACCTCGGTGCGCGCCTCGCGCGCCGGCATCTCTGCCTTGGGGCGTCGTCCATCCTCATCCCGCAGGGCATAGTCCAGGCGTTCGGCCTCGGGGCCCTGGCCACGCACGACGGCCAGATAGCGCTTGGCGACCCGCTGCGTGGCGAAGGCATCCGCCAGTCGGCCGGCGACCTCCGGGTCGAGGGCGAACACCATCAAGCCCGAGGTGGGGCGGTCGAGGCGGTGAACCGGGTAGACGCGCTGGCCGATCTGGTCGCGCAGGGTCTGCAGCAGGAAGTGCCGCTCGCCCCGGGCCAGGGCGCTGCGGTGCACGAGCATGCCCGCCGGCTTGTGCACGGCGATCAGGTGGTCATCGTGATGGAGAATGGGCAGTGCTTCGATCATGTCGGCATCGGGGTCGCAACGAGGGCGACATTGTCGCCGCCGCTCGCGCGGATGTCATCCATCGTTGTTGCCGGTACTCCGAAAAGGACCGGCCGAGGCACTCTGGTACTCGGTGGGGCCCAATGATATTTTTCGGAGGAATCCGGCCCTTTCCTGTTTGCAACACCTCGAGACGACGACCCGAACGCCATGGAAGAGACTTCGCGCCCCCACCTGGTAGTACTGACCGGCGCCGGCATCAGCGCCGAGAGCGGTATCCAGACCTTTCGTGCCGCCGACGGGCTCTGGGCCGACCATCCCATCGAGGAGGTCGCGACCCCGGAGGCCTGGGCCCGGGATCCCGAGCGCGTCCTGCGCTTCTACGATGCCCGTCGCGACCAGGTGCGCCGTGCGCGTCCCAACGCCGCCCACAAGGCCCTGGCACAGCTCGAGCGCGAAGGCTTTCGAGTCAGCATCATCACTCAGAATATCGATGACCTGCACGAACGGGCTGGCTCCCGGCAGGTCGTGCACTTGCATGGCGAGATCCTCAAGGCGCGCTCCTCGGTGGATGAGCGCATGCGCTATCCGTTGCCTCGCGGCGGAATCGCCCTGGGCGATGTCTGCGACAAGGGCAGCCAGTTGCGTCCCGATGTGGTGTGGTTCGGCGAGGCGGTGCCACGATTCGACGATGCTCTCGAACTCGTCGCCGAGGCCGATCTGCTACTGGTCGTGGGAACCTCGCTGGCGGTGATGCCGGCAGCCTCGTTGCTCGATGAAGCGCCCCTGGCGACCCCCCGGGTGCTGGTCGATCCCGAGGCCAGTGAGCTGACAACGGCCGGCGTGAACGGGCTCGCTCTGCCCGCCGGCGAAGGCGTGCCCCTGCTGACGCGCCACTGGCGACGCGAGGGGCGTCTTTGGCTGCCCGAGACCGTGTTCGGCTGATCGGATGCGGTTGGTGGGCATGCTAGAATAGCGCCCCTTTTTCGACACGCCAGTGAAGCATGCAGGACGACTCCTCGACATTACGCCATTCCGATACCGACCCTGCCTCGCCACCCCGGCGCGAGTTCAAGGCGCGCGGCAGTTTCGTGGTGCGCTGTGAAGCGTGCAATCTGCCAAGCCTCAACTGCCTGTGTCCCTACCGGGTGCGTGCCGAAAGCCGGACCCGAGTGTGGCTGCTGACGCATCCGATCGAGCAGTACAAGCCTACCAACACCGGCCGTTTGATCCGCGATGTGCTGCCGGACACCGAGGTCTTCACCTGGTATCGCACGGCACCGGACGAGCGGCTGCTCGCCCTGCTTGAGGATTCGCGCTATGCGCCCTTCGTGGTCTTCCCCGACGATCAGGAGGGATACGCCGAGCGCGTGGTCGGCATGGACCGCGTGATCGAGCGTCAAAAGACCGGCCGGATTCCCGTCTTCATTCTCCTCGACGGCACCTGGCGGCAGGCGCGTCGCATCTTCCGTCGCAGCCCCTATCTGGCGACCCTGCCGGTGTTGCCGCTGGTCACCGACCGGCAGAGCCGCTATCGACTGCGCAAGGCGGCGTCCAGCGACCACCTGTGCACCGCCGAAGTGGCGGCGGAGTTGCTGCGTCAGGCCGGCGACACCCGGGCGGCCGATGTGCTCGACGACTATTTCGAAGTCTTCAATGACAACTACGCCGCCAGCCGCCGCCACACCAAACCGACGGAACCGACACCGGCGATGCGTCGCCTGTTGGCGGCGCGAGGGGATGAAGCCGAAGAAATCTACGGGCGCAGCACCTTTTCAGAGCGTGATGAACAATGAGCGAACTGAAAGGCTTGCTAAGAGGGGTAAAAGAGTCGCGAGCGATGAGCAGTGTTTCCTTGAGTGGTTCGCGTAATGTGATACCGCCTAGGTGAAGTGGGCTCCGTATATCCGCAGACATGTTCTCTTTCAGAAGTGAGTTATTGTGAAGATATGTCGTACCGGATAATCAGGCTGCCCTTCTTCATTTTCATGCCCTGAATATCTATGCCTGGAATCTTCCCCAGTGAATGCACGTGGGTGCCGCCGCAGGGGTAGGGTGCCAGTTCGCCAAAGCCAACTTTTCTAGTCCCGCTTTCATCTACGGTGATACGCAGAGGTAGATCCGCAGCAATGAGTTGGGCGCATGCCGCCTGAATGCTGTCGGATGTCGGTTGCTGTGCTTGGGCCTCCGGCTTGAAGACGACGCGAGCCTCTCCGGGCCAGTGGTGCGCCTTGGTCGGCGCCCACCCCCTTTGCTCCATAACGTGGCCGATCAAATGCCCAGCCGAATGCAGCATGGAGTGAAGTCGGCGCTGTTCCTGATCGACGCGAGCCTGGGCAATGCCCACAGGTACCGCGATATCGGTGTAATGGAGCACGTCGCCCTCCGCTGTCGATTCGACATGTAACACCTCTGCCTCACCGATCCAGCCGGTATCACTCGGCTGTCCGCCGCCCTGGGGATGAAAGGGTGTCGACAGCATGCGAACGGCAAACCGCTCATTGTCGCAGGGGCGGCAGTCGATGATCTCGACAGCGCATGTCAGTACTTCCTCGGCCAAATACAACCGCTCCGACATTTTCTCGATTCCTTGGCTCTTCCTCCGATAGTGCTTTCATTGTATGAATGGAGTCGCAAGGCGATAATCCCTTGTCGGATCAAAAGATTTATTCTCCATGAGCAAAAATGAAGCCACGGCCTTGCTGAGCGAGATGGCCGTATTCGTGAAGGTCGTCGAGGCTGGCAGTTTCTCTGAAGCCGGCCGGCAGCTTGCTTCCACCCCGTCGGCCGTCAGCCGTTCCGTTGCCCGGCTGGAGAAGGCGCTGGGGACCCGGTTGTTACAGAGAACGACCCGCAAGCTGCGGCTGAGTGACAGTGGCAAGGAGGTCTACGAACGTAGTCGGGACATCGTCAATGCGGCACAAGCGGTGATGGAGGTTTCCGGGCGGTTCAGCCATGAACCTCAGGGCTTGGTAAGGCTCAGTGTCCCAAAGGCCGTAGGACGCTTCGTAATCCATCCGCACATCCCGGAATTTCTTGCGCTCTATCCCGAGGTCAATCTGGAGATGAGACTGGATGATCGCTATATCGATCTCATCGACGACCAGATAGATGTGGCGATTCGCATCACCGATCAGCCGCCTCCCGGGCTGATGGGGCGCCGGCTGCTGAGCATCGACCATCTGCTGTGTACAACGCCTCACTACCTGGCCGAGCACGGTACGCCCGCGCATCCCCGTGACCTGAAGCATCACAGTTGCATCTACCTCGGGGAGGAGCCCGGGGATTCCAGGTGGAAGTTCCGCCAGGGCAGCAAGGTTTTCACGGTGAATGTCCAGGGCCGCTATGCAGTCAACCATACCGGCGCCCGTCTGGACGCCGTATTGCATCACATAGGTATCGGGAGCCTTCCCTATTTTACGGCCAAAGAGGCCCTTCAACAGGGCCTTGTCATCCAGGTCCTACCCGACTGGACCTTCAAGACGAATTACTGTGGTGATGCCTGGGCCCTCTATCCACCGACCCGACATTTACCCCCCAAGCTCAGGGTGCTTATCGAGTTTCTTGCCGAACGCCTGCGGTAGTCTGAGCTGCCTCTTAGCCGAACAGGGTGCCGGCGATGCGCAGCCCGGCGATCCAGGTGCCGGCGGCGGAGCCGAGCGTTGCGGTCAAGAACACCAGCAGGGTGCGTGAGACACGGTTGCGCCACCAGCCCTTCAATTCGGTGACATCGTGACGCAGGGTCGAGAAGTCCCGGACCTTGGGCTTGCGTAGTGCGAGCTCGACCCCGGCGGCGACGAAGCCGGCGCCGATGGTGGGGTTCAACGAGGTCAGCGGGGCGGCGACGACGGTGGCGAGCACCGTCAGCGGGTGCGCCAGGGCCACCAGAGTGGCTGCACCGGACAGGGCGCCATTGATCAGGAACCATTCGCCGACCAGTTGCCAGCCGAGGCCCGTATTGCGCGAGAAGCCGATGGCGAAGCCGGTGAGCACCAGCGCGGTGATCAGCCAGGGGATGGCCTTCCAGACCCTGGAACGTGGCGGGGTGGTTTCCAGGCGCTCCCGTTCTTCGCTGGGGGCCTCGGGCAGAGGTGCCTCCAGGTGTTCGGCCATGCCCTGCAGGTGGCCGGCTCCGATCACCACCAGCACGTGCCGATAGCGCCCCGGCGGGCAGCGCTCGGCCAGTCGCAGAGCCATGTAACGGTCACGCTCGCTGATCAGCGGGGTATAGAGCGACTCGGACTGGGTAGCGAATTCGCGGAAGGTGGACTCCAGCACATCGCCTTCCTTGAGACGCTCGATGTCCTCGGCGGAGACGTCCTGGCGGGAGAGCACGCCGCCGAGCAGCCCGGAGAACAGCGAGAAGCGCTGCCACCAGGGCACGTTATGGTAGATGCGCTTGAGGGTGATGCCGATATCGCGGTCGATCAGCTCCAGCGGCAGTGAATGGGCGCGCGCGCCCTCCAGGGCCGCACGCATCTCGGCGCCGGGCTCGATGCCGGACTGCTCCGCCACACGCTGTTGAAAGGCACCCAGCGCCAGGCTGGCGGCCACCATGCCGGCCTTGCCCTGGCGAAAGATCTGAAAGAGATCCTGCTCGCCGAGGGCATCCGGGTTGGCGAGGTTCTGGTGGCGCGAATCGCACAGCTCAATGGCCACGGCATCGAATTCGCCGGAAGCGATCAGGTCGCGCACTTCGGTGGCGCTCTGGGCGGAGACGTGGGCTGTACCTAGCAGGGTATAGCGGGTCTCGCCTACTTGCAGGGTCCGGCGGGGGCCGAGAGTTGCGGCGGCCGGTTCGGCGATGGCGCAGTCCTGTGTATCGGTCATGGGCGCTCGGGCCTTGAAAATGTGAAGGGTCGATTATCCACGAAGGTCAGCGGCGGGCCAAACCCGACACGGCACTTGCATTGACTTTGCTACTTGCGCCAGAAGGCCGGGGTAAACAGCACCACCACCGTGAAGATCTCCAGGCGACCGAGCAGCATGGCGACGACCAGGATCCACTTGGCCAGGCTGGGCAGGTCGCCATAGTGGGCCGAGGCCTCGCCGAGTGCCGGGCCCAGGTTGTTGAGGGTCGCGCCCACCGTGGACCAGGCGGTGACCTGGTCGACGCCGGTGGCCATCACGCCGACCAGCATCAGGAAGAACAGCAACACATAGGCCGAGAAGAACCCCCACACCGCCTGGGCGATACCATCCGGCACACTGACCTTGCCGATCTTCACGGCGATCACCGCGCTGGGATGGATCAGGCGCATCACCTCGCGCATGCCCTGCTTGAGGATCAGGATGATGCGAATCACCTTCATGCCGCCGCCGGTGGAGCCGGAACAGCCACCGACGAAGGCGGCCACGAACAGCAGGAAGGGCAGCGCGCCGGGCCAGGTGGAGAAGTCTGCCACCGAGAAGCCGGCGGTGGTGGCTATCGAGACGACCTCGAAGACGGCATGGCGCAGGCCCTGGAGGGTCTCGTAGTCGCTGGTGAGCCATAGCGAGACGGAGGTGATGATGATCAGGCCGGCCAGGAACAGCATCAGAAAGCGTGCTTCCGGATCCTGGAAGTAGTGGGTCAGGCGGCGTTCCCGCCAGGCCACGAAGTGCAGGCTGAAGCTGAAGGCCGAGATCAGCAGGAAGGCGGAGCAGATCAGCTCGATGGCGGCGCTGTCGAAGTAGCCGATGCTGGCGTCATGCGTGGAGAAGCCGCCGATGGCCACGGTGGAGAAGCTGTGTCCCAGGGCATCGAACCAGTTCATGCCGGCGGCCATGTAGGCCAGGGCGCAGGTGACCGTCAGGGTGGCGTAGATGTACCACAGTGCCTTGGCCGTCTCGGTGATGCGTGGTGTCAGCTTGGAATCCTTGAGCGGCCCGGGAATCTCGGTGCGATACAGGGCCATGCCGCCGACGCCGAGCGTCGGCAGGATCGCCACCGCCAGAACCACGATCCCCATGCCGCCGAGCCACTGGAGTTGCTGGCGGTAGTAGAGGATCGCCTCGGGCAGCAGGTCGATGCCGGTGATCACGGTCGCCCCGGTGGTGGTCAGCCCGGAGAACGACTCGAAGACCGCATCGGTGGGCGAGAGTGCGGCGGCGCCGGTGAGCATCAAGGGCAGGGAGCCGAACAGCCCCAGCACGCTCCAGAACAGAGCCGCGATCAGAAAGCCGTCGCGGGTGCGCAGCTCCTTGCGGGCGTGGCGATTGGGCAGATACATCAGGGCCCCGGTGCCCACGGTGATCCCCAGGGCCACCACGAAGGCCTGCCACATGCCATCGGCGAACAGCAGCGAGATCAGGATCGGCGGCACCATGGTCAGGCTGAACATCATCAGCAGCAGACCCAGGATGCGCAGTATCATGCGCAGACTCATGCGATGAGCTCCCCCGTCGTCCCTGTCGACATGGTGAACTCCATCAGAAGAAGGTCAGCCCTACCTGGAAGAGGCGCTCGACATCACGGATGCGGCGCTTGTCGATGACGAACAGAATGACGTGGTCGCCGGACTCGACGACCACGTCATCGTGGGCGATCAGGACTTCCTTGCCCCTGACCACGGCCCCGATGGTGGTGCCGCTGGGCAGGTCGATGTCGCCGATGGCGCGCCCCACGACCTTGGAGGACTGCGTATCGCCGTGGGCGATGGCTTCGATGGCCTCGGCGGCGCCGCGCCGCAGCGAGTGCACGTTGACGATGTCGCCGCGGCGCACATGGGTCAGCAGGCTGCCGATGGTGGCCTGCTGGGGAGAGATGGCAATGTCGATCTCGCCGCCCTGGACCAGGTCGACGTAGGCGGCGTTGTTGATCAGCGTCAGGACCTTCTTGGCGCCCATGCGCTTGGCCAGCATCGACGACATGATGTTGACTTCGTCGTCGTTGGTCAGCGCGCAGAAGATGTCGCAGTCCTCGATGTTCTCTTCTTCCAGCAGGCGCTTGCTGGTGGCGCTGCCGTGCAGTACCACGGTGCGGTCGAGGCGCTCGGAGAGCTGAGTGCAGCGCTCCAGGTTGTGTTCGACGATCTTGACCTGATGGCTGTGCTCCAGGTGCTCGGCCAGGCGCTCGCCGATGTTGCCGCCGCCGACGATGACCACGCGGCGAAAGTCGCGCTCCAGGCGGCGCAGCTCGCTCATCACGGCGCGGATATCGCGTCGGGCGGCGATGAAGAAGACTTCGTCGTCGGCCTCGATGACGGTGTCGCCGCGCGGAATGATGGGGCGGTTACGGCGGTAGATGGCGGCGACCCGGGTGTCGACGCTGGGCATGTGGCGCCGCAAAAAGCCCAGCTCCTGGCCGACCAGGGGGCCGCCGTAGTAGGCCTTGACCGCCACCAGCTGCACCAGGCCGCCGGTGAATTCCAGCACCTGCAGGGCGCCGGGATGCTCGATCAGGCGTCGGATGTGGTCGGTGACCACCTGCTCCGGGCTGATCAGGACATCGATGGGCACCGCTTCATGGGCGAACAGCCCCTTGCGGGTCAGGTAGGCGGTGGCGCGCACCCGGGCGATCTTGGTCGGTGTGCGGAACAGGGTGTGCGCCACCTGGCAGGCGATCATGTTGACCTCGTCGGTGTTGGTCACCGCGATCAGCATGTCGGCGTCCTCGCAGCCTGCCTGGCGCAGCACCATGGGGTAGGAGCCGGCGCCGGCCACGGTGCGAATGTCCAGGCGAGTGTGCAGTTCGCGCAGGCGGTCGGCATCGGTGTCCACCACCGTGATGTCGTTTTCTTCGCGAGCCAGGTGCTCGGCCAGGGTGCCGCCGACCTGGCCGGCACCAAGGATGATGATCTTCATCGCGTATCACTGTCCGCAGGGATGAGAGGTGGGCGCCATGGCCACCACTTGGTGGCGCAAAGCCTAAACCAGTCGTCGGAGGAAGAACAGACGAGAGCTCAGTCGAGCGTGAAGCCGACCTTGATCGTCACCTGCCAATGGGCCACCCGGCCATGCTCGATATGGCCGCGCGTGTCGATGACCTCGAACCAGCGCATGCCGTGCAGGCTCTCCGAGGCCTTGCTCAGCGCGCCCTGGATGGCGTCCTCGACGCCCTTGTCGGAGGAGCCGGTCAGTTCGATGTGCTTGTAGGTGTGGTTCATGATGACGATCCTTCGGTTGACGTTGGCGAGAGGACGAGGACTCGTCAGGCGGTCCCTTTCCTCAGTCTGGCATAGAAGAAGCCGTCGTGACTGTCGGGACTTGGCAAAAGCTGGCGTCCGGCGCCGGCGGGTCGCCCCCAGGCAAGGCCGTTCGGCGTGGTGACCTCGACGCCCGGGGTGCGCTCGAGGAAGGCCTGGACCTGGTCGGCGTTTTCCTCCGGCAGTACCGAGCAGGTGGCGTAGAGCAGGGTGCCACCCGGTGCCAGCAGGGGCCAGAGGTTGTCCAGCAGGCGTGCCTGCAGTTCGGCGAGCTTGGCGATATCCGACGGACGGCGCAGGCGCTTGATGTCCGGGTGGCGCCGGATCACTCCGCTGCCGGAGCAGGGAGCGTCGAGCAGTATGGCGTCGAAGGCGGTGCCGTCCCACCAGTCGCGTTCGGTGGCGTCGCCGTGGGCCAGCGAAGCGCTCAGGCCGAGCCGCGCCAGGGTGTCCTCGACCCGCGCCAGGCGGGCGTCATCGCTGTCGATCGCCTGCAGGTCGATATCGAACAGCTCCAGCAGGTGAGCGGCCTTGCCGCCCGGGGCGCAGCAGGCGTCCAGTACCCGGGCGCCGGGTCGCGGAGCGATCACTGGCCCCAGCAGCACGGCGGCGAGCTGGGCGGCTTCGTCCTGAATGCTGACGTGACCTTCCTTGAAGCCCGGCAGTTCGGCGATATCGCAGGGCGTCTCCAGGGTCAGGCCATCGGGTGCATGAGGGCAGAGCCGTGCGCCGGGCGAGTCGAGTCGTTCCAGGTACATCTCGCGGTCGCCATGACGGCGGTTGACCCGTAGCGTCATGGGGCCGGGCTGGTTGTTGGCATCGCAGATCGCCCGCCAGTCATCGGGCCAGGCCTGGCGGAATGCCTTCACCCACCAGCGCGGGTGCAGCAGGGCCACTGCCGGGTCGCGATCCACTTCGGCCAGCAGTGTCGTGCTTTCCCGCTGCAGGCGTCGCAGGCAGCCGTTGAGCACTCGGGTGGCCCAGGCCTTGCTCAGCAGGCGCGCCGCCCCTGCGGTTTCGCCCACGGCGGCATGGGCGGGTACGCGCAGGTACAGCAACTGGTAGATACCGACCAGCAGCAGGGCCTGGATATCGGCATCGCGGGTCTTGAAGGGTTTTTCGAGCAGCTTCCCCGCCAGGGCTTCCAGGCGGGGAAGGGCTCGGCAGGTGCCGAAGCAGAGTTCCTTGAAGAGCCCCCGGTCTCGGGCCACCACCTGGTGTTCGTCGAGATCGTTCAGCGATTTCTTGCCGGTGATCACCGGCGCAATCGCCCGGGCGGCGGCGGCGCGCACGGCCTGGCCATTGTCGAGGGGCTTGCCGCGTCCGGCGTCGCGTCGCTGCTGGTTCATGCGGATCTCTCCCGATCAGGTGTTCCGAGTCGTGTGCCGACGGTGAAGCGGTCTGCCCGGGCCCGCAATAGTTCGGCGACGTCCAGGGGCTTGCCGCCGGGCAGTTGCGCTCGGGTCACGCGCAGCACGCCATCGCCACAGGCGATGCGCAGCGCGTCGGCGTCGGGCTCGAGCAGGGTGCCCGGCGTGGCGTTCGTCTCGTGGCGCGCGGGAGCGCCGGGTTCGGCCAGCCACAGGCGCAGGCGTTCGTCGCCGAGCGCACACCAGGCGACCGGCCAGGGGTTGAAGGCACGAATCCTCGCGGCGAGGGTCGCGGTGGGCTCACGGAAATCCAGTTCGGCTTCGGCCTTGGAGAGCTTGGCGGCGTAAGTGACGCCGTCGTCGGGCTGGGGCTGTGCTGTAAGGCCGGGCCCGGCCAGGGCGTCGAGTGTCTCGATCAGTGCCTCGCCGCCCAGCTCGGCCAGGGTGTCGTGGAGCGAGCCCCCGGTGGTGTCGGCTTCGATCGGCGTGCGCCGGGTGAGCAGCATGTCGCCGGTATCCAGCCCCTCGTCCATCTGCATCAGCGTCACGCCGCTTTCGCTGTCGCCGGCTTCGATGGCGCGCTGGATCGGGGCGGCCCCGCGCCAGCGCGGCAGCAGCGAGGCATGCACATTGATGCAGCCCCGCCTGGGGGTGTCGAGGATCTCGCGTGGCAGGATCAGGCCATAGGCGACCACCACCATCAGGTCGGCGTCCAGGGACGCGAGTTGCACCTGGGCCTCCGGTGTCCGCAACGATTCCGGCTGATGGACGGGAAGATCGTGGGATTGGGCCAATACCTTGACGGGACTCGCGGTCAGCTTGCGGCCGCGACCGGCGGCCCGGTCGGGCTGGGTATAGACACCGACGACGCTATGCTGGCTCGCCAGCAACGCTCGCAGACTCGCGGCGGCGAAATCGGGCGTGCCGGCGAAGATGACGCGCAGGGATTGGGACATGTCGAGGGGCCTTGCCGAAATGGATGCCCCTTATGATAACGGAGCCGATCGCAAACGACGAAGGGCAGTGCCATCAACGGCGGCACTGCCCCTGTGCATGATGCTTCGGTCGGCGTTCAGGCCCCCTGGGCGAGCTTGTGACGCTTCTGCATCTTCTTCATCACCCGGTCGCGCTTGAGCGGCGACAGGTAATCGACGAAGAGCACGCCGCGCAGGTGGTCGCACTCGTGCTGGATGCAATGGGCCAGCAGCCCCTCGGCCTCGAGCTCGTAGGGCTCGCCCTGGCGGTTCAGGGCCTTGAGGTGGACCTTGAGGGCACGCGGCACCTCGGCGTAGTACTCGGGGATCGACAGGCAGCCTTCCTGCATCGGCTCGCGTTCATCGCCGATCGGAGTGTATTCGGGGTTGATCAGCACCAGGGGCGCGCTCTGGTCATCGCTGACATCCATGACGATGACCCGGCGGTGCACGTCCACCTGGGTGGCGGCCAGGCCGATGCCACGGGCGTCATACATGGTCTCGAGCATGTCGTCGACCAGCTGGCGTACCTCGTCGTCGACCGTCTCGACCGCGGCAGCCTCGGTGCGCAGCCGTTCGTCGGGGAATTCGAGGATGGGGAGTTTGGCCATGGCGTAGGGTCACCGTTGTACAGTCATACGAAATATACGTCTATTCTAGAAGGCGATGTGCGAGGGGAAAACCGCTCGACATGCATCGTCTCGATAGGATTGGACTATACCATCTCGGCGATGTTCCGGGGACCGTCGCCGACCCGGGCAAGGAGATTCGCCCATGCAACGTAGCGCCACGGACTGGCTGGCCCTGTCCCTGTTACCGGGCGTGGGGGCCGCGCGGCTCGCCGAGCTGGCGGCCAGCGATCCACCCTGGCCGGATGGCTGGTTGGCTGCCTTGCCGCGACCGGCCGCCCAGGCCCTGCGATTGTGCCTCGAGCATCCCGCACAGAGTCCGCTGGCGGCGCGTCTCGCCACCGAGCGGGAGTGGCTCGATGCTGCGCCCGATCGTCATCTGCTGCACCCCGATCATCCGGCCTGGCCGGAGGCGTTGAGTCAGATCGCCGATCCGCCGCCGGTGCTCTGGGCCCTGGGAGACCTCGATGCCCTGGAAGCGCCGCGTCTGGCGATGGTCGGCACCCGTCGCCCGACCCGCGAGGGCACGGGCAACGCCGCGGGTTTCGCTCGAAGTCTCGCCGAGCGGGGCTGGTGCGTGGTCAGCGGCATGGCCCTCGGTATCGACGGCATTGCCCAGCAGGCCGCCCTGGATGCCGAGGGCCGAAGTATCGCGGTACTGGGCTGCGGCGTGGACGTGATCTATCCGGCCCGCCATCGACGCCTCCACGAGCGGTTGCGCGAGCCCGGTGGCCTGCTGCTCTCCGAACATCCGCCGGGCACTCGGGCGAGGGCGGGGTTCTTTCCACGCCGCAATCGCCTCATTACCGGTCTGTCACGGGGCGTGCTGGTGGTGGAGGCCGCCGAGCGCAGTGGCTCGCTGGTCAGCGCCCGGCTGGCGGTCGAGCAGGGGCGCGACGTCTTCGCCCTGCCCGGTTCGATCCACAATCCCCAGGCACGCGGCTGTCTGCATCTGATTCGGGAGGGGGCCGCCCTGGTCAGGGATCTGGATGACATCCTCGCCGAGCTCGCTCAATGGAGTGTGGCGCCCGTGGTGAATCGTCGCGCACCAGAGGCGGCGCCGGACGCGGATCCCGTGCTGGCCTGGCTCAGCGACACGCCCACGCCGGTGGATGCCCTGGTCGATTTGACCGGGCTGGCGGTGCCGGACTGCCAGCGTCGCTTGCTGGCGCTGGAACTGGAAGGACGGGCGAGCCAGGCGGCGGGCGGCTGGGTACGCCTGCCGACCTCGCCGGGGCCATGCTAGAATCGGCGGGCGTCGTGATCGATTCGGCAGGATACCGGGTCGAACGCCTCGCTTGTCGGGTCAATCGTTCGGATGTATCACCATGCTTCAGGCCAGTTCCCTCGATACCGCTGTGGCCGCCTTGCGCGAAGGCGGCGTGATCGCCTATCCCACCGAAGCCGTCTGGGGGTTGGGGTGCGACCCCGACGACACCTCGGCTCTGACTCGCCTGCTGCGCATCAAGCGTCGCGATCCCGCCAAGGGTGTGATCCTGGTGGCCGCCGACCTCGACCAGTTTTCGCCCTGGCTGGAGGGCCTGCCGGATGAACGCCGCGCGGTGCTGGCCGAGCCGCAGGCGCAACCTACGACCTGGCTGGTGCCCGACAACGGGCGCGCCGCCGAACTGGTCCGGGGCGAGCACGACAAGGTAGCGCTGCGCGTCAGCGATCATCCGCTGGTCGGCGAGCTGTGCCGCGCCTTCGGCGGTCCGCTGGTGTCTACCTCGGCCAATCGCGCCGGTGAACCTTCGGCGATGAGTGCAGAGGAAGTGCGTCGCGTCTTCGGCGATGAGCTGGATGCCCTGCTCGACGGCCCCCTGGGGGGTCATACCCGCCCCAGTACCATCCGCGATCTGGCGACCGGTCGGGTCCTGCGGGCCTGACGCTGGGCTTTATCCGCAAGCACTCGGTGCTTCCCCAATCCGTTTACCCCAATCCGCTTCCCGAGGAGGTCCCGTGGCCCAAGCGCATCTCGATGACGTCAAGACGTATCTGCTCGACCTGCAGGACCGCCTGTGCGATGGCCTGGCCGCCGAGGACGGCAAGGCCGGCTTTCGCGAGGATAGCTGGCGTCGTGAAGAGGGCGGGGGCGGTCGCTCCCGGGTGATCGAGAACGGTGCGGTGTTCGAGAAGGGCGGCGTCAACTTCTCCCACGTGCACGGGGCGACACTGCCGGCCTCCGCTTCGGCCGCGCGGCCGGAACTGGCGGGGCGGAGCTTCCATGCGGTGGGCGTCTCCTGGGTGCTGCACCCGGAGAACCCTCACGTGCCCACCAGCCATGGCAACGTGCGCTTTCTCATCGCCGAGAAGGAGGGCGAGGCGCCGGTCTGGTGGTTCGGGGGCGGTTATGATCTGACGCCCTTCTATCCCGTGCTCGACGATGTGCGTCATTGGCATCGTGTCGCCCGGGATGCCTGTGCGCCCTTCGGCGAGGACGTCTATCCGCGCTACAAGGCCTGGTGTGACGACTATTTCATGCTCAAGCATCGCGACGAGACCCGCGGGGTCGGCGGCCTGTTCTTCGACGATCTGAACGAGGGAGGCTTCGAGCGTTGCTTCGATTTCCAGCGTGCGGTGGGTGACAGCTTCCTCGACGCCTACCTGCCCATCGTGCAGCGACGCCGCGACACCCCCTGGGGCCAGCGCGAGCGCGATTTCCAGTTGTATCGCCGAGGGCGCTACGTGGAATTCAACCTGGTCTGGGATCGCGGCACCCTGTTCGGCTTGCAGAGCGGCGGGCGTACCGAGTCGATCCTGATGTCGATGCCGCCCCTGGCGCGCTGGGAATATGGCTGGGAGCCCGAGTCGGGCAGCCCCGAAGCCGAGTTGAACGATTATCTCCGTCCCCGGGACTGGCTCGGTGAGGCGGAGCGGGAGGAACAAGCCCAATGAACGATCGCTATTGTGTTTTCGGCCATCCCGTCGGTCACTCGAAGTCGCCGGCGATCCATACCGCCTTCGCCGCCCAGACCGGGGAGGCGCTCGAATACATCGCCATCGAGGCGCCCCTGGACGACTTCGCCGGTGCCTGGCGAGCCTTCACCGCCGAAGGCGGCCGGGGAGCCAATGTCACGGTGCCGTTCAAGGAACAGGCGTATCGGCTCTGCGATACCCTCAGTCATCGTGCCCGGCGGGCCGGGGCGGTGAATACCCTGGCGCTGGACGCGGATGGCCAGACGCGCGGCGATACTACCGATGGCCTGGGGCTGGTCGGCGATCTGCATCGGCACCATGTCGAGCTGGCCGGTGCCCGCGTGCTGGTGCTGGGCGCCGGGGGCGCGGTGCGGGGCGTGCTGGAGCCGCTGCTCGAGGCGGCGCCGGCCAGCCTGTTCATCGCCAATCGCACGGCCGCCAAGGCCGAGGCCCTGGCCGCCGATTTCGCGGATCTCGGCGAGGTGGCCGGTGGCGGCTTCGACGCCGTGCGCGGTCCCTTCGATCTGGTCATCAATGGCACCAGCGCCAGCCTGGCCGGCGACCTGCCGCCTCTGCCCGACGACCTCTTCGCCGAGGGCGGCGTCGCCTACGACATGATGTACGGCAGCGAGCCGACCGTTTTCCTGCGCTGGGCCGGCGAGCGTGGCGCCCGGACCATCGATGGGCTGGGCATGCTGGTCGGGCAGGCTGCCGAGTCCTTCCGGCTGTGGCGCGGCAAGCATCCCGATGTGGCTCCGGTGCTGGACATGCTGCGCCGCTCGCTGTGACCACCTGCCGGGGCACGACCGTTCGCGCCTGGCATCTGGCGCGGACGCCACGGGGCTGCCCCGAGCCCGAGGACTTCGTCTGCCACTCCATTCCTCTCAATCCGCCCGCTCCGGGGGAGGCCTGGCTGGAGCCTCATTGGCTGTCGGTGGATCCCTACATGCGCACGCGCATGCAGCCTGCGGGATATGACTACCTGACGCACTGGCGGCCCGGCGATGCCCTGTCCGCCTGGGGATTGGCGCGCGTCATCGCCTCGCGTGGCCCCTGGCGCGAAGGCGATTGGGTGGTGGGTCACATGCCCGTGGCCGAACGCTGCCGGTTGGGACCGGGCGAGTCGCCGCGACTGCCGCCCCTGGCTCTCCCCGCCGAGACGCCCACTCCCGAGCGCTGGCTACATGCCCGGGGCATGACGGGCTTCACCGCCTGGCTCGCCATGCGCCTCTATGGACTCCCCCGGGCCGGTGAGACCGTGCTGGTGTCCGCCGGGGCCGGTGCGGTGGGCAGCCTGGCTATCCAGTGGGCGCAGCGGGCCGGGGCCCGGGTCGTTGCCACGGCCGGTGATCCCGCCAGGCGCGACTGGCTGACCGAGCGACTGGGCGTGGCGGCGGCGTTGGATCATCACGACAGCGACATCGCGTCGCGACTGGCCGAGGCGGTACCGGAGGGCATCGATCTGAGCATCGAAAACGTGGGCGGTAGTGTCTTCGAGGCGGCCATCGACGTCCTGGTGCCGGGTGGTCGCGTGGTGCTGTGCGGATTGGTCGGCCAGTACAATTCGCCCGAGCCACGGCGCTCGCCGCGCAACCTGTCACGTTTGACGGCAGTCGGCGGGCATCTACAGCCGTTCGTGGTGCCGGGGCATGAAAGTGACTACTGGGCGCGCTTCCAGCAGGACATGGCCGAGTGGGACGCTGTGGCCGCGCCCCTGGACGTGGTGGATGGCTTCGATGACTGGCCCCGGGCCTTCTGCGGGCTCTTCGGCGATGCTGGCGTCAGGGGCGTCGGCAAGCGCGTGGTGCGCCTGCGCTGAGCGACCCGCCCGGCCCCGGGGCGAGCGGGCGGTGGCCTATTGGCAATTGGGGCGGCGACCGGCCTGCCGGGCCCGCTGATACTGAGCCAGGGCCGCGTCCATGTTGGCCTGCAGGCCGTCGATGCGGTGGCCATGGCTGGGGTGGGTGGACATCCACTCGGGCGGCTGGCCTCCGCCGGTGGCGTTCATGTTGTGCCATAGCTCGATGCTGGCGCGGGGGTCGAAGCCGGCCTCGGCCATCAGCTGCAGGCCGATCTTGTCGGCTTCGCTCTCGTGGCTGCGCGAGAAGGGCAGCATCACGCCGTACTGGGCGCCCATGCCCATGGCCGCCATGATCTGATCGCTGCCGGCCACGCCATTGGCTCCCAGTGCCGTGCCGACGACCGACATGCCGAGCTGGGTGGCGCTCTGGGTGGAAGCGCGCTCGTTGGCGTGGTGAGCCAGCACATGGCCGATCTCGTGGCCAATGACGCTGGCCAGCTGGTCCTGATTGGTGGCGATGTCGAGCAGGCCGGTGTTCACGCCGACATAGCCGCCCGGCAGGGCGAAGGCGTTGGCATCTTCGGACTCGAAGACCTTGACCTGCCAGTTCTGGTCACGCTGCTCGGGAGGCAATACCGCCACGATGTCATTGGTGACGCACTGCACATAATTCAGTTGAGCTCCCCCGACCGTCGGCAACTCTTGTTGATACTGGGCAAAGGCCTGGGCGCCCATCTGACTGAGGTCGCTTTCGCTCATCAGCAGCATCTGTGAGCGACCGGTCGGCGAGGTGGTACAGGCCGCCAGGGACACGCCGAGCGCTCCCAGGGCGAGGTAGTGCATCCAGCGCATGATGGTTTCCTCCGTGGATCGACCCCGTGACGGGGCTCTGCTGGATGACAAGATACCGCGCCTGCCTTGCGGGTCAACCGGATGTGAAGAGCGATGGTGCCCACGACAGGGGCTTGCCTCGAATATGGCATCATGACCCCCGAGGGCATGCGACACCAAGTGCCAAGACAGCAAGAAGGGAGAATGCAGTGATGGACGATGAACTGGCCAGGCGTCTGCTCGGCGTGCTGGAGCGTGTGGAGCCCTGGCTGCCGCCGACGCCGGTGGAGGTCGACTGGAACCGCGATGTGGCGGCCCTCTGGCAGCGGCACATGCTGGGCGGCCACCTGACCCCGGTACCGCCCCGGGATGCGCTGCGCCTGGACGATCTGCTGGGTATCGAACGCCAGAAGCAGGCCCTGGTCGACAATACCCGAGCCTTCCTGCGGGGTTATCCTGCCAACCATGCCCTGCTGTGGGGCGCTCGGGGTGGCGGCAAGTCGTCGCTGGTGCGGGCGCTGCTCAATGATCTGGCCGGGGAAGGGCTGCGGCTGGTGCAGGTGGATCGTCATGACCTGGCCGGACTGCCGGTGCTGGTCGAACGGCTGCGTCGCGAACCCCACCGCTTCGTGGTCTATTGCGACGATCTGTCCTTCGAGGGGCATGACGACGCCTACAAGGCCCTGAAGAGCGTGCTCGACGGTACCCTGACCGGGCCGCCCGAGAATGTCCTGCTGTATGCCACTTCGAACCGGCGCCACCTGCTGCCGGAGTCGATGAGCGACAATGACGACTCCCGGCTGGTGGGCGAGGAACTGCATCACGGCGATGCCGTGGAAGAGAAGATCTCGCTGTCGGACCGCTTCGGGCTCTGGCTGGGCTTCCGGCCCTTCGACCAGGCGACCTATCTGGAAGCCTGCGCCCACTGGGTGAACTGGCTGGGCGACGACGGTGACTGGAACGATGAGGCCCGCGGCGAGGCGATTCGCTATGCGACCCTGCGTGGAGGGCGCAGCGGTCGGGTGGCGTGGCAGTTCGCCTGCCAGTGGGTCGGGCGTTTGCGCCTCGAGGCGTGAGGCGTCGAGAGCCGCTGGCCGGAACGCAAGGCGCCGCCCGAGTGGGCGGCGCTTGTCGCTGCGAGCCAGGGCTGGCAGCGCGTCGGGTGTGAGACGACGTCGGAGCGCTCAGCGCCGGTCGCGTCGCGCCGAGCGGGTGCGATCGAGTTCGCGCTTCTTGGCCTTCTCGCGGTCGTTGGCCCCTGCCATGTTGTCGTAGGGGTTCTTGCCCGAGCGGAACTCGAAGCGCATCGGCGTACCGCGTACCTTGAGCACCTTGCGGAAGGTGTTGGTCAGGTAGCGCTTGTAGGCCTCGGGCAACGAGTCCGTCTGGTTGCCGTGAACCACGATGATCGGCGGATTGGTGCCGCCCTGGTGGGCCATGCGCAGCTTGATGCGGCGACCGTGGATCATCGGTGGCTGATGCTGCTCCACGGCATCCCGGAGGATGTTGGTGAGCCGGTTGGTCGACCAGTGGCTGTTGGCCGATTCGAAGGCGCGCTCGATCGAGGGATAGAGATCGCCCACCGCGGTGCCGTGCAGCGCCGAGATGAAGTGCAGCTCGGCGTAGTCGGCGAATCCCAGGCGTCGCTTGATCTCGGCGCGCATCTTCTCCTTGGCTTCGTGCTCCAGGCCGTCCCACTTGTTGACCGCCAGCACCAGGGCGCGGCCGCTGGTCAGCACATAGTCGAGCAGGTGCAGGTCCTGTTCGACCAGGCCGCTTCGGGCATCCAGCACCATGACGGCGACGTGGCACTCCTTGATGGCCTCCAGCGTCTTGATGATGGAGAACTTCTCGGCCACTTCGCGGACATTCTTGCGGCGCCGCACGCCGGCGGTGTCGACCAGCACATAGGGCTTGCCGCGACGCTCGAAGGGGATTTCGATGGCGTCGCGGGTGGTTCCCGCCTCGTCGAAGACCACCACGCGATCCTCGCCGAGCAACCGGTTGACCAGGGTCGACTTGCCCACATTGGGGCGACCGATCACCCCGATGTGGATGCCCGAGGCGCCGGTGTCGGCGGGGATGTCCGGGTCGCGCTCGGGGAAGGGGTCGAGCACTTCCTCGATCAGCGAGGTGACGTTGCGGCCATGGGCGGCGGCGATGGAGCGCGGCTCGCCGATGCCGAGCTGCCAGAAGTCGGCCATGGCCGAATGTTCCTCGAGGCCGTCGGTCTTGTTGACGACCAGCCAGGTCTTCTTCTGGTTGACGCGCAGGTGGTTGGCGATGGCTTCGTCGGCGACGTTCAGGCCGCTGCGCCCATCGACCATGAACAGCACGATGTCGGCCTCGTCGATGGCCTGCAGCGACTGCTCGGCCATGGCGGCGTCGATGCCTTCCTCGTCGCCGCTGATGCCGCCGGTGTCGATGACCGTATAGGCCTTGCCGCCGAGCATGCCGTTGCCGTACTTGCGATCCCGGGTCAGGCCGGGGAAGTCGGCCACCAGCGCATCGCGCGAGCGGGTCAGGCGGTTGAACAGGGTCGATTTGCCCACATTGGGGCGCCCGACCAGGGCGATCACGGGATTCATGGTTTGAGTTCCAGAGCCTCCAGGCTACCGTCGTCGGCCAGCGCATAGACGCGTTTGCCATCGGTGAGCGGGGGCACGCTGAGCCCGGAACCATCGACCTTGGTGCGGCCGACCAGGGTGCCGTTCCGGGCATCGATGACGTGCAGGTAACCGGCGAAGTCGCCGACCACCAAGCGCCCATCGGCGAAGGCGGGAGCTGTCAGCTTGCGGCCCTCGAGATCGTCGAGGCGCCAGAGTTCGTCGCCGCTGCTGGCCGACAGGGCGAGCAGGTGGCTGTCGGCGTCGACGACGTAGAGGGTCTCGCCGATCAGGATTGGCGTCTGGTAGCTGGCGATGTCCCGCGACCAGAGTTCCTGGCCGCTGGTGGCCTGGAGGGCGACCAGGCGGCCACTGTAACTGGTGACATAGAGGCGCCCGTCGCGGGTCAACACCGGCTGGCCGGCCAGGTCGACCAGGCGCTCGATGTCGCTGCGCCCCTCGGGCGTGGCGATGCGTTGCTCCCACAGGGGCCGGCCACTGCCGTTCTCGAGGGTCACCAGACGGCCATTGGCCAGGCCGGCGAAGGTGACCGCGTCGATGACCCGCGGCGTACCGGTCGTGCGCAGGGTCAGCGAGGGGCGTGATGCCGTATGGACCCAGCGCTCCGCGCCGCTGGTGCGGTCCAGGGCGGTGACGTTGCCGTCGATGGTCTGCACCACCACCAGCTGGCTGTTGATCTGGGGGGCGGAGAGGACTTCGCTGCTGACGCGCGAACGCCAGACTTCCTTGCCGCTGGACTGGTCCAGGGAAATGACTTCGCCGTTACGGGTGCCGAGATAGACGTGGCCGGCCATGGCGGTCAGACCGCTGGAAACGCCATTGTCGATCTTCTGCTCCCAGCGGATCTCTCCGCTGTTGGCGTTCAGCGCCATCACCAGGCCGTGCTGGTCGGCGGCGAACAGGGTATCGCCGTCCTGGGCGGGCGAGAGAAGGTAGCCGCCCAGTCCGAGACCGTCGCCGACCTGCTCGTCCCAGAGGGTGTTCACGGATGTGCTGCGGGAGATGTCCTGCAGTTCGCGAGGCGGATTCTGCGAATCCACCTGGCCGGCGCAGCCCGCCAGCAGTCCCAGTGCCGCGATTGCGGTGATCGCCAGGGTCGATTTCATGACGTGGTCTCCTGAACGCCCAGGTTGTCGAGCTTGAGTTGTACGCCGTAGAGCGGGCGCTCGCCGTTTTCGGCCAGCCGCAGGGCTTCGCGCCAGGCGTCGCGCGCCTGGTCGGTCTGTTCCAGGGCGAAGTGGGCATCGCCGCGGATGTCCGCCTGCTGAGCGGCCAGGGGAGCGGGAATCGCGCCGTCGAGGGTCTTCAGGGCCGCTTCGGCCTCATCGGCGGCGACCTGCAGGCGCGCCAGCCGGAGGCGAGCCAGGCCGCTGAGATAGTCATGTTCGCTATTGGCGATCAAGGCTTCCAGGGTCTCGCGCGCCGCGGCCTGGTCGCCGCCTTCCACCGACAGGCGTGCCGAAAGCAGCTGGGCCATGTCGGCATAGAGGGTTCCGCCGTGCTCCTCGACGAGGGTGGTGGCCACTTCCTCGGCACGCTCACGGGCCGCGTCGTCCAACTGTTCCTGGCTGCTCAGGGTCAGCAATTGCTGGTAACGCTGGGAGGCGGCCTCGGCCTGGCCGGCCTGGTAATCCTGCCAGGTCTTCCAGCCGAAGACGCCGGCGGCGGCGATCGCCGCGCCGATCAGCAGTGAAACGCCGTTTTCCTTCCACCAGCGCTTGATGGCTTCCAGCTGTTCTTCTTCGGTTCTCAGTTCCGCCACGGGCGGCCTCCTTGTTCGATATAGGGTCCGTCAGGCTTCCGACAAGAGGTCGGCGAGGGCCGGGGCGAGCTCGCTGCGTGAGAGACGGCGTTGCTCGCGCTCCTCGCGCAGGAACTTGAGAGTGACGGCGTTCTCGGCGAGTTCCTCCTCGCCGAGCAATAGCGCCAGGCGAGCGCCGCTCTTGTCGGCCTTGCGGATGCGGCTCTTGAAGCCGCCGCCGCCGCAGTGGAGCTGCAGGCGCAGTGCCGGCAGGTCGTCGCGCAGCCGTTCGGCCAGTTCCAGGGCCGCGGCTTCGGCGGCCTCGCCCATTGGCAAGAGGTAGACATCCAGGGTGTCGTGGACGGCGTCGGGCACCAGCTCGAGCGTCTCGAGCAGCAGGATCAGCCGCTCGATGCCCATGGCGAAGCCGACCGCCGGCACCGGCTTGCCGCCGAGCTGCTCGACCAGGCCGTCGTAGCGTCCCCCGGCGCACACCGTGCCCTGGCTGCCCAGCGCTTCGGTGGTCCATTCGAAGACGGTCCGCGAGTAATAGTCCAGCCCGCGCACCAGGCGCGGGTTGATCACGTACTCGATACCGGCGGCGTCGAGGATGGCGGTGAGGCGCTCGAAGTGCTCCCGGGACTCGGCATCCAGGTGGTCCATCAGACGCGGGGCATCGGCCAGCATGTCCGCCATGGCCGGATTCTTGGAATCGAGGATGCGCAGCGGGTTGGTGGACAGGCGGCGGCGAGAGTCCTCGTCGAGCACATCGAGATGCGCCTCGAAGTAGCTCACCAGCTTGTCGCGGTAAGCGGCGCGGGCCTCCGGCGACCCCAGGGAGTTGAGCTCCAGGGTGACGTGCTCGAACAGGCCGAGCTGTTTCCACAGACGCGCCGACAGCAGGATCACTTCGGCGTCGATGTCCGGCCCTTCCAGGCCGAAGGTTTCCACGCCGACCTGATGGAACTGGCGATAGCGGCCCTTCTGGGGACGCTCGTGGCGGAACATCGGCCCCTGATACCAGAGACGCTGGGTCTGGTTGTGCAGCAGGCCATTTTCCATGGCGGCGCGCACACAGCTTGCCGTGCCCTCGGGTCGCAGGGTCAGGCTGTCGCCGTTGCGGTCCTCGAAGGTATACATCTCCTTTTCGACGATATCGGTGACTTCGCCGATGGAGCGCTTGAACAGCGCGGTCTGCTCGAGGATGGGGGTACGGATCTCGTCATATCCGTAGCGCCCCATCAGCGTGCGAACCTGTTGCTCGAAATACTGCCACAGGGGCGCTTGCGCCGGCAGCAGGTCGTTCATGCCTCGAATGGCCTGGATCTTCTTGCTCAATGATGACTCCTTCACGTGCCGGGATCAGGCGTCCCGGGCGATCACGTCCTGTTCGGCCTGCTGCTTCTCGCGGACCTTGTCACGAATCAGTCGTTCGAGATCGTCGACCAGGTGGTCGTTGCGCAACTTGCTGGCCGGCTTGCCGTCGATATAGACGAGGTTGGCGGGGCTGCCGCCGGTCAGGCCGATGTCGCTCTCCTTGGCCTCGCCCGGGCCGTTGACCACGCAGCCGATGACCGAGACATCGAGCGGCGTGAGCACGTCTTCCAGACGCTCCTCGAGGGCGTTCATGGTGCCGATGACATCGAAGTTCTGTCGCGAGCAGCTCGGGCAGGCGATGAAATTGATGCCCTTGGAGCGCAGGCTCAGGCTCTTGAGCATGTCGAAGCCGACCTTGATCTCCTCGACCGGGTCGGCGGCCAGCGAGACGCGAATGGTGTCGCCGATGCCGTCCATCAGCAACATGCCAAGCCCGATGGAGGACTTGACGGTGCCCGAACGCAGGCCGCCGGCTTCGGTGATGCCAAGATGCAGCGGCTGCTCGATGCGCGAGGCGAGCTCCCGGTAGGCGGCGACGGCCATGAACACATCGGAGGCCTTGACGCTGACCTTGAAGTCGGGGAAGTCGAGGCGGTCTAGGTGGTCGATGTGGCGCATGGCGGATTCGACCAGCGCTGCCGGGGTCGGTTCGCCGTACTTCTTCTGCAGGTCCTTTTCCAGCGAACCGGCGTTGACGCCGATGCGGATCGGGATGCCGTTGTCACGGGCGGCGCTGACCACTGCGGCGACACGGTCCTCGCGGCCGATGTTGCCCGGGTTGATGCGCAGGCAATCGACACCGAGCTCGGCGACGCGCAGGGCGATGCGGTAGTCGAAGTGGATATCGGCGACCAGGGGGACATTTGCGGCGCGCTTGATGCGGCCGAAGGCCTCGGCGGCGTCCATGGTCGGCACCGAGACGCGCACGATGTCGGCACCGGCGTTCTCCAGTTGCTGGATCTGCGCGACGGTAGCATCCACATCGAGCGTGTCGGTGTTGGTCATGCTCTGCACGGAGATGGGGGCGCCGCCTCCGACCGGGACGTCGCCGACATGAATGCGGCGAGATTGACGTCGTTGGATGGGCGATGGTGCGTGCATGAGACTCACTCTCCCAGGGTGAAGCGAGCGACATTGTTGGCACCGGCGTGCTCGCGCAGGTCGACGGTTTCACCGCCCCAGCGGAGCTCGACGCCGGTCGCGTTGCCCACGGTCAGGCGAAAGGGCGGATCCCCCTCGACCCGTGCCGTGGTGCCGGGTTCCTGCAGACCGACGAAGACGCGCTGGTTGTTGGCGTCGAAGATCTCGGTCCAGGACTGTTCGTTGAAGGTCAGGTTCAGCACCCGAGGATCGGCCTGTGTTGCCTGGTTGGCCTCGGCGACGTCCGCTTCGTCGGTGTTGGCGGAGGCGTCGTCGCCGTCTACCGATGCCGTTGCGTCTTCCGCCGTCGAGGCGTCTTCCGTCGCTTCCGGCGTCTCGGCGACCGATGCCTCGTCGGTCGTCGGCAGCAGCTCCGGCTCGCCGTCCGTCGGGGCTTCGGCATCGCCGGTTGCGTTCACTGCTCCGGCGGTTTCGCCGCTCTCCTCGGGGGCCGAGGTGCCATCGGGCGCGGGGGTGGCATCTTCGGCGACGGCGGCGCTGCCATCGAGGCCGTCGACCGCAACCGGGGCGTTGTCGCCGGGCGCGGGCGGCTGGCTACCGCCACGGCTTTGCCACCACATCAGCGTCAGGCCGATCAGGCCGGCGATGACGACCAGGGTGGCGAGGCGGAACAGCCAGGCGCCGAGCCGTGAGGGCGGCTTGCTGACGACGTGCACGGGGGTGACCTTGTGCTCGTCGTCCTGGCCGAAGTGCGCCTTGTAGGCCGCCAGCACTCGATTCTCGTCGAGGCCGAGCAGGTTGGCGTAGCTACGCAGGTAACCGCGCCGATAGGTGGCGATCGGTATTTCCTCGTAACTGTCGCGCTCCAGGCCATCGATCACGGCCGGGCGCAGGTTGAGGGCCGCGGCGACCTCCTCGCGCGATAGTTCCAGGGCATCCCGCTCCCGACGCAACAGCTCGCCAGGCGAGGCCTGGGGCGTGACTGCGTCGGGTTCCTGGAGGGGTGTGTCGCTCATGGCGTGGCATCCTTCATTGGAAAACTGGGCTCAGGGCGTGCCGCGCGAGGTTGCCGGCCGATCATGGTCGTCACGGGCGCGGGCGATGACCTCGGCCAGGCGAGCCGATAGCGCATCCTGGCCTGCCTGGCGCCGATAACGTTCCAGGTGCCGTTCGGCGCTGGCGAGTCGCCCTTGCGCGACATCGAGCTCGGCGAGGTGCAGATGACTGCCGGGCCGACCGGGATCGATGCGCAAGGCGCGTTCGAAGCTGGCTCGCGCCGCCGCTTCGTTGCCGGTCGCGCGTTGGCAACGTCCCAGGTTGACGAGCAATTGAGCCCGGTTGGTGTAGTGAGTGTCCTCGCTCGCGCGTTGCAACTGCTGGCACGCCTCTCGAATACGTCCCTGATCATACAGGAAGGCGGCGTAGTTGTTGCGTGCCCGGGTAAGATCGGGAGCATCACGCAGCGCCGCACGGAAGTTCTCTTCGGCCAGGGCGTCGTCGCCGCGGCGGTGATGCACCATGGCCATGGCCTGTCGCGCTTCGGCGTCATCGGGGGCCAGCTTCAGGGCGTGGTCGAGGGCCTCCGAAGCACGCGAAAGGTCGTCACGCGCCAGGTAGGCCACGCCGAGTCGCGTGTAGGCCTCGGCAGGGTCGGCGTCCGGCGGCGGCTGGTCGGCACGCATGGCGCAGCCACCCAGCCAGACAGCGCCGGCCAGAAGAGCCGCGATGCGGTACTGTCGGTAGCCGTCGAGACTCGGGCGACCCGTCATGGCATCCTCGATTGGGGCGTCGTGGCGGCACGACACCTGGCCGATGGTGAAAAAGGCTTGACCATCAAAGCGTCGTGCCCGATTGAAGTCAAGACGTGACCCGGCTCAGTCGGCGTCGAGCTGGATCGACTGGATGTAGCGCTCGTGGCGTCGTGTGCGGTCCTTGACGCGGCCCACCAGCTGGCCGCAGGCGGCGTCGATGTCGTCGCCGCGGGTGGAGCGGATCGGCGCCGTGTAACCGAGATCGGCGAGCCATTGCTGGAAGCGCTTCACCTGGTTGCGCGATGGTGTCTCGTATCCCGAGTGGGGGAACGGATTGAACGGAATCAGGTTGATCTTGCTGGGCAGCTCCTGCAGCAGCTCGGCGAGCTGGCGGGCATGCTCCTGCTGATCGTTGACGTCCTTGATCAGGGTGTACTCGATGGTGACCATGCGGGTGTCGTCGCACTTGGCCAGGTAACGCTGGCAGGCATCGAGCAGGGTACGAATGTTGTACTTGCGGTTGAGCGGCACCAGTTCGCTGCGCAGCTCGTCATTGGCGGCATGCAGCGAGATGGCCAGGCTCACGTCGAGCTCGTCGCCGAGGCGGTCGAGCATCGGCACCACGCCGGATGTGGAAAGGGTGACGCGGCGCTTGGAGAGGCTGTAGCCGTTGTCGTCGAGCATCAGCTTCATCGCCGGGACGACATTGTCGTAATTCAGCAGCGGCTCGCCCATGCCCATCATCACCACATTGGTGACGGGACGGTTGGCCGTGTCGTGGCGCGGCCCGAAGCTGTTGCTGGCGACCCACACCTGGCCGATGATCTCGGCGGCGGTGAGGTTGCGCTGGAAGCCCTGCTTGCCCGTGGAGCAGAAACTGCAATCCAGCGAGCAGCCGACCTGGGACGAGACGCACAGCGTGCGGCGCTTGCCGTTGTCGGCCGGGATCAGCACCGTTTCGACGTAGCTGCCATCCTCCACTTCCAGTACCCACTTGCGGGTGCCGTCGCTGGAGGTGCCTTCGTAGACCACACTGGGCCCGCGTATCTCGGCGACCTCGGAGAGCTGCGCCCGCAAGGCCTTGGACAGGTTGGTCATGGACGCGAAGTCGCTGCAGCCTTCCTGGTGAATCCATTTCATCACCTGGGCGGCGCGAAACTTCTTCTCGCCGATGGAAAGGAAGAAAGCCTCCATTTCCTCGCGCGTCATGCCGAGCAGGTTGGGGCGTTGTGGGGCGGTATCAGCGGTCATGGCGGGCATCGTGGGTCGTTGGGGCAAGGTGCGGGGGCCGTGTGGCCCCCGCTCGGCAGGAAACCTGCCACCAGGGAACTACTGATTGATATCGCGAACGGCGATGAATCAGCGTTTCCTCAGCGCGAGCAGATCTCGCTTTCCTCGAAGAAGTAGGCGATTTCGCGCGCCGCGGACTCCGGAGAGTCGGAGCCATGGACGGCGTTGGCGTCGATGGACTGAGCATAGTCGGCGCGAATGGTGCCGGCCTCGGCTTCCTTGGGGTTGGTGGCGCCCATCAGGTCGCGGTTGGCGGCGATGGCGTTCTCGCCTTCGAGCACCTGGACCACGACCGGACCGGAGGTCATGAAGCCGACCAGGTCACCGAAGAAAGGACGCTCCTTGTGCTCGGCGTAGAAGCCTTCGGCCTGCTCCTGGGAGAGCTGCAGCATCTTGGCGGCGACGATCTTCAGACCGGCCTTCTCGAAACGGCTTTCGATCTCGCCGATGACGTTCTTGGCGACGGCGTCGGGCTTGATGATGGACAGGGTACGTTCAGTGGCCATGTGGCGTGCTCTCCAGTCTGAGTATAGGGCAGTGATAACCCAGCGCCGCCCCGGGAAACCAGGGCGGCGCTGGGCATGTGATTCGTGCGGCTCGGCGCCTCGCGCCGAATGGGCGCAGAGTATACCGCCCCTGGACGGCATTGAACAATTGAAGGCGTTCCGTGGGCCTCAGACGCTGAAGCTTTCGCCGCAGCCGCACTCGTCCTTGACGTTGGGGTTGTTGAAGCGGAAGAAGCGGTTGAGCCCTTCCGAGACGTAGTCGACCTCGCTGCCGTCGAGCATTTCCAGGGCATCCGGTGCGACGAAGACCTTGACGCCGTGTTCCTCGAAGGCCACGTCGTCGTTCGATGCCTCATCGGCGAAGTCGAGGACGTAGCTGTAGCCCGAGCAGCCGCTGGGCTTGACGGTGACCCGCAGACCCAGGCCGTGTCCGCGCTCGTCGAGCACGCGATTGATCTGCTCGGCTGCGGCGGTGGTGATGGAAAGGTTAGCCATGGTGGCCTCCTTAACGCTTGGCGGTTTATTCGGCCCTTTCCTGGAAGGGGCTACAAATGTTGCGAGTGCGGGTCGGACAAGGCGAAATCAGCCGCGAAAGCGGCGTTTACAAGTGCGTAAATGGGCATTGAGAGACTGATTTCAACATAGCATGACCTGGCGCAGCCATCCGTAGGCGTCCTCCTAGCGGCGTAGCCCGGTCAGGGCATGCCTCAGGGTGTCGATGGTGCGGTCGATGTCGTCCTCGGTGGTGAAACGGCCGAGACTGAAACGCAACGAGGCCAGCGCCAGCGGTCGGGGAACGCCGATCTCCTTCAATACATAGGATGGCTCGACGCTGGCAGAGTTGCATGCCGAGCCGGTGGACACGGCGATATTGCGCAGTGCCATCAGCAGCGACTCGCCGTCGACCCCGGTGAAGGCCAGGTTGAGAATGTTGGGCACCGAGACTTCGCCGGTGCCGTTGAGCTGGATGCCGTCGAGGTCGTCGAGCCCGGCTAGCAGGCGGTCGCGGAGTGCCTGGATGCGTGCCTGGTCGGCCTCGCCCTCGCGCCCGGCGATGGCGAAGGCTTCGCCCATGCCGGCGATCTGATGGGTCGGCAGCGTGCCCGAGCGCATGCCTCGTTCGTGTCCGCCGCCGTGGATCAACGGCTCCACGCGGATGTCCGGATCACGCTTCACGTAGAGTGCACCGATGCCCTTGGGGCCATAGGCCTTGTGGCCGGAGAGCGACATCAGATCGATGCCGCTTTGCTTCACGTCCAGCGGCAGGCGGCCTACCGCCTGGGCGGCATCGACGTGGAAGAGTGCGCCGCCGGCATGGGCCACTTCGGCCAGGTCGGCCAGGTCGTTGATCGTGCCCAGTTCGTTGTTCACCGCCATCAGCGAGACCAGCACGGTGTCGTCGCGCAGGGCAGCGCGTAGTGCCGAGGGGGCGATACGGCCGTCCTCGCCGGGTGTCAGCCAGGACACCTCGAAGCCTTCGCGTTCCAGCGCCAGGGCCGTGTCGATCACCGCCTTGTGCTCGATGGTCGAGGTCACCAGGTGACGGCCCTTCTCGCGATTGGCACGCATGATGCCGGTCAGCGCCAGGTTGTCGGCCTCGGTGGCGCCGCTGGTCCAGACGATTTCGCGGGGATCGGCGCCGATCAGGTCGGCGACCTGGCGCCGTGCGCTCTCGACGGCCTGTTCGGCCTGCCAGCCGGGCATGTGGCTGCGCGAGGCGGGATTGGCGAAGACGCCGTCGAGCGTGAGGTGACGGCTCATGACCTCGGCGACCCTGGGGTCGACGGGAGTGGTGGCGGCGTAATCGAGATAGATGGGTGCGCTCATGGGCTCGGAACGGTGAAAGCGAATCGGAGACGGGCGGGCCGTCGGCTCAGGGCGATGAGGCCGGGATCTGGTTGTCGGCCGCGCGATGTTGCCGCGTGGCGATGGCCCGGAACTCGTCGCGGCGGGCCAGCTGGCCCAGGGTCACGCCGTCGAGAAAACCGTGGATCTGTTCGGACAGCTCGTTCCACAGATGGTGGGTGAGGCAGGTGTCGCCCTGCTGGCAGTCCGACATGCCGCCACAACGGGTGGCATCCACCGACTCGTCCACGGCGTCGATCACCTGTGCCACCGAGATGGCTTCCGGCGACAGGGTCAGCAGGTAGCCGCCGCCGGGGCCCCGCACGCTGTCCACCAGGCCGCGGCGACGCAGTCGGGCGAACAATTGCTCGAGATAGGAAAGCGAGATTTCCTGACGCTTGGCGATATCGGCGAGGCAGATTGGCCCTTCGTCGGCATGCATCGCCAGGTCGAGCATGGCGGTGACGGCATAGCGTCCCTTGGTGGTCAGGCGCATGGGGCATTCACCTCGGCACCGGTACGGACGTCGGTGGTCGTTGATCGGCCCGACGCCCATGCGGGCGTCGGGTGGATGAGCCATTATGGTAAAGACCCAGTGTAACGGTCAACCTTTGCCGTGACGGTCGCTCACCGCGTCTTTCTCGCGGCGCGGCTCGTCGTTTTCCGCATTCTGGGTGGTCGTATCCTCCTCGGGAGGCGGGCAGCAGCTGTCGACGTCCTCGAGAATGTTGGCAAAGTCCTCGTCACGCAGTTCCGGGAGCTGGCCATCGCGGAAGCTGGCGTCGATCTGGTGCAGCGTGGAGCACATGCGTTCGATGCGCTCGTCCACGGCATGCATGTGATCGAGCATCGCCTGCATGGAGCGGGCCACGGGGTCGGGCATGTCCTGGCTGACGCCATAGGCGTCGAAGCCGAACTTGCGGCACATGGCTTCGCGGCGCTCGGGGTCGACCTGCAGGGTCTCTTCCTTGTCGGGGTCACTGCGTTGCACCACCTTGCCGGGAATGCCCACGACGGTGGCGCCGGCCGGTACTTCCTTGGTGATCACGGCGTTGGAGCCGACCTTGGCGCCGGCGCCCACGGTGAAGGGGCCGAGAATCTTGGCGCCGGCACCGACGATCACGCCGTCACCCAGGGTCGGGTGGCGCTTGCCGTGGTTCCAGCTGGTGCCTCCCAGGGTCACGCCCTGATAGAGAGTGACGTCGTCGCCGACACAGGCGGTTTCACCGATCACCACGCCCATGCCGTGGTCGATGAAGAAGCGTCGGCCGATGCTGGCGCCCGGATGGATTTCGATACCGGTCAGCCAGCGCCCCAGGGTCGAGAGGGTGCGAGCCAGCCACTTGAGATTGCGTTGCCAGAGCCAATGGCTGAGGCGGTGGAGCAGCAGCGCATGCAGACCCGGATAATTGGTCAGCACTTCCAGGAAGTTGCGTGCCGCCGGGTCACGGGCGAATACGCTGTTGATGTCCTCGCGCAGACGTTGAAACATGCGGCGATCCTTGGATGGGGGAGCGAGTCGTTGTCTTTCATATTGGGGGCCGCTCGAGCGGGGTTCAAGCAGCGCTTCATTCGTCCTGACGGTGCTCGACCTGGCGTTGAGTGGCGGAGAGTATGCCGCGCAGGATATTGAGCTCCATGCGCTCCGGGTGAGCCCGCAGGGTGAAGCGGCGCAGTCGGGCCATCAACTGACGGGGCATGTCCGGGTCGTGAAAGCCGATGTCGATCAGGGTGCGCTCCAGGTGCGCGAAGTAGTGCTCGAGTTCCTCATGGGACGCGAGGGGGGCGGCGTCCGGCTCTTGCATCTCGGGCGACTCGGCCTGGCAGGCCAGGCGGCACTCGTAGGCCAGCACCTGGACGGCGGCCGCCAGGTTCAGGGAGCTGAAGTCCGGGTTGGTGGGAATGTGCACATGGGCATGACAGCGCTGCATCTCGGTGTTGGTCAGGCCGCTGTCCTCGCGCCCGAAGACCAGGGCGACCCGCCCCTGAGGAGAGGCCAGTTCGGTTGGCAAGCGCTCGCCCAGTTCGCGTGGCGTGACCATCGGCCAGGGGAGGTTGCGCGAGCGGGCGCTGGCACCCACCACCAGGGTGCAGTCGCCGACTGCGTCTTCCAGGTTGTCGACCGTTCTGGCGTTGTGGACCAGGGCGTCGGCGCCGGAGGCGCGCGAGACGGTGTCCGCCGTGATCGGTTCGCAGCGCGGCGCGACCAGCGCCAGGTCCTCGAGCCCCATGTTGTGCATGGCTCGGGCGGTGCCGCCGATGTTGCCGGGGTGGCTGGTGCCGATCAGAACGATGCGAATACGTTCGAGCATGGGAAGACGTCCAATGGGAAGCTGTCGAATATGAGGGAAGCCGCCAGTTTAGCATGTCGCTTCGGGCTTCGGGCCGCGTGGCGAGATCGACGTGTTTCTGCTAGGATTCGCGCCGACTCGTTTCTTACGACCCGTTCTTTAACATCACCGAGACTCCCCAAGGCCCGATCATGCATCCGATGGTCCAATTTGCACTGCGCGCCGCGCGCAGTGCCGGCGAGCAATTCCTGCGCATTCGCGAGCGCATCGAAAATGCTCATGAAGAACACAGCCTCGACAAGCTGCTCGAGGATACTGCCCGTAATGCCGAGACGCTGATCCAGCGTCAACTGGCGCGGGGTTATCCGCAACATGGCGTTGTCGGCCGCTATACGTCGCATCGCGAAGGCGAGGGCGAAGGCCGTGACATGCTGTGGCGCATCGAACCCGTCCATGGATACTCCAACCTCACCGTTGCCGCGCCCGACTTCGCGCTGTCGGTGGTCTGCATGGTCAAGGGCCGTCCGGAGCACGCGGTGGTGATCTGCCCCTTCAGCGATGACGAATACCTGGCGAGCCGTGGGCGCGGTGCCCAGCTCAATGGCAAGCGTATTCGTGTGCCCAAGCATTACACGATCGACGGCGCGCGCATCGCCATGGGCCTGCCCGAGAGCGCGCTGCGCTCCCGGCTGCTGCCTGACCATCTGACCCTGACCCAGCAACTGGCGCCGCGAGTCGAGTTGATGCGGGCCTCCGGCAGTGGCTTGCTGGATATGGCCGAGCTGGCGTCGGGCCGTGTCGATGCGGCTTTCGTCCTCGGGCTCGAGGATCAGGACCTGCATGTCGGCTCACTGCTGCTCAAGGAGTCCGGTGCCCTGATGGGAACGCCGGACGGCCAGCCGTCGGTGTCGGCCAGTCAGCCGCTGATGGCTGCCGGGCCGCGCATGTACAAGGCACTGGTGAAGCAGCTCAAGCCCCATTTCTGACGGACCCATTTGTCGCCCGGTCGTCGTGGCAACATCTCGTAACGCTCTCGAGACTGTTCGAGAGCGATGAGTCGGTGTACGTTGAAGGTAGCCGGTGGCCTGTCCGGCCATCGGTTTCATGTCCCCCGGCCTCGCCGGATCATGAACACCACCCGCGAGAGGAGTGACGATGCAACCGCTCAGCTATTACTACTACAACGTGCTGGAAAGCCTTGAGAAGCCCTGCGATGTGCCCGCCCTGCATCTTCAGGAAGGCTATGATCTCTTGTACCGCTACGGTGGACGCGTCGAGATGGACTTGATGCGCCGCGCCGAAGCGGCCAGCGCGAATGGCGAGCCGTACCATTGGCACGAGGCCCTCGATGACGAACAGCGGGACAAGCTGCGTCGCGCCCTCGATGACGAGAACCCCGCCAAGATTCTCAAGGTGATGCAGCGCAATGGCTATGCCGGTGTGCTGTACCACCATGCCCGTGAGGTCTTTCGTCCCGACGCGCAAGGCGTCGCATAGAGCGGTGAGCAGGCGGTGATGCCTGAAGCGATACACCGTCGATGCCGCTAGATGAAAAAGCGCCACCTGGCATGCCAGGTGGCGCTTTTTTTGATCGGGCCGTCTTCGTGCGACCGATCAGGGCAGTTCTTCTTCGGCTTCCGCGTCTTCCTTCTTCGCCGGCATCAGGTCCGCGCGTTGCAGCTTGAGCGGCAGCAGCAGGGCGGCGGAGACATAGATGGACGAGAAGGTCCCGACCGCTATGCCGATGAACAGTGCCACGGCGAAGTAGTGGATCATGTCGCCGCCAAGAATCATCAGGGCCAGCACTACCAGCAGGGTGGTGCCGGATGTCGCGAGTGTCCGCGACAGGGTCTGGTTGATGGCTTCGTTGAAGATGGCGGGCATGTCGTCGATGCGTGACTTGCGGATGTTCTCGCGGATGCGGTCGTAGACCACGATGGTGTCGTTGAGCGAATAACCGATCACCGCGAGCACCGCCGCCAGTACCGTCAGGTCGAACTCGAAGCCGAACAGCGCAAAGATGCCCAGCACGATGAGGACATCGTGGCCCAGGGCCAGCAGGGCGCCGAGGGCGAACTTGTACTGGAAGCGAAAGGCCACGTAGAGCACGACGACGCCCAGCGCCACCAGCATGCCCATGCCGCTCTGGTCGCGCAGCTGATCGCCGACCTGGGCGCCGACGAACTCGGCACGTACCAGGTCCACGTTGTTGCCACCCTGGCGGAGCAGGTCGACGACCTGGTTGCCGACATCGGCATCGAAGGCTTGCTGGAGGCGAATCAGCACCTCGGTGGAGGCGCCGAAGGTCTGCACCGCCACGTCCTTGAAGCCGGCGGCCTCGAGGGTTTCGCGCACCATGCTGAGAGCCGGGGCCGTGGCGTAACGGACTTCGACCAGGGTGCCGCCGGTGAAATCGAGCCCCAGGTTGAGCCCCTGGACCAGTATCGCGACCAACGATATCAGCAGCGTTGCCACCGAGAAGATGAAGGCATAGCGGCGCTTGCCCATGAAGTCGAATTGTCGATTGATGAGGGATTGCATGACCACCTCTTATATCCAGAGCTTCTTGACCGGCTTGCCGCCGTAGCACAGATTGACCATGGCGCGGGTCACCATCAGTGCGGTGAACAGCGAGGTCAAAATGCCCAGTGACAGCGTCACGGCGAAGCCCTTGACCGGCCCGGTGCCGATCGAGAACAGGATCAACGCCACCAGCAGGGTGGTGATGTTGGCGTCGACGATCGACGAGAAGGCGCGCTCGTAACCGGCGTGAATGGCTTGCTGGACCGAGAGCCCGTTACGCAGTTCCTCGCGGATGCGCTCGAAGATCAGCACATTGGCATCCACCGCCATCCCCAGCGTCAGTACGATACCGGCGATGCCCGGCAGGGTCAGGGTGGCGCCGAGCATCGACATGACCGCGACGAGCAGGGTCAGGTTGAACCCGAGGGCGAGATTGGCGAACACCCCGAACACTCGGTAGCGCACCAGCATGAACAGCACCACCAGCAGCAGGCCGACCTGAACGGACAGAATGCCGCGCTCGACGTTCTTGGCGCCGAGGCTTGGCCCGATGGTGCGTTCCTGTGCGAAGTACATCGGTGCGGCCAAGGAGCCGGAGCGCAGCAGCAGTGCCAGATCGGCCGCCTCGGTGGGCGACTCCAGGCCGGTGATGCGGAAGCTGTTGCCCAGCGCGCTCTGGATGGTGGCCAGGCTGATGATGCCGCGTTCGGTGTCCTGCGTACGTACGGTGGTGGGCTCGCCGTCCTTCATCACCGTGCGCTCGCGGGAATTGTGCTCGATGAACAGCACCGCCATGTTGCGCCCGATGTTGGTGCGGGTGGCACGGTTCATCAGAGTGCCGCCGGTACCGTCGAGGCTGATGTTGACCTGAGGGCGGCCGTTTTCATCGAAGCTGCGATTGGCATTCGAAACCCGGTCGCCGGTGATGATCACGTCGCGCATCAGGGTCGCGGTGCGGGCTTCATTGTCGCGGAACGGGAAGGTCTCGGTTTCGGACTCCGGCGTGTCGGGGCGTGCCTCGAGGCGGAACTCCAGGTTGGCCGTGGCGCCGATGATGCGCTTGGCGGCGGCGGTGTCCTGAACGCCGGGCAGCTCGACGACGATGCGATTCGGTCCCTGACGTTGCACCAGCGGCTCGGACACGCCCAGCTCGTTGACGCGGTTGCGCAGCGTGGTCAGGTTCTGGTTGACCGCATAGTCCTGAATCTCGTTGACGGCGGTGTCGGTCAGGGTCATCTCCAGGCCGGCGCCACGCGTCTTCTCGACGTTGCTGTAGTCGAAATCGGGATATTCGGGGGCGATCAGTTGCCGAGCCTGGTCACGATCCTCGGCGTTCATGAAGTCCATGCTGATCGAGCGCTCGCCGAGCTCGGTGTTGCGATAGCGCAGTCGCTCGTCGCGCAGGAGGTTGCGCATGGCGCTGGCATCCGATTCCAGGCGCTGGGTGATGGCGGCTTCCATGTCGACTTCGAGCAGGAAGTGCACGCCGCCGCGCAGGTCGAGGCCCAGCGTCATGGGCGAGGCGGCCAGTGATTCCAGCCAGGCGGGCGTGGATTCGGCCTGGTTCAGCGCCACGACATAGTCTTCGCCGAGCGAGTCGCCGAGCAGATCACGTGCTCTGATCTGGTCGTCGGCGTGGCGAAGCCGGATCAGGACGCTCTGGGGCTGGCGCTCGATGGCTTGCGTGGCGATGCCCGCTTCATCGAGGGAATCCTCGAGGCGGTCGAGCCGTCGTTCGTCGAGGGTGAATTCGCCGCGGTCACTGCTGATCTGTACCGCCGGATCCTCGGGGAAGAGGTTGGGAAGAGCGTAGATCAGGCCGACGACGAGGACGAGGAGTATCAGCAGATACTTCCACAGGGGGTAACGGTTGAGCATGGGGGCCCTGCCCTCAGGTTGCTGATGATGGAGACGGGCGTTGCGTCATCACGAGCACCGGGCGGAGCCGGTTGGCCGGGCCCCGCCTCGGTGGTCGCAGGGCAGCCCGCACCGCAGGGCGGCGCGAGCGTGTCCAGTTAGATGGACTTGAGCGTGCCCTTGGGCAGGACGGTGGCCACGGCGTTCTTCTGCACGTTGACCTCGGTGCCCTCGGCGATTTCCATGGTGAGGAATTCGCTGTCTTCGCTGACCTTGGTGATACGGCCCAGCATGCCGCCGCCGATGACGATCTCATCGCCCTTGGAAAGGCCGGAAATCAGCTTCTTGTGCTGCTTGGCCCGCTTGGCCTGAGGGCGCCACAGCAGGAAGTAGAAAATCAGCACGAAACCGACCAGCATCACGATCTGGGCGATGCCTCCGCCCGGTGCGCCGCCGGCGTCCTGGGCCAGGGCCGGGGAAATGAAGAAGTCCAGCATTTACGACAGTCTCCTGAGTCGTGGTAAACAAAGTGGCGCCTAGCGGCGCTCGTCGGCGGGCCTTGTGGGCCAGCCAACCGTCAATTCGGTGCGGGAGGTACCGGCAGACCGCGCTGCGCGTAGAACCCTTCCACGAAGTTGGCCAATGTACCCGCTTCGATGGCACCGCGCAAACCAGCCATCAGGCGCTGATAGTGGCGCAGGTTGTGGATGGTATTGAGCATCGAGCCGAGCATTTCACCGCAGCGATCCAGGTGATGCAGATAGGCGCGCGAGAAGTGCTGGCAGGTGTAGCAGTCGCATCCTTCCTCCAGCGGCCCGGTGTCGTGGCGGTGCCTGGCGTTGCGGATCTTGACGGTCCCTTCGGCCGTGAAGAGGTGGCCGTTGCGGGCGTTGCGGGTCGGCATCACGCAGTCGAACATGTCGACACCCCGGCGCACGCCCTCCACCAGGTCTTCCGGCTTGCCCACGCCCATCAGGTAGCGGGGCTTGTCGGCCGGCATCCATTCGGGCAGATAGTCCAGCACTCCGATCATCTTTTCCTTGGGCTCACCCACCGACAGGCCGCCGATGGCATAGCCATCGAAACCGATCTCGTCGAGCCCTTTCAGGGATGCTTCGCGCAGCGCCGGATACATGCCGCCCTGAATGATGCCGAACAGCGCCGAGGGCGAGTCGCCGTGCGCATCGCGCGAGCGTTGTGCCCAGCGCAACGACATTTCCATGGAGCGCTTGGCCTCGTCGAAGCTTGCCGGGTAGGGCGTGCACTCATCGAAGATCATCACGATGTCGGAGCCCAGCGAACGCTGTACCGCCATGGATTCCTCGGGGCCCATGAAGACCTTGGCGCCATCCACCGGGGAACGGAAGTGCACGCCTTGCTCGGTGATCTTGCGCATCTCGCCGAGCGAGAAGACCTGGAAGCCACCGGAGTCGGTGAGAATCGGCTTGTCCCACTGGGCGAAGTCGTGCAGGTCGCCGTGGCCCTCGATGACCTCGGTTCCCGGGCGCAGCCACAGGTGAAAGGTGTTGCCGAGAATGATCTCGGCGCCGATCTCCTTCACCGACTGGGGCGTCATGCCCTTGACGGTGCCGTAGGTCCCGACCGGCATGAAGGCGGGCGTCTCGACCGTTCCCCGGGGGAAGGTCAGCCTGCCGCGGCGCGCCCGGCCGTCGGTGGCCAGGCGCTCGAAGGTCATGAAGCATTCGTTACGCATCGGGAGTCTCGACATCAGCGTGTCTAGTGGATGAAGAATTGTGACGGGTCAAGAACATGGCATCGCCATAGCTGAAGAAGGCATAGCCTTCCTGGACCGCCTCCCGATACGCCGCCATGACCGTATCGTAACCGGCGAATGAGGACACCAGCATCAACAGGGTCGACTCCGGCAGGTGGAAGTTGGTGACCAGGGCGTCGACCACGCGCCATTCATAGCCCGGATAAATGAAGATATCGGTCTCGCCGCTATAGGGCGCGATGTCGCCATCGGGGCTTTTCAGGCTGGCCGACTCGAGACAACGCACGCTGGTGGTGCCCACGGCGACGACACGATTGCCCCGGGCCCGCGCGGCACGAACCTGCTCGCATACCGACGCCGAAACCTCGATCCACTCGCTGTGCATCTCGTGTTCGCGGATGTCGTCGACGCGTACCGGCTGGAAGGTGCCGGCACCCACGTGCAGGGTGACGAAGGCGCTTTCCACGCCCTTGGCGGCGAGGCGTTCCAGCAGCGGCTCATCGAAGTGCAGGCCGGCGGTGGGGGCGGCCACGGCGCCATCGCGCCTGGCATAGACCGTCTGATAGCGCTCCCGGTCGGAGAGTTCATCATCGCGGGTGATATAGGGCGGCAACGGCATGTGGCCGTGGCGCTCCAGCAGTGCGATCAGTGGCGTCTCGCCGAGAAAGCGCAGTTCGAACAGCGCCTCGCGGCGCCCCTCGACCACGGCCTGGATACCACCCTCGAAGGTCAACTCGGTGCCGATCTTCGGGGATTTGCTGGAACGCAGGTGGGCCAGGCCGCGGTGCGCATCCAGCGGACGCTCCAGCAACATCTCCACGCGACCGCCGCTGGCCTTGTGTCCGTGCAGTCGTGCCGGAATCACGCGGGTGTCGTTGAACACCAGAAGATCGCCCGGCTCGAGCTTGTCGATGAGTTCGGGGAAGCGGCGGTGGTCGAGGGCGCCACTGGCACCATCGACGCACAGCAGACGACAGTCGCTGCGCTGCTCGGAGGGGTAGCGGGCGATCAGCGCCTCGGGAAGCTCGTAATGGAAATCGGCGCGCTGCATGGCGTGACTCGGTTGATCAGGATAAAGCAGAACGGAGCCGCCGGCACGGCGGCAAGCCGCATAGGATACCGTTTCCTGGCCACGAAGTCAGGACGGCGATTGACCTGCTTCGCTGGCTCCGTATAATGCAACGCCGTTGCCGGTGTGGCGGAATTGGTAGACGCAGCGGATTCAAAATCCGCCGCCTTCACGGGTGTGTCGGTTCGAGTCCGACCACCGGCACCACTTTGACATCAAGTGGTTAGCAGCACCCCCTTCTTCTTGTAGCACCTCTCCCTCAGTGCTTGGTCGCAGTTTGGTCGCATTCAAACGCGGCAACCTCGTTGCAATGTCGTCCAGTCCCGCATCGAACATGTGCGCGTAGCGGCTGGTGACGATCAGGCTTGAATGCCCAGCAGATCCCGACCGTTGTCATGCTCTTGCCAGCTATACAGGCCTCATCATGCCGCATATGGCAGCGGGCCAGTGTTCGGTTTCCGGAGTATCACGCCATCCTGTCCTTCCTCGCGAGGATGGCGTAGGGTAGCGGTAGTGCGGCCCTTTTCCTGCTAACGGTTAGAGGGCTGTTTTTATTGGTACTCCCGTACGCCATGTCTGGCAAGGAGGCTCATATGGTGGCGCGTCCCCCCTTGATCATCAATCGGCTCGATGCCGAGCGACTGCAGCGACTCATTGATGCGGCCGGCGAGGATGCCGTGGCGCTTTCCCTGGAGGAGGAACTGGAGCGTGGCGAGGTGCTCGAGCCGGAGCAGATCCCGGCGGATGTGATCAGCATGAACAGCCGGGTGCGCTTTACCGACCTGACGCGCGAGCGTGAGATCGTCAAGACTCTGGTCTATCCTCATGCGCTGGATGCTACCGAAGATGGCGTTTCGGTCATGGCGCCGGTCGGGGCGGCCCTTCTCGGCCTGCATGTCGGTGATGTCATAGAAGAGTGGCCGCTGCCCGGCGGGAAACAGACGTCACTGCGCGTCGATGCCATTCTCTGGCAGCCGGAGCGGGAAGGGCAGTTTCACCGCTAGGGTCTGTATGAAAAGTGCCTGCACTCGGTGAAGCAGTGTTGAAATCGCTCTCGTGCGAGAGTCCGATCAAAATGCTCATTTACCCTTGTAAACTGCGCAAGACCCAGGAGGCGAGGGGGCCGGTACCGTCATCGTCTCCCGATCGTCAGGCGGTCGTTTCACAACGCATCTGTTCTCGCCGACAGGCCGGGAGACGCCTTGTCGGTCATGTTCACGGAGAATGCTCATGCCACTTTCCCTCTGGCTGTCGTTGGCGGCTATCTGCGCCATGGGGGCCATGTCGCCCGGGCCGAGTCTGGCACTGGTACTGCGCCATACTCTGGGAGGCGGTCGCACGCCGGGCGTGGCGGCGGCCTTGTCCCATGCCCTGGGAGTGGGGTTTTATGCGCTGCTGACTGTCTGGGGACTCGGGGCGCTGATCGTGCGATTCCCGGCGCTGTTCCAGGTGATCACCTGGGCTGGGGCGGCCTATCTGGCCTGGCTGGGCATCAAGGCTCTGCGTGCCGGGCGAGCGGGAGCGCTCAACGCTGATGCCATGGCCACCTCCGGCATGCAGGCGGCACGTGAAGGGATGCTGGTGGCGCTCGCCAATCCCAAGCTCATCCTGTTCTTCGTCGCCCTGCTCAGCCAGTTCGTGACGCCGGACATGAGTCTGGCGGCACGTGCGATCATCGTGTTCACGGCCATGATCATCGACGGCGGCTGGTATGTGCTGGTCGCCGTCGGGTTATCCCACTCCCGGGTGTTGCCCTGGCTGCAGGCTCGAGCCCACTGGATCAACCGGGCAACTGGCGTGCTGCTGTTGGCGCTGGCGTTGCGGGTTGCCCTTGGGCCTATTGGCGGCTGAATCCGGCAAGGCGTCACGGGGCGCCATGCAGCAGAGCATCACGCCTGAGGCGCAGCATGGTGATCACATTGGTGATGAAGATCAGGGTCTCGGCGATGCTGCCGCCGATGGAGCCCGCCAGCAGGTTGCTGATGATCCAGCAGAAGGCGGCACTGGCCAGCAGGACACGCATGGCGATGCCACGCAACATGAACATGCCATAGGTGCCCAGTAGCCCCGCCGCCAGGGCCGGAATATCCCGTGGTCCGCTCCAGGTCAGGGCGGCGATCGCGAGGGTGGCGACCAGCATCGCGAGCATGATGCCGGTATGGCGCGGATAGCGGCGTGCCAGGGCGATACGCAGCACGATCAGCGCGGAGATGCCGGACGCCACCCAGCTCTGGAAGAGTGCGAACTGGGCGGCGAAGGCGACATTGGCAAATACCAGAATCACGAACAGCCGGTCGTCGCGCTTGTTGGCAAAGGCGACGACGCAAAGCGCCAGGGCGACAAGGCTGACCGCCTGTCCCAGCATCCATCTGAGCGTCCAGTCTTCCATGAGTGGCTCCGCGACAAAGGGCTTCGGCCCCTCACTCTACACGCAAAACCCCGGGGAAGCTCAGGGCTGGATACGGTTCAGAATCGCCGCTTCGGGTGCATCCGCGGGCAAGGTTCCGAAGACGGGACTGGCATCGATGAACCGCGAGCGACAGAAGGTCTCGCCGATCTCGGCAGGAGCATGGCGCAGCAGCAGAGCGCCCTGCAGGCATTGAGCCAGGCGCTGTGTCAGCCAGCGTGCCTGCCGCTCCAGAGTATCCGGCGGCGCTTCGAGACGCGTGACGAGCTCCTGCATGGCGGTATCCAGCGCCGATGATGCACCGCGAGCGGCGTCGAGTTCCTGGCGGAGTGCCGTCAGCGCTTCGGGATGACGACCGAACACCCGCAACACGTCGAGGCAGATGACGTTGCCCGAGCCTTCCCAGATGGAGTTCACCGGCGCTTCGCGATAGAGCCGTGCCAGCGGCGATTCCTCCACATAGCCGATGCCGCCGAGGCATTCCATGGCTTCGGCCAGAAAGGCGGGTGCACGCTTGTTGTGCCAGTACTTGGCCAGTGCCGGCAGCAGGCGGGCCAGGGCGGTCTCATGGGCGTCGCCCCGGGCGGCGCCGTCGAAGGCACGGGCGGTGCGCAGGGTCAGGGCGACGCCGGCCTCGACTTCCAGGGCCATGTCGGCGAGCAGGGTACGCATCAAGGGTTGTTCGGCCAGGCATCGGCCGAAGGCGTGTCGGGCTCGAACGTGCCGCCAGGCCTCGCTCAGTGCCTGGCGCATCATCGCCACCGGCGCGGTGGCGGCATCCAGTCGGGTCTGCTGGACCATCGAAAGGATGGTGGCGACGCCGCGCCCGGGTTCACCCAGCGGTTCGGCCCAGGTATCGCGGTATTCGATTTCCGCCGAGGCATTGGCCCGGTTGCCACACTTGTCCTTGAGTCGTTGCAGCTCGATGGCGTTGCGCTCGCCATCCGGGGTGAAGCGAGGCACCAGGAAACAGCCTAGGCCATCGTCGGTTTGCGCCAGGGTCAGGAAGGCATCCGACATGGGCGCGCTGCAGAACCACTTGTGGCCGTTCAACCGCCAGCCGTCGGCGACGGGAGTGGCTTGGGTGGTGTTGGCGCGAACGTCGCTGCCGCCCTGTTTCTCGGTCATCGCCATGCCGAAGGTCAGCGCCGTCTTGCGTTCGGCGGGCAGCGCCCGGGGGTCGTAATCCCAGTGCAGCAGGCCGGGAGACCAGCGCTCATGCAGGCTTGGCGAGTGGCGCAGCGCCGGCATGGCAGCATGGGTCATGGTCACCGGGCAGCAGAAGCCGGGCTCGGCCTGGGTGAGCAGGTACAGGGCCGCCACATGGGCCTGGTGCCCGCCGCGACCTTCCTCCTGCCAGGCAACCGCGTGCCAGCCATGGTCCATGGCCAGGTGCATCAGTTCATGGTAGGCCGGGTGGTAGTCGACGGCATCCAGGCGTCGCCCGTAGCGGTCGAAGAGTCGCAGTTCGGGCGGGTGACGGTTGGCGGCCTCGCCCAGAGCTCGGACGTGTTCGCTGCCGACGTCGCGCCCCAGCGGCGCCAGGCGTTCGGCTACCCAGTCGGGGGCCTCGCGTGCCAAGGCTTCGCGCATCGGCAGGTCGTCCTCGAGGAGATCGCGATCCTCGGGGGGAGGGGGCTGGTTGGTCACCTCATGGGTGGCCAGTCGGGCACGCGGCGCATATTCCTGCATGGGAAGCTCCGATGACTGGGCCTGTCGTGAGCATGGCCGCCACTCGGTGCCCGGTCAACGCCTTCGGCAGCGCTCGGGCCGGGTGAGGGCGCTAACGCCGTCGCCGGCGTACGGGATCGTGACGGTGGGGAGGTGACGTGCCCACGGCGAGCCGTTAGGCTGATTCTATTTCCCTTCAGGGAGTTTCCATGGCCACCGAGCCCGGTGTGTCGTCCGAATCGACGACGGTCCAGCGCATATCCGACGAGAGCATCCAACTGGTGGATGCGCGCAATCGTCCCTGCGGCAGCGCCCCGCGCGCGACCATGCGGCGCTATTGCTTCTGGCACCGCGCCACCTACATCGTGGTGCGCAATGCACGGGGCGAGTTGTGCGTGCAGCGACGCACTCTGTACAAGGAGGTCTTCCCCGGCGGCATTGATCTGGCTGCCGGTGGCGTGGTCGGTGCCGGCGAGGCGGTGCATGTGGCGGCGAGACGCGAATTGGCCGAGGAACTCGGGATCGTCGGGGTGCCCCTGCGCCATGTGCTGGAGTTCGTTCATGCGCGGAATGGCAACCACATCTTCGGTAGTGCCTATCTGGTCGACTACGATGGCCCCCTGGTCCTGCAGGCGGAGGAAGTCGCCGAGGCCTTCTGGCTGCCTCCCGAGCAGGCCCTGGCGCTCGAGGATGTCACACCGGACACGCGTCAGGTGGTGGAGACGCTCATCCACGACGGCTCACTCGTTGCGGTCTCCAGGTGAGTCTTCGGCGCGGGACTGGCGCCGAGGGAGCCGGCGTGGCATCTTGAAGGAACAGACAGCGAGCCCGAGCCATGAGCATCCATGACCACGATTGCCGCACCCATGGCGGCGAGCCCTTCAACCTCCGCGCCCTGCGCGGCCAGGTGCTCCTGATCGTCAATGTGGCCAGCCGCTGTGGCTTCACGTCCCAGCTCGGCGAACTCGAGCGTCTCTATCGGCGTCACCGCGACCGCGGCTTCACCATACTGGCGTTCCCCTGCAATCAGTTCGGACGGCAATCTCCCGAGTCGGCGGCCGGATTCTGCTCGTTTGGTGAACAGACCTATAGCGTGACCTTTCCGCTGATGGAAAAGGTGCGGGTCAACGGGCGCCACGCTCATCCCTTGTTCGTCGAGCTCAAGCGCGAGGCGCCGGGAGTCCTGGGGACGAAGGCCATCAAGTGGAATTTCACCAAGTTCCTGGTGGCCCGGGATGGCCGCGTCGTGCGTCGCTTCCCGCCACGGGCGGGGATCAGGGAGCTCAACGAGGCGCTGGAGTCCATTCTGGACGAACCCTGGGGGTGACGCGGCTCGCCATCACGACAGGGTCTCGCCCCGCGCGATCAATACCCGTTCCATCAGCTCGTTCCAGCGGTGGCGGGCCATGATGGTGGTCAGGCCCGAGAACAGGGCCCAGGTCTTGCGTCGCCAGCCCTTGAGTCGCAGGTTGTGGGCCACCAGCAGACGCATCAGCTTGTGATCGTCGAAGTGGCGCCATTCGCTGGCCACGGACATCTGCTGGCGGGAGAGCACCGGCGCCAGCTCCAGTCGGAAGACCCATTCCAGCTCCTGCACGCTGAGATCATGACGCTGGATGACCTCGACCATGCGTGCGTAGTCGGTCTCCTTGGGTTCCCGTTCCAGCCACAGAGGCGCCAGCGCCAGCCATAATTCGCCACGCTCGTCGACGAGGGTCTGGGCATCCATTGGCGGTCTCCTGCTCGTTTTCGGACATCGGGATCACGCTCATGCTGCCCCAGCCTGCGGCCGCACTCAACAATGTCCGGGCCGGTTCCCCTCCCGCGAGCCGATGAGGGCGGACAGTGACGCCCAGTGTCGCTAGAATGTCGCCATTGCAACACAATGTTCCGGACGCCGCCGCGCGGCTCCCTGATATCCAACGAAGAGGTCTGTCGTGATCATCAAGCCCAAGGTACGCGGTTTCATCTGCACCACCACCCATCCCGTCGGTTGCGAGAAGAACGTGCTCGAGCAGATCGAGGCGACCCGGACGCGAGGACTGGACAAGAACGCTGGCCCCAAGAAAGTGCTGGTGGTCGGTGCCTCCAGCGGTTACGGCCTGGCGGCACGCGTCACCGCGGCCTTCGGCTACGGTGCCGATACCCTGGGCGTGTTCTTCGAGAAGCCGGGCACTGAGAAGAAGCCCGGCACCGCCGGCTGGTACAACTCAGCGGCTTTCGACAAGTTCGCCAAGGCCGAAGGCCTCTACAGCAAGTCCATCAACGGTGATGCCTTCTCCCACGAAGCGCGCGAGAAGGCCATCGAGCTGATCAAGCAGGATCTCGGCCAGGTCGACCTGGTGGTCTATTCCCTGGCGTCCCCGGTGCGCAAGCTGCCCGACAGCGGCGAGGTCAAGCGCTCCAGCCTCAAGCCGATCGGCGAGACCTACCGTGCCACTGCCATCGACACCAACAAGGACGCCATCATCGAGGCCGAGGTCGAGCCGGCCACCGAGCAGGAGATCGCCGATACCATCGATGTGATGGGTGGCGAGGACTGGGAACTGTGGATCGATGCCCTGGATCGCGCCGGTGTGCTGGCGCCGGGGGCCAGGTCCGTGGCCTTCAGCTACATCGGTACCGAGATCACCTGGCCAATCTACTGGCATGGCGCCCTGGGGCGCGCCAAGGAAGATCTCGACCGTGCTGCCGGCGAGATCGACAAGCGTCTCGGCCAGCAGGGCGGTGGTGCCAACGTGGCGGTGCTCAAGTCCGTGGTCACCCAGGCCAGCGCGGCGATTCCGGTGATGCCGCTGTATATCGCCATGGTCTACAAGGTGATGAAGGAACAGGGGCTCCACGAAGGCACCATCGACCAGCTCAATCGCCTGTTCGGCGAGCGCCTCTACGGTGGCGAGGCCGAGACCGATGATGCGGGGCGCCTGCGCCTCGATGACTGGGAGCTGCGCGACGATATCCAGCAGGCCTGCAAGGCGCTGTGGGCGGAGGTCACCACCGATAACCTGTTCGAGATCACCGACTACGCCGGCTACAAGCACGACTTCCTGAAGCTCTTCGGCTTCGAGCGGGACGACGTGGACTACGAGGCCGACGTCGATCCGGTGGCGAACTTCGATGTCGTCGAACTCTGAGAGATGCCGCATGAAATCTCGAGTCCTGCCGCGGCTCCACCATGGCTGGCTTGATCTCCCGGTCCAACGCTTTCATCGATACCCTGCGCAACGTCGATGATGGGGGCTGATGGCAGGGGCGGGTCGCCTTCCTACGGCCTGACCCGAGACGTGGGGATGGTGGTGCTGCCCGGGTTCTCGATGCTGGCCCAGGCCTGTGCCACCGAGCCTTTGCACGTGGCCAACCGCCTGGCCGGGCGCACGCTGTATCGCCTGTCGACCTTCGCCGTCGATGAGCGGCCGGTCGCCAGTGCTTCCGGTCAGGCCTTGCTGCCCCAGGCCGCGGCCGGCGAGTCGGGGACGTCGCTGGACTTGCTGCTGGTGTGCGCGCCGGGCCCGCTGGCGGGCAGCGTTCCCCGGACACTGCTCGACTGGTTGCAGCGGCTGGCCGCCGCCCGGGTGGTGCTGGGCGGTATCGGCGGCGGTACCGAGTTGCTGGCGCGAACCGGGGTGCTGGATGGCTATCGTGCCACCTTGCCCTGGCCGCGCTTCGAGGCCTTCGCCCGGGACTATCCCAGGGTCCGCTTGTCCCAGCAGCTGTTCGAGATCGACCGCGACCGGCTGACCTGCGGAGGCGGCACCGCCGCCATGGACATGATGATGACCCTGGTCGGCAGCCACCACGGTGACGAGCTGGCCGAGCGTATCTCCGAGCATTTCGTGCTCGAGCGCATTCGCATGGGCGACGAGCCCCAGCAAGTACCGTTGCGCACGCGGCTCGGTCACGCTCCCCAGAGCCTGGTGGACGCGGTGGCGCTGATGGAGTCGAACATCGAGGAACCCCTGACGACCCACGAACTGGCCGAGCACCTCGGCATCTCGCGCCGCCAGCTCGAGCGGCTGTTCAAGAAGTATCTCCAGGCCGTGCCCAGCCGCTATTACCTCAACCTGCGCCTGCAACAGGCCCGCCGCCTGTTGCGCGAAAGCGATCGTCCCGCCGGCGAGATCGCTCTGCAGACCGGCTTTTCCTCGGCGGCTCATTTCTCCACCGCCTATCGCAATCACTTCGGCATGACGCCCCGCGAGGAGCGCCTGGGCTAGAGGCTCGACGAAAAGTGTCCGCACTCGGTGATCATGGCCGAAAATGTCCGCTGATGAGCCGCTTATGGCCTCAGTTCCGCGAAGGGGCGGCGCTATGCTGGCATGACCATCCATTGCTCCTTGGCGGAGACCATGCCCATGAACACCGCACTACTGATGATCGACGTTCAAGCTTCCTTCCCGGCGCGTGACTACTGGGACGAGGCGCTGGCTGCCCCCTGGCGCGAGCGGCAACACGCCTTGCTGGCGCTGGCCCGACAAGCTGGAATTCCCCTGGTACGCATCTACCACGAGGAGCCCGGCAGTGCGACGCCCTTCGATCCCGAGCATGGCCTGATTCGTCCGCTCGAAGGGTTCGACGAGCCGTCGGCGGCGACCTTCCACAAACGAGCCCACAATGCCTTCACCGACACCGAACTGGAGCGCTGGCTGCACGATCGGGGCATCGAACGACTGATCATCAGCGGCATTCGCACCGAGCAGTGCTGCGAAACCACCACGCGTATCGCCGCCGACCTCGGCTTCGAGGTGGACTTCGTCAGCGAAGCGACCCTGACTTTCCCCATGGCCCGGCTTGGCCGGACCTGGTCCGCCGAGGACATTCGCGCCCGTACCGAGCTGGTGCTGGAAGGGCGCTTTGCCCGCATCGTCGATGTCGCCGAACTGGCAAGCGAATGGGGCACGCATGCCGCTTGAGGTGGCGCCGTCTCCGACGGTCGGGGTGCTGATGCTCCCCGGCCAGGTCCCGCTCGACCTGGTGGGGCCGCTGCAAGTGCTGCATAGCGCGCAGCGCATGCACGAGGACCTGACGATTCGCTACTTCGGCCCCAGCGAGACGCTCGACTGGCTGGGACCACTGGCGCTGAGCGGCATCGAGCCCCTGCCACGGGCGTCGCAGGACTGGGATCTGCTGCTGGTGCCCGGACAGTATCGGCAGGGCATCGATCCGAGCCGTCAGCCGCTTGCCGTCGAATGGCTGCGCGAGCATGCGCCGGCGGCCCGCACGGTCATGGGGATCTGCTCGGGTTCGTTGCTGTTGGCCGAGGCTGGCCTGCTGGACGGTCGTCGCTGTACCACCCATCACACCCTGCTGGCGCAGCTGGAAACCCTGGCGCCGGGGGCTCGTGTTCAGGGCGACTGTATCTTCATTGAGGATGGCCCCGTCCTCACCAGCGCCGGGATCTCCACGGGCATCGACACCATGCTGCACTGGCTGACGCGACGCTTCGGTCACCGGCTGACGCTGGCGGTGGCCCGGGAGATGGTGCTTTACCTGCGCCGCAGCGGCCATGAGCCGCAACTGGCCGGTTGGCTGGAAGGGCGCAATCATGTCGACGAGCGTATCCACCGCTTGCAGGATGCCCTGAGCGCTCGTCTGGGAGAAAGGTGGTCAATGGCCGACATGGCGCGAGCGGCGATAATGAGTGAACGTCACCTGCGACGTCGCTTCCCCGCGGTCGCCGGCATGTCGCCGCATGATTACCTGCTGCGTTTGCGTCTGCAACTCGCCCGACAATTGATGGACGAGACGCCCTGGAGCCTGGCACGTATTGCCGAAGAAGTCGGTCTTGGCGACGACCGGCAGCTCAGGCGTGCCTGGCGCCGTTTCGAAACCGGTTCACCCCGAGCATGGCGCGAGCGCCGGGAGTCAGGCTCGTCCTGACCCGCTTCGCTGCCTTCTTTCACAATTCGCCGTCCCATTGCTGAAAGCCGCTTCGGTTTGCGCTCCCTATACTCGAATGCATCGACTCGAAAACGATGATCCATCCTTCCGAGTCTTCTCGAGCAAAAGGAGCGTGACATGACCCAGACCCCGACCCGCAGCGATTTCGACCAGTACATGGTGCCCAACTATGCGCCCCAGAAAACCATCCCGGTGCGTGGCGAGGGCAGCCGCCTGTGGGATCAGCAGGGCAAGGAGTACATCGATTTCGCCGGGGGGATCGCGGTGAACGCGCTGGGTCATTGCCACCCGGTGCTGGTCGATGCCCTCAAGGACCAGGCCGACAAGCTGTGGCACCTGGCCAATGTCTATACCAACGAGCCGGCCCTGAAGCTGGCGCGCAGCCTGGTCGAGCGCACCTTCGCCGACAAGGTCTATCTGTGCAATTCCGGTGGCGAGGCCAATGAAGCCGCGCTCAAGCTGGCGCGTCGCTGGGCCTACGACAATCACGGCGAGCGCAAGAACCGCATCGTTTCCTTCGGCAAGTCCTTCCATGGCCGGACCTTCTTCACCGTCAGCGTCGGCGGCCAGCCGAAGTATTCCCAGGGCTTCGGGCCGGTGCCGGGCGGCATCGTGCACGGCGAGTACAACGACCTGGAAAGCGTGCGCGAGCTGATCGACGCCGACACCTGCGCGGTGATGGTCGAGCCGATGCAGGGCGAGGGCGGCATCGTTCCCGCCGATCCCGAGTTCCTCAAGGGCCTGCGCGAACTCTGCGATGCCAACGACGCCTTGCTGATCTTCGACGAGGTACAGACCGGCGTGGGCCGCACCGGCTCGCTGTACGCCTACATGCAGTACGGCGTGACCCCGGACATCCTGACCACCGCCAAGGCGCTCGGCGGCGGCTTCCCGGTGGGTGCCATGCTGACCACCGACCGCGTCGCGCCGTCGCTGGGCCTGGGCACCCATGGCTCGACCTACGGGGGCAACGCCCTGGCGTCCGCCGTGGCCCTGGCGGCGGTCGAGCATATCGACACCCCCGAGGTGCTGGAGGGCGTGGCCAAGCGTCATGACCTGTTCCGCGAGCACCTCGAGGCCATCAACCGCAAGCACGGCGTCTTCAAGGAAGTGCGCGGCATGGGGCTGTTGATCGGTGCCGAGATGCATCCCGAGTACGAAGGGCGCGCCAAGGACATCCTGCCGCTGGCCATCGAGGAAGGCCTGATGGCGCTGGTGGCCGGTCCCAATGTGCTGCGCATGGCACCGTCGCTGGTGATCCCCGAGGCGGATATCGCCGAGGGCATGGCGCGTCTCGAGCGTGCCGTCGCGCGCCTGGTGGCCGACCAGTGAGTCGCGTCCCCGCCATGCCGGAAGCCGAATCACGTGGAGGCCATGACATGCTGGTGGTACGTCCCGCCCGGCCGGCGGATCTGCCGGCCCTGGAGCGGTTGGCGGGCAGCGCCACGCCGCGCCTGACCAACCTGCCGGCGCACCGCGACCGACTGGAGGAGCGTCTGGCGCGCTCCCAACGGGCCTTCGAGGCCGAGGTGGAGTTTCCCGGCGACGAGCACTATACCTTCGTGCTCGAGGACCTGGAGCGGGGCGAGGCGGTAGGCACCGCCACCATCCGCGCCCAGGCCGGCGCCCGGGAGGCCTACTACACCTATCGTCAGGAGACGCTGATCCACGCCTCGCAGCAGCTCGACGTGCGCCGCGAGGTACAGACCCTATCGCTCTCCCACGAGGTCTCCGAAGCGAGCCTGCTGTGCGCCTATTCGCTCGACGCGCATTATCGGGGCACCAGCGCCGAGAGCCTGCTGCGCCGCGCTCGGCTGATGTTCATTGCCCAGTACCCGGAACGTTTCGCCGAGATCCTGGCGATGGCCTTCCCCGGCTATCTGGACGACGAGCAGCAGTCGCCGTTCTGGAACAGCGTGGGGCGGCATTTCTTCGTCCGCGACTTCCAGGACATCAACTATATCGCCGGGGTGCGCTCGAAGAGCTTCATCGCCGAGGTGATGCCGCAGTTCCCGCTTTATCAGGCGCTGCTCACACCCCAGGCGCGGGCCGCGGTGGGGCGTGAGCACCCGGAACACGAATCGGCCATGAGCGAGATGCTGGCCGAGGGTTTCCTGCGCTCGCGGCATGTCGACATCTTCGATGCCGGGCCGGTGATCAAGGGTGAGCGCGAGCGGCTCGAGAGCTTCCGCCATGCCGCCTGGCATCCGGTGCGCATTCGGCCGGCCCATTCGTTGCCGGATGCCGAACCGGCCATGGTCGCCAATCAGCGTCTCGGCGATTTTCGTTGTGTGGTGGCGCGCTATGCCCTGTCGCCCACTGGCCAGCTGATGCTGTCGCCGGAACACGCCGAGCTGCTCGGCGTCGAGGAAGGCCGCGCCGTGCTTGCCGCGCCGCTGGCGCTCGCCGGTGCCGAGCATGATCCGGGTTACGACGAGGGAGAGTTGTAATGCGCATCCGACCGATTGCCGAGTCCGACCTGGACGAACTGCGGGTACTGGCCCGCGAAACGGGGGTGGGGTTCACCTCGCTGCCTGATAACGAGCCCTTCCTGGCCGCCAAGATCGCTTCGGCGGTGAGCGCCTTCAATGGCGAGACGCCGGAAGACAAGCGCCTTTACTTCTTCGTGCTCGAGGACGAGGTCGAGGGGCGTCTCGCCGGCTGTTGCGCCATCGAAAGCCAGGTGGGACGCGAGATTCCCTTCTACCATTACCGCGTCGGCACCCTGGCGCATTCCTCGGTACAGCTCGACCTGCACCGCACCATCGATACCCTGTTTTTGAGCTCGGATCACACCGGCGACGCCGAAGTGGCCTCGCTGTTCCTGCGCTCCGAGTATCGTGGTTCCGATCGTCGCCACGAGCGCAATGGCGCGCTGCTGTCGATGATGCGCTGGCTGTTCATGGCCGAATTCCGTGACGGCTTCCCCGACAAGGTGCTGGCGGAGATGCGCGGCCTGTTCGACGAATCGGGCAGGAGTCCCTTCTGGGAGTGCCTGGGCAGCCACTTCTTCCCCATGGATTTCAACGAGGCCGACCGGCTCACCGGGCTGGGCCAGAAGAGCTTCATCGGCGAGTTGATGCCCAAGTTCCCGATCTACACGCCCTTTCTCTCCGAAGAAGCGCGCGCCTGCATCGGCCAGGTGCACGAGCACACTCGTCCGGCGCTGGCGATGCTCAAGAAGGAGGGACTGCGCTGGGAAGGCTTCATCGACATCTTCGATGGCGGTCCCACCGTGGAAGCCTATATCGACGACGTGCGCGGCGTGCGCCTGTCGCGGACCTGCCGGGTCGAGGTCAAGGCCGGTGAGCTGGAGCAGACACCGCGTCCGCGCTGGTTGGCCTCCAACACCGTAATGGCCGACTTCCGCGCGGCCTGGGTGGGACGTGGTCCCGACGATGAAGGCGTGCTGACCCTGAGCGAGGCCGAGGCCGAGCGACTCGAGGTCGGCGCGGGCGACACCCTGCGCATTCTGGATACCGACGAGGAGACATGATGAAGGCGACGCAACAGCTACTGATCGGCGGCCATTGGCAGTCCGGCGAGGCCGAAGAATTCGCCAAGCATGATCCCGTTGGCGGCGAGGCGCTGTGGTCCGGTGGCGCCGCCAGCGAGGCCCAGGTGGGGGCCGCCGTGGAGGCCGCCCGCGCTGCCATGCCGGCCTGGGCGCGCACGCCCCTGGAACAGCGCAAGGCCCTGGTGGAGCGTTTCCGCGAAGTGCTGGAAACCCATCGCGAAGCGCTGGCCACGGCCATTGCCCATGAGACCGGCAAGCCGTTGTGGGAAGCGCGCACCGAGGTTGGCGCCATGATCGGCAAGGTGGCGATCTCGATTCGCGCCCAGCAGGAGCGTGCCGGCGAGCGCGAGCGTGATCTGGGCGATGCCCGGGCGGTGCTGCGCCATCGTCCGCATGGCGTGATGGCGGTGTTCGGCCCCTACAATTTCCCGGGGCACCTGCCCAACGGGCATATCGTGCCGGCGTTGCTGGCCGGCAACAGCGTGGTCTTCAAGCCCAGCGAGCAGACGCCGCTGACCGCCGATCTGACCCTGCAGTGCTGGCGCGAGGCCGGTCTGCCGGATGGCGTCATCAACCTGGTGCAGGGGGCGGCGCCGGTGGGGCAGGCGTTGTCCCGGCATCCGGGCATCGATGGCCTGCTGTTCACCGGCAGCGCCAAGGTCGGCGGTCTGCTCCAGCGCCAGTTCTCCGAGCAGCTGGGCAAGATCCTGGCCCTGGAGCTCGGCGGCAACAATCCGTTGGTGGTCAAGGACGTGCCCAACCAGGAGGCGGCCGTACTGACCATCCTGCAGTCGGCCTTCCTGTCCGGTGGCCAGCGCTGCACCTGCGCACGCCGCTTGATCGTGCCGCGCGGACCGGTGGGCGATCGGCTGCTGGAAGCCCTGAGCGAAGCCATCGCCAAGCTGAGGGTGGCCGGCCAGTTCGCCGAGCCGGCCGGCTTCTATGGCGGCCTGGCGACCCTGGAAGCGGCCGACGGGCTGCTCGCTGCCCAGGCCGATCTCGAGGAGCGCGGCGGAACGGTGCTGTCGCGCATGGCGCGCCTGGAGGAGGGCACCAGCCTGCTGTCGCCCGCCCTGGTCGATGTCACCGGCCTGGAGGTGCCCGACGAGGAACACTTCGGTCCGCTGCTCAAGGTCTATCGCTATGACGACTGGGACGAGGCGCTGCGGCTGGCCAATGATACGCGCTACGGCCTCTCCGCCGGGCTGATCGGCGGCGAGCGGGCCGACTGGGACGACTTCCTGCTGCGCATTCGCGCCGGCATCGTCAACTGGAATCGCCAGACCACCGGCGCTTCCGGCGACGCTCCCTTCGGCGGGGTGGGCGACAGCGGTAACCATCGCCCGAGCGCCTATTACGCCGCCGATTACTGCGCCTATCCGGTGGCTTCCATGGAGACCGAGGACCTGCAGCTGCCCGATCAACTGCCGCCGGGGGTGAGCCTATGACCGATGAACGGCAAGCGGGGCTCGACGTTCGCGAGGTGAACTTCGACGGTCTGGTGGGGCCGACGCACAACTACTCGGGGCTGGCGCATGGCAATGTCGCCTCGATGACCCATGAGGGGCTGGTCGCCAATCCGCGCGAAGCGGCCCTCCAGGGGCTCGAAAAGATGAAGTCGCTGATGGAGGCCGGCTACGCCCAAGGCGTTCTGCCGCCCCAGCAGCGCCCGGACCTGGGTGCCCTGCGCGCCCTGGGATTCGACGGCGACAATGCCCGGGTGCTGTCCCGGGCCGCCCGCGAGGCGCCGCAGCTGCTGCGCGCGGTGTGTTCGGCCTCCAGCATGTGGACCGCCAATGCGGCCACGGTGACACCAAGCGTCGATGCCGCCGACGGCCGCGTTCATTTCACCCCGGCCAACCTGCAGTCGAGCTTCCATCGCTATCTGGAACCGGACACCACCGGTCGGGTTCTGGCGTCGATCTTCGCCGACGAGGCACGTTTCGCGCACCATCCGGCGCTGCCCGCCACGCCGGCCTTCGCCGACGAGGGTGCGGCCAACCACACCCGGCTGTGTGCTTCACATGGCGAGGCCGGGGTGCATCTCTACGTCTATGGACGCCAGGCCTTCGGTGGCGATGGCGTCGAACCGCGTCGCTATCCGGCGCGGCAGACCCTGGAGGCCAGCCAGGCGGTGGCGCGTCAGCATGGTCTCAATGAGGCGCAGACGGTGTTCGCCCAGCAGCATCCCGAGGCCATCGATGCCGGCGTCTTCCACAATGACGTCATCGCAGTGGGCAACGGCCCCGTGCTGCTCTATCACGAGATGGCCTTCCGCGACGAAGAGGGCACGCTGGAAGCGCTGCGTGCCAGCATGCCCGAGCCGTTAATTCCGGTGCGGGTGCCGCGCGAGGCGGTCAGCCTCGACGATGCCGTGGCCTCGTACCTGTTCAACTCTCAATTGCTCAGCAATCCTGACGGCAGCATGACACTGGTGGTACCCGGCGAGTGCCAGGAGCGCGAGGCGGTGTGGCGCTGCATTCAGGATCACCTGCTGGCCGGCAACAATCCGATCGGCGAGGTGGTGGTCAAGGACGTCAAGCAGAGCATGCGCAACGGCGGTGGTCCAGCATGCCTGCGCCTGCGCGTGGCGCTCTCGGCCGAGGAGCGCGCCACACTCTCCGGGCGCGTGCTGCTCGACGAGGCCCTGCATGGCGAGTTGACCGCCTGGGTCGAGCGCCACTACCGGGACCGCTTGGCCCCCGCTGACCTGGCCGACCCGCAACTCGCCGAGGAAACCCTCGCCGCCCTGGACGAGCTGACGCGTATCCTGCGTATCGGCAGTGTCTACCCGTTTCAGATGGCATGAACCGGTAATGCCCTCCTTGCCCCGCCACACGGCGGGGCTTTTTCGTTTATGCGGGTCTATTCATGCTCGGCGCGGGCGGTGTCTGCGGTTATGCTGGGGCCACACGTCCACCATTGCGACAGGAGGTCCTCGTGGCCGGAGCCAGTCTGCTGACACTGATCGACGATATCGCCACCATCCTCGACGATGTTTCGGTGATGACCAAGGTGGCGGCCAAGAAGACCGCAGGCCTGCTGGGGGATGACCTGGCCCTCAATGCCGAGCAGGTCACCGGCGTGCGAGCCTCTCGGGAGTTGCCGGTGGTCTGGTCGGTCGCCAGGGGCTCCTTGCTCAACAAGGCGATACTGATTCCCGCTGCCTTGCTGATCAGCGCCTTCATGCCCTGGCTGGTGACGGTGCTGCTGATGCTGGGCGGTGCCTTTCTGTGCTTCGAGGGCGCCGAGAAGCTGGCGCACAAGTTCCTGCATGGCGAGGACGACAAGGCGGAACATGCCGAGCGGGCCCAGGCGCTGGCCTCGGGCGAGGTCGACATGCGCACCTTCGAACGCAAAAGAATCAAGGGTGCCGTGCGTACCGACTTCATCCTTTCTGCCGAGATCATCGTCATCGCCCTGGGCACGGTCACCGGTGCGGCCCTGGGCCAGCAGATCGTCGTTCTGATCGGCATCGGCCTGCTGATGACGGTCGGGGTCTATGGCCTGGTCGCGGGCATCGTCAAGCTGGACGACCTGGGCTTCTACCTCGATGAACGAGGCGGAAGCCTGGCCGTCATCGGGCGTGGCCTGGTCAATGGCGCGCCCTATCTCATGAAACTGCTATCGGTGGTCGGTACTCTGGCGATGTTCCTGGTCGGTGGCGGTATCCTGAATCACGGCGTTCCCGCCCTGCATCACCTGGCCCGGGATATGAGCGAGGTCGAGCTGGCCATGCCGGGGCTCGATGCCATCGTGCACGGCCTCGGTCCGATGTTGCTCAACCTGTTGGTTGGATTGGTGGCCGGCGCCCTGGTGCTGGGGGCGGTGACGCTGATCCAGAAGTGGCGCGGCGCCGACGCATGACATCGCCGCTGGTCGCTTATCGATGCGCCCTGGCGGATGGCTTCGTTGCGGACGATGCCCAGTGGCAGGCCGTCGAAGTGCTCGAATGGACCCACCAGGCCTTGCAGCGTGGAGACGCCCGCGTCCCCGGCGTCTACCTGTGGGGCACGGTGGGGCGCGGCAAGACCTGGCTGATGGATGCCTTTCAGCGCGGCCTGGAGGTGTCGTCGATACGCCAGCATTTCCATCACTTCATGCGCTGGGTCCACCGGCGTCAGTTTCAGTTGACGGGCACCGCCGACCCGCTGCAGCAGCTGGCCGTCGAGTTGAGCAGCGAGGCGCGCGTGCTGTGCCTCGATGAGTTGTTCGTCACCGATATCGCCGATGCCATGCTGCTGGGCCGCTTGCTGGGCGAGCTGTTCGAGCAGGGCGTGACCCTGGTCACCACCTCCAACCAGGCGCCCTCGGGGCTTTATGCCGACGGCTTCAATCGCGAACGTTTCCTGCCTGCCATCGAGGCCATCGAGCGCAGCACCCGAGTGGTGCACCTGGCCGGCTATCAGGACCATCGGCGCCATCCGGGGACGCTGGAGCAACGCTACTGGGTACGCGGCGAGGGCGAAGCGAGTGTGCTGCCGGACGTCTTCGCGCGGCTCAACGGCGAGCGTGCGGCGTCGACCGAGCCTGTCATCCTGGGACATCAGCCGATCGAGGTGGAGGCATGCGGCGAGTCGGTCGTCTGGTGCCGTTACGCGGCCCTCTGCGAGCGACCCTTGGCGGCCCTGGACTTCATCGCCCTGTGCGATCGCTTCCGTCACGTCCTGCTCGGCGAGGTGCCGTGCCTTGGCGGAATGCCCGTGGCCGCGAGGATCGCGCGTGGCACCGAGGACGCCGGTGCCAGGGTCGAGGCCGGCGACCGCGAGCTGCCGGCGCTCTCCCGACACGACGATGGCGCACGCCGCTTCATCGCCCTGGTCGATGAATGCTACGACCGTGGTGTACCACTGCATGTCGAAGCCAGGGTACCCATGGAAGAGCTCTATCCGGCCGGGCACCTGGCCTTTCCCTTTCGCCGCACCCTGAGTCGTCTGCGGGAAATGCAGTTGGCGCGCTTCGCCGTGCGGTGACGGGGCTTGGCGAGTGACGTATCAGCTGCCGCTACTGGCGCCGCCGACCATGCCGCTGCGCAGGCCTTCCCGGTTACCGCGGGACTGCAGGTGAGTGCTGACGGCATCCTCCGGTGAACCGGCGAGTTCGCGGAACATGCCCATGGAACCGAGCAGGGCGGAGGACTCGTAGGGAACGAAGACCCGCTCGCCTTCCTTCGCCATGTTGGGAAGCCCCTTGATATAGCTTTGGCCCAGCAGGTAACCCACCACCGTCTGCTTGTTGTCCTCGCTGTCGCCGAGGGCATTGAGCACCAGCTTGATCGATTCCTGCTCGCCCTGGGCGCGCAGGATGGCGGATTCCTTGTCGCCTTCGGCATTGAGGATCGCCGACTCCCGCTGCCCCTGAGCCATGGCGATGGCCGCGGACTTTTCGCCTTCGGCCTCGGTCACGGTGGCCCGGCGCTTGCGTTCGGCGGCCATCTGCAGACGCATGGCGGATTCGACTTCCTCGGGCATGGCGATGTCCTGCACCTCGACCCGGGAAATCTTCACTCCCCATTTGGAGGCAGGCTCCTCCATGGCGGCCTGGATCTCGTTATTGACCTCCGAGCGTGACTCGAACAGCTTGTCGAGCTCCATCTTGCCGACCACCGAGCGCAGGGTGGTCTTGGCCAATACCTCCACGGCCTGGCTCATGTTTTCCACTTCATAGACCGCGCGCTTGGGATCGATGACCTGGTAGTAGAGGGCCCCGTTGATCGTCACCGTGACGTTGTCGGTGGTCACCACGGGTTGGCCGGGGAAGTCCATGACGGTCTCGCGACGATCGATCCGCGTCTCGTCGCTGGTGATGGCATGGTAGTCGTCGCCCATCTTGCGGTAGCGGATCATGGTGATGGCGCGGGGTTGCTCGATGAAGGGAATGATGATGTTGATGCCGCTTTCGAGGAGTCGATTGAACGACCCCAGGCGCTCGATGACCATGACTTCCGATTGGCGAACGACCACCAATCCCTTGACGATGATCAGGATACCGATGACAACGATGATCAGGCTGAGAATCAGGCCGGGGCTGACGGGGAGATCCATGATTACTGCTCCTTGGAGGTAGTGGAGGCGAGTGAGACGATGGCGGTGGTGCCATCGAATTCCTTGAAGGTTACGAGAGTATCCGCCGGAAGGTCGGCCTCGTCGGTCGCGGCGAGACGAATCCGATAGAAATCGCCGTTGATCTTGATGCCGCTGGCACCGTCGAAGTCACGCTCGATGACGCGATAGGTCTGGCCTTGTTCCACGCCGGTACCGGTGGTGCCGTAAGCCACCCCCGCGGGGGAAAACCTGGGGCGCAGAACCCACACTGCGACGGGGACCAGCAGCCCCGAGGATATGCCCATTCCGAGCAGTTGCCATGGCAGGCTGAATCCTAGGGCGGCGAGCGCGGCGGTCAGCGCCGCGGCCACGCCCAGCGCCAGCAGCAGCAGCGCCCCGGAGGCCAGTTCGGCCACGCCCAGCAGCAAGGCGATGACCAGCCAGGTATAGGCAGGGTTCCAGTCCATGGTAGCTCCGTGGTTGATGTGGGGGACGCCTCGGCTGACGTCGCGAGCGATCATCTCTCTCGTATTGTGCCTCAGCCCGGGTGCCCGAGTATCGGCACATGATGCGAAAAAGGGGCGAGATCAGGAAGCATCAAGGTGGTTACAAGGCCAGGCGTGGGTGATCGAGCCTGCTATGCTGGCGACATCGAGACGGCGGAGGATGCAAGTGACGGGGATGATCTACTGGCTGGACATGATGGGGGTGATCGTCTTCGCGCTGTCGGGGGTGATCCTGGCCTGCCGTTCGCGGATGGATCCTTTCGGCATGCTGGTGCTGGCCGCCATGACGGGGATCGGCGGTGGGACCCTGCGTGATCTGGTGCTCGGCGTGCGGCCGGTGTTCTGGGTCGAGGATCCGGCGTATCTGTGGGTCATCCTGGCGACCGTCGGGCTGTCCATCCTGGGCTTCCATTACATTCACCGCCTGTCGCGTGTCTTCCTGCCGGTGGCGGACGCCTTCGGCCTGGCGCTGTTCACCGTGATCGGTGCCCACAAGGCGATGACACTGGAGGCACCGGGAGTAGTGGCGGTGCTGATGGGGCTGTTGACCGGCGTGGCGGGTGGCATGATGCGCGACGTGCTGGCGCATCGGGTGCCGATGGTGCTGCGCCAGGAAATCTACGCCACGGCCTCGATCGCCGGCGGTGTGGTCTTCGTGACGCTCGAGGCGCTGAACCTCCCCTTGTTTGCCGCCATCTGCGGGGCCCTGGTGACGACGCTGGGGCTGCGTCTGGCGGCGATTCGCTGGCGCCTGGCGTTGCCGGTCTTCGCCTGGGTGGAAGTGGAGCGTCCCGCTTCCCCGTCGCAGGCGGGGCAGCCCCCGGCGCCGCCGAAGCGCTCCAAGTTCCGGGTCAAGCTGATTCCCCCCGAACGATCGCGTCGTCACAAGGAGCGCCCATGATCGCAACTCTCAAGGCGACCGCCAGGCTCAGGGTGGCCTGGCTCTGGGGACTGGTGCTGTGCCTGGGGCTGGCCGGCTGTGCTCTCGATGCGCGTCAGGATGAGGCGCGCTATACGGCGGTGGCGGCCGAGATTCGCCAGCATTATGAGCGGATTCTGCCCGATCTGCCGGTGGATGATCGTCGCCATTACGCCCAGCGTCTCTATCGCCTGACCGGCGAGCCACGTTACCTGCCGCCCAATCGCGCCTATGCCGACCGCCTGATCGCCGAGTTGCGCGAGGAGATCGAAGGGCTGGCCCGGCCGGAGGTCGTTGCGGCGCGTGCCGAGGCGGCGGTGACCGACTACCCGGAGCGTACCGCCAAGCAGCAGCGCCGCAAGCGCATGCTGGCCGACTGGCGTGAGGTCGCCTATGCCAAGGGACTGGCCTTCCGGCTGACCCAGGCCAGCTATCATGGCCTGCTCAACGAGACCGACCTGCCGGGCCATCGTCGGGCGTTGCGCTACCTGGAGAGTGTCGATTTCCAGGCTTTCGTCACTGACCCGCAAGTGATGGAGGTCTATGCCGCCCAGGTGGCCAATCTGGTGTACTACCTCCACGAGTTGGGCGTGGCCGATCTGCGCGAGGCGGCGATCGAGGCGTTTCGCGCGCACTATCCGCCCGAGCGGGACGCAGCGCTGTCACGCGCTTCCTATCGCAACAAGATCTACGGGATGACCCATTTCGTGATCGCTGCCAGCGGCTACTATCAGCGTCCCGTTTCGGCCGAGGAGTTCGACTGGATACTGGACTATTTCGCCACTCATCTGGATCGCATCCTGGTCGAGACCAAGGCGGATATCTACACGGAAGTCGGAATCAGCTTCCTGCTCGCGGGGCGCGAGGCGGACCCCGCGGTGCGCCGGCTGCGCGATGCCCTGCTGGCGGCTTATGATCCCGAGGCGCGCATGGTGCCGGCCGAGAACGGTAGTCTCGACCCGGCGTACGGCGAGCACCGCAACGTCCTGGCCATCATGCTGCTGGACTGGCCCGAGCGTCTGTATCCCGGCCCCGAACTGGGGACACACCAATGAGATCTCACCCATCCGATCAGGCGACCTCCGTGACAATGGACACACATGACCCGCTGGATACCGCCAGTCGTTACGCGCTGGTCATCATCGCGCTTTTGCAGGGGGGCGTGCTGTGCTACCTGCATTTCTCCCTGGGCTTCGGAGCCGAGGGGCGGCAGCTCTGGCCGGCCACCGATTTACGCTGGCTGGCGGCGATTTATACGCTGGTCATCGCCTTGCCCGGCTTCTTCTACATGGGCCTCGAGCGTTTTCGGGACTCCCGCAATCTGCTGGCCGCTGCTGTCCTTGCCCCCTTGCTGTTCTGGCTGGGCTGGCATCTGGGCTGGCTGGCCCAGGCCGCGGATCTGGCACTGCGAGGAGGCAACTTCATCATGCCCTTCGTTGCCAGCATTGGCACCAGCCTGTTCATCCTGGCGGTGTATTTCCGTGCCTGGAGCCATGGCGGCAGGCTGAAGGTCTCGTATCCGCAGTTGGTCGCTTATTCCTGGCAAAACGCCTTGATACTGGCGCTGCTGGGGCTGTTCATCGGCGTCTTCTGGCTGCTGCTCATGCTCTGGAGTGAGCTGTTCCGGATTATCGGGGTGGATGTCTTCGCCACAGTGTTCAACGAGCCGATCTTCGTTTATCCGGTGACATGGCTCGTCGGGGGCATCGGCCTGGTCATGATCCGTAGCCGGATACGCCTGATCGCGATGGTCCAGTTCATGTGCGAGGTGCTGATCAAGGCGCTGCTGCCGCTTGCCTGCCTGATTGGCGTACTGTTTCTCGCCGCGCTTCCGTTCACCGGCCTGCAGAAGATCTGGGATACCGGTCATGCCGCTCTACTCATGATGCTGCTGGCTATCGTGCTGCTTTTCTTCTTCAACGCCGTGTTCAGCGAACAGGCCGAGTCGCCGCCTTATCCTCGGGTTCTGCGCTGTTTCGTGTACCTCGGAATCCTCTTGCTGCCCATCAATAGCCTGCTGGCCGCTTGGGCGCTATGGCTGAGAATCGACCAGTATGGATTCACGGTCGATCGCCTCTGGGCGGGAGTCATTCAACTGCTGATTGCCGCCTTTACCCTGACATATGCCGTCATGTTGCCATGGAAGCGTGGCGATGCCTTGCGGGGTATCCACACCATCAATAGTTGGCTCGGCATCGGCATGGCGGTGGTGTTGATAGCGATCAATACGCCGCTGGCCGACTTGCGTGACTGGTCAGCAGAAAGCCAGTCTGCGCGGCTTTCCAGTGGCAAGGTCGATCCGGATGAGTACGAGTATGCATATCTGCGTTTCGAATTGGGTGCCTACGGTGTTCGAGTTCTGGAACGCCTGCGCGCCGATAAGGCTTTCGCCGAGGAACACCCGCTGGCAGCCAAGGGCATTGATGCCGCCCTCGCGCGGGAGAGCCGGTACGACCGGACGCCCCAGGTCGATACCAGTGATCCTGATGCCGTGGCCGCCATGTTCCGGATCGATGCGTCAGCGTCTCCACCTGACTCGCTGATGCGCGTCGTGGCCGAACAGCAGAATTACTGTCTGTCCAGTTCGGGACTCTGTGCCGTCGTCCAGGCAACCTCGCCGGATGCCGACTACTGGATAGTCTTCTATACACACTACAGCCCCTACAGCAGTGGCGAGGTGTATCGGCAGACGCCGGCTGGAGGGCGGAAAATTGGCTCGGCAAGTCTGCTCGGTTGCCAGCATGAAGAGGCTTCGCATTCCGGCAACCTTGGCAAGCTGGAACGCTTGCCTGGCCCCTTCATGGTCTTCACCGACGGCGAGTGTTATTACCAGATCGAGCCCGAGCTCGATTATCTGATCGACCGCCCGATATCAGAGGATGGCAACGCTGGCGGATGAGTCTCAATCGGCATGATCAAAAAAGGGCCGCCGTCTGGCAGCCCTTTCATCATTGGCTGGAGGGGCAACGGCGTCAGCCATGCAGGGCGAAGCTGGCCCCATTGAGCCAGAGGTGAGTCACCACGCTGGCGATGTAGCCCAGGGCGATCACCGGCGTCCAGCGCAGGTGGCCCATGAAGGTATAGCTGCCGCGTGCCTGGCCCATCAGTGCCACGCCGGCGGCGGAGCCCACCGACAGCAGGCTGCCGCCGACCCCGGCGGTCAGGGTGATCAGCAGCCAGTGGCCATGGGACATGTCGGGCTCCATGGTCAGCACGGCGAACATCACCGGAATGTTGTCGACCACTGCCGAGACCACGCCGAGCGCGATGTTGGCCCCGGTGGCATGCCACTGGGTGTAGAGCACGTCCGACAACAGGCCCAGATACCCGATGAATCCCAGGCCGCCGACGCACATCACCACGCCGTAGAAGAACAGCAGGGTATCCCACTCGGCACGCGCCACGCGGTTGAAGACGTCGAAGGGCACTACGCTGCCCAGTTGCTCGAGCTTCTTCCAGTCGCCGCGCTGGGTGTAGCGGGTACGCTTGCGTTCGAGAGAGCGCGGCAGGCTCTGGCGCAGGTAATAGCCGAAGAACTGCAGGTAACCCAGGCCGGTCATCATGCCCAGTACCGGCGGCAGGTGCAGCAGGGTGTGGCACACCACGGCCGTAGCCACGGTGAGGAAGAACAGGACGATGATGCGCCGCGCACCACGCTTGAGCCAGATGTCGTCCTCGAGACTGGCGGGCTTGCGGTTCTTGATGAAGGCGCTCATCACCACGGCGGGGATCAGGAAGTTGACCAGCGACGGGACCAGCAGCGCGAAGAATTCATGGAAATGGACGATGCCCGCCTGCCAGACCATCAGGGTGGTGATATCGCCGAAGGGGCTGAAGGCGCCACCGGCGTTGGCGGCCACCACGATATTGACGCAGGCCAGGTTGATGAAGCGCTTGTCGCCCTCGGCGACCTTGGTGACCACGGCGCACATCAGCAGGGCCGTGGTCAGGTTGTCGGCGATCGGCGAGATGATGAAGGCCAGGATGCCGGTGAGCCAGAACAGCATGCGGTAGCTGAAGCCCTTGCGGACCATCCAGGAGCGCAGTGCATCGAAGACATTGCGCTCTTCCATGGCATTGATGTAGGTCATCGCCACCAGCAGGAAGAGCATCAACTCGCTGAATTCGAGCAGCGTCTCGCGAAAGGCGTGCTCGGATTCGCTGGACATGCCTGCCTGGACGTAGACCCAGCCGATCAGCCCCCAGATGATGCCGGCGGCGACCAGAACCGGTTTCGACTTGCGCATGTGCAGCCGCTCTTCGGCCATGACCAGGGCATAGGCCAGCGTGAAGATGGCCAAGGCCAGAAAGCCGACGAAGGACGTGGTCAGGTCGAGTGCTGGGGTGGCGGCGAGGGCGGGAGTGACCAGGAAGAAAAGGAGAAACGGACAGGAGGCGAGCGCGAGGCGATCCGGGAGGCGCTGGCGCCCGCGGGCGAGACGACGAAAGCTTTGCAGCATCATTGTTATCCTGAGTCGTAAAATGGCAAGAAAGGGTTTGAAAACCGACAAATTTTACCATTTTGTACGCTCATACATGGTTTTCTGGCCTGCCCCTTTGGTAGGAGGTGCCGTCATGTGCATGGGTCGATTCATGGAGTGTCGCTGCCCGTACGTCCCTCGGAGAGAATTTTATGGCATCATCTGCGATTCCGGCCGGAACGCCGGGAGAGTTTCGTAACGCCAATGACACAGGCAGACTTCGACGCATGTTTCTCGATGATTACCACTCGCGCACGGGCTCGCGCATTCATATTACCGCTGAGCAGGCGAGCCGCTTCGCCAAGCGTGTGGCCGGTGACTTCAATCCGATCCACAATTCCGATGCGCGACGTTTCTGCGTCCCGGGGGATCTGCTGTTCGCGCTGGTCCTGGCGCGTTTCGGGCTCTCCCAGAACATGAACTTTCGGTTTCTCAGCATGGTCGGCGACAGCGTCCCGTTGAGCTTCGCCGAAGGCGACGATGGGCTGATCCGGGTGCAGGATGATGCCGGCAAGTGCTATCTCGAAGTGTGCCGCGATGGTGACGTCACGCACGACGAATCGGTGGTGGAAGCCTTCACGCGTTGCTATGTGGCTTTTTCCGGCAAGAACTTTCCTCATTACCTGAAGCCGCTGATGGAAGATCGGGGAGTGATGTTCAATCCCCGCCGTCCGCTGGTGATCTATGACAGTATGGGCTTCTCGCTCGATCGACTGGACGGTGTCGAGCCGGGACTGGAACTGCTCGACTCCTCCCTCGACGTGGCCGGCAAACGTGGCGATGCGCTGCTGGACTTCCGTATCGTCGCCGGCGGCGAGGAAGTCGGTAACGGCGCCAAGAAACTGGTGGTCAGCGGGCTCTGCGACTATGACGCTTCGGCGATGGATGAGATCGTCGACGAGTTCTATCGACTGAAGGCGGCTCATGAGGCTGGCGCCTCATAGGGCGTATCCTGCCTGGCACTCGGGGAGAAGACGATGATTCGAACCCTGCTCCTGGACGCCGATGGCCATGCCACCCTGGGAGGTGAGGAGCTGATCGCACGCTGGCGCGAGTCGCCGGACAGTCGTATCTGGATCGATCTGCAGGGCGAGGGCATGGTACGCGAGCGCGAGATGCTCGAGGCCTTCGGTTGCCACCCGATGGCCATCGACGATGCCCACCGGGACCGCCACCCGCCGAAGATAGAAGAATTCGACGACCATACCCTGATCCTCTATCGCGGTATTTCTTCCTTCGACGATGAACTCGACTATGTGCCCCAGCAGATGGCCTTCCTGCTGGGCGAGCGTTTTTTGATCAGCCTGCATCCGGGGCAGGCGATGAGCGTGGATCGGCTGTTCGAGCGTGAGGGCGAGTACCTGCTCGGGTGGTCTCCGGAATATGTCGCGTTGCGGATCATGTACATCTCGGCAGGTTTCTACCTGGACAGCCTGCTGGCGTTCGAGACACAGCTCAGCGACCTCGAGGATGCCCTGACCAACGATGGCAGCGATACCCTGATGCGCCGGGTCATCGCCTATCGCTCGCGGCTGGTCAAGATGCGCCGCATCTTCAACTATCACGTCGGCATCACCCAGCAACTGATCGGTCACGACTACGATCACCTGCCTCGTGCCAACGAGGAAACCCTGCACGCCATCAACGATGTGCACGAACGCTTCGAGCGACTGCTGAGCCTGACCCAGATGTACTATGACATCTGCGGCGACCTGTTGGATGGCTATCTTTCCCTGTCGTCGTACGAGCTCAACAGCACCATGCGCATCCTCACGGTGATCACCGCCATCTTCGTGCCCCTGAGCTTCCTGGCAGGGGTCTACGGCATGAACTTCTCCTACATGCCCGAACTGTCGTTCCGCTACGGCTATTTCATCGTGGTCGGCGTCATGCTGACGCTGATGGTCAGCATGCTGTACCTGTTCAGGCGCAAGCGCTGGTTCTAGCGCCTATTTCCATGCAGGCACGCGAGACATCTGTCTCTAGCAGCGGCTGGCCCACGGGCAAAGGCCGGGATTGGACACTATGCTGGGATGAGGCCCTTGGGGCCGATGTTCACCTACCAATGTCGGGAGGTAAGCAGGATGTCCATCATATCGCTTGGCCGTTGCGCGCTGTTCGCATTGCCGCTGGTTGCCGCCTCCGCCCTGGCCGCTGACGGCAACGACCTGACCTTTCAGGGCGATGCCAGCTTCGGAGGGCCGCACGGTGGCCAGTCGATACAGGTCGCGCTGATCGACACCGCTTCCGGAGAGGTTCTGGGCATGGAGAGCGGCGAGGTCTCCGCCGATGCGGACCCCGCCTTTGCCTTCGACTTTCCCGGGGCCCTTCAGGAGGGCGGGAGCTACGAAGTGCACTACTGGATCGACTCCAACTTCGGTGGAGGTTCCGTCGGTAGTTGCGACGAGATGCAAAACGATCACCAGTGGAGCGTTCCCATCGAAGCGGATGGCGGGGATGTCTCGCATGTGGAAACCCACGACCCCTCGACGCTCGCCTCCGTCTGCGACACTTTCGAGTAGTCGCGATATCGTCGCCCATCACCGTCCGGTTCGATCCGGGCGGTGATCGTGCAGCTAGACATCGGTATCCAGGCCACCCATCAGCTTGGTCAGTAGCGCATTCAGCGTTCGCTGCTCCTCTTGGTTCAGCGGGGAGAGCGCGCGGGCCTCGTTGTCCACATGTGGCGCGATGGTGTCGTTCACGAGGTCGAGTCCTTCTTCCGTCAGCGTGACCAGCATGCTGCGGCGATCATCCGGGTTGGGACGGCGCGCGATCAGTCCGGCCTTTTCCAGCCGGTCGAGCTGGTTGGTCATGCCCCCCGAGGAAAACATCAGCACCTTGAACAACTGGGTCGGCGTCAGGGCGTAGGGCTTGCCGGCGCGACGCAGAGTGGCCAGCACGTCGAACTCCCTCGGTTGCAGGCCGCGCTCGCTGAAGAATGGTTCCAGATAATCATGGGAGATATGGCGGCTGATGGCCCCCAGGCGGGCGGTCAACTCCATGGGAAGTAGCTCGAGATCGGGGCACTCCCGACGCCACTGATCTATCGCGACACTGACTCTGTCCATATGCCTTGCTATCCATTTATCTTGATACTAAGATTCTTTTTGTCGTGATACACGACGATGAGATAGAGGAGTATAGAATGGCGAATGTACCCACGGGACACAAGGCTGACGTCGTCAAGGCCCTGGGCTGCCTGTTGCTGGTCGGCACCCTGCTGGCTCTGTCGCTGAGTGTGGCCAAGTTCGCCGACGCGGCGGACCTGCCACGCCTCTCTTTCCTGATGGTGGCCATGGCCGGGGCGAGCCTCGCGCAATTGCTGCTGTCGTTGCCGAAGAGAGCGCACTGGCGGCTCGATCGCCGCGTCCTCGAGTATGCGCTGGTGTCCGGAATCCTGCTGGCTCTGCCCAATGCGCTCGGCTTTCTGGCAGTACGTCACGTGGGGGCAGGGTTCGTCTCGTTGAACTTCGCCTTTCCGATACTGGTGACCTGGCTGCTGGCGGTGTTGCTGCGCATGGAGTCGCTGCGCTGGGATCGGCTGGGCGGCGTGTTGCTGGGGCTTGCCGGCGGCGTTGTCCTGGCACTGTCCAAGGCCAGCGCCGGTGGCGGCCACCTGGGCTGGTCGCTATTGATTCTGCTGCTGCCCCTGACGCTGGCTCTGGGCAACATCTATCGGACATGGCGCTGGCCGGATGGCGTGCCGCTTGCCTTCCTCACGGCCCTGGTGCTGGCGGGTGCTGCCCTCGGCCTGTTGCCGGTCGCGTTCGGCACCGAAACGGGGCGGGTTGGTGAGCTGTTCGCTTCGCCTGCCGCGGTAGGGCTGCTGTTGGTCGAAATAGGTATATTCACCGTCCTGTATCTGTTCTTCTTCATTCTGCAACGGCTGGCCGGACCGGTATACCTGAGCCAGATCGGTACCGTCGCCGCCGTCATGGGCACGGCCATCGCCGTACTCTTTCTGGGGGAGTCGGCACCGCCCAACCTGGCCATCGCCGGTGGTCTGGTCATTGCCGGCACCCTGGTTTTCCAGCGTGCGGCCTGGCGCGCTGCACAAGCCTCATCACCTTCTACCGTTAGTCGAGCCAAGGAGTCCTGAGCATGTTGCATACTGCCCTGAACTGGCGATACGCCACCAAACGCATGAATGGCCGTCGTGTACCCGAGGCCACGGTCGAACGCATCCTGGACGCGGCGCATCTGGCTCCCTCGTCCTATGGGTTGCAACCGTACTCGGTCGTGGTGGTCGAGACACCGGAGCTGCGCGAACGCTGCCAGCCGGCCATGTTTCATCAACCGCAGGTCGTCGAGGGCTCCCATTTACTGGTCTTCGCCACCTGGGAGTGCATCGGCGAGGCCGAGGTCGACCAACTGATGGCGCTGATCGCCGAGGAGCGTGGACTCGAGTTGTCCTCCCTGGAGGGATATCGCCAGACAGTGGCGGGTACGGTCGAACGCCTTGCGACAGCGGAAGCCCGACACCAATGGGCTGCACGGCAGGCCTATCTGGCGATGGGCATGGTGCTGGCGGCGGCCGCCATGGAGCGAGTCGACGCGACACCCATGGAGGGCTTCGATCCGGCGGCCCTCGATGAAGTCCTGGGCCTGCCGGCCCGTGGGTTGCGCAGCGCCGTGGTGGTGACGCTCGGCTATCGAGACACGGACGCCGACTGGCTCGCCAATCTCAAGAAAGTGCGCTGGCCGCGCGAGCGGGTGATCACCCGAGCTGAATGATGAGCGCCGGCCGCCCGGCCATCAGGCTGCATGGCTGGGCTCGCTTTCCTGTTGGCGGCGTTGTTCTGCTTCTTCCCGGTCGCGCCATGTGCCGCTGATCATGCGGTAGAAAATGGCGCCGAGCAGGCTCCCGAGGATCGGTGCCACCCAGAACAGCCAGAGTTGCGCCACCGCCCAGTCGCCGACGAACAAGGCCACGCCGGTACTGCGTGCCGGGTTGACCGAGGTATTGGTCACCGGAATGCTCACCAGATGGATGAGGGTGAGCGACAAGCCGATGGCCAGCGGCGCGAAACCGCGGGGTGTCCGTGCGTCGGTGGCGCCGAGGATGACGAACAGGAACATCATGGTCATCACGATCTCGACGAGCAGGGCGGAGATCATGTCGTAGCCGCCCGGCGAGTGTTCGCCGTAGCCGTTGGCGGCGAAACCGCTGGAGATCTCGAAGCCGGGCTTGCCGGTCGCAATGAGGTAGAGCACACCAGCACCGATGAGGGCACCGATGACCTGGGCGACGATATACCAGGGCAGCTCGCGTGCCGGGAAACGACCGCCTGCCCACAGCCCGATCGAGACCGCCGGATTCAGGTGGCAGCCCGAGATATGGCCGATGGCGAAGGCCATGGTGAGTACCGTCAGACCGAAGGCCAGGGAAACGCCCAGCAGACCGATCCCCAGTTCGGGAAAGCTGGCGCTGAGCACGGCGCTGCCGCATCCCCCCAGCACCAGCCAGAAGGTGCCTATGAATTCGGCGATGTACTTGTGCATGTTCGTGCCCCTCCCGGGAATCGCACCAGCCACTTGTTGGCGATGTTTCGCCTTGTGTGTGGCGCGCTTGTGAGGGTTGTAATGCCTCCAACTCCGGTTGCCAAAACAACAAAGGTAAAGTGTCTCTCTGGATGGATGACGCTATGCTGGACGCGCGGACCGGCAATCTTTACGCAGCGAGGTAGAAATGCGGCTTCAGCGAACCGGCGTGATCCTCAACACTGACAACTATGATGCTTGCGTGGCCTTCTACAGGGATGTGCTCGCGCTCCCCGTGATATTCGAGAAACATGAAGGTGATTTCCGGCAACAGGCCGAGGACGCTACTTCCTGAGCGTCAGGCGGTGGCCTAGACTCGAAGTTCGTTCATTTTCCTCCGAGCGCAAGAGGACAGCCTGGCATGATCTCCATCGAATTTCTGATCACTTCCCTGATCGTCGTGCTGGTGCCCGGCGCCTTGGGGATTCAACTGGCGTTGTCTGATCGATGAGCGGGCGCGCGTTCGAGACGGAGCGGCTGATCATTCGTCGTTTGGCGAAAGAGGATCTGGCCGACCTGACGGCCCTCCTGAGCGATCCGGAGGTGATGCGGTTTTCCGTTCGGGGCGTCTGTGACCGTCGGGCAACCCGCCGTTTTCTCGACTGGAGCCAGGACTGTCATGCGCTCCGTGGTTTTGGCCCCATGGCGCTGATCGATCGGGGTTCCGGTGCGTTCGTGGGGTTCTGTGGGCTGGTGCCGGAAGAGGTGGCAGGCGTCGAGGAGATCGGGATCGGCTATCGCCTGGCCAGGCAGTTCTGGCATCGCGGGCTGGCTACCGAGGCGGCCCGGGCGGTGATGGCGCATGCCTTCGACGTTCAGCGGCTGGAGGAAGTGGTGTCCGTCATCGAGCCGGCACATCGGGCTTCCATCCGCGTGGCGGAAAAGATCGGGTTCCAGGCATTCGTCACATGTCACTTCCATGGGCGCGATGTCCGGGTGTATCGCTTGTCCCGAGCGCAATGGCGCGAAATGGCTAGCTCTGTCGGATAGCCCCAGTTGGATAGAGAACCCGCCATGTTCCATGACCCGGAAAACAGAATTCTCGCCTGGTTGCATGCCGATCCCGTCCGATGCGAAGCACTGGAACTGGCCGAATGTCTGGGCCTTGCTGACTGGTGTCTGGCCGCAGGATTCGTGCGCAACCTGGTGTGGGATCGGCTCCATGGATACGCGCATTCGACGCCTCTCAATGACATCGATCTCGTGTACTTCGACCCCGACGATGACTCGGAGAGCCGGGATCGCGATCTGGAAGGCTATCTGAATAGCGTGTCGAGGCTGCCATGGTCGGTCAAGAATCAAGCCAGGATGCATGAACGCAATGGTGATGCTCCCTATCGCTCGACGAGCGATGCCATGACGTACTGGGTCGAGCGGGAAACGGCCGTGGGAGTTCGTCTCGACGGGGAGGGAAGCATGTCGCTGGTGTCTCCCCTCGGCCTGACATCGTTGCTGGAAGGCCAGGTGACCTACAATCCGAGATGTCGGAACATGGTGGCCTTTCGGGAACGGTCCCGGAACAAGGATTGGCTATCGATATGGCCAAGGCTGGTCGTCGCCGGTTGAAGGGCGAGCGGTATCTTGGGTGGCATGGTGGCCCCGGGGCGGGCCACGCATGTCGGGTACCGGGTGTCAGGCCTCCCTCTGGGGGCGACGGATGGCCCTCAACCGTCCACTGGGGCCTCCACCGCAGAAGAAGCGGTCGGCTCCATCGGACTCGAGCCCCGAGACGCCCGTGTCGGTCGGTAGGTCGAGCCGTTGCTGGACTTCCCCGCTGTGCGGGTCGATCCGTCGTACATCGCTCTCGCCGCTTTCCCAGGTGCCGTGCCAGAGTTCGCCGTCGACCCAGGTGACCCCGGTGACCATGCGGTTGGATTCGAGGGTGCGCAGCACGGCGCCCGTCTGAGGATCGACCTGGAGGATCCTGCGTCCTTCGTACTGCCCCACCCAGAGCGTTCCTTCGGCCCAGGCCAGCCCCGAGTCATCGTCGCCGCTGGGCGAGGGTATCGTCGCGAGCACGTCGCCGGTCTCCGGGTCGATGCGCTGGATGCGCTGGCCGGCGATCTGGAACAGATGTTGGCCATCGAACGCCGTTCCGGCGGAGGCGGCGGCATCCACCGATCGTTCGGTCTTGCCGCTGGTCGGATCGAGGGCGGTCAGTGTCTCGCCGGTCGCCAGCCAGATGTAGCGGCCGTCGAATGTCACGCCATGCACGCACTCGATGCCCGGAAACGGGCCGTACTCGCGAAGCACTTCGGCTGATTGTCGTTGCATTGTCTTCCCCTTGATGGACATCGCTTGTGGGTTGCCTGATGCAGGCTAGCCGCTCGGCAGCGGACCAGGGAGTAACAAGGTTGTCGTGAATCCGGGGATGGCGCCTGTCATCCAGCGTCGTGCCCGCCCGCGACCATAGGCCTGCACCTTGTTCGCCGCCGCCAGCGCGTCGAGCGAGCGTTGTGCGGTGCGTTGGCTGACGCCGAGCGCAAGCGCCAGGGCCGAACTCGACCAGGCCTCGCCGTCGGCGAGCAGGGCCATCACGTCGGCATGTGGCGTATCGTCGGGAGGCGCCAGCACGACGACCTCACGAGCCTCGCATGCCGCCAGCGAGAACCCTCGGTGCGTGGCGCTCACCGATGCCAGCGAACGTAGCGCCGTGCGCAGTCGGCCGATCTCGACCCGCAATCGCGCACGATGCGTTTCATCGACGTAGCGCGTTCGGAAGGCACGCTTGATGAGGGTTTCTCTCGGCACGTCGTCGGGCCAGGATTCGCCCAGGGCGCGCACGAGCGCGAACAGCACCGGTCGTCGGGTGAGCGAAACCACGCTGTCGGCGTGGCGCACGACATGGCGGCAGGCATCCACCACGAGGGCCCGCGATGCCAGAAGCGCCTCGACATCCTCGAGCAGCAGGGGACAGGCGTCGTCACGCGTTATCCGGCGTGCCGCGGTGGTGCGAAGAATGCGCGAGGCTGTCTCGACCTCCGCCATCAGGGCTGGGATGCCGGCGGCCCGGGCGGCGTTTTCGGCCCGGGCGAGCGCGGCGTGCACCCGCCCGGTCTTGAGACGCCGCGTCGCGATCCCCGCCACCACGAGTTCGTGGGCGGCTCGCAAGGCTGGCGGTAAAGGGGCGGTATCGATGTCGGCGAGGATGGCGTCGGCCTCGTCGAGACGACCGCGCAGCAGAAGGTGGCGGGCCTCGAGATGGCGGGCATGCGAAGCGTTCACGAGGTCGCCGTGTGTCTCCAGGGTGTCGCGGGCGCCGCCGAGGGCCCTGGCGGACCAGCCGAGGTCACGCGAGACTAGCGCGATCTCGGCTTCGGCGACGATGCATCGTGCACGGGCCGCCGCTTCCTTCGAGCCGAACGCTCGCGCGGCATCGCGCAGGCGCTCCCGGCCTAGCGAGAGATCGCCGAGCCGCGCCAGGGCGATGCCTCTCAGGGCGAGGGCTGGCGCATCCTCGCGCAGGGCAATCCGATTCAGCGCACCGAGCGGGTCGCCCGCCGCGAGTGCGCGCCCCGCGGCTTCGATCAGTGCATCCATCCAAATGTCGCCATCATTGTTACTCCCGGTCCTGGCGTGTCTGCACTAAATATATCCCATGGCCCGACACCAACGGGCCACATCGGATCCATGCATGAACCCGAAGGGAGAATGCCGAAATGGTGGAACACAGAACGGCGACACGCGAAGAATGGCTGGCGGAGCGGCTCGAACTGCTGCAGGCAGAGAAGGAACTGACACGGCGCAGTGATGAATTGGCGCAGCGGCGCCAGGCGCTGCCGTGGGTGAGAATCGACAAGTCGTATCGTTTCGAGACCGAGGCAGGAGATGCCTCGCTGAAGGATCTTTTCCAGGGGCGCTCGCAACTGATCGTCTATCATTTCATGTTCGGCCCGGACTACGAGGCGGGCTGCCCGTCATGTTCGATGATCGCGGATGGCTTCAACGGCTTCGTGACGCACCTGGCCCATCATGATGTCACCCTGATGGCGGTGTCGCGGGCGCCGCTGGCAACCCTGCAGGCCTACAAGCAGCGCATGGGCTGGTCCTTTCCCTGGGCCTCGTCGCCCGATGGTGACTTCAATTTCGATTTCAGCGTCTGGTTCACCGAGCAACAGCAACGTGACGGGGACATCGAGTACAACTATCAGCGCGAGCCCGTGTTCGCATGGCGGGCCGGGAAGGCAGGTGGCGGCGAGGCGCCGGAGTCACAGTTTGCGGCCATGTGTGGTACCGATACGGCCACCTATCAGCGCGACCGGCCGGGGATGAGCACCTTTGTCCTGGAGGACGGCGCCGTCTACCACTGTTATTCCACGTATTCGCGCGGATTGGATGGGCTGTGGGGCTCCTACCAGTGGCTCGATCGGGCGCCCCTGGGGCGTAACGAGTCCGGAGGAATCTGGTGGCGGCGCCACGACGAGTACGGCGAGTCGTGAGTCACGAACATGTTATCTGGTCCGTTGCATGGCTCGTCGCACAGCTCGGTCTGTCGAAACGAGGCTTCTCCGCGCGACTATCCTGAGGCAGCGCCTCTGGCTGTCGCCATTCTCAACCCCGCGGAGAAGAGGAATCATGACCAGGATGATTTTCGTGAATCTGCCCGTTACCGACCTCGGCGCCTCGATGGCGTTCTATCAGGCCCTCGGTTTCGAGAATAACCCGACGTTCACCGATGAAACGGCGGCCTGCATGGTCTGGAGCGAGACGATCAGCGTCATGCTGCTCACCCACGACAAGTGGCGGACCTTCACCAGCCGTCCGATACCGCCGGCCACCTCCAGTGAGGTGATGCTCGCCATCTCATGCGAGAGTCGGGAAGCCGTCGATGACATGAACGAGGCGGCCGCCGCCAATGGCGGCACGGCGGACATCAATCCTCTTCAGGATCTCGGCTTCATGTATAACCGCAACCTCGCGGATCCGGATGGACACGTCTGGGAGGCGATGTGGATGGACATGGCGGCGATGCCGACCGACACCTGAGCCCGTAGGGGCCGGTCGACCGAGTAGGGTGCCCGGTCAGGGCTTGATCTTGCCTCGCAGGGCCTTGGTCTTGCCTTTCTGAACCTTCTTGTCGACCCGGCGGCGTTGGGAGCCCCGGGTCGGCCGGGTTGCCTTGCGGGTCTTGCGTTGTTGAACGGCGCCCTGGATCAGTTCGCGCAGCCGTCCCAGGGCATCTTCCTTGTTAAGCTCCAGCGTACGGTGATTCTGGGCCTTGATGATGATGACCCCTTCCTTGCTGATGCGCCGATCCGACAGCGCCATCAGGCGTTCCTTGTAGAAGGGAGGCAGGCTCGAGCCGGGTATGTCGAAGCGCAGGTGCACCGCCGAGGCGACCTTGTTGACGTTCTGCCCACCCGCGCCCTGGGCGCGAATCTGGGTGATTTCGATCTCCTGATCGGTCAGTTCCACGGTATTGGAAATACGCAGCATAGGCTCCCCGGGTCCGGGATCACGCCTGCGACGTGGATCGCAGTGGGTCGAGCAACCCGCCCAGACCGTTATGGTCGATTTCATGCATCAGGTGCAGCAGCCGGCCGATCTCGCCGCTCGGAAAGCCCTCCCTGGCGAACCAGTTGAGGTAAGGGCCGGGAAGGTCGGCGATCAGGGTCCCTTCGTACTTGCCGAAAGGCATCCGCAGGCTTACCAGTCGTTCCAGATCTTCGGGATTCACGGGCATGCTCCTGTCATGACGAGGGTCGTATCTTACGGCAATGGCCGGTGTTCAGGGAAATGGCCGGTATCCATGGCCCGGTGTGGTGTCGAGGCCTCGCCGAGCCAGGTCTCGAAGGCGTGCATGGCCGGTGTGACGGGGCGCGACTTCAAGCGCGTCAGCCAGTAGCCGCCCATGGAAGTGTGCAGGTCGAAGGGCTGGCGGATGGCGCCGCTGGCCAGTTGTCGAGTGAACATCCGGGGCGGGCAGAGCGCCACCCCGGCCCCCTGCAGGGCGGCGTCCATCATTGCCAGCGAGGAATCGAAGACGATGCCCTGGGCGAGAGGTGGTGTGGCATGCACGCCGGCGGCTTCGAACCAGCTTGTCCATTCGTGCTCGCGATAGGAACGCAGCAGGGTGTGATGCATCAAGTCGCTCGGCTCGTGCAGCGATTCGGCGATGCGCGGGATGCACAGGGGCGAAAGCGGTGCCTCGAAGAGCGGCATCGCCTCGGTGCCATGCCAGCCGCCATCGCCGAAGCGTACCGCATAATCCAGCCCTTCGGCGGCGATGTCGGCTCGATTGTTGTGGGTCGACAGGCGTATCTCGATGAGTGGATGGCGCGCTTGAAAGTCCGGCAGGTGGGGCAAGAGCCAGCCCACGGCGAAGGTTCCCACCGCGCCGACCATCAGGATGTCGCGGACCCGCCCCGTCTCCAGGCGTTCCAGCATCTCGGCCATGCGATCGAAGGAATCCTGCATGACGGGCAGCAGAGCCTCACCTTCCGGCGTGATCAGCAGCCCCCGTGGCAGGCGCTTGAACAGTGCCACGTCGAGTCTGCTCTCGAGCAGCTTGACCTGATGGCTGACGGCCGCCTGGGTGACGTTCAGTTCGTTGGCTGCCTGAGTGAAGCTTGCATGTCGCGCAGCGGCCTCGAAGGCACGCAGGGCATTGAGGGGGAGATGGGGTCTGGCCATGACAAGCCCTAACTCAGCTTATGTGTGAGGCAAAATATCATGGTTTGTGGTGCGAATGGCCGCTATATAGGCTTGATCTCCGATGATGTCGTGAAAGCGTCGGACGGTCGGACATGGTGTGACCGAACGTGGTTTGATCATGCCCGCTCGCCGTTTACCCGAAATGGTGGATTGCATAAGGAGAGTGTCGTGTCGATATCCCTGACCCGTCGTGGGTTCACTGCCCTGTTGGGCTCCCTGGCCGTGGCGGGAGCCATGTTCACCCCGATGATCACCCTGGCCGATACCGAGGGTGCTGGCCTGGAGGCCGAGCTGGCATCGCTGGAGCAGCGCCTCGATGCCCGCCTCGGCGTCGCGGTGACCGATACCGGCAGTGGCCGGCATTGGGGCCATCGCGAGGACGAACGTTTCCCCATGGCCAGTACCTTCAAGGTCCTGGCCTGCGCCGCCTTGCTGGACCGCGTGGATGCCGGCCAGGAAGAACTGCAGCGCCGCGTGATCTACGAGCAGGATGATCTGGTGACCTATTCGCCGGTCACCAAGGAACATGTCGGGGAACCCGGCATGACGCTGGGTTCGCTCTGCGAAGCCGCCATGGGCTACAGCGACAACAGCGCAGCCAACATGGTGCTGAAGGCGATCGGTGGCCCCAGCGCGGTGACCGATTTCACACGCTCGCTGGGCGATGACATGACGCGTCTCGACCGTTGGGAAACCAAGCTCAACGAGGCCATTCCCGGCGATCCGCGCGACACCACCACGCCGGCGGCGATGGCGGCCGACCTGCAGGCGCTGTTCCTCGGCGACCGACTCTCGGAAGAGTCCCGGGAGCGACTCACCGACTGGTTCCTCGGCAACCGGACGGGCGATGCCCGCCTGCGCGCCGGCCTACCCGACGACTGGCGGATCGGCGACCGGACCGGTAGTGGCGCACACGGCTCGACGAACAACGTGGCAGTGGCCTGGCCATCGGACGGCGAACCGGTGATCATCAGCGCCTACCTCACCGAGTTCGAAGGCGACATGGACCAGCGCAACGCTGCCATTGCCGAGGTCGGGAAGCTCGTGGCAAGGGCCTTGCAGCAACGCTGAACAGCCATGGTTGCTGCACTCGTGTCGGGCCGGCCTTGAATCTTTCGCGGCCGGCCCACATGCAAGGGAGACAATCCCACGCGAGGAGGCAGCATGACGACACTGGTGATCGGCGCCAACGGACAGATCGGGCGCCAGTTCTGCGAGCTGGCCAAAGCGGCGGGCGAGCCCATCAAGGCGATGGTGCGAAGCGAAGAGCAGCGTGCCTGGTTCGAAGAGCGTGGCATCGATACCGTGGTGGCCGACTTGGAAGGCGAGCTGCGCCACGCCTTCGAGGGCTGCGACCAGGTACTCTTCACGGCGGGCTCCGGGCCGCATACCGGGCCCGACAAGACGCTGATGATCGATCTCTACGGGGCAATCCGCGCCGCCGACCTGGCGAGCGAACTGGGGCTGTCACGCTATCTGATGGTCAGCGCCATGCGCGCCGAGGACCCGCTGAGCGCTCCCGAGAAGCTGCGCCCCTACACGGCGGCCAAGTTCGCTGCCGATGCGCACCTTCGCCACTCGCGAGTGCCGCATGTCATCCTCAAGCCCGGCCGACTGACCGATGAGGCCGCCACTCGCAAGGTCGCTACCTCACTCGAGGAAACCGGCGGCGAGAACACCGTCTCCCGGGCCAATGTGGCGCATGCGCTGTTGCATCTGGTCCAGGCTCGCACGCTGGTCGATTGTGAATTCGACCTGCTCGACGGCGAACGCGAGATCGCCGAGGCGCTGTCGTGAGTGGCAACATCACGCCCGGGGCCAGCGACCCGGCACTGGCCGAGAGGGTGCGCCGTGTGCTGGAAACGCTGCCCGAGTCCGCCTTGCCGATGACCTATCGCCAGCTCGCCGCAACCCTGGGGCTGACGCCGCCGCGCACCATTCAGCGCGTGACGACGGCCCTGGAGGCGTTGATGCGTGAGGATGTCCGCCAGGCACGACCGATGATCGCCGCCCTGGTGGTCAGTCAGCGCGGCGGAGAGAGCCTACCGGCGACGGGCTTCTTCGAACTGGCCGTCGAGCTTGGACGACTGACGGCCGATCCCGCGCGCCAGGTCGACGCCTATCACGAGGAATTTCGTCGCGCCCTGGCGGCTCGCGGCTGAGGGGCGGCGCTCAGCCCGCCCCGCTGATCAGCCCTATCACGCTGACCAGGATCAGCACGCCGCCGAGCACGCGGAAGAAAACGCCGCTGCCGGCGGACAGCATGTAGCGATGGGCACGTTCGCCGAGCAGGTGGCCGGCCAGGGCGCAGGGCAGCAGCCACAGTTGGTGGATCAGTTGCAGATCCACGCCGGCGATGACGAACGAGACCATCTTGATCGCCACCAGGATGAACCACAGCACGAACAGGGTGTCGCGTAGCTGGTGTTTCGCCACGTGACTGGCGAATACCGAGACGATCAGGGGCGCGCCGATCAGCGAGGTACCGCTGACGTAGCCGCCCAGCCCCAGCAGTACGCAGTCGACGGCTTTGTTCTGGCTGCGAAATGGCCGGTTCAGCAGGTAACTCGTGCCGTAGACGAGCACGATCACGAAGATGATGATCGACATGATGTTGCCCGGCAGGGTCAAGAGGCCCACCACGCCGATCAGCTTGGGCACGATCATGATCTTCAGTGCCCGGAACAGGTAGGCCCAATCGATATTGCCGCCATCTCGCGCCCCGGCATCATCGGCGCGAGCCTGGCGATGGCCGCGCCAGGCGATCCAGCTCGAGAAGATCAGCAGGTGGATGGCGACGATCGGCAGGAAGACCAGCGGCTCATCGAGCACCAGCAACAGGAAGGGCAGGGCCAGTACCGCGCCACCGAAGCCCAGGCTCGTCCTGACGAAGCCGCTCCAGGCGAAGATCAAGCCGATGAGTGCGTACTGATACCATTCGAGTTCCGCCATGGTTCAGGCAACTTCCGGTGTCTTGCACACGTCCACCCACTCGGCGTCGACGAGCTCGGCCAGCCGTGTCGGGGTGAGGCGCACGGCGCTGTTCACTTCGCCAGCGGCGGGCAACACCTCGTCATAGGCCTTGAGCGAAGCATCGCAGTAGACCGGCAGCGGCGAGGCCAGCCCGAACGGGCAGACACCGCCCACGGGATGCCCGGTCAGTGCCAGCACGGTCTCGGCATCGAGCATCTTCGCCTTGCCGGCGAAGGTATCGCGCATCTTGCGATTGTCGAAGCGCGCGTCGCCGCTGGCCACGACCAGTACCTGGCGTTCGCCGATCCGGAAGGCCAGGGTCTTGGCGATCTGTCCTGGCGCCACCCCATGCGCCTCGGCGGCCAGGGCCACGGTGGCGGTACTGGTCTCGAGCTCGAGTATCTCGATGTCGGGGGCTTTCTCGGCGAGAAAGGTGCGCACGCTGGCAAGGCTCATGGTCGGCTCCCTGATTCATTCACCAAACCACGATCATAGCGAATCAGAGAATCCTGTGGAGGCGGGCCGACTATTGTGCGCGGCGCTGCACGTCCTCGAGGAAGGTCTGGATGCGGGCCGCGTTGGTGCCGAGGTCGCTGCGTCCTATCCGCGAGGCCGAGCGCATGTCGACCCGCACGCCGTCCGGTGTTTCCGTCAGCCGGATCACGATGTCGTCTTCGAAGCCGAACCAGCGCGTGGTGGCGGTTGCCTCGAGGCGGTGCGACGTGACTTCGGCGATGTGCCAGTCCTGGGCGTCGGCCGCGGCCTCCACGGCGGCCATGACCCGATCCAGGGGCTGGTCCAGGGTGATGGGCGCAAGGTGTGGATAGGCGATGCGCTGCTGTCGGGCGGTGGGTTCGCCGGGATAGGCGACCGCATTGGGAGCCGCCTGGCGTTCGTCTGCCAGTGCCTCGAAGGCGGGCGGGGTGGTCACGTCGGTGGTGATGTCGTGAATCGGCGGCACGGTGCGGGCCATGTGCATCATCTGCGCCGGCAGCGCGATGGTCGCCGCCACCGCCAGGATCACCAGCATGCCCACCAGCGCCGGTCGCCAGCGACGGCACAACCCGGCCACCATGAAGGTCAGCAGGCCCAGCACGCCGGCCCCGAGGGCCAGATGCGCCCCCTGGCGCAGCAAGGTGAACGACGTCCCCAGCGACAGCCACTCGAGCCGATAGGCCGGCCCTGCCGCCCCCATCAGCGCCACCGCGACCACCAGCAGGATGACGCCCAGCCAGCCGAGCACGACGGGCCAGTTGCCGCCTCGGGGGCGTGGCTTGAAGGTCAGGGACGACATAACGCGCATTCTCCCGATGCAGATGACAAACCCATAGCATAGGCCCCCGACCCCCTCCTTGCCGACCGGGGCCAGGAAATTCATGCCGGGAAGCATGGGCGCCCACGCTCCGCGACGCTACGGGAAAGCCTGCCCAGGCGCGCATGAAGCGCCTGGGTCGTTGCATCATGGTAGCGAGAAGGTTACTGCCGCCAGAACATGGGCGTCAGGAGCACCAGTACCGTCAGGATCTCCAGGCGTCCCATCAACATGCCCACACAGAGTAGCCATTTGGCGGCATCCGGCAGCGGGGCGAAGTTGCCGGCGGGGCCGATCGTCTCGCCCAGGCCCGGCCCGACATTGGCGACCGCCGTGGCCGCGCCGGACAAGGCTGTGGTGAAGTCGAGCCCGAGCAGGCTCAGCCCCAGGGCCAGGCCGGCGACCGTCAGGAAGAAGAAGAAGGAGAAGGCCACGACGCCACGCGTGATGTCATCGGTCAGCGGCTGGTTGTTGTATCGCGAGACGAAGACGCCGCTGGCGTGTATCAGGTAGCGCAACTGGTCGCGCAGCAACAGCATGGCCACCTGAAAACGGAAGATCTTCATGCCGCCGCTGGTGGAGCCGCTGCAGCCCCCGACGAAGGTGAGATAGAAGAACGCCACGTAGGCCGTGGCTCCCCAGGCGCTGTAATCGTCCGAGGCATAGCCGGTGGTGGTAACCACGGACACGACGTTGAACGTCACCTGGGTCAGTGACGTGAAGGCTGGGGTGCCCTGTGAGACTCGCCAGATCGTGAGCGCGAGGATGACGAGCAACAGCAGCAACAGCAGGCCTTGTACCTGCTGGTCGCGCAGCAGGGCCATCCGAGAGCCGCGCAGGAAGCGAATGTAGAGCACGAACGGCAAGGCGCCGCAGAGCATGAACAGGCTGCCCATCCAGAGCAACTGCGGCTGTTCGGCATAGGCCCCGAAGGAGGCATCGGAATTGGCGAAGCCGCCGGTGGCAAGCGAGGTCATGGCATGCACGACGGCATCGAGCGGGCTCATGCCACCGAGGTAATAGGCCATCGCGGCCAGCAGGGTAAAGCCGCAGTAGATGCTCAGTGTCGCCTTGGCGATGCCGCCCGTGCGTGGCATCACCTTGTCGGACCAATCGGAGGACTCGGTATGGAACAGGCGCATGCCGCCGACCTTGAGAAACGGCAGGATGGCGATGCCCATGACGATGATGCCGATGCCACCGAGCCACTGCATGATGCCGCGCCAGAGCTTGAGGCCATCCGAGAGATCCTCGATATGCACCAGTATCGTCGAGCCTGTGGTGGTGATGGCCGACACGGATTCGAAGACCGCATTGGTCAGCGACAACTGCGGCGCCCCCAGGACCAGAGGCAGGCTGGCGAAACTGCTGATGGTCACCCAACTGAGTGTCGTCAGCACGAACATCTGCCAGGGCTTGAGGCTGACCGGAATCCGCCAGGTGACGATCCACGACAGTGTCGCTGCCGCCAGCACGATGGCGATGGACAGGCCAAAGGCCAGGGCGTCCGGTTCGCTCTCGACGATCAATACCAGCAATGGTATTGCCATGAATATGGCCAGAACCAGCCATAACACGGCAAGCACCTTGAGAATGGGCGCCCACCGGCGCAACGTATCCGTGACCCTCCGGGTGTCAGCCATGGACGAGGCCTCTCCTTTTCTTCATCCACCTCACAGAACGAGATGCACATGAAAGCATGGAGTGGCAGAAAAATCCGTAAAATTACCAAGATCGGTGCCTTTGGGTCGTACCGTTCGAGGGGAACGCCCGCGCAAACGCAGGCATTCCGTGTCGGCGAACTCAGCGGTAGGTGGCCCGATCGGTCCGGGTATCGCGCAGGCGTCGTTCGTCGAGCATGACGCCAAGGCCCGGCGCTTCCGAGAGGGACAGCCATCCGGCGTCGTCGATGGTCAGCGGAGTGGCGAGCGGGTAATCGCGGGCCTCGGGCGTCCACTCCGGCGGGTCGAAGGGGAATTCCAGGTAAGGGCAACCCTCGGGGCCCACGGTGCCGGCGGTCAGATGCAGGTTGGCGATCAGGCCGATGCCGTTGCCCCAGGTGTGCGGGGTGAACCACTTGCCGTGCGCGGTCACATCCCGTGCCAGCCGGGAGAGCCCCAGCATGCCGATCGAGCAGACGGCATCGGGCTGGTAGACGTCCAGGCAGTCGCGCCGCAGCATCTCATGGAACTCGTAGGGCTCGCGGGTCATCTCGCCGCCGGCGATCTTCAACCTGTCGCCGGTGTGGGCGTTGAGCGCCGCCATGCCGGGATAGTCGCCCCGGTAGAGCGGTTCCTCCATCCACAGCACGTTGTGGCGGATCAGTTCCTCGGCCACTTCGCTGGCCTTGGCCAGATCCCAGGGAGCCTGGACGTCCCAGGGCATGCGCCAGCCCTGGTTGCAGTCGACCATTAGCGTGAAGGCTTCGCCGAGCGTCTGGCGCACCGCCGCCAGGGCTGCGATGTCGTCCTCGAGCCGGGGCCGGCCGAAGCGCAGCTTCATGGCCGGAAAACCGGCGTCGCGCACCTGTTCGGCCAGGGCCACCAGTTGCTCGAGCGGGCGATGGGTGCCGCTGGAAGCATAGGCACGCAATCGGTTCGAGGTGCCGCCGAGCATGCGCCAGACCGGCTCGCCGCGAATCTTGCCGGCGAGGTCCCAGAGTGCGACTTCCATCGGCCAGCAGCGCCCGGCATGAAAGCCGATGTTGTCGATCACCCCGCTGTGTCGTTCCAGGTCCAGCGGGTCGCGGCCGATGAACAGCGAGCGAAAGTCCTCGAAGCCGTACATCGCGTCGCCGGAGCCGACGCCTTCGCGCCCCTCATTGTCGATCACCCGGACCAGCGTCGCCGGAAACAGCCGGCGCGGCTGGCTATCCCAGGCCGCCGGGAAGGGCGGCTCGAGCGGCTGCTGGTGGTGGGTGATCTCGATGCGTTCGATGACACTCATGCGGGGTGCTCCTGGGCGGCTTTCAGGTGGGCCAGGCGGCGCTCGAACAACGACACTGTGGCTTCGGCGAGTGCATGCCAGTCGTCGGCCGCCGGCCGTCGCGCGGCGTTGTCGGCCATGGGGGCGTTCTCTTCGGCCTGCATGGTCGCGGCAAGTGCTCCGGCATTCAGCTCGAGGTCGGCGAAGGGAGCCAGCGCCGCGTTGAAGCGGGCGGCATCGACCAGGGCGCTGAAGCGGGCGGGCAGCTCGCTGGCGGTATCGCCACTCGCCAGGGCCTTGGCCGCCGGGGCGAAGACGGCCTCGCGTCCCTCGATCGTCCAGGCCAGCGTGGCCTCCACGCCGAGCGTCACGGCGATGCCATGCGGCAGATGGTAGAGCGAGCCGAGGGCATGGCCGATGTTGTGGCCCAGGCCCGTGCCGCCGTTGTCGATCGCCTGGCCGGCGAGACAGGCGGCGACCTGCATGTGCTGGCGCGCTTCCAGGTCATCGGGGGCGGCCACCGCACGGGGCAGTGCCTGGCCGATCAGACGCATCGCCTGCAGCGCGCTGGCTTCGATGACGACGTGTCGTCCCTGGCCGCTGGTCGCCTCGAGGGCGTGCACGAAGGCGTCCAGCCCGGTGGCGGCGGTCAGCGGCGCCGGCAGGGTGCGCGTCAGTTCGGGATCGAGCAGCACCGCCTCGGGCAGCAACTCGTCGCCCCAGGCCCACTGCTTGCGACCACGGTCGTCGGCGACGATCGAGGTGCGGGTGACCTCCGAGCCGGTGCCCGAAGTGGTGGGGATCATCATCGCGGGCGCACGTCCTGCCCAAGGCGTGCGGGCGAGCAGATAGTCGGCCATGGCGCCGGGACTCGTGACCAGGGCGGCCACCAGTTTGGCGATGTCCAGCGCGGTGCCGCCGCCCAGGCCGATCACCAGCGGCGACTCGAGCTCACGAGCGGCTTCGGCGCCGGCGTCGACCGTGGCGAGTGTCGGTTCTCCGGCAGGCGCGATGAAGCGCGTCACGGGCAGCTCACCGTCAAGCAGCGAGGCCAGTCGGTCGACCAGGCCGGTAGCGGCGATGCCGGCATCGGCGATAATCAACGCGCTGCTGGCGCCATGAGTGCGGCACAGCTCGGGCAGTTGCGCCAGCGCACCGGCGCCGACCACCAGGGGCACCTGCCGGCCGGTCGTGAAGTTCATCGGCATGTCAGGTATCCAGCTCGATCCAGGTGGTCTTGAGTTCGGTGTACTTGTCGAAGGCGTGCAGCGACTTGTCGCGCCCCTGCCCGGACTGCTTGTAGCCGCCGAAGGGGGCGTTGATGGAAGTGTGGTCGTAGCAGTTGACCCAGACGGTGCCGGCGCGCAGGGCGCGGGCGGCGCGGTGGCCGTCGCTCATGCGCTGGGTCCAGATTGCCGCGCCGAGGCCGTAGTCGGTGTCGTTGGCGACTTCCAGGGCCTCGTCGAGGCCATCGACGGCGATCACCACCAGCACCGGCCCGAAGATCTCCTCGCGGGCGATGCGCATGTCGTTGGTGACGTCGTCGAAGATCGCCGGCGTGATGAAAACGCCGCCGCTGTCCTGGCGTACGCGCTCACCGCCGAACAGCAGCCGGGCTCCCTCGTCGCGGCCCTGCTGGAGATAGCCCATGACCTTGTCGGCATGTTCGGGCTCGATCATCGCACCCATCTGGGTGTCGGGGTCGAGGGGATCGCCGGGCTGGAGTCGGTCGGCCCACTGGCGCACCCTGGCCAGCAGTTCGTCCTTGATGGCGCGGTCGACGATCAGCCGGGTGCCGGCGTGGCAGGTTTCGCCCTGGTTGTACCAGACGCCGTAGGCGACATACATGGCGATGCGGTCGAGGTCGTCGACGTCGCGGGTGACGATGTGCGGGCTCTTGCCGCCGCATTCCAGGCCGATGCGCTTCATGTTGGAGCGGGCCGAGTATTCCAGGAACTTCTTGCCGATCTCGGTGGAGCCGGTGAAGCCGATGGCGTCGACATCATCGTGCAGGCCCAACGCCTGGCCGGCCTCGTGGCCCAGGCCGGTGATCACCTGGAGGGCGCCGCTCGGGATACCGGCGTTCCGGGCCAGGGCGGCGACTCGCAGGGTGGCCAGTGTCGACTGCTCGGCGGGCTTGAGGATTACCGAGTTGCCGGCGCCCAGCGCCGGACCGAGCTTCCAGCCGGCAATGATCAGCGGGTAGTTCCAGGGCACCACCGCGGCGACCACGCCGACCGGCTCGCGCTCGATGAAACAGACACTGGAAGCGCCATTGGGCGCGGTCTCGCCGTACAGCTTGTCGAGCGCTTCGGCGTACCAGCGCAGCCCGCCCACCAGGCCGGGTACATCCACGCTGGTGGTCTGGCCGATCGGTTTGCCTGTCTCCAGGGTCTCGAGCAGGGCGATCTCGTCGGCGTGGGCGGTGATGGCGTCGGCCCAGGCGAGCATGCGTGCCTTGCGCTCGGCGGGTGGCTGGTTGCGCCACTCGCCGGCCTCGAAGGTGCGCCGTGCGATCGCCACTGCCCGGTCGACATCGGCGGTGTCGCAGGCGGCCACCTCGGTCAGCGGCTCGCCGGTGGCCGGGTTGCGGGCGGTGAAGGTGCGACCGGATTCGGCACTGTGCCAGTCGCCGCCCAGGTAGGCGCGGCAGGGCAGCGACAGTTGCGTGGCCAGCTCGCGCCAGCCGTCCAGGTCGCGTGTTCGAGGCGTCAGTATCGCGGTGTCGTCGGCCATGATGCAGCAGGTTTCCAGAGCTGAAGGATGGATGAGGATCTCGATGGCCAGTCTGGGCAGCGTCGGATGGGGCGACAAACGAGGATTTGGTACCCTGGGCATGAGTAAAACGCATGGTGTGCCGGAATAACCCGTGTTCCGGGGCACAACTTCCCGACAAAAACGCATGAGGGCCACCCATGAGTCGCTACCTGCCACCGCTCAACGCCCTCAAGGCTTTCGAGGCCGCCGCCCAGTGCCAGAACTTCACCCAGGCGGCACAGCGACTGCATGTGACGCAGAGCGCGATCAGCCGCCAGGTACGCCATCTGGAGGAGCAGCTGGGCGTCATCCTGTTCGAGCGACGGCCGGGGCAGTTGCGGCTGACCGAGGCGGGGCGGCGTCTGCTGCCGGCGTTGAGTACCTCCTTCGACCGCATTGCCCTGACGGTGCGCGATCTCGCCTCGCCGACGGATCTCACCCGCTTGCGCCTCAATGTGCCGCCGACACTGGCCAGCCGCTGGCTGGTGCCGCGCCTGGACGATCTACGACGGCGCTATCCGTCCCTGTCGCTGACCCTGACCACTCGCGAGGTCGATGACTTGGCCGCCGACAGCACCCTGGATGCCGCCATCCGCTTCGGTGACGGCGACTGGACCGATGTCGAACCGCACTTCCTGATGCAGGAGAGCCACATTGCCGTCTGCTCGCCGCGCCTGCTGCGCGACGGTCGGCCGTTGGATCTACGCGAGCAGACGCTGCTGCACGTGATGCGCACCACCGAGGATCGCTTTCCGACCTGGCGGCACTGGCTGGATGCGGCGGGCATCGAAGGTATCGATACCGAGGGCGGGCTGGAATTCGATCTGCTGGATCTGGCGATTCGTGCCGCCCTGGAAGGACTGGGCATCACCATCGCCGACCGTGCCATGGTCGCGCGGGAACTGGCCAAGGGGGAACTGGTGCAGCCGCTGGCAGCGGCAATGCCGGGGCATCAGTCCTATTGGTTCACCACGCGGCCGGGGCAGGGCGATGAACCGTCACTGACGCTACTGCGCGACTGGTTGCAGGGTGCCGTGGGCAACGACCATGCCTGACAACCGACAGGGGCAGTCGGAGGGAATGATCAGGACGAGGCCGGGACGGCGTCAGCGATCACCTCTTGCAGGCGTTGCACGAAGGCCTCGAAGGCGGGATGCGTCAGGCTGGGCGAGCGGTGGATCTCCAGTTCGGCGGCGGGCAGGGGCGGTAAACCCTCGGCCTCGCCGAGCACCCGCCAGTGCTCGGGAAGCGAGCGCAGGTCGCACAGCGTCAAAGCGCGGGCCTGATCGACGATGACGCGAAGACCACTGGGGCTCTGGCTGGTCGAGTCGACCTGCCAGGCCAGCCCCCGTTCGGTCAGCGCCTGCAGGGCGCGACGCCGATAAATGCACTGCTCGGGGAACAGGGCCAACGGCAGGGGGCGCTGCGGGTCGAGCTGGAAATCGCGATGGGCGGCCCATACCACGGCTTCCTTGCCGACCACCTCGCCGCCGCTGTCGGCGGCGTGACGCACCGCCAGCACCAGGTCCAGCGAGCCGTCATCGAGCCGGTCGAGCAGCTCGGTGGACATGCGGCAGTGGATGTGGACCCGTACTTCCGGATGAGCGGCCGAGAATCTCTCGAGCAAGGCGGGCAGCCAGGTATCGGCATGATCCTCGGGCAGGCCGAAACGCAGGGTGATCGGTTCGCTCGAGACGCTCAGCGCTCCCAGCGCCTCGCGCTGCAACTGCAGCAGGCGCCGCGCGTAGACGAGGAAGGTCTGGCCGTCCGGCGTCAGCGACAGGTGGCGGCTGGTACGGTTCAGCAGACGCGTGCCCAGGCGATCCTCCAGTGTGCTCACGCGCAGGCTGATGGTTGACTGCGTCTTGTGCAGATAGCGCGCGGCCGTGGTGAAGCCGCCGCTGTCGGCCACCGTGATGAAGGCCAGCAACAGGTCGCTGTCGAGGGCGGGCAGGCGCGATCGATCGGAATCGCCGATTGAATCCATCGGAATGACTCGTTTCTCGAATGGCTGTGGGGCGTCCAGCATAAGCTCAGGCAAGGGCAACCGACACCCCAGGAGGCTACCGATGAGCGCCACCGATCATGGCCTGGCCAACGCCGAGGCCCTGGATCTTTCCGATATCGTCGACACGCATCGATATCCCCTGCACCGGCCCGATGACCCCGGGCTGCTCGAAACCATCGAGACGGCCCGTGTCCATCTGGACCGCGAAGGATGCGCCGTGCTGCGCGGCTTCCTGCGCCAGGACCGCCTCGAGCTCGTCCGCGAGGAGAGCGCATGGATGGCCGAGAAGAGTTTCTATAACACTCGCGAGGTCAATGCCTACTTCACTGCCGACGACCCCGATCTGCCCGAGCGGGACCCTCGACGGCTGTTCATGACCCGCACCAGCGGCTTCGTGACTCGCGACATGATCACCGCCGACACCCTGATCCATCGGCTCTACGTCTCCCGCGCCATGAAGTCGCTGGTGCAGCGCTGTCTGGGCGAGCCGCGCATCTACGAGTACGCCGATCCCTATGCCGGATTGGTGCTCAATGTGCTGCCGGATGGCACCGAGCAGCCGTGGCATTACGACACCAACGAATTCATCGTCACCATGATGACTCAGCAGTCCGAGAACGGCGGAGTGTTCGAATACTGCCCCAACATCCGTACTCCCCGGGACGAGAACTATGACGGCGTCGGTGCGGTGATCCGCGGCGAGCGGACGGAGCGCGTCCAGCGGCTCGATCTGCGACCGGGCGATCTGCAGTTGTTCAAGGGACGTTTCAGCCTGCACCGGGTGACCCGCGTGGAAGGCGACACGCCGCGCCTGACGGCGATCTTCGCCTATTCCCGGGCGCCTGACATCGTGGGTCGCCTGGAGCGAACCCGGCAACTCTACGGTCGCGTCGCGGAGCAGCACATGCTGGCCGAGGAGCGCCGCGAAGAGCGCGCCGACGGCCTGATCGACTGAACCGGCCCGATAACACCGACGAAGACCGTGACCCTGAAACGAGGAGCCACCGATGCGAATGGACCTGGCGGCCATGGATATCCTGCCGCCCACCCATGATCCGGCCGAATGCGAGCCTTCCGCCGACGAGATTCCGCGCATCCTGCTGGATCGGCTCGGGCGGGTGCGCGCCGAGCTGGCCAAGCGCGACATCACCGCCGCGGTGCTGTTCGACCCAGCCCATGTGCGCTATGCCACCGGTTCGCGCAACATGCAGGTCTACAGTTCGCGCAATCCCGCGCGCTATGCCTTCGTGCCCGCCGAGGGCCCGGTGGTGCTGTTCGAATTCTCCGGCTGCGAGCACCTGGCCAGCCATCTGCCCACGGTGGACGAGATCCGGCCGGCCAAGGCGATTTCCTATTACTTCAACGAGAAGAACACCGAGGCGGTCACTCGTGCCTGGGCCGACGAGATCGTCGAATTGGCGCGCCAGTGTGGCGGCGGCGAACGCCTTGCCATCGAGAGCGCCACGCCGGAGGCGGCCTTCGAGTTGCAGCGTCGCGGCTATCGGGTGCTGGATGCCCAGGAGCCCCTGGAAATGGCGCGCGCCTACAAGGTGCCCAACGAGATCAAGATGGTCCGCTCATCGCTGCGCGCCGTGGAAGACGGCGTGCGCAAGCTGGAAGCCGCCATCGTGCCGGGCGTCAGCGAGAATGCCGTCTGGGCCAAACTGCACGAGCACATCATCGCCACCGACGCCGACTTCGTCGAGACGCGCCTGATGAACTCCGGGCCGCGTACCAACCCCTGGTTTCAGGAGTGCTCCGACCGCCTCATCCGCGACGGCGAGCTGGTCGCCCTGGATACCGACGTGGTGGGGCGATACGGCTACTATGCTGACTTCTCGCGCACCTTCCTGTGCGGCGATGGCGAGGCCAGCCCGGCGCAACGCGACCTCTACAAGCTGGCCTACGAACAGATCCGCACCAACATGGAAAACCTCAAGCCCGGGGTCAGCTTCAAGGAGTACGCCGAGCGCGCCTGGCGTATTCCGCCCGCCTACCGTGCACGACGCTATTTCGCCCTGGCGCACGGGGTGGGCATGAACGGTGAATACCCTTACATCGTTCATCGCGAGGACATCGACGACAAGGGCTACGACGGCATCATCGCCCCGGGCATGACGCTCTGCGTGGAAAGCTTCATCGGCCACGAGAATGGCGGCGAGGGCGTCAAGCTCGAGGAACAGCTCTACGTTCGCGACGACGGCCGTGTCGAACTGCTGTCGGATTACCCCTTCGATCCCAGGCTGATCGGCTAGGTAAAGCGCCAAGCCATTCCCTTTTCTCATGGCAGGCATTCTCAATCCAAGGGAGGGGAAGGGCGGAGAGCTTGTTACTATCTAGCTCCGATAGAATAACGTGATACCGGAGAGACGATTCATATGACATCGCAGATGAAGAAAATCTCATCCGCCCTATTGGCCCTTGCCCTCATTCCGGCAAGCCAGGGCCTCATGGCCCAGGACAAGAACCTGGTCATCGGCACCAACAACTGGGCCGAGAACATCGCCGTTGCCAACATGTGGAAGATCCTGCTGGAGGAAGAGTACGGCTACGATGTCGAGCTCTCCAATGTCAGCAAGAACGCGCTCTACGCGGCCATGTCCCAGGGCGACATCGACATCTCCATGGAGATCTGGCTGCCGATCACCGACAAGCCCTTCCTCGAGCCCTACAAGGACGAACTACAGGTACACGATGCCTGGTACGAGGGCACTGGGCTGGGACTGGTCGTTCCCGGCTACGTCGATATCGACAGCATTCCGGAACTCAAGGAACACGCGGACGAGTACGAATACCAGGGCAGCCCCTCGATCCTGGGCATCGACAGCGGCTCCGCGATCGCCGGCCTGACCGACGAGGCCATCGAGCAGTACGAACTGCCGATGTCGCAGGTCAACAGCTCCGGCCCCGCCATGATGGCGGCGCTCGACGGCGCCTACGCGAGCCAGGAACCCATCGTCGTGACCTTGTGGAGCCCGCACTGGGCCTTCGCCGAGTATGACCTCAAGTACCTCGAGGACCCCAAGGGCGTCTACGGCGAGAACGAAACCATCTACTGGTTCTCGCGCGGCGACTTCGCCAGCGATGACCCCTGGCTGACCGAGGTGTTGAATGCCTGGAAAATGGACGACGACACGCTGGGCGGCCTGATGGCGACCATCGAGGAAGTCGGGGACCCCGTCGAGGGTGCCCAGCAGTGGATCGACAACCACCGCGACACCATCGACCAGTGGTTGGCCGCGAGCGAGGCAGCCAACTGATCGATACCACCGAGCGAGCCTGACGGCTCGCCAATCCAGCGGGCATGACCGCCCGGTATGCATGAATCTCCATCTCGCAGGGCCGCGCCAGCACGCGGCCCTGTTTTTTGTGGAAATACTTCATCGAAGTTTACCCAGCTTTCTGGGTGACATACCGAACCGGCGTGCTAGGCTGGGCTAAGATATATAAGAAGCGGGTATAGGAAGGTCAGTTAATGGTGCTGTATATGCTGAGTTGTTCTTGATTTTTTTGTTGGTTTTAGCCCTGACGCTCGAATTGAGCGTGTCGAAGTTTGGCGTGAAAGGGTGTGGTTGTGTATTCAGTGAAATAATATGATGATGTTTTTCATTATTGGTGAATGTTGATTGTAGGGCGAATGTGGAATCTCACGAAATTTACATGAGGCTGGCGCTTAGGGAGTCAAGAAAGGCGCTGCCAGAGTGCTTGCCTAATCCCCCTGTTGGGTGTGTTCTGGCCAGAAGAGGTGTAGTGGTGTCCAGGGGGTATACGAAAGCCCCGGGAGGATACCATGCAGAGGCTGATGCCTTGGCTGGATATGAAGGGCCATCATCGGACCTGACTGCCTATGTGACATTGGAACCTTGCTCTTTCCACGGAAGAACGCCGTCATGTGCAGATGCACTTATTGACCAGGGAGTCAGTCTTGTAGTCGTTGCACTAGTCGATCCCGATCCCAGGAATGACGGTCGGGGTTTGACGAAGCTTCGCCGGGCTGGGGTTGATGTTATTGAGGGTGTCTGTGCCCGAGAGGTGAGCGAATTCTTGACGGCATATTTGAGTGACCACTGACCGATTTTTTAGCAGCCTCTTGGGTTGGAGGCTCCCCTTGTAAACCTTATATGCATCACTATACCAAGGATGGGGGCGGGATCTTCTTTATATTGAGTGTGGGATGGGGATATGGAACTTAGCTGTGATTGTGGAAGTATAGAGATTACCGTGACGAAGCCCGATCAGGTGACGGTATGCAACTGCGCTATTTGCAGCCGGTACCAAGCCCTGTGGGGTTACTATTCACCAGGCGCGGTGAAGGTAAGAATGGGAGGAATGGGGGGGGGGACGCATATCGTCGTGGGGATAGGGGAATTGAGTTTGTCCGCTGTGCAAACTGCGGATGCGTGACCCACTACCGAACGCTGCCTGGTGATGATGATCCTTTGGTGGCTGTTAACTTTCGCATGGCACACGAACGATTAGAAACTGTTTTAGTGAGATACAGTAATGGGAAAGATGCTTAGCCAGTTTTTTTGGAGGGATGTTTTTAGAGTTTCATGGTTCCTTATTGTCATGCTATGAAATTTAGGGGCTCGTCGTGTCATCGTGCTTTTAATGTCATTAAAGCTCACTAGGGAGCGGTTCAATGATCATTGCCATTACCAAATTTCAGTTGCCCAGTCCCATCACGCCGGACGAGGCAAAGCAAATATTTCTGAGTACAGCTCCAACATACCAAGGGGTGCAGGGTCTTTTTCGTAAGCACTACGTTCTATGGGAAGACAGAAAAACGGTCGGTGGAATTTATCTGTGGAATTCTAGAGCGGAAGCGGAAGCCACGTATACGGAATGTTGGAAAGCTTTCGTAAGAGATAAGTATGGATCTGAGCCGTCGGTCACATACTTCGATAGCCCCGTCTTGGTCGATAATATTGCCGGCGAAATCATTTCGGATGAATAGATTGACTGTTTTGGATCGTGGCTCATGGCCAGCATGCCGTCTATCAAATGGCAGAAAACATCTACTTCTACTCAAAAGCATGGATAAAAACCGAGCCATTTGGCTCGGTTTTTGATGCTTTTGATTCTAGCTTTACGCTTAGAAACGGTAGCTGATACCGCCCATGACCACCAAAGGATCGATATTGACGGTAGTGTCGTAACTGGAGCCGCCGATGGTGGCCGTGGCATCCGTATCGATATCCAGGTACCAGGCGGCAGCATTCAGTGCCCAGTGATCGTCAAGCAGGAGGTCGACGCCCAGTTGGGCAGCTACACCCCAGGAGTCATCCAGCTCCAGGCTTCCACCGTCGACCTTTTCGTCTGAAAAGCGGGTGTAGTTGACTCCCACGCCGGCATAGGGCTGAACCGAGGAATCCGTGCCCCCTAAGGGGTAGTACTGCAAGGTCAGCGTAGGCGGTAGGTGCTTGGTCGATGCGGAATTCACGCCGTCCAGCGCGATGTCATGTTCAAAGGGTTCGGCGGCCAGCAGCTCTACGCCCAGTTTATCCATGAAACGGTAGCCCAGCGTGAAACCAAATCCCCTGTCCTGGTCGACGTCAACGTCACTGACGCCAATGGCGTTGAAGTTTCCGTTGTCGCTCTTGGGGTCTACCTTGACGATACCGACCCGCGTATAGATATCACCCTTCCCATAATATGCCACTGCCGAAGAAGCATATATCCCGCTGGCCAGGGCCAGGAAGGCTGCGGACAGTGCAGTAACGTTTTTCATGAGCCTTGCTCCCTACGATGTGGTTACTTTTTTCCCTGAATAAAATCCATAAAGGCAGGATTTGGGCCTGGCCAATACCGATATTCATGACTTTATTATTTGTCGGTTCCTCTGTCCTGAGGCAGGTTGTCGCATCCCTTTTATTGAGTGCGAAACATTTTTATTAACTGTCTTTTTTAGTCACTTTTTGTTTACATTTTTTCATTATTAATTACTTTGAAGTTGGTGGTCTTTGGTGTGTCAGTGACATCTTTGGTGTGCTGTGAAGTAGGCTGGGAGCCGGATACAGAAAACCACGATGGGAGAGGCGGAAAGCGGGGTGAAGGCCAGGCGATGGGGCGTCGGGATGGAAGAACGTAAGCCGGTTAAGTATCTTGGTGGGCTCGTTCCATCCGATTCTGCATCCTGAGAGGTCGCATGAACCCTACCATCGAGCTGATGAAGTCCCACCGTTCGGTCCGCCAGTTCACCGATCAGCGGATTCCCCGCGAGACGCTGCTCGAGCTGATCCGCGCCGGCCAGGGCGCCGCCACGTCCAGCCATGTGCAGGCGTATAGCGTCATCCACGTAACGAACCCGACCAACCGCGAGCGTATCGCCGAGTTGGCCGGCGGTCAGGACTATATCGCCACCTGCTCCGACTTCCTGGTGTTCTGTGCCGACATGAAGCGTCCCACCGAGGCGTCCGAGCGTACCGGTGCCAGCGTCACGCGCGGCATGACCGAGCAACTACTGGTGGCCAGCGTCGATACCGCGCTGATGGCGCAGAACGTGGCACTGGCCGCCGAGTCCGAAGGGCTGGGAATTTGCTACATCGGTGGCATCCGCAACAATCCGGCAGCCATCAGCGACCTGCTGCGGCTGCCGGCACACGTTTATCCGGTGTTCGGCATGTGTCTGGGCTATCCGGATAAGGAGAATCTCCCGGAGGTCAAACCACGCCTGCCGGTAGAGGCGATCCTCAAGGAAGACGCCTACACCGATGATACGGAAGAGGTTGCCGCCTTCGATGAGTCCATGCGGCGCTATTACAGCCAGCGCAGTGGTGGACGCAAGAATTCCGACTGGTCCCACAACCTGACGCCGCTGTTCGATACCAAGCTGCGCCCGCACATGCGCGACTTTCTGGTCGAGCGAGGCTTCGAGATGAAGTGAGCGTGACGACCCTGGTTTTTCGGGCACCGCGCGTCGTGAGCCGAGCCGGCAGGTGAGCTGCGGCTCGGTGCAAGAACCAGGGTCGATGGGGAACAGTGCCCCTTCGGGCAAGGGGATTACTCCAATCCCATTTGTGGCCATTGCTCCAACAGGTACTCCTTGAAGAGTCGGGTTTTGGCGAGGGGAGACCTGCCCGATGGCCAGACGATATGCACAGGTACTGGTGGGAGTTCATACGAGGTCAGGACGAGTTCCACCTGCCCGGCATCGACCAGATGGCGGATTTGCCACAGCGGAGAGAAGCCCAGACCCAGTTCATGGGTAACGGCCGAATAGATCGCCGTCATGGTATCGGCCCGGAAGGAGCCCGATACCGGGACAGATCGTGTCCTGCCGTTTATCTGAAATGTCCATTGGTTCGGGTGGCGGTCTACTGTCCTGAGAATGCAGGCATGTCGTTGCAAGTCGTCCGGGTGCCGAGGGCGGCCGTGGCGCGCGAAATAGCCGGGAGCGCCGAATACCACGCGACGTAGCGAGCCCAGTCGCCGGGCTTTCAGGTCGGAGTCGGGCAATTCGCCGATGCGTACCGCTAGATCGAGTTCCTCTTCCTCGAAGTTCACGAACCGGTCGCTCAGCTTGAGCTCGACGTCAATTTCCGGATAGCGACGCATGAAATCTGCAATGACAGGCATCAAGTAGACAGGTGCGAACAGCACGGGAGCCCCGATACGCAGCAGTCCCGATGGTGCGATGCGGCTGTCGGTGGCTTCGAGCCTGGCTTCCTTTATCTCCTCGAGCGCCGGTTTGACGCGGCGGTAGAAAGCGAGTCCCGCTTCGCTGGGTGTCGAACGGCGTGTCGTGCGTTCGACCAGCTCGATCCCGAGGTTGTCTTCCAGGGTTGCCAGGGCGCGACTCACCGATTGCACGCTGCGATCAAGCCAGCGGGCCGCGGCCGTCAGCCCTCCTTGCTCCACCACTCCAACGAAAGCCTCCAAGTCTTCCAAGCGTTCCATTGATTTTACCGATTTCCGACAAGGTGATTCTCATTTTAGCGGGATTCTCTCGGGGGAAGAGGTGGATACCATCGTCGTCACGAACCTGGAAACCCATTGCAGGAGGTCGGGAATGAGTCAGGCAACCCCCACACGTCCCAGCCCCACGGTCCTCGTCGTTGGCGCGACGGGACGCTTTGCAGGCCTTGTCGTACCAGCGCTGGTCGAGCGAGGTGCCCGGGTCAGAGCACTGATCCGCAATCCGGAAAGGGCTTCCTCGGCACGCCATCGAGGTGCCAGCGAAATCGCGATCGGCGATCTTCGGGATCGCCCGAGCCTTGTTCGAGCCATGGAGGGTATCGACGGTGTCTTTCATATTGGACCCGCTTTCGTGCCCGACGAAGCGGAGTTGGGCGTTACGCTCGTTGAGGTGGCGAAACAGGCGGGCGTGCGCAAGTTCGTGTTTTCGTCGGTCATTCAGCCGACGAATACGCAGCTGCCGAATCACACGGCCAAGATTCCCGTCGAGACTGCACTGTTCCGGTCGGGAATGGAGTACACGATCCTCCAGCCAGCCAACTTTTTTCAGAACATCGAAGGAGCCTGGCGCACTGTCATGACGGACGGCACCTTTGGCGAACCTTTTCCCGTGACATCGCGCGTCACGCGCGTCGATTACCGGGACGTCGCCGAGGTGGCTGCCCTGGCCCTGACGGATGACCGACTGGCTTATGGCACCTTCGAGCTGTGTGCCACGGAAAAGCTGAACCGAAAGGAAATCGCCACCCTCATGAGCCAGGCACTTGGTCGACGTATCGAGGCAACGGCCCCGGACTTCGAGACCTGGGCCGAGAGAGCGGCATTACCCTATGACCGGGAGCAGCAACGCCTGCTCGCCAACGTTCATGCCCATTACGCCGATCATGGAAGCGGTGGAAATGATCTGGTGTTGCGTTCGATCCTGGGTCGACCACCACGCTCTCTGAAGGCCTATATCCAAGAGTTGGCCCAACGAGCCGATACATGAGGTTTGCCGTCTTGCTATCGCGTGAGAAGCGGCATTACCCGGGATTCATAAGCTCTGTATTCGAGGAGTGCGAGCATGGTCATATTCACGAATTCGTCGACCGGAAAGCTCAAGAAGCTTCCACCTCGCTATAATGCGATCATCATGCCGCTGGTGCTATCCATCCTGATGTCTTGCATCGTTTCGGGTATATCGACCCTGACCAGCATGGGATTCTCCATTCGCTTCTTCGCGTACTGGATGGATGCCTGGCTTATCTCCTGGCTGGTGGCGTTTCCTAGCCTCTTGCTGGTACTTCCCCTGGTACGTCGCATTGTTGCGGCACTCGTACGTCAAGCATGAAAGCTCGATTGCGATTCGATCACAAGAAACGGAGTGCTCGGATTAGCTCTCTCCACGAGAGTTGGCATGGGAACCGTAACTTGCATGGCGAGTTCTTGGCGTCATCGGTTCCTCATGCCATCGGAAAAAGGGGGAAATCATGCAGACACTTCAGCAAAAGGTCGCCATCGTCACGGGAGCCAGTTCCGGTATCGGTCGTGCCACGGCACTGTTGTTCGCCAGTGAAGGGGCGAAGGTCGTTCTTGGCGCGCGGCGTCAGTCAGAACTCGATGGGGTCGTGGAGGAAATCGAGGCGCTGGGTGGCGAAGCCATTGCCGTGGTCGGTGATGTCCGGGAAGAAGCGCACGCCAAGGCGCTGGTCAACACGGCCATCGGCCGATTCGGCGGTCTCGACATTGCATTCAACAATGCCGGCACGATCGGGAGAATGGCTCCCACCTCCGAGCTGACGCGCGACGACTGGACCCAGGTGATCGAAACGAACCTCACTGGGGCTTTTCTGGGCGCCAGGCATCAGGTACCGGCCCTGCTCGAGCGAGGCGGTGGCACGCTGATTTTTACCTCGAGCTTTGTCGGCTACACGGCCAGCATACCCGGTCTGTCGGCCTATGCGGCGAGCAAGGCCGGCCTCATCGGACTGGCGAAAACGCTGGCCGTCGAGCACGGTGCGCAGGGCCTGCGCGCCAACGCCATCCTCCCGGGTGGGGCGGATACGCCTGCTAATATGGTGAACGCACCAGACGCGACCCAGGAAGTGCGGGACTTCGTCGAAGGGCTGCATGCTCTCAAGCGGATCGCCAGCCCCGAGGAAATCGCCAGGGCCGTGCTATTCCTGGCCTCCGAGGCCTCGAGTTTCGTGAGTGGCAGCGCGATGCTCGTGGACGGCGGATTGTCCATCAACAGGACCTGAGTATGCGTGTTGCGAGATTTTATTACGGAGCATTTGACCCTCACGCGACGTGAGGCTCCAGACTTCAGCCACGCGTGGAGGAGAGGAGATAAAGCATGCTGTTACGTGTCGGTGAACTGGCCAAACGCACCGGGCTGACCGTCCGGACGTTGCACCATTACGACGACATCGGCCTGCTCAAACCCTCCACGCGTTCCGATGCCGGTTATCGGCTCTATCGACGCCAGGATGTCGCGCGCCTGCATCGTATACAGGCGCTGCGTTCCCTGGGCATGTCGCTGGCCGAGATCGGCACCTTGCTCGACCAGCCGTCTCCACCGCTGTCGACCGTCATCGAGCGACAGATGCGCCTGCTGGAACGACAGATCGCGCAGAAGAATCAGTTGCGCGATCGTCTGGCGAATCTGCACCGCCAGGTCGTGAACGGCGAGGAACCGGCAATGGACGATTGGCTGAAAACACTGGAGTTGATGACGATGTACGACCGCTATTTTTCCCCGGAAGAACTCGACCGGTTGCCTCTCTATCAGGCCGACAACGCACGCTGGGCGGAATGGCAAGACCTGGTCAAGGAAGCCGAAGAACTGCAGCAGCAGGGCACGTCTCCTGTCTCACCCGCGGCGCGGGACCTGTCGATGCGCTGGATGGAGAAACTCGAGCGTGACACCGCCGGCGATCCGGCCCTGCTCGAAAAGCTGAATACCATGCATGCCAACGAGCCTGATGCCCAGGAGCAGTTGGGAATTTCCAAGAAGGTGTCGGATTTCGTGATGCAGGCGTTCGCCGAGTACAAGCTGACCTTCTATCGGCGCTATCTCTCGGACGCGGAGTTCGATGTCATGCGGGAAAACTACCCGCAGTGCATGCACGAATGGCCTCCCTTGATGGCTCGGCTGCGCCAGTTGCTGGAGCAGGGCACCCGTCCCGAGGAACCGGCCGCGCAACAACTGGCCCGGGAATGGCTGGCACTGTTGCAGCGCTTTGCCGGCGACGACCCGGCCACGCACCAGAAGATCCGGCAGGCCAATGAGCAGGAACCGGCCCTGAAGGACAGTACCTGGATGGATGATCGCATGAAGGACTATCTGGGCCAGGCCGTCGCGAGTCTGACGGCAGGTTGAGATCGTTACCCATGCCTTTTACGGGGCCACGTTGCGGCGTGGCCCTGTTTTTTACGGCTAGGTGCGCTTTCTTCGACCGCTCAGGTCGTGGCGATGCAACGATGCCTGTGCTCAGCGTAGGGTGGCGGCGACCCATCGCTCCAGACATGCCTTGGATAGCGTCTGCGGTGCGTAGGAGAGGCGGTAGGTCAGCGGTGCCATGATGCCATCCAGCAAGGCTTCGACCGTGGGCAGGGGCGTCTCGCCCCGGGCCTCGGCGCGGGACAGGATCAGTCGCAGCTGGTCCTGCTGGGCCTGCAGGCAACGCTGGCGTTGTTCCGTGCTGGCGCTGCCCAGGGTATCTGCCAGCATCTGTTGACCAGGAGTGGAGCGCATTTCTTCCATGTATACCCCGGCCCAGGCCATCAGATCGCTCTCCAGCGAGCCGGTATCCGCGACAGGGGCATCGGGCTGGAGCCGCTCGGCGGCCACGTCGGCCAGCAACTCCTTCAGGTTGCCCCAGCGACGATAGATAGTGGAAGGCGTCACGCCCGCTCGTTCGGCTACCTGCGGGACGGTGAGCTTGTCCCGTGGCACTTCCTCGTCAAGTGCCTGCACCGCTTCGTGTACGGCTCGTTGCACCCGGGCGCTGCGCCCGCCCGGCCTGACCGCTGATTTTTCGCCCATAATTCCTCTAACGCAAAATATTTGCTTTAAGGATCTTTAGGTCCTAGTCTCCAGCATATCGCAAATTCTTTGCTTTAAGGAACGTCCATGGCCATGCCACTCGAGGCGACGGTGGAGAACGCCGGCCCGTCGCGCCAACTGCTCTTCTACACGCTGGTGCTGGTCGCCTTCCTGGCGGCTTCCGGCGTGCCCACGCCGCTGTATCCGCTCTACCAGTCCAGTTGGCATTTCTCCACGCCCATGCTGACCCTGGCATTCGCGCTCTACATGTTCACCTTGCTGCTGGCCCTGCTGACGACCGGCAAGCTCTCCGAATATATGGGCCGGCGGCCGGTGATTCTCATCGGGCTGGTGATCGAGATTGCCTCCATGCTCTGCTTTCTGGTGGCTCACGATCTCACCATCCTGCTGGTGGCTCGCGCGCTTCAGGGTTTGGCCACGGGGATCGCCACCAGCGCGCTGGGTGCCGCCATCATCGATACCGATCATCGACGCGGCCCCGTCCTGGCGAGTGTCGCGCCTCTCGTCGGCATGGGGCTCGGCGCGCTGTGCTCGGGCGTGCTGGTGGACCTGGCACCATATCCCATGCGCCTGGGCTTCATCCTGATGACGGCGATCTTCATCTGGCAACTGATCGGCCTGCGGGGAACCCGGGAAAGTGTCTCGCCACGCTCCGGGGCTCTGGCCTCACTGCGGCCGACCGCGCGTATCCCGGCGCCGGTACGGCCCACCTTTCTACGCGTGATTCCCGCCTGCATCGCCTCCTGGTCGCTCGGCGGGTTCAGCCTTTCGCTGGGGCCGGTATTGGCCAGGCAGGTCTCCGGCATCGAGACTTCCATGATCGGCGGTGCCATGGTCAGCCTGCTTTCGATGATGGGGGCCGTCGGCGTCTGGAATCTGCGTCGTCAGAAGACGCGCCGCATCCTGCTGTTATCCAGCATCCTGTTGCCGCTCGGGGTAAGCATCGTGCTGCTGGGTGTAGCGACCCATAGCATCCTGACCCTGCTGATAGGCTTCGCCATTGCTGGTCCAGGCTTCGGTGGCGGCTTCATGGGGGCCATGCGCGCCATCATGCCGCTGGCGCCTGACGGTGGACGCGCCTCCCTGATGGCCGTGCTCTACGTGGTCAGCTACCTCTCCGCCAGCCTGCCCGCAATGGTGGCCGGCAATGCCACTCAACATTTCGGGCTGGAGCCGACCGTCTACGGTTACGGCGCTTACGTCATCGCGCTGTCGCTGATGGCGCTGGTGGGAATGCTGAGTCAGAGGCAAGCGACAGCCTGATACAGGCCGATCATGTAACACCCGCTCCGTAGTGACTGATACGGTTTTTTCGCCATTTTCTGATCCTGTTATGGTTCTGGCTTTTCTGTCATCTTGGCCGCCTGGCAGGCACGCTTGCGGTGCCGTCTCGAGCGAGGCGGCGGGCCGATGGGAGGGGCGGGTGAATGCGCCCGTAATGATGGGCCGATATTCAGGGTGGTGAGTGGTTATCATGATGATATACGTTGCGTTTTTCCTGATCTTCGTGGGTGTGACGTTCGCGCTTTATCAGGTGTACAGCGTGCACTACGCGATCAACTTCGAGGACGAGGAGGAACGGCCGGAGCAGGTGAACCAGGCCCTGAAGACGCTGGCCGACGAGGCAGAAGGATGTGTCGACGGAGAGCCGTCATCGGGATTCGTGCAGTCGGTGCAGCGTATTTTTGGTGATGGCGTCGATGCACGACTGGTGCTGGCGGCAGTCGCGTCCGGCAGTCAGAAGGCCTTCGCGGAGCCGCTGTTGCGTCGTAGAGGAAGAGTCGAGACGAATGGCGAACTGACCATCGCCCACCTGCCATTCTGGAAGACGCGTCCGCCGGTTCGCTATCGGCGTGGGCCGGTGCTGGTGTTCATCATGGTCTGCAGCCTGCTGGCGCTGTTCTGGGGCGGGATGAGCATCATTACGCTGGCGTATCCGGTGGCCGTGCCGGCGCTTGCCTGGGCCAACAGCCTGCTCGTGCTGACGGTGCTGGTCTATGCCTCGGCACTGCTGGCCTATGGAGCCTCGAAGCTCGATTTCTACCTTCACGACATCCAGCAGATCGGTCGACTGAACCGGAGTTTGAACGGCTCAGAAAGCGTCGACCAACTCACCTAGCGTCTTCATCGCCGCTTCGCTACGCGGCGTCCAGGGATGGCCGTAGCTCAGGCGCAGGCAGTGGCGAAAGCCTCGGGTGGCGGAGAAGATCGGACCCGGCGCCACGCTGATGCCCTGTTCCAGCGCCATGCGGAACAGGCGTAGCGAATCCACTCGCTCGGGGAACTCGAACCACAGGAAGTAGCCGCCGGCCGGGCGAGTGGCCCGGGTCTCGTCCGGGAAGCATCGCGAGGCTGCGGCCAGCATCTGCCCCTGCTGGGTCTCCAGGGCATGACGCAATTGGCGGAGGTGGCGGTCATAGCCACCGTGCTGGAGGTAATCGGCAATGGCCGCCTGGGCCGGCACCGAGGGCGAGATGGTCGTCATCAACTTGAGGCGCGAGATGCGCTCCGCAAAGCGGCCGCCCGCCACCCAGCCGACCCGATAGCCCGGTGCCAGACTCTTCGAGAACGAACCGCAGTGAATGACCAGGCCTTCGTCGTCGAACTGCTTCACCGGCTTGGGCGGCGAGGTGCTGAAGTGCAGTTCCGCGTAGGCGTCATCCTCGATCAGCGGCACCTGGTGACGCTTGATCAAGGTGTAGAGCTCGCGCTTTTTCTCCTGGTCGAGACTGGCCCCCAGCGGGTTCTGCAGATGACTCATGAACCAGCAGGCCTTGATGGGCAGCCGAGCCAGGCTGTCCGCCAGCACCGCAAGATCGATGCCCTCGCGGGGATGCACGGGAATTTCCACCGCCCGGAGCTTCAGGCGTTCCAGGATCTGCAGGCTGGCATAGAAGGCGGGGGACTCGATGGCGACCAGATCCCCGGGCGAGGTGACGCATTGCAGCCCTAGGTTCAGCGCCTCCATGGCGCCGCTGGTGATCACCAGTTCGTCGGGCGGCAGCGGCATGCCCTTCAGCGTATAGCGCAGCACGATCTGGCGGCGCAGGTCGGCATCGCCCGCTGTCATGTCTTTGAGAACGTCGTCGCCGGACATCCCGCGCAGCCCCTTGGCCATGCTGCGGGCCAGGCGCGCGAGCGGGAAGAGATCCGGACTGGGGAAGGCCGAGCCGAACGGCACGGTCGCGGTGTCCTGGAGCGAGTCGAGCACCGAGAATGCCAGCTCGCTGACCGAGACGTCGGAGGCTTCCTGGCGACTCGGTGTCATCCTCGGCTCGTGCAGCACGCGCTGCGCCTGTTCGCGAACGTAATAGCCGGAACGGGATCTGGCCACGATCAGTCCGCGGTCTTCCAGCAGGTAATAAGCCTGAAAGACGGTGGAGGGGCTGATGCCGTACTGGCGGCTCGCCTGACGCACCGACGGAATCCGCCCGCCCGGTGCCAGCACCCCGTTGCGAATCAACTCGGCGATCTCGTCGGCGAAGCGTTCGTAGCGTTTCATCGGTGGCCCGGCTGCTTCAGAGAGGCAATTTCACCATGGCCAACACGGCAGTGAAACCCTTGGACCAGGAACATCCGCTCGATCACCGGCCATTACTGGCCTGCTAAAAAGGGGCGTGGAACAGTTTTGGAGACTTCTTAAGCAGCTACATCGCGCCAGACTACCAGGGAAGTTCGCCCGGCAAGACGCTGTTGCAGGCTGCCGAAGAGTGGGCGCCGAGCCTGGAAGTACGTCCCCTGGCCGGCTATGTTTCTGCCCACAAAGGGAGCGTCAGAGGGCACACGGCATAGCCGTACAGTGACCGCTACTGGTAGCAGCTCGGCGTCTCCATCGAACGCAATGGCAGAGCAACGCATGAGGTTAGGCATGAAGGTCAAACGCATCATGGCCAACACGGCAACGGAAGACCTCGACAAGGCGGAGGCCTTCTACGGCGGTATTCTGGGCCTGGAGCGGCTCATGGATCATGGCTGGTTTCGCACCTACGGCTCGGACGAACGGATGCGGGTCCAGGTGAGCTTCGGCGCCGAGGGCGGCTCGGGCACCGAGGTGCCTGACCTCTCCATCGAAGTCGATGATATCGAGACAGCGCTGATGCGTTTCGAGGAAGCGAGCGTGCCCATCGAATACGGCCCCGTCAGCGAACCCTGGGGCGTGCGGCGCTTTTACGTCCGCGACCCGTTCGGCAAGCTCGTCAATATCCTGCAGCACGAGTGAGGAGGGCCGGCTGCCGGGCAGCACATAGTCCCGCGCATCGGTTTTCCTCCACGACGGTTCCCACCAGCATCGGCTGGAGCGGAAAGGCTGTGGGACAGGTACCGCCCCTGATGCGGACCGCTTTGATACGCCAGGGACACAAGGCCGGTTTGCGGCACTTCGCCGTGATGGTATTGCGCCTGCAACCTAAATGACTTCTTTTACCGCTACAGTCAGGCGCGTCCGCTATCGCGCAGCGTAGAACGCTGTATTCGACGCGGATGCCCCTGGAGCCGCGACGCGATTCGGCTGCGGGCTCTTTGGCGTGGCCGTATTCATGCCGGGATAGTGCCGCCTGATTCGTACATTGTATGGAAGTCCCATGACCACAAGACCAGCGCCCACCATCCTGCAGCGGGCCCTGAAGGCATGTCGTCCCTTTTTTCTGTCCGCAGCGCTGTTCAGCCTGTTCATCAATCTGCTGATGCTGGTGCCGCCGCTTTACATGCTGCAGGTCTACGATCGCGTGATAACTTCGCGCAGCCTCGACACACTGTTCATGTTGACTCTGATCGTGGTCTTCCTGTTCATCGTGATGGGAGGCCTGGAAATCGTGCGCTCTCGGCTGCTGGTGCGGCTCGGTAATCGCCTCGACAGCATGGTCAATCATCGTCTGTTCGAGGCGATGTTCCAGAACGGCATACGCCAGCCCGGTCGTGCGAGTGCGCAGCCACTAAACGACCTCGCTACGCTGCGACAATTCCTTTCCGGCAACGGCCTCTTCGCATTCTTCGATGCGCCCTGGACCCCGATCTACATCGGTGTGCTCTTCCTGTTCGATGTATGGTTCGGCGTGTTCGCGCTGGCTGCCGGTATCCTCCTTTTCTTGCTGGCGCTCACCAACGAGTGGGCCACTCGTGGACTGCTCGCTGGTGCCGGTGAAGAGCAGATACAGGCACAGTCACTGGCGAACGCCAATCTGCGCAATGCCGAGGTGCTGCATGCCATGGGCATGATGCCGGGCATCCGAAAGCGCTGGGCGGAGCGTCATCAAGGCTTTCTGCTTCAGCAATCCAGGGCCAGCGATCGGGCCGGAACGTTGGCCAACCTCTCTAAGGTGCTGCGGCTGCTGGCGCAGTCGCTGATTCTGGGGCTCGGGGCGCTGCTGGTGCTGGAAGGAGACTTGACCCCGGGCATGATGATCGCCGCCTCCATCCTGATGGGGCGGGCGTTGGCACCGATCGATCAGGTGATTGGCGCCTGGAAGCAGTTCGTCGGTGCCCGAGGGGCCTACGGTCGACTTCAGACGCTGCTGCGCTCGGTGCCGCAAGAGGAGGAGCGCATGTCGTTGCCGGCACCGAAAGGCGAGGTGAGCTTCGAGCAGGTCGTCGCCGTGCCGCCAGGGGGCAAGATTGCCACCCTGCGTGGTCTCGACTTTCGGGTCGCCAAGGGCCAACACGTCGGCGTGATTGGTCCCAGCGGCTCGGGCAAGTCGACGCTGGCGCGAGTGTTGCTCGGTATCTGGCCGGCGCAGGGTGGCACCGTGCGTCTCGACGGCGCGGATATCGCCCAGTGGGCACGGGAAGAGCTGGGCCCTTATGTCGGCTATCTGCCACAGGATATCGAGCTTTTCGACGGCACCATCAGCGAGAACATCGCGCGTTTCGGGGAAATAGATGCCGAGCGGGTCGTCGAGGCGGCGCGTCGTGCTGGTGTGCACGAGATGATCCTGCGCCAGCCGGATGGCTACGACACCCGGCTTTCGTCTACGGAGGGCGTGCTCTCCGGTGGCCAGCGCCAGCGCCTCGGCCTGGCCCGAGCACTCTACGGTGACCCGGTACTGGTGGTGCTCGATGAGCCCAACGCGAACCTGGACGATGCTGGCGAACGTGCGCTCGGCGAGGCGCTCAACCGGCTGAAGGCGCAAGGCACGACGCTGTTCGTGATTTCTCATCGTGAGCGCGTGCTCAAGAGTGTCGACACCCTATTGGTACTGCAGGAAGGCCAGCCACGTTTCTATGGACCCAAGGCCGATGTCATTGCCCAGCTCAACAGCAGCAAGCGCCACCTGCAAGCCGCCAGGTCGGCCGGTGGAAGGCCTCGGGCATCCACGGACGGTCATGTCGTCTCCCAGTGAGTCGATGACGACGTTTTCCCCGTTCGTCGTGCACGCCTGGAAGCTGACTCATATTTGCGCAATCCCGGAGAGAGAAATCCATGAGTGTCGTGGCCTCGGCCTCTTCATCCACGTCGGCACTGCCGGCCTCCACCTCGCTACCGACCAGCGGTCGCGCGGCTCACTGGATCGGTATCGCCATTGTACTGATCGCTTTCGGCGGTTTCGGTTCCTGGGCGGTGCTCGCCAGCCTCTCGGTGACGGTGGTCGCCAGTGGCACGGTATCGGTCGAGTCGTTCAAGAAGACGGTGCAGCACTTCGAAGGCGGTATCGTCTCCCGCATTGACGTCGACGACGGAGATCGAGTCGAGCAAGGGCAGACGTTGATAGTGCTCGACAACACCCAGTCGCAGTCTCAGCTAGAGATCGCTCAGGCCAAGGCTTTCACGGCCGGAGCGCAGAAGGCACGCCTGATCGCCGAGCAGCAGGGTAAAGAGACACTGACATTTCCCCCGTCACTGGTCGAACAGGCCTCGGGCAACGCCGAACGCGAGCAGACGCTGGCGGTGCAGAGGAGTCTCTTCGTTTCTCGGCGAAGCTCTCAGGAAGGTGAGTTAGGTGCGTTGGCGGCCCAGAGCCGACAGTTCCGCGAACAGATCGAGGGACTCGAGCAGAACATGGCGATCAATAGGGAGCGCATCACGTCTCTCAATGCCGAGGCCGACGACTATCGCTCACTGTTTCGTGCCGGTCTTGGCAACAACCAGCGTATCCGCGAGCTGGAGCGACAGGTGATGCAATATCGTGCCGACAGCGCCGAGTCCAAGGCGCAAATCGCGCAGTTACGCTCCCGGATCAGTGAAAACACGTTGCGTGCCCAGGTGCAGCGACAGAACTATCACAAGGACGTCAACGAGCAACTGCGCGAGGCCCAGTCGCAGCTCGAAAGTTCCCGTGAAAAGGCGCAGGCCCTGAGTGATCGGGTGCGGCGCACGACCATCACCGCCCCGGTCGCCGGAACGGTGGTGGGCTTGACCACACACACCATCGGCGCGGTGATAGAGCCTGGCAAGCCGGTCATGCACATCGTCCCCAGTAGCGATGGCTTCATGATCGAAGCGCGCATCCCCGCTCAGGAAGTCGACAATGTCTACCCCGGCGCACATGCCAATATCCGTTTCAGTGCCTTCAATCAGCGTCGCGTTCCGGTGATGGATGGTGTCGTGCGTCACGTCTCTGCCGACAGCTTCGAGGACGAATCGACCGGTGTGAATTACTACAAGGCGCGTGTCGATGTCTCGCCCGATGACCGGGAAGAATTGGGCGACGATCTGCAGTTGCTCTCCGGCATGCCGGCCGAGGTGATGATTGAAACCGGCAAGAAGACGCTGGCCGAGTATCTGCTTCAACCGGTGACCGACATGCTGCGCCGTGCGCTGCGTCAGGATTGAGCGATGAGACGATTCCCCCTATCCCCGCTTGCCGCCGCCATGGTGTTGCTGTTCGCCGCCGATGTCACTCTGGCGGGTACCCAGGCGTCGCCGAGCTCCTTTCTTGGCCGGGTGGAGACGCGCGAGGCCGCTATTGCCGATATGCCGTCACAATCCACCGGAGGGGATGCGGCCATCTGGCAAGAGGCGAATACGGCGCTCTCCGGGCCTGCTGATGCGCAGATGACCGGCGGAGCTGGCTCGGCCGCGGCCGATACCATCTCGATCCCGTCGTTACCGGGGCTGTTCGAGCGTGCCCTGAACGCCGATGCCGACCTTCAGGCGCAGCGCCTGCGGGCCGAGGCTCGGGGGCAGGACGTGCCCAAGGCGCGGGCGGGGTTACTGCCGCGCCTGGATGCGAGCTATGTCTACCGCTATACCGACAGCGACAACATCTATACCGACGGTGGCGTCACCACCTGCGAGACCAATCCGGACACCGGTGAACCGGTCGGCGGTGACACCTATGAGCGGCGCTGTGCCGGAGAAAGCACGGATAGTATCCGTCAGCTGGAGTTGACGCAGCCGCTCTTCTCGATGAGCCGCATACGCCAGATGCAGCACGCCGAAGCCCAGCGCGACCAGGCCATGCTGCGGCTTGCTGTCGCCGAGCGCGATCTGGCGCTGAAAACGTCGCAGACCTATCTCGACGCCTTCTTCGCGTCACGCCGTGCGCGCCTGCTCGAGGGTAAGCGGGCGTCGCTGGAGCTGCAGCTGGCCCAGGCACGAAAGGCCTATGAGCTGGGCATCGGGGACCGGATCGACCTGCTGGCAGCGCGCTCGGCCCTCGACAGCACTCGCGCCGACATCGTGCTGGCGCGCAACGAGACCGATGATGCCCTGGCTACCCTGGAACGCCTGACCGGTGTGCGCTCGACCTTCGACGGTTTCTCGCTGGCCACACTCACCGGCGTCGAGTTTGCCGAGCCGGCACCGCTCGAGACGTTGGAGGGGAGCATCGATAGCAATGCCGGTGTCGAGGCGGCACGGGAGGGAGTGCGGGTCGCCGAGGCCGACGTTGCGCTGCGAAAAGCCGGCTATTATCCGGAAGTTTCGCTTAACCTCTCCTGGAGGGACCGCAACAGCAACGATCCTTATCTCGCCAGCGAGGAGGCCAGCGCCGCGATCCAGGCGCGACTCAACCTCTTCCGTGGTGGCTACACGCGAGCCGACATGCGCCAGGGGGAACTGATGGCGCGTGCCAGTCGCTCGGATGTCGACGGTGCTCGACGTCAGGCGCTGGAGCAACTGCGCCAGAGCCGCCGCGGCATCATCGGCGAGCAGGGGAGGTTGGCGGCGTTGGCGCAGTCGATTCGTTCCGGCGAGCTCTACCTCGAGGCGGCCGACAAGGGCGCTGCACTGGGGCTGCGGGATCTGGTCGACGTACTCGACGCACGTGCCAAGCTGTTCGACCAGCGCATCCAGTATGTCGATGCCTTTCGACGGCTTCTGCTCAACCGGTTGCAGATGCAGGCGGCCGTGGGCGATTTGTCGGGCGAGGACCTGGCCGATGTCATGTCGTCCATCCAGCAGATCATCGGGCCGCCCCGGCCGATCGATAAGATGCCCGATGCCTGGCGGCATGCGCAGGCAGAATCTCCCGAGAATGGCATACACGCTTCGCATGACAGCCTGGCCTCGCTGCACTGAAGCAGCGAGGCGCTCCGGGAGGCTGGCCGACTGAGAGCGGATCAGCCGATCAGGGAGTCCAGCTCCGGCTGCACATCCGCCAGGCCTGCGAGTGCAGGGGGCATCTTGGCGAAGGGCGGCTGTGGCCCTGCCTGCGATTCGTCGGTTGCCGATGAGAATGGCATCGGTCCCCATGGATTGGGGCCGCCGTCGAAGAGATCCTTGAGCTCGTGACCGAAGGCATGGCCGAACGGCGGGACGTCGCCATGAGCGCCTTTGCCAGGGTGATCGTCTTTTTCGTCATCTGCCGTCGAGAGATCGAATGTCAGGCCGATGAACTGTGTGGCCTGGCTGTCGCTGAAGTTGTCATCGGATACCAGCAGCAGGCTCTGTCGGTCATCCCCCAGCATTGGCCCCAACGTCATGCCCTCGACGTTATCCGGTTCGATACCGAAGTCCCCGAGGTCGGCGACCAGTGTCTTGTCGACCGGGCGTACCGTCTCATGGGTCTCCGACAGTGCGTCGATGCCACTGATGTCGGTGGCCTCCGAGGTATCAATCTCGTAAAGCCGGATGGTATTGCCGGCCCCTTCGGAGAAGGCACGCTCCATGGCGAGCAGGTGATCGTCGTCGAGTGCGAGCAGGTCCACCAGTCCGTTGGTGGCGAAGCCGTCATCCGTCGCGGCGCGTTCGGCAACCGGTTCGGTAGGGTAGAGGTACTCATGGCTGACGTCGCCATCGTCGAGATCGTATTCGATCAGTCGCGACGGGCTGCCGGTGTCGTAATCCGCGGCCGGGCCATCCTGAACCAGAGCGTTCTCGGTGGCTGTGAAAAGATGCTGATGATCCGGCGTGACGGTGAGGCTCTCCAGCGCCAGGTTGTTGCGGATTCCGCTCTCGCCGGAGTGCGTGGGAACGAGTGTGTCGGGAATCTCGAATGAGTCGAGTTGCTGTCCATCGCGCGCGAACTGGCCGATAGACGGCGCCAGTCCCTCGTTGGCATTCCCCTCCGAGGAGATGAAGAGAGTGCCATCCTCGGCATAATCGATCGCCTCGGCGTCGATGGTGCCTTCGGCAAAGGGAGTGCCGTCTTCCTGGCGTAGTGTGGTGACATCGGTGAAGCGTACGCTGCCGTCGTCCAGCTGGCCGTCGGCGATATCGATGCGCAGCGAATAGAAACGGGCGGCATCGATATCGCTGCGATCGTCGGAGATCGCCAGATAACTATCGCTGGCGGCATCATAGGTGAGTCCGGAGAGCCCGCCCAGCGTGGTGCCCTGAAACATCGAGCCGCTTTCGAACGAGGTTTCGCCGATGAACTCGACATCCTGAACGCGCGTCGTGTCCTCTGTGATCACGAGGTCGGCGTAGGTCAGGCGATGATCGGAGGCAGCGGTGGCGTCGCTGCCGGGAGTGCCTTCGGTCGGCCAGACGATGCCGCCGTCGAGCCGCGTCAGCCCGAACTGCGACGGCAACACGTAATCCACCCGCAGGTTGCCCGGACTGGGTTCGCTGAAATCGGCGGTGTCGAAGCGCGGGTCACCCTGTTGCCCTGCATTGTCGCCGCCTTGCGTGGCCGCGGCGACGGTGCCTCCGTCGCTGTCCGGTGCCAGCCCCGCGGCAATATGAGCATTGCCGAGTAGTTGCTGAGCGGCACCCGGCAGACTATCGCCGTCGACGGGGTCGACGTTCTGATCACCGGCGATGACGAAGCGTTGGCCACCGTCGAGACCGCCGCGCTGGCCGTCATCGTCGACGATATAGTCGCCTTTTTCAGGCGATATGTAATCGGCCCAGAAGCGAATCTCGTCGGCATTGCGCAGGCCGTTACGATCTTCAGCGCCGTCGAAGGTCGGCGGTGTCGGGTGCGACGCGAGCAGGTGGACGATTTCACCGTTGACGTCGATGGGCAGATCCCAGTGGCTTTTCGAAGACAGCGGCAGGGTGTCGAGCGCCTCGGCGTCGTAGTAGTCATGGGGTTGTGGCGTCGAGGGGTCGTCGGGCAGTCGCGCTCCCGGCATGTCGGCCCAGGGGAACTGCTGGAAGGTACGGATATCGTTCTCGATGATCGGGTAGCGCGACAGCACGAGCATCCCGTATTGCCCGGGAAATTGACCGAAGCCGAGCGCATCGTCGGCGTACCCATCGGTGCCCGGCTCGGTGACCACTTGTCCGTCGCCGTTCAGGTCCATGCCGGAGGCGATCCCGGTATTGACCGGAGCTGAGTAGACATAGGGATAGTCGATCGGTGTATCGCCCGCCTGGCTGACGTTCAGATAATTATCCAGGAACGCCTGCGCGGCTTCCGGCGAATAATCGAACTCGTTGAGCAGCAGGATGTCGGGGCGATTCTGTTGGATCACTGACGCGATCTGCTGGGCCTGCGGGTCGTCAGGCGTCGAGAGGTCGCTGAGTAGTTCGCCTTGCTGGCTACGATTGAGCGACGCGTTATAGGTAGCGATGCGTAGTGAGGTGTCCGTCAGGGAGTCATTGTCGAGCATGGTAAAGCCTCACAGGAAGAACAAAGAAAGAGAAAGCCTCGCGGTGATAAAAGGGCGGTGGCACATGCTCACCGCCCCGTTCGTTTATCCCGCCAGCGTGGTGCCATCGGCGCTGTTGCCGAGGTCCACGCCGACCACGATCGGATCATGGTCCGAGGCTCGGTACGGGCCATCGTCGTAGTAGGCATCGACCTGATCGTCGGATTTGTACTCGGTGTTGTAGTCGAACGATGTCGGTTCGTCGGCGTTGATGTGCCACGTGGTGGTGCCAGTGACCTGAGCGTTCATCGACTCGCTGGCCAGGGCATGATCCAGCGAACCCCACTGGCCGTCGTAGCTGTAGGAGTAGTCGTCGTCGAGCAGGGTATAGCCGTCGTCTTCCAGCGCAGTGATCGGGTCTTCATTGGCATAGCTGTTGAAGTCGCCGATCAGCAGGGTGTCGCTGTCACCGCTATCGGTGGGGTCGCTGGCGACCCAGTCGGCGAGCTGCTTGGCGGCCTCGACACGGATCGGGTTGTTATTGCCCTGGCCGTCGCCGATCGCCTCCTGACCATTGATCACGCTGCCCTTGGACTTGAAGTGGTTGACTGCAACCGAGAAGGTCTCGCCGCTGGCATCCTCGCGGAAGGTCTGCAGCATCGGCGGTCGGTTGCCGGTCTCGAACACGCCGCTTGCGTCTACCGCAGCGTGCCCTTCCGGCGTGACGCTGGTGCTCTTGTAGATCATGCCCACGGCGATGGCGTCGCTGCCCGGTGCGACGGTATTGCCCTCTGCATCGGTCGGCGTGACATAGGCCCAGCCGGCGTCGGCGTCATCGGCATTCAGCGCTTCGACCAGGTGGGCGATGGCGCTGTCGTCGCCGTAACCGTTATTCTCGATCTCCATCAGCCCGACGATGTCGGCGTCGCTGCCGTTGATGGCGCTGACGATCTTGTCCTGCTGGCGGGTCAGTTCGAGTGAACTGTTGGCGCCGCGCGGATCGTGTTCGGTGCCTGCCGGTGTGACGACGCTGTTGCCGTTCTCGTCCAGCGTGGTGAAGTAGTTGAGCACGTTGAACGAGGCGACCTTGAGCGAGGCATCGCCCAGGGCCTGGACATCCGGAGCATCGCTGCGTTCGTTGGTGGCCTGGAAGTCCTGCCCCTCCTGGCTCTGGATACGCCACTGCTGATAGTTGAAATCGAGCACGCCGGTGGCCTGATCGAGTGTGTCACCGCCACGCAGAGGGTTAGCCGCCGAAAGCGGTTCACCGTTGCGGCCGAAGATCACGTCCTGCGGATTCTGGGCGTTGCTGGCGTCGTCGAGCACGATGGAACGGCTCTCGCTCTCGTTCAGCCACTGCTGGTAGCCGGCCTGATCCGGTGCATGGTTCTCGGTGTACTGCTCGAGCCGCCCCCCGGAAGAGAGCGTTACCGTCCCGTAGCGGCCGAGTTCATAGGTATCGGTGACCGTCAGAGCGGAGTCGTTCTCGCCGCTGACCGCGACACGCATACCCTCGTAGGCGGAGAGCGTCGACTTGTCGGCGATCGGCAATTCGACCTCGGTCACCGAGGGCAGCGCCTGCCCCCGAGCCTCGACCTGCAACGCGCTGATGTCGGTGAGTTCGGTCTTGCCTTCGTACTGGGTAACGGTACCGGAGATACGGATCTGATCGCCGACCGCGACGTCGGTGGCATCCGGTGCATAGACGAAGAGCCCCTCCGACGTCTGGGCGTCGCCATCTTGATCGGCGTCCTCTTCCTGGATGAAGAACCCGCTCAGGCCGTCCTGGCTGGCCAGGGTGACGATGGCATCGAGCGTGACCTGTTCTCCCTCGAGCGGGCTGACCATGCCGGCCCCCTGTACCTGGGAGATCAGCGTGGTCTCGCTCGGCGGCGTCGGGGTGTCGCCACCATCGCCACTGCCATCATCGCCCCCCTCGGCGGCGCCGGTTTCGGCGCCGGGGAGCCCGAGACCGTCGAAGGTGTCCTGCGGCAGTTGTTGCCACTGGCTGGCATCGAAGGTGTCGCTGCCGGTTGTGATGCTCGCATCGCGGCGCAGGGTGACGTCCTGGGCGAAGCTGTCGTCGTTGCCCACCGTGCCGATGACATCGATCAGGGAGCCCTCGGCATCGGTCAGCGTCAGTGCGTCGTTGCCATTGAAGTTGATCACGTCGCTGGTGGCATCGCTGCGTGCGATCAGTTCGGGGTCTTCGGTCTGCGAAGAGGTCACTACCAGCGTTTCGCCGGCAGCCAGCTCGCCGTTTGCCGTGAGGTTGCCGAGGTCGGCGCTGCTGGTGGCACTCTGGTTGCCATTGGAGTAGAGCGAGAGCTGATACCCGTCGAGCGAGAGGGCATCGGCGCCGGTGTTGGTCAGTTCGATCGCCTTGTTGTAGCCGCTGCCCTCGACGTATTCGGAGATCAGCAGGCCACCCTGACCGACCTCGCCGCCCGCGTTGCCGGTCACCCGGCCCGGGGTGGCGACGGCAGGGGTGGCATCATCGTCGCCGCCGAGCGCTTCGCTCTCGACCCCACCGTCTTCCAGCGTGGTGAAGCGCTGTTGAGTCACGTCCCAGGAGGCGGCGTCATTGGCGTCGGTATCCGGATAGGCCGCCATCGCGGCCAGCGTGTCGCGGCCCGGCTCGCCGAGCCACAGCGTGACTTGATCACCGCCGCCGCTCAGACCCGCCGCATCGCCGGTATAACCGACCTCGACGCCGTCTAAGTCACTGTTCGCCCCCCACGCCTGGCGAAACGCCTCGACGGCTTGTGCATCGCCATCGACCATCACGATCGCGGTGGCACCGGGTGCCAGCGTCGTCAGGCCTTGCACCTGTGCCGCCTCTTCCGGATTGGCGCTGTCATCGTCGTAATAGAGCGGGGTCTGGCCGAAGTCGAGCGTCTCATCGCCGGTGTTGGTGATCTCGAACCAGTCCTCGGTGATATCGCTGTCGGACTGGCCGGGCCAGATCTCGCTGACGGCGATGCCGAGGTCCTGCGGCTCAGGATCGCCTAGCGGAGCGTGGCCGGTATCGACGACGAAATCGGCGGTGTTGCCGTTGCCGGGTTGCCAGGCATCGGTGTCGTTCAGGCTACCGCGCAGGGCTTCCGTGGAGCCGTGGGTGATGCCGGCGTATTGCCACGCCTCGGCATCGGCGGGCAGCGATAGATCGGCGTCGGAGCCGTTGCCCAGCCGGTAGAGCGTGTCGCCGTCGGCGTTGGCGATCGTCACGCCGTCGGCCAGCGAGAGGTTCAGGTCGCCGTCGAACTGGGCCGCGTTCGCCTCGGCATCGATCACGCTGCCGGCCGACAGGCCATCCTCCGGTGCGGTCCAGGTGACGCGGCTGTCGCCGCTCTGCAAGGTCAGGGGGGCACCCGGCGTGATCGCGGCGAGTGCGACGAAGCTGAAGGTGTCGGCAGCCTGGTCGATCATCGTCAGTGCGACGTCTCCGGCCTGCGGCGCGAGGTCGGGCAGCGCATCGAAGGTGACCGTGGAAGAGGTGAAGGTCTGGATATCGTCGTCCAGATCCTTGGATTCGGTCGCGCTCTCCGACCAGTCCGCGGTGCCGTTGTCATACGCGACGTCGACGCTGACGGAGCCGTTCGCGTCGACCTGGATGTTGCTCAGTGTCTCGGCGGTACCGTCGGTGGCCTCGGCATTGGTGTTGAGGTCGGCCCCCTCGACCGGCATTGCCTTGTGCGCGCCGTCCCAGCGGTAGAGCTGGAAGTCGTCGTTGCTGTCGTCGCCATCGTCGTCCCCGGCATTGGCTGGACCGGCGCTGATCAGATAGGTGCCGTCACCGATCGCCTTGATATCACGGATGGTACGACCGTCGAGGTCGAGCCCGATCGCTGTGCCGAACTGAGCCTCGTCCGCGTTGCCGGCGGCCATCAACTCGTCGACGTTGGTTACCGGCAGCACCAGTGCGCGGCCATCGCTGTCGATGGGGGCACGCAGGCCGAGGAAGAGCGTATCGTCGGCATATGTCGCCCCTTCGACCTCGAAGCTGCCGAAGTCGACGTCCGGGCGATGCTGCTCGGCCCATTCCATGATCGCTAGGTCGAGGCCATCGAATTGTCCGGTCACGTCGACCTGTAGTGAACGGGAGTTCTCCCCCGTGATGCGGGTTGCAAAGACTGTCGAGCGCTCGCTGCTGGCGAGCGAGCCGAGCCAGAAGTAGGTGCCGTTGCCGGCGTCGACGACCGACTCGATGTCGATCTCGTCGCCTGCCTCGAGCCCCAGCGACTCATTGAGGTCGAAACTCTTGAGTGGGGCGCCGGAACGGTCGTGGTCGTAGAGGCGCAGTGTCTGGCCCTCGTCGTCGCCGACCAGGACCAGCCCGTTGCCGATGGCGATTGCCGCGGAAGTGTCGGACGTGCCGGTATGGAAGCGGGCGGCGTTGTTGGTCTCGGTGCCATCGGCGGCGGCGTAGTCGAGTGTGTAGCGGCTTTCGCTCTCGCCATCGCTCACGGTCACCGTGATCGTGGCGTTGCCGGCGTTCACCGGGGCGATGCGCAGCACGTCGCCGTTGTCCAGCACGGCCCTTGCGATGCTTTCATCGCTGCTCTCGACGGTGACCGTCAGGTCGTCGCGTGGGGTGTCGGCGTCGGCAATATCGAGGGCTATGCCGTCGGTCAGCGCCGGGTCGGTGGGATCGCCGATCACGCCACGGATCATATCTCCGTCGCCATCGAGCGGTAGCCGCATCGTCGCGTCGTTACTGAGCCCGATGGTCGGTGCCGCGGGTTCTGTCGTTCCGCCGTCGTCCGGGTCGTGACCAATCCAATCGAACAGGTCATCCAGGAAGTCATCGATGCGATCAAAAAGACTGCCCAGCATGGACTGTGCATGCCAGGATGCGCCACCACCCAGGGCAGCCGTCGAGACATCGTCATGAAAGCGATAGGGCGTGGCAAAACGAGAGAACAGCGACATGAGCGGGCTTCTTCCTTGTTGTGTGTGGAAGACACAAATAGTGAATCAGAAGCCCGAACCTAGGCGGTAAATATTATATGCCTGTTGCAAATACATGATGTTTCAAAAGAAGCACGTCATCGAAGGCTCATGACGTGTGTTCAGAGGTCATCCCGCCGAGGGCATATCCGGGGCCCTCACTCATACTTGTGCTGCCAGCCCTTGACCGCGATCTGCTCCTTGAGCAGCTCCAGCATGTCCACCAGCACCTGCTCGGTGATCTGTTCGGTCTGCGGGTCGGTATGCAGCCAGGCATCGAAACCGCTCTCGGCCAGTCTGGGTGACCTCTCGGAGTAACGTGGGAAGTGTGATCACTCCTGTGGCAGGTTTTCCGCCACATAGAGTTCCATCGGGACCTGGGTACCCTCCTTTCCCATGGCGGCAGCTACCGCTGCTTCAAAAAGGCGGTCAGGGTTTTGTGTGATCACTGCGTCCATGGTGCCGTCGGCGAGCATCGCCCGAGTGTCATGCGTGAGTCCATGGCCGATGAAGGTCACCTCCTGGGCCCGCCCGCTTTCCTGTAGTGCTCGTCCGATGCCATCGGAGGATCCGCCGACGTTGTAAATACCGGTGATATCAGGATGTTTCTCGAGCAGCCGGCGGGTGTGTTCATAATTCTGCTTGCGATCATCGTGTCCTTCGCGGGTGGCACTGACCGCAATGTGAGGAAAACGCTCTTCAATCAGCCCGAGAAAACCCACTTCGCGTTCAAGATGAGCTCGGTAGATACGACTGGCGGCGATGAGTGCTACACGCCCCGGTACATGGCCAGTGAAACGGCCGAGCAGAAGTGCCGCCGTTCGCCCTGCGGCAAAGTTATCAATGCCGACATAGGCATGCCGTCGTGAAGTGGAAATGTCGGAAATAAAGGTAATGACTTTCTTGCCTGCTGCCACTAACTCGTTTGTTGCCATCCGCACCGAGGGATGGTCGATGGCCATGAAGATCACACCGTCTGCCGTCTTGCCGTGACGCCGGATGGAGTGGGACAGCTCATCAGGGTCGAACCCGTCAATGAAAAAGCTCTTCACGCGGGCATCGCGGTGATGGTGCTCGATGAAGGCACGTGCCTTCTCGTTGACCAGTGCAAGATAAGGATTGGTGCCACGTGGCAGGAGGAGTGCCAGCTTGATCGGTTCCGGCTCACGCAGCGCTTCTACCTGACCGGTATGGAGATATCCCAGCGCCAGTGCTGCGTCGAGGACTCGACGCATCGTGTTTTCGCGCACGGCGGCTCGACGGTTCAGCACCCGGTCTACCGTCGCGGTTGACGTTCCGGCCTTGCGCGCGACATCGGTGATCGTGGGCAATGGCCGACGCTTTTCAGAAGACATCAAAAACCATCATGAATTAATCCTGTACCTGCATACTGTAGAACCCTAGTCTTCGAAATATGCGGTTATGAAGCGACTCTGTAAAGAGTGGCAATCAAAACCCATCATGGGAGAGGAGAAAACAACGATGAAGACTCTCGGTAAAAGACTCACGCTACGCCACACATTAGCCGGCGTCGTCATGGCCGCCGGTCTCGTAAGTGGGGCGCAGGCACAGGACATCACGCTGCGCTATGGGCATATGAATGCGCCCAATTCTATTGCCGGCAAGCAGGCCGAATGGCTGGCCGATGCAATCAAGGAGAAAACCGACGGCGATATCGCAGTCCAGGTTTTCCCTTCCTCACAGCTTGGCAAGTTGCAGGAGCTTGCCGAGGGCGTTTCGACCGGCACTATTGCCCTGTCGCACAATACTGCAGGTGCCATCGGGTCGCTTCACCCGCCTTTTGCTGCCTTTGATACCCCCTATTTATACCGCGATGTGGACCACCTCATGAGCGTGGTGGATACCTCGTCACCGCTCATGACTCGGCTCAATGAAGAGCTGGTGGACGCCGCCGGCGTTCGTGTCCTTTATGGCTTCTATTTCGGCTCGCGCAACCTGACTGCGGATCGCCCCGTGACGCACCCCGATGACCTGGATGGAGTGAAGATCCGTTCGATTCCATTCCCCATTTACATGGCGGCGGTCGAGGGGCTCGGTGCGGTGCCGGTCCCTGTTGACTGGTCGGAAGTTCCCACGGCCCTGGCGACCGGAGTGGTATCGGGCCAGGAAAATCCGGTGAACGTGGCGGTATCTCACAAACTGCATGAGGTGCAGAGCCACATGATGGAGACGGGCCACATCATTGCCGCCGAAATGGTACTGATCAACGAAGGGGTCTGGCAGGGGCTTTCCGACGAGCACCAGTCTGCCCTTCAGACTGCCGCCGATGACGTGCGTGAGCGAGCCACTCAATACGTACTCGAGTCCGAACGGGAAGATACCGAGACGCTGCGAGAGCAGGGCATGACCATCATCGGCCCTGATGAGGGACTGGACATCGAGGCCTTCCGTACCTCGGTCGAGGCTCGGGTGATGGAAGAGTTCGCTGACCAGTATGGCGAGTTCTATTCGCAGGTAGAAGCGATCGAGTAAGGCGACACGTCGGGGGCATCATGTCAGAGATCGGTTGGCTGGTTTCAGCGCGTGCGGCACTCAGCAGAATGGCGCGAGCGGGACTATGGCTCTCGGTCATGTTGTTGATTGCCATTGCGGTATTGGTGGCGGGCCAGGTCGTGATGCGTAATGCGTTTTCCATTGGCCTGCACTGGGCGGATGAACTGGCACGATGGTTCGGCATCGCGCTGGTTTACCTGACCATTCCGTACCTGCTCGATCGCAGTGCGCATATCGCCGTCGAAATATTGCCCAACCGGCTCAAGGGGCGTTGGCGTATGGCGGTACTGGCTTTCTCCGAGCTGGCCGTGGCGACATTCGCCGGGCTCAGTCTGGTGGCCTTTTCCGCTTTCCTCGAGCGTGCGGCGCGTTTCCGCACTCCGGCCCTGGAACTGCCCAACTTGATCTTCTATATGCCCGCCGTTATCGGCATAGCCCTGCTCGGGGCTATCGCCGTGACGCGGGCCCTGATACTGCTAGGGGGGAAAGAGCCATCATGACGCTTACCCTCCTGGTGCTGTTCGCTGCTGGACTGATCCTTGGCATACCGATAGCCGTCTGCCTTGGCGTATCGTCGGTTATCACCATTCTGCTTCACGACCTGCCGTTTGCTGTCGTGGCGCAGCGCAGCGTGAACGCGCTCGACTCCACGCCGCTGTTGGCGGTTCCGCTTTTCATCTTCGCCGCGTCTTTGCTGAGCGCTACGGGCGTGACGAGTCACCTATTCGAGCTGACACGCCTGTTCGTCGGACGCCTCCGAGGCGGCGTTGCACAGGTCAACGTACTGGTCAGCCTGATCTTTTCCGGTATGTCCGGCGCGGCGCTGGCCGATATCGGGGCGCTTGGCGGGATCCAGATCAAGATGATGGAAGCGCAGGGCTATATGCGGCGCTTCGCTGCGGGCACCACGATTGCGGCCGCGACCATCGGGCCAATCTTCCCACCCTCGATCCCACTCATCATCTTCGCCAGTGCCGCCGAAGTATCGGCCGTGCGTGCGCTGCTGGCAGGGGTGGTGCCCGCGCTGATCGTGACGGCTGCCCTCATGGTGCAGATCGCCATCATGGCGCGTCGGGGCAACCTGCCGCGCGATACCCATCGTCCCTCCGCGTCGGAGATCGGCCGCAAGTTCACGATCTCCCTGCCCGCACTCCTGGCTCCCGTACTGATGATTGCGGGGCTGCTGAGTGGGGTATTCGGCCCGACCGAAGTGGCGGGTGTGATCGTGGCCTATTCCGTCGTCATTGGCATCCTCTTCTACCGGAGCTTGACGGTGCAGCGGTTCTTCACCGCCGCACGTGAAAGCGTGGAAGCCAGCGCGAACATTCTCTTTATCGTGGCTACCGCCGCGCTTTTCGCCTGGGTATTGACCATCGGAGGCGTACCCGCCATGGCGGGGCAGTGGTTGTTGAGCATATCGACCGACCCGTTGGTACTGCTGTTGATCCTCAATGTGCTGCTGCTGGTGGCCGGGATGTTTCTCGAATCCATCGCCGCCATCCTGATCATCGCGCCCATCGTTGCTCCGACCCTGATGATGGCAGGTGTCCCGGCAGAGCAGTTGGGGGTGATCTTTGTGCTCAATCTGATGATCGGGCTACTGACGCCGCCTATCGGCATGAGTCTCTACATGGTTTCGATCATCACGCGGATGGAGTTCGGCGAGGTCGTGCGTGGTGTCCTGCCTTTTTACCTTCCGCTTTTCGTGGCGCTGGTTGTGGTGACCCTGTTCCCGGGTTTTTCCACCTGGCTGCCCAACCTAATCATGCAGTGAGGTCGCAATGAGTAGATTCTTGGGGGAAATCCGGCAGCTAGGGTATGTCGTACCCGATATCGAGGCCGCCATGGACCACTGGTCGCGGGTGATGGGCGTCGGTCCCTTTTTCTACAACCCGCGTGTACCGATCGAGGGCTACCATTATGGCGGCGAGCCCTTCGAGGTCGAGAATTCTGTGGCGTTGGCCAATTCCGGTTTCATTCAGGTCGAGCTGATTCAGACCCGTAATGATGCACCCTCGATGTATCGCGATTTCATGCGGGCGGGAAATATGGGTCTCCAGCACGTGGCTTACTGGACCGAGGACTTCGATACCGACCTGGCCCGAATGCTCGAGCTTGGCTTCAAGGTACAGATGGAAGGCCAGGTTGGCGCCAATGGCCGCTTTGCCTACTTTGATCGCGAGGCACATCCGGGCACGGTGATCGAGCTCTCCGAGGTCAAGGGGCCGAAGGGGCGCATGTTCGAGATGATTCGTCAGGCCAGCATCGATTGGGATGGGCGCGACCCGGTACGCCCCTTCCCCTCGCTGACGGAGACCACGCCGTGATTCATGCCCGCTACCTGCTTGAGACACCGCTGGATCCCGAGTCAGTTGCGGCGATGATGGCCGGTGAGCAGAGCGCCGGCACCTTCGTGCGTGTGCCTGGCGAGACCGACGAGCTGCGCGAGCGGCATGGAGCCCGGGTACAACGCCTGACCGTGCTGGGGGAGTCTGATTGCCCGACACTGGCCAGTGCCTATCTGGAGCGCAAGGGAGTCACGGGACCCTGGCGACGTGCCGAGGTCGAGATTGCTTATCCCGAAGACAATGTGGGCGTGAATCTGCCCACGCTTGCTGCCGTGGTGGCGGGGAATTTGTTCGACCTGGGCGAAGTCACCGCACTCAAGCTTCTCGACGTGACACTGCGCCCCGAGTATCGCGCGCGTTACCCCCTTCCGGCCATGGGTATCGAAGGGACGCGACGTTGCCTTGACGTTCATGAGCGGCCGCTCTTCGGCACGATCATCAAGCCAAATATTGGTATGAGTCCGGCGGATATCGCGCGCCTGGTGCAATCTCTTTGCGAGGCTGGCGTCGATTTTATCAAGGATGACGAGATCGTCGGCAATCCAGCCTGCGCGCCGGTAAAAGAGCGGGTCGACTCCGTGATGAAGGTGGTACGTGATCATCGTGAGCGGACGGGCAAGGAGGTCATGGTTGCCTTCAACATCACTGATGAACTCGATGCGATGCGTCGCCACGCCGACCACGTGCTGGCGCAGGGGGGCAACTGCGTCATGGCTTCCCTCAACTGGTGCGGTCTGTCCGCTATCCAGGCGCTGCGGCAGCACACGCCACTTTGCCTCCATGGGCATCGCAATGGCTCGGGCGCCTTCGGCCGGCATCCCGCACACGGGATCGCGTTTCCAGCGTGGCAGACGCTCTACCGGCTCGCCGGGGCAGATCATCTTCACGTGCATGGAATGGGTGGCAAGTTCGCCGATGCCACAGACGAAGTCGCCTTGGCCGCGCGTCGTTGCCTGACGCCGCTCGGTAGCGAGGACGATCGAGTACTGCCGGTATTTTCCTCGGGCCAGTGGGCCGGCACGCTGCCCTCGACTCACGCACGAATCGGCGGAAGCCAGGACTTCCTGTTCCTCGCCGGTGGCGGTATCCTCGCACACCCCGAAGGCCCCCGAGCCGGGGTGGAAAGCCTGCGGGCCGCATGGGAGGCGGTGACGGCGGGGGAAGACTTGCGCCAACACGCCAAACGTTCCCCGGCGCTTGCTCGCGCGCTCGATAGCTTCGGGAGCCGCTGACCGTGACACCCTCTACACGCTACGTATTCGTTGCCGATGATTTCACTGGCGCGACGGACACCTTGGCAACGCTGGCTCGAGCGGGACTCGCGGTGCGACTCTTTCTGGACGTGCCCGGGCCCAGCGATACCGAGGGCCTCGATGCCTTCGGCATTGCCACCGAGGCCCGCGCCCTGAGTAAGGCGGAAATGACGTCGCTAATGCAGTCGATAGGCCACAGGCTGTTGCCGCATCGGCCAGAGGTCGTGCACCTCAAGATTTGCTCGACCTTCGACAGCGCGCCGCAGACGGGTAACTTCGCTCTCGCCATGCAGCTCCTGGGCGATGCTCTCGAGATTCGAACCCGGGCCATCCTCGGTGGCCAGCCCAGCCTCGGTCGTTACTGTGTCTTCGGTCATCTATTCGCCCGCGCAGCGGATGGGCGGGTATATCGGATCGACCGGCACCCGGTCATGAAGTCCCATCCGGTGACCCCCATGACCGAGAGCGACCTGTTGCAGCACATCGCTTCACTCGACGGAACGCCGCCGGTCCTCGTCGATCGCGTCACTCTGCAACGTCACGATGATCTGCGCCTGCCTGATCCGGAAGGCAGCACGCTTTTCGACGCCGTCGACGGGCAGGATATCGATCGCGTGGGAGCCTACCTGCGGGCCAGCACCCCGGTGCTCTGCGCTGGAGCCAGCAGCGTCGCCGAGGCCGTGGTCGGCGCGGGGCCTCGCCGTGCTCCAGGACGCGTCGAGTCGTCCGGTCCCGTTCTGGCCTTTGTTGGCAGCCGCTCTTCAGTCAGTGCCGAACAGGTCCACCGGGCCACCGCTTATCGAGGTGTTGCCCTGGCTCCGGCTCGGCTTACCGATTCCTGCGACCTCGAAGACCTCATCGCGGCTATCGATACGGCGCTGCAGAGCGGGGAAAACGTGATGATCCATCTCGATGACAGTACCTCCCCCGGAACGCCTCGCGATCTTGCGCAGCGCTCGGCCGCACTCGTCCGGACCATCGCTCAACACTCCCGGCTTGGTGCCCTGGTCGTTGCCGGTGGTGACACCTCCAGTGCCATCATCCGAGCTCTTGGCCCTCTTTCGATGGCGTTCAGTGGCGATATCGACCCGGGCGTTTCACTTTGCATGGCCGATTTTGGAGAAGGTCGGCGGCTGCCGGTTGTCTTGAAAGGCGGGCAGGTAGGGCGGCCGGATTTATTCGACTACCTGGTGAGCGATGTCTTTGGTTAGCGTGGTGTTTCACAAGCTGAGGCCATGATTAACCCGGCATGAGTTCTTGCCGGGTTAATCATCCATAGGGGGCGCTGCAACGGTCGAGCCGCTCGGTGTCGGCCGTCTCTCACTCATACTTGTGCTGCCAGCCCTTGACCGCGATCTGCTCCTTGAGCAGCTCCAGCATGTCCACCAGCACCTGCTCGGTGATCTGTTCGGTCTGCGGGTCGGTGTGCAGCCAGGCATCGAAACCGCTCTCGGCCAGTTGCTCCACCAGGGTGGAGAATTCCGTCGATTTCAGGCCTGCCAGGGCCTCGTCGACCAGATGGCAGGCCAGGTCGGAGAGCGAGGCTTCAAGCCCCCGGGCCAGTTGGCCACCCAACGGCAGGCGCGTAATCCGCTTGAACTCCGGGCTCTCCGACAGGGTGCGGCCGACCAGCCCGCGTACATAGCGCAGGATGTCGTCGCGGTTGTGTGTGTAGGTGTCTCCCGCCATGCCCTCCAGCCGCTGGCTGATCTCGCGGATCAGCGCCTGCTTGCGAGGCTCCACCACGCGCTCGATCACCGGTGCCGAGAGCCCGTCGCCGGCGCGCAGCTCCTGTTGCACGTTGTCGAGCATACGGATGGCGATACGGTCGGTAAGCTCCTCCAGCAGGATGTCGTAGTACTTGGCGACCACGCTATAGAGGTACCAGCGGCGCACGTCGATCAGGCCCATGCGTTGCAGGCGGTGCAGCAGCGAGATGACGCGCAGGATACGCAGCAGCCGGAAGCCGCCGAGCGGGATGCAGCCGAGCACGTCGTACCAGTGCACGAAGGGATAGAAGAACCAGCGGTGGTAATGCCGCTCGGCGATGGCCACTGCCCAGCCCAGCAGCACGTCGAGCAGGAAGATGGCCACGAATGCCAGGTCGATAGTGAGGAAATTGGCATGGATGTGCTCGTCGTAGGCGCCGTGCAGACCGGGTGCCACGGTCTCGAAGGCGGCGTTCAGCGGCGGCAGCAGGAAGAGGCTGTCGAACAGCAGCAGCGCCAGGTTGGCGATCACCAGCACGATGATGAACAGATCCCACACCAGGTGGGCCCGTTCCAGGGCGGGCGAGGTCGTGCGGGTGGCGGGCATCTTTCCTCTCCTTATGCGGTGGCGGAACGTCCTTCCCCTCCCAGCCTAGCGCGTCAGTAGCTCCTGGCCGATCGCCTCGCCCAACCGATCCACGGCATCGGCCAGCTTCTCGTCGATGACGTGGAGATACTCTGTCCAGTCGTCGACGTGGTGCAGCTCCGCCTTGCCGTCCGAGATGCCGCGCAGCACAACCAGCGGCACGCCGAAACGCGTGCAGGCGCGCAGGCAGGCGTAGCTCTCCATGTCCACCATGTCGGCGTCGATGGCATCGTAGGCCGCGCCCGAAACGATATCGGCGCCGGTCGACAGCGTCGCCTCGCGAATCCCGGGAATGCGCAGCGGCAAGGGGAGGGTGGCTGGCAGGTCGAGAAAGGGCGTGACGCCCGGTTCGAAGCCCAGCGGTGAAGCGTCCATATCGCGGTAGGCAACCGACGTCGCCTGATAGACCTCGGTCTGCTCCAGCTCCCGGCTGCCCGCCGAGCCCAGCGACACCACCAGATCCGGCAGCCGCCCGCGTGCCTGCAGATCGGCCAACGCGGCGGTGAGCTCCACCGCCGCCTCGACCGGCCCCACGCCGGTCATGAAGGGAACGAAACGCTCCCTGAGATGCGGGCCATATTCAGCATCCGCTGCCATCACGAAGAGAACGGAGCGACCGCCCAGGTTCGTCAGCGGTGCCGGTGTGCGTGGTGTATTGCTCATCCCGAGAGTCTCCCGCAGTCCATGAACGACACCATCATGGCGGGCGGGGGCGTTGGCGCCAAGCGCTGAAATAGCCTGGCTGGTATTGGTTCGGGTGTCCTGCGTAGATCAATGGTTGAATCGAAAGTGTCGCCAAACGGTGACATTCTGTATCCCACCTTCTAGGCTGATGAAGAAGCCAACCAGCAAGAGACTGCCGATGGCCAATTACACCACCCCCCGCATCAATTTACACCCGCATACACGCAGGGTGCAGATATACCATCGCGATACCCTGCTCGCCGATACCAGCGACGTCATTGAGCTGCGCGAGAAAGACTATCCACAGCGGCAATATCTGCCGCGATCCGATGTGGATATGTCGAAGCCCACCACCTCCACCGCCGTGACCCACTGCCCCGACAAGGGCGACAGCACCTACTACTCATTACCCGACCTCCTGGATATCGCCTGGAGCTATGACCACCCCATCGATGAGATGAGCGCCATCGCCGGCCGGCTGGCTTTTGACTCGAATAAAATGACGGAGCTTGTGGAGTGACGTCCGCTATCGACCCAAAGCGGCCATACTGGAAAAGGCAATATGTGTGCTCATTGGTGATATATAGCAGTCTCGATGAAAATGTTCATTAAAGCCAGCGGATTAAGGGTGAAGTATGAGAACATTGTACTCGCACACTCGTTAAAGTGAAAAACGTGCGTGCTATCTAATTCCTATTATACAAGCTGGCAATTCGCTACCTAGCTGGTAAGATTTTATTTCGAGTAAAAGAGAGGATGAATTTTGGCTATGAACCCCATTATTAAGGCGCAGCTCCAGAACTTCAAGGAGATGAACCCTAATGAACATTTGAACGATTCCGATTTTTTTGAAGTAATGTCAATTTTTTCATTGGAAAATGGGATCCTTGGTGAAAATATTGACCCCTTTAAAGCTCATTTGCGAGGGGATGAGTTTGGTGTTGATGGCGTTGCAATCTCAGTTCAAGGAACTTTGTGCTCAGATATTGATGAAGCAATTGAAATTCTTTCTCATGGAAAAAATCATAACTCTGAGTTCCATTTTTATCAGTCAAAAATATCAAGCAGCTTGGACTATGGGGATGTTTCGAAATTTCTGGATGCTGTGTATGACTTCTTCTCTGATCAAAAATTAATTGAGGGAGAGCAGTTGGTAAGTTTGGCAGAAGTGAAAGATGCAATATATGAAAGCGCAGCCAAAACGAGTCCCTCGCTGAGGTGCTATTACTGTACGACAGGAACCGGTCAAGCGTCTGATGTCATTAGGAGGTTAATTGAAACAAACAAAGCAAGGTTGCTTGAATTGAACATATTTGATGACGTACATATCGAATGTGTCGGTGCAAAAACTATTCAAACTGGATTTCGTTCAGCCACTAACTCATCATCTGCAAAATTAAATTTCCAAAAATCTATAACCATGCCGGCTCATGATAAAGTTGATGAGGCTCACATTGGATATGTGTCTGCATCAGAGATATTAGAAATAGCACTTGGAGAGGAGGACCAAGAGGGCACCCGCCATGTAAACAGAGCGCTATTTTACGATAATGTAAGGGATTTCAACCCCAACTCAGAAATAAATAAGTCAATAATTTACGAGTTGGAGCATGGAGACAATGCTTCTTTTGTGTTTAAAAATAATGGAGTTACGATTGTCGCAAAAAGTATAGACCGAAAGGGCGACACCTTTAGCCTAGAAGATTATCAAATTGTTAACGGCTGTCAAACTGCAAATATTTTAGCCCACATTAGAGATAAGGCGGAGAATATTTCTGTTCCATTACGCTTAATCGGCTGCAGAGACCCTGATTTTGTTTCTAATATTATAGTTGGAACTAACCGTCAGAACGAAGTCAGGGAGGACCAGTTCTGGGCGATGCTGCCATTTATGAAGGACCTTGAGGAATACTGCGCTTCTCAGAATATGTCCTCTCGGATATATATTGAGCGAAGGGATAATCAATATCGAGATACTTCAATAGAGCGAACTCGGATTTTTCGACCCTCGGACTTGATGAAGGCAGCTGCGGCGATGTTTTTCTATCAGCCTCACCGAGCCGCTCGAGACCATAGAGGAATTCGAAAAGAGTTCTCAAGGAAAATTTTTTCCGAAAGTCATAATGTTGAGCTTTATCACTTGGCTGCATTTGCGTTATATAAATTTGACTATTTAATCCGCTCTGGAAAAGTTGATAGGTCTCGAGTTATTTTTAAATTTTATGCCTTATATGCATTAATAAAGAGTTATTGGAGAACTCCAGATATTTTGGACGCGCCGTCAAGATCACAAAAAAAGGTTAGGAATTCTGTTATTTCGATATTAGATAATAACGAAAGGTTTGTAGGTCACATTGAGGAAGCTGTAGGTCATCTTGAAAACCTGACGGCTGAAGCAGGCGCAACATCTCGGGAAAAGATTCGTGATTATATTAGAAGTGAAAGTGTAGTGGACGAGTTTAATAAGAGGCTCTTTCCTAGCAAGCAGGAAGGTTGAAAGCATTGTGCGGCACAGGTCATGGGGTATAACAAGGCCAGGCACGGCGACGCCTTCACGACAAAGCCGCGCATGCTTGCAGCGTTATATCTGCTCTGGCTTAACGTCCGCTCATGGCCGAAAGCAGTCTTCTATTGCAACCTGCTATAGGTTGTGTCCATCAACTCCCCAACCCACTCACCCGCATCACTCTCCGCTGCGCGGCGTCCAGTAGCTGCCCTCGGCCGGTTTCCACGAGCGTGAGCCAGTGGCGGGCGCGGGTGATGCCGGTGTAGACGAGTTCTCTTGTGAGAATCGGGTTGGGGGCGTCGGGGAGTACCAGGGCGGCGTGGGTGAATTCCGAGCCCTGGGATTTGTGTACGGTCATGGCGAACACGGTTTCCACGGCTTGCAGGCGTGAGGGCAGTACCCATTTGATGCGGTCGCTGCCGTCGCCGGCGGGGAAGGCGACGCGCAGCAGGCGCGGGTTGTTGTCGCTTGAGTTGGCGTCGGGGCGGGGCATGGCGAGGGTGATGCCGATGTCGCCGTTCATCAGCCCGAGGCCGTAGTCGTTCTTGGTCACCAGGACAGGGCGGCCGGGGTACCAGAGCTGGCGGCCGTCCTGGCTGTCGATCAGTCCTTCCTTTTCCAGTGCCTGGCGCACGCGTTCGTTCAGGCCTTCCACGCCCCAGGGGCCACGCCGCAGGGCGCACAGCAGTTGGAAGTGGCCGTGGGCTTCGAGCACTTTTCTGGCCCAGTCGTCGAAGGCCGTGTGATCGGCGTCGTCCGCTGGACGTTGCTCGGCCATGATCGAGAGGAAGTGCTGGTAACCGACCGGCGGCGTTCTGCTGGCGGCTGCGTCGCTTGTCTCGGCCTTGGGAAAGCCTTCGGGATAGCCGGTCACCGCGAGGCGGGCCAGGCGGCGTTCGTCGTCCTTGGGCAGCTTCAGGTGCGAGAGATCGGCGAAGCCGGCGCTGAGTGCCTGCTGAATCGCCCGGCGCTGCTCGGCGGGCTCGTTCTCTCGATCGAGCGGGGCGTTGATGGCGGCGGCCAGTTGGCCGATGCCGCTGTCGGCGGTGAAGCGGTGGCTGACGCGCAGCATGGCGATGCTCTGGTCGAGCGGTTGGCCGTCGGCGTCGAGATAGTCGCCGGGCAGCGTCTGGCCGGTGGCATCATTCAGCCAGTCGGCGGTGGCCGGGGTGTAGTGGCCGCCATCGGCGCGGGCGCAGAGGTCGCCGAGGATCGAGCCGGCTTCCACCGAGGCAAGCTGGTCCTTGTCGCCGAGCAGGACCAGCCGGGCGTGGGGCGGCAGGGCTTCGAGCAGGGCGGCCATCATGCCCACGTCGACCATCGAGGCTTCGTCGACCACCAGTACGTCGAGCGGCAGCGGGTTATGGCGGTCGTGGCGGAAGCGGCGGGTGTCCGGGCGTGAGCCGAGCAGTCGGTGCAGCGTGGAAACGTCCTGCGGCACGGCTTTGTGGAGCCGTGCGGCGGGGCTTGTCTCGCCATCGCTCGGTGTCGTCTCGATTCCGGCCTGACTGGCCAGGGAGTCGAAGGGCAACTGGCCGACCTGGCCGGAGATGGATTCGTTGAGCCGGGCGGCGGCCTTGCCGGTGGGCGCGGCGAGGCGGATGCGCAGGGCGGGCTCGCCGGCGCCCAGGGTGAGGGCCTGGAGCAGGGCGAGCAGGCGTACCACGGTGGTGGTCTTGCCGGTGCCGGGGCCGCCAGTGATCACCGCGAAGCGCGAACGCGTGGCCAGGGCGCAGGCGGTCTTCTGCCAGTCGAGCGGCGGGGCGGGTTGCGCGTCACGAGGCACAAAGAGGGTGTCGAGCAGCGGCCGCAGGCTGGCGGCTTCCACGGTCGTTTCATCGATCGTGAGCCGTGTTGAGATCCGGCTGTGGATATCCTGCTCGTGTTGCCAGTAGCGGCGCATATACAGCCGGGGCCGTTCGGCGTCGCCGTCGAGCACCAGGGGCGTGGCGCCGGGGCCGTCGCCGACCAGCTCGGGCTGGTGCAGGGCGGCGCGCCAGGTGGCGACATCGAGCCCGGCCATCACCTGGCTGGGCAGCGGCGGCGGTTCCTCCAGGCTGTCGCCCTCGGGGGGTAGCGAGAGGGCGAGGTCCGGTGTTTCCAGGGTGAGGGCGAGGTCGAGGCAGACATGCCCGCGCCCGAGCTGGTGGCTGGCGAGTGCCGCGGCCAGCAGCAGCGCGGGTGAGGCCTCACTTACCTCGCGACGCAGGAAATCGGCGAAGGCGCGGTCGAGCGAGCGCAGCCAGCCGCGCGCCACCCAGCGCTCGAGCAGGGCGAACAGCGCTTCGTGATCGTCGAGGGCGCGCTCGGGGGAAACAGTCGTGATATCCGGCGTCATGCGGCGGTCTCCTCGGCGTCGCGGAACAGGGCGTCGAGCCCTTCGATCAGTTCGCGGGATGGGCGCTCGGCATGCACGCCGCGCGAGGGCGAGCGGGTGCCGCGCAGGAAGACGTAGAGCGCGCCGCCCAGGTGGCGGTCGATGTCGTAGTCCGGCAGGCGGGAACTGAGCAGCCGGTGCAGGGCCAGCAGGTACAGGCAGTACTGCACGTCGTAGCGTTTCTCGAGCACCGCATCAATCATGGCCTCGGGCGAGTAGGCGGCGTCGTCCGCCCCCAGGTGGTTGGACTTCCAGTCGAGCACGTAATAGCGCCCCTGGTGTTCCGCCACCAGGTCGATGAAACCCTTGAGCATGCCGTTGAGCCGGTCGGGGTCGAGCGCCGGCCGGGGCCTTCCGCCGAGTGTGTGAGTGCTTACGAGGGCGTCCAGTCGGCGGGTGTCGACCCGGTGGGCGGCCAGCCAGAATTCCATCTCGATCTTGTAGCTCTCGAGCCGGTCGAGGCGCAGCGGGGTGTCGTCCGTCGTCGTTTCCGCTGGGCTGTTCGGAACCGGCAGTTCGGCGCTCAACAGGCTGGGCAGCCATTCGGCGAGGGCGGGAATCTGGTTCTCCCAGCCGCGTCGGTTGGCGCGACGGGCCAGGGTTTCGTCGCGTAGTGGGGCGTCCTCGGCGACCCGGGAGAAGCCGTGCTGGCCGGCCCATTCCAGCAGGCCGTGCAAAAATGTGCCCGCCGAGGGGCCGCGTGGAAAGGCATGGAGTGAGCCCTCGCTCGCCGGCTCTTTGTTGACAGGCATGGCGCCGCTGTCGCGGGGCTCGTCGTGGACCTCGCGGGCGCTTTCCTCGCTGGGCGTGGTGGGCTCGCTGCGCGATGCGGGTGCCGAGTCGTCGCTGCCCATGGCTGAATCACTATGGCTTGAATAACCCAGCGCCGAGTAGCTGGCGATCCACCAGTGTTCGCGGATGGTGCGTTGCGGGCGGCGTGCCGGGGCCAGCGGTGCCTCGTCGTTGTCCGGCGGCACGGGCGTGGTGTCCGCTTCGGGAGCGTCACTGACGACGACCGTGCCACCCGTGGTGCCGCTCGGAGTACTATCATGAGCCGCGTCGCCGAGGGCTTCCAGCGCGGGGCGCAGGGCCTCGGGAGGCAGCGGTTGGCCGCTGGCGACGAGCCGGCCGATGGCCGAGTGCTCGAGGCCTTCCAGCGGGGCGAGGCCGAGCCAGGTGGCATGCCGTGCCCGGGTCAGGGCGACGTAGAGCTTGCGCATGTCTTCGCTGAGTCGTTCGTGATCGGCGCGCTCGCGTATTGCCTCGTCGGCTTCCAGGGAGAGGTGCAGCCGGCCCTCGTCATCGTGCCAGCGCAGCGGCAGGTCGGTTTTCTTTGTCGGCCGGGCGGCGGCGATGAAGGGCAGGAAGACCAGCGGGTACTCGAGCCCCTTGGACTTGTGGATAGTGACGACCTGGACGAGATCGGCGTCGCTTTCCAGACGCAGGCGATGGGCCTCGCCCTGCTCCTGCGGTCGGGCGATGGCTTCGCGCAGGTGGCGCAGCAGGGCGTGTTCGCCGTCGAGTTCGCTGCTGGCTTGCTGGAGCAGTTCGCCGAGGTGCAGCAAGTCAGTGAGTCTTCGCTCGCCTTCCGGCACCGTCAGCAGCCGGCCGGGCACGCTGAAGTCGGCCAGCAGCCGGTGCAGCATCGGCAGTACGCCGCGCTGTCGCCATTGGCGATGGTAGTCGCGGAACTGCATCACCCGCGCTTCCCAGGCCAGCTCGTCCTGCTGGTTGCCGCCGCTCATGGCGTCCAGCTCGGCCAGCGTCAGGCCGAGGCTGGGGCTGGCCAGGGCGGCGCGCAGGGCGCGATCGTCGTCGGGCGCGGCACAGGCGGCCAGCCACAATTCCAGCTCGGCGGCGGCTTCGGTCTCGTACACGCCTTCCTTGTCGGAGAGGTAGACGCTGCGCACGCCGCGCTCGAGCAGTGCGCGACGGATGGCGCGCGCCTCGCCGGCGTTGTTGACCAGCACGGCGAGATCCGATGGCGCCAGCGGGCGGAAATCCTCGCCCTCGGTGAAGCCGGTTCGGCCGGCCTGGCCTTCACGGAGCAGCGCGGCCATCTGGCTGGCGCAGCGCGAGGCCAGCTCCCGCAGGTAAGCGGATTTCGACAGCGGCGTCTCGGAATCGAGGTGCCAGAGGGTCAGGGCCGCCTGGGGCGCGCCGTCGCGGGTCAGTGAGTCCTTGCGTCCCTTGGCGCTGACGGGCTGAAAGGGAACAGGGTTGCTGAATCCCTGGCTGAATGGCTGCGCAGATGGATCACTTCGTTGCGCGGTGCTCGAAAGCTCGCCTAACCGCTCGTTATGTCTCGCTTCCTGTGCGCCGTGCGCCTCGTGCTCCATTCCGCTCGCCGATTGATCCAGTGATTCAGATTGCTTTTTACGGAACAGGAAAGCGCCGGCTTCGTTGTTTGCCTCGGCGTGTTCGAAGACGCGGTTGACCGCGGCGACCATGTTGGCGGCGGAGCGGAAGTTGGTGCCGAGGGTGACGTGGCGACCGGCGGTGTCGCGCCGGGCCTCGAGATAGGTGTGGATATCGGCGCCGCGGAAGGCGTAGATGGCCTGCTTGGGGTCGCCGATCAGCAGCACGGCGCTCTTTTCACTGTCATCAACGACGCCACGGTTCTCGGCCAGTCGATAGACGTGGTCGAACAGCCGGTACTGCACCGGGTCGGTGTCCTGGAACTCGTCGACCAGCGCCACCGGGAACTGGGCGCGGATGCGCGAGGCGAGGGTGTCGCCGGCTTCGCCCTGGAAGGCTGCATCGAGCCGGTGCAGCAGGTCGTCGGGGCCAAGCTCGGCGCGGCGGCGCTGGACCGTCTCGCGGCGCCGGGCCATCCAGTGCACGGCGTGGGAGAGCAGGTCGGCGAAGGGCTCGGGCAGCTCGGCCAGACGGTCGCGCAGTTCGGCCAGGGCGTCCAGGGCGGGATGCGTCGGCGGCGGGCCTTCCTTCCAGATCTCGGCCAGGCCCTCCGGCGTCAGGCGTTTCCAGGCGGCATCGGTGAGGTCGGGCGTCACGGCCTCGGGGTCGTTGGCCCAGTCGCGCAGCTTGTTGAGCCAGTTGGCGCGGTTCTTGGCGTTGAGCTTCTGGCCATGGAATGCCTTGCGGTCGGCGGCGTCCTCGAGCAGCGCTTCCAGTTCGTCGACCCAGGTTGGCCAGGGGGCCTTGAGTTCGCCGAGGATGCGTTCGCGCTCGGCCCGGGCGTTGGCCAGCGTCTCGGCCGGCGGTGGCGCCTCGGGCAGGGCGGCGGCGTGGACCCGCAGGCGGCCGACGGCCTCGTTGAGGGCGTCCGGCGAGGCCCAGTGCTTGGTGATCACGCCCAGGGCCTCGGGGTCGAGGGCGTAGTAGAAGGTTCGCCAGTAGTCCCGGGCAATTTCCTGATCCATCGCCGACTGGTCGAGTTCCATGGTCAGGGCGAACAGGCTGCCGCTGTCGAAGGCGTGCTCGCGCAGCATGCGGTGGCACCAAGCGTGGATGGTGGAGACGGCGGCTTCGTCCATCCATTCGGCGGCCAGGCGCAGGCGGCGGGCGCAGGCCGGCCAGCTTTCCCGGGGGTAGCTGTCGCGCAGGGCGAGCAGCGGGTCCGCGGGGCGCTCGGCGGTGGAGGCGCTGTCGGGCACTGGCTCTGCCGAACCCTGTGGCTCGGCGAAGAGATCGCCGGTTTCGGGGGGCGCTTTGTCGGCGCCTGTTCCAGACGCCTCTTCGGCGTCTCCGCTACCTTTGCCCGCCGCGCTGGTGTCGGCCTGAAAGGCGTCGGCGGCTTCGACGAGCCGGGCGCGGATGCGTTCGCGCAGTTCCTGGGTGGCGGCGTTGGTGAAGGTCACCACCAGGATTTCCGGTGGCGTCAGTGGTCGGGGAAAGGCCGCGGTGTCGTCGGCGTCGCGCGGTCCCAGCACCAGTCGCAGGTAGAGCAGGGCGATGGTGAAGGTCTTGCCGGTGCCGGCACTGGCCTCGATCAGGCGGCTGCCGGGCAGCGGCAGGTGAATCGGGTCCAGGTTGGGGGCGTGTTCGCTCATGACTTGTCTCCCCTCGGCTGGCGCTTCGTGGTGCCCGATTTCTGCTTCTGGGTGACCTTCACCGCATAGTGCAGCGGCCCGTAGAGGCGTTCGGCCAGTTCGCCGAAGCGTCGGCCGGCGGCCTGGTGGCGGGCCAGTTCGTCGAAGTCGCGCCACTGGCGGGCCAGATAGGCGTCGCGGCTGAGTTCGCCACCCTGGTGGTCATTGCCTTCCAGGGTCTGGGCGGCGGCCTTGCCGGCCTTGAGGTCGGTTTCTTCGGCCTTCTCTACGTCGCCCAGGTAGCGCTCGATCCCGCTGGCGTCGCCGCCTTTCTCGATCCAGGCGAAGGCGGTGTCGCGGGCCAGCGGCAGTGGTGCGGTCATGCCGGCCTGCCAGGCCGAGGCGATGGCGGTCAGCCGGGCGCGGGCCTCGTCTGCCGGCAGTGGATACAGCGTGCCTTTGCCGGCCCGGGAGCGCAGTTCGGTGATCACCGGGCCGACGGCGATCTGGGCGGCCAGATGCTCGACCCAGGGCGTCAGCCAGTGCTTCCAGTTGTATTTGCTCTGATTGATGATCAGGCTGCTGGTGAGCAGCAGCAGTCGGCAGGTTTCGCCCTGGTCGTTCTCGCGCAGCTCGCCGAGCCAGTCCTCCACGGCCAGTTCGCCGCCGTCGGCGTCCAGCGAGAGCGAGACCGGTGCCGGCATCGGCCGGGCGTGGGGCCAGGCGTCGAGCAGCTCGGCGTATTTGGCGAACAGATCGTCCAGGGGCGCGACGAGGTCCTCGCGCATGCGCTGGGCGAAGCCGCCCATGGCCAGCCGGCCTTCGCGTTCGAGCCGCGCCAGGGTCTCGTCGACGACGGGCATGGGCGGTTCGCTGGCTTCCACGGCGCGCCGTCCGGCGCTGATCAGTTCGTTCTGGAGCTGCCAGTGGGCCAGGCCGTCGAGGTCGAAGGGCTCGTGGTCGGGGCTTTCGGCAGCCTCGCGCTCGAGGTACACACCGAGGCGGGTGTTGAAGAAGGCCTTGACCGGGTCCTTGAGGAAGGCGCCGAGTTGCTTGAGCGTCAGTGGGGTTTCCTGGGTCATTGCCGGCAAGGGCGGCACGGATTGCAAGCTGGCTGTGCTCGGCGATACGGCGTTAAAACCAGGCTCAAGATGCTCATTCGCGTCTGGCTGGTCGGTGTGGATGGCCCGCCATTCATGGGCGTAGGTGAACAGCCCCTTGTCGGCAGCCTGTGTGGCGGTGGCGTCAGCGCGGTTGGGTTGGCGGAAGTAGTCGCGGCTGAAGGGCTGCAGCGGGTGCTCGGTGGTCAGGGCGTCGAGCAGCGCCTGGCCGCCGTCATCCTGCTCATCCGCTGCGTGCCCGGCCAGGCGCCAGCCGCCGGCGAGGTGGTCGCGCAACTGGCCGAGCAGTACCGAGGGCGGCTGGAGGGCGTTGTCGTGAATGCTGCGGCCGACCCAACTGATCATCAGCCGCTCGCGTGCCGAGAGCAGCGCCTCGAGGAACAGGTAGCGGTCGTCCTCGCGGCGCGAGCGGTCGCCGGGGCGGTAGTCGTGGCCCATCAGGTCGATGTCCAGCGGGCGCTGGGTGCGCGGGTAGTCGCCGTCGTTCATACCCAGCAGGCAGACGTGGCGGAAGGGAATGGCGCGCATCGGCATCAGGGTGGCGATGTTCACCGCGCCGGCCAGGAAGCGCTGCGAGAGGTTGTTGCCGTCGATCTGGCCGAGCCAGTGTTCGCGTACCACCGAGAGCGGCAGGGGCTCCTCGAGGCCGGCATCCTCGGTGGTGTCGCGCCATTCGTCGAGCAGTTCCTCGAGCCGGGTCAGGGTGCTGAGGTCGGCTTCGTCGGCGGCGCTGAAGCAGTCGGCGAGCAGCTCGCGGAGTCGCTGGCACCAGGTGGCCACGTCGGCGGGCTCGCTCAGGCGCCGCCAGAGGGTGTCCAGGGTGTCGAGCAGATCCACCAGCGGGCCGGCCAGTGCGGCTTCCAGGCCGCCGATGTCGCCGAACGGTTCGATGCCATGCCAGGGGCCGTCGGCGTTGTCGCCCACCGCGTAGCCGAGCAGCAGGCGGCGCAGGCCGAAGGCCCAGGTGTTGGCGGTGAGCCCGTCGGGCAGGTCGAGGCGGGCGCGCTGGTCGGCGCTGAGCCCCCAGCGGATGCCGGCGCCTTCGATCCAGCGGCGCAGTACCGGCAGGGCCTCGGCGTCGAGCCCGAAGCGCTGGCGCAGGGCGGGCACTTCGAGCAGGTCGAGCAGCTCGCCGACGCTGAGCCGCGATTCGGGCAGGTGCAGCAGCGCCTCCAGGGCGATCAGCAGCGGTTGGCGGTGGCGGCTGGTCTGGTCGGAGAGCGTGAAGGGAATATGGCGCGGATCGTCCGGTGCCAATCGCCCGAACACCGCCTGGACGGCGGCGGTGTAGGTGTCGATGTCGGGCACCATGACCAGGATGTCGCGGGGCTTGAGGCTGGGGTCGGCGTCGAAGGCAGCCAGCAACTGATCATGGAGGATCTCGACCTCGCGCAGGGCGCTATGGGCGACATGGAAGCGCAGGCTGGTGTCGCGCTCCGGGTCGACCGCCGGCCAGGTGTCGCGGCTCTCGCTCGGGGGGCGCAGTTCGAGGATGTCGTCCTGCAACTGCTGGAGCAGGCCGGGCGCGTCGCAGCGTTCCAACGGCGACTCGAACAGGTCGATGCGCAGCGACTCGGCCTCGAAGCGGGCCCGGTAGCTTTCCTGGTCGTCGAACTCGTCGAGCAGGCGCAGGTAGTCGCGGCCCTGCTTGCCCCAGGCGGCCAGCAGCGGCTGGGCGTGGAGATGCAACTGGGTGTCGTCCAGTTCGATGGGCATGCCGGGGCGACGTTGCTGGCGCTTTCGGGCGGCACGCAGCAGGTCCTTGTGCTCGATGATATCGGCCCAGTAGTGGCGACAGGGATTGTGCACGCAGAGGATCACCTGGCTGACCCGGGCGATGGCGGCCAGGGCCTCGAGGGTCTGGCGGGGCAGCGAGGAGATGCCGAACACCATGACGCGGCGCGGCAGGCCGGGAGGACGCGTCTCGGGGGTAAGTTCCTTGCAGGCCTCGAGAAAGCGGCTGTGCACCAGGGCGCGGCTGGTGGCCAGCCCCGCCGCGCCGATGTCGTCGCGCAGGTAGCGCCACAGGGCGGGCTGCCAGCGTTGATCCTCGTCGAGCGGCCGGGCCTGGCCGCGGGCGTCGATGAGCTCGTCGCGGCCCTCTGCCCAGGCGGCCAGCCAGTCGGCGCGGTAGACCTGGTACTGGTCGAACAGGTCGGCCAGGCGCTCGGCGAGCTGATGGCGCTTGCGCAGGTCGTCGTCATCGGCCAGAAAGCGCGACAGCGGCGCGAACAGCGGGTCGTCGAGCAGGGCGGGCAGCAGGCGCATCAGCCGCCAGATCAGCCGGGGCTTGTCGAGCGGCGACTCCGGCGGCACGGCACCCTCGCCATCGCGATGCACCAGCACGCTGCGGTAGGCCTGCCACAGAAAGCGCGCCGGCAGGGTGACGTCGAGTGCCGCCGCCACGCCGCTGCCCTGAGGAGCATCGGCGGCCAGGGCGAGCTTGAGCCACTGACTGATGCCGTTGCTCTGCACCAGGATGGTCTCGTCTTCCAGCGGCGTCAGCGGATGGCTGCGCATCCAGGTCACCGCCAGGTCGCGCAGGTCCTCCAGGCGATTGCCATGCACCACCATGAAGCCGGGTTGCAGGGTGGTGTCGGATGTGGCGAGCATGGCGGTTCCTTCGCGGCGGCGAGCGTGCCTTCATGGTGCCGCAAATCGGTGGCGTCATGAAGCCGGCTCACTAACATTGCTCAACGGGCAAAAGCGTCCGAGATTGCCTCCACGACAACCCGCACCCGCGCGGTGTGTGCCAGATCCTGGTGTAGCACCAGCCATGCTTCGTATGGCGTGGCCCGATGGCGATCGGGCCATACACGCACCAGTCGGCGATCACGCTGGGCCAGATAGTCCGGCAACTCGCCCAAGGCCAGGCCTGCTCGCACGAAGGTTGCCAGCATCAAGCTGGAATCCAGTTCGGCGACCACCCGTCCCTGGCCTCTGGGGACACCGGCCAGGGTGTCGTCCTGCCGTCCCGTTACTCCTTCCTGGTAAAGCGCTATGTCGTGACCCGCGAAGCCCTCGTCGGGGTGCGGTTCGCCATGCCGTTCCAGATAGCCCTGGGTCGCGTACAGCCCGACCTCCCAGCGACCAAGCTGTCGCACGATCAAGTCCGGCTGCTCCGGTCGCAGCGTGCGCACGGCAACATCCGCTTCGCGTCGCGCCAGGTCGAGCAGCCGTGTCGTGGTACTCAGGATGACGCGTATGTCGGGATGAGTGGTGCGCAGGCGTTCGATCGCTGGTACCACGAAGTCCACCGCCAGGGCGTCGGTGGTGGTCACGCGAACCTCGCCGGCGACACGCTCGTCGGCACCTTCGCTGAGTCGCTCGAAGGAAACGGCCAACCGCTCCATATTCTCGGCCGTGGGCAGCACTTGCCGGCCGCTATCGGTGAGGGTCAGCCCACCTTTGGTACGCAGGAACAGCCGACTGCCCAACGTCCGTTCCAGGCCGGTCAAACGCCGGCCCACCGTGGTCTGGTCGAGGGCTAATCGCTGTGCCGCCCCGCGCAGTGTGCCGGCTCGATACACCGCCAGGAAAAACCGCACGTCGTCCCAGTTCATCCGGTGCCTCTTTGATGCAAATATGCAGGAATGGTCTGCATTTTAATGCATTTTTGCATCAAGGGTGCCTTCGTACAATGGCACTCCCTTCCTATGAACCCTTGATGAGCAGCCGAGTTATCGGCTGCGGGGAGCTGCCATGCCTCGCTTATCTTTCGTCCTGACCGTCGCCATGCTCAGTGCCTTCGGCCTGATCGCCTCGGACGTTTATCTGCCCGCCATGCCGAGCATGACGATCGAGTTCGGCGTCGCCGACTGGCAGATGCCGCAGACCGTCTCTATCTACCTGCTGGCACTGGCAATTGCACAACTGTCTTATGGGCCATTATCGGACCGCTATGGTCGAAAGCCCCTTCTGCTGGCCGGCATCGCCCTTTACATGGTCGGTTCGCTGGGGTGTGCCGCCTCAAGCGGTTACACCGGGTTTCTGATCTGGCGCATACTCGAAGCGGTCGGCGCAGCGGCGGGTTTGGTCATTGGCCGCGCCTTGATCGCCGATATCTGCGATAAGCGCACCTCGGCCAAGGTCTATGCGGTGGTCTATCCCCTGGTGTCGTTGTCGCCGGCCCTGGCGCCGGCCATCGGCGGACACCTGGCCGCGGTATTCGGATGGCGGGCTGACTTCCTGTTCGTGGCCGCTTTTGGTGCCGCGGCGCTGTTGATGGTGCTGACGCTACTTCCGGAAACGCTTCCCGTCGCGGCCCGTACCCGGACTTCGCCATTCGCCGGGTTTGGCCATGTCGTCCGCGATCGGAATTTTCGCCGCTACACCCTGGTGGTCTGCGCCATCTACTGCGCCTGGTTCGTCTATCTGACCCAATCGCCATTCCTTTTCGCGCGCCAGGGCTTGAGCGAAGAGCAAAGTGGCTGGCTGTACCTGCCGCTGACAGCCGGCATCATCGGCGCCAATCTTCTGGCCAAGCGGCTGCTCGATCGTTGGCCCTATGACCGCATCGTCGCCGCAGGTATCGCCTGCTTTGTGCTCGGCGGCATAGCCTTCCTGGGCATGGCTGCCCTGGAGAGGCAAGGTGCGGTTACCGTGGTGCTTCCGATGTGCCTGGTCAGCCTGGCCAACGGCTCATCATTGTCGCTGGCCGTATCCGGAGCCATCGCCAGCGAACACGGGTATGCAGCCACGGCATCGGGGCTGGTAGGGTTCTGCCAGATCGGTAGTGCCGCGCTCTTGGCGATGGGGATAAGCGCAACGTTTGGCACCGGACTTAACGTGCTAGGGGGCGCTGTGCTGACACTTGGACTGCTCGCACTATCCACGTGCTTGCCTTGGTCGGGACGTCCGGCGGAACAGGCCTGATATCCGGATATCGATCAAGCTGCGCTTCCTTGCCTCATAATGCGCTCATAGTCGATTCGTAGCACAGACCCTGATGCCGGCATATTGGCCAGCGTTGTTGGCGATAAGCCCAGTCGAGCCGAAGTCACGAAAAGATATTTGTGACTGCTGTCGAAGGCACAGCTCGTGGGCCGAAGGACAGGAAGCGTGATTCTTCGCACGATATCTCCGTCTGTCGATATGCGTGCAATGCCGGCACCATCGAAGAGAACGCTGAGCAAGTATCCTTCCTGGTCAATCAGCAGTCCATCCGGCTTCCCTTCGTCCGGGGCAATGTCGATGAGCCGATGTCGATGACCGACCTCACCAGAAAGTTCGTCGTGTTCATAAGCGTAGATGGTTCCATGCCGTGAATCCGTGACATAAAGCGTTCCCCCATCAAGGCTTCGGGCGATGCCATTGATGAGTGTGAAACCTGAATCGATCGTTTCCCACACCCCGTTGGGGGCGAGGCGATAGAGATAGCCGGAGCCTTCGCTCAGACCTTCGTCCATCAGACCAACCCAAAGATGACCTGTGGGATCGAGGTAAGCATCGTTAAGCCGATAGCCTTTCTGAGCGTGAGGAGCTGTCGCTATTCGCTGCCTCTTTCCCGTGGTCTCATCGACTCTCTCTATATGGCAACCGATACCAACGAGCAACTGGCCCTCATGTGCTTCAGTGACAAAGCCGAGTGGTGAGGGCATGGTATGAACAATATTCTGCCCCGTGGCGGGGTCGAAAGCATTGAGAGAGGCTGCGAGGGTGTCGACCCATAGAAGACGGCCTCTGGATTGACTCCATACAGGGGACTCGCCGAGCGTTGCTTGGCTCGAAAATGCTATTGATATGTTATTCACGAGCGAGGCTCCACGTCATGAGTGGCGATAAGGGCCCAGTTTTTCGCAACCTCATGAGCCGTTGATGCCTGAATGGCTTGCAGATTGCGAGGATAGTCAACGCCCTTGGCCTCCATTGCTTTGGTGGCATGAAACTGGCCATTTGCGGCACGAAGAATCCATCCACCTTCGGAACATGCTGAAGACGCAAGAAACGCCATGCCTGGGGCCACCTCGGCAGGATGTAGTTCGTCAGGCTCTCCCTCGATTCCCCACATACGTGTCTTGGCGACAGGGGAAATTGCATTGACGATGATATTGTCCTCTCTCCCTTCGACCGCCAGGACGTTCATGATGCCTATCACAGCACTTTTGGCTGCAGAATAAGAGGCTAGTCCTCGATGAACATATTGGGGGTAAAGCGCGCGACAGGAGGTCGTCATGACGATACGGCCATACCTCGCTGATTTCATCGTGGGCCATGCCGCCTGTGTGAGCCACAGAGGTGCCTTGGCGGCGATAGCCATCATACGATCAAAGGAAGTTTCCTCTATTGCCTCGATATGTTCATAGGCAACCCAACCTGCATTATGGATGAGAGCATCGAGCTTTCCTGCGATGGCTAATGCTTGTCTGACGAGTCTATGACAGCCCTCGCGGGAGCTAATGTCTCCGGCAATGGCTAGTGCATCCAACCCTTCTTCCTGCAGTTGCTGGGCTGCAATTTCCGCCACCTCTGGAGAGTCTCCGCTGCCTTCGGTATCTGCACCGATATCCTGGATGAGGACCGTGGCACCGAGTTGTCCAATATAGCGTGCATATGAGAAACCAAGCCCGCGACCAGCCCCGGTGATGAGTACTATCTGGCCTTCGAAACTTATCATTCCATACTCCGGTAGATGCATTCAGGAGAAGCATGGAGCCGTCATTGTGATATATAAAATATTATCTATAATGTTTCATGATATATTTTTAGTATCGATGGGTGTTGGCGTTATTCACATACGCCCGAGGGAATGGATATGGCGGTAGATGCTAGAGGGCGAATCACGTTACGCACCATGGAGCAATTCGTTGCTGTAGCTGAAGAGCTACATTTTCATCGGGCTGCGGAAAGGCTGAATATGTCGCAACCTCCTCTCACCAGTGCGATTCGCAAGCTGGAGGAGGATATCAATGTTACCCTGATCGAGCGTGGCAACCGTGTGCTTGGCTTGACCCCCGCGGGAGAAAAATTCCTTGAAGAAGCGCGTGAGACCCTTCGCCGGGCAGAGCAGGCCATAACGAGTACGCAAGACGTGGCAGCAGGGCAAACGGGTTTGGTGCGACTTGGGTATGTGGGTAGTTCACTTTATGGTCGTTTACCTGATGCCATTCGTGCATTCAGGGTGCAGTATCCAAAGGTGCGTCTTGAGCTTCGTGAAGCCACTACGGCTGCACAGATTTCTGCAATACGCGCTGGAGTGATGGATGTTGGTGTGGTGATACCTCCTCTTCATAATGCTGAGGATGTTGGGCTGGAAGGCTTCGATAATGATCGATTATGCATGGCGATACCGAAGGATCATCCTCTTGGGAAAAACGATAAGGTACAGCTCTCTGATCTGTCGGATGAACCGTTTGTTCTCTGGCCTATGCTTGAAGGGCGTGGGTTTCATCTACAAGTGATCCGCCTCTGTGCAAATGCAGGGTTTGTGCCGAGAGTCGAACAGGAAGCGTATGGAATGCATGCGGTTCTATCCTTGGTAGCTGTCGGATTAGGAGTTTCCGTCGTGCCCGATAGCATGAGTGGGTTCCGTGATGATCGAATCACTTATCGACCAATAAATGATGCTGGCTCCGAGTTCGAACTCTCTTTCATTTATCGTGATCTGTCTCCTTCGGCGGCATCCTTCGTTTGTCACGCCTCGGGTAAAGAGAAATATAAGGTGCTCTAGAGCCAAAGGTTCTCTAGAGCCAATAGTTCGGCCAGCGACGCCCTTCTCCCAGGTTGTTGATCAGCAGAGCTACCAGCACCAGGCTCACCGAGCCCGCCAGCACCGGCATCAGCAGGAAGTCATAGCCCACTGCACCGGACATCATCACCACCAGCGGATTGGCGCCCGCGGGGGGATGCACCACCCGCAGTCCCTGCATGGCTGCGATGGCCACGCCAACGCCGATTGCCATGGCCAGTGGTCCGGTGCCCAGCAGTTGCATGGCGACCAGACCGACCAGTGCCGAGACCAGGTGACCGCCGATCACATTGCGGGGCTGGGCCAGCGGCGCGCCCGGCGCGGCGAACAGCAGCACACAGGTGGCGCCGAAGGGTGCCATCAGCAGCGGCACCTCGGTGAACCGGGTCAGCCAGGCCACCAGCCCGATGCCGCTTATGCCGCCCATCAAGCCGGTGAGTATCTGGAGGGTATCGGGACGCGCCGGCAGGGTGCCGCCACCCTTCATCTTGTGGAGCATAGAGGTAGCCTCGTCAGGGTTGTGTACAGACAGGTCTGTACAGTAGTAGCATGCATGCATCGATGCAAGACTCCCGATGAAGAGGAGGTGTGTTCATGGCCAAGCGCGACGACATTCTGGCGACGGCGACCCGGTTGTTCGGGGAGCATGGTTATCATGCGGTTGGTGTGGATCGCATCCGGGACGAGGCCGAGGTCTCGAAGATGACGCTCTACCACCACTTTCCCGGCAAGGAAGCGTTGGTGGAGGCAGTGTTGGAGCAGCGCCACGAGCGCTTCATGGCCTCCCTGAACGCTGCGGTCGAGTCGTCAAGCACGTGGGAGACACGGCTTCGCGCAGTCTTCGACTGGCATGCCCGCTGGTTCGCCTCCGAGAACTTCCACGGCTGCATGTTTCTCAAGGCGACCGAGGAATATGCCCGGGAGCCGGCTTCCCTGCTGGCCCTATCGCGGCGCCACAAGGCTGAGGTGAAGGCATTGGTCGAGGAGATTATCGCCACGCAGGAAGGCGTGTCTGCCCCGCGGCTGGCGCGCCTCGTTCAAGTGACACTGGATGGCATGATCGTCAACGCCTATCTGTTCGGCCCGGACGCCGTGGACGATGCCTGGGCAGCGCTGGCGCCGTTATTGGCGCTGGACGCCCGACCACTGGATCGCGAAGGCGCAGCGGACTGGACACAACCCTGAGTGCTCTCACGGGCCCGTTCAGCGGTGCGCCAGTGGGTCGAGGAATGCTCAGGAAGGGGAGTCGGTATCCTGCAAGACGGGAGATACCAGCGGTGAGGCGAGCAGGCCACTGGGCAAGAGGAAATCGCCTGGATACAAGGGCAGGTTCAGATGCTTGAACTTGGCTTGCAGGTCGATGCCGGCTGCCTGCCAGGCATCGCGGATCAATAGCGTGCAGTAGGTGCCGTTGCCCGGAACGCCGGCGTCCAGGAGGGTGAAGGGGACGCCGAGGTTTGCTTCGGCGAAGTCAGTGGCACTCTGCCGTTGTGCGTCCGTAGCCTTCACGCGGAAGTAGGCAAACTGCCTCGCATGTTCGGCAGCGATGTAGTCAGCCAGTGGCTCACTGATAACGCCGCCCTCGGGGACGGCGTGCACAACCTGCCAGTCGTCGGGCTGGCCAGCCAGCATGCCGACATGGCTGAAGCGGTTATCATCCATGACCATGACGGCTTCGCTGACCGGCTCGGTTCCCTGTCGGAACACCAGGTCGCCCGGCAATAGTTGGCTGGCCTGGCAAGTTCCGGCAAGCAGGCAGAGGGCGAGTAGCAGAAGAGACTTCACTGTTATTAGAAGCTTATCTTCCACTCCCCATCTTCCTTGACCATATCGTCCGTATTTTTCTCGCTCTTGCCATTACCGAAGGTCACCTGGACCTCAACCTCGGCTTCGGTCTTCTCTTCATTGGTTGCGACATTGAGCACCTCGACCTTTTCAATGCCGCCTTTTTCCTCGGCCTTGGCGTGGAAGTTGCCGACCATCATCTTGATCTTTTCCCTGGCCACGCCCATTTCGGATTCCTTGATGTCGGCCAGGGAAACGTGTTCGAGAGCCGTTTTGGCATCGTTTTCTGCCACAGCTTCGTAAAAGGCGGTGAGGCTGCTCTCGGGTGTGTCCGTGGAGGCGCCGCAAGCGCTCACCATGAGGAGGATGAGCGCCGAAGCCAGAAAGTGCATGAAACGTGTCATGGAAGAATCTCCGTATTCACCATGTTGGAGGGAGGCGTTGAGGGGCTTGAATGTCGTCATGTCAGTTGGCTCGGCGACGAACTTGCCATGTTGCTTCGCTGAAGTTGCAGCCTGGGTTTGCTTGTCATGACAACTCGTGAATATACCGAGCCATCAAGTGGGGATAAAGTCCTGTTATGTGTTTTCGGGTTATCTCTTGAGGACTCTTCTCGATGTTTTTGTCAGTGATAACTGACAATGATTGTGAGAAAAAACCGAAGGTCGTGAAGCTATTTGAAATTCTGAGCCAACACTGGATGCTCTGGGCATCTCGGGAGGCGCGTCGGTGGCCAGGATGGACCGGTGGCGTCACCCTGTGAGTACCAGCGAATCACGGGAACCTGTCTGCATGAACACCGAACGTCTCGAATGCGACGCGCCGGTCGGGGTGATCGCCGATACCCATGGCACGCTGCGCGATGAGGCGCTGACGATGCTCGAGGGCTGTGGTGTGATCCTGCATCTCGGCGATGTGGGCAGCCGCGATCAGGATGCGGCGATACTCGAGCGGTTGGCCGAGCTGGCGCCGGTCCATACGGTGCGGGGCAACGTCGACACGGCGCCATGGGCGGAGCGGCTGCCCTGGTACCTGGATCTGGTGGTGAATGGCTGGCGGCTTCACCTGGTGCACGATATCGCCGACTTCGCGCCCGATACGCCCTGCGATGCCATGCTGCATGGCCATTCCCACAAGGCGCGCAACGAGTGGCGTGACGGCCGGCTGCTGTTCAATCCCGGCGGAGCCGGCCGGCGCCGCTTCTCGCTGCCGCTGACCCTGGGCAAGCTGTGGGCCGACGAGACGGCCTTGCGCGGCGCCATCCTGCGTCTTCCGTTGTGAAAGCGATACGGCGCCCCGGGCAGGCACGGTCTAGGGGGCCGGCAACACGGGCAGCCACAGTGCCAGGGCGAGCAGGGTGGCCAGCAGCACCGGCGGGGTGATGACCAGCCCGACTTTCATGTACTGCCCCCAGCCGATGCGGTAGCCCTTGCCGGCGAGCACATGCAGCCAGAGCAGCGTGGCGAGGCTGCCGATGGGCGTGAACTTGGGGCCCAGGTCGTTGCCGATGACGTTGGCGTAGACCATCAACTGCTGAGTCTGCTGTGCGACATCCGCCTGGTCGATGGCCAGCGCGCCGATCAGCGTGGAGGGCATGTTGTTCATCAGCGAGGCCAGGATGGCGGAGGCGAAGCCGGTGCCGACGGTCGCCACGATCGTGCCTTGCTGGCTCAGCCACACCAGCACATCCGCCGCTCGGGCGGTCAGCCAGGCATTGCCCAGGCCATAGACCACCAGGTACATGCCCAGCGAGAACAGCACGATCTGCCAGGGGGCATTGCGAATCACGCGTTTGAGCGAGATGACATGCACGTGCCCGGCGGTGAACCAGCGTCCGGCGATGGCCATCAGGATGAGGGCGGCGCTGCCCATGATGATCGCGAAGGGCACTTCCCAGCGGGTGGTCAGGAAGAGCGCGGCCAGCAGCACGAGCAGCAGCGGGAAGGCGGCGCGAAAGACGTGATGGTCGCGGATGGCGCTGGCCGGAGCTTCCAGGCGTTCGACGTCGTACTGCCCGGGGATCTCGCGGCGGAAGTACCAGCCCAGCACGACGAGGGTGGCGATCAGCGAGACCAGGTCGACCGGCACCATGACCTGGGTGTAGCGCGTGAAGCCGATGTCGAAGTAGTTGGCGCTGACGATGTTGACCAGGTTGGAGATGATCAGCGGCAGGCTCGTGGAGTCGGCGACGAAGCCGGTGGCGATGATGAAGGCCAGGGCGGCACCCGGCCGAAAATCCAGCCGTGCCAGGATGGCGATGACGATGGGCGTCAGCAGCAGGGCCGCGCCGTCGTTGGCGAACAGCGCCGCGATCATCGCGCCGAGCATCACGATCAGTGGAAACAGCAGTCGACCGCGGCCGTTGCCCCAGCGGGCGATATGCAGGGCGGCCCAGGCGAAGAAGCCCGCTTCGTCGAGGATCAGCGAGATGATGATCAGGGCGACGAAGGTGAAGGTGGCATCCCAGACGATGTGCCAGACGGTGTCCACATCGCCCCAGTCGACCACGCCGGTGGCCAGTGCCACCGCCGCGCCGCCCAGCGCGCTCCAGCCGATGCCCAGCCCCCTGGGCTGCCAGATGACCAGCATCAGCGTGGCCACGAAGATGGCGAAAGCCAGCATGTTCGATTCCCTTCTGTTGGCGATCCTTTTAGTGCGTGGCCTGATTGACGCGCCGGGACAACTCCTCGGCACTCTCGACCCGTTCCGAGTAGCGGTCGGTCAGGTAGGCGGAGCGCCCGCGCGTCATCCAGGTGAACTTCACCAGTTCCTCGCAGACATCGACGACCCGGTAGTAGAGCGGCGAAAGATGCATACGACCGGCCTCGTCGAACTCGTTGAAGGCCTTGGGCACGGATGACTGGTTGGGGATGGTCAGCATGCGCATCCAGCGGCCGAGGATGCGCAACTGGTTGACGGCATTGAAGCTCTGGCTGCCGCCGGAGACTTCCATCACGGCCAGCGTCTTGCCCTGGGTCGGCCGCACGCCGCCCAGCGCCAGCGGAATCCAGTCGATCTGGGTCTTCATGATGCCGGTCATGGCGCCATGGCGCTCGGGACTGACCCACACCATGCCTTCGCTCCACTTGGCCAGGTCGCGCAGCTCCTGCACCTTGGGGTGCTCGGCGTCGGCATCGTCGGGCAGCGGCAGGCCGGAGGGATTGAAGGTGCGTACCTCGCAGCCGAACCAGCGCAGCAGGCGTGCGGCTTCCTCGGAGAGCAGGCGCGAGTAGGAACGTTCGCGCAGCGAGCCGTACAGCACCAGAATGCGCGGGGGATGACGAGGCTGGTCCGGTCCCACCAGGGCATCGACATCGATGGCGTGCAGGTGATCCGGGTCGATGTTGGGAAGCGGCTCGAAACTCATGGAATATCTCCTTGGCAATGCACGTGCTGGCCGTCCGCTGGGGTGATCCGCGGCACTGGGCGGGCCGGCTCGGAGCATGCTGGCTCCGGAGGGCGGCAGGGCCGAAAGCCATGCGCCGTCACCAAGCGGGAACGGTCGATCATGACGGGTCTGACTCCTGTGACGGGCAGGCAGGCTGCAGTTCGGCGAGCAGCGGTTCGCACAGTTCAGCTCGTCCGGCGCAGCAGTCGCGCACCAGGAAGCTGAGCGTCTCCCGCATGTGATCCAGGTTGGCTCGATAGATGATCGAGCGGCTCTGCCGACGCGAGCTCACCAGCCCTGCCCGCGACAGCACGCCCAGATGCGTCGACATGGTGTTGTGCGGCACGCCCAGCAGTCGGGCGATCTCGCCGGCCGGGAGGCCTTCCGGTTCGAACCGTACCAAGACGCGGAAGGTCTCCAGGCGGGTCGCCTGGGAAAGTGCCGTGAAGGCTTCGAGAATCTTTTCATTGTCCATATGTCGAGACTTACAGAAATAAAGGCGAGAATCAAGCGATGCTGGAATGTCGTGGCTCAGGAGCCCGGCATGTCGCCGTTCGTCATGTGGAGCGGCGACGGCACCGCCGTCAGGGTGCCGTCATGGGAGGCAGGGCGGCTCAGCGGTAGGTGGCGTCGAAGCGCTGGCGCAGCTCGTTCTTCTGCACCTTGCCCATGGTGTTGCGGGGCAGGGCATCGATGAAAAAGACGCGCTTGGGCTGCTTGTACTTGGCCAGGCGCCCCTGCAGGTGGTCGAGCACCTGCGCTTCGTCGAGGCTGGCGCCCGGCTCGCAGACCACCGCCGCCGTGACGCCTTCGCCGAAGTCCGGATGAGGCAGGCCGATCACCGCCGACTCCTGTACGCCCTCGAGCTCGTCGATCACCTGTTCGACTTCCTTGGGATAGACGTTGTAGCCGCCGGAGATCACCAGATCCTTGTCGCGACCGACGATCTGCACGTAGCCGTGATCGTCGATCATGGCCAGGTCACCGGTGATGAAAAAGCCATCTTCCAGCAGCTCCTCGCGGGTCTTCTCGGGCATGCGCCAGTAGCCAATGAAGACGTTCGGGCCGCGCACCTGCAGCAGGCCGATCTCGCCTTCGGGCACCTCTTCGCCGGTCTCGCGGTCGGTGATGCGGATTTCCACGCCGGGCAGCGGCTTGCCGACGGTGCCGGCGCGGCGTGGGCCGTCATAGGGGTTGGAGATGTTCATGTTGGTTTCGGTCATCCCGTAGCGCTCGAGGATGGCGTGCCCGGTCCTGGTCTCGAAGGCTTCATGGGTCTCGGCCGTCAGCGGAGCGGAGCCGGAGACGAACAGCCGCATGTTGGCGGTGCGCTCGGCCGTCAGGCGCTCGTCGGCCACCAGTCGGGTGTAGAAGGTGGGCACGCCCATCATCACGCTGCCGCGGGGCATTTCCTCGAGAATGACCTCGGCGTCGAACCTGGGCAGGAAGAGCATGCTCGAGCCGGCCATCAGGCTGACGTTGCAGGCCACGAACAGGCCGTGGGTGTGGAAGATGGGCAGGGCGTGGATCAGCCGATCTTCCGCCTCGAAGCGCCAGGCATCCACCAGGGTCTCGGCGTTGGAGGCGAGGTTGCGGTGGGTCAGCATGGCACCCTTGGAGCGACCGGTGGTGCCGGAGGTGTAGAGAATGGCGGCCAGGTCGTCGGCCTCGCGTGGCACTACCTCGTTGCGCGGCGTGGCGCGTGCGGCCTTGTCCAGCAAACTGCCGTCGGCATCGGCTCCCAGGGTTTCCACCGCCGGGCAGCCGGTTTCGGCGGCGATGGCACGGGCATCCTCGTGGACCTGGGGCCGGCAGACGAACAGGGCGGGTTCGGCGTCGCCGAGGAAGTAGCGGATCTCGTCGCCGGTATAGCCGGTGTTGAGGGGCAGATAGATGCCGCCGATCCGCAGGCAGGCCAGGTAGAGCAGGATGACTTCGGGGCTCTTGTCGACCTGGACGGCGACCCGGTCGCCGGACGCGACGCCCAGCTCGGTCAGGGCGCCGGCCAGGCGCGCGCTTTCGGCGAGCGTGTCGGCGTAGGAGTAGCGTCGACCCTCGCGGGTGGTGATGAAATCGGCGTCGCCGCGCTGCTGCATGCGGTTGGCGAAGATCTCGAATAGGTTGTGGCTCATTTAAGCTCTCCCTTGGCCTGCTGTTTCCTGGCCTTGCGGGCGAGGTCACGAACCTCACTCGAGCAGGCCACGGTGGCGTTGGCGGTGTAGTTCTCGTGGTTGCGTTCGATGTCGTTGAGCACGTAGAGGTAATTGACCATCAGGCCGGCGGCCTGCTCGAGTCCCTTGTCGGAGATGTCGCCGAGCCAGTTGATGCGATGCAGCTCGGCGCCGTTGCCGAGGTGAAAGCGGGCCACCGGGTTGAGCGGCAATCCCCGGTCGTTCTTCTCCTGCGTCAGATAGCGGGCGGCCATCGGCCGCACGACGGCCTTGAGGGCCTCGGCACGTTCGGGATCCCGGTGCCAGCCCGGCTCATCGAGGGCCGCAAGCGCCTCGCGCTGGGCCTCGGACGTGCTGTCGTCGTCGCGCTGTGCCTTCAGCCATTGAGCGAAGCCCGGCACCGGCGAAAGGGTGACGAAGTGCTTGAGCTGGGGCAGTTCCTGCTTGAGTTCCTGCACCACCTGCTTGATCAGGAAGTTGCCGAAGGAAATGCCGCGCAGCCCGGTCTGGCAGTTGCTGATGCCGAAGAAGGCGGCGGTGTCGGCATCCTCGGGTGCTTCCACGTCGCTGTCTTCCCCCGCCAGGATCGGCTGGATGTGATCCGGCAAGCCCTTGCACAGCGCCACTTCGACGAAGATCAGCGGTTCATCGCCGATGGCGGGGTGGAAGAAGGCGAAACAGCGCCGGTCGCGGGTATCGAGCCGCCGGCGCAGGTCGTTCCAGTCGTGGATTTCGTGTACCGCCTCGTAGTGGATGATGCGTTCGAGCAGCGAGGCCGGTGTGTTCCAGTCGATGCGCTTGAGCATCAGGAAGCCGCGATTGAACCAGGAGGCGAAGAGGTGGGCGAAGTCGGCATCGATGCCCGCCAGCTCTGGGTGTTCGCGACGCAGGGCGAGCAGGTCCTCGCGCATGCGGACCAGTTGATAGGTGCCGTCGCTGGCGAGGTTGAGTCGCCGGAACAGCTCCTGGCGCCGTGGTTCGCAGGCCTCGAACAGGCCGTTCAGGGTGGCGTTGTCGCGAGACTCGCTATAGGCGGCGTAGGCCTGGTCGATTCGCGTCGGATCGGCGGCGAATTCCTCGGCGAGCCGGGCGAAGAAACGCCGGCGTTCGCTGCCATCCAGCCGCTCGTACATGGCCAGGGCGCGGCTGGCCAGGGCGATGCTCGAGGCCTCGCCATCGCTCTCCAGCAGGGCGCGGCAGGCGCCCACCAGATCGGCGTGGTCGGGGTTGGTGTTGTACCCGTGGCGACGTCGCAGCAAGGCGTCGCGCTGGGTGATGTTGTTGAACATCTCCTGCAGGAAGGTCATGTTCATGACGTCGACTCCTTCAGCCCATGAGCAGGTCGGGTAGCCACAGGGCAAGGCCCGGGAAGAAACACAGCAGGACGATCCCCAGCACCATGCACAGCGCGTAGGGCAGGCTGCCGAACAGGATGTCGCGCAACGAGATATCCGGTGCGATGCCCTTGATGATGAAGAGGTTGAGGCCGACCGGCGGTGTGATCAGGCCGATCTCCAGGTTGATGGTCAGCACCACGGCGAACCAGTAAGGATCGAAGTTGGCGGCCAGGATGATCGGCAGCAGGATCGGGGCGGTCATCACGATCACCGCCACCGGCGGCAGGAAGAAGCCGGCCACCAGCAAGAAAACGTTGATGACGCCCATCAGCACCCAGCGATTGACCTCCAGCTCGGCGATGGCGCCGGCCACGGTCTGGGTGATGAACAGCGACGACAGGGCGTAGGCGAACACCTCGGCGCAGGCGATCACCAGCATGATCATCACGCTTTCGCGCAGGGAGTCGCGCATGATCAGCTTGATGGGACCGACCTGCCACATGCGGTAGATGAGAATGGCCAGTGCCAGGCATAGAAAAGCGCCGACGCCGGCTGCCTCGGAAGGCGTGGCCACCCCGCCGTAGAGCGCGAAAAGGATGCCCGCCACCACGGCCAGGAAGGGCAGGACCCGCATCAAGGCCTTGATGTTGGAGTCGGCATTGGCCTTGACGGTCTCCTTCAGGCGTTCGGCCGTCTGGGCCATCGGGGTCTGGTAGCCGCCGGCCAGCTTGCAGGCAATGATGGTCCAGACCATGAACAGGCCCGCCAGCATGAAGCCAGGCACGATGCCGGCGATGAACAATCGCCCGATGGAGGTCTCGCTGGCGATGCCGTAGATGATCATGGTCACCGAGGGCGGAATCAGGATGCCCAGGGTACCGCCGGCGGCAATGCAACCGGCGGCGACGCCGTCCGGATAGCCGCGGGTGCGCATCTCGGGGATGCCCATCTTGCCGATGGCCGCACAGGTGGCGGGAGAAGAACCGGAGAGGGCGGCGAAGATCGAGCAGGCGCCGATATTGGAGACCGCCAGGCCCGCCGGCAGTCGTCCCATCCACAGGTCCAGCGAGCGATAGAGGTCGCGTCCGGTGGGCGAGGAGGCCACGGCGGCACCCATCAGGATGAACATGGGGATGGCCACGAACCCGAAGTCGGCGATGCGCTCGAAGAAGGTCTCGCCGAAATAGGTCAGTTCCGGCAGGCCCCGGTCATACAGCAGGGCGAGCAGCGAGACGCCGCCCAGGGCGAAGGCGATGGGCGTGCCGATGGCCATCAGCGCCACGAGGCCGACGGCCACGATGATACCTAGCGTGATCGGATCCATGTCAGGCCTCCCCGCGCAGCAGTTCGGCGATGTACTGCAGGGTCAGCAGGCTGGTGCCCACGGCCATCGGTACCAGGGCCGGCCAGAGAGGAGGATTCCATACTGTGCCGGTGGTCCATTGCCCATGCCAGGCCTCGGCCAGATAGATCCAGGCGCCGTAGCTCAGGGCCGCACAGAAACCCAGGCCGAACAGCGAGGCCACGCCTTGCATGATCTTGCGAATCACGCCGCCCGCCATGTCGGGCAGCAGGGTGATGGCGACGTGGCCGCCGGTCATCAGCACGTAGGCGCTGCCCATCAGCATGGCGCCGGTGACGGAGAAGACGGTGAACTCCGTCTGCCAGCTGGTGCTCATGCCCAGCACGTAGCGCACGAATACCATGTGGCAGACCGCGAACACGCCGGCGATGAACATGGCGGCGGCCAGGTAGGCGGCGTAGCGAGAGAGGCTGTCCATCATGCGAATGTAGAGATCGATGAGCGGCAGGCGTCTGGCAAGGGGTGAAGTATTGGCCATGGCCATGTCGTCCTCCCGAGGTCAGGGGCACCGGCACCTTCCGGCCGGTGCCGGTGGCGGAGAAGATCCGGATCAATCGACGGCCAGGGCGGCATCGATGAGGGCCTGCCCATCGGGGACGTTCTCGGCGAAGTTCTTGTAGGCGCTCTGCTTGGCGATTTCCAGCCAGGCGTTGTAGTCCTCTTCGCTCATGCTCACGACCTCGACGCCATTCTCCTCGAAGACATCGACCATCTGCTGGTCCAGGCCGGCCGCTTTCTCGGCGAAGAACTCCTCGGCGGCCTGGCCGGCTTCCATGAGCGCCTTCTGCTGAGCCTCGTCGAGTTTCTGCCAGCTCTGCTCGGAGATCAGGATCGGTTCGTACATGAACCACAGGGCATGCTCGCCGGGCTGGGTAAGGCACTCGACCTGCTCGTAGATGCGGTACGAGACGAAGGACATCGAGGAGGTGTTGGCGGCATCCAGAACGCCGGTCTGCATGGCGGTGTAGATGTCCGAGGAGGGCATGGAGGTGATCGATGCGCCCGCGGCTTCCAGCATTTCCTCGAAGGCCGGACCGGCGGCGCGGAAGTTCTGGCCGTCGACGGTGTCCGGCGAGGTGATGCAGCGCTCGCTGGAGGCGAAGCCGCCGGCCAGCCAGGCATCGGCCAGTACCCGGGCGCCGCCTTCCTGAATGACGTCCTTGATCATGCCCATGAACTTGGAGTCGTTCAGCCGCTGGGCGTGCTCGTGGTTGCGCACCAGGCCGGGCATCAGGGTGGCGGAGAACTCCGGATGACGACCGCTGGCATAGTCGAGCGGCAGCGCGGTGATGTCGAGTCGACCACGGGTCAGGGCGGACCATTGCTCGCGTGCCTTGAACAGCGACTGGCCGGGATAGACCTCGACTTCGAGCCCCACATCGGCATCGGCGACCTTCTCGGCCATCAACTGAACCATTTCGTCGCGCACGTCGCCTTGCCCGCCGGGGAACTGGTGGGAGGCGCGCAGTACCGTCTGGGCGGACGCGGAGGAACTGGCGGCGAGCGCGGCGAGAGCCAGGCCGGCCACCAAGGGTGGCATGTATGAGCGTTTCATGGCGTCTCCTTCGAGATTGTTCTTGTATGAAGTGTGCATCAGCCAAGCTGATGTATACTTCAATAGCCGTATTGAAATACCAGTGTCAAATTTAGGACCTTAGACCAAGGGGTGAGGCAAGCGCGTGAAGGGAGGAGTCCAGACCATGAAACGGTCGAATACGCAGCGACTTCGGGATGCACTGGAAGACGACATCATCAACGGACGGCGCGCACCGGGGGAACGCCTGGACCCGGAGGCCCTGGGCCGCGAGTTCGAGGTGTCGCGCACGCCGGTTCGCGAGGCGATACAGCAACTGGTGGCCAGCGGGCTGGTCACGGTCTCGCCGAAGAAGGGAACCTTCGTGGCCAAGGTGGGCATTGATCAGTTGATCGAGATGTTCGAGGTGATGGCCGAACTGGAGGGCATGTGCGGGCGGCTGGCCGCCCGGCGGATCAGCGATGCGGAACTGGCGGAACTGCGCGAGGCCCTGGCGCGATGCGAGACGGCGGCCCGGGCGGGCGATCCCGACGAGTACTATTACGAGAACGCGGCCTTTCACGACTGCATCTATCGGGCCAGCCACAACGGCTTTCTGGATAGCGAGGCGCGCCAGTTGAAGCAGCGGCTCAAGCCCTACCGACGCCTGCAGCTTCAGGTGCGTCAGCGCATGGGCAGCTCGCTGGAGGAGCATCGCGAGATCGTCACTGCCATCGAGGCAGGAGAGGCCGAGCGGGCCGAGCGGGCGCTACGCGATCACGTGCTCATCCAGGGCGAGCGCTTCAGCGACTTCGTCGCCAGCGTGCGCCGGCTCGGCACCCTGCAGGAGGATGCCGTCTGAGCGAGCCCCTTCAAGCCAGTTGAAAGGGAATCTCGCCGGCTTCGTGGGCCAGCAGCCATTGCTTGCGACCGATGCCGCCAGCGTAGCCGGTGAGTTGGCCGTCGCTGCCGATCACCCGGTGGCAGGGCACGACGATGGAAATGGGATTGCGCCCATTGGCCGCGCCCACGGCGCGTTGTCCACCCTTGCAACCGAGCTGTTCGGCGATCTCGGCGTAGTTGCGCGTTTCGCCGAAGGGAATGGTGGCCAATGCCTCCCAGACCCGCCGTTGGAAATCCGTGCCTCGCGGCGCGAGCGGCAGCTCGAAGTCGCGGCGTTCACCGGCGAAGTACTCGTCGAGCTGCTGCCGGGCACGCTCGGTGATCTCGTTGGGGCGTGGCGCAGCGTCCTTTTCCATGACGAAGGCGATCTCGGTGATACCCGAGGCCGTGGCGCTCAGGCGCAGCAGGCCGAGGGCGTCGCTTTGCGGGGGCTGGTAGTAATCGAGGGCGTCGGTCATCGGCTCGCCTCCATGACGTTTTGTTCCGGGTTGTCGGGTGTCGGCTCCTGAGACCATAGCTGAAGGGTCAGGTAGCTGCGCCAGGGCGCGGCATCGGCCGGGTCGCTATCGCCCAGACGGTCGAGGGTGCGTCGCACACCGGCGTCGCCGTCCAGCCAGATGTCGGGATGTCCGATGCCACGCATGGCGGCGTAGTTCGCCGTCCAGGGGCCGATGCCCTTGAGGGCCGTCCACTGGAGCGGATCGTCGCCCGATCCGGCTCCAGCGTACCAGCTTGCAAAGCGTTGCAGGGTAGCCTTGCGCGCGCCGGGCATGCGCAGGAACTCGAGTTCGCTGGCGGCAACGGACTCGGGTGTCGGGAAATGATAGCCGTCGCCGGCCGGTTCACCGAGTTGCTCGACCAGGCTGCCGACCAGCCGGCGGGCGGCAACGATCGAGACCTGCTGGCCGAGGATCGCCCGCACGCCGGCCTCGAACGGTGACCAGACGCCGGGCAGGCGCAGGCCCTCGGTCAGTGACAGCCCCGGCGCGATGCGACCGAGATGCGACTCGATGGTGGCGGTGTCGGCATCCAGGTCGAGTACGCGACGAATCTGCCGCACCACCGGCGCCAGGACGGCGAGGTCGTCGAGCATCAGGTGCACGCGGAAGGCGTGATGCTCGGGATCGTGTTCGGCGGTGAACCAGCCCCGGGCGCTTCCCCAGTGGACATGGCGACCGTAATGGTGCTCGCCGACCCATTCCAGGCCGTCGATGGCGCGCTGTCGGTGGAAGTCGTGCAAGGGATGCCAGGCATAGGGCGGCCGGTAGGAGAGCGTCAGCGTCAGGCCGTCGTCGCCGGTGCCACCACGACGGCGCAATTCCCGAGGGGCCAGGCCGATGTGGCGACGAAAGGCATCGTTGAAGCGCCTCAGGCTGCGAAAGCCGCTGGCATAGGCGACCTCGGTGACGGGCAGCCGGGTCTGGTGCAGCAATTGCTTGGCGAACAGGCACTGACGATGCAGCGCATAGGTCTTGGGCGAGACGCCGAGACGCTGCTGGAAAAGCTGGCGCAGGTAACGCTCGCCGATACCCAGACGTTCGCAGAGCGCGCCCAATGGGGCCTCGCGAAGGGCGCCTTCGTCGATCAGCCGCAGGGCACGCTCGAAGGTGGTGTGGGTTCCGCGCCAGGCCGGCGAGTCCGGTGCGCTGTCCGGCCGGCAGCGCAGGCAGGGCCTGAAGCCGTCCCGCGAGGCGGCCAGGGCGCTTTCGTAGTAACGCACGTTGCGCTCGTGGGGCGGCGTCGCCGGGCAGATCGGGCGGCAGTAGACGCCGGTGCTGGTCACCGCGACGAAGAAGCGGCCGTCGAACCGGGCATCCCGCGCGAGGCGGGCCTGGCGGCACTGTGATGGTTCCAGCATGATGGCGCTTCCCCCAGCATCCCGAGTCGATGTTGCCAGTGTAGCGCGGTGCATCGCGGAGACTAGCCGGAATCGGAAGTGAAGTGTCGACGAAGCGCCGGGCCATCGCGAAGCGGTCGGCCTGGCATCGCGGTCCTTCCTGGCGGATCATCGAGGCATGCCTGGCCGCTCTGTCCCTGTTGGAGAATCGAACATGGCCGTGACACTCGATAGCGCTCGCGAACTCGACCGTCAGGATCCACTGGCGACCTTCAAGGAACGCTTCGCCTTGCCGGAGGGTGTGCTTTATCTCGATGGCAATTCCCTCGGCGCCCAACCTCTCGCGGCCCGCAAGGCGGTCACCGAGACCATGGACCAGTGGCGCGACGAGCTGATCAAGGGCTGGAACCAGGGCTGGTTCGATGCTCCCGAGCGGCTTGGCAACCTGCTGGCGCCGGTGATCGGTGCCGGCGAGGGCGAGGTGGTCGTCACCGACAACATCACGCTCAATATCTTCAAGCTGCTGGGCTATATCATCGGTCAGCGCGGCGACGGAGGCGGTGTGGTGCTGAGCGAGGGCGGCAATTTTCCCACCGATGGTTACATCGCCCAGGGGTTCAGCCGCTTCGGCGGGCACCAGCATCGCTTCCTGCCCGAGGGCGAGTCGCTCGAGGCGCATCTCGACGGCGTCGACGTGGTGGTGCTGAGCCAGGTCAATTATCGCACCGGGGCGCTGCGCGACATGGCGGCTGCCACCCGGCTGGTGCACGCGCACGGCGCCGAAGTGATCTGGGACCTGGCCCACTCGGCGGGCGCGCTGCCGGTGGATCTCAACGGCAGCGGTGCACGCTATGCGGTGGGCTGTACCTACAAGTATCTCAACGGTGGGCCAGGTGCACCGGCCTTCATCTATGTCCAGCGCGGCCACCAGGACAGTGGCTGGCAGCCGTTGTCCGGCTGGCACGGTCACGCCGCGCCCTTCGCCTTCGAGGCGGACTATGCGCCGGCCGGCGATATCACGCGCTTTCGCACCGGAACGCACTCGGCGCTGGCCTACAGCGCCCTGGAGGCCTCACTGGCGATGTGGGCCGAGGTCGACATGCACGCCCTGCGCGACAAGAGCCTGGCGGTGAGCGAGCTGTTCCGCGACTGTCTGGCCGATTTGCTCGAGCCCTACGGCATTGCCGATATCACCCCGGCGGCCGGGGAGCGGGGCAGTCAGGTATCGCTGGTGGCTGCCGAGGATGGCTTCGCCATCGTTCAGGCGTTGATCGCCCGGGGCGTGATCGGCGATTACCGTGAACCCGGACTGATGCGCTTTGGCTTCACGCCGCTCTACCTGAGCTTTGAAGACGTCTGGCAGGCGGCCCGTCACTTCCGTGAAGTGCTGGAGAGCGGCGAGTACCGGGAGTCACGCTTCAAGGTGCGTAGCGCGGTGACCTGAAGGCAGGGCAAGACAAGGGGGCGGATGACATGACCGACGTATCACCATGGGTACAAGCAGGGGAGCCGTCGTGAGCCATTTAGACGAGAACAAGACACGCCAGAACGCCGTGAACCTGCAGGACGAAAAAAATGTTCATTGGGATCAGGACATGAGCTATGGGCAGTACCTGGGGCTCGAGGCCCTGCTGTCCTGTCAGCGTCCGGTTTCTAACGAGCATGATGAAATGCTCTTCGTGATTATCCACCAGGTCTCTGAGCTATGGCTCAAGCAATGCCTGCATGAGGCTCATGCGGCGGCCCGGCATATTGCGGCGGATCAGCTTCGGCCGGCCTTCAAGATGCTCAGCCGGGTCGCGCGAATTCAGGAGCAGATGATCCAGGCCTGGGAGGTTCTGGTCACCATGACGCCTTCCGATTACGTCAGTTTCCGCGACAGCCTGGGGCAGAGCTCCGGCTTTCAGTCGCATCAATACCGGGAGCTGGAGTTTCTGTTGGGCAACAAGCACCCTGGCATGGTCAAGGTGCATCGTTCCCATTCCGCGAATTACCAGAGGCTCATGAGTGTATTGCAGGCGCCAAGCCTGTATGACATCAGCCTCCAGTTGCTGGCTCGACGGGGGTTCAAATTGCCGGCATCGGTACTGGATCGAGACTGGTCAGAGCCCTACGAGGCTTGTGCAGAAGTTGAGGCCGTGTGGGCGGATATCTACGCGAGTACCGACCATCACTGGGATTTGTATGAGCTGGCGGAAAAGTTGGTCGATACCGAATACAACTTCCACAAGTGGCGCTTCAGCCACATGAAAACCGTGGAACGTATTATCGGCCATAAGAGCGGGACTGGCGGAACCTCGGGCGTGTCCTATCTGAAGAAGGCGCTGGACCTGAAGTTCTTCCCTGAACTCTGGTCGGTCAGAACCTCCTTGTAGCCGGGTTGGTCGGTATCCTTGGAGAAGCGGTGACGTGTTTTTGGTACGGGCCTGGTGTTATTCCATGGTACGTTCCGTAAATATGTTCCGATGACTTTTAAAGAACCTCCAAGAAACGCCTTGAGAGCTTTTCCTGACCAGTAAAGGCCATCGGGGTTGTGTCGGGCTTACCTGGTGGCTTGGAGTTTGCTTGACTGTAAGGATGCCGTTTCGGCTGCCTTCGATCATACGGAGTTGCCACATGCCACAACCCCTGACCCGCCACAATCGCCCCCGCCAGGTGCTGGACGCGATCGCTTCCGCCAATGCCGGGCTCTCCGAGCAGGAGCGCGAGGCCAAGTACGCCAAGCTGGCCGAGTCGCCGTACCGGTTCTTCCGGGGCACCAATCATCTCTACTGGGACGATATCTGGCACGATTGGCGTTTTGCGCTCTATGGCGGCCTGCCCGAGACCCAGACCTGGCTGCAGGGCGACGCCCATGCCTACAACTTCGGCGCCTATGGGCATCGCGACGATACCGTGCGCTACGGCATGGATGATTTCGACGATGCCATGATCGGCGATTATCAATACGATCTCTGGCGACTGGCCATCAGCCTGGTGCTCGACGCCCGCGAGAATGTCGGCCTGTCGCGCAAGTCGACCGGCAAGGCGCTGGCGACGCTGACCGAGAGCTATCACGACGAGCTGGCCGGTCATCTGAATGGCGAGGCGCCCGATGGCGTGACCCTGGAAACCGCCAAGGGGCCCGTGGCGCCCTTTCTCGAGAAGGTCGCCGCCAAGCGTAGCCGCGCCAGGATGCTCGACAAGTGGACGCGCCTGACCGATGAAGGCCGTTGCTTTGCCGAGCGCCCGGACAAGCTCGCCCGGCTGCCGGCGCACCTGGCCAGCCAGTTGCGCAAGGCTGTCGAGGGCGAATATCGCGAGACGCTGTACAGCGAGCGTGCCGAGGCCGATGAAGATCACTTCAGGGTCAAGGACATGGCGCGTCGCCTGGATGCCGGCACCGGCTCGCTGGGCCTCGAGCGCTACTACGTGCTGATCGAGGGCGGGCGCGATCACGAGCACGACGATGTGATTCTCGACGTCAAGCAGCAGACGCCGCCGGAGGGCTGGCGATTGATGAACGCCACCGAGAAGCGGGCCTGGCGTCGCGCCTTTCCCCATGAGGGAGTGCGCCATGCCGCTGCCTTCCATGCCATCGCCGAACATCCCGATCCCTATCTTGGCTGGCTGCACATCGGCGACAGCGTGTTCTCGGTGCGTGAGCGCTCGCCCTTCAAGGACGACTTTCCGACCCACAAGCTGGACAGCGGCAAGGACTACCGCAAGCTGGTCAAGCGCTGGGGACGCATCCTCGCCCGTGAGCACCTGCGCGGCGCTCGGGACCTGTATCCCGAGGATCCGGGAAGCTTCGCGCGAAACGTCTGCGCAAGGCTCGAAGGCCGGCTGGACCACTTCACCGACATGGTTGCCACCCTGGCGGTCAGCTATGCCGAGTGCGTTACCCAGGACTACCGAACCTTCGTCGCCAGTCGTGCTGAACAGGCCGAGGAAACCTCAGCGGAGAAAACATGATCGTTACCGCGTTCGGGAATGTTGGCCGGTCCCGCCTGTCCCTGTAGGGTGAGGGAAATTCTGCATAAATGCCTGCGCATGCAAATCGCTGCGTTACGCGGTGCTCGAAAGCTCGCCTAACCCTTCGTTATGTCTCGCTTTCTGTGTTCCGGGCGCCTTGCGCTTCACGATGCTCGGCAATTTATTCAACATTTCCCGAGAGCCCACTGCACAGGAGGCGTCATGTTCCCGAGCTTTTCCCTGCGCTATGCACGCCTGCCCGAGCGGATGCGTGCCGCGAGTCAGCCAATACCGGTCGAGGATGCCCGGCTGGTGGCCTTCAATCGTGAGCTCGCCGACGAGCTTGGCTTCGAACTGGCGGCGTTCGAGGCCGACGAGGCGGCCGAGATCTTCGCGGGCAACCGCCTGCCCGAGGGGGCCGAGCCGGTGGCCATGGCCTACGCCGGCCATCAATTCGGCAACTTCGTGCCCCAGCTCGGCGACGGGCGGGCGCTGTTGCTGGGCGAGGTGGTCGACCGCCACGGCCGGATTCGCGATATTCAGCTCAAGGGCAGTGGCCGCACGCCCTTTTCCCGCGGAGGCGACGGTCGGTCGCCGCTCGGTCCGGTGTTGCGCGAATACCTGGTCAGCGAGGCCATGCATGCCCTGGGCATTCCGACCACCCGGGCGCTGGCCGCCGTGACCACCGGCGAGCGCGTCTTCCGGCGCATTCCCGAGCCCGGTGCGGTGCTGACGCGGGTCGCCTCCAGCCACCTGCGGGTGGGGACCTTCCAGTACTTCGCCGCCCGTGGAGACACCGAAGCGGTGCGCCTGCTGGCCGACGAGGCCATCGACCGTCACTATCCGCATCTCGCCGACCGCACCGATGACGGCGAGCGTTACCTGGCGCTGCTCGATGCCGTGGCGGAGCGTCAGGCCGAGCTGGTGGCGCGCTGGATGGGCGTCGGCTTCATCCATGGCGTCATGAACACCGACAATACCGCCATCTCGGGCGAGACCATCGACTATGGCCCCTGTGCCTTCATGGACACCTTCGACCCGCGCACGGTGTTCAGCTCCATCGACGAGCGGGGGCGCTATGCCTACGTCAATCAGTCGGTGATCATCCAGTGGAACCTGGCGCGTTTCGCCGAGACGCTGGTGCCGCTGATCGACAGCGACGGCGAGCGTGCCGTCGAGCGCGCCACGCCGATCATCCGCGACTTCTCGGAGCGCTTCGATGCACGCTGGCGCGAGGTCATGTGCGTCAAGCTGGGGCTCGTCACCGAAGAGGAAGGCGATGGGGAACTCGCCCAGGCGCTGCTGGATGCCATGCGCGACGGGCGCGCCGATTTCCACCTGACCTTTCGCCACCTGGCCGATGCCGTCGATGCCTCGGCCGAGGCGCCGCGGCTGAGGGAAAACTTCGCAAGCCAGGAAGAACTCGAGGCGTGGTTGCCGCGTTGGCGCGAACGCCTGGCCCGCGAGGGCGTGTCGACCGATGACATCGTGGCACGCCTGAATGCCGCCAATCCGGCCGTGATTCCTCGCAACCATCGCGTCGCCGAGGCTATCGCCGCCGCCGAGGAAGATGACTTCGGGCCCTTCGAGGCATTGCTGGCGGTGATCACCGATCCTTATACGACGCCGGATGGCGATGTCGATTACATGCGACCGCCGCGTGACGAGGAGAAGGTGCTGCGGACGTTCTGCGGTACCTGAGACCTCAAGAGCGCCTGCCCGTGGGACAAGGCGGTCGAGCCTTCCGAGGTTCGTCCGTCGGGCTCCCGGTGGAAAGGGGCAGTGCTGCCTGCCATTCGGTGTGTATGAAATAATGGTCTATCGATAGATAAGAAAGTTTGTTTATGATGGGGCATGTGCCGGTTCCGGCATGCATCGAGTGCGATGCCCCTCATTCTTCGCTGCAAACGGAGGCATTCCATGTCCCAGCAGCCCATCGTCCAGACCTTCTTCGACGAGCCCACCAAGACCTTCAGTTACGTGGTGCAGGATCCGGATGGCAAGGCATGTGCCATTCTCGATTCGGTGCTCGATTTCGACTACGCGGCCGGGCGCACCGATGTGCGCTCCGCCGACGAGATCATTGCCTTCATTCGCGATAACGCTCTGGAGGTGATGTGGATCCTCGAAACCCACGTCCATGCCGACCACCTTTCGGCGGCGCCTTACCTGCACGAGCAACTGGGCGGCCGGACCGGCATCGGCGCGAACATCACCGTGGTGCAGGAGGTCTTCGGCAAGGCCTTCAATGCGGGGAGCGAGTTTGCCCGCGACGGCAGCCAGTTCGATCACCTCTTCGAGGAGGGCGACACCTTCGCCATCGGCAACCTGGAAGGGCGCGTACTGTATACGCCGGGACATACCCCGGCCTGCCTGACCTACGTGATCGGGGATGCCGCCTTCGTCGGCGATACCCTGTTCATGCCCGATTATGGCACCGCGCGTTGCGATTTCCCCGGCGGCGATGCTCGTACGCTGTACCGCTCCATTCAGAAGGTCCTGGCGCTGCCCGGCGAGACGCGCCTGTTCATGTGCCACGACTACAAGGCGCCGGAGCGCGAGGAATACCAGCATGAGACCACAGTGGCCGAGCAGCGCGCCCACAACATCCATGTGCATGAGGGCGTCAGCGAAGAGGCGTTCGTCAAGTTGCGCACCGAGCGCGACGCGACGCTGGGCATGCCTCGGCTGATCATCCCCTCGGTGCAGGTCAACATGCGTGCCGGCGAGATGCCTGCCGCCGAGGATAACGGCCAGGTCTACCTCAAGGTGCCCATCAACGCTTTCTGAGCCTTGAGGACATGAAAACGCCGCGCCGGCTCGGGGCCGACGCGGCGTCTTTTCAGGCGTGAAAGCGGTTCGGATCAGGCGAGATCGAAGCGGTCCGCGTTCATCACCTTGTTCCAGGCCGCCACGAAGTCCTGGACGAACTTCTCCCTGGAATCATCCTGGGCGTAGACCTCGGTCAGGGCACGCAACTGGGCGTTGGCGCCGAAGACCAGGTCCACGCGGGTGGCGGTCCACTTCGTCTCGCCGGTCTTGCGGTCACGACCCTCGTAGACGTCTTCCTCGGACGAGACCGGCTGCCAGTCGGTGCCCATGTCCGTCAGGTTGACGAAGAAGTCGTTGGTGAGGGTGCCGGGGCGATCGGTGAGGATGCCATGCGACACGTCGCCGTAGTTGGCGCCCAGGGCCCGCATGCCGCCGATCAGCACGGTCATCTCCGGAGCGGAGAGGCCCAGCAGCTGGGCACGGTCGACCAGCAGTTCCTCGTCGGGAATCGCGAACTTGGTGCGACGGTAGTTGCGGAAGCCGTCGGCCTCGGGCCGCAGTACCTCGAAGGACTCGGCATCGGTCTGGGCTTCGGTGGCGTCGGTACGACCCGGCGAGAAGGGCACTTCGATGGCGTGGCCGGCATCCTGGGCGGCCTTCTCGATGGCTGCGGCACCGCCGAGCACGATCAGGTCGGCCAGCGAGACTTTCTTGTCGCCTGACTGGGCGGCGTTGAAGTCGGACTGGATGCCTTCGAGCACCTGCAGCGTCTTCGCCAGTTGCTCGGGCTGGTTGACCTCCCAGTGCTTCTGCGGGGCCAGGCGGATGCGGGCACCGTTGGCGCCGCCACGCATGTCGGAGCCGCGGAAGGTGCTGGCGGAGGCCCAGGCGGTGCGCACCAGTTCGGTAACGGACAGCCCGGAGCCGAGCAGTTTGCGCTTGAGTTCGGCGATGTCCTGGGCGTCGATCAGTTCGTGATCCACGGGCGGTACCGGATCCTGCCAGATCAGGTCTTCGTCGGGCACTTCGGGGCCAAGATAGCGGGCCTTCGGACCCATGTCGCGGTGGGTCAGCTTGAACCAGGCACGAGCGAAGGCGTCGGCGAATTCCTCGGGGTTCTCGTAGAAGCGACGCGAGATCTTCTCGTAGGCCGGGTCGTAGCGCAGCGACAGGTCGGTGACCAGCATGGTCGGGGCGCGACGCTGCGAATCGGCTTCCGGTCCGGGGACCTCATCGCCCTTGGCGTCCTTGGCGATGAACTGGTAGGCGCCGGCCGGACTCTTGGTCAGTTCCCACTCGTAGCCGAACAGGTTGCCGAAGAAGTGGTTGCTCCACTGGGTGGGGGTCTGGGTCCAGATCACCTCGGGGCCGCCGCCCATGGTGTCCTCGCCCATGCCCTTGCCGTAGCTGCTTTTCCAGCCGAGGCCCATCTGCTCGACGGGGGCGGCTTCCGGCTCGGGGCCTACCTGCTCTTCCGTCCCGGCGCCGTGGGTCTTGCCGAAGGTGTGGCCACCGGCGATCAGGGCCACGGTTTCCTCGTCGTCCATGGCCATCCGCTTGAACGTCTCGCGGATGTCGTGGGCTGCCTTGACCGGGTCCGGTTCGCCCTCGGGGCCTTCCGGGTTCACATAGATGAGACCCATGTGGGTAGCGCCCAGCGGGTTTTCCAACTCGCGGTTTTCCTTGTCGACGATGCGCTCGTCGCTGCCGAGCCATTCCTTCTCGGCGCCCCAGTAGACATCTTCTTCAGGCTCCCAGGTGTCCTCGCGGCCGCCGGCGAAACCGAAGGTCTTGAAGCCCATGGATTCCAGCGCCACGTTGCCGGCGAGGATGTACAGGTCGGCCCAGGAAAGCTTGTTGCCATACTTCTGTTTGATCGGCCACAGCAGGCGGCGGGCCTTGTCCAGGTTGACGTTGTCCGGCCAGCTGCTGAGCGGTGCGAAGCGCTGCTGCCCGCCGCCGGCGCCGCCGCGACCGTCGCCCATGCGATAGGTGCCGGCGCTGTGCCAGGCCATGCGGATCATCAGGCCGCCGTAGTGGCCGAAGTCGGCCGGCCACCAGTCCTGGGAGTCGGTCATCAGGTCGTTGAGGTCTCGCTTGACCGCCGCCAGGTCGAGTTTCTTGAACTCCTCGGCATAGTTGAACCCTTCGCCCATGGGGTTCGCCTTGGCAGTGTGCTGATGGAGGATCCCCAGGTTGAGTTGATTGGGCCACCAGTCACGGTTTTCCGTACCCTTGCCGCGCATGTTGGTGTTGCTGCCGTGCATGACAGGGCACTGGCCAGCAGCCTTGGAATTCTGTTGTTCGCCCATGGTTTTCTCCCCCGATCAATAAAATGACTGTCTTAGGTGAAACTGCGACGTATCGGACAGCTTTGCGTGCGTGGATGCCGATGCTGCTTGTCGCGTGGCGAGCATCCCGGGCGTGTCCGGTCATCCATAAGCTACTCCCTGGCGTCCGGGTGTTGCCAAGTGCCTTTCCCAACCATGGTGATAGCATCATTTTATGGTGACAGTTTCGTGGTCGTCGTCTCATGGTCACGGCGACTGACGACGGCCTCGCGCTTTCGGCTCAGGAGGGTGACGGCGGGATCGTCAGCTCTCGGCTTTCACCCATCAGGAAGTCGCGATTGAGTTCCAGGGCATCTCGCAGGAAATCCCACAGCAGCCGTACCCTGGCGAGTCGGCGCTGTTCCTGGCGAGCGGTGATCCAGAACTGCCGCACGATATCCACCTCGTCGACCAGCAGGCTGGAAAGCGTTGGTGTCGTGGTCCCCATGAAGCAGGGTAGCACGGCGAGTCCGGCACCGCGCAGACAGGCGCTGTGCTGGGTGGTGACGCTGGTGCCGCGCATGGCGAAGTGCGGGCCGGGGTGGCCGATCACGGCCGGGTCGAGCAAGGGGTCGAGATAGTTGAGCTGCTCGCTGAAGATCAGGTCATCGATGTAGCCGATCAGGCGATGCTGACCCAGGTCGGCGAGCCGTCGGGGAGTGCCGTGGCGGTGCAGATAGTCCTGGCTGCCATACAGGCGCAGGCGGTAGTCGCAGAGTCGCGAGATCACCAGGCCCGGGCTCGAGGGACGTTCGATGGTGATCGCCAGGTCGGCCTCGTGGCGGCTCAGGTTGACCACCCGGGGCAGGGCCAGCAGGTCGAGGGTCACGCCCGGATGGCGGTCGCAGAAGGCGGCGAGCAGTGGGGCGATCACCCAGGTGCCGAAGCCTTCGGTGACACCGAGACGGATCTGGCCGCTGATCCGGTGGTCCTGGTCGGTGAGGCTTTCGCTGGCCTCGAAGGCATGCCGGGCCATCTCCTCGGCGTGGGCCAGCAACCGGTGGCCGGCCTCGGTGAGGTGGTAGCCGTGGGTGCTACGCTCGAAGAGCTGGGTGTTGAGGCGCTGCTCGAAGCGGCGGGTGCGGCGCGACAGAGTGGAGTGGTCGAGCCCCAGTCGTCGGGCGGCGTCGGCGAGTCGCTGGCTGCGTGCCACTTCCAGGAATATCTGGATGTCCTGCCAGTCGAGCATGGGAATCTCCGAGGGATCGGTGGTTGTGCATGAGCGCACAAACAATGTGCCTGTGTGCCCGTTGTTTCGCTATCCGACGTCTGGCTAGACTCGAATCATTCGGGCGTCTTGTCGATATGCACACGACACCACAATCACAATCGTCACAGGAGCATGCTCATGTCCGTCCGCGAGATTCCGCTGTACATCGACGGCCAGGCCGTTCCCTCCCGGAGCCAGGAGGTGCGCGACGTCGTCAATCCCGCCACCCAGGAGGTGGTCGCCCGCGTGCCTTTCTGCACCGTCGAAGAGGTCGACCGGGCCGTGGCCAGTGCCCGGGAGGCCTTCAAGAGCTGGCGCAAGGTGCCCTTGGCCAAGCGGCAGCGCATCATGCTCAAGCTGCAGGCGCTGATCCGCGAGCACACCGAGGAATTGGCGGCGCTGATCACCGAGGAACACGGCAAGACCCTGCCGGACGCCGCCGGCGAGGTGGGGCGCGGCCTGGAAGTCGTGGAACACGCCTGCTCGATCACCTCGCTGCAGCTCGGCGAGCTGGCCGAGAATGCCGCCAGCGAGGTGGATGTCTACACGCTCAACCAGCCGCTGGGCGTGGGAGCCGGCATTACCGCCTTCAACTTCCCGATCATGCTGCCCTGCTTCATGTTTCCGCTGGCCATCGCCACCGGCAACACCTTCGTGCTCAAGCCCTCCGAGCAGGATCCCAGCTCGACCATGCGACTGGTGGAACTGGCCCATGAGGCCGGCGTGCCGGCGGGCGTGCTCAACGTGGTGCATGGCGGACCGGAGGTGGCCAACCGGATCGCCGATCATCCCGATATCAAGGCGCTGTCCTTCATCGGCTCGACCCATGTCGGCTCGCTGCTCTACAACCGCGCCGCGGCCGCCGGCAAGCGCATGCAGGCGATGATGGGGGCCAAGAACCACTGCGTGGTCATGCCCGATGCCAATCGCAGCCAGGCCATCAACAACCTGCTGGGGTCGGCCTTCGGCGCCGCCGGTCAGCGCTGCATGGCCAACTCGGTGGTGGTGCTGGTCGGCGAGGCACGGTCGTGGCTGGACGACATCGCCGAAGGGGCACGCAACATGAAGGTCGGCCCCGGCACCCAGCGGGATGCCGATCTCGGACCACTGGTGTCGCCGGCCGCCAAGGCGCGGGTGGAGGAACTGATCGCCACCGGCGAGCGTGAAGGCGCCAGGCTGGTGGTCGATGGGCGCGGCCATCAGGTGGAAGGCTATCCCGATGGCAACTTCGTCGGACCGACCCTGTTCAGCGACGTGACCGCCGAAATGACCATCTATCGCGAGGAGATCTTCGGGCCTGTGCTGTGCGTGGTGGGCGTCGAGACCCTGGACGATGCCATCGATTTCATCAACGCCAACCCCAACGGCAACGGCACGTCCATCTTCACCAACTCCGGCTGGGTGGCGCGTCGCTTCGAGACCGACATCGATGTCGGTCAGGTGGGCATCAACGTGCCGATCCCTGTGCCGGTGGCCTATTTCAGTTTCACCGGCTCGCGCGGCTCCAAGCTCGGCGACCTGGGGCCCAACGGCAAGCAGGCGATCGCCTTCTGGACCCAGACCAAGACCGTGACCGCCCGCTGGTTCGAACCGGAGAACGTTTCCAGCGGCATCAACAGCACGATTTCGCTGAGTTGATCCGGCCACGACGATGACAACGGCCCCGTCTCGCGAGAGGCGGGGCCGTTTGTCTTGAGGGACGACGTGGCGTTATCCCTGAGAGGCGCCGGCAGTCAGGCTGACGTCGGGCGCTTCTTCCATGCGGCGGCGTTCCTGATCGAGGATGGCCAGTGCCTGCTCGGGCGTGGTGCGCGGGGCGCGTGTCAGCAGGCTGACGAGCACGCCGCCGCCGATCGCCAGCAGCACCGAGGGAATGCTCGGGTTGCCCCAGAAATCGCTCCAGCCGGCATGGGCGGTGACCGCCAGTGATGTGGCCGAGGCGGTGATCAGCGAGGCCACCGCACCCTGCCAGTTATAGCGTGGCCAGAAGCGACCCAGCAGCCCGCACACGAAGAGTCCGGCCAGCACTGTCGAGATCATCGTGGTGATGTAGTCGATGACGTTGTCCGAGGCCAGGGCGAAGGTCAGGGCCAGGCCGATGGTGACCACCAGCGCGAGACGTGAATAGAGCACCACGTGGCGGGCCGAGGGCGCTCTGCCGGTGAACAGCACGTAGAGGTCGCGCATCAGCGTCGAGACCCCGGCGATGGCGTCGGAGCTGGCGCTGGACATGGTTGCCGAAAGGCCGGCAACCAGCAGCAGCAGGCCGAGCCCCAGCGGCAGCACCTCGGTGGCCAGGAAGGGGAAGGCGAAGTTGCTGTTGTCCAGCGAGGGGTTCAGGGCGTGGGTGGCCATGCCGATGATCGCCGGGACGATCGAGAAGGCCAGGTAGAGCACGCCGGTCACCAGGAAGGAGCGGCGCACCGAGCCCACCGACTTGCCCGAGTAGATGCGCTGGCGGAACGAGGGTGTGGCGAGTACGCCGACGGCGATCACCGCGGCCAGCGACAGCGCCGGCAGAGCGCCGATCTTGTCGATGCCGAGCAGGCTGGTGGCGCCGGCATCCATGCTCGCCGTGAGTCCCGAGAAGCCGCCGACCTCGATCAGCGCCAGGCCGGCCATCAGGAAGAAGCCGATGAACAGCACGATGGCCTGGATGGTGTCGGTCCAGACCACCGCCATGTAGCCGCCGATCACGCAGTAGATGCCGAAACCGAGCGCCACGATGACCTTGGCCAGGGCGGGGTCGATATCGGCCATCCAGGCCAGGTAGAGGCCGCCGCCCAGGATATGGGCACCCAGCCAGCCGATGCAGGCGATGTAGATCAGCAGGGCGACGAGGTTGCGCACCAGCCGATTGGCGCCGACGTAATACGACAGTTCCTCGCTCATGGTCATGAAGCGCAGCTTGCGCACCGGGGCGAACAGCAGGGCCAGCAGCAGCACGCCGACCGCGCCGCCGATGCCATACAGGGCGCCGGCCCAGCCGTTGGTGTAGCCGAAGCCCACCGCACCCATGCTCGAGCCGGTGCCGACCATGGTGGCCACCGTGGTGCCGACGGTCAGGAACAGCGGCACGCTGCGTCCGCCGAGCAGGAAGTCATCGCCGCTACCGCGGCTGTGCCGCGAGACCCACCAGCCGAAGCCGATCATCAGGACGATGTAGACGAAAAAGGTGCCGAGGAAGATATGACTATTCATACATGCCTCTTATACTTGTTGGCTCGGTCGTTGCCGCGACCGAGGCAGTGGTAAGAACGCTGTGTTTATCGCTGTGTGGCGCCGTGTCCTTGCCGGGGCGCGGCGCCTTTTCATTGGCACGGTCGCTGGGTGTCGCGGTCGTTCCCTCCTTGTTCTTCTTGCCTTCAGCCGTGTCTTCTCTCCGGCCTCGGGCCCTCGTGGTCAGGCGCGATCGGCGCGGTAGCAGGAGACGTCGACCTCGACCTTGCAGTCGACCACCAGGTCCTGGACGCTGCAGATCCGTGCCGGCGGATGGTCACCGAAGATCTCGGCGAACACCTTGTTGAACGACGAGAAGTAGCGCGCATCGGTGAGCACGGCGGTGACGTGCACCACGTCCTCCACGCCGTAGCCGGCCTCGTGCATGATGGCCAGGCAGTTGTCGAAGGCCAGGCGGGTCTGCTCGACGATGCCGCCCTCGACGACTTCGCCGTCGGTCATGGGTGTCTGGCCGGAGACGCGCAGCCAGCCGCCGGCCTCGACGGCGCGGGAGAAGGGCAGCTTCTGGCCGCCGGTACCGGTGCCGCCTTCGGCGCCGTAGCGTTTGATGGTCATGGGGAGTCCTCCGTCATGGCATGAATGGGAGTGGGGGAAAGACGCTGCCGCCGACGCAGCAGGCGGCCGCGGCGGTGGTCGGCGAAATGGCCGTCGCGATAGGCGATCGCCCCGTTGACCGTGACCAGGTCGATGCCGCGAGCCGCGGCGATGGGGCGGGCGTAGTCGGCGGTATCCTCGAGCGTCGTCAGGTCGAATAGCGTCAGGTCGGCGTAGGCGCCCTCGCGGATGACGCCCCGGTCAGTGAGGCCGAACTGTGCCGCCGAGAGGCCGGTCATCTTGCGCACCGCCTCGGCCAGCGGCATCAGGCCCAGGTCGCGACTGTAGCGGGCCAGAACCCGTGGAAAGGCGCCCCACAGGCGCGGATGCGGATGCGGGTCGTTGGGCAGGCCATCGGAGCCGATCATCGACAGCGGGTGGGCCAGCACCCGGCGCATGTCGTCCTCGCTCATGTTGTGATAGACGGCACCGGCCGGTTGCAGGCGTCGCGCGGCATCCATCAGCGAGACGTTCCAGTCGGCGGCGATGTCGGCCAGCGGGCGGCGCGCCTGCTCGGGATGCGGATCCGACCAGGTGATGAAGATCGCGATCTCGTCGGTGACCTGGCCCAGGTCGAGGGTCGAGGAACCCGCCGTGTAGGGGTAGCAGTCGCAGTGCACGCGATGTTCCCGTGCGGCCCGTTCGAGGCTGGAAAGGGCCAGGGGAGCATTGCCCCAGTTGCCGGCGCCGGCGCACTTGAGGTGCGAGATGACCAGCGGTGCCTGGCCGTGCCGGGCGGTGGCGTAGGCTTCGTCCATGGCGTCGAGCAGGCCGGCGAATTCATCGCGCAGGTGCGTGGTGTAGAGGCCGCCGGCGGCGCCGACCTCGTCGACCAGGGCACGCATCTCGGTGTCGGGGGCATGGAAGGCATTGCGGTAGGCCAGCCCCGAGCTCATGCCCAGGGCGCCGTCGTCCAGCGCGTCGCGCAGCGAGCGCCGCATGGCCTCGATCTCCGCCGCTTCGGCGGGCCGGGCGAAATCGTCCATCACCTGGCTGCGCAGGCTGGTATGGCCGATCAGTGCGGCGACGTTGACCGAGGGCACGGCGTCGTCCACCGCCCGGGCATAGTCGGCGAAGCTCGGGTAGCGGAAGTCTTCGACGCCGCCCAGCAGGTTCATCGGGTCCGGCACGCTGTCGCGCAGGGTCACGGGCGAGGCGCTGATGCCACAGTTGCCCACCACCACCGTGGTCACGCCCTGGGAGAGCTTGGGCTGCATCTCGGGGGTGCGGATGACGTTGGTGTCGTCGTGGGTGTGGACATCGATGAACCCCGGCGCCAGATAACGCCCGTGGGCCTCGATGACAGTCGTGGCGTCGTCCGCGGCGAGCCTTCCCACGGCGACGATGCGCTCGCCGCTCACGGCGATGTCGGCTGGAAAGGGCGCGGCGCCGGTACCGTCGAGCACCATGGCGCCGCGAATCAGCAGGTCGTGATGCATGTCAGTCCCCCAGGGGCTGGCGGTTGTCGCCGCCGCGATGGGCGTCCAGGGTGATCTTGAGCCGGCGCAGCTTGTCGCGGCTTCGATCCTGATGACGCAGGGCCAGTTCGAGGGCCAGCACATCGATGGCGGCGAGCACGGCATAGCGCGATGCCGAGGGGTGATAGATGAAGTCGGTCTCGCGGGCGGCTACCGGCAGCACGACATCGGCGGTCTCGGCCAGGGGCGAGCCGTTGGCGGTGATCGCCACGACCCTGGCACCGTACTGGCGGGCGATCTGTGCCGACTCGACGATCTCGGGCGTGTAGCCGCTCACCGAGAGGGTGACCACCACATCGTCGGGCTCCAGGGTCGAGGCCACCATGCGCGGCAACAGCGATTGCGGATAGGCGCTGATCGCGTAGCCCAGCCTGACCAGCCGAAACTGCAGTTCCTGGGCCAGCATGGTGGAGCCGCCGCCGGCGCCGAACACCAGGATCTGGCGGGCACCGTCGAGTAGTTCGATGGCCCCGGCGACGTCGGCCTGTTCCATCAGTTCGCGATTGACTTCGAGCGTCTGGGTGGCGATGTCGTAGACGGCGCCGAGTCCATCGGTATCGCCGGCGTCCTGGATGAAGCGACGCCCGGCGGCCAGGGCGCGGGCCAGGCGCAGCTTGAGGTCGCGTACGTTCTGGCAACCCACGGCACGGGCGAAGCGGGTCACGCTGGCGTCGCTGACGTCGGCGCGTGCGGCGATGTCACCGATGCTGGCTTCGCTGACGAAGTCGATATCGGCGAAGATCAATTCGGCGACCTTCTTTTCGGCGTCACGCAAGCCGGCGAAATCGCTGGTGATGCGTGACAGGATGTCGATGTCCTGAGTCACCATTGGCTCCTGGCGTGTGGTGAATGGCTTGGAAACACTGCTTAAATGCCTACGCGTGCTAATCACTACGCTCGGCGATTTATTCAGCGTTTCCTTGGATCCTTAGAGAAGGGCCTGTGGTTGCCTGTCGATCAAGGTATGGTATTTTCTAACAAGAAATCAATATGTGTGAAAGTTTTTATCAGGGCGCCGTCGCGAAGGCGGTGTCGCAAGGCCCGATTCCCGAACACGAGGAGTGACGAGATGCGTCAGATGGCGTCGAAGATGGGTGACAAGGGAGTCCCGGAATCCGGGACCTCGCTGCTGGAGGGCGTGAGTCTGCCGGCGGCGGCGATCCAGGAAGCGCCGCTGGCGCACAACCTGGCGTGGATGCAGCGTTTCGCCGAGTCGCATGGCGCAGAGCTGGCGCCGCACGGCAAGACCACCATGACGCCCGAGCTGTTCCGTCGTCAGCTCGAGGCGGGCGCCTGGGGCATCACCCTGGCCACCGCACCGCAGTGTCGCGCGGCGTTCGTCAGTGGAGTCGAGCGGTTGTTGATGGCCAACCAGCTGGTGGGCCGTGCCAACATGGCGATCATTGCCGATCTGATCGAGGCGGGCGCCGACTTCCACTGCGTGATCGATGGCGAGGACAATGCGCGGGCCCTGGGGCGTTTCTTCTCTGAACGTGGCCTGACCCTCAAGGTGCTGATCGAGCTGGGCGTCGAAGGCGGGCGCACCGGCTGCCGTTCCGTCGAGGCGGTGAGCGAGCTGGCCCGGATCGTCGACACCGAGCCGGGCCTGGCATTGGCCGGCATGGAAGGCTACGAGGGCGTGGTGCATGCCGAGGATCCGGTGCCGGCGATTCGCGATTACGCCGCACGGCTGGTCGAGGCCGCCCGTCGCCTGGATGACGAGGGCCGGTTCGGCGTGGATGCCCCGATCATCACCGCCTCGGGATCGGCCTGGTATGACCTGATCGCCGAGACCTTCGACGCCGCCGAGCTGCGCTCCCGCTTCACCCCGGTGATCCGCCCGGGCTGCTATGTGGTGCACGATCATGGCATCTATCGCCAGGCCCAGCGCGGCGTGCTGTCGCGGCGGCCCGATCTGCACGAAGGGCTGCGGCCGGCGCTCGAGGTCTTCGCCCAGGTGCAGTCGTTGCCCGAGCCGGGACTGGCCATCGTGGCGCTCGGCAAGCGCGACATCGGCTTCGATCACCTGCCCGAGCCGCTGCGCCGCTATCGCGAGGGCGGCTCGGCGGACGAGGTGCTGAGCGTGTCGGGCTGGGAGCTCACCAAGCTGATGGACCAGCATGCCTTCATCCGCTTGCCCGAGCACGCCGACAATGTACGGGTCGGTGACGTGGTGGCCTTCGGGGCTTCCCACCCCTGCCTGACCTTCGACAAGTGGCGGCGCATCTGCCTGGTCGATGAACACCTGACGGTGACCGAGACGCTCGAAACGGCGTTCTGAGCCACTGTTCGTCTTCCACTGCTGAGTGTGGCATGCTGTCGGGCGGTCCTTCCGGGCCGTCATGCACAGGGTGATTTTCGCGGCCTGTGCCCCACAATTCATTCACTGTCGCCAGGGGAGTCTCGTACCGACGGGGCTGAGAAAGCGCGTGACGCTGACCCTGGAACCTGATCCGGTTCACACCGGCGGAGGAAGTGCGACATGCCTTACTTGACGTCAGCCGTGCTCGGCGCGGCGCTGCTGTGTTTTGCCTACCTGGGCCTGCGGGCCCGCCGGGCCGATGGCCCCCTCGACGACTATGTGACCGCTCGCAACTCCCAGAGCGCCCGCTCGCTGGGCGTTTCCTTCCTGGCATCGGGCATGGGGGCCTGGATTCTCTTCGCGCCACCGGAGATCGGTGCCATGGTCGGGCCGTTGGCGCTGGTCGGCTATGCCCTCGGCTCCGCCTTGCCCTTCATCGTGCTGAGCCTGTACGGGCCGGTGATCCGTCGTTACCTGCCCGAGGGGCGCAGCATCGGCGAGTTCGCCGAGGCCTGCTATGGGCAGGGCGTGCGGCGCTGGGTCACGCTCGTTTCGATCCTCTACATGGCGTGTTTCCTGGCCGCCGAACTGACGGCCATTGGCGCGATTGCCTCCTTGCTTTCCGAGGTGCCGGCGGGGCTGGTGGTGATGGGCGTGGCGGTCGTCACCCTGGTGTACACGGCAGTGGGCGGACTGCGTGCCAGCCTGGCCACGGATCGCTGGCAGGGCTGGCTGCTGCTGGCGCTTCTGGTGCTGGTGGCCGGCGTGGTGGTCTGGGTCCTGCCGCCCTTGCCGGAAAACGCGTCAATGCCGACCACGCCTTCGGTGAATGCCCTCTCGGTGGCCTTGACCCTGATTATCGCGGTCACGGCGGCGGAGCTGTTCCACCAGGGGTACTGGCAGCGTGTCTGGGCCGCCGAGACGAATGGCGCACTGGGGCGCGGCGCCCTGCTGGGCGGGGTTGGCGTGCTGCTGGTGGTCATGGTGATCGGTGGCCTCGGCATTCTGGCCGCCATGCATGGATTGCCGTTGGGCGAGCCGCCGATTCCCTTCTTCGCGCTGCTGGCCGAGGCGCCGGGTTGGCTGGCCGTGCCGGCACTGGTGCTGGCCGTCACCCTGGTGGCGTCGAGCGTGGATACCCTGCAGAACGCCATCGCCTCCCTGGTGGTGGCGGGCTCCGGGCGTCGCGGGCTATCCATCGGCTCCGCGCGGCTGGCCACCGTGGTCCTGATGGTCCCGGTGGTGGTGGTCGCCCTGCAGGAACTCTCCGTGTTGCGGCTGTTTCTGATCGCCGATCTGCTGTGTGCGGCCACCGTGGTGCCGGTCTTGCTGGGCGTCTGGCGGCGGATGGGCTCCCTGGCGGCAATGGCCGGCGGTGTGGCAGGCCTGGTGGGTGCGGTCGTGCCGGGCTGGGTGGCCCAGGGCAGCCTGATGGCGGGCGTTCAGGCGGCCAGCTTCCCGGGTGGCATTCCCACCTTGTCGCCGTTTCTCTGCGCCCTGATCGCCTCGACGCTGGTCAGTCTGTTGATTGCCTGGTGTCGGCCCGCCCGGCGTTCCCGGTCGGTCGCCTCCGAGGGTGTCTCCTGAGTCGCGAGTGCCAATGGGCAGGCCTTCCCGGGTTGCCAGCGCGGGTGTGGCCAGCCACCCTCTAAGGTCTGACTAGCGAGCCGAGACCCGAGGAGAACCCGCATGAGCGATACGCCAAGTGATTCACGTCGTCGCTATTCCGCCCCGGTGGTGGATGGCGTCGGCAAGTCGGCCAGCCGCGCCATGCTGCGCGCGGTGGGCTTTTCCGATGACGACTTCAGCAAGCCGCAGGTGGGTATCGCCTCGACCTGGAGCCAGGTCACGCCCTGCAACAGCCATCTCGGCGAGCTGGCCGATCGGGCCAGTGCCGGCGCCGATGCGGCCGGTGGCAAGGGTGTGATCTTCAACACCATCACCATTTCCGATGGCATCGCCAACGGCACCGAGGGCATGAAGTACTCGCTGGTGTCGCGGGAGGTGATCGCCGATTCCATCGAGACGGTGGCCGGTTGCGAGGGCTTCGACGGCCTGGTAGCGCTGGGCGGCTGCGACAAGAACATGCCGGGGTGCCTGATGGGACTGGCCAGGTTGAACCGCCCCAGCGTCTTTGTCTATGGCGGTACCATCATGCCCGGTGCCGATCATACCGACCTGGTTTCGGTGTTCGAGGCCATGGGCGCCCACAGTCGTGGTGATCTCGATCTCATCGACGTGAAGCGCATCGAGGAAACGGCGATTCCCGGCCCCGGTGCCTGCGGCGGCATGTATACCGCCAACACCATGGCCTCGGCCATCGAGGCGCTGGGCATGAGCCTGCCGGGCAGCTCCGCACAGAATGCCGTGTCGGACGAGAAGCGAGCCGACAGTCATGCGGCAGGGGAGGCGGTGCTGAACCTGCTCGAGCATGACATCAAGCCCTCGGACATCATGACCCGGGAGGCCTTCGAGAATGCCATCACCGTGGTGATCGCGCTGGGCGGCTCGACCAATGCCGTGCTGCACCTGATCGCCATGGCCGACACCATCGGCGTGTCGCTGAGCCTCGAGGATTTCACCGCCATCGGCCGCCGCGTACCGGTGCTTGCCGACCTGCGCCCCAGCGGGCACTACATGATGAGCGAGCTGGTCGCCATCGGCGGCATCCTGCCATTGATGAAGACCCTGCTCGACGCCGGCCTGCTGCATGGCGATTGCCTGACGGTGACGGGGCGGACCCTGGCGGAAAACCTGGCCGATGTTGCCCCCTATCCCGAGGGCCAGTCGATCATCGCGCCCCTCGATGCGCCGCTCAAGGACGAGAGCCACCTGCGCATCCTCTACGGCAATCTGGCGCCGGAAGGTGCGGTGGCCAAGATCACCGGCAAGGAAGGCACCCGCTTTACCGGCACGGCACGGGTGTTCGGTTCCGAAGAGCAGGCCCAGGCGAGCATCAACGACGGCGGCGTGGTGGCCGGCGATGTGGTGGTCATTCGTTACGAGGGGCCGCGCGGCGGGCCCGGCATGCGCGAGATGCTGACGCCGACCTCGGCGATCATGGGGCGGGGGCTCGGCGATCAGGTGGCCTTGATCACCGACGGGCGCTTCTCCGGCGGCAGCCACGGTTTCGTGGTCGGCCACGTCACGCCCGAGGCCTTCGACGGTGGCCCGCTGGCGCTGGTGGAGGATGGCGACAGCATCACCATCGATGCCGAGGCCAACACCATCGACGTGGCTCTGGATGACGACGAACTGGCGCGTCGCCGCGCCGCCTGGCAGCGCCCCGAGCCTCGCTACACCCGGGGCGCCCTGGCCAAGTACGCGCGGGTCGTCAGCTCGGCCTCGATGGGCGCGGTGACCGATCGGCTGGAGTGACCGGGGTCACTCCGAAATGGCCGAGCGCATCATGTCCTCGAAGGACTTGGCGTTTTCGGGCAATTCGAAGATATCCGGCGCCGGAGAGGCGTCGGTCATCTCGGCCAGCCGGAAGCGGTCGCCGAAGCGCAGCATGCCCAGGCCGCGTTCTTCCAGCGTCGTGGCGATGGGATCGGACTCGCCGGTCATGCTGCGCTGATAGTCGTGGAAGGCCGACATCAGCTCGAGCACTTGCGGGTCGTCGCTGAGCACGAGCTCGTCATCGTGCGCGCTGCCGTTCTTGTCGGTCCATTGAAGCCGGTAGACATCGCCTTCGAGGCCGGCGATGGATTCGCTGTCGCCCGTGGCCTCGAGGGCATCCACCCGGCTGGCCTGCTGGCCGGCGATGGTCTCGACCTCGCCACCGCCCATGTTCTCGGCCATGCCCTTGAGCTTGGCCATGTCCATGACCATGGTCTGCCCCTGCACCTGGGTGACCAGGTAGCCCTTGCCGTCGCGCAGCAGCATGAAACCGGCCTGTGACTGGCCGGGGAAGTCCATTCGCAGGTTTTCACCCGCCCAGCGCACGTTCATGGTGACGCCGCCCTGATCCGATTGTGCTTCCAGGGTGGCCTGACCATCGGCCAGCGCGGGGGCCGAAGCGGTCATGACGAGTCCGGTGGCCAGCAGGCCGGTGGCGAGGTGTCGCATGGGATTTCTCCATGTCACTGAGGGTTGCCATATGCCCCGGGCGGCGTTCGTCGGCACCCGGGGCAGCGTCCGGTCGCTCAGGAAGCGGTGAACTCGGGATCGATGGTTCGCCGCAGGGTCCGCAGCTCATCGAGAGTGAGTTGTTCCAGGCGCCCGGCGAGCAGGTCGCTGATCTTCTGCATCGGCAGGCCGGCGCGGCGGGCAATGTCGCGGCTGCCGAGATCAGAGATGGCGATCAGCCGGGTGATGATGCGCATGAGGCGCGTGCGTTGTTCCAGATCCCTGACATCGAGGTCAGGGCACCTTCGTGGAGGAGGATCGCTGGGATCCGTATCACAGGTATGGCTTGCCGTGCTCATGATGCTCCAGTGGGATGGACGACCGCTACAGGATGCTATCTTTTTCCCACTTTCGCCAGTGTCTCGCAAGCCCGATCCGGCAGGTCGCCGAGGGGAGGCCGACGGGGAGGGCGAGAGAGGGGAAATCGACGGAACAGACTACGACAAAAGAGGGAGAAGACGTGCAGGCTCGCGTTGTCATTCAATAGGTGTCGATGTTATTTGTTTTTTTCGACGATTTATAAATCGAACGCCACGATCCCGTGACGACCATCCATCGATAACAACCGATCGACAACCGAGTGGATAACCGACCTATGCATGATGATACGACACGACTGACACGGGTACTGGCGCGCAAGGATGTGCTGGCCCTGGCGTTCGGCGCGATGATTGGCTGGGGCTGGATCGTCATGACCGGCAACTGGATCCAGTCGGCCGGTAGCCTGGGGGCCATCGTCGCCTTTCTGCTGGGCGGTAGCGTGATCGTCCTGGTGGGACTGACCTATGCCGAACTGGCTTCGGCCATGCCGCAGGTGGGCGGCGAGCATGTCTACAGTTATCGGGCCCTGGGCCACTTCGCCTCTTTCCTGTGTACCTGGGCGATCACGCTTGGCTATGTCAGCGTCGTCTCCTTCGAGGCCGTGGCCTTGCCGACCGTGGTGGAGCATCTCTTCCCGGGGTATGCGGTGGGGCGGATGTGGACCATCGCCGGCTGGGACGTCAACGCCACCTGGGTGGCGGTCGGTGTGGCCGGCTCGGTGGCGATGACATGGATCAACTATCTCGGCGTGCGTACGGCGGCCCTGGTACAGAAGGTCGTGACCCTGCTGATCCTGGTGGTCGGCATCATGTTCATCACCGGCGCCCTGTTCGAGGGCAACACCGCGACCCTGGAGCCGCTGTTCAATGTGCAGGAGGGCGTGATCGGCGGCATCATGGCGGTGATCATCATGGTGCCGTTCATGTTCGTCGGCTTCGACGTGATCCCGCAGGCCGCCGAGGAGATCGACCTGCCGTTCCGGGAGATCGGCCGGGTGCTGATGATCTCGGTGATCCTGGCGGTCTTCTGGTATGCCCTCATCATCCTCGGCACAGCCCTGATGCTCGACCCCTCCGCGCTGGCCGAGAGCTCGCTGGCGGTGCCCGATGCCATGCAGGCGGTCTTCCAGGCGCCCTGGGCCGGCAATCTGATGATCCTGGCGGGGATCGCCGGCATCATCACCAGCTGGAACGCCTTCTACATCGGCGGCTCGCGTGCCATCTACGCCCTGGCGCACGCCGGCATGCTGCCGGCTTTCCTCGCCAGGCTGCATCCCAAGCATCGCACGCCGACCAACGCCATCCTGGTCATGGGGCTGTTGTCGGCCATCGCGCCCTTCTTCGGTCGGCCGGCGCTGGTCTGGCTGGTGGTGGCCGGCGGCCTGGGCATCGTCATCGCCTATCTGTTCGTCGCCCTGTCCTTCGTCGTGCTGCGCCGCCGTGAGCCCGAATTGCATCGCCCGTTCCGCGTGCGCCACGGCAAGACCGTCGGGGCACTCTCGGTGCTGCTCTCCATCGCGCTGATCGGGCTCTATCTGCCCGGCAGCCCATCGTCACTGTCGATGGCGGAGTGGGGCATCTTTGCCGTCTGGATGCTGCTGGGCCTGGCCTTCTATGCGTGGTCGCGACGTCGTTATGGTGTGGCCTACAGCGACACCATGATGCGTCGTGAACTGGAGGGAGAGTCATCGTCGGGCTGATGCCGGCGTGGCCGCCGTTCATTCAACGATGAGGCAGGCGATGCACGATTTCATCATCATCGGCGGGGGCATCCTCGGCATGTCGACCGCCATGCAGCTCAAGCAGGCCTACCCGGATCGGCGCATGCTGCTCGTGGAGAAGGAGCAGGCGCCGGCGTGCCACCAGTCCGGGCACAACAGTGGCGTGATCCATGCCGGTGTCTATTACACGCCGGGCAGTCTCAAGGCACGCTTCTGTCTGGCGGGCAATCGCGCCACGCGCGAGTTCTGCGAGGCCCACGGCGTCGCGTACGAGATCTGCGGCAAGCTGCTGGTGGCCACCAGCGAGCTGGAAAAGCAGCGCATGGAAGCGCTCTGGGAGCGCACCGCCGCCAATGGGCTGGAACGCGAGTGGCTGAGCGGCGAGGCGCTGCGCGAGCGCGAGCCCAATATCACCGGCATCGGCGGCATCTTCGTGCCGTCCAGCGGCATCGTCGACTATGCCGCGGTGACGCGTGCCATGGCCGCCGAGTTCGAGCGTCTGGGCGGCGAGATTCGCTATGGCGCCGAAGTCTCCGGCCTGGAAGAGCGTCGCCGGGAGGTGGTGGTGACGACCTCGCAGGGCGAGTGTACCGGGCGCTATCTGGTGACCTGCTCCGGGCTGATGGCCGACCGCGTGATCCGCATGCTGGGACAGAAGCCGGGGTTCACCATCTGTCCCTTTCGCGGCGAATACTATGTGCTGCCCGAACGCCACAACGACATCGTCAACCATCTGATCTATCCGATTCCCGACCCTTCCATGCCGTTTCTCGGCGTGCACCTGACCCGCATGATCGACGGCTCGGTCACCGTGGGGCCCAACGCCGTCCTGGCCTTCAAGCGCGAGGGGTATCGCCGCCGGGATGTCTCGCTGCGCGACCTCGCCGGCATGGCCGCCAATCCCGGTCTCCTCAAGGTGCTGGGCAGCAACCTGCGGCCGGGCCTCGCCGAGATGAAGAACTCCCTGCACAAGCGGGGTTACCTGGAGCTCGTGCGCAAGTACTGTCCGAGCCTGAGCCTGGACGACCTCGAGCCTTATCCGGCCGGCGTGAGGGCCCAGGCGGTGTCCCGGGACGGCAAGCTGGTCGACGACTTCCTGTTCGTCAACACGCCGCGCACGCTCAATGTGGGCAATGCGCCGTCGCCGGCGGCCACTTCGGCGTTGCCCATCGGCGCCCATATCGTCGAGAAACTCAAGAAGCAGGTGGCGGACTGAACGGCATACGACCTTGGAGACTTGCCTGCCAGCCCCGCAAGCGTGGAAATGATGGCTGGCCCCTCCTGCGGGGGGCTGCTAGGGTCTTTCGAGGCGGCCGAAGCCGTCGTCACTAACGATAATGACAGTTGAATGGCAACGGAGGTTATTCATGCGCGCTCTCAAGTATGCTCTGGCGGCTTCGCTTTTGGTGGCTGCGCCCGCCGCAGTGGCCCAGCAGCAGCTTTCCATCGCCACCGGCGGTACCGGCGGTACCTATTATCCTTACGGCGGTGGCCTGGCCGAGCTGATCAAGGAACACATCGACGGCTATGACGCCGTGGCCGAGGTGACCGGCGCCTCGGTGGAGAACATGGGGCTGGTCTGGCGCGGTGACTCCGACATGGCGCTGGCCCTGGCCGATACGGTCTACCAGGCCTATAACGGCACCGGCGACTTCGAGGGCCGCCAGCTCGAGAACATCCGGGCCCTGGCCTCCGTCTATCCCAACGCCGTGCAGATCGTGACCATGGCGGATTCCGGCATCGAGTCCCTGCAGGATCTCGAGGGCAAGATCGTCTCGGTGGGTGCGCCGGGAAGCGGCACCGAACTCAATGCCCGGGCCGTGCTGGAAACCAATGGCATCAGCTACGACGATTTCGAGGCACGCCGTCTCAACTTCAACGAGACCGCCGATGCCCTGCGCGACGGCGACATCGATGCCGGCTTCTGGAGCGTGGGTCCGCCCACCAGCTCGATCATGAACCTGGCCACCACCCGCGACATTCGCCTGATCGGCCTGAGCGACGAGGAAGTCGCCAATGCCCGCGAGGAAGTGCCGGTATTCGCGCCCTATGAGCTGCGTGCCGGGCTCTACGAGGGCATGGAGGAGCCGGTACAGACCATCGGCATTCCCAACATCCTGGCCACCAACGCCGAGATGGACGAGGAACTGGCCTATCAGATCACCAAGACACTGTTCGAGCACACCGATCAGTTGATCGCCATCCATCCGGCGGCCAATGACACCACCATGAAGTTCAGCGTCGACTCCACGCCCATTGCCTTCCATCCGGGCGCGCTGCGCTACTACGAGGAACAAGGGGCCGAGATCGAGGATCGTCAGCGTCCGTGAGGGGGCGACGAATCCAACTGATAGCGGGGCGGGCTCGAGGGTCCGCCCTGCTGCTGTGGCTGGCATGGGCGCTGGTGTCGCTGCCGGCGCAGGCCGCTTGCCCGGAGTATGAACTGAGGGTGAGCGACGCCGAGGGGCAGCCGCTGGTGAGCCTGCCGATGCCGGAAGGCGCCGGCTGGTGCCTGGCCTGGAATCATTCGGTGGAGGGCTTCGCCGTGCATGATTGCTACCGCAATGTCGGTGGGCATATGGTGCTGGAGCGCAGTCATCTGCCGGATTTCGCCGCCGGGCTCGACCACATTCCCGGACGTGGGCGCCAGGTCTCCGATGGCCAGGGCGGTTACTGGATCGAGGATATCGACGAGCCGGTTCCCGGGGATCGCTATCGCCTGCGCGTCGGTGCCATGCGCGTCGATCATCGACTGGTGCGCCATGGCGAACCGAGTCTGCGGAGCCTGCTCGAGCGCTCGCGAGATCAGGGCTGCGGCATCGACGAGGACATGCTCGCCGGTGACGGTCCCGTCGTGATCAGCCTCAGCGAACTGGCCGCCAATGAAGGCGTGACCATCGGCCTTTATTCCAAACACTGACATCGTCGCCTCGGCCGAAAAATCGGGCGACGCCTCATCCCGTTGCGAGAGACTCTTCATGAGCGATTCGGGCAATTCTCCCGTCATTCCCGGCAGCCAGGCCAAGCATTCGTGGCTCGTGCTCAGACTGATCAGCCTGGTGGCCATCGGACTTTCGCTGTTCCAGCTCTACTCCGCCGGCATCGAGCCCCTGGGGCTCTTCTACCAGCGCAGCATCCACCTGGCGCTGATCATGATGCTGGCCTTCTTGATGTTCCCCGTATTCGGCCCCAGCCGGCCCAGGGGCGTGGTCGGGGGGCTGATCGACCTGGTGTTCTTCGCCGGGGCGGTGATCACCGGGGGCTACCTGGTGCTGTATCTCGACGAGATCATCAATCGCGCCGGGTTCTGGACCCAGACCGACATCGTGATCGGCTGCATCGCCACCGTCACCGTGCTCGAGGCGAGCCGCCGCGCAGTGGGGCTCGGCATGACGGTGATCGGCGTGCTCGCCATTCTCTATGCCTTCGCCGGGGCGCGTGGCGAGCTGCCCTGGCTCGGCGAGTGGCTGCCCGGCATCCTCGAGCATCGCGGCTATAGCCTGGATCGCCTGGTCGGCCAGCTCTATCTGGGGCAGGAGGGCATCTTCGGCCTGCCCATGGGGGTGGCGGCCACCTATATCTTCATCTTCGTGTTGTTCGGCGCCTTTCTCGAGATCACCGGCGCCGGCAAGTTCTTCATCGACCTGGCCTATGCGGCCACCGGTCGGCAGCGCGGCGGTCCGGCCAAGGCGGCGGTCATCGCTTCGGCCGGCATGGGCTCGATTTCGGGCAGTGCCATCGCCAATGTGGTGACTACCGGCGCCTTCACCATCCCGCTGATGAAGCGCCTGGGCTATCGGCCGCATCAGGCCGGCGGCATCGAGGCGGCGGCGTCCACCGGTGGGCAGATCATGCCGCCGCTGATGGGGGCCGGGGCCTTCCTGATCGCCGAATACACGCGCATGCCGTATCTGGAGGTGGTCAAGGTCAGCATCCTGCCGGCGGTCATGTACTTCTCCACCGTCTATCTATTCGTGCATATCATTGCCCTGAAACAGGGCATGAAGGGCATGAGCAAGGACGAGCTGCCGCAGATGCGCGACGTGCTGGGGGCCGGGTGGCACTTCCTGCTGCCGCTGGCGGTGCTGGTGTGGCTGCTGGTGCAGAACCTGTCGCCGATGCGGGTCGGCTATTACGCCATCCTGACCATGCTGGCGGTGGCGATCCTGCGCTTTGTCATCTGGATGGTCTTCGTGGCGCCCAAGCAAGGGCAGCCCGTCACGGCGAGTGCTCTGAAGCTTGCCGTGCGCAATGGGGTGCTCAAGCTGCTCGAAGGGCTCGAACTCGGTGCCCGAAATGCCGTGGCGGTTTCCATGGCCTGCGCCGTGGCCGGGATCATCGTCGGCGTGGTGGGGCTCACCGGTCTGGGCCTGAAGTTCTCGGCGATGATGATGGCCTTCTCCAACGGCCACCTGTTGCTGGCGCTGGTGATGGTGCTGCTGGCCAGCCTGGTGCTGGGCATGGGGCTGCCGGTGACTGCCAGCTACATCGTGCTGATCGTTCTGGTGGGGCCGGCGCTGACCAGCGAGTTCGGGGTTCCGCTGCTGATCGCCCACCTGGTGGTGTTCTGGTACTCCCAGGATTCCAACGTCACGCCGCCCATTGCCCTGGCCGGCTTTGCCGGGGCGGCGATCGCGGGCAGCAAGCCCATGGATACGGGCTTCCAGGCCTGGAAGTTCGCCAAGGGGCTCTACCTGATTCCGCTGTTCATGGTCTACAACCCGGAGATCATCATGGGCGGCCCCTGGCCGCTGCTGGTATGGACGGCGCTGGCCGGCTTCCTGGCCCTGGGGGCCTTCGCCGCGGCCCTGGAGGGGTATCTGTTCACCCGCATGTCGGTGCCGGTGCGTCTGGTGCTGCTGCCGGCGATTGTCGCCGCCTTCTACCCGAGCCTGGTGGCCGAGGTCATCGGAGTGGCGGTGATGGTCGTGGCGCTCGGCGGCAACTGGCTGGCCAGTCGCCGCCAGGCGCTAGCCACGGGCTAGCGGTCTGTATGAAAAGTGCCTGAATCACCTTCGCTCGTCGACTTTTCATACCAGACCTAGCGCTCCATGGCGTGGTGCGTAACGCAAGGGCCCCGTTCGAGTCGCCTCGAACGGGGCCCTTCGCTGCAGCTTGCTGGGTTATTGCGTGGCGGTTTCGCCTGCCGGTGCCGGTTCCTGCATGTCGGCGGCCTGTTCGTTGACTTCGTCCAGTGAATCGGCGGTGTCGCCCTGGGCATCGGCGTTTTCCGCTTCTTCCTGCAACATGTCCTCCTGGGCCTCTTGCAGGCTTTCGCCGTCCGGAGTGGTGTTCACCGGTTCCAGGACCAGGGTGATCGGGCCTTGCTTGGCATCGGGACCGACCTCGACGGTATGACGGGAAGTCGTGGTCCAGAGCAGCTCGCCCTTGTCGCCATGCAGGGCTGCGCGCAGGCCATGAGTGTGCTTGGGATCCACGTCGGCGGCGTCGTAGTCGAGGTGAAACTCCACCGGATCCTCGTTGCCGGGTGTCACGCTGGTCTCGGCGATGGTAGTTGCCGGGGCGTCGGCCCGGGAGATATCGCGCAGGCTGATCGTGACTTCGGCTCCGTCGGGCAGCGGTACGTCGGTGGCGGAGAACTCCAGCACGCCTTCGAGGCTGCGGGTGATGGATGCCTCGCTCTGGTCATCCTGGGCCGAGGCATTGGCCTGCTGTTCGGCCTGGGTGCTCTCGGCATTGTCCTGCTCGGCCTCCTTGGCGTCGTCGCAACCGGCCAGGATCAAGGTTCCTGTCAGGGCGGCGATCAGTAGCAGGGGACGTTTCATGGGCATGCTCCGTAACGGGAAAAGGTGATAAGAAGAAAGGTGATGAGTAACTGGGTTGCTGGCGCCGACGTTGAGACTTGATATTACCAATCAAGTTCGCAAGATGCGTGAAATCCGTTGTCGCATGGTAGCGACGATGTGCTGCGCCAGCGGCCGACGAAACGGGGAGAGGTAGGCGCGGCGCGGCTCTGCTAGAATTGCCCACTTCCACTTTTCCACGTGCCGAATGGCCTCGCCATTCGGTGGTGTCATTGTTTTGTGAATGTTTTTTCAGGAGCCCTGGATGCCAGCAAACGAGTCGCCGCGCGTCGGCGTGATCATGGGATCGAAGTCCGATTGGCCTGTCATGGAGCATGCCGTCGACATGCTCGAGCGCCTGGGCGTGGCCTGCGAGACCCGGGTGGTCTCGGCCCATCGTACCCCCGATCTGCTGTTCGATTACGCCAAGTCCGCCGCCGAGCGTGGCCTTCAGGTGATCATCGCCGGCGCCGGCGGTGCGGCCCACCTGCCGGGCATGGTGGCCTCGCAGACGGCGCTGCCGGTGCTGGGAGTGCCGGTCGAGTCCAAGTCGCTGAAGGGGCTGGATTCCCTGTTGTCGATCGTGCAGATGCCCGGCGGGGTGTCCGTGGGCACCCTGGCGATCGGCAAGGCCGGTGCCACCAATGCGGGCCTGCTGGCCGCGCAGATCGTCGGCCTGCAGGATGCCAAGGTGCGCGAGGCGGTGGAAGCCTTCCGCGCCGAACAGGCCCGCAATGTGCTGGACAATCCCGATCCGCGTCCGGATTCACAGTGATCGCAGCGAGGTAAGCCAAGCAATGAATATCGGTGTACTGGGAGCCGGCCAGCTGGGCCGGATGCTGGCCCTGGCGGGCTACCCGCTGGCCAATCGCTTCACCTTCCTCGATACCACCGGCCATCCCAGCGCCGGCATCGGCGATGTCATGGTGGATACCGACCAGAAGCATCTGGCCGACTTCCTGGCCAAGGTCGACCTGGTCACCTATGAGTTCGAGCACCTGCCGGTGCCGCTGGTCCAGGCCATCGAGGAACACAAGCCCGTTCACCCCTCCAGCGAGGCGATTCGGATCTGCCAGAACCGTGCCGAGGAGAAGGCGCTGTTCGATCGCCTGGGAATCCCCACGCCGGCCTATCGCCTGGTGGACAGCGCCGAAGCGCTGGAAGACGCGGTACGCGAGCTGGGAACGCCGGTGGTCGCCAAGTCGGTGACCGAAGGCTATGACGGCAAGGGCCAGGCGGTGATCAAGACACCGTCCGAGGCTGCCGAGGCCTGGCGGTCGATCAATCATCCCCGGCTGATCGTCGAGGCCTTCGTCGATTTCGTGCGCGAGGTGTCGATCATCGCCGTACGCGGGCGCGACGGTCAGGTGGTCTTCTACCCGATGGCCGAGAACCTCCACGTGGACGGCATCCTGCGCTACTCGCTGGCGCCCATGCCGGATCTCGATGCCGCCATTCAGGACACCGCCGATGGCTATATCCGGGCGCTGCTCGACGAGCTCGATTACGTCGGCGTGCTGACCCTGGAACTCTTCCAGACGCCCGATGGCGGGCTGCTGGCCAACGAGATGGCGCCCCGGGTGCACAACTCCGGCCACTGGACCATGGATGGCGCGGTGACCAGCCAGTTCGAGAACCATCTGCGTGCCATTCAGGGCCTGCCGCTCGGCGATACCGCCGCCCGGATGCCGTCGTGCATGGTCAATGTCATCGGCCAGGAAGGCGAAGCGGCGCGCTTGCTCGAGATTGAAGACGCCCACCTGCACCGCTACGACAAGGGCGAACGCCCCGGGCGCAAGCTGGCCCACGTCAACCTGCTGGCGCCGACCCATGCCGAGCTGATCGAGAAAGTTCGTCGTTGCGCCGAACTGTTGCCCGGCGCACCGACACCGCGCTTCAGCTTCGAGTGACATCCGGTTTCATCGGCTGATACGACAAGGCCGCGTCCATCGGGCGCGGCCTTGTCGTATCTCCTCACGCCTATTCTCTTCGCTCTTCCTTCTTATCTCTTCACCCCATCAGCAGATAGCTGGCGATCCAACCTCCGCCGATCAACAGCACGAACAGGGTCAGTGCCAGAAGGAAAGGGCGGATGCCCAGGGCGCGCAGCTTCTCCAGCCGCGTTTCGAAACCCAGGGCGGCCATGGCCATGGTCAGCGCCACCTGGCCGGCCAGCACCAGAGCGTCGTGCAGCGGAGCGGGCAGGTCGACCAGGCTGTTGAACACCACCATGGCCATGAAACCGAAGGCGAACCATGGAATCACCAGGCCGCCTGGTGCTCTGCCTTCGGCGGGCGTGTGACGGCGCAGCCACCATTGGCCGACGATCAGCAGGAAAGGCACCAGCAGCATGACCCGCACCAGCTTGACGATCACCGCATTGGCCAGGGCCTCGGGGCCCACCGCCTCGCCGGCGGCCACGACCTGGGCGACCTCGTGAATGGTGGCCCCGATATAGATGCCGTAGAGGCCCTCGTCCATGCCCAGCAGCGGATAGAGCAGCGGGTAGAGCAGCATCGCCAGTGAGCCGAACAGCACCACGGTGGCCACTGCCATGGCCGTGGCGGCGGGGCGCGAGCGAATGGTCGATTCGGTGGCCAGGACCGCGGCGGCACCACAGATGGCGCTACCGGCGCTGGTCAGCAGCGTCGTCTCGCGATCCATGCCCAGCACGCGCGTGCCGATCACGTAGCCCACCGTCAGCACGCCGGTGATCACCAGCGCATCCAGCAGCAGAACCTTGGGGCCCAGGGCGACGATCTGCTGCAGGGTCAGCGACAGGCCGAACAGCACGATACCGCCGCGCAACAGCCAGCGGGTGGCAAAGGCCAGACCGGGGCCGGCGTGTTCGAGTCGGCGCGCCAGTGGCAGGTTGCCCGCCAGGATGCCGAGCAACAGCGCCACCACCAGCGGACTGACCCCGCTCTCGGCGAGACCGGGCAGCCGTACCAGGCCGAAGCCGGCGGTAGTGAGGGCGGCGCATATCAACAGGCCTTGCCACATGCTGGATTCCTCGACGACGTTGTGTCTGCCGAGCATCCTATGCGCTAATAGCTCATCTGGTTATCAGGTAATAACGAAACATCTCTTCGGAAAAACCGATATGACGCCCGCGGTGAGTTTTCGACAACTGCAAGTCTTCGTCACGGTGGCGCGGCTGGGCACGGTGAGCGCGGCGGCGGAATCGCTGAGCCTGTCGCAGTCGGCGACCAGCCAGGCGTTGTCCGATCTCGAGCGGCAGCTCGGGGTGGCGTTGTTCGAGCGTCCCGGCCGCCGCCTGCTGCTCAATGAGCTGGGGCGTCGGATGATGCCGCGGGCGGAGGAACTGCTGGAGGGCCTCGCGGATTTCGTGGCGACCGCCCGGGAGCCCGAGGGAGCGCTGCATGGGGCGCTGAGCGTTTCCGCCAGTGCCACCGTGGGGACCTACCTGCTGCCCGGCCTGGCCGGACGATTCAGCGAACGTCATCCGGCGGTGGACCTGCGCCTCAAGTTGCGCAACACCTTCGAGGTCATCACCGATGTCCTGCGCCTGGAAGCGGACCTGGGGCTGATCGAGGGGGAATGCCGCGAGCCTCGGTTGGCCAGCGAGGCCTGGTGCGAGGATCGGCTGGTCATCGTCGCCGCACCGAATCACCCCCTGGCGGAGCGTAAATGGCTCGACGACGAGACCCTGGGCGAGGCGGACTGGATCCTGCGCGAGTCGGGGTCTGGCACCCGCTCGGTCTTCGAGCGGGCGATGCGAGACCGCAACCTTCTGCCCAAGGGACGCATGGAGCTGGGGCAGCACGAGGCCATCAAGCAGGCCGTGCGCGCCGGCCTGGGGCTTGGTTGCCTGTCACGCTTGAGCGTGGCAGGCGAACTCGAGCGGGGTGAGCTGGTGGCACTCGACAGCGAACTGTCGCTGCGCCGGACCTTCTCGCTGGTCTGGCATCCCGAGCGCTATCGAAGCCCGTTATGGCAGGCCTTCAAGGTGTTCCTCGTCGAGTCGATGCCGTAGTGACGCGCCCGCAGCGCGTCGCTATGGCATGCTGTTGGCCGACCAGGACAAGGGAGACACGGGATGCGAAGCGGCTTCGGGTTCGACCTGCGCAGCATGGAGATCTTCGTCGAGACGCTGGAGCGCGGTAGCCAGACCGCTGCCGCCGAGTACCTCGGACTCAAGCAATCCTCGGTGTCGCAGAGTCTCGCCAACCTCGAGGAAGGCTTGGGCATGATCCTGCTGGATCGACACTCCAGGCCGCTGGAGCCCACCGGTGCCGGTCGCTTCTTCTATGATCGCGCCAAGCGGCTGCTGCACGAAGCGCGCCATACTCGGCGCGAACTCCAGTCGGGTTCTTTCGGGCGCCTGCACCAGGTACGCATGGCGCTGGTGGATTCCCTGGCCACTGCCGTGGGCCAGCCGCTGATCGAGGTGATTCGACGCCATACCAGCGATTACAGCCTGACCACCGGCCTGTCGCACATGCATGGCCACTCGTTGTTGACCCGGCACGTCGACATCATCATCTCGGACGACCGTCTCGAGAATTACGATGGCCTGGAGCGCCATGCCATCCTCGGCGAACCCTTCGTCCTCGTCCTGCCCGCCGACTGGACGGGGCCGGTGGACAACCTGCGCTGGCTGGCGCGTCAGATGGATTTTGTGCGTTATACCGCCCAGTCGCTGATCGGGCAGAGCATCGAGCGCCACCTGCGGCTCAATCGCCTGGAGTTGCCGGCCCGGCTGTATATCGACAACACCTTCGCGCTGCTCAGTCTTGTCGGGGCGGGGAGCGGCTGGACGATCACCACGCCGCTCTGTCTCTTCCAGGCGGGCCTCGACCGGCTCGCCCTGCGCGTCGAGCCGTTGCCGACCCCGCCGTTGCGACGCGATCTGACGCTGGTGTCGCGTCGCGACGAGTTGGGAGATCTACCCGCCCAGCTTGCCAGGGACGGGCGCCAGTTGCTCGACCAGCGTTTCACGGGCGAATTGCGCCGACATCTTCCCTGGCTGGTGTCCGAGGTCAGGACAGGACACTAGTCGCACTGTGCGGTGCCTTCACGATGCGCCGACATGGTGCGCATCGCTCGTCAGAATGCCTGCGACGAGTGCATTATCACTTTTACCTATAGTGCATCGGTCAGCCACACCGATGCTGCTTGCCCCCCGACTCAAGCCCGCACCAGACTGCCAGGACGCGTGACGAACCACGACCTGGTGGGCGCGAACGCCGCGCTAACAATGACAAGACAAGCGTTGGGGGTAACCATGAGCCATTCCCGCACGTCCACGGCCTCGGTGGACTATGAATCGGTCGACGAGGCGTATCTCGACAAGCGCAAATTGAAGAAGGGGGCGGCCGGCTGGATCCTGCTGGCCAGCCTCGGTGTTTCCTATGTGATCTCCGGCGACTATGCCGGCTGGAACTTCGGCCTGGCTGCCGGTGGCTTCGGCGGCATGCTGGTGGCGACCATCCTGATGGCGATCATGTACACGGCCATGGTGCTGTCGATCGCGGAACTCTCCTCCTCCCTGCCCACCGCCGGCGGCGGCTACAGTTTTGCCCGTCGTGCCTTCGGTCCCTGGGGAGGGTATGTCACCGGCACGGCGATACTGCTCGAGTACGCCATTGCGCCTGCGGCCATCGCGATCTTCATCGGCGGCTACGTCAACGAACTGATCGGTCTCAATGGCCCGCTGGTCTACGCCGTCTTCTATGCCGTCTTCGTCGGCATTCATCTGTGGGGGGCTGGCGAGGCACTGAAGATCATGATGGGGATCACCGCCCTGGCGGTCATCGCCATCCTGGTCTTTGTGGTCGGCATGCTGCCGCACTTCGATCCTGCCAATCTGTTCGATATCTCGGTCAATACCGGCGCTCTGGGGGCCTCGACCTTTCTGCCCGAAGGGTTCATCGGCATCTGGGGAGCCTTGCCGTTCGCGATCTGGCTGTTCCTGGCCGTGGAGGGCGTTCCCCTGGCCGCCGAGGAGGCGGGCGATCCGGGGCGCGACATGCCGCGCGGTATCATCACGGCCATGCTGGTGCTGCTGGTGTTCGGTGCCTGCGTGCTGCTGTTGGCGCCCGGCGGCGCCGGTGCCGCGGCGATGAGCGAGCACGCCGCGCCGCTGGTCGGGGCCCTGCAGGCGGTGTATGGCACCGACTCCTGGGCGGCAGGGTTCGTCAACCTGGTCGGCCTGGCCGGGCTGATAGCGTCCTTCTTCTCGATCATCTATGGCTATTCACGCCAGACCTTCGCGTTGTCCCGAGCTGGTTATCTGCCTCGCTGGCTGTCGGTCACCGGTGGTCGCAAGGTGCCGTTCCTGGCGCTGATCGTGCCCGGTGTCATCGGCTTTCTGCTCTCGCTCACTGGCAAGGGCGATCTGATGATCACCATGGCGGTCTTCGGCGCCACCATCTCCTACGCCATGATGACGCTCTCGCATATCCTGCTACGTCGCCGCGAGCCCGAACTCGAACGTCCCTATCGCACGCCGGGCGGTGTCCTGACCTCGGGAACGGCCTTCGTGCTGGCCATCGTCGCCTTCCTCTCGACATTCGTGGTCAGCGTCGAGGCGGCGCTGTGGTCGGCGGTGTTCTACGCCATCATGCTGGCCTACTTCGGCTTCTATAGCCGCCATCACCTGGTGGCCCAGGCGCCGGAGGAGGAGTTCGAGGCAATCGCCCTGGCCGAGCGAGAACTCGATGCACAGGCCGAGACCACGCCAGATCGCGCCTGAATCCGACGCAACCGGCGAGTTGCCTGGGGCGCTGCCAAAAACAATGTATCCGATGAGGAAGGAACGATGAGCCGAATGCAGGCGAGAGACATCAAGACGGCGGAGGACGCTCGGCGCATCGTCGAGGAGCGCGGCCTGAGTCACGTCAAGGTGGGCATGTTCGACATCGACGGCGTGATGCTCGGCAAGTACATGCAACGCGACAAGTTCTTCTCCGCCCTGGAGGACGGTTTTGCCTTCTGCGACGTGGTGCTGGGCTGGGACAGCAAGGACGAGCTCTACGACAATGTGCGCTTCACCGGCTGGCACACCGGCTATCCCGACGCGCCGTTGAGGATCGTCATCGACAGTTGTCGCGAGATGCCCAGCGAAGGCAACGGCATGTTGCTGTTCCTGGCCGAATTCGCCGGTCCCGCCGGTGATATCTGCCCGCGCGGCCTGCTCGGCCGGGTGCTGGAGCAGGGGCGAAACATGGGCTACGAAGCCAGTGGCTCCCTGGAGTACGAGTTCTTCATGTTCCAGGAGACGCCGGAGTCGGTGCGCGAGAAGGGGTTTCGCAACCTGCGGCCATTGACCCCGGACATGATGGGCTACTCGATGCTGCGCAGCTCGGTGCATAGCGAGCTTTATCACGAGTTGCTGGCGTTGTCGCAGGAGATGGACTTTCCCATCGAGGGGCTGCACACCGAGACGGGGCCGGGTGTGCTCGAGGCGGCCATCGCGGTTGACGACGCCCTGGCTGCTGGTGACAAGGGCGCGCTGTTCAAGACCTTCACCAAGGTCTGGGCCCAGCGTCGTGGCCTGATGGCCACCTTCATGGCCAAGTGGTCGCCGGACTATCCGGGCCAGAGCGGTCATATCCATCTCTCTCTGCACGACAGCGAGAGCGGCGAATCGGCGTTCTTCGATGCCGACAAGCCCCATCGCATGAGCGATGTGCAGCGCCATTTCGTGGCCGGCCAGCAGAAGCTGATGCCGGAGTTCCTGGCCATGTTCGCGCCCACCATCAATAGCTATACCCGGCTGATTCCCGGCTTCTGGGCACCCACCGAGGCCACCTGGGGCGTGGAGAATCGCACCACGGCGCTGCGGGTGATTCCAGGCAGCGCCAAGTCACAGCGCGTCGAGTATCGACTCGGCAGCGCCGATGCCAATCCATACCTGGCACTGGCCGCCGCCATCGGCGCCGGACTCTACGGCATCCAGCACCGGTTGGAACCCGATGAGCAGGTCAAGGGCAATGCCTATGAGCTCGAGCACCCGGCACATCAGGCGTTGCCGAGCACCCTGTGGGAAGCGGCCCAGCGCCTCAAGGCATCCGAGGCGGCCCGGGGGCTGTTCGGCGATGCCTTCGTCGAACACTTCGCGGCGACGCGGGAATGGGAAGAGCGGGAGTTCCGCAAGCATATTACTGATTGGGAGCTGGATCGCTACTTCGAAATCATTTAGTGGCAAGGCCGGCTGCACGACACCAAAGCTGTGTTGGAGCGCCTCGAAATCTGCTCATTGACGACAGTCAACTCCGCGATTTCTCGTTGCTCCGCCTTGCCTTGGCGCCGTTCACTCGGCCTTCGGCCGCGGGAACTTCCATTCAAGTTACTAGATACCACGTCATGAGGTGAAAACGACAGATGGCACTACAACAGACGATTTCGCCGGTGGATGGCTCGGTGTATGTCGAGCGTGAGCTGGCCGATTCGGCGCAAGTGGATGCGGCGCTGGAGAGGGCGGTGGCGGCGCAGCGTTCCTGGCGTGCGACGTCGATCGCCGAGCGGGCCGCTTTTTGTTCGGCGATGGTCGATGCCTTCGTTGCCCGTCGCGACGAGCTGGCCGAGGAGCTGACATGGCAGATGGGCCGGCCGATTGCCGCCGGCGGTGCGGAGATCGGCGGCTTCGAGGAACGGGCCCGCGGCATGATCGCCCTGGCCGAAGAGTCGCTGGCCCCGGTCACGCTGCCCGACAAGCCGGGCTTCACCCGCTATATCACCCGCGAGCCGCTGGGCGTGTCGTTCATCGTCGCGCCCTGGAACTTTCCGTTCATGACGGCGGTGAATGCCATCGTGCCGTCGCTCATGGCCGGCAATGCCGTGATTCTCAAGCATTCCGCCCAGACGCCGCTGTGTGCCGAGCGAATCCACCAGGCCTTCGAGGCGGCGGGGCTGCCTGAAGGCGTCTTCCAATATCTCCACCTGTCCCATCCGTCGACCGAGGCGGTGATCCGCGACCCGCGCATCGATCATGTGTCCTTCACCGGCTCTGTCGGCGGCGGTGAAATGGTGGAGCGCAACGCTGCGGGTCGTTTCATCGCCACCGGACTGGAGCTGGGAGGCAAGGATCCTGCCTATGTACGTGCCGATGCCGATCTCGATGCGGCCGTGCCGGGTGTGATGGATGGTGCCTTCTTCAATGCCGGCCAGAGTTGCTGCGGTATCGAGCGAATCTATGTGCATCGCGACATTCATGATGCCTTCGTCGAGCGGGCCGTGGCCTGGGTGCGGCAGCTCAAGCTCGGCAACCCCAGCGACCCGTCGACCACCCTGGGGCCATTGGTCAAGCCTGCTGCCGCCGACTTCGTGCGTGGCCAGATCGAAGATGCCGTGGCGGCCGGCGCGACTGCCTGGATCGACCCCGGCGAGTATCCGCTTTCCGAGCCGGGAAGCGCTTACCTGGCGCCCCAGGTGCTGACGGGCGTCGACCATTCCATGCGCGTGATGCACGAAGAGAGCTTCGGCCCGGTGGTGGGCATCATGCCGGTGGATTCCGATGAAATGGCCATCGGTCTGATGAACGAGAGCGACTTCGGCCTGACGGCCGCGATCTTCACTCGTGATATCGCCGTCGGTGAGCGGCTGGCTCAGCGCCTGGAGGCGGGGACTGTCTTCACCAATCGCTGTGACTACCTGGATCCCGAACTGGCCTGGACCGGCGTCAAGCAATCCGGGCGCGGCTGCTCACTGTCACGCTTGGGATACGAGACGCTGACCCGGCCCAAGTCCTTCCATCTCAAGCATTGAACCAGAAGGAAGAGCGGCGCCTTGCGCCTGGAAGCTGGAAGAAAACGTTTGATCCGGTGAGGGCGGGGGCGAGCCTTCGAGCTTCGGCTGCCATGCCCCGATATTGGAGACTGAGGATATGAAGAGTAAAGACGACATGGGTCAGCTCACTGCCACCTGGAACTATCCTGCCCGGATTCTTGCCGGGGCAGGGCGGGTACGGGAATTGCCCGAAGCTTGCCGAGCGCTGGGCATGAGAGCGCCCTTGCTGGTTACCGACCCCGGCCTGGCGGCGTTGCCGATGGTGCACGACCTGGTGCAGAACTGTGCCGATGAGGGCCTGAAGGTTGCCGTGTTCAGCGAGATCAAGGGCAATCCGACCGGGGCCAATGTCGAAGCCGGCGTGACGGCCTTCCGCGAGGGTGGCCACGATGGCGTCATCGCCTTCGGCGGGGGCTCCGGCCTGGATGCTGCCAAGGCGGTGGCCTTGATGGCCGGTCAGCGCGACGAGCTTTCGATCTGGGAGCTGGAGGATATCGGCGATTACTGGAAGCGCGCCGACGGCGACGCCGTGGCGCCGGTGGTCGCCGTGCCGACGACTGCCGGTACGGGCTCGGAGGTAGGGCGCGCCTCGGTCATCACCAATGAGCAGGAACACGTCAAGCGGATCATCTTTCATCCGCAAATGGTGCCGGCGACGGTGATCCTCGATCCCGAACTGACCGTTGGCTTGCCGGCGTCGATCACCGCTGCCACGGGAATGGATGCATTGTCGCATTGCCTGGAGGCCTGGTGTTCGCCCAATTATCACCCCATGGCCGAGGGGATCGCCGTGGAGGGCATGCGGCGGATTCGTGACCACCTGCCGCGTGTTCATGCCGATGGCCGGGATCTCGAGTCACGCCAGCACATGCTGGTGGCCTCGATGATGGGAGCGACCGCCTTCCAGCGTGGCCTGGGCGCCATGCATGCCCTGGCACATCCTCTCGGGGCGCTGTACGACGCCCATCATGGCACCCTCAATGCGATATTGATGCCTTATGTGCTGCGCGCCAACGAACAGGCCATCGGCGAGCCCATGGTGCGCCTGGGGCGCTATCTCGACCTGCGCCAGCCGGGAACCGGGGCGGTGATCGACTGGGTGCTCGACCTGCGTGAGCGCCTGGGCATCCCGCATACGCTGGCAGAGCTGGGTATCGGCACCGAACAGGCGGAAAAGGTGGGTCGCATGGCCGTCGCCGACCCGTCGTCCGGTTCCAATCCCATTGACTTCGAGCCGGCGCGGTATCGCGACATTTTCGTCGATGCGGTCGAGGGCCGCCTCTAGCGGGTACAAGCGCCACGACGGGAGCAACGGGAGGAGGGAGCGATGCGCATAGGACTTTTGCAGTGTGACGACGTGGCGCCGGAGTTGCGGGAGCGGCACGGCAACTATCCGGCGATGTTCGAGCGACTGTTCGCATCGGTGGATCCGACGCTGACCTTCCAGGTGTGGCGCTGTCTGGACGGCGAGCTGCCGGACGATGTCGATGCGGCGGATGCCTGGCTGACGACCGGCTCCAAGTTCGGCGTCAATGACGGCATGGCCTGGATCGAGGAGCTGTGTGGCTTCGTTCGGCAACTCTGGGATGCCGACAAGCCGCTGGTCGGTATCTGTTTCGGTCACCAGTTGATCGCCAAGGCGTTGGGCGGTGAGGTCGTCAAGAGCCCCAAGGGCTGGGGCGTGGGCATGTCGTTCAATGACGTGGCACAGCGGGCTGACTGGATGGATCCATGGCAGGAAGGGCTCGATCTGGTCGTCAGTCACCAGGATCAGGTGAGCACGCTACCGCCGAATGCCAGGATATTGGCGGGCAGCGATTTCTGCCCGCTGTATCTGATGCAGATCGGTGAATGTTTCCTCGGCGTGCAGGGGCATCCCGAGTTCGCCAAGGACTATTCGGCGGACCTGATGCGGTTGCGACGTGATCAGGTCGGGGCCTCCCGGGTGCGGGAAGGCCTGGCCAGCCTCAACGCGCCGGTTGATGATCAGCTGATGGCGAGATGGATACTCAACTTCATGCGTCTCAGGACAAACCACCGCTGACCCACAGCCACAGGGCGATGGCGGCGAAGTGCCCGGGATACCAGCCGAGCCACAGGCGACGCGGCATGCGCAGTGGCACTTCGGCGGGGAGTCGGTGGGCGCCGGCGGCCAGCAGGAGGATCGCCAGGGTGGTGGCAACGGTGAAGGACTTGGCCATGTCGGAGCTGTTCATCAGGCCGGCGACGACCAGTATCGGCAGTGCCATGGCGGTGCTGGCCAGACGCTCGGACAGGCCATCGCCACCCTGATGCAGGCGCGCCAGTGCGAGCATGTAGAACGGGATCATCAGCAGGCCCAGGTGGCCGTATTCGACGATGTAGCCGGCAATGGCCCAGATCGCCAGGGCGGCACCGGCCTCGATGGCCAGGCGGCGACGTCCCAGAACGTTCCGCTCCAGCCGCTCGGGCAGGGCGCGTGCCCAGGCGGCACCGGTCAGGCCAAGCGACAGCGTGAAGCAGATGTTGAGAATCAGGCCATCGGCGGCGCGGGGCATCAGCATGTAGGGCAACTGGGCGATGAGCCCGATCACCAGAACGCGTCGTGCATAGCGCAGCGGGTTGCGGGTGTTGAAGAGTCCGTGCCAGGCCACCATGGCGGCAAACAGCGGGAAGGCGATGCGCCCCAGCGATGAATCGACCCAACCCAGGCCCCAGGCGTCCGGGAACACGTAGCGGGCGAGGTGATCGAGCGTCATGGTGACCAGGGCCAGCCATTGGCCCCAGCCCGTCCAGGCGGACGAGGGGCGCGTGGCAGCAGCGGTGGATGCTTGAGGCATCATGATGTCCCTATCTGAAATGACGACCCCTCCACTGACCGACAGCGAAGCGCCGGGTTCCGCTGGCAGCGCGACTGTCGATTTCTTGCACCGGATGTCGCCGTTCGCGGGCGCTCAGGCAAGCCGGCTGCGCAGCAGGCGCAATCCATTGCCGATGACCAGCAGGCTGGCCCCCAGATCGGCGAATACCGCCATCCACAGGGTTGCCTGACCGGTGAAGGCCAGCACCATGAAGACCGCCTTGATGCCGAGCGCCAGCACGATGTTCTGGACCAGCACGGCGTAGGTGGCGCGGGACAGGCGCAGGAAGGTCGGCAGCTTGCCTAGGTCGTCGTCCATCAGCGCCACATCGGCGGTCTCGATGGCCACGTCACTGCCGGCCGCGCCCATGGAGAAGCCGATATCGGCACGGGCCAGCGCCGGTGCATCGTTGATGCCGTCGCCGACCATGCCGATCACACCGCGATGGCCGTGTTCCTCGATGATGGCGAGCTTGTCCTCGGGCAGCAGTTCGCCCCGGGCGCTGTCGATGCCGGCTTCCGTGGCGATGGCGCTCACCGCGTGCCGGTTGTCGCCGGAGAGCATCAGGGTCTTCACGCCCAGGCCATGCAGCGCCTCGATAGCCGCCAGGCTGGTGGGCTTGAGCGGGTCGCGCACGGCGAACAGCGCCAGGACCCGCTCGCTTGAGCCCAGTGCCACGACGCTGGCGCCGCGACGTTCCAGGGTCTCGATGCGTTCGGCAAGCGTCGCGTCGATCAGGCCCCGAGCTTCGGCCAGCCGGCGGTTGCCGAGCCATAGCGGCTGGCCGTCGACTCGACCCTCGACGCCCTGGCCGGGGAGTTCGCGGAAATCATCCACGCTGCCATCATCCGCATTCGGTGCGAGGGCACGATGAATGGCGGCGGATACGGGATGCGTCGAGCGCCCGGCGAGCAGGGTGGCCTGTCGCGCCAGGGCCTCGCGACTGCTGGCATCCGAGGGCTCGTCGAGGGGCTCCCAGTGTTCCAGTGTCGGCTCGCCCCGGGTCAGGGTGCCGGTCTTGTCCAGTGCCAGCCAGCTCAGGCGCCTGCCCTGTTCCAGAAAGCGGCCGCCCTTGATCAGGATGCCGGCCCGGGCGGCGGCGGAAAGGCCGCTGACGATGGTCACCGGGGTGGAGATGACCAGCGCACAGGGGCAGGCGATCACCAGCAGCACCAGGGCGCGGTAGATGCCGTCCAGCCAGGCACCGCCGGCGATCCAGGGCCAGGCCAGGGCCGTGAGCACCGCCAGGGCAAAAACCACGGGTGTGTAGACGGCGGCGAAGCGGTCGATGAATCGCTGGGTGGGGGCCTGGCTGGCCTGAGCCTGCTCGACGGCATGAATGATGCGCGCCAGGGTGGTGTCGCTGGCCACCCGGGTGGTGCGGATGTCGAAGTCGCCATCGTGGTTGATGGCACCGGCGAAGACGCTGTCGCCGGGAGCCTTGTCGACGGGGAGGCTTTCGCCGGTGATTGGCGACTCGTCCAGGCTGGGATGGCCGCGCATGACCTCGCCGTCCAGTGGCAGGCGCTCGCCGGGGAGCACCCGCACGATATCTCCGATGGCCACGTCCGCGGCGGCGACGTTTTCCCACTCACCGGATGGCGCGCGTCGCCGAGCCTGGCGGGGAGCGCTGTCGAGCAGGTCGCGAATGGCGCGGCGGGCGCGTTCCAGGGAGCGTGACTCGATATGCTCCGCCAGGGTGAACAGCACCATCACCATGGCGGCTTCCGACCAATGGCCGATCAGCAGGGCGCCGGTCACCGCCACGCTCATCAGAGCGTTGATGTTGAGGGTGCGGTGGCGGATCGCTACCCAACCCTTGCGCCAGGTCGGCAGGCCCACCAGGGTGATGGCCGGCAGCGCGAGCACCGGGGCCAGCCAGTCGGTCCAGGGCCAGGGCGTCCAGCCGACGATCTCGGCGGCCAGGGCCAGGAGGGCTGCCAGTATCAGCCGCCCCCAGGGCGTGTCGTCGCTTGCCGGCGGCTCGTCGCTCGGGTCGTCATCGGTATCCAGCGGGCGAGGCGTCATGCCCAGGTCGCGAACGCGTGCCTGAAGTGCCTCGGTATCGGCGTCGTGATGGTGGATGCTGAGTATCCTGGCCATCAGGTCGAATTCCAGGGCAGCGACGCCGGGCGCCGAGGTCAGGGCCTTGCGCAGCAGGGCTTCCTCGGTGGGGCAGTCCATCTCCTGGATGCGCAGGCGCAGCGTCTCGCTGTCCGCCGGGGCGGCCACGGCCTCGCGAGGCTCGGTGTGATGGCCGCCGCAGCAGCCATGTTCATGGGCATCGGACATCTCGGACTCCGTTCGTGGTATCTTGTGCCATGACACACCCTATAGTCTGTATAGGGTCAAGCCCTGGCTCCGAGTCGAGTGGAGGTCGATGATGAAGATCGGTGAGCTGGCGACTCGCACGGGATGTCGGGTCGTGACCATTCGCTACTACGAGCGGGAAGGCCTGCTGCCCGAGCCGGCACGCAGCGAGGCCAATTACCGTCTCTACGGCGAGACCCACGTCGAGCGCCTGGCCTTCATTCGCCACTGCCGGGCGCTGGACATGACGCTGGACGAGATCCGCGCCTTGCTGGACTGCCATGACCATCCGGCGCAGTCCTGCCAACGGGCCAATGTCCTGATCGATGAGCACCTGAGCCATGTGGAAGCACGTATCGCCCAGCTTCAGGCCCTGGAAGAAACGCTGGTGGCGCTGCGGGCCCGTTGCCAGGGGCAGCGCCCGGCCGCCGAGTGCGGCATCCTCAATGCCCTGGCGCAGCCGCCGCGGGACGAGCCATTGAATGAGGACGCCGAACACGTACCCGGTACGCATCCCCGCCTCTGAACGACGCCCACGCAGCGAGATTTGACGCCAGAAACGCCAGCGGCCCCGACAGTATCGGGGCCGCTGGCGTTTTGGGTAACAGGATGTGACACCGCCGCGAGATAAAAGTGCTCACTTTGTCGCATGCAGGCCCCTTTTGTTCGTATTCAGTGCCAGAGCAGTGACGGCTTTGTGAGAGGTTCTTAAGGAGTTTGCCAACCAAGGAAATCTGAAATGAAAAAAACAATTCTGGCAACGAGCGTCTCTCTGGCGCTGATGGCGACTGCTTCGCAGGCCTGGTCGGATGTCCGGACACTGAAGTTTCACAGCGGGCTGGCAGAATCACGGCCCGAGGCGGCGTCCCTGGAGCGCTTCTCCGAGCTGGTTGACGAGTATTCCGATGGCCAACTGCAGGTCGATGTCTACCATGCGGGGTCGCTGGGGCTGAAGGAAGCCGACATGCTGCGCATCATGCAGCGCGGCATGGTCGACATGGCGCTGATGTACGGGGAGTACTACAACCGCGATGCCCCGGAAATGGCGTCGATCTATGCTCAGGGTGCGATCACCGAGGCAGAGCAGCATCTCGACATCCTGCCCACCCTGCGCGAGCTGTATCGCGAGGGCTATGCCGACTGGGGCATCCACACCATCGGTGGCGTCGTCGCGCCGGTGTTCGATGTGGGCTTGCACTGCAAGGAGCCGGTCAATTCCCTCGAGGGTCTGCGCGACAAGAAGGTGCGCGTCTGGTCGGGCCATCTCGTCGAGACCTTCGATCGCCTAGGCATCTCGGCCCAGGTGATTCCCCAGAACGACATGTATCTGGCACTGCAGACCGGTGTCGTGGACTGTGCCTACTACCTCTCGACCGTGGCCAAGACGGTCTCGCTGCAGGAAGTGACCGACTACGAGGCCTATCTGCATCCCTGGGCAGCCTCTCCCTGGATGTTCGGGGTCAGCGATCGCACCTGGAACAGCCTGGATGAGCAGCAGCAGGAGATCCTGACGCGCGCCGGCGAGGAGATCTGGAAGGAGACTCGCGACCAGGCGGTGGACCCTGAGCGTGAGGCCGAGGCGCGTAAAGAGCGCGAGGCGATGGGCATCACGATGCTGCCGGCATTCTCGGACGAGGACGTACAGACCTTCGTGGATGCGGCCTGGGAGGCCTGGTATGAGATGGCCAGCAAAGCCGGCGACGAGGGCATTCGCTACTACGACACCGTGACCGGTGAACTCCAGAGCGATTCCCAGTAAGCCGTCATCGAGAGAGGCCTTTGATGAGAGTCTTGTCTACCTGGTTGGACAGACTGGTATACGGGGTATTCCTGATAGGCGTGTGTGGAGGGGTGTTCATGACCGGTCTCGTGCTGGTCAGTACCCTGATGAGATATCTGGCCGGGAGTCCCATCGGATTTTCCGATGAACTCTCCGGCCTGCTGTTCCTCTCCCTCTCGTTCCTGTCGCTCCCTCACGTACTGAATACCAGTCAGCACATTCGCATCGATCTGCTGGTGCGTACCTTTTCCCATCGTCTGGCCGTAGTGGCCGACATCTTCGCCAATGCGATCTTCATCGCCTTCGCCGGGATCTTCGCCTACGAGGCCTGGGACTTCATGGTGTTCTCGCTGCAGATCGGCGCGCGTTCCGAAATCAGCGGAGTGCTGCTGTGGCCCTGGATGGCGCTGATGCCGCTGTCGATGTTGCTGTGCATCCTGATCATCGTGAGAAACGGGCTGCGGGGGCTGTTTGGCCGAAATGCGTCATCATCCGAGGGGGGCCTGTCATGAGTTGGGCGATTCTAAGCGCCGGCCTGCTGGTCTTCCTGGGCAGCGGCGCCGTACTGGGAGCGGCCCTGGGGCTGACCGGCTTCATCCTGCTGCATTTCCAGGCTGGTGGAGCATCGGCGCTGGCGATCAATTCGGCGTGGAACCTGCTGACCGAGTTCACGCTCAGTGCCGTGCCGCTGTTCATCTTCCTGGGCGATATCCTGCTTGCCAGCGGCGTCTCCACTCGGGTCTACAACGGCCTGACGCCGCTGTTTCGACGGGTTCCCGGTCAGTTGCTGCATACCAATATCGCTGTCTGCACATTGTTCGGGGCGGTGAGCGGGTCGAGTACCTCCACCGCGGCGGCGATCGGTTCAGTCGGTTATCCCGAGCTGAGCCAGCGTGGTTATTCGCCGCGCATGATCGTGGGTACGCTGGCGGCAGGTGGCACGCTCGGGTTGTTGATTCCTCCCAGTCTGGCGTTGCTTATCTACGGGGCGACCCAGAACGTCTCGATCGGCAAGCTATTCCTGGCGGGCATGCTGCCCGGCCTGATGATCGCCATGGCGTTCTTCGGTTGGATCATGGTGCGCTCGAGCCTCGGTTCGTCGGTCGCACCACCGCGGGAAGAGAAGATGGACTGGGGCGCCGTGGGCCGCGGCCTGCTGGAAGTCTGGCCACTGCCGATCCTGATCTTCTTCGTGCTCGGCACCATCTACATGGGCATTGCGACGCCCACCGAGGCGGCGGCACTGGGGGTGACGGCCAGTATCGTGCTGGGCCTGACCTGGGGCGATCTCGACATGCCGAAGCTGTGGGGAGCCTTCAAGCACGCGTCGATGATGTTCGGGGCTATCGCCATGATCTTGATCGGCACCGTGATCCTGTCCCAGGCGGTGAGCCTGCTCGGCCTGCCCCGGGCCGCGGTCGATGCCATCGCCGGGCTGGGGCTGGATCGCTACGGCATCCTGCTGATGATCGTGCTCGTCTACCTGCTGCTCGGTTGCTTCTTCGACGGCATCTCCCTGCTGCTGATGACCCTGCCCATCACCTTTCCGATGGTCACCAGCCTGGGCTTCGATCCCGTCTGGTTCGGCGTCATCGTGACGCTGCTGATGGAGATCGGCATGATCACGCCGCCGGTGGGACTCAACCTGTTCGTGCTCTGCTCGATCACGCGCAATGAGGTGACGTTGCCCGATGCTGCCTGGGCCTCGTTGCCCTATTGGTTGATCCTGCTGGGGGCGGTGGGCACCTTCACGGCCTTCCCGGAGCTGATTCTCTGGCTCCCCAATCTGATGTAGTCCGACGCTCTCGGCGGTCACGCCGAGGGGCTTTCCAGGGGCACTGGGCGCGTCGACCACGCCTCGTGCCCCGCCCGGCACCTCTCGGGGCGGTGTATACCGGCCGCGCCGGCTACTCTTCCAACATCCCTTAATCAGGTCCGGTCGAGATGACAATGCTCACCGGTCACAGATATGGCGAAAAGCGCCCGATTCGACAGTCCCCTGATCAGCAAGAACCGGGCCTTCATCGAGGTGGAGACCGGCGAGGCTCCGATCGTCGACAGCCGGCGAATTGCCTTTGTCCTGTTCGAGCATTTCTCCTTGATGGCCTTCACCGGGGCGATGGATGCCCTGGTGACGGCCAATCTGGTCAAGGCACCGGTGGAGTACGAGGTTACGGTCGTGAGCATCGATGGTCGCCGGGCCATGAGCGACCTGGGCATCGAAGTCGCCGTCGACGATTCCCTGGAGGATCTCCAGGAAGAGACGCTCGATTACCTCATACTGTGCGGTGGCTATCGCCTCGAGATGCATGCAACTCCCGAGCTCAGGGTTAAACTTCGTGCCGCGGACTACGCGGGGTGCATGCTGGGAGGGCTTTGGAACGGCGCGTATTTCATTGCCGAGGCTGGCCTGCTGGATGGATACGAATGCGCCTTCCATCCCGACGGGCGCGCCATGATGCTGGAAGAGTTCCCGGCGGTGACAATCTCCTCGCAGAACCATGTCCTGGATCGTGACCGGGTGAGTTGCGCCGGCGCCAACAGCTCTCTGGACATGATGCTGTCGATCATTAGCCGGGACTGCGATATAGCCTGTATCAGTGCCATCGAGGAGGTGCTGAGCTGTGACAAGGCCGCGGAGGCGATCGATACCTCCGTGATCAGCATCGACCGGGACCTGTCGTTGCCGCAGTCGCTCAGGAATGCGCTGGAGCTGATGCACCACAATATCGACGAGCCATTGTCGATCGGTGAACTGGCGACCTGTGTCGATGTCTCGAGGCGCCAACTGGAACGCCTGTTCGGCCGCTGCCTGGAGACGACACCGGCGCGCTACTATCTGGAACTGCGCCTGACCCGGGCGCGACAACTATTGCAGCAGACCAACAAGGATCTCGCCGATATCGCCGTGGCGGCGGGGTTCGTCAGTATTTCCCACTTTCGCCGTTGCTTCAGTCAACTGTTCGGCGTTTCGCCCGGGCGCTTCCGCAAAGCGTCGCGCCAGGCCCGGTGACGGTCGCTCGGGCTGACTCGCATGAGATGCCCAAACGCACGCGGCCCCTGTTTCCAGGGGCCGCGAAGCGTCGATGTGCGGCAGGACGAGAGACTTACTCGCTGAAGTACTTGGACTCGATTTCGGCGTAGGTGCCGTTTTCCTTCAGAGTGGCGAGTGCCTCGTTGAAGGCCGCGGCCAGTTCCTCGTCGCGCTTGCGGAAGGCGATACCGAAGCCGTCGCCGAAGTATTGCTTGGGCTCGGTGATCTGCTCGCCCACGGTCTTGTAGTCACCCGCCTCGCTGTCGAGCAGGGTGGACTTGCCCACCGGGAAGTCGAGGAAGACGATGTCCAGGCGGCCGGAATCCATGTCCAGGACCATGTCGTCGGCGGTGGCGTAACGGTTCACGTCGGCCACGTCGCCGTACATGTCGGTGACATAGTTGTCCTGCAGCGTACCGCGCTGCACGCCGATGGACATGTCCTCGAGCGTTTCGGCGTCGGGCGTTTCGATTTCGCTGTCCGCCGGTGCGAACCAGGCGGAGGGCGGAGTGAAGTAGGGATCGGAGAACAGCACCTGCTCACGGCGTTTGTCGTTGATGGTCATTGACGACATGATGGCGTCGTACTTGCGGGCCATCAGGCCGGGGATGATGCCGTCCCATCCCTGAACGACCCACTCGCACTCGATGCCGATCTCTTCGCACATGGCGTTGCCGAGCTCGATGTCGAAGCCGGTCAGTTCGCCATCGGCCGTGCGATATTCCATGGGCTCGTAGGGCACGTCGACACCGATGCGGATGTCGCGGACCTCGGCGTTGGCGACACCGGCGATCATGCCGGCGCCCAGCACGCCGATGCTCAGGAGCTTGTTGAGTTTCATAGGTAGTTTTCCCTTTTTGTTGATAGCTTCACCGCGGGAGCGCGAGCCGCCCTGGGTGATGACCTATCCACCATAGCCGAAGGCCGGGTGGGTCGAAAGACCGTGAACGAACGCCGTGAACCAACGTTCGTTCGACGGTCGTCAGCCGCTGGCCGGCTTGAGATGGGCGAGTAGCCGCTTCTCCAGGTGGCGGAAGAAGTAGATGATCGTGAACGTCAGGCAGAGGTAGATGGCCGCGACGAACAGGAAGGCGTCGAAGGGCGCGTAGAAGCGCGCATAGACGAAACGGGCCGCCCCGGTCAGGTCCATGATGGTCACCACACTGGCGATGGCGCTGGCATGGAGCATGAAGATCACCTCGTTGCCATAGGCCGGCAGGGCGCGGCGGAAGGCGCTGGGCAATACGATGCGTCGCAGCATCAGGGCGCGGGACATGCCGTAGGCGCGGGCGGCTTCGATCTCGCCCTTGGGCGTCGACTTGATGGCGCCGCGGAATATCTCGGTGGTGTAGGCGCCGGTATTCAGCGTGAAGGCGATCAATGCCGGCACGAAGGGCTTCTCGAGGATGACCCACAGCCAGGTGTCCTGGATGCCCTCGACGAAGACCACGCCGTAGTAGATCAGGTAGAGCTGGACCAGCAGCGGCGTGCCCCGGAACACATAGCAATAGAAGAAGATCGGCAGGCGAATCCAGGCATGCTTGGAACCGCGGCCGATGGCCAGTGGCACGGCCAGCACCAGGCCGATGATCAGCGAGAGGAAGACCAGTTGGACGGTGGTCACCAGGCCTTCGCCATAGTAGGAGAGGGTCTGCAGGGTGAAGATGCTGTTGTCGGCCAGTTGGGCCTGCAGCCAGTTCATCAGGCTTTCCATCAGTCCGCCTCCCCGTAGCCGATGTCATAGCGCTTCTGCAGTCGCGCGAAGCCCCATTCGGAGACGCTGGCGATCAGCAGATAGACGATGGCGACGATGATCATGAAGGTGAAGGGCTCGCGGGTGGCCTTGGAGGCCTCGGCGGCTACCCGGACCATGTCGGAGAGGCCGATCACCGAGACCAGCGCGGTGGTCTTGAGCAGTACCATCCAGTTGTTCGAGAGCCCCGGCAGGGCGTGACGCATCATCTGCGGGAAGCGGATGCGGCGGAACACCAGCCAGTGGGACATGCCATAGGCGCGCCCGGCTTCGATCTGGCCGTTGTCCACGGCAAGGAAGGCGCCGCGAAACGTTTCGCCCATGTAGGCCCCGAAGATCAGGCCGATGGTCACCACGCCGGCGACGAATTCGTTGATGTTGATGAAGATGTCGATGTCGAACCGGGCGTAGAGCCAGTCGGTGAACATGTTGACGCCGATCTGGCCGCCGAAGAACAGCAGCATCATCAACACCAGGTCGGGCACCCCGCGGATCAGGGTGGTGTAGAGGGTGCCGAGGCGATGCAGCAGCCAGTTGCGCGACATCTTGGCGCTGGCGGTGATCAAGCCGAGTACGACGGCGAGTATCAGCGACAGAACCGCCAGTTCGACGGTGACCAGGGCGCCTTCCGCGAGGCGCGGGCCGTAGCCGTGCAGGTCGATCATGGGAGTCTCCTCATCCGGGTCGCCTCAGTGCTTGGGCGCCAGGAACTGCTTGAGCCGCTCGGAGGTCGGGTTGCCGAGGACCTGATCGGGCGGTCCGGCTTCCTCTACCTGCCCCTGGTGCAGGTAGATCACCTGGGTGGAGACGTCGCGGGCGAAGGCCATCTCGTGGGTCACCACGATCATGGTGCGGCCTTCCTCGGCGAGATCTCGCATGACCTTGAGCACGTCGCCGACCAGTTCCGGGTCCAGCGCCGAGGTGGGCTCGTCGAACAGCATCACTTCCGGATCCATGGCCAGTGCCCTGGCGATGGCGCCGCGCTGTTGCTGGCCGCCGGAGAGCTGTGCCGGATAGTAGTCGGCGCGGTCTGCGAGGCCGACACGCTCGAGCAGTTGCCGGGCGTGTTCGATCGCCTCGCGCTTCGACTTGCCGAGCACATGGACCGGCGCCTCGATGACGTTCTCGAGCAGCGTCATGTGGGCCCACAGATTGAAGCTCTGGAACACCATGGAAAGCTTGGCGCGCATGTCGACGACCTGCTTCCAGTCGGCCGGCTCGCGGCCGTGGCGCGTTTCCTTGAAGCGGATGGACTCGCCGTGAACGATCAACTCGCCCTCGTTGGGCTGTTCCAGCAGATTCATGCAGCGCAGGAAGGTGCTCTTGCCGGAGCCGGAGGCTCCGATGAGGGTGATGACGTCACCCTTGTGGGCCTGCAGGGACAGGCCCTTGAGGACTTCTGTATCGCCGAAGCGCTTGGTGATGTTGCGCACTTCCAGCGGGATCGGGGTATCGGCCATGAAGCGGACTCCAGTTCGGGTAAGGTCGCCTGGGTCGGGACCGGGCAGCGTGTGGGCCGGCGCGAAAAGGTGGGCGATTCTAACAGGCCAGACGGTTGTCGACAGGCCGTGTTGTGTCTTCGAGGGTGCGACCTTGGTCTATGGAGGCAGTGGTTCGATGCATAAAATAACTCCAAGTTGTTGTTATTTTGCAGTTTTATTGATCGTTTGAGAAGCGTTTAAGACGTGAATATCACGTCTCTTCATCCGGGACGGGTGTCACCAGCAGGGCCGCCCGAGCGCCGAGTTCGACCCTGGCGTTGGGGAATACCACACGCAAGGGGGTGTCGCCGACGGTGAAGGGGCCGGCCTCGGCATCCTCCGCCAGGCGCGTGCCGGGAGCGAATTCGGTGAAATTCGGTGTGTCGTCGGGAAAGCATAGCCGGAAGGCCTCGGCATGGCGGAACAGCTCGTGCTCGACCCGGAAGAAGGCCATCCGCGAAGGGGACGCCGAGGCGGGTTCGCGCCCCTCGAGCAGCGCATCGAGCAATTGACCCATGGGGGCCAGCGGGGCGAGATCGTTGGCACCGAAGGGCAGGGCGCGTCCCAGCTCCAGGGTGAAGGCCTGAGCGCCGTGGTAATGCTTGCCGTAGTGGGAGAAGGTCCAGCTATGGTCGTGCTGGTGAAGCACTGCCTGGATGTCGGCGCCGGCCAGCCATTGCCATTGCTCCGGCGTGGTGACGGCATCGGCAAAGGGCTCCACCGCGAAGCGCGGGTACTGGCTGTCGCGGATCGCCGTGTGCAGGTCGTAGTGCAAACGGGTACGGCCCGGGTGGCGGACATAGAAAGTATCCACCGCTTCCATCAGTTGGCGCGCTCGATCCGGCTCCATGCCGTCTTCGGCCAGGTCGCGACGGAACAGGCGATTGAGGTTGGTGTTGACGAAGCGCGTACCGGCGCGGATGGCCTCGAGGTTGCCTAGGATCACCAGCACGGGGCTGCCCAATCGCAGCAGGCCGGCTTCCAGGCGAGCCAGGCTGGCACCGAGCAGCTCGATGGGGGCCGTTTCGTTGCCGTGGATGCCGGCTGACAGCACCACCGCGGGTGTCCGTGTCTCGTCGGCAGTCGGCGTGAGTTCCAGCAGCCCCGGGCCGAGGACGCGGAAACGTCCGCCGGGGATGTCGCCCTGTACGGGTGCCGAGACCGATCCGTCCAGACTCCGTTCCAGCCAGTCAGCCAGCATGGCGGTCGTTCCGGCAGGGCGTGAAGGCGTTGTCGACGCTCGAGCGTCGCAGGCATGGCACGGTGATCATGTCGCTCCCGGTCGTGGTTTCGTTATTGGCCTGGCTACCTTCATCACTGTCGAGGGCAGGCTCAATACCCGGCGTCGACTTGATGAAAGAGGCGGGTGCGATAATGAAAAGCCACGCCGGGAGCGTGAGCGTCAGTCAGCGGGCTCTCAGGCGCCGCGAGCTGCGGTATACAGCGTATAGATCGACTGGCTCGCGGTCATCAGCAGACGATTGCGATCCTCCCCCGTGAAGCAGACGTTGGCGCAGATCTCGGGGAGCAGGACGCGGCCGATCAAGGTGCCGTCCGGGGCGAAGACACTGACGCCGTCGATGCCTTCGCCGCCGGAGGTTCCCACCCAGAGATTGCCATCCGCGTCGCAGGTCAGGCCGTCGTAACCTTCCTCGCGACTTTCGACGAGTCGTTTGGTGTTGTTCAGCGCCTTGCCGTCCTCGGTCAGGGTGAAGCGCGTGATGGTGGCCGGTTGGTCCGGATGGTGGGAAGGCGCGGTATCGGTAACGTACAGGCTGCGGCCATCCGGTCCCAGGGCGATGCCGTTGGGCTTGTAGAGTTCGGTGGTCAGTACCTTGGGTTCGGCCATGCCGTCTTCCCAGTAGTAGACCGCCGTGTCCAGTTGTAGCTCGCGGCGCTGCCCTTCATAGTCGATATGGGCGCCATAACCCGGATCGGTGAAGATCAGGCCTCCGCTCTCCAGGGCGACGACATCGTTGGGCGCATTGAGTGGCTTGTCATCGTAGCGTTCCGCCAGCACGCTCATGCTGCCGTCCCATTCGTAGCGTACGACGCGCGCGGGAGAATGTTCGCAGGCGATCAGGCGGCCCCGGTTGTCGAAGGTGTGGCCGTTCGAGTGGCCGACCTTGTGTCGCAGCACCGAGACCTCACCGGTCGTTTCGTCCCAGCGCATCTGCCGGGCCCGGGGGATGTCGCTGAAGACGGCATAACGACCCACGGCGTTCCAGGCCGGCCCTTCGAGCCACAGGCCGCCGGTCCACTGGCGTTCCAGGGGCGTGTTGAACAGCATGTAACGCTCGAATCGCTCGTCGATGACCTGCCAGGTGCTGTCAGGGTAACGCGATGGCGCCGTGTTGCCGGCCAGCAGGTTCGGCGCAGCGGCGGCTGCCCCGAGGGCCACGGAGGCGGTGAGAAACTGGCGTCGTTCCAGTGTCATGCGTGAGTTCCTTGTCGTTGTTGGACAGATCGGCGGACTGGGTTGCCCGTATCTTCAGCGTATGTGGTGGCAGCCAACATGTATGTTATACATTTTGACGATATGGCGTCGTCTCACCGGCCGGCAGTCCCGTCGTCATGGGAGTCAAGGGGAAAGGAAACGGAGACAACGGATGGCGCACGGTGACTATGGTGGCGATGGCGGGATAGAGCGGCCACGGGCAAGAGTATCGACGGATGCCGGGCGTCTGGCACGCCACTATACCGGTGCCGGAGATGCGGAGGGTGCGAGTGGTGAGGCGCTGGTCGAAAGGTTGCGCCGCGCCTTCATCGACAGCGGCCGGAACCCGGATCGTCTGGCCCTCGATGACATCGCCGGCATCGATCAACTGCATCTGGGCGGACGGCGAGCCAGTCGCTCGCTGGCTCGTCTCGGCGAGTTCTCGCCGGGTGTCCGCGTGCTGGATGTGGGATGCGGGACCGGCGGAGCCAGCCGGCTACTCGCCGAGGAATACGATGCCAAGGTGATCGGGATCGATATCACCGCTTCCTTTGTCGAGATCGCCGGCTGGCTGAGCCGTGCCACGGGCCTGGCGACACGCACTCGATTCTGCTGTGCCGATGCCGCTCGAGCGCCGTTGCCGGAGGCCTGTGTGGATGTCGTCTGGTGCCAGCATGCCTTGATGAACATGCCGGACACCACGGCAGTACTGGCGGAATGGCGTCGCCTGCTGGCCCCCGGAGGCAGCGTGCTGTTGCACGAGGTGGTGGCCGGCGACAATCCGGCCGCCTTGACGCTGCCGGTGCCCTGGGCCAGGGAGCGGGCGACCAGCCATCTGCAGACGCGATCGGCCCTGGAGCAGAAGCTGCAAACGGCGGGTTTCCGCCCGTGCAAGATCGCCGATGTCACCGCCGAGGCGTTGGCCTGGCGCCGCAAGCACGCGCGTCGCGAACCACAACACCAGGCCACGCCTGCGCTACCCGGGCCGGCCAGCCTCTTCGGCGACGGCTTCAGCGAGATGGGCCGCAACCTGCTCGACAACCTGGCCGACGATAGGGTGCGTATCATCGAGGGAGCCTGGTCGAGGCCGTAGGCATATCAGGCGTCGGCGGCGATTCCCCAGGCGAAGGGATCGGTCTCGTCGATGATCAGTGAGGCTTCGGCGCTGATATGGGCTCTGCCGCGCAGGTAGGGACGAATCCGTTCGCCTTCCGGTTCGTAATGGGCCACGAATTCGCTGCCGGTGATACTGGCCTGACGCCAGGACTGTCCGGGGGCCAGCTTGCCGTCGGCCGCCAGGCAGGCCAGCTTGGCGCTGGTACCGGTGCCGCAGGGCGAGCGGTCATAGGCCTTGCCGGGGCAGAGCACGAAGTTGCGGCTGTCGGCGTCAGGGTCGTCGGCGAACAGCTCGATATGGTCGATCTCCCCGCCATCCTCACCGGTGATACCCCGTGTCTCGAGCGCTTGTCGAATCGCCCAGGTGAAATCGGTCAAGGCATCGGTGTTGTCCAGTTCCAGGCGTTGGCCGTGATCGCTGACCAGGAAGAACCAGTTGCCGCCCCAGGCGATGTCGCCATGGACACGACCATGGCCGGGCACCTCCAGCGGAACCGCTCGCCGATAGCGATAGGCCGGCACATTGCGCACGGTCACGCTGCCATCCTCGTGAAGCTGCGCTTCGATGGCGCCGACCGGCGTATCGATGTGATGCAGGCCGGGCGCCAGGCGGCCATGATGGGCCAGGGAGGCCACCAGTCCGATGGTGCCGTGGCCGCACATGCCCAGATAGCCGCTGTTGTTGAAGAAGATGACGCCGCAGGTGGCTTCTGGTGTTTCCGGCTCGCAGAGCAGGGCACCGACCAGAACGTCATGCCCCCGTGGCTCCAGCATGCAGGCGGTGCGCCAGCGATCATGCTCGCCGCGCAGCCGTTCGAGCTTCTCGCGCAGGCTGCCTGCGCCGAGATCGGGAAAGCCCTCCAGCACGAGCCGCGTGGGTTCTCCGCCGGTGTGGGAATCGATCACCTGGATGCGCTTCATGCATCGTCCTCTCATTGTGTCTCGGGGTGATGGCTGGGCCTGTGATCCTGGTCGGCCATGCTTGCCAAGATAGATTATATATTTTATACATTCAACGGAACGCACTTCAGGCGAGCGATGATCATGACCCAGGCGAGCCCCGATCCAAAGGCCTCCTCACCAACCCGAGCCGCGGCGGATACCGGCCTTGACGATGCCGACATCGCGGTAGTCGGTGCCGGCGTGGTCGGCACGGCCTGTGCGCTGGAGCTGGCTCGCCAGGGCCTCCGGGTGCGGGTGCTGGACAGCGATGCACCGGGCATGGGGGCCTCCTTCGGCAATGCCGGGCATCTGGCCACCGAGCAGGTCTTCCCCATTGCCGATGCCTCGCTGTTGAAGCGTATCCCCGGGATGCTGATGGATCCACAGGGACCGCTGCGGCTCGACTGGCGATACCTGCCGAAGGCGACTCCCTGGCTGATGCGGCTGCTGTGGAACCTGCGTTCTTCTCCCTACCGGCACAGCGTGGCGGGCATCCGGGCGCTCAACGAAGCGAGTCTGGCGGCCTGGCAGGAGCTGCTGTCATCCATCGGGCGACTCGATCTGCTCTGTGGGCACGGTTCTCTGCTGGTGCACGAGAAGGCCGAGACGGCGGATGCCCTGGAGGCGTCGGCGGCACGTTTCGCCGCTCAGGGCGTTGCGCTGGAGCGTCTGAGCGGAGAGGAAGTCCATCGTCGGGTTCCCGAACTTTCCGAGCGTATCCGCGGTGGCCTGTTCTTTCCCGAGACCGGTCATGTGATCGACCCGCACCGGGTGGTCCAGGCGTTGGTGGAAGCCGCCGAGGCCGCTGGAGTGCGTTTTTCCCGGGCCGTCGTGCAGGGCGGCCAGGCCGATGCCGGTGGAGTTCGTCTGGAGACGAGCCAGGGCAGGCTGACGGTGCCTAGGGTGCTGGTCGCCGCCGGTGCCCACTCGGCGCCTCTGGTCACCGCTTTGACAGGAGTACGGGTGCCGCTGGACACCGAGCGCGGCTATCACCTGATGCTGCCGCGGGAAGTCGAGCGGCTGCCCATGGCGGTCACCTCCCTGGAGCGGCGTTTCATCATGACGCCCATGGCCGAGGGGCTGCGCCTGGCCGGCACCGTGGAGTTCGCCGGCCTCGAACGGCCTCCGCGCATGGAGCGTGCCTGGCGGCTCCGGGAGCTAGCGCAGGGCATGTTCTCCCGGCACCTGGACGAGACGGACGCGACTCCCTGGATGGGATTCCGCCCGTCCTTGCCGGATTCGCTGCCGGTCATCGATCGGACCGGGCCCGAGGGCCGGGTCTGGCTGGCCTTCGGGCACCACCATCTCGGCCTGACCCAGGCGGCGATCACCGCCCGCCTGGTCGGCCGGTTCAGTTCTCCCGAGCGGGAGTCCACGGAAATGGCATTGCCCTCGCTGGCCCCCTACCGGCTGGCACGCTTTGCCCGATAGTCAGGCCGGCGCTGGTCGGCAACGAATCAACACACATTGCGACAACAACAAGCGGAGTGAGTCATGAACGAGCAGCAAGCGGGGGGCCGCCTGCCCTCCATGGGTGAAGTGGGTGCCGTGATGGTGGGCTTCATCGCCATCATGTTCCTGTTCATCAACGTTTTCGAGTTGCCTATCCAGCTGGCACTGTTCACGTCCTGGTTCCTGGTGATGGCCCTCGGGGTGAAGCTCAAGCTTTCCTACGAGACCATGCAGAAGGGGCTGATCGACGGTATCCACAACGGCATGGAAGCGGTGTTGGTGCTGATCACTGTGGGGGCGCTGATCGGTACCTGGATCGCCGGTGGCATCGTACCCAGCATCATCTATTACGGGTTGTCGGTGATGAGTCCGCAGATATTCCTGTGTGCGGCCTTCATCATCTGTGCCATCACTTCCCTGTCAACGGGAACCTCCTTCGGCACGGCGGGGACGGCCGGCGTCGCCATGATCGGCATCGGTCACAGCTTCGGTATTCCTCTGCCGCTGGTGGCCGGTGCGGTGATCTCCGGCGCCTATGTGGGCGACAAGATGTCGCCGCTGTCCGATACCACCGTGATGACGGCCTCGCTGTGCCGAGTGAAGCTGGTGGATCACATCCGTTCCATGTCGCTGGTCAGCGGCCCCGCGGCGCTAATCGCCGCCCTGCTGTTCCTGGTGGTGGGTTTCTTCTATGTCGGTGACGACGTCGATACCCAGCGTGCCGACATGGCCATGCAGGCCCTGCAATCGCATTTCACCATCAACGGCTGGCTGCTGCTGCCGGCCGTCGTCGTCATCGGCTTGCTGATCCGCCGCTATCCCGCCATCCCGGTGATCACCTTCGGGGCCGTGATGGGGATTGTCTGTGCCTGGCTGGCCCAGGACGTGGCGCTGCTCGACGCAATGCGGACCGCCTATGTCGGCAATGCCATGCAGTCCGACGTGGACTTCCTCAACACCCTGCTCAACCGGGGCGGCATCGAGTCCATGCTCGGCGTCATTGCATTGATCCTGTTCGCCCTGGGGCTCGGCGGGCTGATGGAGCGCGTCGGTGTGCTGCAGGCGATCAGCAACAGCTTCCTGCGTTGGGCCGATAATGCCGGTCGCCTGACGCTGTCGACCATGCTGGGCGGTTTCTTCGGCAACTTCTTCGGTGGGGCGGCCTATGTCTCCCTGATCACCGCCAGCACCATCACCGAGAAGAACTACGACAAGCAGGGCATCGACCGTCGGGTACTGTCCCGCAACGCCGAGGCCGGCGGCACCATCACCACGCCCATGGTGCCCTGGACGGATGGCGGTGTCTTCATGGCCATGACGCTGGGCGTCTCGACGCTCTCGTACCTGCCGTTCCTGTGGTACCACATGCTGGTGCTGCTGATCACTCTCTTCTACGGCTACGCCAATATCGCTATCTGGCGAACCGGCGAGCCTCAGGAGGACACCGCTGTCCCGGGTGTTGCCATGAAGTCCTGAAGCGTTTGTACCTGCCATGCCGAGAATGTCTCGGTGTGGCCTCTACCGTTGTCGGGGCTCACCAAGCCAATATTACGTCTTGTTTATTGAGGGGCAGACTTTCCCAATGGGCCAGGATGATGTCCTGGCTTTCCAATACGCCCTTGAGGCGATAAATAACCACTACAGTGATGAGGTTAGTCATAATGAAAACAATGACCTGGTTTTCCACTGCTCTGGTGACGGCGGCATTTGCGTCTCAGACTCTAGCTGCCGATATCGAGTGGCGTGTTCCCACCTCAGTGCCGGATGGCTCGCCGTTCTTCGAGAATTTTCTCGAACGTTTTGCTGATAATACGGCGTTACTCACGGAAGGAAGGGTAGAAATCCAGCCTTTCGGTGCGGGAGTGATTGTGCCGGCCCTGCAAGTCTATGACGCGGTCAAGGAAGGTACCGTCGATGCTGGTCATTCGACGCCGAGCTACTTGGTCAACCAGAATCCCGTGAATGCTATCTTTGCTGGCTTTCCTGGCGGCATGGGTCCTCAGGCCTACATCAACTGGATCTACGAGGGTGGTGGTCAGGAGAAACTGCAGGAACTGCGTGCCAGTGAGGGCTTGCATTCATTGATCGTAGGGATCGGTTCCACAGAGATCTTTGCTCACTCCAACGTGCCCATCAATGGCCCCGAGGATCTCAAGGGCTTGAAGTATCGAACCTCTGGTCCATGGGCGGAGGTCATGCGCGAATATTATGATGCCGTGCCCACGGTAGTGCCGCCGGGTGACACCTATACGCTGCTGCAGCGAAAGGGTGTGGATGCCGTGGAGTGGGCGACACCATCCAGCAACCAGCTGGAAGGTTTCCATGAGGCTGCCCGTTATATCGTTGTCCCGGGAGTTCATCAGCCGACGTTCCTGTGGGAAGTGGTTGTGCGCCAGGAGACATGGGATCAGCTCCCCGACGATCTGAAGCCGCTCCTGGAAGCTGCCGCCAAACTGACAACCTACGAGGGGCTTGGCAACTTCTATCACCAGGACCTGCTGGCGATGGAGGAATACCGGGCCGGGAAGAATGAAGTCATCAGCCTGGATGAGGAGTTCATCAAGGAATTGTCCGATAACGGTCGCGCCTGGGTGGCGGAGCGTGCCGAGGAGGCGAGCCAATCCGGTGACTCGAGAATGGCCGAAATTCTCGAGGAGTATCAGGCCTATCAGCAGCGCTGGAATGCCCAGAAGGACTATCTCATAACTGACTGAACGACGCTCGGCGGGAGGCTGAATGTGTGCCACCCGCCGAGCCTCGATGTGAGAAGACAGGATGATGATCTTCAAACTGATAGACCGGCTCTCCAGTCTTTCGGCTTGGCTGAGCAAGGCGGCACTCATCGTACTGAGCGTAGCGATGCTTTATGAGGTCGTTGCACGCTACGTCTTTAATGCTTCGACGATTTGGGCTTTCGATGTCTCCTATATGGCAACGGGCATTGCTTTCATGTTTGGTGTGGCCTGGACGGCAAAGGTAGATGGCCATGTCAGAGTGGATGTATTCAGCAGTATGATGCCGCCACGTCTTTTCCGCCTCATCAATGGCGTGGTGTACACCTTGCTGATGTTTCCTGTCCTGTCCCTCATGGCCTGGCATGGCTGGAAGAAAACAGTGAATGCCTTCTTGAGTGGTGAGGTGGAGATGGTCAGCATCTGGGCACCGAAAATGTGGCCATTCTACTCTTGTATCGCTTTCGGCTTGTCTCTCCTGGCTCTTCAAGTGCTGGTCATAGGGCTGCGATCACTCATGAACGAAAACACTTGCCGGGAGACGATTTGATGGATGCGACCGTAGCCGCCCTGATGTTTCCAGGACTTTTTCTGCTTATATTTCTGGGCATTCCGATCGCCTTTGCGTTGACCATTGTTTCGGTGTTCGCCGGCTGGTTTGCCTTCGGTCCTATGGTGTTTCAGCAACTATATGGCAGCGTATTCAGTGCTGCTTCCCACTATGTTCTCTCTTCCATTCCGTTGTTCGTACTAATGGGTGCCATTCTGGAAAAGTCCGGAATCGCCAGGAACCTGTTCGATGCCATTCAGATCTGGATCGGGCGCTTACCTGGTGGATTGGCGCTCACCACTATCGCCATGGCGGCAATCTTCGCCGCGGCTTCGGGTGTGGTGGGAGCGGTGGAAATCATGATTGGCCTGATGGCTATTCCAGCCATGCGCGCCTACAAGTACAACAACACGCTGATTACTGGGACCATCTGCGCGGGAGGGTCTCTGGGAACGATCATTCCACCGACGGTCATCGTTGTCGTCTATGCAGCCTTGGCTCAGTTATCCATTGGTGCACTCTTTGCGGCCATCATCGTGCCAGGTCTGTTGATGCTGTCTCTTTTCGCCCTCTATATCGTCGGGCGTTGTCTGCTGCGTCCCCAGGATGGCCCGGCTGCAGTGGCGAGTGGTGATGACTTGCCGCTGAGTGAAAAGATCGGAATTACACTCAAGGCATTGATTCCGCCACTGTTGTTAATGTTTGCCGTGCTGGGGTCGTTGCTGGGTGGAATCGCTTCTCCCACCGAGGCGGCGGCGGTAGGAGTTGCCGGAGCGGTGGTTCTGGCAGCTATCAATGGTGGCATCTCGTTCGGTGCCATGGTCGAGTCCTTCTCGCTCACTGTGCGTATCACCGCGATGATCTTGCTGATCGTAGCAGGTGGCACCATGTTCACCGGTATCTTCGCCGTCAACGGCGGAGGGGACATGGTGGCCGATATTGCTGCAGGCTTGGGAGGAGGAACTACGGGCGTCATTCTGTTCTTTCTCGGGGTGACCTTCCTGCTCGGTTTCGTTCTCGATTGGACGTCCATCGTGCTGATCTGTGTGCCCATCTTTACACCGATCGTCAAACAGATGGGTATTGATCCGATCTGGTTCGCCACCCTGGTGTTGGTAACGATTCAGACGAGTTATCTGACACCGCCGATGGCTTCGTCGATCTTCTACCTCAAGTCGATTGCCCCGAAGGATATTACTTATGGGCAGATGTGCCGGGGTGTGTTGCCCTTCATAGCCGTGCAGCTTCTCACCCTGCTGTTGGTCGCACTTTTCCCGGCAACGGCAACTTGGTTACCTGACAGGATCGTGGGATTCTAGATGCTGCATTCTTGATGGGAGGTTGCAAGAGGGCTGGTTGGATAACAGAGTTGAAATAAAGAACGCGGATGATGGATCGTAATAATGCGCCAGTGCGCATCGCCAAGATAAACGATAAGAAGGATGAAGCATGACATTTTGCATGAAGCAAAAGACGGCAGTCGGCCCTCTGGTTGGCGGGATGTTGCTTGCCTCGGTCGCGGCGCCGGCCAGTGCCGCCGAGGTCAAGAACGTGATCCTGATGATCGGGGACGGCATGGGGCCCCAGCAGGTGGGGCTATTGGAAACCTATGCCAACCAGGCTCCCGATTCCATCTACGATGGCGAGCCGACGGCGTTTCACCAATTGGCCAAGGAAGGCGTCGTCGGTTTTTCCCTGACGCATCCCGAGGATGCCGTCGTCGTGGATTCCGCCTGTTCCGCCACGCAGTTGGCGAGTGGCATCTACTCCGGTAGCGAGGTGATCGGTATCGATGCCGAGGGCAATCCCGTCGAGACGGTACTCGAGCTTGCCCAGGCCCGGGGCAAGGCGACCGGTCTGGTTTCGGACACTCGCCTGACCCATGCCACGCCCGCAGCCTTCGCCGCCCACCAGCCCCATCGTTCGCTGGAGAACGAGATCGCCGTGGACATGCTGGAAGTAGGGCCCGACGTCATGCTCTCGGGCGGACTGCGCCATTGGGTGCCGCAATTGGCGAGCGAGGATGCCGAGGTCACGAGCCTGATGGATGGCGCTTATGAGCCGGCGTCCAAGCGTCAGGACGATCGAAACCTGCTCGCGGAAGCCGTCGAAAAGGGCTATGGCCTGGCGTTCAGCCGCGAGCAACTCGAGGCCGATCAGAGCGACAAGCTACTGGGCCTGTTTGCCAACTCCGGCATGGCCGATGGTATCGAGTATCGCAATACCAGGGACGACGCCGACCGCCTCGAGCCGACCCTGCACGAGATGACGCAGGCCGCGCTGAACAGGCTCGAGCAGGACGAGGACGGTTTCTTCCTGATGGTCGAAGGCGGTCAGATCGACTGGGCGGGGCACTCGAACGATGCCGGCACCATGCTCAACGAGATGGTCAAGTTCGAGGAGGCGGTTCAAGGTGTCTACGACTGGGCCAAAGGACGCGAGGACACCGTGATCCTGGTTACCGCGGATCATGAAACGGGCGCGTTCGGGCTCAGTTATTCATCGGCCGACCTGCCGGAGCCGCAGTCGAAGTCGGGCCCTGCCTTCGCGGAACGGGACTATGCGCCCAACTTCAACTTCGGCGACTTCGCGCTTCTCGATTCCCTCTATCAGCAGAAGGCCAGCTTTTCGACCCTGCTGAGTGAGTTCGGGGCACTCGAAGAAGAACAGAGAACGCCGGCTCGTCTGATGGAAATGGTCAATGCCAACAGCGATTTCCAGATCGACGAAGAGCAGGCGGAAGCGGTCCTGGCCGATAAGCCGAACCCCTACCACGTGGAGGGTCACAGCTATCTCGAAGCCGAGGAGGTCCCGGCCATCCAGGACTTTGATGCGTTCTACCCCTATAACGATCGGGGCAATGTACTGGGGCGTGTTCTGGGTACTGCACAGAATGTCGTCTGGGGCACCGGTACCCATACCCACACTCCGGTGAATGTCTTCGCCTGGGGGCCGGCCGAGACCATTCTGCCGGTATCCTCGATCCAGCATCATTCCGAGGTCGGTCAGTACCTCAAGTCGCTGGTCGAGTGACTCGGTACGGGTGGCCCTTCTTGCTGCACTCCGGTGAAGGAAAGGGCCGTCCCGGAACGTGATGCCGATTACAGCTGGGCGGTGTCCGGTGTCTGACTGGCCTGGACCCGCCCCTCCAGCACGGCGACGATCCCTTCGCAGGCTTCCAGGATGTGCCGCTCCAGCAGTTGGCAGGCGGCGTCGGCGTTGCCTTGCCTGGAGAACTCGAGCAGGTCGTGGTGTTCGCGTTCGGCCTTCTCGATCTCCCGGGTATAGAGAAGCTGCATGCGGATATAGCGGTCCGACTTGGTATTGAGCTGCGATACCAGGTTCATGGCCTCGGGAAGATCGGCGGGGCTGTAGAGCGCCTCGTGGAAGGCGAAGTTGTAGTCGCTCCAATTGTCGATCTGGCTGCCGCTGTCGAGGGCGGCATCGTACTCCAGGAGGATGCGCTCGGCCTTGTGCAGGGCGGATTCGGTCATCAGGGGGATGGCGTGGCGTAGCAGGTGGCTTTCCAGCAGTACTCGCAGGTCGAAGAGTTCGCGGATCTTGGCTACCGAGAGTTCGGTGGTGAAGGCGCCGCGGTGCGGGTAGAACTCCACCAGGCCTTCGGCCTCCAGGGTAAGCAGTGCCTCGCGCACCGGAATCCGGCTGACGTCATAGTCCGCTGCCAGGGCATCCTGGCGGAGCTGGGTGCCCCCGGGGAACTCGCCGTTCAGGATGCGGTGGCGGATATCATCGGCAACGAACTGGGCGCGGGTCTTGTAGGCCATGATGGGTTCGGCGACTCGAAAAAGAAGTTTTATACAGTATACATGAGCCTTTGGTCATTCTGGAAAATCGTCATGCACGCCCCTCGATGAGGATGTCGTTCTTGAGCATGAGGTGAGGTTTCCATGGGATGGGGGCTTTTTTTGGCCGGCGAGGCTTTAAAAGTCTTTTTGAAGATTGTATAAAATATAAAAAGACATCGACAGCGGACGGCAACCAAGGCACTGGACTGACCCGAGAACCCGGAGGAAACAATGACGAACGACAATATCTTCACTGGCTGTATTCCTGCCCTGATGACGCCCTGCACGCCGGAGCGCAAGCCGGACTACGATGCGCTCGTCGCCAAGGGGCGCGAACTCATCGATATCGGCATGAGCGCCGTGGTGTATTGCGGCTCGATGGGGGACTGGCCGCTGTTGAGCGAGGCCGAGCGCCAGGAAGGCGTGGCGCGCCTGGTCGCCGCCGGCATCCCGACGATCGTGGGCACCGGTGCGGTGAATTCCCGGGAGGCCGTGTCCCACGCCACCCACGCTGCCGAGGTCGGCGCCCAGGGGTTGATGGTGATTCCCCGCGTGCTGTCGCGCGGTACCTCGGCGGTGGCCCAGAAGGCCCATTTCTCCGCCATCCTCAAGGCAGCGCCCAATCTGCCGGCGGTGATCTACAACAGCCCCTATTATGGCTTCGCCACCCGTGCCGATCTGTTTTTCGCCCTGCGGGAAGAGCATCCGAACCTGATCGGCTTCAAGGAGTTCGGCGGCGCCGACGACCTGCGCTATGCGGCGGAGAACATCACCTCGCAGGACGATGACGTCACCCTGATGGTCGGCGTCGACACCACGGTGGTCCATGGCTTCGTCAATTGTGGCGCGACCGGTGCGATCACCGGCATCGGCAACGCGCTCCCCCGGGAGGTCCTGCACCTGGTCTCGCTGAGCAAGCAAGCCGCGCGAGGCGACGTCAAGGCGCGCCGTCAGGCACAGGAACTCGACGCCGCCCTGGGCGTGCTGTCTTCCTTCGACGAGGGGCCGGATCTGGTGCTGTATTACAAGCACCTCATGGTGCTGAACGGCGAGCGCGAATACGCCTTGCACTTCAACGAGTCCGATGCCCTCAGCGATGCACAGCGCAACTATGTGGAAGCGCAGTACGCGCTGTTCCGCGAGTGGTATGCGCAGTGGTCCGCCGACATTCGCGACGGCCATTGAATCGAAGCGAGGCAGCTGCAAGGAGACGAATATGACATTGGAAGGCAAGTTGCTGATCGGCCAACAGGCCATCGAAGGTAGCCGCGCGGCGATCCAGGCCATCAATCCGGCCACCGGCGAGCGCCTCGAGCCGGGCTATCCGGGCGGGACTCAGGACGACGTCGAGCGGGCCTGCGAACTGGCCTGGACGGCGTTCGACACCTACCGTGAAACCTCGCTGGAGGCGCGTGCCGGCTTTCTCGAGGCCGTCGCCGACGAGATCGAGGCCATCGGCGATGCGCTGATCGAGCGTGCGGTGGCCGAGACCGGCCTGCCGAGGGCGCGCATCCAGGGCGAGCGTGGGCGTACCTGCGGCCAGCTGAGGCTGTTCGCCAGGACCGTGCGTGCCGGCGAGTGGCTCGATGTGCGCGTCGATCCCGCGCTGCCGGATCGCCAGCCTCTACCACGCGCCGATCTGCGTCAGCGTCATGTCGCCCTGGGGCCGGTGGTGGTGTTCGGCGCGAGCAACTTCCCGCTGGCCTTCTCCGTTGCCGGTGGCGACACGGCATCCGCCCTGGCCGCCGGTTGCCCGGTGATCGTCAAGGCGCATTCCGCGCACCCTGGTACCAGCGAGCTGGTCGGGCGGGCCATTCAGGCGGCGGTCAAAAAGTGCGACCTGCCGGAAGGCGTGTTCTCACTGCTGTTCGGCTCCGGCCGTGAAGTCGGTCAGGCCCTGGTCACCGACCCGCGAATCAAGGCGGCCGGCTTCACCGGTTCGCGCAGTGGCGGCCTGGCGCTATGGCAGGCCGCCCAGTCGCGTCCCGAGCCGATTCCCTTCTACGCCGAAATGAGCTCGATCAATCCGGTGTTCCTGTTGCCGGCAGCGCTCGAGGCGCGCGGCAAGGCGCTAGGCGAGGCCTTCGCCGGTTCGCTCAACATGGGAGCCGGTCAGTTCTGCACCAATCCGGGGCTGGTGCTCGCGATCAAGGGTCCGGCACTCGATGACTTCGTTGCCGCCGCCGGAGAGGCGGTCGCGGCCAGTGCTGCCCAGACCATGCTCACCCCGGGGATCTTCGAGGCCTATGAAAGCGGCGTCGCCGCCCTGGCCGACAGCGACAGGGTGCGTGAAATTGCCCGCGGCCAGAAGGGCGAGGGGCCCAATCAGTGCCGGACCGGTCTGTTCGCGACCTCGGCGGAGGATTTCCTGGCCAGCGAGACGCTGCAGGCGGAAGTCTTCGGCCCCACCTCGCTGGTGGTCGAATGCTCGGATGCCGCCGAACTGGCCAGGGTAGCCGAGCATCTGGAAGGCCAGCTCACGGCCACGCTGCAGATGGACGATGCCGACCTGGATGCCGCCCGCGCATTGCTGCCAACGCTCGAGCGCAAGGCGGGGCGCATCCTGGTCAACGGCTGGCCCACCGGCGTCGAAGTGTGCGACGCGATGGTTCACGGCGGCCCCTTCCCGGCGACATCGGATTCCCGCACCACCTCCGTGGGCACTGCGGCGATCTTCCGTTTCCTGCGCCCGGTCTGCTACCAGGACATGCCGGATGCGCTGCTGCCGGATGCACTCAAGGCACATAACCCGCAGGGGCTCGACCGGCTGGTCGACGGCCGGCGTGAGGGCTGATCGCGCCTGAGCCCTCGTCGGCGTTGCGGTCAGCCCGCGATGCGCTCGGCGATGGCGCGGCCCAGGGCCTCCGTCGAGCCCTGGCCGCCGAGGTCCGGCGTCAGGAGGCGCTCGTCGCCTTCCTCGAGCACCGCTTCGATGGCGGCGAGCATGGTGCGGCCGGCCTCGGGGTGACCCAGATGTTCGAGCATCATCGCCCCGGACCAGATCTGGCCGATGGGATTGGCGATGCCGCGCCCGGCGATGTCGGGCGCGCTGCCGTGCACCGGCTCGAACAGGCTCGGGAAGCGTCCTTCCGGGTTGATGTTGGCCGAGGGCGCCACGCCGATGGTGCCGGTACAGGCCGGGCCCAGGTCGGAGAGGATGTCGCCGAACAGGTTGCTGGCCACCACCACGTCGAACCAGTCCGGATGCAGCACGAAGTTGGCGGTCAGGATGTCGATGTGGAACTGGTCGACCGAGACCTCCGGATAGCCCTCGGCGGCGGCCGCCACTCGCTTGTCCCACCAGGGCATGGTGATGGCGATGCCATTGGACTTGGTGGCCGAGGTGAGTTTCTTGCGGGGGCGGCTGGCGGCCAGGTCGAAGGCGTATTTCAGGACGCGGTCGACACCGGTGCGGGTCATCACCGTTTCCTGGATGACCACTTCGCGGTCGGTGCCCTCGAACATGGTACCGCCGACGCTGGAATATTCCCCCTCGGTGTTCTCGCGCACCACGTAGAAGTCGATGTCGCCGGGCTTACGGCCGGCCAGCGGGCTCTTGATGCCGGGCAGCAGCCGGCAGGGCCGCAGGTTGACGTACTGGTCGAACTCGCGGCGGAACTGCAGCAGCGATCCCCATAGCGAGACATGGTCCGGCACCTTTTCCGGCCAGCCCACCGCGCCGAAGAACAGGGCATCGAACTCGCCCAGGGTGTGGCGCCAGTCCTCGGGCAGCATCCGGCCGTGTTCGAGGTAATAGTCACAGCTGGCGAAATCGAAGGTCTCGAAGTCGAGCGCGATATCGAAGCGTCGTGCGGCGGCCTCCAGGGCGCGCTGGCCCTCCGGCGTCACTTCGGTGCCGATGCCGTCTCCGGGGATGATGGCGATGCGATGGGTCATGGTGTCGCCTCTCTCGTCGTTTCGGGGTGATGTGGCAGGTCGTCGTGCAACGGGACGTCGGCTGCCTCGATCAGGAAAGTCTACTGCCTGGGCCGGGAGAGATAATCAGGCTAGAGTGAAAGGTATTATTGCGCATGAGTGGAGAATTCCTTGGCCCAACTCGATGACCTGGCATTCTTCCAGCATCTGGCCCGAGCCGGCAGCCTGACTGCCACCGCCCGTGAGCTGGGGCTCTCGCTTTCGGCGGTGAGCAAGCGGCTCAAGCAGCTCGAGGCACGCCTGGGGGTGTCCCTGGCCAGCCGCACCACCCGGCGATTGACGCTGACTGCCGAGGGTGAGCTCTACCTGAGCCGTGGAGCGACGATCCTCGACGAACTCGGCGAGCTGGAGGAAACCCTGGGCGATCACCGTGCCGAGTTGTCCGGTCCTTTGCGCATCAATGCCACCTTCGGGTTCGGGCGGCAGCATGTGGCGCCGTTGTTCTCGGCTTTCTGCCGTCGGAACCCGCGTATCGAGGGCAGTCTCGAGCTGACCAACTTCCCCGCCAGCCTGTTCGATCAAGGTTTCGACATCGGTATCCGGGTCGGTGAACCGCCGGATTCGCGCCTGGTGGCGCGTCGTATCCTCGCCAACCGGCGTGTGCTGTGCGCCGCTCCGTCCTATGTGGCGACGATGCCGCCGCTGCGCGATCCGCGCGACCTGCCGTCGCACCCCTGCCTGGTGATTCGCGAGAACGGCAGCGACTACGCCGTGTGGCGGTTCCAGCGTCGCGATGCGCCGGACGAGGAACGTGCGGTGAAGGTAGCGGGTCCCATGGCCAGCAACGATGGCGAAGTGATTCGCCGGCTGGCCCGCGACGGCCACGGTGTGGCGCTGCGTTCCTGGTGGGACGTGCACGATGACCTGGCCGCCGGGCGCCTGGTAGAGCTGCTGCCGATGTGGCGGGGCGTGCGTGCCGACTTCCATGCCGTGTATCATCAGCGCCGCCATGTGCCCTTGCGGATCCGTGCCTTCATCGCTTATCTCGAACGGGAGATGGCTGGGCGCGTGCCGTCGCGCGTGCCGCCCCGGAGTGTCATGACAGGAGAGTCGCCCCAGTGAATGTGCTGATGTTCACCAATACCTATCAACCGATCGTCGGCGGGGTCAGCGAGTCGGTGCAGCGGCTCAAGCGTCAGCTGTGCATGGCCGGCCATCGCGTGCTGGTGGTGGCGCCTCGCCTGGAGGGGCAGCCCGAGAACGAGACGGATGTGGTCAGGGTGGCGGCGGTGCAGCACTTCAACGGCAGCGACTTTTCCTTGCCGGTACCGATGCCCGGACAGCTCTACGAGGCCATCGAGGACTTCGAGCCGGACATCGTCCATTCCCATCATCCCTTCCTGCTGGGCGATACCGCCGCGCGTGCAGCCGAGACCTATGGCCTGCCGCTGGTGTTCACCCACCACACCCTCTATGAGCACTACACCCACTATGTGCCCGGGGATTCGCCGCGCATGCAACGCTTCGCCATTGCCCTGGCCACCCAGTACAGCTGGCTGTGCGACAGCGTCATCGCGCCCAGCGAGAGCATTCGCGACCTGCTGCTCGAGCGTGAAGCCAACTCGGCGATCCGCGTGGTGCCGAGCGGCGTCGACACGGCACGCTTTGCGCTCGGCAATGGCGAAGACTGCCGGCGTCGCATGGGGATTCCCGCCGATGCCTACGTCATCGGTCATCTGGGCCGGTTGGCCCGGGAGAAGAATCTACCCTTCCTGGCCGAGGCGGTGTCGCTGGCGTTGCTCGAGCGACCCGATGCGCATTTCCTGATCGTCGGCGATGGTGACGCCGCCGAGGCGATGCGCGAGATCGCCGAGGAGCAGGGAGTGGCGGAGCGTTTCCACTTCACCGGGCGGTTGCAGGGGCGGGCACTGATCGATGCCTATCACGCCATGGATGTGTTCGCCTTCGCGTCGCACAGCGAGACCCAGGGCATGGTGGTGGCCGAGGCGATGGCCGCCGGATTGCCGGTGGTGGCGGTCGCCGCACCGGGTGTCGTCGAAGTGGTGGTGGATGGCGACAACGGACGCCTGCTGCCGGAGGACGACGCCGAGGCACTGGCGCGAGCGCTTTGTGAACTGGCCGACGAGCGATGTCGTGAGCCCTTGCGTCGGCATGCCCTGGAGACGGCGGCGAACTACGACGAGCGACGCTGTGCCGAACGCTGCCTGGCGGTCTATCGCGAGGTCATCGCCCGGGGCGGGCCCTTCACCCACGCCGACGATGGTGGCTGGGATCGGGTGCGTGGCCGGCTGGGCGCCGAGTGGCAGATGCTGCGCTATCGCGGTCGCTTGCTGCGCCACCTGGTGCAGGAAGAGTGGGAACAGGAGCGTCCGTCCTGGTGGCCGAAGGGTCGCCATGACGAGCCCGGCGTTCCTTCGAAATGACCCGTTTCAGCAGCGGCGGCGTTTCTCCGCCCAGCGCTTGAGGCCGTACAGTACGCCCACGCCTGCCACCAGCCCCAGCAGGGAGAAAATCACTTCCTGACTGCTTTCCGCGGTGACCAACTCGCCGAGCTGGCTGCCCAGCAGGGTGACGCCGACCAGCCCCGGCACGATGCCGAGGGTCGAACCGATCATGTAGTCGCGAAAGCGCAGGTGGAAGGCACCGGCCATCATGTTGGTCAGGGTGAAGGGCGCCAGGGGCAGCAGGTTGACGACCGTCATGGTGCGGATGCCGCGGCCCGAGAGGTAGCGGGAGAGTCCCTTGAGGTGCTTGCCGCCGTGGCGCAGCAGGGCATCGCGCCCCAGCCGGCGACCGATCCACCAGGTCAGCACGGAGGCGGCCAGGGTGCCGGCCAGGGCATAGGCGAAGCCCCACCAGGGGCCGAACAGCAGGCCGGTCAGGGCGACCAGCAGACTCAACGGGAACATCACCAGCGAGGCGCCGGCGTAGACGGCGATCACCACCAGCACCGCCCAACTGGTGTCGCGCCAGGCCACCGAGCCCTGGACCAGGGCCATCAGGCTGTCCACGGTGAGCAGATCCTGCATGGCCAGCCATTGCCACAGCAGGCCGAGGGAAACGAGAGCCAGCAGGATGATGAAGAGAATGCTGAGAGGACGGGACATGGGGCGAGCGATTTCCTGGTGAACGTCTCGCCATAGCATACGGCAGAGTGCCCGATGGCCAAAACGGCCATCGGGTCGCGGCGATCAACGTGAGGCGAGGGCCTTTTCGACCGCCGGCCAGGCGGGATCGCCGTCGCGGGTCGTCACGCCTTCCAGCATGGCCTGGACACGCTCGGGATGCTCGCGCAGCCACTGTTGGGCCACGGCCTCGACGCCCCTTTCCTTCTGGCCGAACTCGCGAATCATCCAGCTCTGTTCCTCGGCGGAGAAGGTGAAGTTGGCGAAGAAGTCGACCAGGTTGGGATGGGCCTCGGCGTAGTCGCTGCGCGCCACGCTCAGCACCTGGCTGGCCCCGTTGTTCTCGCCGAACAGGTCCTGGGGATCGTCGAGATAGCGCATGTCCATCTCGAGGTTCATCCAGTGGGGCGTCCAGCCGACCCAGACGATGGGCTCCTCACGGGAGATGGCGTCGCGGGCGGCGGTGAGCATGCCGACCACGCTGGTGTCCACCAGTTGCCAGTCGCCCAGCCCCCAGGTGTCGTTGTCGATGGCCTCGTTGAGGATCTCGCTGGCCGCGGAGCCGGCGCCGAAACCGAAGATCTTGCCTTCGAAGCTGTCGCGGTTGGCGTCCAGGTCGGCGAAGCTCTGGATGCCTTGCTCGTAGAGGTACTCGGGAACGGCCAGGGTCATGCGTGCCCCGTCGACGTTGTTGGCCAGCGGAGTGATGGCGCCGCTCTCCTCGAGCGGGGTGTAGATGCTGTTCTGGGCCGGCAGCCAGCCGCCGAGAAAGACATCCAGATCACCGCTGTCGAGCCCTTGATAGACGACCTGCATGCCGAGCTCTTCGGCGCGTGTCTCGTAGCCGAGCGGCTCCAGCAACTGGGCGGCGATCTCGGTCTTGACGGTGATGCCGGGCCAGGCCGGTACGCCGAAATCCAGGGTGGCGTCGTCGGCCAGTGCCGGTGCGGCAAGGCCGAGGGCCAGGGGCAGGCTCAGCAGGGCGGATGTCGAACGGACTCGCATATTGTTGTCTCCTGATGGTCGGGCGGCAGGACCGCCCGGGGTGGGTTCAAGGGGGATGTCTCGTCTCAGGCGGAGCGCGCCAGGACTCGCAGACGCGACTCGAGCAGGTCGAGGTCGAGATAGGTGCCTTGCAGGTGACGGCGCCCGCTGTTGGGATCGAAGGCGTTGCGCCCATGCAGCACGCGGCGATTGTCGAAGGCGATCATCTGGCCGGGCAGCAGGCTGAACTCGAGACGCTGGCGCGGGTCGTGCACCAGGTTCCAGAACTCGCGGTAGGCGCGATACCAGGCGTCGGCCTTCTCCAGGGGCAGGCACAGGGAGTCGCGGATCCAGTTGTTGAAGCGCACCTCGAGCAACTGGCCGTCATGGTCCAGCGTCAGGATGGGCGCGCGCCAGGCGATGTCGTGCTCCTCATCCTGGAAACGGAAGTCGATGGGCGTCTCGCTGAGCAGCCGGAAAGACTCCGGGGAGCGCTCGCGCAGCGCCTCGGCGGCGGCGAAGCCGTCGGTGAAGGTCGACTCACCGCCCTCGGCGTCGTTTTCCAGGCAGTAAAGCAACTGGATGTCCGGCGGCTGGCGCCAGTTGGGCAGATCGGTGTGCAGCGGCAGGCCGATCGCCGTGTAGGCGGCGTTGTTGGGATTGGGCTTGGAGCGCACGTCGAAACGGGCACCGAAGTTGGTGGCGCGCAAGGGGCCGATGCGCTCGGCCAGTCGACTGACTTCCTCGTCGGCCAGGGGGCCGTTTTCGAGCAGCACCAGGCCGTCGCGCAGCAGGGCCGTCAGCCATGCGCGTTCCCCGGCAGCACCCGCCACGAAATCGGCGTGGTCGACACGCACCGGCTGGAAGTCCTCGGCCCAGGGACGACGTGCTGGAACATGGTCGCCACTTTCCTGGCCGGGACGGCGTTGCCGGAGCCAACCGGCGTCGAAGCGGCTGATGTGGCCGTCGGCCCAGGTCAGTTCGAGGTTGCCGTCCTCGAGGCGTGCCTCGGGAGCCGAGTCGGGAAGCTCGAGAGGGATGTACAGGCGCTCGCGGGTCGTGGTGTGGCGGCATTCCGTGCAGGGGCAGTGATCGCGCAGCCAGCTCAACGGGAAGTGGGCCTGTTGACGGTCCTCCCAGGTCAGCGTCACTCGGGCTCCGCTGGTCAGGGCGTCGACCAGGGCATGCTCGCCGCTATGATCGGTCAGCTCGCTCATCGGCCAGATGACGCGGGTGTGCCGGGCCTCGGACGGAGTGGCAGTCGTCATGGTTGCCTCCTGTGATTCGTGTGGTGCACAGGGTGGCGATTGCCCAGGGCACTGACAAACGATTAATCTGGCCCCTATGGCCAAGCTCAGCTTATGTGTGACTTTTTCATGGCAGGAGATGTTTCATGGCGGGATTGCCTCCCCTGGGATGGCTGCAGGCCTTCGAGGCCGCGGCGCGCACGCTCAGTTTTACCGCCGCCGGCCACGAGCTGGGAGTGACCCAGGCGGCGATCAGTCAACGCATTCGCCTGCTCGAGGATCGTCTCGGCCAGAAGCTGTTCGTGCGTCATCCCCGCAGCCTGAGCCTGACGCCGGCGGGCCAGGCCTGGCTGCCATCCATCCAGGATGCCTTCATGCGCCTCGGCGAGGGCACCAGCGAGGTGTTCGGTGGCGCGGTCGGCGATGCCCAGGTGACGCTGCGTACCACGCCCGTGATCCAGCAGAACTGGCTGGCACCGCGCCTGCCGGCCTTCCAGCGTGCGCATCCCGAGATTGCCGTACGCCTGGTCAGCGCCATCTGGCCCGATGATTTCGGACCCGAGGGGGCGGATATCGAGATCCGCTACGGGCGTGGCGACTGGCAGGGCGTCGACGCGGTGTCGCTCGGCGAGGAGTCGATGCTGCCGGCCTGTTCTCCGGCGTTGGCCCGTGAAATCGCCGAGCCGTCGGACCTGGCGGGGCACACCCTGCTGCACGCGGTCGGCTTCGCCGTGGGCTGGCCGACCTGGCTGGAGCAGGCCGGGCAACCGGGCCTGGAGGCGCAGTGTCCGTCATTGACCTGCGACAGTCAGGTCATGACCCTGGCCCTGGCCGGACAGGGCGGAGGCGTGGCCCTGACGCACCGACGCTTGCTCGAAGGGCGGGACGATCTGGTGGCACCGCTGGCCCTGGCGGTGCCCAGCGATGAAGGCTTTTGGCTGGTACGCCCGGCACGGCGGCGGCCCCGTGAAGAAGCGGCCCGGCTGTGGGAATGGCTGGTGGCTCGCCTGTCGTCTTGAGTCGGGGGCCGGCGGGTGGCAGGATAGCCGAGTTGCATGGGGACCATGCCTGCGGAATCTGACCATGATCGGGCTTGAGACGTTACGACATCGCACGCGAGGGAGCCGCCTGCTGGCGCTGCTCCTCGTGCTGGTCGTGCTGAGCCCGAGCCTGGCGACGCCTGCCATGGCGGCATGTGCCGCAGACTGCATCATGGCCCAGGCCACCCCGAGCGATGTCGATGACGAGCCGGGCTGCGTTGTCTGCTCCCCCGTGCCGACCCACGCCGCATTGCCGGACACGCGAGCCGAGCCGCTGGCTAGCGGCCCTGCGCCGGCAATGATCGATCATATCCCCCAGCCTCCTCGTCGCCCTCCCAGAGCCTGACCGCACGACCGACCATTGCTCGGTGGCGCGTCTGCCGCCGATATGTTCAATGTACGTTCGTCGAGGGTCATGCCATGACGACCAACGAATGTTTTTCCATGATGAGTGCCATGGGCTGGCTGAGCTGGATAATGCCCCTTGCCGTTCTTGCGCTGCTTGGCCTGGGCATCGCGGCCCTGATCAAGTATCTCTTCATGCCCCGTTCCCAGTCCGACCGAGGAGTTCGCTCATGAACCGCCGAATCGCTTCCCTGATGCTGTCCAGTGCACTGCTGGCGGGCCCTTCCTTGGCTCATGCCGCCTTGCCCGACGCGGCGACACTCTACAAGAACCCGCAGTGTGGCTGCTGCGATGACTATGCTCGGCATCTCGAGGAAATGGGCGTCGACGTGACCATCGTCGACGATGCCGATTTGAACGAGATCAAGTCGGCCGCTGGCGTGCCATATGGTCTCGGGGCTTGCCATACCATCGAAATGGGCAACTACTGGATCGAAGGACATGTGCCCATGGAGGCCCTGGAGGCATTGTATGAGCAGCGCCCCGATGCCGATGGCATCGGACTCGCCGGCATGCCGATCGGCACGCCTGGCATGCCCGGTCAGAAGCAGGATGACTGGGATGTCTATCGGTTTACCGATGGTGAGTCCGCTCCCTTCATGACCCTCTAGGGTCATCACGCTGTACCACGCGTTTCGCCCCCGGCCATGGCCGGGGGTTTTGCGTTTCGGGTGCAGGAATCGGTCAACCCTGAATCGCAGGGCGTTAAGAGTGGGTTAAGCATTCGTCTGGATGCTGTGGTCGTGACGGTTTTTCGGGAGCGACTGCATGTATCTGCTGACGGCGATTCGCCGCAATGAACGGATGAGACGACTGGGCAAGACGCTCGAAAGAAGCGCCAAGGCCTGGTGCTTCAGGCTGCTCTCCCGGCGTGGCGGTAATGCTCGGGCGGCGGGACCGGAGACATTGAAGGGTGTGCAGCGTGTCCTGCTGGTAAGGCCCAATTTTCGCATCGGCAATGCCGTGATCGGGGCTCGCTTCATCCAGGCATTGACTGAGAGCCGAGCGGATATCGAGATCGATTACCTGGGAGCGGACACGACCCGCGCGCTCTTCGAGGGGATGCCGCTTGCCCGATATCACGCCTTGAGTCGCTCCATGCCGCTTCGGCCCTGGCGACTGCTGCAGTTGCTGATGCGGTTGCGTCGACGTGACTATGATCTTGCCATCCAGGTCGGCGAGGGCTCTCTCACCAGTTGGCTGTGCATGCGTCTTTGCGGCGCTCGCCGGACTCTCGGGCAACGCGGCCGGCTGGAAGCGAGTTATGACTGGGTCGGTGATGTGTCCCGCGGTCACGCCTATGAGTGGGGGAGTGCCCTGGCGGCGTCGCTGGGTCTTGCGTGGGAACCTCGCCCCTGGATGGTGATATCCGCACGGGAGCGAGCTGCCGCCGCGTCCCTGGCCGGGGCAGGCGATTCAACGTCGCCCGTCGGCATCTTCGTCGGCGGTCACCTGGACAAGCGTTTTCCGTTCAGCTTCTGGCAGGCACTGCTGGGTGAACTCGAGCGTCGCCGACAGCCCTATCTGGTGCTGCTGGGGCCGGAAGAGGAGGCTGGTCGCGCCCGGCTGGAACAGGCCTGCGGCTTTCATGGTCGTGTGGTGCCAGCCGTTTCCCTGCGTTGCTGCGCTGCCTTGCTGGCCAATCTGTCACGGCTGATCACGCCGGATACGGGGCCCATGCACATGGCGGTCGCTCTGGGCGTTCCCGTGGTGGCACTGCTCAATGTCGACGGTTCCCGCAAGTTCACGCCCCGAGGGCCGGAAGATAGGGTGTTGTTTCGGCCGGCACCGGCAAGGGTCGCCGAACTGGTCTCCCCCGGAGCGAGGCGTGAGCGATCGCATGACGCGGTAAAAGCCCTGCCGTGTCGCCCATCTGCCCCGATGGATGCAGAGGTCGGTCTGACATGAAGCGCCCGCTCGGAGTATTCGGACATGCCGGGGGCGGGCCGCTCGCAAAATGGTGGGCCGTGCGAGAGCGGCTGCCGGCCTTGTCGCCGCAGGCGCTCACCCTGGCGGCCTGCCTGGCATTCACGCTGTTCTACAATGGGCGGTTCTGGTCATCGACATTCGGCGCGCAGCCGGTGGCGAGCCTCGCCGATTGGGCTCGGTTGCTGAGTGACGGCGTGCTCATGACCGCCTTGCAATTCGTGGTTGTGGTGCCGTGGATCAATCGGTTCAGTGTCAGGCCGTTACTGTCGATTCTGCTGCTGATGGCGGCGGCGATCAGCTATTTCACCGGTCACTACGGGACCTATTTCGATACCCACATGATCGACAATGTGCTGCAGACGGACACTCGGGAGGCCGACGAGCTGCTGACGTCGGGGCTGGCGCTCCATCTGCTGCTGTATGCCGGGCTGCCGATATGGGTCGTATGGTTCTGGCCGTTGAGGCGGCGTACCTGGAGGCGCGGTCTGGCCATGTCGCTGCTGTGGCTGGCGGGTGGTGTCGGCGTGTCGATCGTGGCGCTGCTGATTTCCTTCCAGAGCCTGTCGTCCCTGATGCGCAACCATCATGAGCTGCGCTACCTGGTCACGCCGGGCAATGCCATCGTCTCGACCGAACGGGTGATGACAGCCGAGGAGCCGTTGCCGGAGGAACGCCTGCCTGTCGGCGAGGATGCCCATCGGCTGGCCAGCGGCACCGACAAACCGCGTCTTCTGGTGCTGGTGGTGGGCGAATCCGTGCGGGCAGCCGACTGGGGGCTTTCCGGTTATTCGCGCCAGACGACGCCCCGCCTGGCGAAGCGAGACGTCCTGAACGTGGGCGAAGTGACGAGTTGCGGGACCAGCACGGCGGTATCCTTGCCCTGCATGTTCTCCCCCATCGGCAAGGCCGATTACGACGAGCGCTACATTCGCAGCCACGAATCGCTGCTGGATGTGCTGCAACGCGCAGGCTATCGGGTCATGTGGATCGACAATCAGTCGGGGTGCAAGGGCGTCTGTCGTGGCGTCGAACAATACGCGCCGGCGCCCGACGCCTATCCATCGCTCTGTGATGGGGACACTTGTCTCGACGGCGTCCTGGTCGAGGAGTTGAAGAAACGCATCGCCTCGCTGAATTCCGACACGGTGATCGTGCTGCATCAGCTCGGCAATCATGGCCCCAGCTATTACCGGCGCTACCCCGATGCCTTCAGGGCCTTCACGCCTGCCTGCGACAAGGCCGATCTGGCGGAGTGTTCTCGCGAGGCCATCGTGAACAGTTACGACAATGCGGTCCTTTATACCGATAGTGTCCTGGACCAGCTGATCGGGGTCCTGGAACGCCACGCCTCGATGGCCAGCGCTCTGTTGTATGTCTCCGATCATGGCGAATCGCTGGGCGAAAACGGCATCTATCTGCATGGATTGCCCTATGCCATTGCCCCGGAGGAACAGACCCGGGTGCCCATGATCTGGTGGTCATCCCCGGCGTTCGAGCGTTCTGTCGGACTTCAGCGAGACTGTCTGGCCCGGCACGCTGCCCAGGGGCTCAGCCATGATCATCTCTTTCATAGCCTGCTTGGCCTGCTGGGTGTCGAAAGTCGCAGCCGGGATCCTCGGCTGGACATTTCCCAGGGCTGTCGGGGAGCGGTGTCGGCGGAGCCCGCTGGTCGATTAAGCAAACCTTAAGAATGTATCCGTAGTGTCCCTCGCGTGGAGAACCGATGCTTCCCGAGGAGACTGCATCATGAGAACGCTGGCAATGGGCACTCGCGATTCATGGCTGACAAAGGAAAGCTGGCAGGTGGGCGTGTTGGTCCTGGTAGGCACGTTGCTGCTGGCGGCAGGGCAATGGGGCCCGGGTTGGTCGTTGGTGGACCTGCCGCTGGGGCTGGCCAGCCTGGGAGCCGTGGCGGTCGTTCTGGTAGCGCCTGGCATGACGCATCCGGAAGAGTTGCTGGAGTCCACGAATAGCCTGCTATTATCCAGCCTGGCGACGCTCACCGGCTTTCACCTGTTTGCATGAGCGGATCGAAGGGCTCGGCGTGGAGCAGAAGCCGGGAAGCCGTCATTGGCTTCTCCTGCGCTTTTCGGTATTGGGAACGAGGCATGTATGCGGGTGCTGCTTGTGGAAGACGATCCCTTGCTGGGCGATGGCATCAGGACTGCCCTGCAGCGGGAAGGATATGCCGTCGACTGGCTGGAAACCGGCAGGGATGGCATTGCGGCAATCCGCCATGATGATTTTTCGGCGGTCATTCTGGATCTGGGCCTGCCGGATATCGACGGCATGGAAGTGCTGGACAAGATTCGACATGCCGGCTCCTTGCCGGTACTGATACTGACGGCCCGCGATGCGGTCGAGTCGCGCATTTCCGGCCTGGATGGTGGAGCCGATGACTATGTGCTCAAGCCCTTCGATCTTCAGGAGCTGCTGGCGCGTCTCCGGGTCATCATGCGCCGTGCCGAGGGACGTTCATCTCGCCTGCTCGAGGTGGGCGAGCTATGTATCGACGAGGCTCGGCACCGTGTCTCCTGGCAGGGAAACGACATCTCGCTCACCCGTCGCGAGTATGCCCTGCTGCTGGAACTGGCGCGTCATCCAGGCCGGGTGATGACCCGACCGCACCTGGAGGATCTGCTGTATGGCTGGGAGGATGAAGTGGCATCCAATGCCGTGGAAGTGCATGTCCATCACTTGCGCAAGAAGCTCGACAGGCATCTGATCGCCACGGTGCGCGGTGTCGGTTACCGCCTGGATACCGCAAGCGAATGACCTCGATACGTCGCTATCTGACACGCACCATGGCCCTGGTGATAGCGGGGGCGACCCTGCTTGTCGTCACGGCCGCCTACTTGATCACGGCCCATGAGACCGAAGAGATTCTCGACGCCCAGTTGAGCCTGCAGAGCCGGGTCGTGGCCGGCCTGATGGAAGGTGACACATCGACGGAGACCTATCGCCGGATTGCCGAACGACTGACCCAGCCCGGGCATTTCGCGCGTTTCTACCAGGATGGTCAGCCCCTGTCGGACGTGGATTCGGCGAATGCCGAGCTCTACCACCATGAAGAAAGAAAGCTGTCGGTGGGGTTCTGGCACCAGGATGGTTCGCCCCTGCTGATGGGTGCCGTATGGAGCGATGCCGGCCCCTTTCCTGCGCCCGAAGAAGAGGGCTATGCCTGGGTGGATTACGGTGGCGAAAAATGGCGGGTCTTCTCGATGTTCGACGAGTCGAGCCGGACCTGGATTCGCTCGGGCGTCAAGGCGTCATTCATGCAGGAACTGGAGCGCAAGGTGACGCTTGGCAATTTCGTGCCCATGCTGCTGGCCCTGCCGATCCTGCTGCTTGCCATGGGCTGGATCGTTCGGCGTGGCCTGCGTCCCATCGGCTCGTTGTCCCGACAGGTCGCCAGCCGTGGTGAACGCGAGCTGGCCTTTCTCGATGTCGAGGTGCCAAGGGAGCTGACGGGGCTTCGCAAGGCGATCAACGAATTCATTGCCCGCTTGCGCGAGACGCTCGAGCGAGAACGCCGCTTCACGGCGGATGCCGCCCATGAGCTGCGCACGCCCTTGGCCGGCTTGAAGATCCATCTCGATAATGCGCGTTCGGGCGAAAGAGATTCTCTCGAAAAGGCGTATCAGGGCGTTGAACGCCTGCAGCGGGTGGTCGAGCAACTGCTGACGCTGGCCCGCCTGGATCGCCGGGAAAACAGGCAGGCGCAGACGCTCGATCTTTATCCCCTGGTGCTGGAAATGGTGGCCGAGCTGTGGCCCTGGGCCGAGAGTCGCGACCAGCAGGTGACGGTGAAGGGTGTGCAGGCATTGCCGATCAGGGCCGATGCTGCCGAGGCGGGAATTCTGGTGCGTAACCTCTTGGATAATGCGCTGCGCTACACGCCGGCCTCCGGTCGTGTGGAGATAGAGTTGTCGGAAGTCGATGACTCGGCCGTGCTCAGGGTCCGCGACACGGGACCGGGTATTTCCGACGACTTGCTGGATACCGTCACCGAGCGCTTCCGGCGCGGGACCGATCAACGTACTACCGGTAGCGGTCTGGGACTTTCCATCGTGGCGGAACTGGTCGAGCGTCAGGGGGCCCGTCTGACGCTGGACAACCGGCAGCCCCATGGCCTGGAAGTCTGCCTGGCGTGGCCCCGGGCCGACGATTGACGGCCGGGCATTCAGGTGCGGTCGGCAGGAGCGGTCCCGGTGTGGCAGGACAGCGGATCCTGCCGAAAATAGCGTGACAGCAGGTCGTAGAGGGCCGGATAGGCCTCGTGCAGTATGCGGGGTGCGGTGAAGAAGTATTCGCAGGAGACCGCGAAGCATTCGCCGGGATGGCTGGCGGCATAGTCGTCGATGGGCGTGGCCTCGCCGCGTGCGAGGCGTGCCTGAAGATCGTCCCAGACGGCGGAGAAGGTGCGGTGCCATTCCTGGGGGGCCATGTCGCCCGAGAGCGGCGGATAGCCGTCGGCATCCAGGGAGTTGCCCATGTCCAGCTTGTGGGACAACTCGTGGATCAGCACATTGAAGCCGTTCAGGCCACCGCTGGCCATCAGGTCCGGGTAGGCGACCACCACTGGCCCCTGGTGCGAGGTCTCGCCGGCGCGCTCGTCGTCGTACTCATGCATCACGCCGAATTCATCCATCTCTTCGACCCGGCGGTGAAAGGCCTCGGGCAGGATCAGGATCTCGTGCACGCCGGCCAGGGCGTCGCGATGGTCGCGCTCGTTCCAGCCAAGGGTCAGCAGGCAGGCCTGGGCCGCCAGGGCCAGGCGCGCGGGAGCGTCGAACTCGACGTGTTCGGCCACCAGGTCGGGATGCAGGCTCAGGCGCTTGTCGTGCACGAAACGCCAGGCCCGGTGGCCCAGTCGATCGGCCAGGTCGGCGGGCAGGGCGGCGAGCAGCGGCAACCTGGCCCGAGCCTCCCGCCAGTCGTGCTCGGGGAAGGGGTGGCGCGCCTCGAAACGTGCGGCACGCCAGCGTCGCAGACGTTGCAGCACGGTGTCAGCCTTCCTCCACGCCGGTACGGCCACCGGATTTCCAGGACCAGTCGCGCCAGCGCAGGTCGAACAGGTCCTGGCGGCGGTCCTTGAGATTGGTCACCGAGCCCTCGTTGCGCACCACCTTGAGGCGGTTCAGGTCGAGGTCGGAAAACATGATCATCTCGGTGTTGGGGGTGGTCTCGGCGAGCACCGCATCGTGGGGAAATGAAAAGTCCGAGGGCGAGAACACCGAGGATTGGGCGTACTGGACGTCGAGGTTCTCGATGGACGGCACGTTGCCGACGCTGCCGCACAGCACCACGTAGCACTCGTTCTCGATGGCCCGGGCCTGGGCGCAGTGGCGCACCCGCAGGTAGCCGTTCTTGGTGTCGGTCCAGAAGGGCACGAAGAGGATGTCCATGTCCTGGTCGGCCAGCAGCCGCGAGAGTTCGGGAAATTCCACGTCGTAGCAGATCTGGATGCCGACCCGGCCGGCGTCGGTCTCGAAGACTTGCAGCTCTTCGCCGCCTTCGATCACCCAGTCGCGGCGTTCCTGGGGCGTGATGTGCAGCTTGGCCTGGCGCTCGACAGTGCCGTCGCGATGGCAGAGATAGGCGACGTTGTAGAGGTGGTCATCCTCGGCGACCTCGATCATCGAGCCGGCCACGATGTTGATGTTGTAGGAGACCGCCATGCGCGACAGTTCGGTCTTGAAGCGTTCGGTGAAGCCGGCCAGAAAGCGGATGGCGGCCAGCTGGTCCTGCTGGGCGGCGCGATCCTGCAGGCCCATCAGCGGCGCGTTGAACAGCTCCGGAAAGACGGCGAAGTCACTCTGGTAGTCGGCCAGGGCATCGACGAAATATTCCACCTGCTGCAGCACCGCCTCCACCGAGGCGAATTCGCGCATCTGCCACTGTACCGCGCCGACGCGAACCTGGGTGCGGCGTGTCTCGAGCACCCGCTCCGCCGGCTCGAAGAGAATGTTGTTCCACTCCAGCAGGGTGGCGTAGCCCTGGGATTTCTCGTCCTCTGGCAGATACTTGCGCAGCAGCCGCTTGACCTGGAAGTCGTTGGCCAACTGGAACGACAGGATGGGATCGTGGATTTCCTTGCGGGCCACCTTGTCGATGTACTCGGTGGGCGACAGCTCATCGGCGTACTGGTGGTATTGGGGGATGCGCCCGCCGGCGAGGATCGCCCGCAGGTTCATCGAGCGGCACAGCTCCTTGCGAGCCTCGTAGAGGCGTCGGCCCAGCCGATAGCCGCGATAGGCCGGATGGATCAGCACATCGAGGCCGTACATGGCGTCGCCTTCGGCATCGTTGAGGATGATCTCGCGCTGGCCGATCAGGTCGTCGTACTGGTGAGGGTTGGAGAAGTCGTCGTAATCCACCCGTACCGTCAGTGCCACGCCGACCAGGCGTCCATCGTCCTCGATGCCGATCTGGCCGTCCGGAAACTCCTCGATCAGCCGCTCCATGGTGTGTTCCGGCCAGGCGCCGCCGAGATCGTCGTAGACGGCGTCCATCAGCGTCTTGAGCTGGGGATAGTCATCCGGCGTCAGGTTGCGCAGGTTGAGATGGAGATCATCGAGAGACATGGCGCGTCCTTTATCCTGTCGAGGCGGCGAAAGGGCAGTCTAGCATGCCTGGCAGGTCGCACCTCCAGCGTCATGGCCGGCGTCCCGGCGCGTCGTTAGGTGCCGGGGCGGTGCGGCCCAAGGGCGACGTCAGGGTCTGCGCCATGATGACACCGGCGAGCACCAGGGCGCCGCCGAAGACATGGAACAGGGCGAGTCGTTCGCCGAGGACGGCCATGGCGATGAGGGCGCTGAACAGCGGCATCAGATTGATGAAGATGCTGGCGCGACTGGCGCCGATACGACGGATGGCCAGCATCCACAGGTAGGTCGTGACGATGGAGGCCGGAATGCCGGCATAGGCAATGAGGCCGGCGTTGCTCGAGGTGACCGGAGTCATGGGGCCGAGCAGGTAAGGCGGCAGCAGGATCAGCACGGCGCAGATCACCTGGCCGTAGAGCAGGACCCAGGGCGGCAGCTCGAGCGGCCAGCGCTTGAGCATCACCCCGTAGAGGGCATAGCAGGTCGCCGCGACCAGCATCAGTGCATCGCCGCTGGCGATCTCGAGCTCGAGCAGTGACAGAGGATTGCCGTGTCCCAGCAGCAGGGCGACGCCGCAGAGAGCGAACAGCCCGCCGAGGATACCGCCGACGCTCGGCGGCTCCCGCAGGATCAGCGCACTGAGCAGCACGGTGAGCAGTGGCACCATGGCGGCGAGGATGCCCATGTTGGTGGCCGAGGTGGTTTCGGCGGCGACATAGGCGAGCCCCTGCCAGAGTCCCATGCCCAGCAGGCCGAGCACGGCCAGCTTGGGCCACTCGCGACGCAGGGTGTCGCGATACCGCCAGGCGGCGGGTGCGACGAAGGGCGTGAGGACCGCGAGTGCCAGCAACCAGCGGAGAAAGGCGATGCTGCTTGGCGCGATGGCGCCGACGGTGAGCTGGTTGATGGTCATGTTGCCCGACCAGATCAGCACGGCGCCGAGTGGCGGCAGGAAGAGAAGTAACGGCATGACGACCCTGATGCGACGAAACGGGGCCCCGTTCGTCGGGGCCCGGAAATGGTGTTTCGATGATACGGGGGAATCGATGAGAGTGCTAAGGGAGGCGAGTGATGACGTCAGGCGGCCTGGCGGCGCAGTTGGCGCAACTCGCCGTTGAGTGCCCTGATGATCGAGTAGCACATCAGAATCATCACGATGGAGAAAGGTATCGCCGTTGCCGTCACCCCCGCCTGGAGTGCCGACAGCCCGCCGCCGAGCAGCAGCACGATGGCGATCAGGCCTTCCACCGCCGCCCAGAACATGCGCTGGGGCCGGGGGGCATCGATCTTGCCACCGGCGGTGATGGTGTCGATCACCAGCGAGCCGGAGTCCGACGAGGTGACGAAGAAGATCAGCGCCAGGATGATGCCCAGGGTCGACATCAGGCCCGACAGCGGCAGCTCGTTGAGCATGCCGAACAGCGACAGCTCGGGGCTGTAGTTGTCGATCACGTATTCCTTGACCAGGCTGCCGGCCGGGTTGGCATAGAGCTGATCGAGGGCCGTGGCACCGAACACGCCCATCCAGATGAAGATGAACAGGCTCGGGATCAGCAGCACGCAGATCACGAACTCGCGCACCGTACGGCCCCGCGAGACGCGGGCGATGAACATGCCGACGAAGGGGGCCCAACTGACCCACCAGGCCCAGTAGAAGATGGTCCAGGCCTGGCGATAGGCATCGTCCTCGCGGCCGAAGGGCGCCGACAGCGGCATGAACTCCGTGACGTAGGTCTCAAGGCCGGTCCAGAAGCCGCTCAGTGCCGCCAGGGTCGGGCCGGCGAACAGCACGAAGAAGAAGAACAGTACGGCCATGACCATGTTGATCTCGGAGAGCTTCTTCACGCCGCCCTCGAGTCCGCGCCACACCGAGACCAGCGCGACCGCCGTGACCAGCACGATGACGATGACCTGGGTGGTCGCATTGACGTCCAGGCCGAAGACGAAGTTCATTCCGGCGTTGGCCTGCTGGGCGCCTAGGCCGAGCGAGGTGGCCAGGCCGAACAGGGTGGAGAACACCGCCAGGATATCGATGGCGTGGCCCCACCAGCCCCAGACGCGCTCGCCGAGGATCGGGAAGAACGCCGAGCGAATGGAGAAGGGCAGGCCCTTGTTGTAGGTGAAGATGGACAGTGCCAGCGCCATCACCACATAGACGGCCCAGCCATGGATACCCCAGTGCAGGTAGGTGCCGGCCAGCCCCATGGCGGTGGCGTCGGCGATAGCGTTCGGATTCAGTGCCCCGTCGGCGCCAAAGGGAGAGGCAATGCCCAGCGGCAGAGAGACATTGGCGTGGTAGACCGGCTCCAGCACGCCGAAGAACAAAAGCCCGATACCGATGCCGGCCGCGAACAGCATCGCGAACCAGGACAGATAGCCATGATCGGGGCGGGCATCGGGCCCGCCCAGGCGGACCTTGCCGTAGGGCAGTACGACCAGCGCCAGGCAGAACAGGATGAAGCCGTCCACCACGATCATGAAGTAGCTGTCCAGGGTGCCGGTGGAGAAACTGACGATGGACTGGAAGATGCTGCCTGCCTGCTGCGGAAACAGCAGGGTGAGGACGATGAAAATGATCGAGGCCAGCGCCGAGACGACGAAGACCCGGTTGTGGATATCGAAGCCGAAGGGGCCCAGTCGCCCCTGGATATTGTCCTGGCCGACGACGTAATCCGTCTGCATGTCGCTTGTCACTGCAGGAGGCGTCGGGTCGCTTGGAATGCTCATGGGAGACTCCTCCTCTGACCGGCAGTGGAGTCACATGCAGGTTGGCCGGCAGGCGGTCCCAGGAAGATGGGCGGATGAGTGCGACTTGTTGTTGCTGGATGTCGTGTCATGTTGAATGCCTCTCATCTTGTTATCACGGTATCGATGGCATCGTTGTCGTCGAACAGGGCTGGCCCGGGGCGGCCGGTGACCCCCTCATGCCGGAGCGGTGTCGGGGGTCGGAAAGCGTGAACGTGCCTCGAGATCGTCCAGGTCGATAGTATTGCGCATGTACTGGGTGCTGGCATCGAATTGCGGCTGATGATCCCAGGTCGTCACCTTGCCTTTCATGAGCGATCGGGCGATCAGCTTGCGACGACGCTGGCTATCGACTACCTGGTCGTAGAACTCATCGAGATTCCAGCGCCGGGCCACTTCCTCGCGGAATTCCTGGCGCAGCTCCCGATAGTCATCCAATTCGGCCAGGTTGGTCAGTTCCAGGGGATCGGTCTCGAGATCGAAGAGCTGGTCCGGGTCGGGTGCCGAATGGACGAACTTGTAGCGTCCGCGACGAATCATCAGCAGGGGGGCGATGGCGCCTTCGCCGCAGTATTCGCCGATCACTTCGTCGTGACCGCCCCGGCCCGTCAGGTGGGGGAGCAGGCTGCGGCCATCCAGGGGAACCGCATAGTCGGGGGCTTCACCGCCGTTGCCAAGCTCGGCGAAGGTCGGCAACAGGTCGACGGTGGAGACCGACTGGCTGACCCGGCCAGGGGAAAATCGCTTGGGGGCATGCACGAGCATGGGGACGCGTGCCGAACGCTCGAACCAGCTCATCTTGAACCAGAGACCCCGCTCACCAAGCATGTCGCCATGATCGCCGGAGAAGACGATGATGGTGTCCTCGTCCAGTCCGGTTTCCTCGAGTGCCTTGAGCACCTTGCCCAGTTGATCGTCGACGTAGCTGATTTCCCCGTAATAGGCGTGTCGTGCATTGCGGATCTGCGCTTCGTCGAGCGTGTTTTCGTCGAGCTGATAGATATAGCGCAGCCGTTGGGAGTGAGGGTCCATCAGATCGCGCGAATAGGGAACGCTTGGCATGTCGATTTCGTCATGCTCGTAGCGATCCCAGTATTCCCGGGGAATGGTGTAGGGGTCGTGCGGGTGCGTCAGCGAGACCGTCAGACAGAAGGGGCGCTGCTCTCCATTGCGGGCGTAGTCGTAGAGGAAGCGTTGGGCGCGAAAGGTCACTTCATCGTCGAAGTCGAGTTGATTGGAGCGCACGCAGGGCCCGGCCTGAATGACCGATGACATGTTGTGGTAGTAGCTGGGGCGTTTGTCGAAGTTCTCCCAGTCGACGTACCAGCCGTAGTCGGCCGGATAGATGTCGGTGGTCAGGCGCTCCTCGAAGCCATGCAACTGGTCGGGGCCACAGAAGTGCATCTTGCCGGATAGCGCGGTGAGGTAGCCGGCATCGCGAAGATAGTGGGCGAAGGTCGGGGTATCGGCCGGCAGGTCGGCAGCATTGTCATAGGCGCCGATGCGCGATGGCAACTGGCCCGCCATCAGAACGAAACGCGATGGGGCGCATAGCGGGCTATTGCAGTATGCCGAGTCGAATACCACACCTTCGCTGGCCAGGCGCGACAGGTTGGGCGTCTTGACGACGGGGTGGCCGTAGAAGGGCAGCGAGGGGGCGGCGATCTGATCGGCCATCAAGAACAGGATATTGGGCTGACGAGCAGTCATTGTTGGGCTCCCGGTCATGGTGGGGGATAGCATGCTGTCAGTCTCTCTACTAATGCTTTACTCTGTAAACTCGGTGTTTTTTTATGTCATGTATTAGCTGAGGGAATGTCATTGCTGGACAGGAAAGTCTCGCCGAACAGCTTGCGCGTCTTCGAGTCGGCTGCCCGGCATCTGAGCTTCACCGCCGCGGCCCGGGAACTGCGTTCCACGCAGTCGGCCATCAGTCAGCAGATTCGCGCCCTCGAGGAGCAGCTCGGCTTGCGCCTGTTCGATCGGGTGTACCGAGGGGTGAGATTGACCGAGCCTGGCCAGTCGCTCTTCGCCAGCGTTCGGGAAGGCTTCTCCCTCATGGAGAAGACCATCGAGCAGTTGCAGCAACGGCACCGCAATCCCCGGTTGAACATCCTGACCGACTTTTCCCTGGCATCGTATTGGCTGATGCCCCGCTTGCCGGCGTTTCGGCGCGATCATCCGCATATCGATGTGCGCATCATGACCAACCAGGGAGGAGTGGACTGGCGCGGGCAAGAGGCAGATGTGGCGATCGCGTTCTGCGACGCCCGGACGTTGGAAGACAGGCCGCGCCTGTTTCACGAGGACGTCTTCCCGGTCTGCAGCCCGGGGTTTCTCGAGATGCATGGGGCCATTGAGGATCCGACGCGGCTCGCCGAGTTGCCCTTGTTGACGCTGACGGCCGACCAGGGCCAGGGCTGGCTGGACTGGCCGAGTTACTTCGAACGCCTGGCCGGCATGGCCTACGGCGAGTCATCGGAGTTGATCTTCAACAACTACACGTTGTTGATTCAGGCGGCGATTGCCGGTCAGGGCGTGGGGCTCGGCTGGAAGGGACTGGTGGATGACTTGATCGAGCGCGACATGCTGGTGGGACTGAGCCACCTCAGGGTGGCAACGTCCTGCGGCTACGGACTCATCGATGTCGATCCGAGTGATGAGGCCCCGGCCAAGCGGGCCTTTCTCGACTGGGTGATGGCGAATCGGTGACGTCGGCAGGGCGCGTCGCTGATTCAGCGGAGCTGACTGTCCTTGCTGCCGCGGCGGTTGAAGGCGCTGGTGGCGCTGTCCCGCTTGTCGCGTTCGGCCTGGCAATCGATGCACAGGCGCACGCCGGGCACCGCTTCCCGGCGCGCCTCGGGGATCGGGGCGTCGCATTCCTCGCAGTGGCTGAGGCTTGCACCGCTCGGCAGGCGGCTGCGCGAACGCCGTACGGCGTCGTCGACCGTGCTTTCGATCTGTTCCTGCACGCCACCGTCTTTTGCCCAGCCGCCTGCCATGTCAGGCCTCCTGAAGATATGTTCGCTGTCCAGGTTTCAGCTTAGCGATTCACGCGAGCGCCGACCAGCGGTCATAGCACTGCGGCGATGCCGGATTTCGCCACCTGGGCATCCTGGTCGGCCTTGACGCCGGAGACGCCGACGGCGCCGATCACCTGGCCGTCGATGACCACCGGCACGCCGCCTTCGAGCAGCCCTTCCAGCGGTGCGGAAAGAAAGGCGGTGCGTCCCTCGTTGATCATGTTCTCGAAGAACTGGGTTTCCTTGTGGCTGAGGGCGGCGGTACGCGCCTTGCGGGCGCTGATCATGGCGGTCATCGGCGAGGCGCCGTCGAGCCGGCGCAGGCCGAGCAGCTCACCGCTGTCGTCGGCCACGGCCACGGTGATGGTCCACTGGTTGGCTTCGGCCTCGCGCTGGGCGGCGTCGAGAATGGTGTTGACCTCGGCGAGGCCGAGAATGGCTTTGGTCTTCATGAATGACTCCTTGTGGTTGTATTGAATCAAGAGCTAAGGGCTCATGGCCTGGTTGGGTGCTTTGTCATGACAACGCTTCGTCGACGAGTTCGATCCAGTGTCGTACCGGCGTGCGGTCGGCACCGGCGAGGTGGCTCTGGCAACCGATATTGGCCGTCGCGATGACGTCTGGTCGGCCTTCTTCCAGGGCGTCGAGCTTGTTGTCGCGCAGTTGGGTGGCAAGCGTCGGTTGCGTGATGGAGTAGGTGCCCGCCGAGCCACAGCAGAGGTGGGCGTCGCGTACCGGCGTCAGTTGAAAACCGAGCCGGGCGAGCAGGCCCTCGACATGGCCACCGAGCCGTTGGGCATGCTGGAGGGTGCAGGGGCAGTGAAAGGCGAGCCGCCCGTTGTTCTCGAGTGACAGGCCGTCGAGCGGCTCGTCCTCGAGGATTTCCACCAGGTCCCTGGCCAGGGCGCTGACGCGGGCGGCCTTGTCGGCGTAGGCCGGATCATGGGCGAGCATCTCGCCATATTCCTTGACGAAGGCGCCACAGCCGCTGGCGGTCTGGACGATGGCCTCGCAGCCGGCTTCGATATGCGGCCACCAGGCGTCGATATTGGCCCGCGCCCGGTCGCGGCCGGCGTCCTGGGCGTCGAGATGGAAGTCGACGGCGCCGCAGCAGCCGGCCTCGGGGGCCGGCGTCAGGCCGATGCCGAGCCGGTCAAGCACGCGCGCGGTGGCGGCATTGGTGTTGGGCGACAGACTGGGCTGGACGCATCCTTCGAGGATCAGCATCTGGCGCTCGTGGTCCCGCCCCTCGGGTCGGATGCCGGCGTCCACCGGCGTGGCGGGCAGCTTTTGCTTGAGCGTACCGGGTACCACTGGCTTGAAGGTCAGGCCGAGCTTGAGCAGGGCCCGGAAGCGCCGGGGATCGACCAGCGCCTTGCGCAGACCGAAACGCAGGGCACGTTCGCCGGCCTTGCGTGGCACGCGGCGCTCGATCTCGGCGCGGCCGATGTCGAGCAGCTTGTGATATTCCACGCCGGAAGGGCAGGTGGTCTCGCAGTTGCGGCAACTGAGGCAGCGGTCCAGGTGCAGCCGCGTCTCCTCGGTGGCCTGATGGTCGTCGTCGCGGCTCTCCAGCAGCGTCTTCATCAGGTAGATGCGGCCGCGCGGGCCGTCGCGTTCGTCGCCCAGCAACTGGTAGGTGGGGCAAGTAGCGTTGCAGAAGCCGCAGTGCACGCAGGTGCGCAGGACCCGCTCCGCCTCGCGGAGATGCGGCTGCTCCAGGTCTTGCTCGGTGAAATGGGTCTGCATGTCAAAGCTCCGCGTAGAGTCGCCCGGGATTGAAGATGCCGTTGGGGTCGAGCTCGGCCTTGAGCCGCCGGTGGTACTTGGCAAGCACCGGCGACAGAGGCGTGAAGGGGCTGTCGGTGCCGGCTGTCCAGCGCGTGGCGTGGCCGCCCAGGCGCACCGCCTCGGCATGCACGCTCTCGTCCGGCGCGGCGCTGCGCAGCCAGCGCTGGGCGCCCGCCCAGTCGTGAAGCATGGTGGCCTCGTCGACATCCTCCAGCTCGGGCGCGGGCGCCTGCTGGGGAAGCGAGAGCCGCCACAGTGACCGCGGATCGTCCTGCCGAGTGAAGAAGTCCAGGTGCTGTTCCCGTAGCGACGCCCAGAAGGCGTCGTCCAGGGCGTCGCCGCCGAGTCGTTGGCCCGTGGCCTCGACCGAGCCGGGGCCACCTTCCAGGCGGATATGGAGGGCGCCGTCGAACCAGGTGGCGGCGGTGATCGGCAGCGGCTTTTGGCCCCATTCGACGAGGCGACGGCGGGCTTCGGCGAGGGGCATCTCGAGGCGCAGGCTGCGTTGGGCGGCCGGCTTCGGCAGTACCTTCAGGGAGACTTCGGCGAGCAGGCCGAGGCTGCCCTGGGCACCGACCATCAGCCGCGACAGGTCGTAACCGGCCACGTTCTTCATCACTTCGCCGCCGAAGCGCAGCGATTCGCCGTGTCGGTCGATCAGGCGGATGCCCAGCACGAAGTCGCGCACGCTTCCGGCCCAGGGGCGGCGCGGCCCCGACAGACCGCTGGCGACCATGCCGCCGACGGTGGCGGTGTCGCCGAAGTGAGGTGGTTCGAAGGGTAGCCGTTGCCCCTGCTCGTCGAGGCGCGCTTCCAGCTCGGCCAGGGGCGTGCCGGCGCGGACCGAGACGATCAATTCCACCGGGTCATAGCGGGTGATGCCGCAGTGCTCGCGGGTGGAGAGTGTCTCGCCAGTGACGGGCCGGCCATGGAAGGCCTTGGTGTCGCCGCCGACGATACGCAGCGGCGTGCCCTCGGCATCGGCGCGGCGGATGCGCTCGCCGAGTGCCTCGCTGATGTCCCGGTCCGGCAGGGAGTGATGCTGTGATGCCATGATGACTCCTCAGAAACGGGGCAGCTCGGGGTGTGGCAGCTCGCCGTGGTGCACGTGCATGGCACCGAACTCGGCGCAACGGGCCAGGGTGGGAATGTTCTTGCCCGGGTTGAGCAGGCCCACCGGATCGAAGGCTGCCTTCACGGCGTGGAAGGTGGTCAGCTCGCCGGTCGGGAACTGGACGCACATCTGGTTGATCTTCTCGCGCCCCACGCCGTGCTCACCGGTGATCGAACCGCCGGCCGCCACGCAGGCTTCGAGTATCCGGCCTCCCAGGGCCTCGGCACGTTCGAGCTCGCCTTCGCGGTTGGCGTCGAACAGGATCAGCGGGTGCATGTTGCCGTCGCCGGCATGGAAGACGTTGGCGACCCTCAGGCCGTACTCGGCGGAGAGTTCGGCAATGGTGCCGAGGACCTCGGGCAGGGCGCGGCGCGGGATGGTGCCGTCCATGCAGTAGTAGTCCGGCGAGATGCGTCCCACCGCCGGGAAGGCGTTCTTGCGGCCGGACCAGAAGCGCGCCCGCTCGGCCTCGTCGCGGGCGAGTCGGATATCGGTGGCGCCGGCGCTTTCGAGCACGCCGCGTACCGTGTCGACGTCGTCGTCCACGTCGGCCTCCACGCCGTCCAGCTCGCAGAGCAGGATCGCTTCCGCCTCCACCGGGTAGCCGGCGTGGATGAAGTCCTCGGCGGCGCGAATCGCCAGGTTGTCCATCATCTCCAGGCCGCCGGGGACGATGCCCGCGGCGATGATGTCGCCCACCGCCTTGCCGGCCTTGCCGACGTCGTCGAAGCTGGCCATCACCACCTTGGCCGTCTCGGGCTTGGGCAGCAGCTTGACGGTAACCTCGGTCACCACGCCGAGCATGCCTTCGGAGCCGTTGAACAGCGCGAGCAGATCGAAGCCCGGGGCATCCAGGGCCTCGCCGCCGAGTCGCATCCGTTCGCCCTCGAGGGTGACGATCTCCAGGGCGAGCACGTTGTGCACCGTCAGGCCGTACTTCAGGCAGTGCACGCCGCCGGCATTCTCGGCCACGTTGCCGCCGATGGAGCAGGCGATCTGCGACGACGGGTCGGGTGCGTAGTAGAGCCCGTGGGGGGCCGCCGCTTCGGAGATGGCCAGGTTGCGAACGCCGGGCTGGACGCGGGCGATGCGCGCCTCCGGATCGATGCTCAGGATGCGCTGGAAGCGCGACATCACCAGCAGCACGCCGCGCTCCAGCGGCAGGGCACCGCCGGACAGTCCGGTGCCGGCGCCGCGCGTGACCACGGGGACGCCGAGCTCATGGCAACGGCGCATCAGGGTGACGACCTGATCGAGATCACTGGGCAAGGCCACCAGCATGGGCAGTACGCGATAGGCGGCCAGACCGTCGCACTCGAAGGGACGCAGGTCCTCCTCGCGGTGCAGCAGGGTCATGCCCGGCAGGGCGGTTTGCAGCTCGGCGAGCACCTCCGCCTTGTCGCGGCGGGGCAACTCGCCGTCGAGTCGCTCGTCGAAGAGGAGATTCATGGTGGCTCCGGTGTCACGGAATGGCATCCACTGATCTCGATGCTAGGGAATAGTGCATCATAAATCTATGGAATTATTTTCCGTTTTTTGCGGTCGATGGAGTGGATAGCACGGCGACCGCCCTTGGCCGAATCGCCGCCCTGTCCCGTCATGCTGTACCACGATAGGCGCTGTTGACGGCTCTGGCGACTCCAGGATCATTGGTCTTACCAGTTGCGACGAGATGACCGTCGAATCCCGTGGGCGTCATCAGGCTGGCGATTCAAGGGGTTGGCTGGCATTTCAAACACGGCTTCCCCGTCGTGGCGTACGAATGGCTATACCAATGGACAAGAGGCGTGCTGGCTGCATTGGCGGGAGGGGACAACTGCTGGCACTATCGGCACTTCCCTTTATCGAATGCGAGGAGTCGGCATGACACGGGTGCTCTACGATCTCTGTGGCCTTGACGAGGCGCTGCGTTTTTCTCCCTACTGCTGGCGGGTACGCTATGCCCTGGCCCACAAGGGACTCGATGTCGAGACGCGCCCCTGGCGCTTCACCGAGAAGCAGGCCCTGGCCTTCGCCAATCATGACAAGGTGCCGGTGCTCGTCGATGGCGAGACGGTCGTCCCCGAAAGCTACGAGATCCTGCGTTACCTGGACCGCACCTATCCCGAGGCGCCGCTGCTGGGTGACGGCGTGGCGGATGCGCGCGGGCGTTTCTTTGCACATTATGCCGAGCGTTCCCTGGCACCGGCGATGCTGCGCATCATCATCATGGATCTGCTCAGCGCCATTCATCCCGACGACCGCGCCTATTTCCGCGAGTCCCGCGAGAAGCGCTTCGGCCGCAGCCTGGAGGAGTTCCATTCGCCGGTGAGGGGGCTTTCGCAGCTCGATACCGCTCTGGAGCCGTTGCGCGGACGCCTCGCGGAGGCGCCGTATCTCGATGGCGAGGCACCGGGCGGGGCCGACTACATCGTCTTCGGCAACTTCATGTGGGCGCGTTGCGTCTCCAGCGCCGACCTGGTCTCCAATGCCGATCCGGTCTATGCCTGGCTCGAGCGCATGCTCGACCTGTATGACGGGCTGGGCCGCCAGGCGACGCGGATTACGGATATTGAGGGCGCTTACCGCTGAAGAGCGGGAGGGCTCTTATCCCGGCTGGCTGCCCAGTAAGCGAATCACTTCATCGTCGTCGACCGGCTCGAAATCGGCGTAGAACTGGCCGACGGCACGAAAGTGCGCCGGTGCCTCGGGGCAGATCACCTCGTCGGCGAGACGTTCCAACCGTGCCAGGGTTTCCGGTGGCGCCACGCCCAGGGCGGCGATCAGGCGCGCCGGGCCGCGTGGTCGCAGGCTTTCCAGTGCGGTTGTCATGGTCGCTCCGGTGGCGCTGCCATCATCCACCACCACGACGATGCGCTCGGCAGGATCGATGGGCGCGCGCACCGGCGTATAGCGCTGGCGGCGTTCCGCGATCAGTGCCTGCTGTCGTTCGATTTCCCGGTTGATCGCGGCCTCGCCGAAGCGATTGGCGGTGTCCTCGAGCCAGATTCGGTCACCCTCGCCGACGGCACCGATGGCGAATTCCGGGTTGCCCGGCGCGCCGAGCTTGCGCACCAGCACGACATCCAGCTCGCCCTCCAGGATATCGGCGATGCGTCGCCCCATGGGCACGCCGCCCCGGGGGATGGCGAGAATCAACGGATTCTGCCCTTTCAGATGGGAGAGCCGCCGTGCCAGCGACTCGGCGGCTTCCAGTCGATGACGGAACATCGCGTCGTCCTCAATGCCGCTTGCCGTTCCGTCAGTATAGTGCGCCTGCCCCGAGCGTTCAGGCGACGCGGTCGTGCAGGCGGAAGGCTGCGATCCGGTTGATCTGTTCGATGGCGGTGCGGCGCTCTTCGGCGGGATCGTTCTTCAGGCGCGTCTCGAAGGCGTCGAGAATGGCATGGCGGTCGCTGCCCTTGACGGCCATCACGAAGGGAAAGCCGAACCGCGCCTTGTAGGCCTCGTTCAGGCGTTCGAAGCGGGCCATCTCTTCCGGCGTGCACTGGTCGAGGCCGGCGCCGGCCTGCTCCCGGGTGGAGTCGTCGGTGAGTTCGCCGGCGATGGCGGCCTTGCCGGCCAGGTCGGGGTGGGCGCGAATCACTTCCAGCTGACGCTCGGCATCGGCCGAGGCGAGCACCTCGCCCATGACGGCGGCGAGTCCTTCCGGAGTGTCCTGAGCGGCGCCCAGACCACGTTCCCAGGCCAGCTCGGCCACCCAGGGCGAGTGCTCGTAAATGTCACCATACTGATTAATGAAGGCGGCCCGATCCAGCGTGCTGGGACGGGGGGAGAGCTGCTTGTCACTCATGGCGGAGGTCTCCTTGCGGGTCGGGAAATCAGGTTAGCATTGTCGTGTTCCTACAAACTGTATACAAAAAATGTTTTGAAATGTACCCTTGATGGTACTAAAAGTGTCTTCAAAGCGACGCGTCCGCTGGCGCCGCCATCGAGGGTGAGCGTCAGGCAAGGCATGGGCACGTCGGTTCCATCGACTGGAGGAGAAACACATGGGATACCTGACGACACACGTGCTGGATACATCATCGGGGCTTCCGGGCAAGGGCATCCGCATCGAGGTCTATCGCCTCGAAGGCGACGAGCGCACCCGGCTGACCGAGGTCGTCACCAATGACGACGGTCGTTGCGATGCCCCCATCCTGGAAGGCGAGGCCTTCAGCGTCGGTGAATACGAGCTGGTCTTCCATGCCGGCGAATACCTGGATCGGCAGGGTGTGCCCGGCGATGCGCCGCGCTTTCTGGACGTGATTCCGCTGCGCTTCGGCGTGGCCGATGCGTCCCAGCATTATCATGTGCCGCTGCTGCTGTCGCCCTACAGCTACTCCACCTATCGGGGTAGCTGAGGGAAGCGTTAACCAAGACAACAACCGCATAATTCCAACGAGGCCTGACCGATGGAAGCCTATTTACTGGATTTCGCCAACCTCCTGTTGAGGTGGCTGCATGTGATCGCCGCCATTGCCTGGATCGGCGAGTCGATCTATTTCGTGATGCTGGACAACAGCCTGCGTCCTCCCAAGGCGGACGAGGACAAGCGCAAGGGCGTGTTCGGCGAGATGTGGGCCGTGCACGGCGGTGGCTTTTACCATAACCAGAAGTACGCCAGTGCCCCGGCAAAGCTGCCCGAGGATCTGCACTGGTCGTTCTGGAAGTCCTACGCCACCTGGCTTTCCGGGTTCGGGCTGTTCGTGCTGCTGTACATGGCCAATCCGAGCTTCTATCTGGTCAATCCCGGCAGCGACTGGGCGTGGGCCGCCAATCTGAGCGGCTGGCAGGCCAATGTGGTGGCGCTGCTGTTCCTGCTCGGCGGCTGGGTGGTCTATAACGAGCTGTGCAAGCGCATCAGCCCCAATATGGATCGCGACGGGATTCTGAGTCTCGCCGTGGCCGTGATGATGGTGGTGGTCGCCTATCTGAGCACCCAGATCTTCTCCGGCCGGGCCGCCTTCCTGTTGACCGGCGCGGTCATGGCCACCGCCATGTCGGCGAACGTCTTCTTCTGGATCATCCCCGGCCAGCGCCGCATGGTGAAGGCGATGAAGGCCGGCGAGACGCCGAATCCGCTGGACGGCAAGCGGGGCAAGCAGCGCTCGGTGCACAACACCTACTTCACGCTGCCAGTGGTGTTGCTGATGATCAGCAACCACTACTCCTTCGCGTATTCCCACGACCTGGCCTGGGTGATCATGACGTTGTTCATCTTCGCCGGGGCCTTGATCCGCCAGTTCTTCGTGCTGATGCACGCCGGTCAGATCAAGCCGGCCTATCCGGCTGCCGGGGTCGTCCTGATCCTGGTGGCGGTGTGGATCGGCGCGCCGGCCAGCGGCGGCGGCGATGCCACGACTGCACCCGCCGAGGCCAGCGCCACGACGAACGCCGAGTCGGGCGAGCCGGTGGCGGCTTCCGGTGTCGAGGCGGCCGGGCACGCCGAGCAGATCATCATCGATCGCTGCGCCCAGTGCCATGCCGAAAACCCGACCTATGACGGCTTCGCGGCGGCGCCGGCCGGCGTGGTGCTGGAAACGCCCGAGCAGATCCTGCGCCAGGTCGGGCAGATCAAACAAGTGGTGGCGAGTGGCTACATGCCGCTGGGCAACGTCACCAAGATGACCGACGGGGAGCGCAGCGAGATCGCCAACTGGTCGCCCTGAACCGGTTTCGACCCGCTACGCAGCGACCCGCCGCCCGCCGATTTCGGCGGGCGGCGGTCGTGTCGACGACAGGAATGCGTATACAATGAGCGGCGTATCGGGTTTGCAGGGAGATGAGCGATCCATGAACCAGCGTCGGGCCGCAACCGAGCACAAGACCAACGAAAGGGTGGGTCGTCCCGGCAAGAACGGGGATGGCCCCGAACGTCACGAGACGATCTATCACGCCATCAGCGATGCCATCATCGAGCACCGTCTGAAACCCGGTGCCCGGCTGCGCGAGGACGCCTTGTCCGAAGTGTTCGGCGTCAGCCGCACCGGCATCCGCAAGATCCTGCAGCGTCTCGCCCTGGAGCAACTGGTGACGCTGACGCCCCGGCGGGGCGCGAGTGTCACGCGGCCCACCGCCGACGAGGCCAAGGATGTCTTCGATGCCCGCCAGATGATCGAATGCGGTCTGATGCCGGAGGTCGCACGGCGCATGACGCCGGAGGCAGCCCAGGAGTTGCGTGACATGGCGCGTCGCGAACGCGAGGCGCTCAAGGGTGGCGAACAGAGTGCCGCCATCAAGCTTTCCGCCGCCTTCCACGGTCGACTGGCGCGCCTGTCGGGCAATGCCACCCTGGCGGATTTCGTCGAGCGACTCTGTTCGCGCTCCTCACTGATTCTCGCCGTCTATGGCAATGCCGGTCACCTGGGCTGCGAATCCCACGACCATGAAGACCTGCTGGGCTTTCTCGAACAGGGTAATGGCGAACGCGCCCAAGCCTTCATGAGCCGCCACCTGAAAGCCATCGAGGCGTCCCTCTCCATCCATGAGGAGGAAGAGGAAACGCCGGATCTGTATCGCATCTTTTCCGCTTGAGCGCAGACCAGCTTCCCGCGCTGGTCTTGGCGTGCTCTGACCGTCAGCCGGTGGTGACGGGCTGGCGCTGCCCCAGCATCAGCAGATAGTGGAAGAGCCCGCCCAGGGCGGCGCCGATCAGCCAGGCGTAGCCGCCCAGTGCCTCGAGAGCCGGTACCCAGACCGAAGACACCGAAAACAGCGCGGCCAGGGCGAAGGCCACCAGGGCACGACGGTTCCAGCCCTTGACGTAGTGATAGGCGCCGTCCGATTCGCAGGAGAAGACATCCTGAATGTTCAGGCGCTGGCGCTTCAGCAGGTAGTAGTCGACCACGATGATGCCGTAGAAGGGCGCTACCACCGCGCCCAGGGCGTTGACGAAGCCGGCAATGCCGATCTTGCTGATGACCGACATCCACAGGGCACCGACGAAGAAGGCGATCACGGCGGTGATCAGTCCACCAATACGGAAGCTGATGCGGCGTGGAAAGAGGTTGGCCAGGTCATAGGCCGGCGGGATGAAGTTGGCGACCAGATTGATGCCCACGGTGGCGGCGAAGAAGGTGACGGCGGCGACGATGGTCAGCGGCAGTGAATCGACGCGATCGATGATGTCCGACGGATTGGTCAGCGTCTCGCCGAACAATGCCAGGGTGCCGGCCGTGATGATCAGGGCGATGAAGGAGAAGAAGGCGACGTTGAGCGGCAGGCCCAGCAGGTTGCCGAGTTTCATCTCGCGCTCGCTCTTCACGAAGCGGGTGAAGTCGCCGAAGTTGATCACCACGGCGGCGAAGTAGGCGATCATGGTGCCGGTGATCGCCATGAAGGCGGTCACGGAATTGCCCTCGTAGTCGCTGGCGCCACTGAAGATGGTGCTGATGGCCGGAAGAAGATCGCTGCCGGCCTGGAACCAGATGATGAGCATCAGCACGACCATCACCACGTAGACCAGCGGGCCTGCCCAGTTGAGAAAGTGCTTGATGCGCTCGATCCCCTGCCAGAACAGGGCAATCTGGAAGCACCAGACGATCACGAAGGACAGCCAGTCGAGGGCCGTCATGCCGAGCCACTGGCCGCCTGGATCGCCGAACAGCGAGGTGAGCAGCAGCGACACCGCGGTGGAAGCGAAATACGTCTGCACGCCGTACCAGAAAATGCCGATGATGGCGCGCAGCATGGCCGGGAAGTTGGCGCCGTGGACGCCCATGCTGGCGCGGATCATCACCGGGAAGGGGATGCCGTACTTGACGCTTGGCTTGCCGGTCAGGTTGACCAGCACCATCACCACGAAGCCGGCGAGCACGATGGCCGCCATGACTGCCCAGCCATTGAGGCCATAGGAAATGAACAGCGAGGCCGCCAGCGTATAACCGAACAGACTCTGGATGTCGTTCGACCAGACATTGAAGATCTCGAACCAGCCCCAGGTGCGTCGTTCGGACTTGATCGGTGCGAGATCGTCATTGTACAGGCGTGGATCGCGGTGCTGGATATCCAGTTCTTGGTCCGTCATGAAACGTTGCCTTTTTGTCTTGTTGGACAATGAAGGCCCTCCACGGAAGGGAGGGCCCTCACGTTATCGCAAGGCTCAGTCGCGAAAGCGTTGGCAGGGCGCCCAGTAGTTCATCAACAGATAATAGGTCAGGCCCGCCGGGATCAGGCTGGCGTACCAGGACACGGTGGAGATGCTGAAGGCCGCGATCACGCCCACTGCAGTGGCCACCAGGGCGGCGACATTGACGCCGCGGTAGGGGCCGTTCTCGTCGTACAGCTTGCCGAGATCCAGGGTGCGGCGGCGGATCAGATAGTAATCCACCACCAGCACCGCAAAGATCGGGCCGAGGAAGGCCGAATAGGTCTGCACGAACATCTGCAGGCCAGCGGCGGATTCGTCCTTGACCAGTTCCCAGGGGAAGGTGGCGAAGGCCAGCAGGCCGACGATCACGGTGGCGGTGCGAAACTTCAGCTTGAAGGCATCCATCAGCACATAGGTCGGCGGTACCACATTGTTGAGCACATTGGTGGTGACCTGGGCGAAGGCGATGAACAGCAGGGTGGTCATCAGCAGTGGGGTATTGTCCACGGCGTTGGCGAAGACCTTGATCGGATCCGCCACGCCGGTCGCCTCGGACACCATGTAGCCGATCAGTCCCATGAACATCGTGCAGGGCAGGATCGACATGGCGTAGATCGTGGTCAGCAGGCCCGGACCTGTGCCTGTCTTGTGCTCCCGGGAATAGTCGCTGACGTTGAGCATCATGGTGCTGTAGATCCCCAGGAACAGCATGGTAGCGCCCCAGAACGGCATGCCCCAGGAGCCGTCCATGGTCAGCATGCTGGCGGAGAGTTCGTCGCCGTAGCGCTGAATCGTGCTGTAGAACATGTAGACCAGCGAGCACAGGATGAAGGCGCTGCCGATGTTCTCCAGCCATTTGATGCCCTGAAAACCCAGTACTGACAGGGCGATCTGCAGCAACTGGAAGGTGATGAAGAAGAAGATGAGGTTGTCGAAACCGAACAGGGTCGCCGAGACCATGTTCAGGGCTCCGGCGCCGATCCAGCTCTGGAAACCGTACCAGACGATGGCCGGCACGGCGCGCACCAGCCCCGGCAGGCGGGTGCCGGAAAAGCCGAAGGCGCTGCGCGCCTGAACCATGAAGGGAATGCCGTACTTGTAGCCTGGAGCACCGTTCAGGGCCAGGGCGAGGCCGATCACGAAGCAGCCGATGGCGATGGCCAGGGTCGCCTGGATCAGGTTGAGGCTTCCAACGACGCTGGAGCCCATGGTGAAGGTGCCGATCGAGACGCAGCCACCGAACCAGGCCAGCAGATAGGAAGTGCGTCCCATGATGCGCGTCTTCTGGGGCGCCAGGGATTCGTTGCCTGCCGACTTGGTGCCTGATTCGGGAGCGGGCGGTGCCGTGGGAGCGGCCTTGGCGCCATGCGGGGCGCCCGTGGGGGAAGGTGCCATGGTGATGACCTCGCAAGTGGTTCAATGATTGTCGTTGTTACCCGATTCCGACGGGAAATCGGGGAGGCTTGCGGTGTGTATCCTGAGGCGATGTCAGGAGGAGCGGATCCGGCTACTCGCTGGAGCCGGACAAGTGCTCGAAGCGGCCGACGAAGGTCTTGGGACGGGGAAAGGCAAGATCGCCATGCTTGCTGGTGCCGAGTCCCAGTCCGACCAGCGCCTCGGCCAGCTTGACGGCAGCGGTCACGCCCTCGACCACCGGCAGGCCGACTTCCTCGGCGATAACATCGGTGAGGTCGGCCATGCCGCCGCAACCCAGCACGATGGCGCCGACGCCGTCCTCGTCGCGTGCCCGTCGGCACTCTTCGATGATGCGAACCAGGGCGGCGTCACCATCGTTTTCGAGATCGAGAACGGGAATCTCGGCGGCGCGCACCCGGCGGCAGTGATGGCGAAAGCCGTACTGCTCGAGCAGATGCTCGGCGATGATGCCGGTTCTTCCCAGGGTGGTGACGACCGAAAATCGCGTGCTGATCAGGGTCGCCATATGGAAGGCAGCCTCGGCGATGCCGATCACCGGTGCGCGAGTCACTTCGCGTGCCGCCAGCAATCCGGGATCGCCGAAGCAGGCGATGATATGGGCATCCGCGCCCTCTCGGTCGCCGTTGGCCACTTCTTCCAGCACGCCCACGGCGCTGATGGCCTCATCGAAGTGACTCTCGATGGATACCGGGCCATGCGCCGGCTGAGTCGCCATGACGTGGGTATCCGGCGCGGCGATGCGCCGTGCGGCGGCGGCGATGGTGTCGGTCATGCCGCGAGTCGTGTTGGGGTTGATGACGTTAAGGCGCATGGCGGCTCCCGGATTATTTTTGTGAACAATACCGAAAAGTGTTGTACACAAAATAGAAGTGAACGATCTTGAAGGCAAGAGGTTTTTCAGTTTAATGAAAAGCGCTTTTTTCTACTGTTAAACAAGCGGTTACGGTTGTATATGCAAGCGTGAATTGTCGCCAATAAATGTATACATTTAAGTGTCCAGTTATCTTCCTCTGCTGAGCGAAGCGTGCGTCGAGTCAACTGTATACCTTTTATTCTGCCATGGCCGATTCCGCCCGGGGGCGGTTGCCATGGGACATGATGGCTGGTGAGTAATCACGATGCGCAAGGTGTCGAGCGGTGAGAGGCGGGGAACGGAGGCAGGACTTGATTTTTTGTATACAAAAGTTGAGCCTGAATAGGCAATCACCAACGCAAGATGGGCCTTGGTCAGGCGCGACTCCGACGATATTGCCCGGGAGTTGGGGCTTGCATACATAATGGGTACATTCTAGTATCTTATTGTATACACTTATTGTCGCTCAGAATGCGGCCGCCATGCGCCACGATCCATGACACCTGGCCGCTACACGAGCGTCGCGAGAACAAGAAGGAAGCTTCGTCATGACATCATCGACTCGACGCGACTATCCCCGTGACCTGATCGGCTATGGCCGTACGCCTCCCCATGCCGACTGGCCGGGGCGGGCACGCATCGCCGTCCAGTTCGTGCTCAACTATGAGGAAGGCGGCGAGAACTGCGTGCTGCACGGTGACAGTGGCTCGGAGCAGTTCCTGTCCGAGATCATCGGTGCCGAGTCCTACCCGGACCGTCACCTGAGCATGGAATCGATCTACGAGTACGGCTCACGGGCAGGTGTCTGGCGGATACTGCGCGAGTTCGAGCGCCGGGGCCTGCCGCTGACCGTCTTTGGCGTGGCCATGGCCCTGGAGCGCAACCCCGAAGTGGCGCATGCCTTCAAGGAGCTGGGACACGAGATCGCCTGTCACGGCTACCGCTGGATCCATTACCAGAAAGTGCCCGAGCATATCGAGCGCGAGCACATGCGCAAGGCGATCGAGATCTTCCAGTCGCTGTACGGCGAGACGCCGCTGGGCTGGTACACCGGCCGCGACAGCCCCAATACCCGTCGCCTGGTGCTCGACGAGGGCAGTTTCCTCTACGACAGTGACTACTATGGCGACGATCTGCCGTTCTGGACGCGCGAGGCCGACAGCCAGGGCCGCGAGCACGATCACCTGGTGGTGCCCTACACCCTGGACAGCAACGACATGCGCTTCGCCGCGCCCCAGGGCTTCAATACCGCCGATCACTTCTTCACCTACCTGCGCGATGCCTTCGACGTCCTCTATGCCGAGGGCGAGGAAACGCCGAAGATGCTCTCTGTGGGGCTGCATTGCCGGCTGATCGGACGGCCCGGTCGCTTCCGCGCCCTGCAGCGTTTCCTCGATCACATCGAGGCGCACGACCGCGTCTGGGTCACGCGGCGGGTGGATATCGCCCGGCACTGGGCCGAGCGTCATCCGGTAAGCCGGTGATTCGGTAGATGAGAATGTTCGCCCCCTTGATGGTGAACGTCTCGGCGGCTGGCCCCTGTTTCGGGGGGCAGCCGCCGCGACCGACTGCATGGTGCTGGAGAAGCCATGTCAGTGCGAGGGGCGAGAGCTGGCGGCTAGCCGACCCATTGAGTGGCTTGGGCGAACATCAGAAAGCACAGCGAGGTCAGCACCCAGGTACAGAAAAGCGGGAAGAAGAACTTGACCCACTTCTGCCAGGGGACTCCAGCCAATGCCAGAGTTGCCATGAAGTAGCCGGACGTGGGATAGAGGATGTTGCCGATGCCATCGCCGAGCTGATAGGCCAATACGGCGGTTTGTCGAGTGACGCCGATGAGGTCGGCCAAGGGGGCCATGATGGGCATGGTCACCAGGGCCTGGCCGCTGCCGGAAGGCACCACGAAGTTGAAGCCGAGTTGGGCGAAGTACATGCCGATGGCCGACAGCAGGCTGGGCAGTTCGCCGACGAGGTTGCCCAGCCCATGGACCAGCGTGTCCATGATCTGGCCATCTTCGAGCACCACGGCGACACCCCGAGCGATCCCGGCGATCATGGCGCCAACCAGGACATCGCGGAAGCCCTGATTGAACCCCTCGCAGATTTCGTCGCCCTTCAGGCCGGCGATCAAGCCGACGACAATGCCCATGATGATGAACAGGCCGGCCATTTCCATCATGAACCAGCCTTGCGCGAGTACGCCGTACACCAACAGGGCGAAGAAGCCGAAAGCGGCAAGGGCGGCGAGCTTCTGGCGAGAGCTGGCAACCAGGGCTCCTTCGTCGGTGGCGTGCTGGTAGGAAGAGCGTTTCTCCGCTTCGTTGGCGTCATCGGCCATCAGGCTCAGCGATGGGTCGTCGTGAATCCTGCGCGCATAGCGCATGACGAAAAAGATGCCGATACACAGGATGATGACGAAGGCGACTGCACGCAGAGCGAAGCCGGAATAGAGAGGCAGGCCAGACAGTTGTTGGCCGAGCCCTGTGTTGATGGGGTTGAGGACGCCGGTGGTGAAGCCGGCGGTAGTGGCGCAGAGCGCCACGGCGGCGGCGGTCACCGAATCGAAGCGCAGGGCAATCATCAAGGGCAGGATGACCGGCACGTAGACAAGCGACAGCTCCTGAGTGCCGATCAGTGTGGCCACCACGGCAAAGGTGGTCATGAGCACCGGAATCATCAGCAAGCTTCTACTGGCGAATCGTCGGCTCAGCTTGTCGACACCGATCTCGATGATACCGGTGCGTCTCAGGACCATGAACATGCCGCCGATCATGAAGGTGAAAAATACCACCTGGCCGGCACTCATCAGGCCATTGGGGATTGCCAGCATGAAATCCACCGGACCTACTGGGGTCGACTCGACGTACTGGAAGGAGGTGGCGTCGATGGTGGTGCGACCGCTGGGTCCAGGAATACGCTCGTAGGTGCCGGCAGGCACGAAATACGTGGCTATCGAGGCAAGAGCGATGAAGATGAACAGAATCACATAGATATGTGGTATCTGAAACGAGCTCTTGTGCTTTTTGCGGGACGCTCGGGCATCAGTGGTTTGAGGTTGTTGGGGCATACAGTACCTCGGGGTTGTTATTGGTGGATGAAGCGGATGTACCTTGCGGGAAACAGGTACGTTGACTCTCGAGGGGTGAGTGAAGTGCGCAGTTGACGCAAGGCGTCATGACGCCATTGCTGCCCAGTGGCTGAAACGAGGGAGGCTCGTCTATCTCTTCTTCGATATTGCCACCTCCTCGATTGAATCTTATTGTGAAAAGGATTTCCATAATTTTTTGGCAAGCCGATATATTGGTGCTCGACGGAGAACATGGCCGCTGGCGAGGGTCGTGACAGGGGATCGGTGTGCCGAGAAAAACCAATAAGCAAGAAGGCGATGGTGCCGGGCGCTTTCCAGGTGCCATAGCCGTTAGTCATGGCCGAGAGATAGCTTATCTCTCATGCAGGAGGTTATATGCTTGAACTCGAGGCACGCCCGCTGACTCAGGAGGCGTTCGCCCCCTTCGGCGAGGTGATCGATACGCGCATTGCCGATTACTTTCATATCAATGCCGGTCGTACCCGGCGTTACCATGATCTGGCGCGGGTCGAGACGCTGGGCGAGGAGGCGAGGGCGCTGATCAGCATCTTCGTCAGCCAGCCCGTCGAGGTGCCGCTGACGCTGGATTTCCTCGAACGCCATCCTCAGGGCAGCCAGGCTTTCGTGCCGATGCATGAGGAGCGCTTCTTGATCGTGGTGGCGCCGCCCGGCGAGAGTATCGATCCCGAGAGTGTGCGGGCTTTCGTCACCGACGGTCGCCAGGGCGTCAACTACCGCGCCGGTACCTGGCATGCCATTCAGTCCGTGCTGGAGCGCGAGGGTGAATTCCTGGTGGTGGACCGCGGCGGCCAGGGCAACAATTGCGACGAGTATCCCATCGAGATCCGGGTGACCCTGCCCGAGCATGAGGTCGTCGCGTCGTCAGACACTGAATTCGAGGAGAGGCAATGAGCCAGAGCCCCGTGACCCAGAGACAGTACTACGCCCCCCACGGCGGCCATCCGGGACAGAAGGTCATGACCACCGACCGGGCCATGTTCACCGAGGCTTTCGCGGTGATTCCCAAGGGGGTCTATCGCGATATCGTGACCAGCAAGTTGCCCCATTGGGAGAACACCCGGCTGTGGATACTGTCCCGGCCGCTCTCCGGTTTTGCGGAGACCTTCTCCCAGTACATCATGGAGGTCTCGCCAGGCGGCGGCAGCGAACGGCCCGAGACCGATCCGGGAGCCGAGGGTGTGCTGTTCGTGGTGGAGGGCGAGCTGGTGCTGACCCTGGGCGGCGAGCGGCATCGCATGGTGCCCGGCGGTTATGCCTTCATTCCGCCGGGCAGCGACTGGCAATTGCGCAACGAAGCCGATGAGCCGGTACGTTTTCACTGGATTCGCAAGGCCTACGAATTCGTCGACGGCATCGACGTTCCCGAGGCCTTCGTGGTCAACGAAAATGACATCGAGCCGACGGTGATGCCGGACTGCAACGAGGTCTGGGCCACCACGCGCTTCGTCGATCCGGACGACATGCGCCACGATATGCACGTGACCATCGTCACCTTCCAGCCGGGCGGGGTGATTCCCTTCGACGAGACCCATGTCATGGAGCATGGTCTTTACGTGCTCGAGGGCAAGGCGGTCTATCACCTCAACCAGCAGTGGGTGGAGGTCGAGGCCGGGGACTACATGTGGCTGCGCGCCTTCTGCCCCCAGGCCTGCTATGCCGGTGGCCCAGGGCCCTTCCGCTATCTGCTTTACAAGGACGTCAACCGGCACATGGCGCTGCCTTACAGCAAGCGTCGCTGATCGCCGCCGCTCGGCTTAACGGCGACAGTCCTCAAAGAACCCGCCCGGCGCTTGCGTCGGGCGGGTTCTTCTTGTGTATCCAGAAGGCCATGCGCGAAGGCTCGGGGCGTCGCAATGAGCCGTCATGGTGCTGTGGTCGTCTTTGTTCATGTTTTTCCGGGAAAATTTTCCATTTTTAGCAACCTATTGAATTTGCTGTCTCAAAATAACTGGAAATATTTTTCATGATGTGTTGACGGCTCCTGCCGGGTGGGCCTAGTCTCTGTATACAGAAATTATTTCCAAAGAATAAAACCCGTCACCGGAGGAATCGTCATGGCTCGCATGACCGCTGCGGAAGCTGCCGTTCACGTGCTCAAGAAAGAGGGGGTCGATGTCGCCTTCGGCCTGCCCGGCGCCGCCATCAATCCCTTCTATGCCGCGATGCGCAACGTCGGCGGTGTGGATCACGTCCTGGCGCGTCACGTCGAGGGCGCCTCGCACATGGCCGAGGGTTATACGCGTACCCAGCCGGGTAACGTCGGAGTGTGCATCGGCACCTCCGGGCCGGCCGGTACGGACATGATCACCGGCCTGTATTCGGCCTCCGCCGATTCCATCCCGATCCTGTGCATCACCGGTCAGGCGCCGGCGAACAAGCTGCACAAGGAGGATTTTCAGGCGGTCGATATCAAGGCGATCGCCGGACCGGTCACCAAGTGGGCCATCACCGTGCTGGAGCCGGCCCAGGTGCCGCGTGCCTTCCAGCAGGCCTTCCAGATCATGCGCAGCTCGCGCCCTGGACCGGTGCTGATCGATTTGCCGATCGACGTGCAGATGACCGAGATCGAGTTCGATCCGGATACCTACGAATCGCTGCCGGCCTACAAGCCGAGCGCTTCGCGCGCCCAGATCGAGAAGGCGATGGGCATGCTCAACGAGTCCGACCAGCCGCTGCTGGTGGCCGGCGGCGGCATCATCAATGCCGATGCCAGCGAGCTGCTCACCGAGTTCGCCGAGATCACCGGCGTGCCGGTCATCCCGACGCTGATGGGCTGGGGCACCATCCCCGATGACCATCCGCTGATGGCGGGCATGGTGGGGCTGCAGACCGCTCACCGTTACGGCAACGCGACCATGCTGGCGTCCGACTTCGTCATGGGCATCGGCAACCGCTGGGCGAACCGCCATACCGGTGCGCTGGATTCCTACACCGAGGGGCGCACCTTCGTCCACGTGGATATCGAGCCGACCCAGATCGGTCGCATCTTCGGGCCGGACTACGGCATCGTCTCCGATGCCAAGGCAGCGCTGGAGCTGTTCGTCGAAGTGGCGAAGGAGTGGAAAGCCGAGGGCAAGCTCAAGGATCGCAGCGCCTGGGCCGAGGAATGCCAGGAGCGCAAGCGTACCCTGCTGCGCAAGACTCACTTCGACAACGTGCCGGTCAAGCCGCAGCGCGTCTACGAAGAGATGAACAAGGCCTTCGGCAAGAATACCCGTTACGTCAGCACCATCGGGCTTTCCCAGATCGCCGGCGCCCAGTTCCTGCACGTCTACAAGCCGCGCCACTGGATCAACTGCGGTCAGGCAGGTCCGTTGGGATGGACGATTCCGGCTGCGCTCGGGGTGCGTCGTGCCGACCCGGAGACCGATATCGTCGCACTGTCGGGCGACTATGATTTCCAGTTCATGGTCGAGGAGCTCGCCGTGGGCGCGCAGTTCAACCTGCCCTACATTCACGTGCTGGTGAACAACTCCTACCTGGGGCTGATTCGCCAGGCCCAGCGTGGCTTCGACATGGACTACCAGGTGCAGCTCTCCTTCGAGAACATCAACTGCCCCGAGATCAACGGCTATGGCGTCGACCATGTCTCCGTGGTCGAAGGTCTGGGCTGCAAGGCGCTGCGGGTCACCGATCCCGAGAAGATCGGCGAGGCCTTCGCCGAAGCCCGTGAGTTGATGCAGCAGCATCGTGTGCCGGTGGTGGTCGAGATCATTCTTGAGCGGGTGACCAATATCTCCATGGGCACCGATCTCAAGGGAATCAACGAGTTCGAGGAGCTGGCCGAGAATCAGGAAGACGCGCCGACGTCCATCGCCGCTTTGACCTGAGACATGCATAACGCACAAGGGGCCGCCGAAGACAGGCCCCGCTAAAAAACCAACGACCCAGAAGGAGATCAAGATGCCCAAGTTTGCCGCCAACCTCAGCATGTTGTTCACCGAGGTGGACTTTCTCGATCGCTTCGAGGCCGCCGCCAAGGCTGGCTTCAAGGGGGTCGAATACCTCTTTCCCTACGACTTCGAGGCCGGTGAGATCAAGCAACGCCTCGACGACAACGGTCTGACTCAGGTGCTGTTCAACCTGCCGGCCGGTGACTGGGGCGCCGGCGAGCGCGGCATCGCCTGTCATCCGGACCGTGTCGAGGAATTCCGCGCCGGTGTCGACCGGGCGATCGAGTATGCCAAGGTGCTGGGCAATACCCAGGTCAACTGCCTGGCCGGCATTCAGCCCGAAGGCGTCAGCGACGACGAGGCGCGCAAGACCCTGGTGGATAACCTGCGCTTCGCCGCCGAGAAGCTCGAGGCCGCCGGCATCCTGTTGATCGCCGAGCCGATCAACACCCGCGACATCCCGGGGTTCTTCCTCAACCGTACCGAGCAGGCGCTGGCGATCTTCGATGAGGTGGGTAGCCAGAACCTGAAGCTGCAGTACGACATTTACCACATGCAGATCATGGAAGGGGACCTGGCGCCGACCATCGAGAAGCATTTCGGTCGCATCGCTCACGTGCAGCTTGCCGATAACCCCGGTCGTCACGAGCCGGGCACCGGCGAGATCAACTATCCCTTCCTGTTCGATCATCTCGATCGCCTGGGCTATGACGGCTGGATCGGCTGCGAGTACAAGCCGGCCGGGTCTACGCAGGAAGGGCTGGGCTGGCTGGATGGCGTGCGCTGAAACGTGACTGTGCCCGGCATCTCGATCGCCGGCGGTGCTCGGAGTCCTCATGTACTGACACCGCTGAGACGCGACTGCGCTTGCCCGGGCTACTTTGGCGGGATGAGCTTTTCCGTCGCCAAGACATCGCGAGGGCGCTGTGAACCCCTCCATGGGCGCTACCTTTGCCATCCATGGCAAAGGACCCTCGCTTTGTCTTGTCCCCGGCGCTCATCCCTTTGAAGCCTCGGATCCAACGACACTTTGGTTACGTGACAGGAGAAATATCATGAGCAAGATCGGTTTTATTGGCCTTGGCATCATGGGGCGTCCCATGGCGGGCCACCTGCTGGACGCCGGCCATGAGCTGACCACCGTCAAGCGCGGCAGCCTGGACGAGACCCTGGCCTCCAAGGGGATGAAGGAGCTCGACAATCCCAAGGCGGTTGCCGAAGGGGCCGAGGTGGTCATCACCATGGTGCCGGATACCCCCGATGTCGAAGAGGTGCTGTTCGGCGAAGGTGGTGTCATCGAAGGGCTCAAGCCCGGCACCCTGGTGATCGACATGAGTTCCATCGCACCGCTGGCCACCCAGGAATTCGCCAAGCGCATCCACGATGCCGGCGGCGAATATGTCGACGCGCCGGTGTCCGGCGGCGAGGGCGGTGCGATCAATGCTGCCCTGACCATCATGGTCGGCGCTACCCAGGAAGGTTTCGAGCGTGCCAACCCGCTGCTCGAGATCATGGGCAAGACCATCACCCACATCGGTGGGCACGGTGCCGGCCAGACCTGCAAGGTGGCCAACCAGATCGTCGTGGCGCTGACCATCGAGGCGGTGTCCGAGGGCCTGTTGTTCGCTTCCAAGGCCGGTGCCGACGTGTCCAAGGTGCGCGAATCGCTGCTCGGCGGCCTGGCCCAGTCGAAGATTCTCGACGTGCACGGCCAGCGGATGATCGACCGCACCTTCGATCCGGGTTTCAAGATCAAGCTGCACCAGAAGGATCTCAACCTGGCGCTCGAAGGCGCGCGCAGCCTCGACCTGGCCCTGCCCGGTACTGCCAATGCCCAGCAGTTGTTCCAGGCCTGCGCCGCGAACGGTGGCGCCGACTGGGATCACGCCGGCATCCTGCGTGCTCTCGAACGGCTCGCCGACCACGAAGTCGGTAGCCGCTGAGTTCTTCCCGCCGGCCGTCGTGGTGGCCGGCGGGGGACAGGGGAGATGACTGCTCCCTAATGGTAGGCGTCGGGTCGTCGTCTGCCAGGCCGGTTACACGGCCATTGCCCGGTGACGGACTTCCCCTGAAGCACCCCTGGTCACCGGGCCCTTTTTTGGGACGTACTGCATAAGTCCCGGTGTACCTCCCGCCATCCGCATGGTAACCGTGAAAGTCAGCGAGCGGAGCGGTTGCGACGAGAACGGCGTCCGCCGATTTATGCAGTACTTTCCTGCGTGAAGGAGACCCTCTGATGAATGCCCTTTCCCCGCTGCTTTCCTCCGATCGGCCCGAGGCCGTGCGCAGTTGGCTCGTTCGCCTCGGCGAGACCGCCGTTGAAGCCGTGCATCCGGATTCGCTGTTGCCCGACAAGCTGCCGACACCGCCGGCCGGCCGCACTCTGGTGGTGGGGGCCGGCAAGGCCGCTGCCGCCATGGCGGCGGCCCTGGAACGTGCCTGGCAGAGCCGTTATCCCGAGGCGCCGCTCGAGGGCCTGGTGGTCACTCGCTATGGCCATGGTCCACAAGGGCAGGGCGCCGAATGCCGCCATATCGAGGTGCTGGAGGCATCCCACCCGATGCCCGACGACCTGAGCGAACGCGCCGCGCGCCGCATGCTCGAGTCCGTCGAGGGGCTCGGCGAGGACGACCTGGTGATCGCGCTGATCTCCGGAGGCGGTTCGGCGTTGATGACCCTGCCGGCACCCGGGGTCGGCCTGGACGAAAAGCAGGCCCTCAACAAGGCATTGCTGCGCTGTGGCGCGCCGATCCGTGAGATCAACACGGTGCGTCGCCACCTGTCCGCCATCAAGGGTGGGCGCCTGGCCGCCACCGCGCATCCGGCGCGCGTGCTGACCTGGCTCATCTCGGACGTGCCCGGTGACGAAGCTTCGCTGATCGCTTCCGGCCCGACCCTGCCCGATGCCACCACGCCGGCCGATGCCCTGGCGATTCTCGAACGACACGGCATCGAGATATCGCCCGACGTGCGTCGGCACCTGGAAGCGCCCGGCGAGGCGCCCCGTGCCGGTGATGCAGACTTTTCCCGGGACGAAAGCGAGATCCTCGCCCGGGCCCGGGATGCCCTGGCCGCCGGTCAGGTGGCCGCCGAGGCCGAGGGCATCGAGGTGCGCCTGCTGGGTGACGATCTGGAAGGCGAGGCCCGCGAACTGGGGCGGGCCCAGGGGCGGATGGCGCTGTCCGCGCAGGATGGCCTGACCCGGCCGTTGCTGATCCTGTCCGGCGGCGAGACCAGCGTGACCGTCCGTGGTGACGGCCGCGGCGGGCGCAATGTCGAATACCTGCTGGGGCTTTTCTCGACCCTCAAGGGCGCGCCGGGCATTCACGCCCTGGCCATCGACACCGATGGCATCGATGGCTCCGAGGACAACGCTGGCGCCATCTTCGGGCCAGCCTGCTGGGAGCGCATGCTCAAACTCGGTCTTGATCCGGACGACTATCTGTCACGTAATGACGCCTATACTTTCTTTGATGCGCTGGATGACCTGATCGTTACCGGTCCGACGCGCACCAACGTCAACGACTTTCGTGCCATTCTGGTATTGCCGAGGACCTCATGACGCTGCCCCCCCATGCTCCGATCCACGAGCCGATTCGCCGCACCAAGATCGTCGCCACCCTCGGGCCGGCCAGCGACCGGCCCGGCGTGCTCGAACGGATGATCGCCGCCGGCGTCGATGTGGTACGCCTCAACTTCTCCCACGGCTCGGCCGACGACCATCGGCGCCGGCTCGTCGAGGTGCGCGAGATCGCCACCCGACTCGGCCGCAGCGTGGCCGCCCTGGGCGATCTGCAGGGCCCCAAGATCCGCATCGCCCGCTTCCGTGACGGCGCCGTGGAACTCGAGCAGGGCCAGGCCTTCGTGCTCGACGTCGCCCTGGATGGCGAGGCCGGCGACGCCGGCCGGGTCGGCTGCGACTACAAGGCCCTGGCCGACGATGTCGCCCCCGGCGATCGCCTGCTGCTCGACGACGGCCGCCTGGTGGTCGACGTCACCCGTGTGGCCGGCAGCGAGATCCACACCACCGTGGTCCAGGGCGGCCGGCTCTCCAACAACAAGGGCATCAACAAGCAGGGCGGCGGCCTCTCCGCCCCGGCACTGACCGACAAGGACAAGGCCGACCTGGCGACCGCCATCGACATCGGCGTCGACTACCTGGCGGTGTCCTTCCCGCGCAGCGCCGCCGACATGCACGAGGCTCGGGCACTGCTCGGCAGCGCCGGCGCCGAGATCGGCCTGGTGGCCAAGCTCGAGCGTGCCGAGGCGGTGGCCGACGACGCCACCCTGGACGGCATCATCGAGGCCAGCGAGGCGGTGATGGTGGCGCGCGGCGATCTCGGCGTGGAGATCGGCGACGAGGCCCTGATCGGCACCCAGAAGCGCATCATCAAGCATGCGCGCAGCCACAACCGCGCGGTGATCACCGCCACCCAGATGATGGAATCGATGATCGAGGCGCCGCTGCCGACCCGTGCCGAGGTGTTCGACGTGGCTAATGCCGTGCTCGATGCCACCGATGCGGTGATGCTCTCCGCCGAGACTGCCGCCGGCGATTTCCCGGTGGAAACCATCGAGGCCATGGCGCGGGTCTGCCTGGGCGCCGAGCGCGAGCGCATCGCCCAGGAATCCGGGCACCGCATCCACGAGGGCTTCTCGCGGATCGACGAGACCATCGCCCTGTCGGCGATGTACGCCGCCAACCACCTCGCCGGGGTGGCGGCCATCGCCTGCATGACGGCCACCGGCTACACGCCGCTGATCGCCTCACGGATCCGCTCGGGGCTGCCGATCGTCGGGCTGGCCCACAACCCCGTCGCCCAGCGGCGCATGGCGTTGTATCGTGGGGTGATCTCCCTGCCCTTCGACACCAGCGAGATGACCGCCGGCGAGCTCAACGATCGCGCGCTGGAGCGTCTGGTGGCCCAGGGCATTGCCGAGCCGGGCGACCATGTGATCCTCACCCGGGGCGATCACATGAATGCCCACGGTGGCACCAATACCCTGAAGATCCTCGATGTGGGCGATGACCACGGTGCCGGCTGAATGACGGAAAACTGTATACAAAGCTGGGGTCGACTGTGGCCAGCTAGCGTGAAACATGCGAAGGTCTCGACAAACAATCCCGGAGAGACAATCCATGAATAACGCCTGGCACAAGGAGATGCTGGCCGAGGTCAAGGCCGGCGGTCGCATCAGCGACCAGGATATCGTCGAGAAGGTCAGACGCGCGGTCTTGATGCAGCGTCTGCCGCCGGATACCAAACTGCCCGAGGTGACGCTGGGCGAGGTGTTCGGTGTCAGCCGCTCGGTCGTGCGCAAGGCGTTGACGCGCCTGGCTTCCGAGCATGTCGTCGACCAACGGCCCAACCAGGTGGCTCGGGTGCGTGCGCCGAGCATCGAGGAAACCCGCGAGACCTTCGAGGCGCGTCGTCTGGTCGAGGGGGAAGTCGTCGCGCAGTTGGCCGGACAACTCGATGACGAGATCATGGCGACCCTGGAAACCCAGGCGCGGCAGGAAACCGAGGCCTATGAACGCGGCGACGAGCCGGCGCGGATCGAGCATTCCCTGACGATCCACCACCTGCTGGCCGAGCACTCGCCCAACCGGGTGCTGGGCGCGATGCTCACCGACCTGGTGCTGCGCACTTCCATCGTCATCGCGCTCTACAAGCGTCCGAGCCTGGCATCCTGCTATCTGGAAAACGACCACCCGCGCCTGCTCGACCGGCTCGGCAAGGGAGACGGCGAGGCCGCGCGCACCTGCATCCACGAGCATCTGCACAGCCTCGAGGCCTTGCTCGACCTTCGTCCCCGCGAGAACAGTATCGATTTGATGTCGATCCTGGGGCGTACCGCCGAACAAACCTAGACCTTGCCGGACCTTTGCTCGCCGGCTTTTCCGACCAAGGCCGGCCTGGTGCCTCTCAGGCCGGTTCTTCTTGCTCTGCCGTGTGCAACGCCGGCGCGAGGTGCGCGATCAAAGCGTCCACCTGATGCTCCGCCGCGTCGATGGAGTCTGCCAGCAATTTTCCTCCGGTTTCCTGATGCTCGACGGCGATCCGGTGGATCCGGGTGATGCCGATGAACTCCAATACCGTGGTCAGGCTGGGTTCCAGGTGATTCATGTGGGCCAGGGGGCCGCCTGGACCGAGACCGCCTTCCCCCCGGGACGACAGGATGACGGCGTGACGAGGGCGTTCGGCCAGCAGCGGGATGAACGGATCTTCCGGCTGGCTCGGGTCGTAGTCCACCGTGCGGCCCAGGCGCACGACCTGATCCACCCAGGCCTTCAGTGTTGCCGGCATGCCGAAGTTATAGAGCGGAGCCCCGATGACCAGGATGTCGGCCGCGATCAGTTCGTCCACCATCTGGTCGCTTTCGGCCAGCACCTCCGCCATCCAGGATGAGCGTTGCGCCGCTGGAGTAAAGGCGGATTGAATCCATGGCTGGTCGATGAAGGAGGGCGGGGCGGCGCCGATATCCCGGTAAGTGACGGTGTCGTGCGCGTGCCGGCTTGTCCAGCCGGTGGCGAATCGGTGCGTCAGTCGGCGGCTGATGGAGCCGTGTTCGTCGGTGCCGGCACGGCCGGGGCGAGCGCTGGCGTCGAGGTGCAGGATATGAGTCATGGGTGCTGCTCCTTAGTGTGAGTCTGTTTCAGGTATCCTTCAGTAGCCAGGTCAGCCTAGAATCACGGCATGTGGGCAACAAACGATCTTTTCTTGCGCGTTGAGATGAGCTGAATTCAGTCATGAGTCCTCGTCGATTACCCTCCCTGTCCTCCTTGAGGGCATTCGAAGCGGCCGCTCGCCACGAGAGCGCCAAACAGGCAGCGCAGGAGCTGTCGGTGACCGCCACGGCCATCAGCCACCACATCCGCGGGCTGGAAGAATCACTCGGCGTGACCCTGTTCGTTCGCAAGCCCCGGCAACTGGTGCTTACCCGGCAAGGGGATGAGTTGTTCCGGGTCCTGGAGTCCGCTTTCGACGGTATCGGCGAGGTCGTCGAACGGCTGAAGACGGTGCCGGCTCGTCAGGCGGCGACGCTCTCGACGACGCCGGCGGTCGCGGCGCGCTGGCTGTTGCCCTGGGTATGCATGCTGCGCGATGCGTATCCGGACATCGATCTGCGTATCCATGCCTCCCACGACCCCGTCGCGCTGGATGGCGTGACGGCTGACCTGGCCATCCGCTACGGCGACGGCCACTGGCCGGGGCTGGTGGCGGAGAAGCTCTTCGATAACACCTTCATTCCGGCCTGCAGTCCGCATCTGGCTCTGAACGATGTGACGGAACTGCCGTCACAACCGCTGATCCACTTTCGCCCTCAGGGTGTCTCGATAGCGCCGCTGGACTGGGCCGGCTGGCAAAGGCGGGCCTGTGTGGCGGACCTCGATGTAGGCGCTGGCCTGGTGTTTTCCGATGAAACCCACGCCATCTCCGCTGCGGTGGGCGGCGAGGGCGTCGCGCTGATGAGCCGTCCACTGATCGACGACGAACTGGCGGAAGGGCGATTGGTACAGCCCTTCGGGCCGGAACTGGAAGGCAAGCCGTTCTATCTGGTCTACCCCGAGAGCCGCCGCAATGATCCTACTATCCTCGCCATTCGCGACTGGGTGATGCAGGTGTCGGGTGGCCTGTGCTCAATGGGCGGGTAAGAGGGGGGCCGGCTGTAGGACGGAGCTGACGTATCTTCCAGATAACCGTGCCGTCGGCTACAGTGATGCCTTCTGGAGCATGGCGTCACTTGATCCAACCGGAACCGGCGGGCAAGGCGTTGTGTACTGCCCGAGCGTTCGTATCCCAGCCATCGAGGGGGCCCTCATGAACCCGACCCGTCGCCACCTGCTGCAGGGCATGGCGCTCTTGCCGTTGCTGAGCCTGTGGCAACCTGATGTCCAGGCCTCGACATTGCCCGCTATGACGTTGCCCACCACGACGCTGACGGTTCATAGCGCACAAGGGCCACATCGCTTGACGGTGGAGCTGGCCAGCTCGACCGCCGAACGCAACCAGGGGTTGATGGAGCGCGATACGCTGGCCGAGGACGCCGGCATGCTGTTCCTCTATGACGCTGTCCAGCCCGCGGCGAACGGCTTCTGGATGTACCGCACGCGTATTGCCCTGGATGTCGCCTTTCTCGATGCCGAGGGGCGTATCAACGACATCCGTCACATGCAGCCCTGCCGTTCGGCTTCCCCGAGTGACTGCCCGGTGACGCGCCCCTCTCAGCCCTATCACGCCGCCCTGGAGGTCAATGCCGGTTACTTCGAGGCCAAGGGAATCGAAGTCGGTGATTGCGTGAGCTGGCCGGAGCGCAGCGGTGGAACCTGTCGTCAAGAGTGAGCCGCGCCCAGGTTCCGGAATGGTCGAGCGGCCTTTACATGGGACCTGAATGATCATTCCGGGCGTGGCGCCGCCATAGTGCGATCGTCACGGCGAGCACCAGCCAGGCATACAGGGCCGCCACGACATCATCCAGCATGATCCCCAGCCCTCCGCCGATGGCTTCGACGTGGCCGATGGGCGGGGGCTTGGTGATATCGAACAGCCGATACAGCGCGAATGCCACCCCGATCATCCAGGGGCGGCGTGCCGCTGCAAGGCCCAGCAGAACGATCGGAAAGGCCAGAATCTCATCGGCGACGATCGCCGAGGCGTCGCCCCCGCCAAGCCATATCGAGGCCCAGTGGCAGAGCGGTACGCCAATGGCCAGCAGCAGGACGAGAGTGATGAGCTGTGTGGGAAGAGGGCGGCCGAGCAGCCACCAGGCCAGGGGAATGCCGAGCAGCGAGCCAAAAGTTCCCGGTGCCCAGGGCAGCCAACCCAGCCCGAGCCCGGTGGCGAGCAATAGCATCGTGCCTTCTATCATCAGTCCTTTGTCCTCGCTTTATCGGCCTGCAACATTTCCTTGATATCAATCGTCTGCGTTTCTGTCGTCTGTGGAGTAGCCCGTTGGCAACGCCATGGAGGCGGATGAACCGGTATTGCGGGATACGTTTGCTCCGATGATACGAAAATCCGCTATCGATTTTCGTGAACGATCATGGGCATGTTGACGGCCAGGGCAGCGATCTGCCGTCGAGGCCGGGAGGCCTATCCGCGCCGTGAAGAGACACAGGAGCCCTTTCGATGTCGGATGCCTCACGCTCTGTCGAGCGTATCAAGGAAGTTTTCATCGCCTTTCTGTTGCTGGGCCTGACGTCTTTCGGCGGCCCTATCGCCCATCTTGGCTATTTTCGCTCCGAATTCGTGGAACGTCGCCGCTGGCTCACCGAGCGGACCTATGCTGACCTGGTGGCGCTGTGTCAGTTCCTGCCGGGGCCGGCCAGCAGTCAGGTTGGCTTTACCCTTGGCCTGATGCGGGCCGGGCCGTGGGGAGCCGCGGCGGCCTGGACGGCTTTTACGCTGCCCTCGGCCATTGTGCTGGTGCTGTTCGCCATGGGCGCCGCCAAGCTTGATGGGCCCGTCAGCCAGGGCATCATTCACGGTCTCAAGGTGACGGCCGTGGCTATCGTCGCCCACGCCGTATGGGGCATGGCGCGTAGCCTGTGCCCCGACCGCCGGCGCGCCGGCATCGCCCTGGCCGCTGTGTTCACCGTGGTGCTGGTCAACGGGCCGCTGGGGCAGGTCATGGCCATCGTGATCGGCGCTCTGGCAGGGATGATGTTGTGTCGATCTCACGCCGAGGCCGACGTACACGAACTGGCGTTACCCGTCTCGGCCCGTGCCGGCTATCTGGCGGGGGGCGTCTTCGTCATCCTGCTGCTCGGCTTGCCGCTGCTGGCCTGGGCCAGTCCCTCCGCGACCCTGGCGGTCATGGATGCCTTCTATCGTGCCGGGGCCCTGGTGTTCGGCGGCGGGCATGTGGTGTTGCCGCTGCTGGAGGCCGAAGTGGTGCAATCCGGCTGGGTCAGTGCGGACGAGTTCCTGACAGGTTATGGCGCCGCCCAGGCCGTGCCGGGGCCGCTGTTCACCTTTTCCTCCTACCTGGGAGCGGTGATGACGCCGCTCGGCGGCAGCCTGTTCGGTGCGGCCCTGGCACTGGTGATGATCTTCCTGCCCGGGATGCTGCTGTTGGTGGCGGTGCTGCCGCATTGGAATCGATTCCGTCGCTGGGACAGCGCCCAGGCGCTGATGCGCGGCGCCAATGCCGCCGTGGTGGGCGTCCTGGGGGCTGCCCTCTATCAACCGGTCTGGACCAGTGCCATTCTCGGCCCCCGCGAGTTCGCCCTGGCGCTGACCGGCTTTCTCCTGCTCGGCGTATGGAAGCTGCCCGCCTGGGCGGTAGTGGCCATCCTTGCGGGTGGCGGTATTCTCATCTCCCTGTAGTTCTAATTTGAACGTCCAATAAAAATAAAATATGATCATTCGGTCTTTTTTCGATAACAAAGCGTGATCGAGCTGCCCGGAGAATCAGGCAGCGCTGTTCGAGATCACCCAAGCAGGAGATGTTCATGATGCTGTTCGGCCGCAATACACTGCTCGCCGCCGCCCTGTTCGCCGGTGCGGCGCCAGTTGCCAGTGCCGCCTCCGACGCGGCGACCGATGGCGAGGCCATCTGTGCCCAGGCTGCCTATTCCATGGGGCTTCGCTATCAGCAGCGTTCCGCCGAGGTCGCTGCCTTGCAGCGTCAGGGCTTTGCTCTGGCCACTCTGCGCCTCGAGCAGGCCATCGCCGATCATGAAGAGGGCGCAAACCTGGCGATCATCACCGATCTGGACGAGACGGTGCTCGATAATAGCGCCCTGCTGGCCCGCGACATGCAGGCATGCCATGACTACACCACCTGGGATACCTGGAAGCATTGGGAGCGTGAGGGAGAGCCGCGCCTGATTCCCGGCGCTGCGGACTTCCTCGAGTTCGCCGACGAGCAGGGCGTGGATATCTTCTATGTTTCCGACCGCTACCAGGAGAACGAGGCCGATACCATCGCGAGCCTCGAAGCCCTGGAGCTGCCCCAGGTATCGAAAGACAGCGTCATGCTGCTCGGGCCGCCCAAGGCGGAGCGTCGGGCCGAGGTCGTCGAGAACCACACCCTGGTGATGCAGCTCGGCGACTCGCTGCATGACTTCTCCGGCAAATTCGCCGATGCCGATCTCGAAGGGCAGCGTCGCCTGGTCGAGGAGAACGCCGAGCGATTCGGCGACGACTGGATCGTCTTCCCCAACGCCGGCTATGGCGACTGGAGCGAAGCCGAACTCGACGCCTGGGATGCGCCACTCGAAACTGAGTGATCATAGACCCGCTGGCTCTGTAAGGTGCGCCTCATGGCTTGTCGCCATGAGGCGCATCGTCGTTTTCGGCTCTCGGGTCCGGTGTCTCTTCGTCCAGCCAGGTGCCGCAGTGCAGGCAGTAGCTGGCGCGCTTCTCGTGCCGATCGTGCCCACAGCCGGGGCAGGCCTCGTCGGAGTAGCGGTCGGCGCGAATCGAGCGGATCACCTCGGCGGAGAAGACGCCGGTGGGCACGGCGATGATCGAGTAGCCGGTCAGCATCATCATCACCGAAATGGTCTGGCCCAACGGCGTCACCGGTGTGATGTCGCCGTAGCCGACGGTGGTCAGGGTGACCGCCGCCCAGTAGATCGCCTTGGGAATGCTGGTGAAGCCGGCCTCGGCCGGCTCGATCAGGTAGACCAGCGAGGCAAAGATGGTGATCAGCATGCAGACGGTGAACAGGAACAGGAATATCTGTCGGGCACTGCGCTTCAGGGCGTCGAGCAGCAGGCGCCCCTCACCGATGAACTCCATCAGGCGCAGCACACGGAAGATGCGCAGAACGCGCAGCAGACGCACCACCACCAGGGATTGCGCCCCTGGCAGCATCAGTGCCAGCCAGGTGGGCAGGATGGCCAGCAGGTCGATGATGCCGTAGAAGCTGCGCAGGTACTTCCAGGGGCGCTCCAGGCAGTAGAGGCGCACCGCCAGCTCGAAGGTGAAGATCAGGGTGAAGCCCCATTCCAGCCAGTAGAACCAACTGCCATAGCGCTCGCGCAGCGGCGCGACACTCTCCAGCATCACCACCAGCACGCTGCCCAGAATCACTCCGATCAAGGCGATATCGAAGGCCTTGGCCAAGGGCGTGTCGGATTCGAAGATGAGCTGGAAGATTCGGGTACGCAGACCTTCCGAGGCAGGCTTGAGGCTGTTCACGGTGGGCGTCGTCCTTGTCGTTGAGACTCAGTTGAGGGCGGCGTCTCCTGGCAAACGGCGTGACAGGGACAGCGCATGCATGCCGAAGGCTTCGTTCAGCCAGGCATCGTCGTCCAGGGCCTTGGCCAGCCAGCGGGCGTCGCTCGCGGTATCATCGCCCAGTTCCGCCAGACATTGAAAGGCGGCTTGTGCTTCGCGGCGCCAGGTCGGGTCGCCGGTATCGCTCAGGGCATCCAGGGCGACGCTGGCGCGATGCAGCCAGGCAGCGGGGCTGCCGCCTTCGGGCAGCTGCCACTGCCCGAGGAGCAGGGCGCCGCCCCGGGCCGCCTTGCTGGTGTCCGAAGGGCGCAGGGGGACGTGTTCGGCGAGGGTGGCGGCGAGTGCATGCAGGGCGTTCTCCGCTCCTTGCTTGAGCTCGAGTTCCAGCTCGCGGATCCTGGCCGTTCGCTGGCCTGCCCGGATCTCGCCGCTATCCAGCGCCACTTCGATGACGGCATCGCCGTCTTCCACCAGCCAGGTCTCGCGGGTGAAGTCGGTGACGAAACGCGGCTCGAGGCGTGCCAGGATGTCCTGGCCGAATTCGGCCATGGGGGGAATCTCGGCGAGTCCTTCATGATCCAGCCCCGGGCCTTCTACCGGCCATTCCCATTCGCCCCGGCTCGAGAGGCCGCCTCCGCCCTGGCCCCGGGTCTTCACGGTCTGCAGCAGCCGCTCGCCATCACGGCGCAGGCGCAGGGCGCTGCGTGCGGCTTCCAGATCGCCCTCGGGGGTGTCGAAATAGGTATTGCCCAACTGGCTGACCCGCGAAGGCAGGGCGGCGAGTCGTGGATGGCGGCGCAGGGCATCCGGCCCCGACTCGCCGAGGGCCAGCTTGAGTTCGATTTCGCTTGCCATGACCGGCTTGCCTCGTATCGATGAAATGAAAGAGAGGTTAATTTTTCATGACGCATGGATGGTCAGTCACTATACTAACGCCGCCATTTTCCAAGTGTTCAGATGCCCATGGTGACATCCAATCCTTTTTCCGCGATGTTTGGCCGTTCGCCATTCCAGCCGTTGCTGGCGCATATCGTCAAGGTCAATGATTGTGCGGAGCAACTGCTGCCATTCTTCGAAGCCACGCTCAATGGCGACTGGCAGGAAGCCGGCGTTCACCGCGAGACCATCACGCGTCTCGAGCACGAAGCCGACGAGCTCAAGACCGAGCTGCGCCTCAATCTCCCCAACACCATGTTCCTGCCGGTCTCTCGTTCTGACCTGCTGGATTTGATCAGCGTCCAGGACAAGATCGCCAACAAGGTTCGCGACATCACCGGCATCATGCTGGGCCGCAGCATGCAGGTGCCGGAAGCGCTGGCCGGCCCCATGCGCGATTACATGCAGACCTCCGTGGCCTGCGTGGGTCAGGCGCGCCAGGCGCTGGAAGAGCTCAAGGATCTGCTCGAGTCCGGCTTCGGGCGCAACGTCTCCGACGTCATGCAGAACCTGATTCGCGAGCTTCACACCCTGGAGCAGCAGGCCGATAACCAGCAAATCGCCATCCGCCGCCAGTTGTTCGCACTGGAGGACAGCCTGCCACCGGTGGAAGTGATGTTCCTCTACAAGATCATCGACTGGGTCGGTGAACTGTCTGACCGCGCCGAGCGTGTCGGCAGTCGCCTTCAGATCATGACGGCCAATTGATCGGGATCTCTCCCGAGCACTATCCGCCACTCTTACTGACCGCAGAAGGGACATCGTCCTATGTCGATCATCGCGCAACATGGCGACATCTTCATCATTCTTGCCTGTCTATTCGGCCTCTTCATGGCCTGGGGCGTAGGGGCCAACGACGTGGCCAACGCCATGGGCACCTCGGTGGGGTCCAAGGCAATTACCATCAAGCAGGCGATCATCATCGCCGTGATCTTCGAGTTCCTCGGTGCCTGGCTGGCCGGCGGCGAGGTCACCGATACCATCCGCAAGGGCATCATTGACCCGGCCATGCTGCAGAGCGATCCCCAGTTGCTGGTCTACGGCATGCTGGCCGCCTTGCTGGCGGCGGCGACCTGGTTGATGATCGCTTCTATGCGTGGCTGGCCGGTTTCCACCACCCATTCCATCGTCGGTGCCATCGTCGGCTTCGCCATGGCCGGGTTGGGCCTCGAGGCCATTGACTGGTCCCAGGTCGGCCAGATCGCTGCCAGTTGGGTGGTCTCGCCGCTGATGTCCGGCTCCATTGCCTTCATGTTGTTCAGGTCCGTCCAGCACCTGATCTTCGAGAACCGCGATCCCTTCGCGGCCGCCAAGCGCTATGTACCGATGTATGTCTTCCTGGTCGGCTTCATCGTCGCCATGGTGACCTTCACCAAGGGGCTCAAGCATGTCGGCCTCGAGCTAGGTTTCGGTGCCAGCCTGCTGTATTCCATTCTGCTGGGACTGGCCCTGATGGGGCTGGGGATACTGCGGGAGCGTCGCGTGGGCGCCGGCAAGCGCCAGGACGATACCTTCGGCTTCGGTGGCGTGGAGCGCGTCTTCGGCGTGCTGATGCTGTTCACCGCCTGCGCCATGGCCTTCGCCCACGGTTCCAATGACGTGGCCAACGCCGTCGGCCCCCTGGCCGCGGTGATCAGCGTCGTGGAAAGTGGCGGCAATGTCGGCGGCGAAGCCCTGGTGCCCTGGTGGGTGCTGATCCTCGGCGGTGGCGGCATCGTCGTCGGCCTGGTGACCTATGGCCACAAGGTCATCGCCACCGTGGGTACCGGCATCACCGAACTGACGCCGAGCCGTGGATTCGCCGCGACCCTGGCTGCCGCCACCACCGTGGTGCTGGCCTCGGGTACCGGCCTGCCGATCTCCACCACTCACACCCTGGTCGGTGCGGTGCTCGGTGTGGGCCTGGCACGCGGCATGGCGGCGCTCAACCTGCGCGTGATCGGCACCATCGTGATGTCCTGGCTGATCACGCTGCCGGCGGGCGCGGCGCTGGCGATCATGTTCTTCTTCATGTTCAAGGGAATGTTCAGCTGAAGCGCGGTGATTAGCTGCTGCGCTCGACATCCTGGCCGCCAGCGGCACTCGGGACCCTCATTTACGCTCATGTAAACTGTAGTTCTCGTGTTCCGGTGGCGGCCAGCCTACCTTCGCTCGCCACGCCAATCCCTCGCGCTCAGGTCGGCCGAACTTCGAGTTTCGAGAGGCGAACTCACCGGACAGTAGCCGCCATTGGAAGATGCCTGGTTCCCGGCTCGTAGCCCGAGGTTCGTGGCCCGCCGTGGTGCCGCCGTTTTCATGGGTCTGATATAGTCAAGGTTCGCGTTTACTTTCACCTGCTGCCGGAGCGCGGCCTTGGATACTCGTTTCCCCTTCGTTGATTGGTTTCGCAATTCCTCTCCCTACATCAATGCGCATCGAGGACGTACCTTCGTCATCCTGATCGAGGGCGAGGCGGTGTCCGAGGGACGCGGCGAACAGCTCATCCAGGATCTGGCGCTGTTGCACACCCTGGGCGTTCGTCTGGTGGTGGTGCTGGGGATTCGCCCTCAGGTCAATGCCGCCCTCGAGGCGGCGTCGATCACGCCGCGCCGCCATCACGGGCGCTGGGTGGCCGACGATGCGATCATGGAGCGGGTCGAGCGGGTCGCTGCCGAGCAGCGCCTGTGGCTGGAGGCACGGTTGTCTCTGGGGTTGCCCAACTCGCCGTTGCACGGTGTCGAGATGACGGCCGTATCCGGCAACCTGGTGATGGCCAAGCCGCTGGGTGTGCGCGACGGTGTCGATTTCGCGCGTAGCGGCGAGGTGCGCCGGGTTCGCGAGACGGCGATCAGTGGCCTGCTGGAACAGGGCTCCCTGGTGCTGCTGCCACCACTGGGCTATTCCAGTACCGGTGAAGTCTTCGATCTCGACGCTGCCGAAGTTGCCCAGAAGGTGGCGACGGCGCTGGCCGCCGACAAGCTGATTCTGCTCGGCGAGGCCAAGGGCCTGTTCGATGCCCAGGGGCAGCTACAGCGTCAGTTGACACCGGATGAGGCGAGTGGGTGGCTCGACGAGACCTCGCCCGGTGACGAAGCCCATCGCCATCTGGGAGCGGCCTGCGCCGCCGCCCGACATGGCGTGGCGCGTACTCATCTGCTGTCGTGGCGTGATCACGATGCCTTGCTCGGAGAGCTGTTCACCCGTGACGGCGTGGGCACCATGATCTCCCGGCACCGCTATGAGCAGTTGCGTGCCGCCGAGGTCGCGGATGTCGGTGGCTTGCTGGAACTGCTCGAACCGCTGGAGCGTCGCGGCATGCTGGTGCCACGCTCCAGGGAACGGCTGGAGTACGAGATCGACGATTATGTCGTCATCGAACGCGACGGCATGGTCATCGGTTGTGCTGCCCTGCATCCCTTCCCCGATGCCAGCATGGGAGAACTCGCCTGCGTGGCAGTGCATGTCGACTATCGTGGCGGTGCCCGAGGCGATCTGCTGCTGGGCGAGGTGGAGCGTCGTGCCCGTCGGCTGGGACTGGACTCGCTGTTCGCCCTGACCACCCATACGTCGCACTGGTTCTTCGAACATGGCTTCGGCGCCGCCGACCTCTCCGACCTGCCTCCCCTCAAGCGTGATACCTACAATCATGCCAGGCAGTCGAAGGTGTTGATCAAGCCGCTCGTCTGAGGGCGGCGGCACCCTGTCCTGGTTCTGCAAAAACTAAAATGTCGCCTTATGGCGACATTTTAACTTTCTGTTTTTCAGTGGTTTTTTGTCATGTGGTCGAATTGCGTCGCAATGTGGCGACGTTTTTCGGTGTCCGTTGACGCCCATATCGCTGAACGGGGGACATGTCACATAAAGCTGTCTGTATAACTGGTTGAATGAAAAAGGTTTTTGTTTTTGTGGCATGCATATGGCAATACACAGGGTGAGCAAACGGAGAACGATTCATACGGCTCGAATCATTCTCCGGTCGCCGCGAGGCATGCGACAACACTGCCCTGTGCGCCCGGCCTCGAAGCGACCAACGTCTGCTCCAGCGATGTGTGACTTTAGGTTGCGATGAGACGGTACCGACAACGTCATGGACGTGTACCGAAAAGGGCAAGGATGCTCTGGCATGGACGCCTCTCCCCCGAGATGGGGGACGAATTGCGCACCGGCGCTCCGTGAAGCGACGGTGCCAGGATCGAAGCGGGGTGGTTCGCCACCCGGCACCTGATGACCGGCCCCTGGTGGCAGACGGATATCGGGTGGCTTCGAGGGTCTTCCCAGGCCCATGGAGAGTCGATCGACGGACGGGACCAGGCCAGTCGATCGAGCGGCTTTCCAACCCTTCAGTTCCCTGCGTATTGGGCCGGCTCTGCCGGCCTTTTTTTTGCTGCGCATGTTCGTGCGTGATTATCCGTAAGGGATGTATTGCAGGCTGGCCGGCGAAACTCTGGTATTCTCGAGCAAGAGCGATGGTGCTTCCTTTCACTTTTTTCTATAGAACGCTGGCAATGACTTCAGCCGTTTCCCGTCGCTGGCGCCCACGCTCTCTGCTGCAGCTGGTGTTGCTGGCCTTTCTCATGGTGATGCTGCCGCTGGCCGTGTTGATGTTCCAGGCCGGCCAGGCGCTTTCCGAATTGTCGCGTCTGGCCGATGTCAGTGCCCGCCAGGCGGTGGAGGAAACCCGCCGTGCCCGTACCCTGGGCGCTCTGGCGCTGGAGCTGGAACGTTCCGCCCGCCAGTATGCGGTGGTCGAGCAGGAGAGCCTGCTTGATATCTACGACGAACGCCTGGCGGAATTTCGTCGCCTGCTGGCCAGGCAGCGTGAGTTGCTACCCGATGATCCGGATGTCGCGGCACTCAGCGAGCAACTGGACGAACTCGCCGAACTGCCCGACCTGCCTGTCGAGCAGTTGAAGGAGCGACTCTCGGCTTTCCTGCCGTTCGCCCAGCATACAGAGGCCATGCGGCAGGCCACCAATCGACGTATCGACGAGCGGCTTGACGACATTCGTGCCCGGGCCGAGTCGGTACAGACGCGCCTGTGGTGGCAGACGGCAGCCCTGGTGTCGGCCAGCCTGCTGTTGATGCTGCTGTTCACGCGCCTGATCATCCGTCCGATCCGCCAGCTCGAGCGGCACATCCTGGGCATCGGCAGCGGTAGCCAGCAGCAGAGCACGGCACCCGTACAGGGACCCGCCGAACTGGTGCGACTGGATGAGCGCCTGGACTGGCTTTCTTCCCGGCTCGACGAGTTGGAGGAACAGAAGCAGCAGTTTCTGCGTCACATGTCCCATGAGCTGAAAACGCCCCTGGCGAGCGTGCGCGAAGGCTCGGCGCTGCTCACCGATGGCGTGGCCGGTGAACTCACTCAGCATCAGCGCGAGATACTCGAGCTGATCGATGCCAGCGGCAGCGAGCTGCAGCATCTCATCGAGCAACTGCTCGACTATAACCTGCTGCAGCACAACCGGCGCCTCGAACTCGAACGTCTTGATCTGGCAACGGTTGCCAAGGAAGTGCTGGCCAAGCATCGGCTGGCATTGCAGCAGAAGGAGATGCGGGTCGAGTGCTTTGATGGTCCCGTGTCCTGGCGAATCGATCGCATTGCGACGGGCAGGATCCTCGATAACCTCATTTCCAATGCCGTGGCCTATGGCGAGGATGGCGGTGAACTGGAGATTCGCGCTCGTACCACCCCGTCCTCGCTGGTTCTCGAGGTCGCCAACAGCGGCGAGTCGATTCCCGACGAAGACCGTGAGCACCTCTTCGAGGCCTTCTATCAAGGGCGTATCCGTCGCAAGGGGGCGCTGAAGGGATCCGGTATCGGCCTCTCGGTGGCCGCCGACTGCGCGCGTTTGCAACAGGGCACGCTGGAGCTGGTCGAGGATCGGCTATCGGTGTGTTTCCGCCTGACACTGCCTGTCATGGATGACGATGAAACAGAAACATTACCCGCACTGACGGGAACAGACGCAAGGAACGGATGATATGAATGCACGAGCCCTGATCGTCTGCCTGGCTGCGGCCTGGTTGGCGGGTTGTCAATGGCTGCCCGAACAGTCCCGGACTACTACGACAGCGGGGGTCGACGCCGTGGCCAAGGACGAAATAGAGAGCTGCTACGCCGAAGTGCCTGGCTTCGCCGACGACGCCTGCCTGTTGCATGACTGGGTGGCCTTCGGCCTGGCCTCGCAGCGGGGCGATGACGAGTGGCGTGCACGCATGCGCGAGCGACTCGCCGGTTCCCGGACCGAGGCGCGCCTGGCCAGGGCCGTGGTGCTGTCCTGGGGGCCACCATCGCAATGGAAACAGGCCTCCGAATTGTTCAAGGCTGACCTGCACGCGGCACCGCCGCGCTTGCAACCACTGCTGCGCTACTGGCTCAACGAGATAGAAAGGCGTCGCGATCAACAAGGCCGCCTGACCGACAGCGAGCAGGCACGTACCGCCCTGGTGGAGGAAAAGGAGGCATTGACGCAGAAGCTCGATGCCTTGACCGATATCGAGCGAAACATCAATTCGCGACAGCGGACCGAATGACGCGGAGACACGACATGATCTCGACCGGACACTCTCAAGCCAATGCCGACCAGACGGCCCATATCCTGCTGGTGGACGATGACGTCAGCCTGCTGAAGCTGCTGGGAATGCGGCTGGAGAGCCGTGGATACCGCGTGACCACCGCCGAGAGTGGCCGGGAGGCGCTCAAGCACCTGGATACCGGCCGGCCGGATCTGGTGCTTTCCGACATGCGCATGGACGAGATGGACGGTCTGGCGTTGTTCCAGGAAATTCAGCGGCGCCTGCCCGGCTTGCCGGTGATCATCCTCACTGCCCATGGCTCGATTCCCGATGCCGTCAGCGCCACGCGCCAGGGGGTCTTCGGCTTTCTTACCAAGCCGGTGGATCGGGACGAACTGTTCTCCACCATCGACGACGCTCTGGCCCACACCTCGGCGGCGTCCGGCGAGGACGACAGCTGGCGCGAAGCGATCATCACCCGCAGTCCGGAGATGGAGCGCATCCTCGAGCAGGCCAGGATGGTGGCGAGCTCCGATGTCAGCGTGCTGGTCACCGGGCCCTCCGGTTCCGGCAAGGAACTGCTGGCCGGCGCCATCCACAAGGCCAGCCGGCGTGCCGACAAGCCCTTCATCGCCATCAACTGCGGTGCACTGCCCGAGCAACTTCTCGAAAGCGAGTTGTTCGGCCATGCCAAGGGCGCCTTCACCGGGGCGATCAGTGACCACCGGGGCCTGTTCCAGGCCGCCGACGGCGGCACCCTGTTTCTCGACGAGATCGGCGATATGCCGCTGGCCCTGCAGGTCAAGCTGCTGCGCGCCTTGCAGGAGCGCCAGATTCGTCCCCTCGGCTCGACCGCCTCGGTACCGGTGGACGTGCGGCTGATTTCGGCGACCCATCGCGACCTGGGGCAGGCCATGCACGACGGAGAATTCCGCGAAGATCTCTTCTATCGTCTCAACGTGGTCAACCTGAAGCTGCCGCCGCTCAAGGAACGTGCCGAGGACGTGCCGCTGCTCGCCAAGTATCTGGTGACCCAGGCCGCCGAACGCCACAAGCCCTTCGTCAAGGGCTTCTCCAAGGAGGCCATCAACCTGCTGGCCTCGAGCGCCTGGCCGGGCAATGTGCGTCAGTTGGTCAACGTGGTGGAGCAGTGCGTGGCCCTGACCAGCTCGCCGATCATCCCCGAAGCGCTGGTGGCCCAGGCGCTGGTGGCCGAGGAGAACGCCCTGCCGACCTTCAATGACGCCCGGGCCGGGTTCGAGCGCAGTTATCTGATCAAGGTGCTCAAGATCACCGAAGGCAATGTCACTCAGGCGGCGCGGATCGCCGGCCGCAACCGGACCGACTTCTACAAGTTGCTGGCCCGCCACGAACTCGAACCCTCGACCTTCAAGCCGAACGCCGACCACAGCCAGCGTGCGTGAAGCCCGATGAACGGGCTCGATGAAAACGGGCTCAAGGAAAGAGCCCGGCCCCTCTATCCTTGACCGGCAGGTGATTCGCTCGATGGTGGCAAGACCTCGAGTGTCAGTTGGCCCTCGCCCAGCCTGGCCTCGAGCCGTTCGCCGGGCCGGGTGTCTCCGGTTCGCTTGATCACGCGACCTTCGGGGCTCTCGAGAATCGCATAGCCGCGGCCGAGTATCGCCAGGGGGCTGACTGCCTGCAGCTCCCGTGACACGGCGGCGAGGCGCTCGCGGTGGCGCGCCAGTGCTCGGGGCATGCTTTGCTGGAGCCGCCGGGCAGCCAGCGTCAGGCGTTGCTCGGCCTGCTCCACCTGCCTTTGTGGCGAACGCAGCGTCAGGCGCTGACGCAGATGGCGTTCGCGTTCCCGCCGTTCGGCCAGTCCAGCGTTCATGGCGCGGTGCAGGCGACCTTCCAGTTGCTCGAGCTGTCGGCGGCGATAGGCAAGCACCTCGCCGGGATGACGCAGCCTCGCTCTCAGGTGATCGAGCCGCTGGCCCTGGGTGTCCAGGCGGGCCCGCTGAGAGCGGATCAAGCGTTCCTCGAGCTGGACCAGACGCTGGCGCAGGGCGGCGGCATCCGGCACCAGCCGTTCGGCGGCTGCCGATGGTGTGGGCGCGCGACTGTCGGCGGCGAAATCCGCCAGGGTGACATCGACCTCATGGCCCACCGCCGACATGACCGGCAGACGAGAGTGGAAAATGGCTCGGGCCAGGTGCTCGTCGTTGAAGGCCCAGAGATCCTCGAGGCTGCCGCCGCCCCGGGTGATCAGGATGGCATCGCGCTCCGGGTCCAGAATCGACTGGCGATTGAGCAGCCCGAGGGCGGCGATCAGCGCCGGCGCTGCCTCGCGGCCCTGGACCGGCACGGGAATCAAGGTGACCTGAGACAGTGGCCAGCGCGCGGCGAGTACCGCGAGTACATCGCGAATCGCCGCACCGGTGGGGGAAGTGAGCACCAACAGATGCCGGGGCGGAAAGGGCAGGGGACGGGCATTGGCGAACACGCCCTCGGCATCCAGCTTGGCCTTGAGGCGTTCGAAGGCTGCCAGCAATTCCCCCTCGCCGGCCGGTTGCACGGCCTCGGCGATGAGCTGGAAATTGCCGCGGGGCTCGAACAGCGACACTCGACCGCGCACCTTGACCCGGTCGCCATCGCGCATCGGCGCGGTCACGAAGCGGGCGCGGGTGCGGAACAGCGCGCAACGCAACTGGGCGTGTTCATCCTTGAGCGTGAAGTAGACATGCCCCGAAGCCGGCCGCGAGACACCGGACAGCTCGGCTTCCACCCAGATCTCACCGATCCCGCTTTCGAGAAGCTGGCGAGCGTTGCGGTTGAGCGCCTCGACCGAGAGCGGTTGTTCAGCGGTGGATGACATGGCCCGTCCTGACAATGGCTTGGGACGCCTAGGCTATCATGATTGTGGACGCCAATGAGATGGTGAACTTTTTCGATAACGGTGATTATTCCTTTAACGCTCGAGCATAGAGATCCTTTGGTGGTCGAGAATCATCAATAGTTAGAAATAATTTTTAACTATTTCATCAAGGAGAGTTTTCTTGTGAGCGTATAAGATGAATGTTGCCTGGGTTGGCGTATGAAAGGAGCCAGGAGAAGGTGTAAAGGGAGTTTTGATATATGGGTGGGTTCCTGGAGGATATTCGGCGCTTCTTTAGGGTTATGGATTTCTCAAAAAGTGGCAAGAGGGTTAGGTCGCTTTTTGTTGTATTGGCTTTGATGTCCATTGTTAGTTCAGTGTTGACGGTTGCTCAGCCGTTCCTGTACATGGAGTTGATTGATAGTATTGTGGGGGAAGGTGGTGGGTTGTTAGGGTTTTCAACCGAAACCATTATTCTTGTGTATGGAGTCTGCTTTCTTGTTGCAAGGGTCATCGATGAGCTCTGGAAGGCTGTCTTTACTAATTTGACGCTGTCGGCCCAAAGAAGTCTCGCGGAGAAGGCGTTCGATCATATCATAAGGCTGCCAAGCTCCTTCTTTTTAGGGAAGGATAAACACTCGTTGTCTGAAATTATTTCCAAGGCCAGGTCTGGTGTTCACGAGATAATATCAGTCTCTTTGGAAACGATTGTGCCCGTTGTGCTAGAGTTTTTCTTGGTTTCGTTAATTGTTTATATGTTGTTTCCTGGTTCTGTTCTGGCTATCTTGATAGCATCTGTTGTTGTCTTTGTTGTTGTGGCCATTGTCGGCTCGGAAATGATCCGGCCATGGCAAAGGGGGTTCACAGAAGAAAATAATAAAACGCATCAGGTTCTGGGGGAGATTCTTTCTTCTGAAGAAACAATTAAGTCTTTTAATGTGGAGGATAGCTTCAAGAAGAGATATCTATCTCATATGGCGGTTTTTGAGAATTATTGTTATAAGTTTTTTAGATGGTCGGCTTTTATAGGGTCTATGCAGATGCTTGCAATAGGCGGCGCACTGATTCCTATGCTTTTTATTTCTTTTAATTTCCTCAAGAATGATGCGCTTACCCTTGGTGCATTTGTCATGATCAATGTGTTGACAATCCAGCTCATTATGCCGCTGAGAAGGTTGGCTTACGCGTATCGTCAAGTTAAGGAGAGTGCTGTTGATATAGAGCAGTTAGATAAAGTCATGTCGATTCCCTCTGAAACGCAAAGATCGGATGATGGTAGGGGTGAAGTTATATTAGAGTCGCCGTCAATATCCTTTGACAATGTGTGTTTTTGCTATGAGGAAGGAGAGGAACCTGTTCTCAATGACGTGTCATTTACGGTTCCAGAGGGTAAGGCTTACGCCTTTGTAGGAGCTTCGGGGGCAGGAAAGTCTACCATATCAAAACTTATAATGAGGTATTATGATGTCTCTAGCGGTAATATATTGTTAGGGGGTAGGAATGTAGAAGGTTTTCCCCGGGATGCTGTAAGGCGGTTTGTTGGGATGGTTTCTCAAGATGTTGTCCTGTTTAATGATACGTTGAGATTCAATCTTGATTTTGGAGAGTGTGTTGAAGATGCGAGGTTGGTGAGCGCCCTAAAAGCAGTCGACCTGGATGGTTTTGTGGATGCACTTCCTAATGGCGTGGATACGATGGTTGGAGACCGTGGTATGCGGTTATCTGGAGGGCAGCGCCAGCGTGTAGGTATTGCAAGGGCTATTTTGAAAGACCCTAAAGTCCTGATCTTTGATGAGGCGACATCTTCGTTGGATATGCATACTGAGAAGACGGTATCCGAGAATATAAATATTGTTTCTGAAGGGAAAACCACCATCGTCATTGCACACAGGCTTTCAACGATAATCAATGCTGATAAGATATTGGTCCTTGACCAAGGAGAGATCGTTTCGAGTGGTACTCATGGTGAGCTTATCGAAAGCTGTGATGTATATAGGAAGCTATATATGAGCGGAGGTGCCACTTCTGTTGACCAGCCTTTGCAGATGTTAAGTGACTGACTTTCATGACTGCTGGGGCTGTTTCGTTGTAATCAGTCCGCCTAAGCACTCCGCTTCTTGTAGTAGTTCAGCAACACCGGCATGGCCAGTATTAGCACCGAGATGCGCAATAGGTGGTGCGAGGTGACGAAGGCCGGGTCGATGTTCAACGACAGCGCGACCAGGCTCAGCTCGGGCGCACCGCCCGGCATGTAGGCGAGCAGGGCCGCTGCCGGTGAATAGCCGGTGAGTTCGTGGGCGCCCCAGGCGGCGAGCACGGCGACCAGCAGCAGCATGACTGCCTGGAGTGCGGCCATCAGCAGGTTGCGGCCCATCTCGCGCAGGGAGGTGCCGGCGAAGCGCACGCCGACGGACACGCCGATCACGACCTGGGCCAGCGCCATGACCGTCGGTGGTATCGCTGCCTGGCTCATGCCGGTGATATGCAGGGCTGCCGATACCAGGGCGGGGCCGAACAGCAGGGCGTTGGGCAGTCTCAGTCGACGGCCCAGCCAGCTTCCGCCCACGCCAGCGGCGATGAGCCAGCCGGTCTCGCCCAGCGAGGGTAGCCACAGCCACTGGGCGAGATCTCGAGTGCCGGGTTGCAGGCTGACATGGCCGATGCCCTGCAATATCGGCGGGATGGCGAGCAGGAGTATCAGGATGCGCACGGCGTGGGTCATGCCGACGATGCGCAGGTCGGCGCGCGAGTTCATGGCCATCAGGGTCACCGCCGAGACGCCACCGGGAACCCCCGCATAGAGGGCGGTATCCGCCGAGTAGCCGGCCACGCGGCGCGAGAAGCTCACCGAAATGGCCATCATCACGGCCGTGGCCAGCAGCATGATGATCAGGCTGGCGCCCCAGTGGAGCAGGTCGCCGGACATACCGGGCGAGAAGGCGGTGCCCAGCATCACGCCGATGATGACCAGCACCACCTGGCGGGAGCCGCCCGGCGAACGCAGGCGTACGCCCGTCAGACTGGCGGCCGTGGTGACGAGCATGGCGCCCAGCAACCATGGCAGCGGAAGCCCCGCCCCGTAGGCGAGGGCGCCGCCGACCAGGCCGAGCAGCAGGGTCGGCAGCAGGCGTCGTGTCGCTTTCCATCCGTTGGCGAGAGTCCCGCTCAGCACGTTGCGATCTCCGTTCCTTGGGGGCTGCGGGTGGTGGGCTCGCCGTCGTTCCCTGACGAGCCCGTGCCACTGAGGCGGAGGGCGATGCTCACCCGCGTGCCAGCCTGGCCTTGGCGGCCGGCAACACCCAGGGCAGGATCAGCAGGGCGGCGGCCGCGATCCAGAGCCCCACCGAGATACCGGATTGCCAGAGGATGTCGATGTCGCCGCCACTGATCGAAAGCGCTCGGCGCAGGTTCTGCTCCATCAGCCCTCCGAGGACATAGCCGAGAATCACCGGTGCCAGAGAGATGCCGAGCTTGCGCAGCAGGTAGCCGAGAATGCCGATGATCAGCATCAGGTAGATAGCGGTCAGATCGGAGTGCAACTGATAGACGCCGACGAAGGCGAGCAGGGCGATGCCCGGTACCAGCACCCAGCGCGGAATGGTCAGCACCCGGGCGAACAGGCCGGCCAACGGCAGGTTCAGTGCCAGCAGGACCACGTTGCCGATGTACAGCGAGGCGATCAGACCGCCGGCCACCTCGGGGCGTTCGGTGAACATCATCGGGCCTGGGGTGATGTTGTAGAGCATCAGGGCGCCGAGCAGTACCGCGGTAGTGCCGGAACCGGGAATGCCGAGCGTCAGCATGGGCACGAAGGAGCCCGCCGCCGAGGCGTTGTTGGCGGCCTCCGGTGCTGCCAGACCGCGCATGTCGCCCTGGCCGAAGGTGTCGTCCTTGTCGGAGATACGCTTCTCGGTGGTGTAGGCCACCGCGCTGGCCACCGAGGCGCCGGTGCCGGGCAACACGCCGATGATGAAGCCCAGCAGGCCCGAGCGACCCATGGCGCCCTTGCAGGCGAGGATTTCCTTGAGGCTGACGAAGACGCGCCCCAGCGGCGGGATGCCGTCGTCCTGGCCATCGCGCCGGTTACCATGTTCGAGCATCAGCAGGATTTCGCTGATGGCGAACAGCCCGATGATCATCACCACGAAGTCGATGCCGTCGTAGAGCTCGGCCATGCCGAAGGTGTAGCGCATCACGCCGGTACCCGAGTCGACGCCGACGGTGCCGATGAGGATGCCCAGTATCGCGCCGATGGCGGTCTTGAGCGGATCCTTGCCCATCATCACCGACATGGACGCGAAGGCGAACACCATCAGGGCGAAGAACTCGGCGGGGCCGAACATCACGGCCACTTCCGCCAGCAGCGGGGCGAACAGGGTAAGGCCGATGATGGCGATGGTGGCGCCGACGAAGGAACTGACCGCCGACAGCCCGAGTGCCGGTCCGGCCAGGCCCTTCTTGGCCAGCGGGTGGCCATCGAGGGTACTCATGACCGCACCGGCGTCGCCCGGCACGTTGAGCAGAATGCTCGACATGCGGCCGCCGTATTCCGAGCCGGTGTAGATCCCGGCGAGCAGGATCAGCGCCGATTCCGCCGGCAGTCCCAGGGTATAGGCCAAGGGCATCAGGATGGCGATGCCATTGATGGGCCCGATGCCCGGCAGGGAGCCGAACAGGGTGCCGAGCAGGGCACCGAGGAAGGCCAGTCCCAGGTTCATGGGGGTCAAGGCAACACCGAAGCCATGAATCAGAAAGTCGAACATGGTGACGTGTCCTCTAGACGATGCCTTCCAGGTAGCCATCGGGCAGCGAGATGCCCAGGCCACTGGTGAACAGGAAGTAACTGCCGATGGCCATCAGGGTGCCGGTGATCAATGCCTTGCCCCAGGTCGCGCCGAACAGCCGTGCCAGGGCCGTTGCCGCCAGCAGCGAGGCGGGGATGTAGCCGATCTGCGTGAACAGCGCGGCGTAGATCACCAGCAGCACGAGCACCATCAACAGCTTCACTGCCAGGGCACGGTGCGGCCACTGACCATTGGCGCCGGGCCTGATCACCAGCACCAGGGCCAGGATGGACAGCAGCAGGGCCAGCCCCAGGGGAAATGCCCTGGGGCCCACGGGTTCATAGCTGAAGGGAATCTGCCACTGCAGGGCCTGGACGGCGACGAACGCCGCCAGGCCGAGCAGGACGAACCCCAGCAGCCTGTCGGCTGTCACTCTCATTGGCTCAGTCCCACTTCCTGCGCCAGTGACTTGAAGTCGGCGATCTGTTGCTGAACGTACTGATCGAAGTCGTCACCGAAGCGGGACATCGGGAAGAGGCCGCGTGCCTCGCGCAGTTCGGCGAACTTAGGATCCTCGGAGAGCGCTTTCAGGCGCTCGACCCAGGCGGAATAGGCTTCGTCGCTGACATCGGGGCCCATGTAGTAGCCGCGCCAGATGGGCCACTGGACGTCATAGCCCTGTTCGGCGGCGGTGGGGATGTCGGCGAAGGGACCGCCCATGCGTTCCTCGGACAGCGAGGCCAATACCCGGATCTTGCCGCTCTCCAACTGGGACTTGAGCTCGGAAAGGTCGCCGGTGAAGACCTGGATATGGTTGCCGAGCAGGGCAGCGAGAGCCTCGCCGCCACCTTCGAAGGCAACGTAGCGCAGCTTCTGCGGTGAAACGTCAGCGGCCTTGGCGGTCAGCGCCGCCTTCATCCAGTCCTGGCTGCCCACGGTACCGCCGGCGCCGAAGGCGATTTCGCCCGGCTTGTCCTTGAGGTCCGACATGAGGTCGTCGAGGTTCTCCCAGGGGGCGTCGGCGTTGACCACGATGGCGCCATAGTCGACGCCCAGCGCGCCCAGCCAGCGAACCTCGTCGCCGCTGTAATCGCCGAACTTGTTCAGGGCCAGGTTGACCGCCGCGCCGGTGCTGGCGGCGACGATCAGGTCGGAGTCGTCGGTGCGCACGCCATTGAGATGGTTGTAGGCGACCGCGCCGATGCCGCCGGGCATGTAAGTGACCATCATCGGCTGCTCGATCCGGCCGGTTTCCTCCAAGCCGTTGGCCGCCAGGCGGCAGGTCAGGTCATAGCCGCCGCCCGGCTTGGCCGGCGCGATGCATTCGGTTTTTTCGGACTGGGCCTGAACGCTGCCGGCCAGCAGCAGGCTGCCCAGCAAGGCGAGGCAGGATGCGTGGCGTAGAGCCGTGTTGATCTTCATGGCGAACTCCTGTTCTCTTGTTGTGGCCGAGGCCGTGGTCTCGGCGTCATCGGGGATGACGGGAGTGATCCTAGGAGCGCTACCTTTCATCAACCTGTCATGCCGTGAATCACCCTGTGAGACTTTGGTCGCATGCGCTTGCTCGTCGTCGAGGATGACCTCCTGATTGCCAGGTCACTGGACAATGCCCTGACCCCGCTCGGCAACATCGTGGAGGCCTTCACGCATTGCGCCGAGGCGGGTGCTGCCTTGCGCCAGGGTGGTTTCGACCTGGTGCTGCTGGACCTGGGGCTGCCCGACGGCGATGGCCTGACGCTGCTCGAGGCCATGCGCGAGCGTGGCGACACGACGCCGGTGCTGATTCTCACCGCCCGGGATGGCGTGGAGGATCGCGTGCGAGGCCTCGACCTGGGCGCCGACGACTACCTGGCCAAGCCGTTCTCGATCGCCGAGCTCGAGGCGCGGGTGCGGGCGCTGCTCCGGCGCAGCCAGCAGCGCAGCGACAACCAGCTACGCCTGGGGCCGCTGTGCTTCGACCTGGCCTCCGGTCGCGTGACCCTCGATGAAACGCCGCTGGAGCTGCCGCGCCGCGAATTGTTGCTGCTCGAAGGCTTGCTCTCCCAGGCGGGCGACATTGCCCCTCGCGAGATGCTGGAGGGGCGGCTGTTCGGCTTCGGCGAGGTGGGCTCGAATGCCCTGGAGGTATATGTCAGTCGGCTGCGCAAGCGGCTGCAGGGCAGTGGACTGCGCATTCGCACCTTTCGGGGGCTGGGCTATCGCCTCGAGGAAGAGCGAGCGTGATCGAGGTCGATGGTTCGCTGAAACGGCGGCTGGCGATATGGCTGCTGGTCACGGTGTCGGGGCTCGGCACTCTGCTGATGATCGAGGCTTATCTCGGCGCTCAGCGTGCGGCCCAGCGCGCCTACGACAGTCAACTGGAGGCCGCTGCCTTGACCATCGCCGAATCGGTGCAATGGCGGGAGGGCGAGCCGGTGCTGGAGATTCCGGCGGCCGCCTTGCAGATCCTCGCCACCCGGCACCAGGAGCGAGTGTTCTATGCGGTACTGGATGCCGATGGGCGCCGCATTTCCGCCAACCTGCCGCTCGATATCGCCGAAGACGACCAGCATCACGTCGCCCGCGAGCCGTTCTGGCGCGATGTGACCTGGCGCGGGGAAGACTGGCGCCTGTACGGTCGGGAATACGACTCGGCGGGCTGGGAGACCCAGGACCCGGTGCAGATCTGGGTGGGGCATACCATGGCCGGTCGACGGGCCCTGGCGGGGGAGCTCTTCGAGCGTGCGGTGACGCGCTTCCTGGCCATGGTACTGCTGGCCGGCCTGTTGATGCTGCTGGCCATGCGGGTGGCGCTGACGCCGATGCGACGGCTTCGGCAACTGCTGCGCCGCCGCGATGCCGATGACATGGGGCCGCTGGATGCCCGCGTGCCCGAGGAACTGCGCGAACTGGCCGAAACGCTCGATACCCTGTTCTCCCGCCAGCGCGACAGCCGCGATGCGCTGCTGCGTTTCACCGCCGACGCCAGCCATCAGCTCAAGACGCCGCTGGCCGGCCTGCAGAGCACCAGCGAGCTGGCGCTTGCCCAGGACGATCCCGAGACATGGCGGACGGCCCTGGTCGACGTCAACGAGGGGGCCGCACGTACCAGCCGCCTGGCCAGTCAACTGTTGAGTCTGGCTCGGCTGCGCCATGTCGGTGGTGACGGCGACATGACGCACCTCGATCTGGCCGCCATGCTGCGTGAGGTGACACTCGACTGGGCCGGCCGGGATGCCGCCCGGGAGCACGATCTGGGACTCGCCGAGCTGCCGTCCGCGCCGGTTGTCATTCTGGGGTCGTCCTGGGCGCTTCGCGAATTGCTGGGCAACCTGATCGACAATGCCCTGACCTATACGCCGGCGGGCAGCGAGATCACCCTGGGTATCGAGATCGACACCCGGGTGGCGACCCTCTACATCGAGGATGACGGCCCTGGCGTGCCGGTCGACCTGCTCGAGCGCCTGCACCATCCCTTCGAGCGCGGAGGACGTCAGGACACCCGGGGCTCCGGGCTGGGGCTGGCGGTGGTGGACTCCATCGCCAAGCGACATGGCGCCGCTTGGCAGGTTAGCAATCGCGAGCCTCGAGGACTCCGTGTGACACTGCGCTTTACCCTGTCGAGCCCGGAGGAACGCTGATGCGACCATGGAGCCTTGTCGCTTGCATCGGTCTGCTGATGGCCACGGTGAGCGACGTCGTCGACGCCGAGTCCCTGGTCGTCGAGGCCGCGCTCGACCGCCGCGTGGTCGCGCCGCTGCTCGAGGCCTTCGAACAGTCGCACCCTGACATCGAACTGGTGTTTCATGATCGCTCGACCCTCGAGGTCGACACCCTGGTCGAACGGGCCGACCCCGCCCCGGACGTGGTGATCAGCTCGGCGATGCCCTGGCAGATGGCGCGCGTCAACCAGGACTATGCGCGTCCCCTGCATTCCCGGGAGGCGCGGGCATGGCCGGACTGGGCCAAGTGGCGCGATGAGGTGTTCGGCTTCACCTTCGAGCCGATTGTCATGGCCTACCGGCTCGACTTGCCGCGACACATGATGCCGCCCTCGACCCATGCCGATCTGCATACGCTGCTGACTACCCGGCAGGACATGCTGCGCGGCAAGGTGACCACCTATTCGCCGGCGCGCAGCGGTGTGGGATATACCCTGTTCCAGCAGGACGCGCGCTACACGCCCCGCTTCTGGGATCTGGTCGCGGCCATGGGCAACGTCGATGCCCGCCTCGAGGAGAATACCCGCGCGATGCTGCAGGGCCTCACCGAGGGTCGCTACTGGCTGGGCTACAACCTGCTGGGGTCCTATGCGATGGTCTGGGCCCAGCATCACCCCGAGGTGATCGTTCAGGTACCCCAGGATTACTCGCTGGTGATGATGCGCATGGCGTTCATTCATCGTGATGCCCCGCATCCACGTCAGGCCGGCGAGTTCGTCGACTTCCTGCTCAGCCGGGACGGTCAGCGCGTGCTGGCCGGGCAGACGCCGCTGTTCAGCGTGCGGCCGGACGTAAAAGGGCCCTACACCGCGCAGCGGCTGCGCGACCAGGTCGGCGACCGGCTGTACCCCATCCCGATCAACGCCTCGCTGCTGGCATTCGTCGATCCGCAGCGCCGCGACGCTTTCATGGCGCGCTGGCGTCGCGAATTCCAGCAACGTCGCTGAAGGGGCCAGGCGGGAGAAAACACCGCCACATTGCCTGAAATCGGTGCCCCGCGTTATAATGGTTGATTAACTTCACTCCCTCCTCCCACCAGCTCACTGGGTGTTGCCGACTATGTTACGTATGGCCCAAGAAGCTCTTACGTTCGATGACGTATTACTCGTACCCGGCTACTCCGATGTCCTGCCCAAGGACGTCAGCCTCAGGACTCGCCTGACCCGCAACCTCTTCCTCAATATCCCGCTCGTTTCCGCCGCCATGGACACCGTTACCGAAGCCCGCCTGGCCATCGCCATGGCGCAGGAAGGCGGCATCGGTATCATCCACAAGAGCATGACCATCGCGCAGCAGGCCGCTGAGGTGCGCAAGGTCAAGAAGCACGAGAGCGTGATCGTCAAGGATCCGGTGACTGTCGGTCCCAAGGCCAAGCTGGCCGACCTGCTGGCCATGGCCAAGGAATATGGCTTCTCGGGTTTCCCGGTGGTGGAGGGAGAAACCCTGGTCGGCATCGTCACCGAGCGCGACATGCGCTTCCAGCCGAACCATGGCGACAGCGTGGCCGACATCATGACGCCCCGCGAGAAGCTGGTCACGGTGGCCGAAGGCACCGAGTTGTCCGTCATCAAGGGCAAGATGCAGGAGCACCGCGTCGAGAAGATGCTGGTGGTGGACAATGACTTCCGCCTGCGTGGCCTGGTCACCTTTCAGGACATCGAGAAGGCGCGCACCTTCCCGCATGCCGCCAAGGATGCCGATGGCCGCCTGCTGGTCGGAGCCGCCGTGGGTACCGGCCCCGAAACGCCGGATCGCATTGCCGCTCTGGTGGAAGCCGGCGTCGATGCGGTCATCATCGATACCGCCCACGGTCATTCCAGGGGCGTGATCGACCGCGTGGCCTGGGTGAAGGAGCATTACCCGCAGATTCAGGTGATCGGCGGCAACATCGCCACCGCCGAGGCCGCCAAGGCACTGGCCGAGGCGGGTGCCGACGGCGTCAAGGTGGGCATCGGCCCGGGCTCGATCTGCACCACCCGCGTGGTGGCCGGTGTCGGCGTGCCGCAGATCACCGCCGTCTCCAACGTGGCCGAGGCGCTCAAGCCCTACGACGTGCCGCTGATCGCCGATGGCGGCGTGCGCTTCTCCGGCGACCTGGCCAAGGCCGTAGCCGCCGGCGCCAGCTGCGTGATGGTGGGTGGCCTGCTGGCTGGTACCGAGGAGGCGCCGGGCGAGGTCGAGCTCTATCAGGGCCGGACCTACAAGGCCTATCGCGGTATGGGGTCGATGGGTGCGATGTCGCAGACCCAGGGCTCCAGCGACCGTTACTTCCAGGACAAGAGCGAAGGCGTCGAGAAGCTCGTGCCAGAAGGCATCGAGGGTCGCGTGCCCTACAAGGGCCTGATGGGCGCCATCGTCCACCAGATGATGGGCGGGCTGCGGGCCTCCATGGGCTACACCGGCTGCCGCGACATCGAGGAGATGCGCACCAAGCCGGAGTTCGTGAAGATCACCGGTGCCGGCTTCAATGAATCCCACGTCCACGACGTGCAGATCACCAAGGAAGCGCCCAACTACAGAGCGGGCTAATGCCCGTTTGAGACGGAAGAGGGAAGGGAGAAGCAGGAAGGGACCCCTTCCTCTTCACTCTTTCCTCTTATTCTTTATCCGGCAGTGCCTTTGTCTGGGTACTCGAATTCATTACGGCGGTGGCCCCTCCATGACCGACATTCATGCCCACAAGATCCTGATCCTCGATTTTGGCTCCCAGTACACCCAGTTGATCGCCCGCCGGGTGCGCGAGATTGGCGTCTACTCTGAAGTGCGTGCCTTCGATATCACCGAGGACGAGATTCGCGCCTACAACCCCAACGGCATCATCCTCGCCGGTGGCCCGGAATCCGTCACCGAGCTCGACTCTCCCCGTGCGCCGCAATGCGTCTTCGAGATGGGCTTGCCGGTGCTGGGTATCTGCTACGGTATGCAGACCATGGCCGAGCAGCTCGGCGGCGGCGTGGAAGGTTCGCAGAAGCGTGAATTCGGCTATGCACAGATTCGCCTCGACGGCGAGAGTGCCCTGTTCGAGGACATCGCCGACCATATCGAGGATGAGAGTGGCAAGCGCCTGCTCGATGTGTGGATGAGCCACGGCGACAAGGTCGCCCGGGTACCGGAGGCCTTCAGCGTGATCGCCTCCACCGAGAGCTGCCCGATCGCCGCCATGGCCTGGGAGGAGAAGCGCTTCTATGGCGTGCAGTTCCACCCCGAGGTGACGCATACCCTGCAGGGGCAGCGCATTCTCGAGCACTTCGTGCTGGGCATCTGCCAGGCGGAGCGCTGGTGGACGCCGGCGCAGATCATCGAGGACCAGGTCGCCCGGGTTCGTGAACAGGTGGGCGACCGCCACGTGCTGCTGGGGCTTTCCGGCGGTGTCGACTCCTCGGTGGTGGCCGCGCTGTTGCACAGGGCCATCGGCGACCAACTGACCTGCGTGTTCGTCGACAACGGCCTGCTGCGCAAGGACGAAGGCGATCAGGTGATGAAGACCTTCTCCAGCCACATGGGTGTGCGGGTGATCCGCGTCGACGCCGAGGAGCAGTTCCTGTCGCGCCTCGAGGACGTGCATGACCCCGAGGCCAAGCGCAAGATCATCGGCAACACCTTCATCGACGTATTCGATGCCGAGGCAGCCAAGATCGAGGGCGTGGAATTCCTCGCCCAGGGCACCATCTACCCGGATGTGATCGAATCCGCCGCCGCCAAGACCGGCAAGGCGCACGTCATCAAGTCTCACCACAACGTGGGCGGCCTGCCCGAGACCATGAAGCTGCAGCTCGTCGAGCCCCTGCGCGAGCTGTTCAAGGACGAGGTGCGCAAGCTCGGTGTCGAGCTCGGCCTGCCCTACGACATGGTCTATCGTCACCCCTTCCCGGGGCCGGGGCTCGGCGTGCGCATCCTCGGCGAGGTGAAGAAGGAATACGCCGACATCCTGCGCGAGGCCGACGCCATCTTCATCGAGGAACTGCACAAGGCCGACTGGTACCACAAGACCAGCCAGGCCTTCGCCGTCTTCCTGCCGGTGAAATCCGTCGGCGTGGTCGGCGACGGTCGCCGCTACGAATGGGTCATCGCCCTGCGCGCCGTGGAGACCATCGACTTCATGACCGCCCGCTGGGCACACCTGCCCTACGAGCTGCTGGAAACCGTCTCCAACCGCATCATCAACGAGCTGGAAGGCGTCTCCCGCGTTACCTATGACGTGAGCAGCAAGCCGCCCGCGACCATCGAGTGGGAGTGAGTTTTTAAATTTATTTTGAAAATAAAAAACCGCCGAAAGGCGGTTTTTTTATGTCTTTGATGTTTAAAAAAGGGCGGGTAGTGAGTGTGTGATCTGCGATAATGTTAGACCGTTTTTTTGAGGGAAAAGCCTAAGCTAAAGTGAGGTTGGTGTTGTTTTTTGTGTTTCTATAAGTGCTCGAATAACTCGCTCCGGAAAGCATGCTTTCAGTTAATTCGAAACCTGTTACGATACTCCGTAGGGGTCATTTTCAAGGTGCGGTGAAAGGCTCGAATGAGCGTGTCGACAGTATTCAGTCCACTGATGGCTGCTATGCGATCTAGGGGGTCATCGGTAGTTTCTAAGCGGTTACGGGCAATTTCGACTCTGGCTGATTCAATATAGGCGGCAGGAGTCATTCCTAGTTCAGTCTTGAAAATACGGGTCAATTGCCGGTCACTGACGTGAATGTGTTCGGCCAGCTCGGTCACTGTCAGCGGGTTGGCCGCATGTAGGGTGATGTAATGCCGAATTTTATCGACACGACGAGTGGTTGAGATCGGCTCAAGGGGAACACTGAACTGCTTTTGCCCACTTGGTCGCTTGAGATAGACCACTAGTTGTCGGGCGACACGCTGGGCTAAGACCTCACCATAATCATCCGCGACGAGCGCAAGTGCTAAGTCTATGCATGCGCTCAGTCCTGCCCCTGTCCAGACATCATCTTGGCGAATGAAGATCGGATCAGCATCGACCGTAATCTGAGGGTGCTCTGCTGCGAGTTGCTGGGCTGTCGACCAGTGCGTCGTCGCTCGCTTGCCATCGAGCAGACCAGCAGCAGCAAGCACATGGGCTCCGACACACACGGAAGTTACCCGACGTGTGTTATCGGCGAGTTTACGTACCCACTCCACGACCATCGGATCAATTAATGCGCGAACCCTACGATGCTGATCAACTTCAACCGCCCCCGGCACGACCAGGGTATCGATGGCTTTATTTGCGATCTCGGTGAATGTCGTATCCGGGAGGATCTGGACGCCTGCTGAAGTCGTCACTGGGTCCATGGTCTCAGCTGCGAGCACCACTTTATAACCAGTGGGCTCCTCCATTTCACGTTGTAGAAGTGAGAAAACCTCGGGCGGTCCGGTGACATCAAGTAGGTCCACTTGCTCGAACAAGACTATGACAATAAAGCGTTCTATGTAAGTCATGGTGCCTAAAACGTCTAGTTGGTTGTGATTAAAGCAGGATGTCGGTATTTGCATATTTTATGGCATTGCCGACATTTGTGCCATGTCCGTAGTATTAGTGAAGCCACAAATCGAATATTCCTAAATCTCCGAACTAGACTCAGGAGAATATAGATGACGACTACAACACTACGTCAACTCAATGGCTTTGACGATGCTCCCGCATCGTTGCGAGACTCGACTGTCATCATGGTCGACTACCAGAACACCTACACCCGTGGTGTGATGGAACTTGATGGTTGGGAACCTGCCCTATATGCCGCAGCAGAGTTGCTTGAGAAGGCTCGGGAAGTGGGGGCAACGGTCATCCACATCGTCAATGACGGTGGCGATGGCACTCCGTATGACATCAAAACCGAGATCGGTCAGATCCATTCCAAGGTTGCTCCCATTGAGGGTGAGGCCGTGATCGCCAAGACATGCCCCAATGCCTTCGTTAACACCGACCTAAACCAACATGTTGACGCGGCGGGGAATGAAAGCGTGGTCATTGCTGGGTTCATGACCAACATGTGCGTGCAGTTCACCGCTGAGGGTGCGTTTCTACGCGGAAACAAACCCACCATCGTCGCCGATGCCTGTGCGACTCGTCCGCTACAGACTGTCGTGTCCGATGTCTCCGCTAGTCAGCTTCATAATTCCGCGTTGGCAACTATCGCCGACCTTTACGGCGTCGTCGTTCGTGCTTCCAGCGACTTGAAGTGAGCAGGTTGGCATGGCGCATCCCAGTGGAGTCGCTGCGATCAGGAAAATCTCTCTGCTGGCGTGATCCATTGCTTATTTTGACCAGAATCTACTCTAGGGGAGTTCACGCAGGGACGTAGCCGGAGTTGTCACAAAGCCATTCCTATCCAATAGGGGGGCCAATTGAGGAAAGTCATTATGAATCATATGGAAAAGCAATGCCCGGTAGGTCACAACAATAAGCATTGCAGTGGAAGCGAAGTGTACCCTGAGGGCTATCGCAATGGTGAGATTGATCCACATGACCTAGAGATGGTTGCTTACTGGTCAGATTCTAAGGTCCGCGCCCGCAATGCAATTTTTCAGGTTGACTCAGAAATGCGTCGTAACTATGCGGACCTGAAGGCTGAGTTGATCGATCATCTGACCCCTGTCATCGTTGTCAATAACGACCCCAAAGGTGGTGAGTACACGCTGATCTACAAAGGAAAGATCGAAACTCTCCAGCCTGTATCTGAGATCTTCGAGATGGCAAAGTCCATTGCTCACGTACCATTGGGTATCTTCTCAATTATCGCTCCCTACCTTAAAGGCTCTGACACGGATGCGTGGATTGCCAAGCTGGAGGAGTTTTCAAATACATTACGTACTGCTCGCGCGGAGCTTAAGAGCTCTGAAATCCCTGAAGAACTTGAGAGATCATGTGCTCGAATTCTTGATTCAGGAATTCGGTTCATCGAGAAATCGGTTGACATGGGCTATGTCAGTATCAGGTCGTTCGAAATGTTTTCGGGTAGTGTGTACGATTGCATTCGCACGAACATGTGGTACGCCTCGGAAGCACAGATCACCGGGGTTAGCAAGACAATGAAGCGCTGGAGAAAGAAGGTTGGCGACCAGAATTGGCAAGATCTCTACGTTGTGGTGCTTTCAATCTGGACAACTTCAGTGCTAAATCAGAACTCCATAATTGTTCGCGAGTTTATGGATTCTCGTGCTGTTGATACTCATCTTATTGATATTCCCACTGCTGAAACGCCGGATGATTATCTTTACGTTGCCCTAGATAATCTCGCCCGGATAGTACAGGACAACGTAGCGGCTGAGATGGTCTTTCCTACCGATCAAGAGATTGCAGATGCTCTTAAGGGCACTGAGGATCTTCTCTCTGATACGATTATTCAACAACTTCACTGTCCCTTTCAGGGAGAGCGTTACCCCGCAGGAAGTAACGGTTCTTCCTGTTCGCAGGGTGGAGATGAACTAGTTCGCTCAAGTAGATAGTACTCTGCGGGAGTGTTGCTTTCGCTTATATATTGGTATTGCATAATTTTTGTCGAAGCAGTTAGTTAAGTCTTGTTGGTGTTCTGCTTGGCGAGATTCGTGGCTCTCAGGAAATAGAGGTTATGAAATGAGAAAAGTTGTGAAGATAGCTCTTGTGTTAGCTGTAGTATTGCCTTTCTCTTCTTTGGTGCTGGCTGAGGATGTAGAGCCGGAAGGCGGAATAGTTTCCGCTGCAACGCATGAGTTGAATTGGGTCGAACTCCCGGAGTCGGGTGGGATAAAATACGCTAATGTCCGTGGTGATATTGTCGGAGAAGGGCCCTATGAAGCCTTCGTCCTTTTTCCTGCAGGTAAGGATAATCCCTTTCATTATCATTCAGAAGCTATCCCTACGGTAGTAATACAAGGAACATTCTACGCGGAGATAGACGGAGAGCGAACTGAATATCCCGCAGGTTCCTTCTACGATGTTCCAGGGAAAAAGGACCATTATAGTGGTTGTCTTCCCGGCATGGACTGCCTTCTCTTTCAGTATCAGGAGGATCGCTTCGACCTAGTGCCACAGCCGGAAGAATAAGGATGTAGCGGACACCTGCTCATGGTGATCGTCGTGACACATCCGCTTAAACTACAGCACTCGCGTAGCAGGCCTTCGCAGAAGGGCTACGAGATTGACCTATCGCTCATCTGACGGGAACCAGGTTGGTGGGGGTGAAATGCCTCATCAACCACCCAACCTGTGTGTCCGAAATGTAGCGTCATTGCTCGGGATGTGACTATTAGACTTGGGGAACCCCATACCTGAATCGCTCTATCCAATTAATTCGGGGCACTTCGGGACGAGGAGCTTCTGTATAGTATGACGGGGCAGGGCCGGCAGTCGGTGTCGGCTCGGAATAATCGAGATGAAGAGGGTCGGTGGGGATGAGCACTACACCGTTCGGGGCGTTGGCCTGTCCGTTGGATGGCGATCCGCTGGGCAAGAGCGATCGCGTGTGGCGTTGTGCGGCCGGGCACAGCTTCGATATCGCTCGCCAGGGCCATGTGAACCTGTTGCCGGTGCAGAACAAGCGTTCCCGCGACCCGGGCGACAGCAAGGAGATGGTGACGGCGCGTCGGCGTTTCCTCGAGGCCGGCCATTACCAGCCCATCGCGGAGGCGGTGAGTCGGGCCGTGCTGGCCGACGCGCCTGCCGGTGCCAGCTTGAGCTGCCTGGATGCGGGCTGTGGCGAGGGCTATTACCTGCGCGAGTTGGCCAGGGCCTGCGAAGAAGCGGTCGGCGATGAACGGTCGCTGGCCCTGCTGGGTGTGGACATCTCCAAGTGGGCGATTCTCGCCGCCGCCAAGCAATGGAAAGGCGCGACCTGGGCGGTGGGCACCAATGCGCATCTGCCCGTGCAGGCAAACAGTCTGGATCGTGTACTTTGCCTGTTCGGCTTCCCCGTCTACCCGGAGTTCGCGCGCGTGCTGAAGCCGGGCGGCGAGCTGCTTCAGGTCGATGCCGGCCCGGACCATCTGCGCGAGCTTCGCGAGATCATCTATCCCACTCTCAAGCCGCCTCGTGCCGATGACGAGAAACTCCCCGAGGGCTTCACGCTGCTGGGCAGCGAGACGCTCCGCGAATCCATCGAACTGAGCGGTCCCGAGCCGATCGCCGACCTGCTGGCCATGACCCCGCACCTCCATCGCGCCAGCGCCGAGGGTCGGGCGAGGGTGGCGTCGCTGACGTCGCTCCGTCTCACCGTGGACGTTCGGCTGACGCGTTGGAAACCTGAAGACGTGGCTTGATCGACCTCCGTACCTGCCTGATCGGCACACCGGCGTTCAGCAACGCTTTTTACTCCATCAGGCGCTAGCCCGATCGCGGCGATCCTTGAGCCAGCTTGCCATGCCTGTGGCCACCAGCGTGCCGACGATGATGGTCATCGACAGCCAGATCGGAATCTCGGGGATCGCTTCGATCGGGTGGCCGCCGTTGATGAACGGCAGCGTGTTCTCGTGCAATGCCTCAAGCACCAGCTTGACGCCGATGAAGGCCAGAATTATCGACAAGCCCAGCCCCAGGTAGACCAGGCGTGACAGCAAGTTGCCGAGCAGGAAGTACAGCTGTAGCAGCCCCAGCAAGGCGAAGGCATTGGTTGTGAAGACGATATACGGCTCGCGCGTCAGTCCATAGATGGCGGGGATGGAGTCCAGCGCAAACAGGAGATCAGTAAAGCCAAGCGCCACAATGACCATGAAAAGCGGTGTCACCATGCGCTTGCCATCGACCTTCGCCAGCAACCGCTGGCCGTGATATTCATTGGTGACAGGTAGCCAGCGCTGCGCCAAGCGTTCCGCTAGATTGGGGTGGTATTTCTCTTCTTCGTCGCTGTCCTCAAAGCTTTCCTTGCCCAGCTTGTAAGCCGTCCAGAGCAGGAAGGCACCGAAGATATAGAAGACCCAACTGAACTGATGGATCGCCGCCGCGCCCACGGCAATGAAAACGCCACGCATCACCAAGGCAATGACGATGCCGATCAACAGGGCTTTCTGTTGATGGATACGCGGCACCGCGAACTTGCTCATGATGATCACGAACACAAACAGATTGTCCACCGACAAACTCTTCTCGGTGATGAAGCCGGCAAAGTACTCAGCGCCGTGCTGCGCACCCCATACCCACCAGAGCCCACCTCCGAACGCCATGGCGATGGCGATGAAGATGCACGACCATACCGCCGCTTCCTTGAAGCTCGGTTCGTGCGGCCTGCGGACGTGAAAGAAGAAATCGAAAAGGAACAGTACGATGATGCCGGCCACAGTGGCCAGCCATACCCACAAGGGGACGTGCATGGGTCTACCTCCGGTCAACGGTCAACGTTGCCGAAGGTCTCTCCCGCTCGGTATGCATGCCGAGCTGCTGTCACCGGGGCATTGCGCCCGTGCTGACGATGACCGCACGAAACGGGCCATTCGACCCGCGTCGGGAATACTCCCCTTCTGCTGTGGCGCCATTGTGGGGCGAGGCACATCGCAACACAACATTTATCGTTGCCATGCGGCTATTCTCGGAGAGTATCCACGCGAACCTCTGGTCCCGGTCCGCCCGGCCGAAAGTTCATGTGCTGGCCTGCAGCGGGCCGCCCCTTGCCTCGTTTACCTCGCAATATCATCCCGACTACCTCCAAAGAGTTGTCGGGAGCGAAGGGGGTATTGGATACCATCACCTTGATGCTGTTGCGAAGTCCCCAGGCAAGGAACGACACCCATGACCCGTACCGCCGCGCTGAGCGAATCACATGACAGTTGCCAACATTGCCGTCTGCGTACGCTGTGTTTGCCCGACAACCTGACGAAGTCGGACATCGGCAAGCTCGAGGGCATCATACAGCGCCGCAAGCCGGTATCGCGGGGCGCTTCCCTGTTCCAGTCCGGGCAGCGGTTCCAGGCGATCTACGCGGTGCGCAGCGGGGCGGTGAAGACATTGATGCCCATGGCCAACGGAGACGAGCATGTCTCCGGATTCCATCTGCCGGGCGAGATCATCGGCCTCGATGCCATCGTCATGCGGCGTCACCCGTCGAGTGCGGTTGCCCTGGAAACCGCCAGTCTCTGCGAGTTTCCTTATAGCGCACTGGAAGCGCTGAGCGATCGTATGCCGGCCCTGCAGCGTCAACTGATGCGCGTCATGAGTCGCGAGCTGCTTGCCGAGCAGAACACCAACCGCCTGCTGGCACGCCGCTCCGCCGAACAGCGCCTGGCCCATGTGTTGCTCAAGTTCTCCGAGCGCTTCGCCAGTCGCGGGCTCTCGGCACGACGCTTTCGGCTGCCGATGTCACGCCTCGATCTCGGCAATTACCTGGGGCTGGTGCCGGAAACCATGAGTCGCACCTTCCGGCGCCTGGAGGAGCAGGACATGGTCAATATCGACAGAAAGGAAGTCGAGATCGTCGATATCGACGCGATGAAGTCGCTGGCCTTCGGCACGGAAGGAGCATGAACGCGGTAGCGGAGTAAGCCCGGACGACTCATGGAGCCGTTCTGCCACGGCTGTTGTCGATGCCGGGGCGAGCGTTCCAGTAGCCGTCGCATATCTCGACGTCGACCAGGGCGAGCGGGTCGGGGGCGGGCAATTCGCCTTGTCGAGCGGCATCGAAGGCGGCGACCACCTCGGCCATGCCTTCGGCACGCGGGCTCAGGCGTGCCACGTCAACGCCCATCTCGAGCATGTCGCTGACCTCGTGGCGCAGATCCTGACAGGCGCCGGAGAGGGTCTGGATGCCGTTGAGGGTGAAGACGTCTCGTGACTCCTGGGAGCGCAGTGCCAGCCCTTCGGGATACTGTTGGCACACGAACTGGCAGCGATCCTTGGGGGTGCGATGGCGTCGTGCAGTGAAGCAGCGCGACGACCAGGCCAGCGGCAGGTGCCCATAGGCGAAGACCTCGCAGGCGTGATGGAGCCCTTGGGCGCGGCAGTCGGCCAGCAGGCGGGCAAGATCGCTGCGCGACATTTCCACTGGCGCGTGCCAGCGTTGCATGTTGGCGCGGGCCAGGACGCCGATCGTGGCGGGATTGTAGAGATTGAGCGCCGGTCCGGCGATGAAGGGCAAACGGGCGGTGGAGAGGTACTGCAAGGCGCTCTGGTCATTGGCCTCGATGCTGAACTCGCCGTTGTCGCAGAGTTTGCGCAGATCGCGAAGATCGGCCTCGGATTCGATCAATGCCTGGCTCGACAGCACCACCTGCTTGCCGCTCTGGGCCAGCTCGCGGCCGATACCCAACCAGTCGTCGAGCTTCATGTCGCGGCGGCGCGAGCAGACCAACTCGCCCAGGTAGACGATGTTCACCGGCCAGTCGGCAGCCTCGCGGTAGAAGGCGGCGTAGCGTTCGCGGGTCCAGTAGAAGAGCACTGGACCAAGCGAGAGCTGCAAGGTTTGCTCGATGGGCATGGTCGCTCCTATTTCCAGCGGCGCTCGTAGGCGCCCAGGGTGGTGGTGGTGCCCTCGGAGACCTCGCCGAGTCCGGCGATCCAGGCGGGTTCGGGATGAAAGCGTTCGGGCGTACCGGCCAGGCGATCCAGCGCCTGTCGCCATATGCGGGTTACCTTCGAGACATAGGCGGGGCTGCGCTGACGGCCTTCGACCTTCACCGCGCTGATGCCCAGCTCGGCAAGTTCCGGCAGGAGTTCCAGGGTGTTGAGGCTGGTGGGTTCCTCGATGGCGTGGTAGATCTCGCCGTCCACCTCGAAACGCCCCTTGCACAGGGTCGGGTATCCGGCCCGCTCACTTTCGCCGTAGCGGTCGATCAATACGCCGTTCAGGCGTGACTCCAGGCCTTCGCCGGTCTGTTCCCAGCGCACATGGGCCGCCGGCGAGCAGACGCCGCGAGTGTTGGGCGATTCGCCGGTCAGGTAGGAGGAGAGATAGCAGCGCCCCTCGGCCATGATGCACAGGCTGCCGAAGGCGAAGACCTCGAGTTCCACCGGGCTTTGTTTGGCCAGGTCGCGCACCTGGGTGATGGAAAGTACCCGTGGTAGTACGGCGCGCTTGATACCGAAGTGGTCGTGATAAAAACGCAATGCGGCGTGGCTGGTGGCCGAACCCTGTACCGAAAGATGACGGGAAAGTGCCGGGTGGTGCCGTGTGGCGTAGTCGAGAAGCCCCATGTCGGCCAGGATCAGGGCATCGACACCGAGCTCGGCGGCCTGGTCCACGGCGTGAGTCCATTGCGCCCAGCTATCGGGCTGCGGATAGGTGTTGATGGCGCAGAAGACCCGCGTACCACGGGCATGGGCGTAATCGATACCTTCGCGGGCTCGCTTGTCGCTGAAGTTCAGACCGGCGAACTGTCGGGCGTTGGTGGCGTTCTGGAAGCCGAAATAGACGGCATCGGCCCCCTCGTCGACGGCCCGTTTCAGGGCGGGCAGGTTGCCGGCCGGGCTGACGAGCTCCATGGCGTTCTCCTCGTGGTGTTGACGTCTGGCCATGCTAATCGACGATTCGCCAGCGTCTGTTGACTCGGCGCATGATTGGGTGTGATTGGCCGCATTCATCGACGCAGTTCTAGCCGCTGGAAGGCGGGGCGCAGTGTCTCGACCAGCGACGCCAGGGCGTCGGCATGCCAGGGCCCGGGGCCCGGTTCGGCATAGCGGGGGGCCAGGCACTGCCCCGGGCGTGCCATTTGAATGGCATAGTGCGCAACGCCACGCTCGGCGAGTCCAAGCGCCAGTCGTTGCAGGCTTGCCAGGTCGAAGTCGTGCCAGTGCACCGTGGTGCGGCATTCGAAGCGAATGCCGCTCTCTAGCAGCAATGCCAGGCTGCGTTCATGGGCGGCCGCCATGCCGGGGCGACCCACGATGCGGTCGAAGTCGGCGCCTGGCCCCTTGACGTCCAGACCCACCCAGTCGAGCCGGGGCAGCAGTGTCTGCAAGCGGCGCGGATAGATCCCGGCGGTATGCAAGCCCACCTTGAAGCCCAGGGCGTGGACACGCTCGATGGCTTGGGCGAGATCGGCGTGCAGGGTGGGTTCGCCGCCGCTGAACACGACGGCTTCGAGCAGGCCGCGACGGCGCTCCAGAAATGCCTCGACCTCGGCCCATTCGCTTGGCTCGGCCTGTCGGGGCGCGAGCATCTGCGGGTTGTGGCAGTAGCCGCAACGTAGCGGGCATCCCTGAAGGAACACCACACAGGACAGGTGGTCGGGGTAGTCCAGGCTGGTCAGGGGCGTGAGGCCGGCCACGGCTAGCCGCGGCCGGTGGGGTGTGGCTTGTGTCATGGGCCATACTCGAGCCGGATGCCGGAGGGGCTGTCGCGTCAGGAGCCGGACGTCGCGGCGCGCTCGGTGAAGTGACGGCGCTCGCGATGCTCGGATTGCTTGCCGCGATTGAACTGGCTGATCGGGCGGTGATAGCCCATGACGCGCGTCCAGACCTCGCAGGGCTGGCGCTGATCGGTCGGCAAGGTGTCGATTCTGGATGTCATGGTCGTGCTCCGTTTCACTGGGGGAGAGGTCAGGCGGAAAGATCCGCCTGAGGCGTGCGTTTTGCCCGAAGCGCGTCGTCGCACTTCGGGCAGAACTCGTGTTCGCCGGCCAGGTAGCCGTGTACCGGGCAGATCGAGAAGGTCGGGGTGACGGTGAGGTAGGGCAGCCGGAAGCGTGACAGGGCCGTGTGCACCAACTGCTTGCAGGCCCGCGGCGAGGAGAGCTTCTCGCGCATGTAGAGATGCAGCACGGTGCCGCCGGTGTAGCGGGTCTGAAGCGGGTCCTGGTGGAGCAGCGCCTCGAAGGGGTCGTCGGTGTGACCCACGGGCAGTTGGCTGGAATTGGTGTAGTAGGGAGCTTGCGGTGTTCCGGCCTGGAGGATGCCGGGAAAGCGTTTTTGATCCTCTCTGGCAAAGCGATGGGTCGTGCCCTCGGCCGGTGTCGCTTCCAGGTTGTAGAGATGGCCGGTGGTGGCCTGGAACTCGCGCATGCGTGCGCGAACGTGGTCCAGCAGCTCCAGGGCCAGTTGCTGCCCTTCCGGGGTGGCGATGTCCAGGCGGTCGTCGCTGAAGTTGCGCACCATCTCGTTGAGGCCGTTCACGCCCAGCGTCGAGAAGTGGTTGCGCAGCGTACCCAGGTAGCGCTGGCTGTAGGGATAGAGGCCGTCGTCCATCCATTGCTGGATGCACTCGCGCTTGATCTCCAGACTGTCGCGGCCGAGTTCGAGCAGTCGATCCAGCTCGGCGAAGAGTCCCGCTCGATTGCCGGCGAAACGGTGGCCCAGGCGCGCGCAGTTGATCGTCACCACGCCCAGCGAGCCGGTCTGCTCGGCACTGCCGAACAGGCCGTTGCCACGCTTGAGCAGCTCGGTGAGGTCGAGCTGCAGCCGACAGCACATGGAGCGCACCATGTGCGGCTCCAGGTCGGAGTTAAGGAAATTCTGGAAGTAGGGCAGGCCGTACTTGGCGGTCAGCGCGAAGAGCCGCTCGGCGTTGTCGCTATGCCAGTCGAAGTCTGCGGTGATGTTGTAGGTGGGGATCGGGAAGGTGAACACCCGGCCGCGGTAGTCGCCTTCTTCCATCACCTCCAGGTAGGCGCGATTGAGCAGGTCCATCTCGGCCTGAAGTTCGCCGTAGGTGAACGCTTGTTCCTCGCCGCCGATGCTGGGGACCTGATCGCGCAGGTCCGCCGGGCAGGTCCAGTCGAAGGTGAGGTTGGTGAAGGGAGTCTGGCTGCCCCACCGCGACGGCACGTTGAGGTTGTAGATGAATTCCTGGACGGCTTGTTTCACCGTCGGGTAGTCGAGCCGGTCCTTGCGCACGAAGGGCGCCAGGTAGGTATCGAAGGAGCTGAAGGCCTGGGCGCCGGCCCATTCGTTCTGCAGGGTACCGAGAAAGTTGACCATCTGGCCCAGAGCGCTGGTGAGGTGGCGGGGTGGAGCGCTCTCCGCACGCCCCGGCACGCCGTTGAAGCCTTCGATGAGCAGGCTGCGCAGCGACCAGCCGGCACAGTAGCCGCTGAGCATGTCCAGGTCGTGGATGTGCAGGTCGCCCTGGCGATGTGCCTCGCCCACGGCGGCGGGATAGACCTCATTGAGCCAGTAGTTGGCGATCAGCTTGCCCGAGGCGTTGAGAATCAGCCCGCCCAGGGAATAGCCCTGGTTGGCGTTGGCATTGATGCGCCAGTCGGCACGCTGCAGGTATTCGTTGACGGTTGCGGCGACGTCGACGGTGTGATGGCGCGGCGTGGAGAGTCCTGTCACCGTTTGCTCCCATATATAGTGCCTGGTGGTCAAAAAGCCTGCTATATGATGTGTTGGAGCGTAGGTGCCCCGGCGCGGAAAAAACATGACGTAAGTCAGGAAAGGGGCGATTGATGGTCGAGATCGTTCTCGGTGTAGGGTGCTGACGCTGCTCGGAGCCTTCCCTCCAAGACTCAACCGGTGTTTGCCGGCGGCAACTGGTCGGCGGCGGCAATCTGCACAAGCGAGCGCGTCGGTTGGGTATCAAGTAGCGGGAACGTCCAGCCGGGAGGTAGAAGTGTGGCTGCCTTGATATAGATCAGGTTCAGGTCGCCCGTACGGTGGCACGCTTGGTGGTTGCCGCTTATCGAGGAGGGACATCATGGCGTTGCCGCTACCGTCACCGTTACTGCTCTTGCGGGCGCTGGATCAAACGGCCCCGCTGGCCGTCAAGCGTCGCCTGGTCGAGCCGCTGCTCAACCGGACCTTCGCCGAGCCGCTTGCCGAGGGAGAGTTCGATGCTCTCGAGGGGCGCCGCATCTCGCTGATGGTCGAGGACCTTGACCTGATGCTGACCCTGGGGCTCGAGGCCGGGCGCCTGGTGCTCTGCCGCGAGGCCGGCGAGGCGACCATTCGCGGCGGCTGGCGCGAGTTCCTGTGCTTGGCGACCCGTCACGAGGATCCCGATGCGCTGTTCTTCCAGCGCCGCTTGCTGATCGGAGGCGATACCGAGCTGGGCCTGACGGCCAAGAACCTGCTCGACGGCCGTGAGGAAGGACTTGCCCAGGGGCGCCTGGGCAAGTGGCTGGAGCGACTCGAGCGATGGCAGGGCCATTCCGGTGCCGCCCTGATGGGGAATCCGCCCGGGCATGACATGAGGGTGCCAGCCAGGCGCTTCATATCCAGAACCAGCCGTGGCTGCCTGCCACCGCTCCCGCGATCGTCACCAGGCTGATGGCCAGCAAGAACCAGTGGAGCCCCTGGATGAGCCGAAAGGTGGACGCGGGAGCGCGTTTCGCCCGCTCCTTGAACCAGCGATGCAAAAACAACGGCTCGAACACGAACAGCATCAGTGTGAAGATCAGCCAGACCGCGATCATGGCATGGATCCACCAGAACTCGGCTACCGCCAGGCGCTGCCAGCCGAGGACGTGCAACATGTAGAAGCCGCTGAGACCTGCCAGCAGGGTGGTGATGCGTGACTGCCAGGCAAAGCGCGCCTCCACCCGCTCGAAGAACTCCACCCGTTCCTCTTCGTGCTTGAAGCGCTTCACGGCCGGCAGCAAGACGGTCGTCACCATCGCCACGCCGCCGATCCACAGCACGATGGCCAACACATGCACGACTCGGGCCAGATAGTATTCCATGACGTTACAGGCTCCTCGATCATGGCCGCTTTCCGGGGCTGCCGGCTAATGTATAGCACAGGCGCCCGGCCGGGCGACCGAGGCTTTCCAGGTAGGGGGCTTTCTGCTGGACTGAGCACACCCATTGCACGATAGGCGTCGCGGACCTATGGTTCGCGACGCTTGTTCATTTCGAGGAGACTCCATGTTCGCCCCTCTGACATCCCTGTGGCGCGGCTATCGTGATTCGTCGCTGATCCTGCGGGTGACCCTCGCGCTGGTGCTGGGCGCCGTGGTCGGCCTGGTCGGCGGGCCGGCCGTCGGCCAGGCGCTGGCACCGCTGGGTGAGCTGCTGATGCGGCTCTTGAAATTCATCATTCTGCCTATCGTGCTGTTCACGTTGATGGCGGGCATCAATCAGGGGCAGGCCGGCCGCCTGGGGCGGATCGGCCGCAAGGTCTTCCTTTATTACCTGGTGACCTCGGCGTTGGCGATCATCGTTGGCCTGACGGTCGCCAGCCTGCTGTCGCCGGGGGAAGGCATGTCGCTGGAGGGGGCGGCCTCGGTGTCGGTGCCCGAGAATCCCGGCATTCTCTCGGTGGTGCTGGGCATCGTGCCGACCAACATCATCGGTGCCTTCGCCGAGCAGGACCTGCTCGGCATCATCTTCACCGCCCTGGTGTTCGGCCTCGCCGTGGCTGGGTTGCGGCAGTCACAGACGCATGGCGAGCTGGGCGAGCGACTGGCGGGGCTGATCGAAGCGCTCAACGTCGTGACCCTCAAGGTGATGAGCGGCATCCTGCATGTGGTGCCGGTCGGGGTGTTTGCCATCGTCGCCGGCACCGTGGCCGAGCAGGGCATGGGAACCTTGCTGTCGCTCGGCGACATGGTCGTGGTGCTTTACGTGGCGCTGGGCGTGCACTTGCTGGTCTATATCGGTTTGCTGAAAGGCTTCGGCGTGCCGCTACGGGCCTTCTTCCGCGAGGCACGCACGCCCATGGCGACGGCGTTCGCCACCCAGAGCAGTTCCGGCACTTTGCCGCTGACCCTCGATGCCGCCCGTCGCCTGGGTCTGTCACGAGGCCTCTACGGCTTCAGCCTGCCGCTGGGCGCAACGTTGAACATGGACGGGGCGGCGATCCGCATCGCCATCTCGGCGGTGTTCGCTGCCAATGTGGCGGGGGCGCCGCTGGATTTCGTCAGCATGCTGCAGGTCGTGGTCATCGGCACCCTGATCTCGGTGGGCACGGCCGGGGTGCCCGGTGCCGGCATCGTGATGATCGCCACGGTGTTCTCCCAGGTGGGCCTGCCCATCCAGGCCGTTGCCTTGCTCACGGCCATCGACGCCCTGGTCGGCATGGGCTGCACGGCGCTCAACGTGACGGGCGATCTGGTCGGCACCGCTCTGATCGGCCGCAGTGAGGGAGAGCGTATCGACGAGTCGGGAAGTGCGGAAGCCGAGGTGGTCTCGAACCCTGAAGGGCCCTGAATCTGAGTGTCCAGAATGTGGTCGAGGGGTCGAAAGGTAACTTTTAACAGGCTATCTTTCCCCTGTCGGAGGCAGACGGCGATGTGGAAATGCATCGTCGAGCCCACAACGCACTCGCACAGGAATTCCCATGAGCCAAGATACCGAGTACACCCCGCCGAGGGTCTGGACCTGGAGCCAGGCGAGCGGCGGCCAGTTCGCCAGCATCAATCGCCCGATTGCCGGGCCCACGCATGACAAGGAACTGCCGGTCGGCAAGCACCCGTTCCAGCTCTATTCGCTGGCCACGCCCAATGGCGTCAAGGTCACGGTGATGTTCGAGGAGCTGCTGGCGAAGGGCCACGAAGGGGCGGAATACGATGCCTGGCTGATCAAGATCGGCGATGGCGATCAGTTCGGCAGCGGCTTCGTCGAGGTCAATCCGAATTCCAAGATTCCGGCGTTGATGGATCACGGCACCGAGGAGCCGACCCGGGTCTTCGAGTCGGGCGCGATTCTGCTCTATCTAGCCGAAAAGTTCGGCGATTTCCTGCCGACGGACTTCAAGGCCCGTACCGAGGCGCTCAACTGGCTGTTCTGGCAGATGGGCAGCGCGCCCTTCCTGGGGGGCGGCTTCGGTCATTTCTACGCCTATGCGCCGGTGAAGCTCGAGTACCCCATCGACCGCTATGCCATGGAGACCAAGCGTCAGCTCGATGTCCTCGATCGCCATCTGGCGGAGCATCGCTACCTGGCCGGCGACGAGTACAGCATCGCCGACATGGCCAACTGGGCCTGGTATGGCCAACTGGTGCTGGGCCGTCTCTACGACGCCGCCGAGTTCCTGCAGGTGCATACCTACGAGAACGTGGTGCGCTGGGCGCGAGAGGTCGATGCGCGTCCGGCGGTGCAGCGAGGACGCATGGTCAACCGGACCTTCGGTGAGCCGGAGCTGCAGCTTCATGAGCGTCACGATGCCAGCGACTTCGAGCACAAGACGCAGGACGTTATCGGTTCCTGAGCTGCCGGACGTGCACATCGAACGCCGTGGGCCTATGGTCCGCGGCGTTTATCGTTCCAAAGAGGAGGCACGGCTCACTCGCCAGAACGACGACGCCTCCTTCGTGACGCCTGCCTATTGGGCGCACGGACACAATGAAACGGGGCCCGCATAAGCGGGCCCCGTTCAACGAACCGCGAGGGTTCGCGTGCTCTCGTGATCTCTGGGATCAGCCGAGAGCCTTGATGTTGGAGGCCTGGAGGCCCTTCTTGCCCTGGGTCACGTCGAAGGAGACGCTTTGACCTTCCTGGAGGGACTTGAAGCCTTCAGCCTGAATTTCGGAGAAGTGGGCGAACACGTCGTCACCGCCGTCGGCAGGAGAAATGAAGCCGAAACCCTTGGAATCGTTGAACCACTTGACGGTACCAGTCGTCATTTGAAAATCCTCTCGCGCTAAGCGCCTTGTAAAGTTTCTGGTATTACCCAGGATCAGTAGCGGGTACAACAAGAAATACAATTACAGGCTGTCGAAAAGAATCGAATGCTTCTGGAACCATGCTGCTTGCTCACCAACTGGCGCCACAATGTCACGCTGCACCGCCCAGGTCAAAGACTTTCGAATACTATTTTTCTGCAGATTGCCACCGGTGCCGGGCTGTTCAGCGAGCGGGTGTATCGCAGGTCCGGCCGACCGGGGCGATGCGGGTTCTCTGGAGGGCAACCTGGTTCGCCTTCAGCTATCCGCTGGCGGCTCGTTGAGGGTGTCCTGGTTCCGGGTGCGTTCGGTGAATTCCGAGGGCGATTCGCCCAGCGTCCGGCGGAACATGGTGGCGAAGGCACTAGGGCTGGCGTAACCCAGCGTCAGGGCGATGCGGGTCACCGGCACGCCGGCCGAGAGCTGTGGCAGGGCTGCCAGCAGGCAGGCTTGCTGGCGCCAGGCACTGAACGACAAGCCGGTCTGTTGCTTGAAGAAGCGGGTGAAGGTGCGATGGCTACGGTTGAGGCGCTGGGCCCAGTGCGCCGGTGAACTGCGCAGGTCCGGGCATTGCAGGAAGGCAGAGCATTGCCGCGCCAGCTCGGGGTCGCGGGGCAGGGGAGCGAAGAGCGGCAGTGTCGCGCTCTGGCGCAGTTCGTGCAGTATCAGCCGTACCAGGGCGCCGTCGCGACCTTCCACGTCGTAACGGGCGGGGAGCTCGGCCGAGGCGAGCAGTAGCTGGTGCAGCAGCGGGGTGACGAGCAGTACCTCGCATAGTGGGCCGGGCCGCGGCGCGACCGCCGGTTCGATGTACAGGCTGCGCGTGCTGACCCCGAGCATCTTCACCTGGTGCGGCTTGCCGGCGGGAATCCAGACCCCGGTATAAGGGGGTACCACCCAGGTGCCATCCTCGGTGCCGACCTCCATCAGTCCCGTCATGCCGTAGAGGAATTGGGCGCGTCGGTGGCGGTGGGTGTCGAGCAGGGTACCGGGCAGATAGTCGGTGCCGATCGCCATGACTTCTCGGGGAATGCCGTCCACATCGTCCAGGGGAATGTTGCGCATGACGTATCTCGATTGGCCTGTACGCGAGCATTATTGACCGGCTGTCGAATGTTGGCCATTTCTCGGTGGCGTACTCTGCGCTCTTATCCTGTCGATGGAGCGCAGTCATGTATTTACTGCTGCTGGCATGCGGTGGCCTGGCCGGTGTCACTACGGTGCTGTTCGGATTCGGGGGCGGCTTCTTCATGGTGCCGCTGCTGTATGCGGTGCTGTTGGCCACTCATGGCGCGGACAGTGCCGTAGGCCAAGTGGCCATGCATATCGCCGTGGCTACCTCGACCAGCGTGATGATCGTCGGCGCCGGTCTGGCCACGCGCCGTCACCATCGGGCCGGTACGCTGGACTGGCGATGGATTCGCCCGTTGGTGGGATATATCGCCATAGGGGCGATCGCGGGGGCCGCGACTGCGATGGCGATGCGTGGTGACTGGGTACGCTGGGCCTTCATCGCCTACCTGGCCATCACCATCCTCGACGCGCTGCTGCGCCCGGGGTTCCTGGCGCATACGGCGGCACCGCCTCGTACGCCGTCGAACGGCGCGATGGCTGTCTTCGGCCTGGGTATCGGAATGGTGGCGGCCCTGCTCGGGGTCGGTGGCAGCGTGATGACGGTGCCGCTGATGCGTCGTCGCGGTCTGCCGATGGCCCGGGCCACTGCGATGGCGACACCCTTGTCGCTGCCGATGGCACTCGCTGGCACCGCTGCCTACATGCTGTTGGCTCGGGGAGAGCTCGCGGTGCAGGGACCCTGGCAGGCAGGCTACGTGGATCTGCGCGCCCTTGCGGCGCTGGCGGCTGGTTCCTGGATCGGTATTCGCCTGGCGTCTCCCTGGATAGGACGACTACCCGACGGGATTCACGCCAGGGCTTATCTGGCCCTGCTGGCCGGTGTGCTGGCGACGATGGTGGCGCTCTGAGGTGAGAGGCCGGCGGTCGGCTCCGTCTACGGCCCCGCAGGGTGGTACAGCGCTGGCAGGGCGCGGGCTAGTCGTCGATGGTGAGACGACTGCCGGCGATGCGGCCGGTGGCGCCATAGCGCCAGGGGCGGTTGTGCAGGCCGTGGCCGCTCGGCAGGCCGGTGTAGAGCGGTAGCCCGAGCGGGGTCAGGGTCTCGGCGACGATGGCTTCCAGCGGCGTATCGCCGTAGGGCTGGCAGCCCTCGAAGGTGCCCAGGCACACCGCGGCGGCCCGGTCCAGGGCGCCGCCGTGCACTAGCTGCCACAGCGCACGTTCCAGGCGATAGTAGGGCTCGCCCACGTCCTCGAGGATCACCAGCGAACCGGGCGGGGCGCGAAAGCTCAGCGGAGTGCCGACCAGGCTGGCGAGAGTGGCGAGATTGCCGCCCACGACGGGCCCTTCCAGGGTGGCTGGAGCGTCCTTGTAGGGTGCCAGGGGGTAGTCGAGAGGTGTCGGCTCCTGAATCAGCGCCAGGGTCTCCTCGAACTGGCGCCGCACGATCTCGCGTTGATCGGCCTCGCCCTCGAGCACGCCGGCGGCGGCCTTGGCCACCGGCCCATGGATGGCCGGCACGCCGTGGCGGTGGCAGTGATCGAGCAGCACCGTCACGTCGGAGTAGCCGATCAGCGGCTTGTTCGAACGCGCGAGGCGCGACCAGTCGATGCCGTCGACCAACTGGGCAGCGCCGTAGCCACCGCGCACCGCCCATACCGCCCGGGTCTCGGGGTCGTCGAAGGCGGCGTGAAGCTGGGCCAGGCGATGCTCGCGGCTGCCGGCCAGGTAGCGCCTCGGCGTCTGCAGCGGCTCATTGCAGCGCACCTCGGCGCCCAGCGCCTCCAGGCCGCGGATGCCGGCATCGATGGCCTCGGGAGCGGTGTAGGACGACGGGGCGATGAGGCTGACGGCGAGCGGCATGGAAGACTCCTCGTGGGGCGAAGGGCGCAGCTCGGCATTGTCGACGGGATCCGGCCGACTGTCACGGGGTGATGGCCTGCTCGAGGGGACCTTGAGCGCCACCTCGCCTGTCGCGGGGTGGCGGGTCGTGGTCATCAGGGTTTGGGGCCGGTGGTGGCCTGTTCGAAGAGCTCCGCCTTGGCATCGCGCATGATGCCTTCGCAGGCGGCCTGTTGGGTGAGTTCGGTGAGCAGCTCCTGAGACATGACGAAGCCCTTGCCGAGGCAGTCGTCGACGTCTTCCCGCGATATCCGGGGCTCGGTGTAACAGTCGAGCTTGATCGTCCTTCCACCGCCGTCCAGGCGGTCGGCCAGTTGTCGCAGTCGCCAGGCGAGGCGAGTCTTCCAGCTGTCCGATGCTTCCGCGCCTTCGGTCACGCTCAGGGTGCAACGCCATTCGGGCTTGTAGACCTTCATGCGAACCTCCTTATCGGCTTGGAATGAATGATCGATCGTAGGGCAGGCTCCGTCCGAGGAAGAACACAGCGGCCGGCTCGGGGCCTGGCACCGTTCTGCTCAGGTTAGTTGCACCGTGCGCAGTGTGCTCGTCAGCCGCTCCAGCAGGGCGCCGCTGTGTCGCCAGAAATGCCAGTAGAGAGGAACCTCCAGGGCATGGCCCGGCGCAAGGCTGGTCAACTCGCCCCGGGCGACCGGGCCCGGCACCTGCATCATGGGCATCATGCCATAACCCATGCCGGCGCAGGCCAGGCGCACGAAGCCTTCCGATTCCGGGCAGAGGTGGTAGGGGAAGTGGCCGTGATAGCCGCACTGGGCGAGAAAGCGGTGCTGAAGCTGGTCATGGGGGCCATAGACGATGGCCGGGGCCCGACGGAAGGCCGCTTCGGTCGGGCCGTCGGGGAAATAGCGCTCGATATAGGCCGGCGTGGCCATCGGGTGATAGGTCATCTGGCCCAGCGGCACGCAGCGAGCGCCGGCAATCGGCTGGTCGCTGGCGCACAGGCAGGCGGCCACGTCGCCATCGCGTAGTCGTTTCAGTCCTACGTCCTGATCCTCGACCACCAGGTCGAGCAGTACATCCTCATTCTGGCAGAAGTCGCTGACCACCGAGGCCCACCAGGTCACCAGACTGTCGGCGTTCAAGGCGATTCTCAGGCGCGGCGTGGCGACCTCGAGGGTCGGCAGGGTCTTGCCCAGCTCGCGTTCCAGCAGGCATACCTGCTGATAATGGTTGAGCAGCCGTTGCCCGGCCGGCGTCGCTGCCAGGTGCGGATGGCGCACCAGCACGGGCTGGCCGAGCCGTACCTCCAGGGCCTTGATGCGTTGCGAGATCGCCGATTGCGAGAGCCCCAGGAGTTCCCCGGCGCGTTCGAAGCCACCGGATTCCATGACGGTGGCCAGGGCTTCGAGCAATTTGTAATCGAGCATAAGTATTATTAATACAGCATTAGGAGAATGATTTTTTAGTATATCGGCATGTCGTTAATCTGGCGTCATCTTCGGGAGCCAGTAGAGGACGATGTCGATGTTCGAGAGTTATCTGACCGGACTGGTGGTGAGCGGTGGCATCATCATCGCCATCGGCGCCCAGAATGCTTACGTATTGGGCCTGGCCGTGCGCCGCGAGTACCACTGGTGGTCGGCCGGGTTGTGCATGAGTACCGACCTGCTGCTGGTGACCGCCGGCATGTTCGGCGTCAGTGCCATGTTGCTGGCGGTGCCCGAGGCCCTGGCGGTCATGCGCTGGTTGGGGGTGGCCTTTCTCGCCTGGCTGGCGGTGCAGGGGCTTTATCGTGCCGCGACCGGGCGTCAGGGGCTGGTGCGCGACGAGACCGGAGAGCGTGGATTGGCACCTGTGCTGCTGGCCACGCTGGGCGTGACGGTGCTCAACCCCCAGGTATATCTGGATACCCTGTTGCTGATTCCCTCGGTGGGTGCGCAGCAGGAGAACGCCGCTGCCTTCGTGGCCGGTGCCGGCAGTGCCTCGGTGCTGTGGTTCAGCCTGTTGGCCTGGGGCGGTTCCCTTTTGTCGCCCTGGCTGTCACGGCCCATGGCCTGGCGTCTGATCGATGGTGGCATCGCGGTCATGATGGCCGCCATCGCCTTGCAACTGGCGGGAACCGGGGTGGATCAGTTCGTATGAGCTGTATTGCGGAGATACCGCTGCGAGTCTCGTCATTACATCAATGTCTTCTTATTTGTCGGTGTGTCGCTGCTACACTGGGAATGGCCCGGAGAGGCGGGTTCCGATCATGCCCGTCGGCGTTACGCCACGGCGGGCTCCAATGGAAGAGGAGATATCGCCATGCAACGCTTGATCACCACGATTGCCGTCTCACTGTTCGGCAGCGCCTTGATGGCATCGTCGGCCATGGCCGAGATGGAAGCCACGGCACCGGCGGAAGGCGCCGAAGTCTATTTCATATCGCCGCAGGACGGTGACACCCTGTCGAGCCCCGTCACCGTGCGTATGGGACTCGAAGGAATGGGAGTGGCACCGGCGGGTACCGAGGTCGAGAATACCGGCCATCACCATCTGCTGATCGACAAGCCGCTGGATGAGGTGGATCTTTCCGCTCCGCTTCCTGCCACCGAGCAGACGCTGCACTTCGGTGGTGGCCAGACCCAGACCACGCTCGATCTGCCGCCCGGCGAACATACCCTGCAATTGCTCTTCATGGACTATCGCCATTTCAGTTTCGATCCGCCGGTGCATTCGGAGCCCATCACCATCACTGTCGAGTGACGGCCGATGGCGGGCTGTATCGAACCTTTGGCGGCCCAGCGGTCCAAGAATCATCACACTGCCATTGCTAGGATGAACTGCCATGAAACGGATGTTTCTGTTTTGTTATTTTCTGCTGGCCGCCGTGTTCCTGGTCGGTTGTGCCGCGGCGGAGCGTTCGGGGACAGAAAAGGCCGAAGCGACGTTCGGTGAACTGCCGGCCAGTTTCCGTGGCACGCTGCCATGTGCCGATTGCCCCGGTATTCGCTACCAGTTGTCGTTGTTCGCGGATGGTGTCTATACCCTGGAAACGGTCTACCTGGGCAGTGACGAGGCCAACCGTTACCACGAGAAGGGCGAGTGGTCGCTGGATGGCGCCGGCAAGACACTGACGCTTACAGACGACGAAGGGACTCGCTTATGGCGGGTACAGGATGCCTCCACCCTGGAGGCGCTGGATCTCGAGGGCAATGAGATCGAATCCTCCCTGGACTATACCCTGAAGCGCACCGATGGCTTCGTCACCGAGACGCTGGAGGACAGTTACTGGAGGCTCGTCGAGTTGAAGGGCGAGTCCGTCGAGGCATCTCAGGGGCAGCGCGAAGCGCATCTGGTGCTGCACTCCGAGGCGAACCGGGTGGCCGGAGCCACGGGCTGCAACCAGCTATCGGGCAGTTATCGGCTGGAGGGCGATCGGCTGAGCTTCGGTCCTCTGGCGACCACTCGCATGGCCTGCATGAACGGGGCCGATGTGGAGTCGCGCTTTTTGGCGGCGCTGGAAGACACGACGTCCTACCGCGTGCTGGCCGATCGGCTGGAACTCTACGATGACGAGGGAAAATTGCTGGCGCTGTTCGCGGTGCAGCACCTCACCTGAACGCCAGCGGTCGCTCTCGACACTGACCTGGCCGGCCCTCAGGGCCGGCCTTTTTTTGCGCTGGCTTTCTGCGAGGTGCTCAGGGCAATTCGCCGCTGTGAAAAACGTTCTGCACATCGTCCAGATCGTCGAGCATGGAGAGCAGTTTCTCGAACATGGCGATGTCGTCGCCTTCCACCGGCGTCGTGGTCTGGGGCACGAACTGGATCTCGTCGATCTCGAACTCCAGCTCACCGAAGGCATCGAGTAGCGCCTGCTTGGCCTTGGCATACTCGGTGTGGGGAGCGAAGACGGTGATGCGACCTTCTTCGTTCTCGATGTCGGTGACATCGACATCGGCTTCCATCAGCGCTTCGAGGATCGCTTCCTCGTCCTCGCCATCGAAGGCGAGAATCGCGCAGTGGTCGAACATGTGGCTGACACTGCCGGGAGTGCCGAGCTTGCCCTTGCACTTGGTGAAGCAGGTGCGAACATCACCGATGGTGCGGTTGGGATTGTCGGTCAGGCACTCGACGATGACCATGGCATTGCCCGGGCCGAACCCCTCGTAACGGGCGGGGGAATAGTCTTCGCCGCCACCGCCGCTGGCCTTGTCCAGAGCCTTGTCGATGACGTGAGCGGGAACCTGGGCTTTCTTGGCTCGCTCGATCAGCCCCCTCAGGGCGAGATTGGCATGGGGATCGCTGCCTCCCTGCTTGGCGCATACATAGAGCTCACGCCCATATTTGCCGTATACCTTGGCCTTGGCATCCGACGTCTTGGCCATGGATTCCTTGCGGTTCTGGAAGGCCCTGCCCATTGCGTTGTCCTATTGCCGCTAATGTTGTGCAGGATTCTACGAAACCGCAGGAGGTGGGAACAGTCTTATTTCGGCTTCCCGGAACGACCACCTACACTGGAAACGTTGTCGTGTCGCCCAGCGCAGGCGTTCATGCCGGGAAATATGCGCAGGAAGTGCCTGCTGTCAGGAGCGCTGTCATGGATTATCAGGCCTATCGCCAGGCTCTCGCTGCCACCCAGCAGGGGAGCGAACTGACGTTCATGCCGCAAGAATTCACGGCGCGCCGCCGCGAGGTGCGCCGTCGAATGCGCCAGATGGGCATCGATGCCCTGTTGCTCACCGATCCGGCCGATCTTTACTACCTGACCGGCTATCACTCCTTCGAGGTTTCGGTGCATGCCTGCCTGGTGGTGACCGCCGAGCGTCTGGTGCTGCAGGTGCCGTCGATCGAGACCGGCCCGGCGGTGGTCACCGCCATGGTCGACGAGATTCTCGGCTATCGTTGGGAAAGTATCGATGAGGTGGTCGAGCCGCTGGCCGAGACCCTGGCGCCGCATGGCGTCATCGGACTGGATGCCTTCAATGCCGGGCTACGTCACGGTGTGATCGGCGAGCTTCAAGCCAGGCTCGGGGCGGCGCGGTTCCGCAACGATGGCGGCGAGTTGCTCGATGGCGTGCGGATCGTCAAGAGTGCGGCGGAGCTCGAGTGTCTGCGCGAAAGCGCCCGGATCACGTCCCTGGGGCTAGGTGCGGCGGAGGCGATCATCGAGCCCGGCGTCACCGACAATCAGGTGGCGGCCGAGGGCGCCAGGGCGATGCTGGCGGCGGGCAGCGAGTTCATGAGCCTGCAGCCCATCGTGACCAGCGGGCATCGCAGCGGCACCATTCACGTCAATCACAAGCGCCGGACGATCGAGCAGGACGAGCCGGTGTTCCTGGAGTTCGGGGCGGCTTTCCAGCGTTACACCGCGCCGATGATGCGGACCGTCGTGGCGGGGCAACCCAGCCGCGACATGCTGGCGCTCGGTGAATTGTGTCGGGAAATCGGTGAAACGCTGTGCACGGCCATGCGGCCGGGCAATACCTTCGATGAGGCGGCGCGTGCCGCCGAGGCGGTGCTGGCGTCCCAGTCCGAGCGAGCATTCTTTTCCGGCGTCTTCGGCTATGCCGTGGGCGCCCAGTTCCCGCCGAGCTGGGTCGAGGGGACGGGCTTCATCGCGCGAGGGCAGGTGAGGGCGTTCGAGAGCGACATGGTCTTTCATCTGCCGCTCTGCCTGCGCCTGCCGGGTGAGTGGGGCATCGGCCTGAGCGATACCGTCAGGGTCACGCCGGAGGGCGGCGTGGCGTTGACCGACAATGACTGGCGGCTCGCGACTCCGGACAACGCCAGTTGAGTGGGCGGAAGCGAGCGATGGGTAACGGAGTTGGGTGTCGCTCTTGACCTCAAGTTTACTTGAGGAATTATCTTGCAAGCTCGCATTGCCCGTATTTCTTTTCGAGAGCGTCGCTATGTTCCGTTATTTCGAGAATCTGGTGAATCCGTACCCCGAGGGCGAGCCTCGGGTACCACCGCGTGGGCTGTTGCCCTTCATCGTGCATTTCTCCCGACCGGTGGCCGGCCTGCTGGTGGCCATGTCGCTGGCCACCGCCCTGGTGTCGGCCGCCGAGGTGGTGTTCTTCCACTACATGGGCGAGCTGGTTGACTGGCTTTCCAGCGCCGAGCGCGAAGGCTTCCTCGCCGAACACGGCTGGCGCCTGGTCGGCATGGGATTGCTGGTCGTCGTGGGGCTGCCCCTGCTGGTGCTCTTGCAGTCACTGCTGACCCATCAGGGCATCTTTGGCAATTACCCGATGCTCGGTCGCTGGCTCTCGCATCGCCATATGCTGCGCCAGAGCATGTCATTCTTCCAGGACGAGTTCGCCGGACGCGTATCCCAGAAGGTCATGCAGACGGCGCTGGCGATCCGCGAGACGGTCATGAAGCTGATGGACCTGTTGGTCTATGTGGCCGTCTACTTTACCGGCGCCATGCTGTTGCTGGGCAACGCCGAGCCGTGGCTCATGGCGCCGCTGGTGGTATGGCTGGTGGGGTATGTCGGCATCATGTGGTTCTTCGTACCAAGGTTGCGCAACGTTTCCATGGCCCAGGCCGATGCCCGTGCGCGCATGACCGGTCGGGTGGTGGACAGCTACAGCAACATCCAGACCATCAAGCTGTTCGCCGACACGCGCCGCGAGCAGGACTATGCGCGTGATGCCATGGAGAAATTCATGGTCACCGTGCATCGCCAGATGCGATTGGCCACCCGGCTGTCGGTGAGCCTGACGCTGCTCAACTCGCTGCTGCTCGTCGGGGTTGCCGCGATGGCGGTGGGTGCCTGGTATCTGGAAGCCGTGTCCCTCGGCGTGATCGCGGTCGCCATCGGGTTGGTGATGCGCATTCGCTTCATGTCCGACTGGATTCTGTGGGAGGTGGCTGGCCTGTTCGAGAACATCGGTACCGTGCAGGATGGCATCAATACCATCGCGCGGACGCCGGCGGTGCTGGATGCGCCGGATGCCGCCGAACTCGAGGTGCCCAGCGGCGAGATTCGCTTCGAGGCAGTGCGGTTCGGCTACGACTTGCCCGACGGTGAGGCGCGGCGTGTCTTCGATGGCCTCGACCTGAACATCGCTCCCGGCGAGAAGGTCGGCATCATCGGTCGCTCCGGTGCCGGCAAGTCGACCCTGGCCAACCTGCTGCTGCGCTTCTATGACCTGGAGAGCGGGGCGATTCGTATCGATGGGCAGAACATTGCCGAGGTGACTCAGGAATCGCTGCGTCGTCACATCGGCATGGTGACTCAGGATACCTCGCTGCTGCATCGTTCGGTGCGTGACAACATCCGTTACGGTAGTCCCGATGCCAGCGAGGAGGACATACAGCGTGCGGTGCGACAGGCCCATGCCGACAGCTTCCTCGATGACCTGGTTGACCCACAGGGACGCCGAGGGCTGGATGCACATGTCGGGGAACGCGGTGTGAAGCTTTCGGGTGGACAGCGACAGCGGATCGCCATCGCACGGGTGCTGCTCAAGAACGCGCCTATCCTGGTGCTCGACGAGGCGACTTCGGCGCTGGATTCCGAAGTCGAGGCGGCCATTCAGGAACAGCTCTATGCGCTGATGGAGGGCAAGACGGTCATCGCGATTGCGCACCGGCTGTCGACCATCGCCATGCTGGATCGCCTGGTGGTGATCGATGAAGGACATATCGTCGAGACCGGCAACCATGAGCAACTGCTGGCCCGGGATGGCATATACGCTGCGCTATGGCGGCGCCAGTCGGGCGGTTTCCTGGGGCTCGAGGCTTCCTCGGAGACCGACGAACGAAGAGATCAGCGGCCCATGGAGGAAATGCCGTCATGATGCGCGAGTCGATCAACCCGCACTCCGTGGCCGATACGCTTCAGTATGGCTTCAGTCAGGCCGTCGTCGTGAGCGGCGGTCATCGCGTCTATCTGTCCGGCCAGGTGGGCATCGATGCCCATGAAGTCCTGGCCGGCCCCGATATTGCCACCCAGACACGGACGGCACTCGATAATATCGACACGATACTGCGGGGAGTCGGTGGCTGCCTGGCGGACGTGGTAATGCTGCGCCTCAATGTGGCCGAATGTGCTCGCTATGAGCAGGAAAGCGTGATCGGCGTGTTGCGCGAGCGATTCCCGGCATCGCCTCCTGCGACCTCCTGGACCGTTGTGCGCGGGCTGGCCGAGCCCGAGTGGTTGATCGAGCTCGTGGCCGAGGCCGTCATCCGGGAAGTGCTGCCAGGAGAGGAGACAGCGTAGTGAAAGCCCCCCATCTCGATGATCCTCTGACACTGAGAATCGGCCATGAGGAGCTGATCATTCGGCGACGCTATGAAACGCTCAGCATCGCCAATGATTTTCTCATCGCCATCTGGTTTCTCGTCGGTAGTGTGCTCTTCCTTTATCCGAGCCAGGAAACATTGGCGGTCTGGATGTTCATCATTGGCAGTTTTCAGTTTCTGGTGCGTCCGGCCATTCGGTTGGCCAGTCATCTTCACTTGAAGCGTATTCCCGATAGTGAATGGCAGAAGTGAAGTGCTATACAGAAGAGCGATACGAGTGAAATATCAGGACGCTACGGTATGACCGGATATCGATCGGGCCTGGCGGGACTGTCTGTTACTCTGCTGCTGCTGTCGTGAAGACGCGGGTGCGATAGACTTGATACCGATAAGGCTTGCAGAATCCGGCAGCCAGAGGCGGGAGACGGGGTGACGTGAACCTCACGAAAACGTTCAGGGAAGCGCTCGGAAAAGTATCGAGCGCCATGCATGCCAGTGATCGACCCGTATCGGGAATGCCTTCCGGTGTCGTCAGGCAGGCATCATTGGGAGCCGCTTTGGCGGTGTCGCTGATGTTGAGTGGCTGTTCGACGGTGGGAGGAGACGGTGATGGTTTCCCCGATCCGGATGATGCCTACATGCGGGGGGGAACCCTCGAATCAGCGCAGGCGATCAAGACGATACATTCCGGCATGACCAAGGATCAGGTCCGGGATTTGCTGGGAAATCCGCATTTTTCCGAAGGATTGTTCAACGTCCGGACCTGGAATTACTTGTTCGAGCTTGGTGCCGATGACGATCATGAGTCCATGATGTGCCAGTTCCAGCTGGCCTTCGACGAGGAGATGCGCGTCGCGGAAACACGCTGGAAGACGGCCCGATGCGCCATGCGTTTTTCGTCCATCCAGGTCGAGCCGATCGAGGGTTCGAGCATGGTTCAGTACTACCGTCTGCCCATCAAGGGCATGTTCTCGGCGGATGGTAACCTGACCGACAAGGGGCGGCGTGTGCTGGGCGACTTCGTGGATATTTCGCGGCATGAGCTCCTCGATCCGGTGCTGTCCATTGGCAGCTACCCGGAGCCGGGACAATATCTAGCCCAGCGTCAGGCGGTGCAGCGCTTCCTGGAGGCTCGGGGAGGAAACGCCATCGAGGATATTTCGCTTACATCGGCGGCTGTCTCGCCCTGCCTGGGACACGATGGCACCAAATCCTGTCGGAATACGCAGCAGATCGTCATCGAGATTCGCGAACCCTGAACGGCCGGCATACGGCTCACGTCGTTGCCGGGTCGTCGTGTATCGTGCCGTCGACGTCTGCCGTGCCGGGAGATTCCGAGTAGCTCGGCAAGGTGAGGCGGAATCGGGTGCCGACGTTTTCGGTACTCTGGCATTCGATGGTTCCGCCATGCCGCTCGATGACCGACTTCACCAGCGACAGGCCCAGACCATGCCCCGTGGATAGGTGAGCGCCGGAACTGCGCTGGTAGCTATCGAAGATATGGGGCAGATCCTGCTCGGGGATACCGATCCCCTGGTCCTGAATATCGAAGACAATGCCTTTCGCTGTCTCCCTGGCCTCGATCGATATGCAGGTGTCGGGCAGGCTGTATTTGATGGCGTTGTCCAGCAGGTTGAAGATCGCTCGCAACAGATAGGCTCGATCACCCTCCATCGGGCATTCATCCTCGATATCGTGCTTGATGCGGATGCCCCTTTGCTGAGCCGCCGGCCAGGCTTGATCAATGGCTTCCAGGATGACGTCGGAAAGCAGTACGAATTCCTTTTCCATGGCGCCGAACTCGATCTTGGTCAACTGCAGGAAACTGTCCGTGAGCGTCAGGGCATTGCGTGCCTGCTGGGCGACGCGGTCGAGAAGCTCCTTTTCGGACAAGCGTGATGACGCGCTGTGCTGGAGCTGAATCAGGGCCAGGATGCTGGATTGAGGGGCCTTGAGGTCATGCGAGAGAAAACGCAGCAGGCTGGCGCGCTGCTCTTCCGCCTGTCGTTTACTCGTTACATCCACCAGGCCTATCAGCCAGCCGACCTCGAAGGCATCGACGGCAGTGACCAGTGACGACACCTTGAGGCGATAGTGCCGTTCGTCATTGCCCTTGTATAGCTGGTCGTCGAGTGCTCCAAGGTCGTCGGTCTCGAGCCGCCTGCCAGCGGCCTGGCCCTCCGGCGTCATGCTCACCAGCAGATCGTGCACCGATCCCTCGTCGGGGATCTCGTAGTGTCGAAGCAGTTGTTTGGCCTGGGCGCTGGACAGAATGATGCGACCCTGCATGTCGACCACCAGGGTGGCGATGGGCATGGAATCCATCGCGTCGGAGATGAACCGGTGAGTATTGCGCAGGCGGGTGATGGCACGCTTGAGTGAGAACAGGCGGCGATGCAGCACGAGCCCCCATTCCTTCGTCGGTACGGCGACGGGCGCCGGGATGATGCCGGGTTCGTTCTCCAGGTGTCCGATTTCCTGCTGGAACCAGGTCAGGGCCGTGGCCTGGCAGCGCCAACTGATGAGGATACTGGCGGCGATGACCGCGCCGAAGCTGATCGTGGGCGGCCACCACCATCCGCTGACCAGCAGGCCCCAGGTACTCATCGCGATGACAGTCAGAACGGCGAGGGTCAGCTTGGCCATGTGCCGGAACTGGAGGGCTCGGACGAGGCCCATGAAGACCAGCAAGGGCAGAATGGAAAAAATGGAGGCCAGCCAGGTCGGAACGTCCCGGATGATATCGCCTTGCAGCAGTCCGTCCAGGAGATTGGCCTGAATTTCGACACCGGGCATGCCGCCGTCGGCGGCCCCGAATGGGGTGGGGTGACGGTCCCCGAGCCCCTTGGCGGTGGCGCCGACCATGATGATGCGATCTTCCAGCAGGGAAGGGGGCAGGCGTCCTTCGAGGATGTCGACGTAGGAGACGCGTGGATAGTGATACGTTGGCCCTCGATAGGGGATCAGGATATCGAGACCAGCGTTGTCCCTGGACAAGAGGTGACGGGTGACCTCCGGGGGCGCGACCCTATCATCCTCGATGAGGTCCTCGTAGAGCCGCAGCGTCAGTTGAGGTACGGACCTGCCCCGCAAGTGAATGCGGCGCACGGTGCCGTCGTCGTCGGCCCGAATATCGATGTGGCCGAGACCCCGGGCGGCATTACGGAGCGGTTCCGCGGGTAGCAAGTAACGGGGAATCGACGATCGCCCGCTCGTTTCGGGAAGGATGATGGGCAGATAGGTATGCCCCTGGCGCCTGATAGCGTCGGCGAGGCGTTGATCGTGGTCTGGCTGACGCGAGGGTTCGATGAACACCACATCGAACAGTACGGCACTGATATCGGTAGCGGCCAGACGGTCCAGCAGTGCTGCGTGCATGTCGCGCGGCCATGGCCACTGGCCCAGCGCGTTCAGGCTGCGCTCGTCGATGGCCACGATCAGGATGTCGTCATTCGGTGGCTGTATCCGGGTGGTCAGCAGACGATCATATACATAGGCATCGGTGGACCAGGAACGCTGTCCAGCCCACCAGGTCAGCACTATCAGGCAGAGTCCAATCAATAGCCAGGTTCTGGTCAGGCCATGTAACAGGTTACGGCTGGTGTGCGGCACCTTGCCTCCCGGAGGCCACTACAGGAGAGTCAACGAACTTGCCCGCGTCACCGGATACCTGCAGCCGCCAGAAGAACTCGTCCGTGGGCAGGTTGCGCAAGGTGACGCCTTGACTGTCCGAGAATGACCGACTCAAGAAGGGGTCACTGAACGAACTGTCCTCGGACAACTGTAGGCGATATTCCAGTCCGGGGATATCGGTCCAGCGGAAGGTGTAGCCATCATCGCTGGTGTCCAACGCCGTCTCGACCGGACGATGGAGGACCAGCCGACGGCCATAGCGGCCCTCGATGCCGAGCGCATCGAGGGCCGACCCTCGTGCGTAGTAGAACCCCCGGGGAACCGAGTCGAAGGTCAGAAGGCGCGTGTTGCTCTGTTCGTCGCGAAAGATGGTCTGGAAGTCGGGATCCCGCGCCAGTTGCACGCGATAGGATTCGGCGCCCGCCACTTCGGAGAGTTGGATCTGCAGGGGGTGGTCGAAGGAATGTTCGTCTGCTTTCAGTTCGGGCGGGGGAAGAAGGATCGCGACCTGGGGGAAGGCATTCGTGCGTGCCAGTACCCCCTGGCCGGCGGGGACACTGGTGGTGCGCTCACCTTGCTTCAGGACCACCTTGCCTTCCAGGGTGCTGACACGGATGCCATCCTCGGCATGGGTCACGCGGAGTCTAGTGCCGCGCACCCCGATGACCCCGGTGGGCGTATCGATGTCCAGTACCTCGTGATAATCACGTTGTGTCGGTACATGGGCCTCCAGTTCGCCTTGCTTGAGGTACAGTCGGGCATGGCGTCGATTCTGTTGCTTGAGTGTTACCCGGGAGTTGGATGGCAGAACGACATCCTCGCCGTGCGGCAGACGTAGCGATACGAAGGTCCGGCTCCCGGTCTCCAGAGTATCGCCGGGCGCAATGAGCATGTCCTCGTGTAACGGTACACGCCTTCCGTCCTCCCCGATCAGCCAGGCGCTGCCTTCGCAATGTCGGACCTCGGCGGTCAGCTCCGGCAGGCGCGGGAGATCGAGAATATCGCCGGGCTGTAGCCGGCGGGGATCTTTCACGCCATTGGTCTCGCGCAGTATCGGCCACTCGCTAGCATCGCCCCGGTAGCGCTCGGTGATTTCCCAGAGTGTATCACCCGGCTGCACACGATAGCGTTCGGTCTCGACAGGGTCATGGGCGGGTGCCGCCGCACTCAGAAAAAAGGCGGTGCAGCATAGGCCAGCCAGGCCGTATCGGTACCATCTGTTCATCTTTTCACTCCCATGCACGACATCGCGTGAAAACGGCAGGCCATTTACCGGCTAGCATACGCGAAAGCATGGCACGACGTGTCCTGTTGGTAATGTTTGTTCATATCATGAGGATGCCTCGGGTATCTCCGTGTTTATTGGCATTCATGCATGTCGGCTTTGGACGATTTAGCGAGACGAAAATCCCGTGATGCTTCTTTGTATGCGTCACTATCCTGGAAATTCAGGTGGTTGCCGGGGAAAGGATTTTTGGCTTTCTGGTGCTTTTATGCATGTCGATGTTAGGTGCTTGGAGGTGGTTGGAGGTGGGCTATCGTGAGTGGTGGCGGGAAAAGTCAGGTGACTTATGAATGTTAAAAATTGTTAATTATGTTAACTATTGGTTACTTTTGTGATGGAATTGACATGCGAACCGTCTCTCCGTGCTTTGACGGGTCGCGTAAGGGAAATGCTGAATAAATAGCCGAGCATAGTGAAGTGCAAGGCGCCAAGGGCACAGAAGGCGATACATGACATGAGGTTGGACGAGCTTTCGAGCACCGAAGCTATTTGCATGCGCAGGCATTCATTTAGTGTTTCCTGTGTTCCGGGAGCCATGAGTACAGCAGAGAAAATATGCCAGGAGATCAGGCCTGGTGCCCATATATCGGAATGAAGCCTCCAGCGCCTATCGAGGAAGAACCCTGAAAGGTCGGGGGTGTTAATGATCAACATGTTTCACCTGATCTGGAACGGTTCCCGTGGTTGTCTGGAGGGATGCAGCATGACTCGTTGCACGGGCAGATTCATGATTTCTCGAGGTATTGCTGGCGGCATGCTGCTGGGTGTTGCGTTCATCATGGGACTGGGGGCGAGTGGCGATGTCCAGGCCCGGAAGTTTGCCTCGGATGGCAGTACCTGTGTCTCGAGTACCGGCGATACGGCCGTCGGCCGGACTGTCACTCCTCTGACCGATAGTGATCCCATGGATGGGTCCGGGACCTATTCCACAGTGGCTGGCTGCAATGCCGATGGTAATGGCCAACTCGCGGCGACGGTGTATGGCACGTTTTCCGAGGTGACGGGAAGAGGGGGAAGTGCCTTCGGCTTCTTGAGCGAGACCGGAAAATGGGCGTCCGCACTGGGGCTCGAAGCCGTCGCCACGGGAACCGGCGGCTCGGCCATGGGGTTCGGGAGTCGTGCGACCGCCCTCAATTCCGTTGCAATCGGTGGCGCAGCGGGGGATGGCGCCAACCCTCTGGCCGTGGAGAATTCCACCACGGCGTCCGGTCAGCACGCCATTGCCATTGGTGCGAATGACGTACGCGGGGCCCAGGCTACGGGAACGTCCGCTATCGCAATAGGCGGAGAAGCCACGGCGAGTGCAGTGTCGACGATCGCCATGGGAAGTGGCGCGACGTCCACGGCGGATGGCGCGATGGCCCTGGGAGACGGCGCCTCGGCCAAGGACACGGGCAGTGTGGCAACTGGTCACGGAGCCCGGGCCGAGACTGCTGGCGGGGTGGCTCTTGGAGCGGGCTCGCAGGCAACTCGCGAGGGGATGAACGGCGCCGAGGAAGCTTTTTCCAGCGAAGTCGTGGCGTCGACACAGGGTGCGGTCTCAGTGGGCCGTGACGGCGGCGAGCGTCAGGTCACTCATGTGGCGGGGGGAACCGAAGATACGGATGCGGTCAACGTTCGCCAGTTGGAGTCGGTGCAGGCCGGTGCGGTGAACTATGACCGACATGATGATGGCAGCGTGGACTACCGTGCGGTGACCCTGGGCCATGGAGGCAGGCCGACTCAGTTCCACAACGTGGCACCAGGTGAAGCGTCGACCGATGCGGTCAACGTCGGGCAGCTGGAGGAGCTGAATGGGCGGTTCAGTCGGCAGATCAGTGGGCTGGGCAGTCGTATCGACAACGTCGAGGACAACGCCAATGCGGGTACCGCCAGCGCCATTGCCGCAGCCTCCGTACCCCAGGCCTACCTGCCTGGCAAGAGCATGGTGGCTGCCGGTGCGGGAACCTACAGTGGCGAGTCGGCTGTCTCCGTGGGAGTGTCCCGACTCTCCGACAATGGCCGCTGGGCGGTGAAGCTCAATGCCACGGGGGATTCTCAAGGCAACTTCGGTACCGGCATCGGGGCAGGCTTCCATTGGTGATCAAAAAGGTCGCGGTCATGCGAGATAGCCCTTGTTAGGCATGCGGTGTGGAGTCGGCTTCTCTGGATCTTGACAGCGACTCAATCGAAGGTGCCTGGTGAAATGCCATCGCAGGATTCAGGCCGATTTTCCAGGATCGGGTACATGGCATGCTGGGACGATTACCCTGTGGGGCTAAAGCCATGCTCGATCGAGACTTGGCCTTCATATGACAATAGTGAGGATGCAATGCCCGGGGACTGGCTCACTGCTGGTAATCGATTCGCCCTGATACCGATTGATATAGCGTTTTTATAGTGACCTGGAATGTCGAAGGATAAGGGGTTGTTGGTTATGAGCATAAGGGGCTGACATATACTCGTCATATCGGATCGAATCCGTGGTGGGATACAAGGGGGCTCATGAAGGGGGTTGGTCGTCGATGAAGATGAGGGTGTTAAAGGGGATAATTGGTCCTTTGTAGCAAGCTAAGACACATTCTTTCATAAAATATTTCTTAATACATCACGAGGTGTCGCTTACCATTAGAAGTGTCATGGATTCTTCCATGGCTCCCTGCTTTTGCCTGGCTTTTTGCCAGGCTTTTTTATTTTTTACGCATAATATGATGTTTTGAATCGCTTTGATGTGTCAAAGTGTGAATGATTGGCTATAATATATGCTCTGATCGAAAAAATTAATAGATTTAAAGTTTGCGCTGTAGGAGCTGTGTCTTGATGTTTATCGCCATCCTCGAGGACGACCCAGTATGTCTCGATCAGTTGACGAGGCTATTGCATACCGCATCGGAAAAGAGTTCACAGGAGTGGCAGGTCGACGAAGGAGAGACAGGGTGGCAGGTCGATGGATACCAGAATGCCAAGGACTTCGTGCGTGCTGTCAAACGGAAGACCTATAATCTCGTGCTTCTCGACTGGATGTTGCCGGATATGAATGGGCCGGAGATCCTGTATTGGATGGACGAATATTTCCAGTCTCCACCTCCCGTCATCATGGTGACCAACCGGGATTCCGAGCAGGATGTCGTTGAAGCATTGAAGGCGGGTGCGGAGGACTTCGTCAGCAAACCTTTCCGCTCCGAGGAGTTGATAGCGCGTGTGCTGACGACCCTGCGCCGCCATCATGTGAGTGGCAGGCATCGCAATGAATCCTTCAGTCAGGGAAACATCACCATATCCCCGAAGGAAGAAACCATCTATATCAATGACGAGGCCGTTAAGCTGACGCATCAAGAGTACCGCCTGGCGCTACTCTTGCTGCGTAACCTGAACCATCCATTGAGCCGTTCCTACTTGTATGAAACGGTCTGGGGGCAAGAAGAAAGCCCGATGTCTCGCACGCTGGATGTACATATCTATCGCTTGAGACGAAAGCTGGGGTTGAACGCCGAAAGTGGTTGGAAGCTGTCGTCTGTATACCGTTATGGATATCGACTTCAGAGAGTGGATGAAGGCGAATGACCCAGGCGTAATTCGGGCTTGGCTTTCTGCATGTTGCCATTACCGGTCAGGTAGCGTTCAGCGCTCCGGAAGAAGCCTTGACTGCGCTCGGCATACCATGGCATATGGGCCTTCCTGGCGACAGGGTTCTTCGATGCGTGATTGACTCCTTGCTTGCCTCTTCAGGGGGATTGCAAGAGACGCCATTGTGGCTTTCCCTTGTATATGGATCTCTTGCCAAGGAGTTAGCCATGTCATCCGCCGATGCCTTCTTGCAGCGACTCGGTCTCCGTTACCCCATCATTCAGGCTCCCATGGCGGGTGTATCCACGCCGGAGATGGCGGCGGCTGTCACCCAAGCCGGCGGCTTGGGCTCACTGGGGCTGGGAGCACTCAGTGTGGAGCGGGCGAGGGAGCAGATCCATGCCGCTCGCGAGCTGACGACGGAGCCCATCAACGTCAATCTGTTCTGCCATTGCTCCGCGGGGCGGGATTCAGGACGTGAGTTGTCCTGGCTCGGCCATCTGGCACCGTATTTTGCCGAGTTCGACGCTCGTCCGCCGGACGAACTGCGCGAGATCTATCGCAGCTTTGTCGGGCATGACGAGATGCTCGAGATGTTGTGCATGGAACAGCCGGCGGTGGTCAGCTTTCATTTCGGGCTACCTGGCCGCGAGGTGGTGCAGCGCTTGAGAGAGGCCGGGTGCATGACCCTGGCCTGCGTGACGTCCCTTGAAGAAGCCGAACGGGCCGAGAGCGAGGGGGTCGATGCGCTTGTGGCCCAGGGCATCGAAGCAGGCGGGCATCGCGGGGTCTTCAACGCCGAGCGGGATGATGGCATTGGCACCCTGGCGCTGGTGAGGCTGCTGGTGGCGCGAACCCGGCTACCGGTGGTCGCCGCGGGCGGCATCATGGACGGGGCCGGCATCAATGCTGCCTTGCAGCTGGGAGCCGCGGCGGCACAACTGGGCACGGCCTTTGTGCTGTGCCCGGAGTCCGCCGCCGATGCGGCCTATCGCGAGCGACTCAAGGGGGAGGGGGCGCATCATACGCGCATTACCGCGGCCATTTCCGGTCGCCCTGCGCGTGGGCTCGTCAATCGTTTTCACGAGATCGCCGATGATACCGCATTGCCCGATTATCCCGTGGCCTATGATGCTGCCAAGGCCCTGCATGCAGCGGCCCGTGCCACCGGCAATCACGATTTTGCGCCGCACTGGGCAGGCCAGGGGGCTCCCTTGGCTCGGGAGTTGCCCGCCGCTTCCCTGGTAGGAAAATTGGCAGAAGAAATGCAGGAAGCTCAGAGGCATTAGATGCGATGAGAAAGAAAGGGAAGAGTGATATATAAAAGGGTAGTTTCATAAAAGTTCATGAGAACTGCGTGGAAAGTGCTAGGCGTTATGCGGGGTTTTCGCTAGAGTTGTCAGTGCGATATCCACAATAGTGCGAGATCGTGCCTTGCCAGGGACGGCATCCTGGATCATGAAGATCGAGGAAAAATAGGCCCCGTCTTTACGGGGCCTGATTAAAGGGAAGTGATGTAGAGCGTTGTAGCGGTAGGCCTTGTCACGGACGACATGGCCGATCGTCAGGCAGTGCTTTCATTTCTTGACTCAATCTGCTGGAATTGAGACTTCCCTGAGCCAAGACTGTTGATCTCGATTTCGCGCGGCTTCGCTTCTTCGGGAATTTCGCGCAAGAGATCGATCACCAGCAAGCCGTTTTCCAGGTTGGCTCCCTGAACTTCAATGTGATCCTCAAGCCTGTAGGTCAGCTTGAAGGAATCGCGGCCGATGCCATGGTGCATGTAGGTGATGTTCTGGTCGTTCTTGTCATCGGCCTTGGTGCCAGTCACTGTCAGGACGCCGTTTTCCAGCTTGATGCTGAGATCCTCTTCGGAAAATCCCGCGACTGCCAAGACTATTCTATATTGGTTCTCTCCGTGCTTCTCAATGTTGTACGGAGGGAAAGTTGATGCCGAACTTCCCTCGAGGGCTCGATCAAAGAGATCGCTGAACCTGTCAAAGCCGATGGAATGACGGAAGAGCGGTTCGAGTGAAAGTGCAGTGCTCATCGATATGTCCTCCCTACTGTTTAGCGAAGTCATACCTACTGCCTTTTGGCCCACCTGTCTGGCTACCGCTCTGGAAGGTGGGCTGTCTGACATGAACAGAAATTAGGACGACAACGGAGATTTCAATCCTTCAACTTATAACGATTTTTCATGTTTTATGGCGGCTGGATATAATGCTGTCGGTTGATGCTCTCACTGTACCGATTGGCAGGTGGCTTCGTTATCGAGCTGCACCCAAACGCAAAACGGCCACTGCGATGTTTCGCTGAGTGGCCGTTTTCCATGATCTTTCTGGTGCCGGTGAGTGGACTCGAACCACCGACCTACGCATTACGAGAGCGTGATTATAGGAAATCGGCAGAAACGAGCGTCACCAATAGGACATCTAGATACTCAATTAAAACAGTATCTTGATCGGGTGTTGAAGGTTTCTCGTTGTTGCCTGCTATACCCTGTTATATCCTTCCAGTGGAACCTATTTGGAACCTATTTGGAACCTATAAAGGATAGGGCATGGCCAAGCAGACCGAAAAACTCACGACCCGGGTGCTCGAGCGGCTGGCCCGTGAGCTGCCCGAAGGTGACGAGGTGTGGGACAGCGACCAAGCCGGCTACCACGTCCGCGCCGGCAAGCGTGGCCTATCGCTGCGAGTGTCCTACTACAACTTGGCCGGCAAGCGCCGCGTGCTGACCCTTGGCCGCTATGGAGTCGGTAACATGACGGCCGCTAAGGCCCGCAAGGATGCTGGAGAAGTGCTGGGCATTGTGGCTCAGGGCGGCGATCCGCGGGCTGTGCTGGAGGAAGCCAGGGCTGAAGCCGAGCGCCAGGACCAGCAGACCCTACGCGCTTACCTGGATGGTCCCTACACTGCTTACCAGAATCGCCTGAAGGATGGGGCGGCCACTCTACGCCGGATCAAGCAAGACTTTCCCGGCTGGTTAGACAAGCCGATGGGCAGCCTGACCCGTGCCGATGTGGAGCGCTGGCAGGCCGATCAGGAAGCGGTGGACAAGCCCCGCGCCTTTGGCACCCTGAAGCGCAACTACGATGCCCTGTGCGGGCTGTTGGCCCACGCTGCCGAGCGCAAGGTGATACCGGCCCACCCGCTGAAAGGCGTGAAGTTGCAGAAGCCGGCACTGAACGAGGAGGAACTCGCCGAGCAGGGCGCCGAGCGGCGCTATTTGGAGCCCGAGGAAGTCGAGGCGCTGTTCACCGGCCTCGAGGCCTATCAAGACCAGCGGCGCCAGCAGCGCCGCAATAGCCGTGCCCACGGCAAGCCATACCTGTCCGACCTGGACGGGGCGGCCTACGTGGATCACGTCAAGCCGTGGATCTTGACGATGTACTTCACCGGCTTTAGGCCCGGCGATCTGTTCGGCCTGCGCTGGGAGCACGTCAACCTTACCTTCGCCACGATCCGCAAGGTGATCGAGAAGACCGCCCACAAGCGCCCGGAGCCCCAGACCTTCCCGCTGTCCAGCGCGGCGGTGGACGTGCTCAAGACTTGGCACAAGCAGCAGGGCGAACCGAAGGCCGGCCTAGTGTTCCCGTCACCGATCACCGGTAAGCGGATGAGTGCGACGGCAATGCAAAAGCCCTGGGCGGCCGTCCGTGGGCTGGGCGGGCTGCCCGAGGATCGGCAGCTCTACACCTTGCGCCACAACTTCGCGTCCCAACTGGTCATGTCAGGTACCGACCTGCTGACCGTCTCCAAGCTGATGGCCCATGCCGACATCCAGACGACCATTGCCCACTACGCCCACCTGGCTCCCGATCACAAGCGCGATGCCGTTGAGGTGTTCGCCCAGCTGGCGCCAGGGCAGGGTGGAGAGACCGCCAAGGAGGAGGCCGCATATGTCACTGCGTGATGATCAGCTTGAATGGCTGGAAGACGCTATTAGCCAGGTGCTGCCGCTATCAGAGAAGTACGGGATGGAGGACGACGACTGGCTCTCCTTGGTTGCTGAGCTGGCAGCGGCGAAATGGATGGCCCATAACCCACTGGGAGCGATGGGTCGCGCGCATCGTGGCCCCACCCTGCTGACTGAGGGACTGCCGAAACTAACATCGGAAGAAACTCAGGAGAGAAAGGAGGAGGCTGATACCACCGAGCACAAGGTTCATGCCGAACTGGAAAGAGCGCTGGCCAAATATTTGGACAGGGAGCATGACGGCGCTGAGTTTAAGCGCCTCTTGAGTGACGTGGCGGAGGCAATCAGGGAGCACCATTACTACACAGGCCCAGATGATGCGGGTGGGCTCCGTCAGAGGAAGATAGGCGCCGTTGTGGAAGATGCGCTGGCATATAGCCGCGGGCCTGGAAGACCCCACGGTAATCAGGAGTTCATCGACCAGATTGTGTCGGTCTGGCGGGAGCTGATCCAAGAAGGCAAGGCAACACCGTATAAGTGCCCTCGAAGCAAGATCGTTGCGCGGTTGTCAGATATCAACCTCTCTGAGGACCAAGTGAGAAGGGTTATAAACTCTCCGGCAGGTAAAGCGGCGGTAAACACCCGCCTTATCGACCCCCTCTAGCGTGCGGCAACAAAGATCATCAAGGCATACCCAGCAACAAGGATGCCTCGATGTCCCACACCATAAACGATCCCGCCGCTATCCTGGCCAGTGCCCTGGCCCATCACCGCGACGGCTTGGACCCAGAACTTATCGAACTGCCCGAGTCGGCCGTCTTCCCGCACCTGATCCCGGCTCAGCCTTCGACCGCGCGTAAGTCCCGCGTCACCGGCACCCTGCTGGGGAAGCCGACGCCACCCTTCGTGAAGCGCGGTCGCAGCGTTCGTTATCGCCTGAAGGACGTGCTCGACTGGCTCGCCGATGGCGATGCCTATGGCAACACCGCCGAGGCCTGCCTGGCCGGAGGTGCTCATGGTGATGCCTGAAACGAAAGCGCCCGCCCCGGCCAGGGGGCGAGCGCATCAAGGTAGATCCAGCACATCTTATGTTACCACCGGCCCTGCCGATGTGTATGCCTTGCTGGATCGTCTGGACAAGGTGAAGCAGACGCGGAGTGATGCTTGGCAAGCGTGCTGCCCAGCCCATGACGATCGGCGCCCCTCGCTGAATGTACGCCTGTCTGGCGATGGCACAATCCTGCTCAAGTGCTGGTCGGGGTGTGGTGCTGCGGATGTAGTGTCGGCTGTTGGCCTCGATCTGAAGGACCTGTTCCCGAGACGCGAGCGCGATACCTGGAGCAAGCCTGTTTCCCCCAGCCAGCGCTGGGTGCCCCGAGATGTTATTGCCAGCCTGGCTCACGAGGCGCTGATAGCGGCTACCGGAGCCGAAGAGGCAGCCAACGGAACCATTCATACCGCTGAGGATCGTCAACGCCTGATGGTGGCGGCTGGCCGTCTCCGGACGGCGGCCCAGGAGGTAGGGTTATGACTTCTGCCGTCTCCGATTCTATTGAAGATCGAGGCGTCGCCTGGCTGGACCAGCATCGTGCTGAACAGGACGAGGAAGGTGGCCGGCTTGCACGCATCCGGTCTGCGATATCGAGACTTGAAGACGATCCCGGTGCACTGTTCGAGCAGAGCATCCTCGATGATATCACCTCCGTTCGCCAGGAGAGCCCCGCCGATTGGCAGCGCATCCGGGCCGCCGCCAAGAAAGCCAAGGTGCAGGTCGGCGAACTCGACAAGCTGACCAAAACGCTGGGCAGTGGCGAGGGGGGCGAGATGTTCCCCACCGTCGAGCCATGGCCCGAGCCGGTGGATGGAGTCGCCCTGATCCGCGAGCTATCCGATACGCTCCGGCGTTTTGTGGTGTGTGACCCTGAGGTGGCCGACGCCGCTGCGCTGTGGATCACCTTCACCTGGTTTATTGATGAAGTGCATGTCGCACCGATCGCCAACATCACCGCGCCGCTGGCGAACTGTGGCAAGTCCACTCTGCTGGAGTTCATGGAGACATTCGTCTATCAGCCGTTGAAGTGTGACGGCATAAGCCCTGCTGCGCTGTTCCGGTCCATGGATCGATGGCAGGCCACCATGCTTGTCGATGAGGTCGATACCTTCCTTCGCGATAACGAGGATGCGCGCGGTGTCATCAACTCCGGGCACCGCCGAAACGGCTTCATCATCCGCGTGGTGGGGGATGACCATGAACCGAAGCGGTTCGCGACCTGGGGGGCCAAGGCGCTGTGTGGCATCGGTTCCATCGCCAACACGCTGGCCAGCCGCTCCATCCGCCTTGAGCTTCGCCGGAAGATGCCCCACGAAACGGTGGAGAACATCCGCTTCATGCCTCCGGAGCTTCGCCAGCGGCTTCAACAGCAGCTGGCCAGGCTGCATGAAGACCTGGCTGACACGGTGGCCGCTGCCCGTCCTACCCCTGTCCCCGGCTTGAGCAACCGCGCTGCTGACAATTGGGAGCCGTTGAAGCAGATCGCCGACGCCGTAGGTGGCGAGTGGCCGGAACGTCTCAAGGCAGTGGCCATCACCGTGACCCGCATGGATGACGAGGAACAGGCCAGCGATGTAGGGACTGAGCTGCTGAAAGACATCAAGGGAGTGTTCGAGGAGAAGAAAGCCAACTCGATCTTCACGGCTGACCTGACGGAAGCACTGTGGGCCGATAGTGAAGCGCCTTGGAATACCTGGAACCGTGGAAAGCCGATGAGTGCCAGGCAGCTATCGGCCAAGCTTGCTGACTTCGGTGTTCGCTCTAAGCAAATCCGTATCGGTAGCAGTACCAAGAAGGGGTATCGGAAAGAAGACTTCAAGGACGCCTTCGACCGTTATCTTCCCACCGACACCCCATCTCAAAGCGAAACAGCGAAACAATCCCACAACCATGGGGATTACAGCGACTTTCCAAACGAAACAGAGAGCCCCGGTGTTTCGGACGCGAAACGCTGCGAGCCCCATAACCACGCGGGTCGTTTCGATGTTTCGGAAGAAACACCCCGCCCCAGTGGAAAAAACCGGGAGGTGTTCTAAATGGCCACCGTTGATTACCTCCGAGCGCACAACCTGCAAGCCGAACCGCTGCCCGGTGGAAGGATCAGCGTCTGGCCTGCCGAGAATATCACCGACGAGACGCGAGTCTGGATCAAACGTCACAAGGCTGAGCTGCTTCAAGAGCTGGTCCCGACGAACAGCGACAAGCGTTATTCGTGGCGCGTCATTCGTGGCGGTAAGTCCATCTCCACCTTGGTGGGAGGGCTCCGCAGCCGCGAAGAGGCACTCGAGGCCGCCCGCGCTCGGTGGTCCGATGCCCGTGTAGAAGTGTGAAGGAGACTAAGCAATGTCTGATATCGATAAAGCAGTAGAGGCCTTCTACGGAGCCGCTGATTCACCAGCGTCACCGGATACGGGGGAACCAGATCAAGCACAAACAGATGACCCGGCAAGTCGGTTCTACAAAGACGATGAGAAACAAGCAGGTAATCCTTACGCGCTCGAGAAGGATGTCGTGGATCAAATGTATGGCGGATCGGACGCCGTCCAGTTGCCTGAAGATCTGGACCTCTCACCGCTGACGGCAGGCGATCCCAATGCTGATACCACTACGCTCAGTAGGAACCTGGGCTATATGGCTGCCGAGGCTGGCGCGACAGCCAATGATGTTAGCGCTTTGGTAGGCATGGCCAGCGAGCACGTGAGTGGGGGGAAGGTCGTTGACGATGCGACGCGCGAGCAGTCGATCCACGAAGTGCTTGCTCCCTACGATGGGGATCACAGCAAGCTTCAGGATGCTATCGATCTGGTAGCGACTTATCCCGAGCTAAGCGATTGGTTAACACAAACCGGTGCCGGAGACGATCCGCGCATCGTCAGCAAGATGATTGAACTCGCCCAGACTCCACGCGGCCGTGCCCGCCTGCAAAAGTTCCGAGGTATGCAGTCATGATGAACCCCGAGACCATGTCGACGACCAAACTCTCCCATCGCCTGAAGCATCTTGTGACTCAGGAGCGCCAGCTCCAGATGGATCTGGGGAGCGATCCCGATGCCATCCTGGGCGAGGCGATCTCTCTCACCGATATCGCTGAAGAAAAACGGCTCATTGCCTTGGAGTTGAAGAGGCGCGATAAGCAAGCCGACCAGGACCGCAAGGCTAAGATCGATCAAAAAGTCGTAGAACGCGACGAGGCCTTGAGTCAGGTTGCTGAGCTTAGCGCCCAATTGGCCGATAAAGCGGATGACCTCCAGGCGTTTGTCGACCTCTATCGAGATTTGATAGAGGCCTCGGCAAAGGCGTACGGCTGCAATGAGGCCCTGAAGCTCAGTGGTGAGTCGAGGATGAGCCTCCATCGCCTCTCGCGTGATAAGCACTGCGAATCGATTCGCGCCTTGGTCATTCAGGCCTTTGGCGTTGAGCCGTTTCTCGACATCCAGTTACGGGAGAAGGCGATTCACTGGAACTTCGACTTCAAGCAAGAGCTGCTGAGGCTCCAACACCCACCCAACTGAGGCTTGAGCCGGGCTCCTGATCCGAAGGTGCCCGGCCCATCGGCTTGGTCCCTGGGGATGTATTCAGGTGAAGCAAGGGGGAGAAGCTATGCGGGATACTCAGGTTGAACTGAGAAAGCGATTTAAGGCGTGGGCCCGAGCGATGGATAGGGGCGAGCACCCGCCCTTTCCCGAAGAATGTCGCCGCTTGTGCTGTGGAGCCAAGACCCGAGCGGGAACCCCCTGCAAGCGTCGTGACTTGTATGACTCGGGCCGCTGCCGCCTTCACGGTGGGTTATCAACGGGCCCCAAGTCTGGCCCACGAGCCAAGAAGGATCTGAAAACGCCAGTGGAAAGTTCCAGAGTCAATCCCGATCCCCTTCTACATCGATAAAGGCTGAAGGTCTTAATTAAACCCCATGAAGGGTTGATAAATGTTGAGATTGGGACGGATGGTTGAGGGAGGCTTGAGCTCCGCCATTTCCGCAAGCTTTCAAGGTAGGGGCGGGTGAACTATCGCGACGGCCGCGAATATTGGCAAAGACCAGCACAAGGCTACGGCATGGCTGACGACCACAGGGAATGAGCGGTGAAGCATATGTCGTTTTAGAAAGGAGGCATGGAAGACCACAACATAAACCATCACCGCGAGCACTATGCCGACCCATGCCGCCATGGTCAGTAGGCTCCCAGGAAGCACCCAGAGCAAGGTGTGCGCTTCTTTGAAAGCTATCCCTAGGGCGCCAACATAGAGGGCTAGCAAGGCCCACCGTGCATCCTTTCTGGATAGACCTGCTGGAACCTCGTATTGGAAGAAGACCCCAAGTTCTCGACAAACGGTAGGAATGGGAGCGTCTTCCTCGCATAAGGGAGGTCTCGGTCTGAGAAGCGACCCTTGCACGCTTCGGCCCATCCGTACTGGTATCCATCGGCCCTTTACCATAATGCCTTCCTCAAGATGGTCAGCCCCTGGCCAACAGTAGCGCAGCCGTGAGCAATTGGTCTTCTGAGTTTTGGTTGGGCGGAACCTATTTGGAACCTAAAGTCGTGGATAAAGAAAACGGCCACCGCGATGCTTCGCTAAGTGGCCGTTTCTATTGATGTTTCTGGTGCCGGTGAGTGGACTCGAACCACCGGCCTACGCATTACGAGTGCGTTGCTCTACCAACTGAGCTACACCGGCGCGCGAAGTATGATACTGGCATGCGCGCCGGTATGCCAGATCCGGGTGTGTTCAGTAGGCATAATCGCGACCGGCCGCCTTGGCACGTTCACGAGAGCTTGGATTGACCGATTCGCGGAAGGGCATCTCGCAGACTGTCGCGGCTACCGGCTGTCCTGGAATGTCGAGGAATTCGTCGGGTAGCCAGGCCACCAGTTCGGTACCCAGTTCTGCCGAAGAGACGGGCACATAGGCCATGGCGATGTTGGTGCCGAGTTCCGGCGAATACCAGGGCGAGGTGATCCAGCCATTGGGTTCGCTGCCGGCATCCGGGCCTACCAGCCAGAAGTCCGGTGCGTAGTCTTCGATGGGCTTGCCATCGAGCTTGAGCCCCACCAGTTGGTGGCTGAACGGAGGCCGACCGGCCTTGACCAGTTCCCGGGTGCGCTCCAGGGCTTCTTTACCGATGTAGTCCGCCTCCTTGGCCTTGGGCACCATGTGGCCAAGATTGCATTGGAAGGGGTTGGTCTCGTGGTCGAGATCCTGCCCGTAGGACAGGATGCCGGCGGCGATGCGACGGTGGTGGGCCGGTGCGATGACCATCAGGTTGTATTGTTCGCCGACGTCGAGAATGGCGTTCCAGACGGTCTCGGCGTTCAGGGTCGAGTCATGGGCATAGACTTCGTAGCCCTTTTCGCCGGAGAAACCGGTCTGGGAGATGAAGACGTCGACGCCCTCGATGCGGGCGGCCATCAGGCCGTAATAGGGCACTTCGCGTACCGCTTCGCCGACCAGGTCGGCCAGCAGGTCCTCGGACTTAGGTCCTTGAACCTGAAGCGGGCTGACGTCGATCTCGTCGATCTCGACGTCGAAGCGCATGCCATGATTGACCCCCCGGAACCAGTAGGCCAGGTCCGAATCGCTGATGGTGAACCAGAACTCGTCCTCGGCGACGCGCAGCATGACCGGGTCGTTGAGCACACGGCCGTGTTCGTCGCAGAGCACCACATAGCGCCCCATCATGGATGGCACCCGGGTCACGTCACGAGTGCAGACGTAGTTGCAGAAGGCCTCTGCCTCGGGGCCCTTGACGCGAATGGGCCGCTCGACGGCGACGTTCCACAGGGTCACGTCGTTGACCAGCGCGCGGTATTCCTCCATGGCGCCGCCATCCTCGGGGCGCACATAGGCGCGGGGGTGATACATGCGATTGTAGACGGTGGCCTTCCAGCAGCCGGCCTCGACGGAGAGGTGCCAGTAGGGAGACTTGCGAACCCGATTGGAGAGCAATAGCTGAATGCCAGGGTCGCCACTCTGACGGAGGTTGACCGGCACCCGGCGCTCGCTCTGGTCGATGGACTGCTGGAAGTTGACGTTATGTGTCATGGCGCGGCACTCCTCGTCCTTGGCTGATGGTCCGAGCGGGTGTCGAGGAGACGTATGCCTTTCGCCGTCGCTCTCGAGCGCTCGGACCTCGCTGTCGGAGGCCCGGGCGGGCATCCGCTCGACGGCGTCATCTGAGTCATGTCGGTCGTTGCGGATGAGGGCCGCCGATATCTTCAAGGTAGGCGTGAACGCGCGGATCACCGTTCCAGCGGCGACGCCGGTATTCCCGGGTACGACACACCGAGTACAGGCACTTTGCGTGCAGGTCCTAGCGCGGTGCCTCGTGCAGCCTCGTCAGTCCTTCCTGGGCACTGGAAGCGACCAGGCGTCCGTCACGATCGTAGATGCTGCCACGGGCGAAGCCGCGCGCGCCGCCAGCCCAGGGGCTGTCCATGTCATAGAGCAGCCAGTCGTTGACCTTGACGTCGTGGTGGAACCACAGGGCATGGTCGAGACTGGCGATCTGTAATCTGGGATCGCCGAAGACGAGATCGTGGGGAACCAGCGAAGTGGTCAGCAGATTGAAGTCGGAACTGTAGGCCAGCAGGTAGCGGTGCAGCGCCGGGTCGTCGGGCAGTTCGCCGGCCAGGCGGAACCACAGGCGCTTGCGAGCTGGCTGGCCGGGTTCGGCGCTGTCCTCGAGGTGGCGAAACTCGATCGGATGGCCGGGGAAGCGGGTCACTCCGGCGTCGCTCTCTTCCGGGCATTCGGGGGGCGTCACCTCGGGCATGCGCGGCTGGTGGGCGATGCTGGTTTCCTCACCGTGGAAGGACGCGCTGCAGAAGAAGATCGGCCGACCCTTCTGAATCGCCGTGATGCGACGGGTGGTGAAGCTGGCGCCGTCGCGCACGGCGTCGACCTGATAGACCACCGGCATCTGGGCATCGCCCGGACGCAGGAAGTAGCCGTGCAGTGAATGTACGCGGCGCTCGGCGCTCACGGTGTGGGTCGCCGCCGAGAGGGCTTGGCCAAGTACCTGGCCACCGAACAGTTGCGGCAGTCCCAGATCCTGGCTGCGGCCTCGAAAAAGGTTCTCTTCCAGGGGTTCCAGGGCGAGCAGGTCGACCAGGGCGTTTAGCGCGTCGGACATTCGGGGGTATCCTCCTGAGAAGGGTGTTGGCCCGCCTTGAACACCTTCCCTGGTGAGTCGTGTCGGACCATCATCGACATGCCGAGCAGTCTACTGGAGTCAACGTTGATGCGCAGCGATGAGTATTACATGCACCGAGCCATGGATCAGGCGCGTCGCGCGGAGGCGGCGGGGGAGGTGCCGGTGGGCGCGGTGGTCGTGGATCGGGCCGGCGAGATCGTGGGGTCTGGCTTCAACGCGCCGGTCAGTGACCATGACCCCAGTGCCCACGCCGAGATTCGTGCGTTGCGCGATGCCGGTACCCGGCTTGGCAACTATCGCCTCGATGGCTGCACGCTCTTCGTGACCCTGGAGCCCTGCCTGATGTGTACCGGTGCCATCATTCATGCTCGCCTGGCCCGAGTGGTGTATGGCGCGGCCGAGCCGCGCAGTGGCATGGTGGAGTCGCGTGCCAACCTGTTCGCACAGCCCTGGTACAACCATCGGGTCGAGGTGGTCGGCGGGGTGCTGGCCCCGCGTATCGCCAAGCACCTCAAGGCCTTCTTCGCCGAGCGACGGGACACCGCCGAGCCGTGAGCGTTCAGGTGCTGGGCGGGATGACGTCGAACGTCTCGCGACTCGCCTCTTCGGGCAGCCGGGCGTTGAGCGGATGGAACTGCTCCTGGCTGCGGTCCACATAGGCCAGGATCTCGTGATAGCGGCGAATGTTGCGGACATAGATCACCGGTTCGCCGCCGCGGGCATAGCCATGACGGGTCTTTTCATACCAGCCGCTCTCCTGGAGCAGCGGCAACGAGCGTCGTACATCCTCCCAGGCATCGGGATCGCCGCCGCGCTGACGGGTGATGTCGCGTGCGTCGTAGAGGTGACCCAGGCCCACGTTGTAGGCCGCCAGCGCCATGTAGAGGCGGTCGTCGCCGGTGATCGACTCGGGCAGTCGTTGCTCGAGACTTCGCAGGTAGCGTGCACCGCCCTCGATGCTTTGTGCCGGGTCGAGGCGATCCTCGATACCCAGATCACTGGCGGTGGGGCGGGTCAGCATCATGAGCCCGCGTACGCCGGTGGGGGAGGTGGCCTCGGGATTCCAGTGGGACTCCTGATAGCCCACCGCGGCCAGCAGCTTCCAGTCGAAGCCAGTGTCGCGGGCGGACTGGCGGAACAGTGGTGCGTAGTCCGGCAACCGCTTCTGGGCGTGAGAGATGAAGGTGCGCGCGCCGACGTATTCGAGATAGTTGTCGCGGCCGAAATAGCGCGTCTCGAGTCGCTGGAGCAGGCCGTTGTCCTGCATGTCGGCGAGGAAGCGATTGGCCTCGCGGACCAGTCCCAGGCCCTGTCCGGCGGGAAAGGCCCAGGCCAGTGATAGCGGCTTGCCCAAGCGGAAGCCGTCTTCGACTTCGGGGAAGAACAGGCGATTGAGCCGGAACTGATGCTCGAAGACCACGGCGGCGTCCAGGTCGCCGTTCGCGACCTGGCTCAGCAGCGAAGCGACCTCCATGTCGCGGGATTCCTTCCAGCTCAATTTCGGGTGCTCGGCCTGGAGCTCGCGCATGACGGTATCGGTGCCGGTCCCTCCAAGGGTGCCGATCTCCAGGCCCTGGAGGTCTTCGATGCTGCTGGGCGGCGGCAGGCCGCGGCGGTAGACCAGCAAGGGCTGCAGCGGCATGATCGGGCGACTGAAGATCACTCCCTCGCGCCCTGGATCGAGTGGCAGGGCGGCGGCGCCCATGTCGCCTTGCTGACGCACCGCACCGAGTACATCGGTGGTGTTGTGGTCATCATTGAGTGCCAGGCTGACGCCGAGATGGTCGGCAAAGCGCCGCATCAGCTCGTATTCGAACCCGGTGGGCCCCTGGCGGCCTTCATAATAGGTGGTCGGGGTGTTGCGGGTATGCACGCTGATGAAGTCCCGTTGCATCACGTCCTGCAGGTGCGGCCCCGGCTCGTTGCTCGGCAACACAGGGAACAGCACGAGCAGCAGGGTGGCGCACAATGTCAGGTAACCGCGCCAGCGGCGGCGGACATGGTTGAACCAGGATGCGAGCATAGTAGCGATGAGCGGCGACAAGGCCCTTCACCTTACCCAGCCTCCCTCCGGCTGTCATCATTCTCGATTTCTCGCGACCGGCGCTTTCCAGTATCATAAGGCCTCCTTGCCGCCGGCCGCGGCCTTCGGGAAAACCGGATGAACGCCCACGTGGCTCAATCATGGCATGGCCAGCCCCGTGGTTGAGGTCATGAGTCGGTCGTTCGGCGCTTCCTTCATTTTCGCTTGCTTCAGAGGCCCGAGGATATGCTCGAACTGCGCGGTGCGCCCGCTTTATCCGCTTTTCGTCACGCCAAGCTACTGGATGCCCTGCGTAGCGTGGCGCCCGATGTCGAGGCGCTCGAAGCCGACTACGTGCACTTCGTCGATCATGACGGGGAGCTGGCCGATGAGGACCGGCAGCTGCTCGAGCGCCTGCTGGACGACGGCACGGCTCGCGAGGCGTCGCCCAAGGGGCGCCTGTTCCTGGTCGTGCCGCGGATCGGCACCCAGTCGCCCTGGTCGTCCAAGGCCACCGACATCGCACACAACTGCGGACTGACGAAGGTTCGTCGCCTGGAGCGGGGGATCGCCTATCGGGTGCAGTTCGCCGGGGAGCTTTCCGAGGCGGACTTCGAGGCCGTCACGGCCGCGCTGCATGACCGCATGACCGAGACGGTGCTGTTCGATGCCTCGGACGCCGCCCGCCTGTTCGCGCATCACGAGCCGGCCCCGCTCGGCCAGGTGGATCTCCTGGAGGGCGGCCGCGCAGCGCTGGAAACGGCCAACGTCGAGCTCGGCCTGGCGCTCGCCGAGGACGAGATCGACTATCTGTGCGAGGCCTTCCGCGGGCTCGAGCGCAATCCCACGGACGTCGAGCTGATGATGTTCGCTCAGGCGAACTCGGAGCATTGTCGCCACAAGATCTTCAACGCCGACTGGGTGGTGGACGGCGAGGCGCAATCGCACTCGCTGTTCAAGATGATCAAGAACACCTTCGAGGCTTCGCCGGACGACATCCTCTCCGCCTACAGCGACAACGCGGCGGTGATCCGGGGCAGCGAGGCCGGGCGTTTCTTCGCCGCCCCCCTGACCGGCAAGGCGGCCGATCGTGCCGTCTACGGGACCCATCAGGAGTCGGTGAACATCCTGATGAAGGTGGAGACCCACAACCACCCGACGGCCATTGCTCCGCACCCCGGGGCGGCCACCGGTGCCGGCGGCGAGATCCGCGACGAAGGCGCCACGGGGATCGGCGGCAAGCCCAAGGCGGGCCTGACCGGCTTCACCGTTTCCAACCTGCGCATTCCCGAATTCGTCCAGCCCTGGGAAGCCTTCGACTACGGCAAGCCCGAACGCATCACCAGTGCGCTTTCGATCATGCTCGAAGGGCCCATCGGCGGCGCGGCCTTCAACAACGAGTTCGGCCGCCCCAACCTGACGGGCTATTTCCGCAGCTATGAACAGGATGCCCTGGGTGCCGACGGCATCGAGCGCCGGGGCTATCACAAGCCGATCATGATCGCCGGCGGCTATGGCAACATCCGCGAGGATCATGTCCAGAAGGGCGAGATTCCCGTCGGTGGCAAGCTGATCGTCATGGGCGGGCCGGCCATGCTGATCGGCCTGGGCGGCGGCGCTGCCTCCTCGATGGCCTCCGGCGCTTCCAGCGCCGATCTGGACTTCGCCTCGGTGCAGCGCGACAACCCCGAGATGGAGCGTCGCGCCCAGGAAGTCATCGATCGCTGCTGGGCGCTGGGCGACGACAACCCGATCCGCTTCATCCACGACGTCGGTGCGGGCGGACTCTCCAATGCCCTGCCGGAACTGGTCAAGGACGGCGAACGGGGCGGACGCTTCGAATTGCGCGAGATCCCCAATGCCGAGCCCGGCATGAGCCCGCTGGAGATCTGGTGCAACGAGGCCCAGGAACGCTATGTGCTGGCCGTGGCGCCGGACGATCTCGAGACCTTCGAGGCGCTGTGCCGTCGTGAGCGTTGCCCCTACGCAGTGGTCGGCGAGGCCACCGAGGCGCATCATCTCGAGGTTCGCGATGGCCACTTCGCGACCCGACCGGTGGATTTGCCGATGAGCGTGCTGTTCGGCAAGCCGCCGAAGATGCAGCGTGAATTCGAACGGCAGGACCGCGAGTTGCCGGGCATCATGCTCGACAACCTGGATCTGCGCGAGGCCATGGACCGGGTGCTGCGCCTGCCCACGGTGGCCTCCAAGAGCTTTCTGATCACCATCGGCGACCGTTCCATCACCGGTCAGGTGGCCCGCGACCAGATGGTCGGGCCCTGGCAGGTGCCGGTAGCCGATGTCGCCGTGACGACCGCAACCTTCGATACCCACGCCGGCGAAGCCATGGCCATGGGCGAACGCCCGCCAGTGGCGTTGATCGATCCCGCCGCCAGCGCTCGCCTGGCGGTGGCCGAGACCATCACCAACCTGGCGGCGGCGCCGATCGCCAAGCTCGGTGACATCAAGCTCTCGGCCAACTGGATGAGTGCGGCCAGCCACCCCGGCGAGAACCAGGCGCTTTACGATGCCGTTCGGACGGTGGGCATGGAACTCTGCCCGGCGCTGGGCATCGCCGTGCCGGTGGGCAAGGACTCGATGTCGATGCGCACGGCCTGGGAGGCCGAGAACGACAAGGGCGAACGCGAGGAGAAAAGCGTCACCGCGCCGCTGTCGCTGATCACCACCGGCTTTGCGCCCGTCACCGACGCCCTGCGTACCCTGACCCCCGAGATCAACCTGGAGCAGGACGAGTCCGACCTCATCCTGATCGATCTCGGCGGTGGCCGGAATCGTCTCGGTGGCTCGGCCCTGGCCCAGGTCTACGGGCAGGTCGGTGACGAATGCCCCGACCTGGACGACCCGGAGGATCTCAAGGCGTTCTTCTCGGTGATCCAGGGGCTCAACGCCGACGGCAAGCTGCTGGCCTATCACGATCGCAGCGACGGCGGGCTGCTGGTCACGTTGCTGGAGATGGCCTTCGCGGCCCACGCCGGCCTGGAAATCAAGCTCGACTGGCTGATCGATGAGCCCACCGATGCCTTCAATGCCTTGTTCGCCGAGGAACTCGGTGCGGTCATCCAGGTCTCCCGCGAGCATACCGAAGACGTGCTGGCGCAGTTCGCCGGTGCGGGCATCGAAACGTGCGGCGTCATTGCCCGGCCGCGCTACGACGACCAGGTGCGGGTGACCCTGTTCGAGGAGCCGTTGCTCGAGACCACGCGCCTGCTGGCGCAGCGTACCTGGAGCGAGACCAGCTACCGCATGCAGGCGCTGCGCGACAACGCCGAGTGTGCCAAGAGCGAGTTCGACGGCCTGCTCGACGGCCGCGATCCGGGGCTTTCGGCGACGCCGACCTTCGATGTCGACGAGGACATCACCGCGCCCTTCGTGAACACGGCGCGCCCGCCCATGGCCGTGCTGCGCGAGCAGGGCGTCAATGGCCACCTGGAAATGGCCTGGGCCTTCGACCGGGCCGGCTTCGAGGCCGTCGACGTGCACATGAGCGATATCCTCGAGGGGCGGGTGAGCCTCGACGACTTCAAGGGCCTGGTGGCCTGCGGCGGATTTTCCTACGGTGATGTGCTGGGCGCCGGTGGCGGCTGGGCCAAGTCGGTGCTGTTCAATGAGCGTGCTCGCGACCAGTTCGCCGGCTTCTTCGGCCGCGACGACAGCTTCGCGCTGGGTGTCTGCAATGGCTGTCAGATGCTGTCCCAGCTCAAGGAACTGATTCCCGGTGCCGAGAACTGGCCGCGTTTCGTGCGCAACGAGTCCGAGCAGTTCGAGGCTCGGGTCTCCATGGTGCGCGTGGAGCAGAGTGCCTCGATCCTGCTCGCCGGCATGGAAGGCTCGCGCCTGCCGATCGCCGTGGCTCATGGCGAAGGCCGTGCCGAGTTCCGTGACAGCGCTCATCTGCGTCGCATGCAGAGCAGTTCGCAGGTGGCCCTGCGCTATCTCGACAACCACGGGCAGGCGACCACGCGTTATCCTGCCAACCCGAACGGCTCGCCGGGCGGTATCACCGGCCTGACCACCCCGGATGGTCGCGTGACCATCATGATGCCGCATCCCGAGCGAGTGGCCAGGGCGGTGACCAATTCCTGGCGGCCGACTGAGTGGACGCGTGACGGCGCCTGGATGCGCCTGTTCCGCAACGCCCGGCACTGGCTGGGCTGAGCGACGCGGGGCCTGAGCGGGCCCCGCACGCAAGACGCCGACGCCCGGTCGTCTGCCAGGCGTCGGCGTCTTGCGTATTCGTCATGCCATCAACCGCTGGTCAGCGTGCTGTCTCGGCACGGAGAGCGGTCAGGAGCGTGCTTCGTCGTCCGGGTGCTTCAGATGCGATTCCACGTCATCGAGCAGATGACGGAACTGTGCCTGGAAGTGATCGAAACGCCCGAAATCATGACCGCACTCGTCGCAGTACACGTGGTACTGGCTCTCGCGGCCCGGCGGCAGACGTTTCCGGCGGTTACCGCATTCCGGACAATCGGGACTGATTTTCTCAGTGGTCATGCAAGGGCTCTCCTTCAAATGAGATATGCGACATTGCGTCTCATACTACCTAGGTATCATGCCTGTGTGGCCTCAGGTCAAGTCATGCCCTGGCGTTGCGCTGTCGGCATTGGCGACGCAAGGTGACAAGATGGCGACATTTTACCGCAAGAGCGCCCCATGAGTTCCTCTTTCGCACCACGATTGCGTCCTTATCAAAATGAGGCGGTGCGTCGCGTGATCGAGCATTTTCGTGCCTGTCACGACCCCGCCGTGGTGGTGCTGCCCACCGGCAGCGGCAAGTCGCTGGTGATTGCCGAGCTGGCACGTCTGGCACGAGGGCGGGTACTGGTGCTGGCCCATGTGCGCGAGCTGGTGGAGCAGAACCATGCCAAGTACGAAGCCTACGGGCTCGAGGCGGATATCTTCAGCGCCGGCCTCGGCAGCAAGCGGGCGGCGCGGCAGGTGGTATTCGGTTCGGTGCAGTCGGTGGCGCGCAACCTCGACGCCTTCGGCGAGCGGGTCGATGAAAGGGGCGAAAAAAGCGGCGCCTTCTCGCTGTTGGTGATCGACGAATGCCACCGGGTCTCGCTGGACGAGGACTCGAGCTACCGGCGCGTGATCGAGGCCCTGCGTCGCCACAATCCGCGCCTCAAGATTCTCGGTTTAACCGCCACGCCGTACCGGCTGGGGCAGGGCTTCGTCTATCACCGACACCATCATGGCATGGTGCGTGGCGACGCTGACTGCTTCTTTCGCGATTGCGTCTTCGAGCAGCCGCTGCGCCTGATGGTCAAGCAGGGCTATCTGGCTGAACCGCGGCGCATCGATGCGGCGGTGGCCCGCTATGATTTCTCGCAACTGGCGCCCGGGGCCGGTGGCCGTTTTCAGGAGGCCGAACTCGACCGAGTAGTAGCCGGCCACCGTGCCACGCCGACCATCGTCGCCGAGGTGGTGGCATATGCCGCCGAGCGCCGGGGAGTGATGCTGTTCGCTGCCACTGTGGCGCACGCCGAGGAGATCCTCGACCACCTGCCGGAGGGGCAGGCGGCACTGATCACCGGCGCCACGCCGTCCGAGGAGCGTCAGGCGCACATCGAGGCCTTCAAGGCACAGCGTCTCAAGTATCTGGTCAATGTGTCGGTGCTGACCACCGGCTTCGATGCGCCCCATGTCGATCTGATCGCCATCCTGCGACCCACCGAGTCGGTCGGGCTCTACCAGCAGATCGTCGGGCGCGGCCTGCGGCTGGCCGAGGGCAAGCATGACTGCCTGATTCTCGATTATGCCGGCAACCCCTGGGACCTCTACGCCCCCGAGGTGGGCAGCCCGAGGCCGGCCCCGGACACCGAGCCCGTTCAGGTCGAGTGTCCTGCCTGCGGGCACGCCAATCTCTTCTGGGGGCGCCGCGACGGCGAACTGGTGATCGAGCATTTCGGGCGCCGTTGCCAGGGGTTGGTCGAGGATGACGCGGGTCGCCAGCGCCAGTGCGACTTTCGCTATCGCTTCAAGGAGTGCGAGCACTGTGGCGCCGAGAATGACATCGCCGCGCGTCGCTGCCATGGCTGCCAGACGCTGCTGGTGGATGCCGACGACAAGCTGCGCGAGGCCCTGCGGCTGCGTGACGCCATGGTGCTGCGAGTGTCCGGCATGGTGCTCGAGGCCGCGCTCAACGGGCGTGGCCTGCCGCGTCTCAAGGTCACCTATCACGATGAGGACGGCGCGACCCTGAACGAGTGGTTCGCGCTGGAGACACCGGCCCAGCGAGGCGCCTTCGCGGCGGTCTTCCTGCGTCGCCATCTGCGGGCGCCGGGGACTTCCTGGTGGCCACAGGGGCCGGCAGAGGTGGTGGCGGAGCGTCATCGTCTGAAAGCGCCGGACTTCGTTGTCGGCCGCAAGGTCGGTCGCCATTGGCAGGTGCGCGAAAAGCTGTTCGATTATGTCGGGCGATACCGAACCGCCGATGCGGCCGAGGCGACGTGATATGCAATGCGTGGAAAACGGTCGTTTGATTGATTTTCGGAGGCTTGCCACACTGGCATGACGCTCAATCACGGGAGAGTCGAGGTGACAGTGGAGGCGTTTCACGCACGGGTGACCCTGGGGGTTCAGGACGGTGTGGCCGAGGTGTGCCTGACCAGGCCGCAGCAACACAATGGCCTGGACTGGTCGATGATCGAAGGGTTGCTGTCGGCCCAGCGGCGATTGGTCGAACTCACTCGGGAAGGGGGCGGCGACATAGGTGCCGTGGTGCTGTCCGGAGAGGGTGAGAGCTTCTGTGCCGGGCTCGACATGAAGTCGATCATGAGCGAGCCGCAACGCATGCCATCGCTGCTCGAGGCCGACGAGGCGGGCGTCAACCCGGTGCAGCGCCTGGCGTTGGGATGGCGCGAGGCCGGCGTGCCGGTGATTGCCGCCCTGCAGGGGCATGTCTACGGTGGTGGACTGCAGATCGCTCTCGGGGCGGATATCCGGGTGGTGTCGCCCGATGCGCGCCTGGCACTCCTGGAAATTGCCTGGGGCCTTGTTCCCGATATGGGCATCAGCGTCACGGCGAGCCATATGCGCGATGATGTGTTGCTCGAGCTGGCCTGGACGGGCCGCGAGGTCGGTGGTCAGGAAGCGCAGACGCTGGGCCTGGCGACCCGGCTTGCCGAGGATCCCCGGGCCACGGCGCTCGAGATGGCCAGCACAATGGCTTTCCGGTCGCCGAAGGCGGTGGCGGCGGCACGAGAACTCTTCTCCCGGGCGCCGACTCTCTCCCGACGTGAACGGCTGGCGCTGGAAGCCCGTCTGCAGCGCGGCTTGATCGAGGATCTGGGACCGTTGTGAGGTCTCCGCCATTCTGATCGACCAGTCGCCTGCTTGCTGTTCGTGATGGTTGACCGGGCCTGAAGGGCCGGCCAGCGGTCGGTTGGCACGCTGGCTCTGGCCCCTTGTCGTGTCGCTGGAGGCAAACGCGGCTTACCTTGATGGGGCGGCTCTTGCTAGACTTCACGATCAACCAACGGGCGCGTTCCCGCCAGCAACGTCGCAGGAGGCCAGGCCACGCGTGAGCGATACGCCAACGACCGCCGATGGTGAGGTGAGTGCCGCGCATGAAGTCGAGAATAGTGCGGCGGTGCTCGGCCGACTGTTCGACGAGCCGATCACCCAGTTGCCGGAGGATCTCTACATCCCGCCGGAGGCGTTGCGTGTCTTTCTCGAGGCCTTCGAGGGGCCGCTCGATCTGCTGCTCTACCTGATTCGTCGCCAGAACCTGGATATCCTGGCCATCGATGTGGCGGCCATCACCCATCAGTACATCGAGTACGTGGAGCTGATGCAGGCCATGGAGATCGAGCTTGCCGGCGAGTATCTGCTGATGGCGGCGATGCTGGCCGAGATCAAGTCGCGCACCCTGTTGCCGCGCCCGCCCAAGGAGAACGACGAGGACGACGAGGAAGACCCTCGCGCCGAGTTGATTCGTCGCTTGCAGGAGTACGAGCGGCTCAAGAACGCCGCCGAATCGCTGGCCGATCTGCCGCGCCTGGGACGTGACTGGTTTCCGGCGCGGGCGGCATTGCCGCCACTCGAATCCCGGGTGATTCATCCCGATGTGGAGCTCGACGAATTGCTGGGCGCACTGGCCGGCATATTGCGCCGGGCGGAGCTCAACCAGTCTCACCAGATCAGCCGGGAGGTGCTCTCCACCCGCGAACGCATGCTGGCGATCATGGAGCGCTTGAGCCACGAGCATCACACTCCCTTCGAGGCGTTGTTCAATCTCGAGGAAGGACGCGCCGGCGTGGTCGTCACCTTCATGGCGATTCTCGAGCTGGCCAAGGAATCCTTGATCGAGATCGTGCAGAATGCGCCGCTGTCGCCGATCCATGTGCGTGCCCGTGCCGAGACCGAGGCGCAGGAAGGCGACGAGGATTTCGAAGAGGAGGGCGACGTGGGCGAGAGCCCCTTCGCAATGCAGGACGAGGATGGGAGCGAACCGGCATGACCGCCATGGAATATCCCGAGGCGCTGGACGACATTCTCGAGGCTGCCCTGCTGGCGGCCGGCGAGCCCTTGTCGCTGGAGCGCCTCGAGGCGCTGTTCGATGACCACGAGCGCCCGCCGCGTCGCGCCCTGCGCGAGTCGCTGGAGCGTGTCGAGGGGCGTCATGAGCGTGGTGCCATGGAATTGCTCGAGACCGCTTCGGGCTACCAGTTGCGCATTCGGCCGCGGCTGTCGTCCTGGGTGTCGCGGCTGTGGGACGAGCGCCCTCAGCGCTATTCGCGGGCACTGCTGGAGACCCTGGCGATGATCGCCTATCGTCAACCGGTGACGCGGGCCGACATTGAGGAGGTGCGCGGGGTATCGGTGAGCGGTTCCATCATGCGCACCCTGGTCGATCGGGGCTGGGTGAGGGTCGTGGGGCATCGTGATGTGCCCGGACGCCCGGCGGTCTATGCCACCACGCGCTCCTTCCTCGACGACTTCGGCCTCAAGACGCTCGACGAACTGCCACCGATGCACGAACTCAAGAGCTTCGGCGAGGAAGAGATCTATCAGGAGGATGAGCCGCCGCCGCCCCAGCAGGACGTGCTGGCGCAGGCGGATGAGTCGCTCGAGGAGTCCGAGACGGAAAGTGGCACCGAGGGTGAAGTCGAAGCAGAGAGCGGCCGCGAACTCGAGGAGTCACCGGCAGCGACCGGAGCCGAGCAGGCGGAAGCGCCGGCTCAGCCTGAAGAATCATTGGCCGGGACGGCCGACGAGGATGAAACACACGCCGGGACGGCGTCCGAGCGGACGAGTCCGAGCTTTGCCGATATCGAGGCTCGGCTGTCCGAGCGTGCCCGTGGCCGCGTCGACGAGGACGCTGCTGCGGGGACGGAATCCACGACAAGTGAGACAGACGACTGATGAGTAACACCAGCGAAAAACTGCAGAAGGTCCTGGCCCGGGCGGGGTTGGGCTCGCGCCGTGAAATGGAGACCGCCATCGCCGACGGGCGTGTCAAGGTCAACGGCCAGGTGGCGACCCTGGGAGATCGGGTCGAGCTGCGCGACAAGGTAGCCTTCGATGACCGCCCTGTGGCCCTGCGTGGTGCCGATGAGGTGCCGCGCCGGGTGATCATGTACAACAAGCCGGAGGGCGAGCTGTGCACGCGCAAGGATCCGGAGGGGCGTCGTACCGTCTTCGATCGCCTGCCGCGCCTCAAGGGCGAGCGCTGGATCGCCATCGGCCGCCTGGACATCAACACCAGCGGGCTGCTGCTGTTCACCACCGACGGTGAGCTGGCCAACCGCTTGATGCATCCCTCCACCCAGATCGAGCGCGAATACGCGGTGCGCGTGATGGGCGAGGTGACCATGGATCACATCAAGGCGATGGTCGAGGGCGTGATGCTCGATGATGGTCCGGCACGCTTCACCGATGTGCAGGAGTTCGGCGGCGAGGGCATCAACACCTGGTTCCATGTGGTCATCATGGAAGGGCGCAACCGCGAGGTGCGTCGCTTGTGGGAGTCGCAGAATCTCACCGTCAGCCGCCTCAAGCGCGTGCGCTATGGCAACATCTTCCTCGACAAGCGGGCCAAGGCGGGGGAGTGGGTCGAGCTCGGTCAGGACGAGATCGACGACCTGGCCGAACAGGCGGGGCTGCCATCGCGCAAGGTGCCGGAGCTGACGCCCGACGAGAAGAACCGTTGGAGCCGCGACAAGAACAAGCGTCGGCCGGTACAGGGCGTGCGCAAGCCCAAGTCATCCCGGTCTCGAGGGCGTTGATCGTCCAGCGATAAAAAAATCGCTTGCCAGCGACCGGGCCCATACGTATTATGTGCACCCGTTCGGCAGGGGTCGTTAGCTCAGTTGGTAGAGCAGTTGGCTTTTAACCAATTGGTCGTAGGTTCGAATCCTACACGACCCACCATCCGAACCCGTTTTGGCCTTCGTGGCCACTGCAGGGTCGTTAGCTCAGTTGGTAGAGCAGTTGGCTTTTAACCAATTGGTCGTAGGTTCGAATCCTACACGACCCACCAGATATTACGCCCCCGTCTCGTTTCGAGGCGGGGGCGTTTTCGTCGGTCGGGCCTTCGTATCGTGACGCGCCGCCGGGCCTGCCGAGCTTGCAACCTGAACGTGTCAGCGTCATTATCGAAAGACGTCATTTTTCTTGCGCCGATGATCGCGGAACGCGAGTCGGTCGCAAGCGGCGCGGGTCGACCACAGCGAGAGACGCAGCGGTTGACCCTCTGGTGTGTCGAGCCGTGCGGAGCGCACGAGTCCCGGCACCTGGTGCAATGCAGGGGGATTCCCTGCCGGTCACAGTGGTAGACACGATGACGATCATGACTTCCCGTGCCGAGCTGCGCGAACAGCTGGCACGTAGCTATTGCCCCACCCGTATTCCCGCCGAGGACGAGGCGCGCGTCGAGGAGATCAAGCGACTGCTCGAGGCCAACAACGCCGTCCTGGTGGCCCATTACTACACCGACGATGCCATCCAGCAGCTGGCCGAGGAGACGGGCGGTTGCGTCGCCGATTCCCTGGAGATGGCGCGTTTCGGCGCCCGTCACGAGGCCGATACCCTGGTGGTGGCCGGCGTGCGCTTCATGGGCGAGACGGCCAAGATCCTGTCTCCCGAGAAGCGCGTGCTGATGCCGACCCTCGAGGCGACCTGCTCGCTGGATGTCGGCTGCCCGGCCGACGAGTTCGCGGCCTTCTGCGATGCGCACCCGGACCGCACCGTGGTGGTCTATGCCAATACCTCGGCGGCGGTGAAGGCGCGTGCCGACTGGGTGGTGACGTCTTCCATCGCCGTGGATGTGATCGAGCACCTGCAGGCGCGAGGCGAGAAGATCCTGTGGGCGCCGGACAAGCACCTGGGCGGCTACATCCAGCGCAAGACCGGGGCCGACATGCTGCTCTGGGACGGTGCCTGCATCGTCCACGAGGAGTTCAAGGCCAAGGGCGTCGAGGACCTCAAGGGGCTGTATCCCGACGCCGCGGTGCTGGTGCATCCGGAATCGCCATCCTCGGTGGTCGAGCTGGCCGACGTCGCCGGTTCCACCTCGCAGCTGATCAAGGCGGCCAAGGAGCTGCCCCAGCAGGAACTGATCGTGGCCACCGATCGGGGCATCTTCTTCAAGATGCAGCAGGCGGTGCCGGACAAGACGCTCTTCGAGGCACCCACTGCCGGCGATGGTGCGACCTGCAAGAGTTGCGCCCACTGCCCGTGGATGGCGATGAACGCCCTGAACAACCTGGCCGGAGCCCTGCGCAACGCCAGCGGCGAGATCTTCGTCGACGAAGCGTTGCGGCAGCGTGCACTCAAGCCGCTGGAGCGGATGCTCAACTTCAACGCCTGACCATCGGGCCCCGGCAGCCTCCGTCTGGCATGCCTGCGCCTCTCATGCCAGAATCGATGTCCAACCTGGACATCGAGACCGTCAGGCGGCAAAGCGCCCGCCCGAGGCGGCGTGACTGAGCAAGAGGACACCATGCCCGAGTATCGCTCCCGAACCACCACCGCCGGCCGCAACATGGCCGGCGCCCGCGCCCTGTGGCGTGCCACCGGCATGAAGGATGATGATTTCCACAAGCCGATCATCGCTGTGGCCAACTCCTTCACCCAGTTCGTGCCGGGGCACGTGCACCTGAAGGACATGGGCCAGTTGGTGGCGCGGGAGATTGAAAAAGCCGGCGGCGTGGCCAAGGAATTCAACACCATCGCCGTCGATGACGGCATCGCCATGGGCCACGACGGCATGCTGTATTCGCTGCCGAGTCGCGACATCATCGCCGACAGCGTCGAGTACATGGTCAATGCGCATTGCGCCGATGCCCTGGTGTGCATTTCCAACTGCGACAAGATCACCCCGGGAATGCTGATGGCCGCGATGCGCCTCAACGTGCCGGTGATCTTCGTCTCCGGCGGCCCCATGGAGGCCGGCAAGACCAAGCTTCTGGATCATGGGCTGGACCTGGTCGATGCCATGGTCATGGCCGCCGACGACTCGGTGGACGACGAGACGCTCTCCGAGGTGGAGCGCAGTGCCTGCCCGACCTGCGGTAGCTGCTCGGGCATGTTCACCGCCAATTCCATGAACTGCCTGACCGAGGCGCTGGGACTGGCACTGCCGGGCAACGGCACCGTGGTGGCGACCCATGCCGACCGGCGTCGCCTCTTCGAGACGGCGGGGCATCGCATCGTCGAGCTGGCCAGGCGTTACTACGAGGGCGACGAGGCACACCTGTTGCCCCGTGCCATCGGCTCCAAGGCGGCCTTCAAGAACGCCATGACGCTCGATATCGCCATGGGTGGTTCCACCAACACCATCCTGCATCTGCTGGCCGCCGCCCAGGAGGCCGAGATCGATTTCACCATGACCGATATCGATCGGCTTTCCCGGGAAGTGCCCCAGTTGTGCAAGGTGGCGCCCAACACCCAGAAATATCATATCGAGGACGTGCATCGTGCCGGCGGCATCATGGCCATTCTCGGCGAGCTGGACCGCGCGGGCGTGCTGGATACCCGGGTGCCGACGGTGTATGGCGACAGCCTGGCCGAGGCGCTCGCCGAGTGGGACATCATGCGCTCGCCGAGTCCCGAGGTAGTGGAGTTCTTCCGGGCCGGCCCCGGCGGCGTGCCGACCCAGGAGGCATTCTCCCAGAGCTCCCGTTGGCCGAGCCTGGACGGCGATCGCGCCACCGGCTGTATCCGTGACCTTGAACATGCCTTCTCGAAGGAAGGCGGGCTTGCCGTACTGCACGGCAACATCGCGCGCGACGGCTGTGTGGTGAAGACTGCCGGCGTCGACGAGTCGATCCTGGTGTTCGAAGGGCCGGCGCATGTCGTCGAGTCCCAGGACCAGGCCGTGGAGCACATCCTCGGCGGCCAGGTGAAGGAAGGCGATGTAGTGGTGATTCGCTACGAAGGCCCCAAGGGCGGTCCGGGCATGCAGGAGATGCTCTACCCGACCTCCTACCTGAAGTCGAAAGGACTGGGCAAGGCGTGCGCCCTGCTCACTGACGGCCGTTTCTCCGGCGGTACCTCGGGGCTCTCGATCGGCCATGTTTCGCCGGAAGCCGCGGCGGGAGGCGCCATCGGCCTGGTCGAGAACTGCGATACGATCCGCATCAACATTCTCGGCCGCGCCATCGATGTCCTGCTTTCCGATGACGAACTCGAGCGGCGCCGGCAGGCCCAGCAGGCGCGCGGACGAGACGCCTGGAAACCGACCATCCAGCGTGTGCGCAAGGTCTCCGCGGCACTCAAGGCCTATGCGCTGCTGGCCACATCCGCCGACAAGGGCGCGGTGCGTGATCTGACCAAGCTCGATTGAATACTTGGTTGCCTGGATCGCCCCGGCTGGCGTGCCGGGGCCTCATCTTCGTTGTTGCTAGGACGCCTTGATATGAAGACTCAGACCCTCAACGTTGGCCTGATCGGCTTCGGCATGGCCGGCAGAACCTTTCACGCGCCGCTGATACAGGCGGCGCCGGGCCTGGAGTTGTCTGCCGTGGTCAGCGGCGACACGGCGAAGGTGCAGGCGGTGTATCCCCAGATGACGGTGCACGCCAAGCCTCAGTCGTTGTTCGCCGACCCGAATATCGACCTGGTGGTGATCGCCACGCCCAATGAGTCGCACTTTCCACTGGCCAAGTCGGCGTTATCCGCCGGCAAGCACGTGGTGATCGACAAGCCCATGTCGGTATCGCTGGCCGAAGCGCGACAGTTGAAGTCGCACGCCGACAATGCGGATCGCTTGCTCAGCGTCTTCCACAACCGGCGTTGGGACAGTGACTTCCTGACGCTCAAGTCGCTGCTCGAGCGGGGCGAACTGGGCCGGGTCGCCGCCCTGGAATCGCGTTTCGACCGCTTCCGGCCCCATGTCAGCGACCGCTGGCGGGACCATCATCAGCCCGGCAGCGGTATCTGGTTCGACCTGGGCCCGCACCTGCTCGATCAGGTTCGGGAGCTGTTCGGCATGCCGCGGGCGATTCTGCTGGAGCTGTCGACCGCGCGGGACGGCGCCGAGATCGACGACGACTTCCTGGCGGTGCTGGACTACGACAATCTGCGCGTGATTCTCGGGGCCAGCTCCCTGGTGGCCGAGCCGACCCCGCGCTTCGCGGTATATGGCACCCAGGGCAGTTTCGTGAAGTATGGGCTCGATCCCCAGGAGGCCTGGCTCAAGGCCGGCGAAACGCCGGAAGAGGGGTGGGGCGTGGATGATAGCCCCGGCCGCCTGACGCTCGACGAAGGGCAGGGCGACGAGGTATCGCTGGTCAGCCGTGAGCTGCCCGGCGAAGCGGGGGACTACCGGGCCTATTATGACGGTATCGCCGAGACGCTGTTGCACGGTACGCCGCCACCGGTGACGGCCGAGGAGGCCCTGGAGACGATGTCGCTGCTCGAGGCCGGGCTGGACAGCTACCGTCAGGGGCGCTGGGTCAAGCTCAAGGAAGGCAACGGCGTTCGCCGCCGCCTGCTGCATGCCCAGGGAGGCGACGGCTCTGCCTGATAACGTCTTGCCGCCGGTTTACTACAGTCGTCTCACCACCAGGAGGAAGACGCGGGTGACTCGGCGCGCAACTTGTCCCTGGCGATGAACAGGGCCGCGATGGCCCGGGCCTCATGGAAATCATCCCTTGCCAGCAGGGCGCCGATTTCGTCGATGGCATGGGTCTCCACGATCAAGGGCTCGGGCTCGTCGCCCGGAAGCCGCTTGGGGTAGAGATCGGTGGCAAGCATGACCTGCATGCGATGGCGCATGTAGTTGGGCGCCAGGGTCAGTTCCACCAGCGGCTCGAGGCGATGGGCACCAAAGCCGCACTCTTCCATCAATTCGCGATTGGCGGCGGCCACGACATCCTCGCCGGGGTCGACCAGGCCCTTGGGCAGGGTCAGGGTGTACTCCTCGAGGCCGGCAGCGTACTCGCGAATCAGCAGCACATGCTCGGGGTCGGGCATGGCGACGATCATCACTGCTCCGCCGCCCCTGACATTGCCACCCAGCCGCTCGAAGGTCCGCTCGGCGCCATTGGCGAAGCGCAGTTCCATCTCCTCGATATTGAACAGGCGGCTCGTGGCGATGCTGCGTCGTGACAGGACATGCGGTTTAGCGTACTGGTCGGCCATGGGGGCTCCGGTCGGTGGGGCGTCGAATGCGTCGTGGATGTCGATTGGTTACACTAGCACGTCTATCATCCGCGAGACGCCACCGCGCCACCCATGAGGAGCCCATGATCGACTGGCGTGCCATTGATACCGTCCTGCTGGACATGGACGGCACACTGCTGGACCTGCATTTCGACAGCCACTTCTGGCTCGAGCACCTGCCTCGGCGCTACGTGGAGCTGCATCGGCTCGACGAAGCCACCCAGGAGGAGATTCGCGCGCGCATCATCCGCGAGCAGGGCACCCTGGACTGGTACAGCCTGGCCTATTGGCGCCGCGAGCTGGGCGTCGACGTCCTGGCGCTCAAGCGCGAGGTCCAGCATCTGATCGGCCTGCGTGGCGATGCCCTGGATTTCCTGACCTGGCTCAAGCAGGCCCACCCCCGGGTGGTCCTGGCGACCAATGCCGACCGCGAGAGCCTGGCGTTGAAGCTGCCGCTGACCGGTCTCGAAGACTATCTGGATGCCATCGTTTCCTCCGCCGATCTGGGCGTGCCCAAGGAGGAACAGGGATTCTGGTTCGCCCTCCAGGAAACCGAGCCCTTCGACCCGGCCCGCACTCTGTTCATCGACGACAACCCTTCGGTGCTGGAGAGCGCTCGCGAGTTCGGTATCCGCCATCTGCTGGGCATCCGACAGCCCGATAGCCAGCGACCGGCTCGGGAGCTCGAGTCCTTCGTCGCCCTGGACCGGTTCGCGGCGCTGTTGCCCGAGGATCTGCCACCCCGCGGAGGTCGCCATGAGTGATGTCAGGCTCGACAAATGGTTATGGGCGGCGCGTTTCTTCAAGACGCGGGCGCTCGCCAAGAAGGCCATCGAAGGCGGCAAGGTGCACTACAACGGAGGTCGCGCCAAGACTAGCAAGAACGTCGAAATCGGTGCGCTGATCCGTGTGCCGCAGGGATGGGACTTCTGGGAGGTCGAGGTGGTGGCCTTGTCGGATCAGCGGCGCGGCGCCCCGGAAGCCCGCGAGCTTTATCGCGAGACCGCGGAAAGCGAGGTCCGGCGCGCGAAGGAGGCCGAGAATCGCCGACAGGCCAACCAGGCCATGCAACACCCCTTCAAGCGGCCCGACAAGCGACAGCGGCGCGATATCAAGCGCTTCATGCGAGAGCAGGGCGGGGAATGAAGGCAGAAAGAAGAAGGAAGAGATAAGAGGGAAGTCATCAGGAGAACCCGCATCTTCCTTCTTCCTGCTTATCTCTTGCTTCTCATCATTTATCTTCAGGCAGTATTCATGACCGATCAGATACAGCGTTTTCTCTTCGACAACACCAATGTGCGTGGCGAAGTCGTCTCTCTCGAGAAGGCTTATGCCGAGGTCCTCGAGCGGCACGATTATCCGCCTGCGGTCACCCGGCAGCTCGGCGAGCTGCTGGCCGCCGTGGCACTGCTGACCGAAACCGTCAAGCTCGACGGCACCATGAGCATCGAGGTGCGAGGCAAGGGGGCCTTGTCGTTGCTGATGGCCGAGTCGAATCCCGGTGGTGAGCTGCGTGCCATCGCCCAGCTGGATGAAGACGCGGCGATCCCCGATGATGATGCCGGTTTTACCGAGCTTTTCGGCGAAGGGCAGATCACCATCACCCTGGATCCCCGTGAAGGGCGCCGTTATCAGGGCATCGTCACCCTGGAGCGGGACAGCCTGGCCGGATGTCTGGAAGATTACTTCAGCCGCTCCGAGCAGTTGCCCACGCGACTCTGGCTGGCCGCCGACGCGCAGCGCTCCGCGGGATTGTTGCTGCAGCGCCTGCCCGACGAATCCTTGAACCAGGACGAAGACGCCTGGGACCGCATGGTGCAACTGGCTGCCACCCTGACCGCCGACGAGCTGCTGTCGCTGGAGCAGCATGACCTGCTGCATCGCTTGTTCCACGAAGAGCAGGTCCGGGTGTTCGAGCCCAAGGCCCTGCATTTCGGCTGCAGCTGTTCCCGCGAGCGCATCGCCGGCGCCCTGCTGAGCCTGGGCGAGGAAGAACTGCGTGACATCCTGGCCGAGCAGGGCGGGATCGCCACCCAGTGCCATTTCTGCCATACCCGCTACCAGTTCACCGTCGCCGAAGTCGAAGCAATGCTCGACGACCCGGACGGGCCACCGCCGACGGTTCACTGAGCTGGCCTGGAAAGAGACGGCTGGTCTGGATCTTGGGGTTATCGGTCCTGATGTAGTAGTAAAACTACAAGAACGTCGGGCAACGTCGGCGTTTCCCGGCGGCCGGGTTTTTGCCATAATGCGCGCCACTCATCCTCATTACGGATGTCGCCGAACACGAGACGGGTAACCGCATGCGGCGTTCGCGGGATGGGCAGACACGCGTCAAGGACGCCCGGCAAACGAGAGAGAATTGGCCGCAAGGCCCAGGAATCGACATGACCACGACTCAAGCCGTTTCACAGGCTGCCAGTGCGCAGTCCGCCACCGCCCACGTCAACCTCAGCAGCGCCGAGTTGATCGAGCGTGCCGTGGCCAATGGCGAAGGCCGTCTGGCAGCCAATGGCGCACTGGTGGTGAATACCGGTCAACGTACCGGCCGCTCGCCCAAGGATCGTTTCATCGTCGAAGAGCCGTCCACTAGCGGCCAGATCGACTGGGGTAGCGTCAACCAACCGTTCGACGCCGATAGCTTCGATGCCCTGTGGGGGCGTGTCGAGGCCTATCTGCACGCCGACGAACACTATGTGTCCGAACTGCACGTGGGCAGCGACCCGGTCCACTATCTGCCGGTTCGCGTGACCACCGAAACGGCCTGGCACAACTTGTTCGGCCGTACCATGTTCGTGCGCCCCGAGCCCTATAATCCGTCGGCCAAGGATGAGTGGACCATTCTCAACGCGCCTTTCTTCGAGTGCGACCCGGCGCGTGACGGCACAAATTCCGATGGCTGCGTGATCATCAACTTCGCCGCGCGCCGTGTGCTGATCGCCGGCATGCGCTATGCCGGCGAGATGAAGAAGGCCATGTTCTCGGTACAGAACTTCCTGCTGCCGGCGTCCGACGTGCTGCCCATGCACTGCAGCGCCAATGTCGGCGAGGATGGCGAGACCACCCTGTTCTTCGGCCTCTCCGGCACCGGCAAGACCACCCTGTCCGCCGATCCGTCGCGTTTCCTGATCGGTGACGACGAGCACGGCTGGGGCGTGGGTACCGTCTTCAACATCGAAGGTGGATGCTATGCCAAGTGCATCGACCTCTCCGAGAAGAACGAGCCGGTGATCTGGAACGCCATCAAGTTCGGCACCGTGCTCGAGAACGTGGTCCTCGATGACCGTCGCCAGCCGGATTACGCCGACGACAGCCTGACCCAGAATTCGCGTGCCGCCTATCCGCTCGAGCACGTCGAGAAGCGCGTGGTCGAGAACCGTGCCGGCGAGCCCAATGCCATCGTCTTTTTGACCTGCGACATGAGCGGCGTGCTGCCGCCGGTCTCGGTGCTTTCCAAGGAAGCGGCGGCCTATCACTTCCTGTCCGGTTACACCGCCAAGGTGGGCTCTACCGAGATGGGCTCCTCCGAGGGCCTGGCGGCCACCTTCTCCACCTGCTTTGGTGCCCCCTTCTTCCCGCGTCCGGCCCGTGAGTACGCCGACCTGCTGATCAAGCGCGTGGCCGAGAAGGACGCCCAGGTCTATCTGGTCAACACCGGCTGGACCGGCGGCGCCTATGGCGAGGGCGGGGCGAGGTTCTCTATTCCCACCACCCGCGCCATCATTCATGCCATCCAGTCCGGCTTGCTGCGTGATGTGGAGACCAAGCGCATCGAAGGCCTGAACCTGGATGTGCCGACCGCCGTACCGGGCGTCGAATCCCGTCTGCTCGATCCGCGCGAGACCTGGTCCGACCAGGCGGCCTATGACCGCCACCTCAAGGAGCTGGCCGCCAAGTTCGTCGAGAACTTCAAGAAGTTCGACGGTATCAGCGAGGCGATCGTCAAGGCTGGCCCCAGCCTCGACTGAGCCTGCCGAGGGCGACAACTGAACACCGCTGCTTGCGGAGAGTCGAAAGCGGAGAGGGCCGTCCCTCTCCGCTTTTTTTATCTCACCTGGGGCAGCAGGGCCCTTGCGGATCACGTCCTGAAAGAGGAGTCGTGCCATGCAACGTCGTCATTTCCTTGGTCTGTTGGGGCTCGGTGGCTTGTCCGGTCTGGCGCCGAGCCTGGCCAATGCGCGTCCCAAACCGGATCTGTCCCCGGCGCCGGGCCTCGAGACGCTCGAACTCAGCGAGGCCGAATGGCGGGAAAGGCTAACCGAGGAACGGTTCGAGATACTGCGGAAGGGGGGCACCGAACCGGCCTTTTCGAGTCCGCTGGACAAGGAGACCCGAAAGGGCGTCTATCATTGCGCCGGTTGCGATCTGCCGTTGTTCGAAAGCGCCATGAAATATGATTCCGGTACCGGCTGGCCGAGTTTCTTCACGCATATCGAGGGGCATCTGCTCACTGAACTCGACCTGGTGCTGCTGATACCGCGCACCGAGTATCATTGTGCCCGCTGTGGCGGCCATCAGGGCCATCTCTTCGATGACGGTCCCGAGCCGACCGGATTGCGCTGGTGCAACAACGGGCTGGCGTTGCGCTTCGTGCCGGCGTAGGAAGTCGGCGCCAGTCCGCCGCCGCATATCTCGTCTGCCGTCGGCGCCGGGCTTGTGATACCTTGTCGCGATCATCTGGACCTGGATTGCCAAGGATTTCATGGACGCACAAGCCAAGATCATCGATCGTCTCGCCGAGGAGCTCGGCGTTCGCGCGCCCCAGGTGGCGGCTACCGTGGAACTGCTCGACGGCGGTGCCACCGTTCCCTTCATTGCCCGTTACCGCAAGGAAGCCACCGGCGGGCTGGACGATACCCAACTGCGTTCCCTGGAAGAGCGGCTGGGTTATCTGCGCGAACTGGAAGAGCGCCGCGAGTCGGTACTGGCCAGCATCGACGAGCAAGGCAAGCTCACCGAGGCGCTGGCCGCGAGCATCCGTGCCGCCGATACCAAGCAGCGCCTGGAAGACCTCTATCTGCCGTATCGCAAGAAGCGTCGCACCAAGGCGCAGATCGCGCGCGAGGCGGGCCTGGAGCCGCTGGCCGATGCGTTGCTGGCCGACCCGACCCTGTCGCCCGAGGAGCAGGCCGCCGGCTATCTGCGCGCGGCAGACGGCGATATTCCGGCCATCGAGGATGCCAAGTCGGCGCTGGACGGCGCCAAGCAGATTCTCATGGAGCGGTTCGCCGAGGAGCCCGAGCTGGTCGGCCAACTGCGCGAGCGCCTGTGGAACGAAGGCGTGCTCAGTGCCCGGCTGATCGACGGCAAGGAACGCGAGGGTGCCAAGTTCGCCGATTACTTCGAGCATGACGAGGCCATCGCCAAGGTGCCTTCGCACCGCGCTCTGGCGATGTTCCGCGGACGCAACGAGGGCGTGCTGTCGCTGGTCATCCGCCTGCCGGGCGAGGACGAGGCCGCCGTGCATCCGGCGCAGGTGGCCATCGCCAGGCACTTCGAGATTCAGGACCAGGGGCGTGCCGCCGACCGTTGGCTCGCCGAAGTGGTGCGCTGGACCTGGCGGGTCAAGCTCTACACCCACCTCGAGACCGAGCTGATGGGCCGCCTGCGCGAACGCGCCGAAGCCGAGGCCATCGGTGTCTTCGCCGCCAATCTCAAGGATTTGCTGCTGGCGGCGCCGGCCGGTGCCAAGGCGACGCTGGCCATTGATCCCGGGCTGCGTACCGGTTGCAAGGTGGCAGTGGTCAGCGCCACCGGCCAGTTCCTGGGCCAGTCGACCATCTTCCCCCATGCGCCGCGTCATCAGTGGAACGAGTCGCTGGCCGAGCTGGCCCGACTGGTGGAGGCTCATGATGTGGCCCTGATCGCCGTGGGCAACGGTACCGCCAGCCGCGAGACCGACAAGCTGGCGGGCGAGCTGGTCAAGGCCATGGCCGGGACGCGTCGCCTCTCCAAGGTGATGGTCAGCGAGGCCGGCGCCTCGGTCTATTCGGCGTCGGAGTATGCCTCCCGCGAACTGCCGGATCTCGACGTGACCGTGCGCGGCGCGGTGTCGATCGCCCGCCGCCTGCAGGATCCGCTGGCCGAGCTGGTCAAGATCGAGCCCAAGTCCATCGGCGTCGGCCAGTACCAGCACGATGTCTCCCAGGTTCAGCTTTCGCGCAGCCTGGAGGCGGTGATCGAGGATTGCGTCAATGCCGTGGGCGTGGATCTCAATACCGCTTCCTCGGCCCTGCTGTCGCGGGTGGCCGGCCTCAATGCCGGCCTCGCCGAGAACATCGTCGCCCGCCGCGACGCCGAAGGCGCCTTCCGTTCGCGTCGCCAACTGCTGGATGTCAGCCGTCTCGGCCCCAAGACCTTCGAGCAGTGCGCCGGCTTTCTTCGCATCATGGATGGCGACAATCCGCTGGACGCCAGTGCGGTCCACCCCGAGGCCTACCCGCTGGTGGAGCGTATCGCCTCGCGCAGCGGTCGCGATCTGGCCGGGCTGATCGGTGACAGCACGACCCTCAAGTCGCTCAAGGCTGCCGAGTTCGCCGACGAGCGCTTCGGCGTGCCCACCGTCAACGATATCCTCAAGGAACTGGACAAGCCCGGCCGCGATCCGCGTCCCGAATTCCGGGCCGCCGAGTTCCGCGAAGGTGTGGAGACGCTCAAGGACCTGGAGCCCGGCATGGTGCTGGAAGGCAGCGTGACCAACGTCACCCACTTCGGTGCTTTCGTCGATATCGGCGTCCATCAGGACGGTCTGGTACATATCTCGGCGTTGTCCAACAAGTTCGTCGAGGATCCCCGTTCGGTGGTCAAGGCCGGTGACATCGTCAAGGTCAAGGTCATGAACGTGGACCTCGAACGCTCGCGTATCGGACTCTCCATGCGTCTCGACGATCAGCCCGGCGAGGCCGAGGGCGATCGGCCTGGCAAGGGGGGCGAGTCGCGTGGGCGTGGCAAGGCACCCCGCAAGGGAGGCGGCAAGACGAAGGGGCAAGGTGGCCAGGGAGAGGGCCAGCTCGGCGCCCTGGGGGCAGCATTGCTCAAGGCCAAGCGTGATGGCTAGCAGGCCGAACGGCGAGCGACGAACCCCGAGGCTCGTGGCTCGCCGCTCGAATCCCGCGGCCCATTACCTTGAATCGCCGTTTTTCGGCGCCATAATCTGGAATTCTATGGGTGCCTCGGTACCCGACCGATAACCGGGAAGCCGGTCGTTCGCCCGGCCGGCTGCCACGACATGGGGTGTCATCTTGTCCGAATCGCTCTCCACCCTCATCGAAAGACTCAGCGGGCCGGCCAGCCAGGGGCGTTTCGGACGCCTGCGCCGTGGCATCGAAAAAGAGGGGCTACGCGTCGACGCCGACGGTCGCATTGCCCAGACGCCGCATCCCGCCGAGCTTGGCTCGAAGCTGACGCACCCGCATGTCACCACGGATTATTCCGAGGCGCTGCTCGAGTACATCACGCCGGTCTACAGTCGGCCCGAGGATGCCCTGGCGTTCCTCGCCGACCTGCATCGGTTCAGCTATCGTCGTCTGGACAACGAGTTCATCTGGCCGGCCAGCATGCCGGCCCGGCTCGACGGCAACGAGAGCATTCCCATCGCCGACTACGGCCGCTCCAACGTGGGCAGGATGAAGCATGTCTACCGCAAGGGGCTGGATGTGCGTTATGGGCGCATCATGCAGGCCATTGCCGGTGTTCACTACAATGTTTCCCTGCCGGACGACTTCTGGTCGCTGCTCAAGAGCCTGGATGGCGATGAGCAGGCCTCCATGCAGGACTTCCGTTCGTCGCGCTACTTCGATCTGATCCGCAATTTCCGTCGTCACAGCTGGCTGTTGCTCTACCTGTTCGGTGCCTCGCCGGCGGTGGATCGCAGTTTTCTACCCGACGGGCGCGTGCCGGAAGGCTTGCAGCCCCACGGTGAGCAAACACTGGTGTCGCCCTACGCGACCAGCCTGCGCATGTCCGATCTGGGTTACCAGAACAAGGTGCAGGAACAGCTCAAGATCTGTTTCAACTCGCTGTCCAACTACGTCAACACTCTGCGTCACGCCATCTCGACCCCCTGGCCCGACTATGGCGCGCTCGGCGTGAAGGGTGACGGCGAAGATGACTGGCGACAGCTCAATGCCAACATCCTGCAGATCGAGAACGAATATTACAGCGACATCCGCCCCAAGCGCGTCGCGCGGCACGACGAGACGCCGAGCCAGGCGCTGGAAGCGCGGGGTGTCGAATATATCGAAGTGCGTTGTCTCGATCTCGATCCCTTCGATCCGCTGGGCTTCGATGCGACTCGCAGCCGCTTCGTCGACACCTTCCTGATGTGGTGCCTGCTTTCGGAAAGCCCCTGGATCACCGACGAGGAATGCGAGCATCTCGACGACAATCGCCGGTTGGTGGTGTCGCGGGGGCGTGACCCCGAGCTGCGCCTGGACCATCACGGTCGCAAGCGTTCCATCGCCGACTGGGGGCATGAAATCTTCGCCGAGCTGCGCGAAGTCGCCACCCTGCTCGATCGCCTGGAGGAGGGCGCGCCGCATGCCGAGGCCCTGGCCGAATTGACGCCCTGGCTCGATGATCCGTCGCTGACCCCTTCCGGCCGTCTGCTGCACCGTCTGGAGACGCAGGGCGAGGAGTTCGTCGATGCCATCATGGCAATGGCCCGGGAGCAGGCCGAGCGGTTGCGCAACGAACCCATCGGGCCGGCCCGCTCGGCGCTCTTCGACCAGTTGGTGGACACTTCCCATCAACAGCAGGGTGATATCGAGGCGGCGGAAAGCGAGAGCTTCGCCGACTTCCTGGCCGATTACTTCGAGCGGGCCCGGGAGTCCCGGGCCCTGACACCACTGCGGGCCGCGGGAGGCCAGTCATGATCATGGAGCTCGAGAACTGGAGCGTGCGCCGCTGGAGCCTGGCGGGGCTGGCCTTCTGCGTGCTGATGATGGCCGTGGCACTGGGGCTGGAGCATGGCGCGGGCCTGGAACCCTGTCCGTTGTGCATCTTCCAGCGGGTGGCGGTGATCGCCGCTGGCGTGGTGTTCGCGATTGCCGCCTTGCATGACCCGAAGGGACGTGCCGGTGCGGCGATCTACGGACTGCTGGGCGTGGTCGCGGTCGGTACCGGTATCGGTCTGGCCGGTCGCCACCTGTGGCTGCAGTCGTTGCCGGCGGATCAGGTGCCGAGCTGTGGCCCGGGGCTGGACTACATGATGGAGATCCTGCCGCTGCGCGAGGTGCTGGCCACGGTGCTGACCGGTTCCGGCGAGTGCGCCGAGATCAGTGCGAGTCTGCTGGGGCTCTCATTGCCCGGCTGGACGTTGATTGGATTCGTAGTGCTGATGCTGGCACCGCTGGGGCTTCTGGCCAGGTCGCTGCGTCGCGATCATGGCTATCGTTGGCAGGGGGTGCCTGGCCGGGATTGACAGTGCCCCCGGCAGGGGTGAGTCTGTTGCTCAGGGTCGGCGGTCCATTCAAGGGAGACACCCATGCTGGAAGACTGCAAGAATGCGCAGGAACGCTGGGGTGGCGTTCACCAACTGATCGATCGTTGGCTCGCCGAGCGGCGGGCGTTGCTGACGAATTTTCGTGAGCTGCAGGATGCCTGCGACGCCGATCTGGAAGCCCTGAACAAGGCGCGCATCGATGCCTTCAGCGAACTGTTGATGGATTACATCAGTGCCGGCCACTTCGAGGTCTATCCTCAACTGCGTGCCGAGGCCGAGGCATTCGACGACAACGCCGCCCTGGCGTTGGCGGATAGCCTGCTGCAACGTCTCGACATGTCCACCGAGCTGGTGCTGGCCTTCGATGAAGACTATGCCAGCGCCACTCGCTGCGAATACCACATGGCCCGCCTGCCCGCCTGGCTCGACCGACTGCAGAAGGGGCTCACCGAGCGTTTCTCCCTGGAAGACCGGCTGATCGGTCGTCTGCACGCCGCCCATGCCCCCGACGCTGCCAGCGCCGAACTTCACGCCGGCACCTCCTCCCCGGGAGTGTGATCTGCTGAAGAACGCCCCGGGCTTCGCCCGGAGCTATAAGCTGTAAGTTTTAAGAAAAAACCTGCTCTTTGGCCTGTCGGGTGGCAGCATCCTGGCTTACGGCTTACGGCTTACGGCTTACGGCTTACGGCTTACGGCTTACGGCTTACGGTTTACGGTTTACGGTTCGTTCTCTTGCCTGGTCCGAGCACCAGCATGCAGGGCGTCAGCAGTAGCGTCAGTCCTGTGGCGAAGGTCAGGCCGCCGGCGATGGCGCTGGAGAGCTGGCCCCACCATTGGGTCGAGGGGGCACCGAGGCCGAGCCGGGGGGCAAAGAGGTCGACGTTGATCTCGAGCACCATCGGCATCAGGCCGAGTACCGTGGTCACGGCGGTGAGCAATACCGGTCGCAGGCGCAGTCCGCCCGCCTGGAGTGCGGCCTCGCTCGGCGACAGGCCCTCGGCCCGCAATTGGTTGAAGGTGTCGATCAGCACGATGTTGTTGTTCACCACGATGCCGGCCAGGGCGATGATGCCCATCCCCACCATGACAATGCCGAAGGGCTGTCCATTGACCAGCAGGCCGAGCAGCACGCCGGCGGTGGAGAAGATGATGGCCGAGAGCACCAGCAGCGTCTGGTAGAGGCTGTTGAACTGCGTGACCAGGATCAGTGCCATCAGGCAGACGGCGACCAGAAAGGCGGTCATCAGGAACGTCATGGCTTCCTGCTGATCTTCCTGCTCTCCGGCGACCTGGACGCTGACGCCGTCGGGCAGTTCCTCCATGGCGTCGGTCAGGGCGCGAAGGCGCTCGTCGGGGCTTTCGCCCTCCGTGACGTCGGCTTCCAGGGTGATGGCGCGACGGCCATCGATGCGGTGCAGGGTACTGACCTTGGGGGCCGGCTCGATGCTGACGAAGTTCGAGATCGGTACCTGGCCGCGCGATGTGTTCAGCGTCAGTCGGTCGAGTTGATCCAGGGTGCGTGAATCCTCCGGCAGGCGGACGCGAATATCGACCTCGTCATCGACCCCGGCGGGGCGATAACTGGCCACCTGCAGGCCGTTGGTGAGCAATTGCACGGCGCTGCCGATGGTGGTCACATCGGTGCCGAAGCGCGCGGCGGCTTCGCGATCGACCCTGACACGCCACTCCACGCCGGGCAGGCTGCGGTCGTCCTCGATGTCGCGGAAGCCGCCGAGTTCGTTCATGGTCCGGCGCAGCGATGCCACGGCGCGTTCGGCCTGCTCGGTCGTGGTGGCCCCGACCTCCAGCACGATGGGCTTGCCGGCGGCCGGTCCTTGCTCCTGTTCGCGGAATTCCAGCTCGATCCCCGGGATATCGGCCGTGCGCTCGGCCATGTCGGCGAGGATGTCACTGGCAGGCCGTCGTTCGTGCCAGTCGGTCAACTGGAACTGCAGGACGCCGATGACATCGGCGCCGAGCTGCTGATTGCCGGTGGCGAAGGAGCGGGCATAGAGGGCCTGGATCTCGCTCATGTCGGTGAGACGTGCCTCGACCCGTTGGACGATGGCGTCGTTCTCCCGGGCGGAGAAGTCGCCCCGGGAATGAACGAGGATCTGGGCGCTGTCGGGCTCCACGCTGGGGAAGAATTCCACGCCGTGATTGAAGCGGGCGTAGGCGGTGTAGGTCAGTGCCATCAACAACAGGGCGACCAGCAGGGTAAGGCCTGGCCGGGTCAGTAGCCGGGCCAGCAGGGTGCGATACAGGCGACCGCCGTAAGTGATCAGCTCGGTATCGCTCAAGGCCCGGCCGCTGCGGGCGCCGAACACGCCGCCCAGGGTAGGCAGGAAGACCAGGGCCATGGCCAGGGAGGCCAGCAGGCAGAGAATGACCGTGGCCGGCAGGTATTTCATGAACTCGCCCACCACGCCGGGCCAGAACAGCAAGGGGACGAAGACCGCCAGGGTCGTGGCCGTGGAGGCGATGACCGGCCAGCTCATGCGGCTGGCGGCATTGATCCAGGCGTCATGGGGCGCCTGGCCCTGACGCAGGTGACGGTCGGCCAGCTCGCTGACGACGATGGCACCGTCGACCAGCATGCCGGCGACCAGGATCAGGGCGAACAGCACCACCATGTTGAGGGTGAAGCCGATCGCCCAGATCAACAGAATGCCGGTGAGAAAGGCGCCGGGGATGGTCAGCCCCACCATCAGGGCAGGGCGCAGCCCCATGGCGGCGAGAATGACGATCAGCACCAGCACCACTGCGGTGAGGACGTTGTTGAGCAGTTCCGACAGCAACGACTCGACCATCTCGGACTGGTCCATGATGGTGGTGACCTTGAGGCCCTCCGGCAGCAGGCCGTCGGCCTCGTCGAACAGCTCGTTCACCGATTCGATGGTGGCGATGATGTTGGCGCCGGCACGCTTGGCGACCTCCAGCACCAGGGCCGGTTGGCCGTCGATGCGGGCGAAGCCCTGAGGATCCTTGAAGGTGGGGTGAATCCAGCCGACATCGCCGAAGGTCACCACCCGGTCGCCGTCGACCTTGACCGGCATCTTCATCACGTCCTCGAGCTTTTCGATCACGCCGGGCACCTTGAGCGCCAGGCGACCGGCGCCGGTATCCAGGCTGCCCGCCGCCACGAGCCGGTTGTTGCGACTCACGCGGTTGAACAGGGTCTCGAAATCGACGCCATAGCTGTCCAGCACCAGCGGGTCGACGACGATTTCCAGCAGGTTTTCCCGGTCGCCGCCGATGTCGACCTCGAGGACCTCGGGAATGCCTTCGATCTCTTCCTTCAGTCGGCGTGCCACGGCCACGCGACGGCTTTCCTCGATGGGCCCTGACAGGCCGATGGAGAGCACCGGGAAGAGCCCGACGTTGACCTCGACGACCCGGGGTTCCTCGGCCTCGTCGGGCAGGTCGGCCTTGGCGATGTCGACTTGCTCGCGCACGTCGGTGAGGGCCTGGGCGGGATCGAAGCCGGCGTCGAATTCCAGGTTCAGGGAGGCGTGACCTTCTCCGGCCTGGGCGGTCAGCTTGCTCAGGCCCTCGATGCTGCGCAGTTCCTGCTCCATGGGGCGGACCAGCAGACGTTCGGCGTCTTCCGGGCTGACGCCTTCCAGTGTCATCGAGACGTAGATGATCGGAATGGGAATGTCCGGATTGGCTTCCTTGGGGATCGCCTGCCAGGCGCCCAGCCCCGCCAGCAACAGGGCGATCAGCAGCAGCAGGGTGGTCCGCGAGCGGTCCAGGGCGGCCGAGATCAGAGTGCGCATGTCAGGGGCGCTCCATGTCGGCCGCGGTCTCGGTTTCGTCGGCGGGCACCGGCGTGACGACATCGCCGGGATCGACGAAACCGCCGCCCAGGGTGATCAGGCGAATCTGCTCGGGCAGCCCCGTGACGCGGGCCTCCTGGTCGTTGCTGCTGACCAGCTCGACGGTGTCGCGGACCACTCGATCCTGGCGATCCAGGTGCTTGACCGCCAGTTGGCCCTGCTCGTCGAGCTCCAGCAGGGCCGACGACAGGCGATGCACGCGACGTGATGGAAGCGTCAGCTCGACGGTGGCGCTGGCACCGGCCAGGCGTCGGTGCTCGGGGTTGTCCAGCGTGACCTCGATGGCGAAGCTGCGCGTGGCCTCGTCGGCGCGACTGGCGACATGGTCGAGTTCACCCTCGAGGGTCGAGCCATCGAGCAGACGTATCCGAGCGGGCAGGCCGGGTTCCAGCGACAGGGCCTTGCGCTGGGGGACCCAGGCCTTGGCGGTGAGCCGTGAATCGTCGACCAGCCGCCCCCAGGTCTCTCCGACCTGCAGCAGCTCGCCCGGGTCGACGTCGATCCGATCCAGTACGCCGGGGAAGGGCGCCTGGGTGCGCGTGTCGTCCAACTGGCGGCGCAGGTCGGCGAGTTCGGCGGCGGCGGCGCTCACCGCGCTCTGGCGACGCAGGAACTCGGGATTGGAGATGAGCTCGCGGTCGCGCAACCCACGGGCACCGGACAGCTCGGCGCGAGCCAGGGCCAATTCCGCCTCGGCCTGTTCCAGGCGCTCGGGCAGGGCGTCTTGTTCGAGCCTCAGCAACTCGTCGCCGCGCTCGACGCGCCCGCCCTGCGGAACCGGAAGTGCTTCCACCCGGCCGGACAGTCGGGCGCGCAGCTCGAGTTCGTGATATGCCTCGAGGTGGCCCTGTACCACGAGTGTTGGTGCATAGGGCTCGGCATGATGCGTCTCGACCTCGACGCGAGGCGGGGGAGGCGCTTCGGACTCCGCTGCCGATGGCGGTTCATCGCGGAAGCTCGAAATGTCGCCGAAAGCGAGCCATAGCAACAGGGCCAGGCCGAGCGCGATGGCCAGCAGGATAGAAGTAGAGGGGCGTCGGCGTGGCATTCGGACCTTCCCTGGTGGGTCACGTAACTGTATGAGCGGAGAATGAAATCCCCACAGCATAGCGGAAGCAGGAGAAGAATTCTGTCGCGGTGGAGGTGCCTAGGCCTTGTCTGAAAAGTCGGCGAGCGAAGGTTAGGGCTAGGCCCGTTCCCGACGGGCCATCGCATTTCCCACATCCATGTGGGTCACAAGGCGAAAATTTGCGACAAATCGCTAGGATTGGCGATTTGGGCAGCCCTGCTGCTCGAAGAGCGAGTGACAGGGATGTCACGAGTCAAAATTCGGAGTTTACAAGGAGTAAATGAGCATTTGAGCGGATTTTCAACGTCGTATAATCGAGCGTAGGCACTTGTCGGACAGTGCCTAGTCTCAGGTCGAATTGAGTTTTGTGCACTGCAGGCATACCATTTCCTCGGTTCGAATCCCGGCCGAGGCGGGTCACTGGCCCGTCTGGCTCATCCTCACGGCGATAACCGAAGGAGCCACGATGAAAGACCCCGTCCGTATAGCCATTACCGGTGCCGCAGGTCAGATCAGCTATTCCCTGGCGTTCCGCATCGCGTCCGGCGACATGCTGGGCAAGGACCAGCCGGTCATCCTGCAGCTGCTCGAGATCCCGCCGGCCATGGACGCCCTCAATGGCGTGGTGATGGAGCTCAACGACTGTGCCTTCCCGCTGGTGCAGGACATCGTTGCCTCCGACGATCCCAATGTCGCCTTCAAGGATGCCGATTTTGCCCTGCTGGTCGGTGCCCGTCCGCGCGGTCCAGGCATGGAGCGCAAGGATCTGCTCGAGGCCAATGCGGCCATCTTCTCCGTGCAGGGCAAGGCGCTGAACGACCATGCCAGCCGCGATGTGCGTGTACTGGTGGTGGGCAACCCGGCCAACACCAATGCCCTGATCGCCTCCTGCAACGCGCCCGACCTGGACGCCGGCCAGTTCACGGCAATGATGCGCCTGGACCACAACCGCGCCAAGACCCAGCTGGCCCAGAAAGTCGGCAAGCATGTCACCGATGTCGAGTCGATGATCGTCTGGGGCAACCACAGTGCCACCCAGTATCCGGATCTGGCGCATTGCAAGGTGGATGGCAAGCCGGCGCTCGAACTGGTCGACCAGGCCTGGTACGAGAACGACTTCATCCCCACCGTGCAGCAGCGCGGCGCCGCCATCATCAAGGCGCGCGGTGCATCTTCCGCCGCTTCCGCAGCCTCCGCGGCGATCGATCACATGCGTGACTGGGCGCTGGGCAGCGACGGCATCGTCAGCATGGGAATCCCCGCCGATGGCAGCTACGGCATCGAGCCGGGCATCATGTATTCCTACCCGGTCGTCTGCAAGAACGGCCAGTACGAGATCGTCCAGGACCTGGAGATCGGCGACTTCAGCCGCGAGCGCATGAACGCCACCGAGCAGGAGCTGCGTGAGGAGCGGGATGCCGTCGAGCATCTGCTTGGCTAAGGGACGCCCTGATTTATTGCTGCGCTCGGTATCCTGGCCACCGGCGGTACTCAAAATCCTCATTTACGCTCGTGTAAACTGCGGTTTTTCTGTTCCGGCGGCGGCCAGCCTCTCGTCGCTCGCGATATAAATCAGCACATCCCTGGTGGTTTACAGAACGGCATTGGCAAGAAGCGAAAAACCCCGAAGGTTGCGGCCTTCGGGGTTTTTTCTTGTGACGTCTTTCTGCAAGGCGCAAAGCGCCGTTCTTGCGGCTTACAGCTTCTCGCTTGCAGCGCTGATCCGGGAGTCGCCCGGTTCAGTCTCGCAGGCTGATGATTCGCCAGCCGCGCGCTTCGGCGGTCTCGCGCAGGGTCGCGTCCGGGTCCACGGCCACGGGGTGGTCGACCTTTTCCAGCAGCGGCAGGTCGTTGTGGGAGTCGCTGTAGAACCAGGCGTCGTCCAGGGTTTCCTCGCGATCCGCCAGCCATGCGTCGAGGCGCTCGACCTTGCCTTCCCGGTAGCTCGGGATCCCGCTGACCCGACCGGTATAGCGGCCGTCGATCATCTCGGGCTCCACGGCGATCAAGTCGTCGATCCCCAGTCGCTTGGCGATCGGGCCGGTGATGAAACGATTGGTGGCGGTAATGATCAACAGGGTGTCGCCACGTGTCCGGTGGCGGGCCACCAGTTCCTCGCCGCGGGGCAGGATGCTGGGCTCGATCTTGCTGGCCATGAATTGCTGGTGCCAGGCCGCCAATTGTTCCGGCGTGTTGTCGGCCAGCGGCTTGAGGGCCACTTCCAGGAAGGCGTGCATGTCGAGGGTGCCGGCCTCGTAGTCGGCCATGAAGCGGTCGTTGGCCTGTTTGTAGGCGACCGGGTCCACGGCGCCCTGTTCGAGCAGGAACTCGCCCCAGGCATGGTCGCTGTCGATCGAGAGCAAGGTGTTGTCCAGGTCGAAGATGGCGAGGCTCACGGCATTCCTCTTGGTGGTCGGGAGATGGTCGGGGGAGAGGCGGAGCCGCCGATTATGTCAGACGTCAGAGGCGGATTCGAGCATGGCAATTCGCCGTATTGAACCCTTTCACGCGCTTGTGGAAGAATGACTTCAATACTGGATTCATAAGGTGAAGCCCGTGATCGACGCAGACGGCTTTCGCCCCAACGTTGGAATCATCATTACCAACGACCGAGGGCAGCTGCTATGGGCGCGTCGGGTTGGGCAGAATGCGTGGCAGTTTCCCCAGGGAGGCATCAAGTCGAACGAGACACCGCAACAGGCTCTGTTTCGCGAGTTGCACGAGGAAATCGGCCTCACGGCCGACGACGTCGAGGTGCTTGGCTGTACCCGGGGATGGCTTCGCTATCGCTTGCCGCGACGCATGGTGCGAACACACTGCCGGCCGGTGTGCATCGGACAGAAGCAAAAGTGGTTCCTGCTGCGGATCCGCTGTCGGGATAACCGGATCTGCATGGATAGCGGTCCGGCCAAGCCAGAGTTCGATGGCTGGCGCTGGGTCAGCTACTGGTATCCCCTGGGGCAGGTCGTGCCCTTCAAGCGCGAGGTCTATCGTCGTGCATTGCGCGAGCTGTCGCCCAGAGCGCAGCGCCTGGCTCTCGAACGCAGCTGACGATCCCAGACGAGCCGAGGGTGCCCTCGGTGCCATACTCCGCGAGGCGAGAGACAACAATGGAGAGAAGGACGCCGATGCTCGAGGTGTTGCGCCGCATCATCCTTGAGGTCAATGGGGCTCGCAACCTGGACGCGGCCCTGTCGACCATGGTGCGCCGTATCCGCAAGGCCATGCGTACCGACGTGTGTTCCTTCTACCTCTTCGACGCCGACCTCGATCGGCTGGTGCTGATGGAAACCATCGGCCTGCGCACCCAGGCAGTGGGTCAGGTGACCTTGCCGGTGGGCGAGGGCTTGGTGGGGCTCGTGGCCAAGCGCGAGGAGCCGTTGAATCTCGAGGATGCCCAATCCCACGCCCATTTCCGCTATTTCGAGGCCACCGGCGAGGAGCGCTATTCGAGCTTTCTCGGTGTCCCGATCATTCATCAACGGCGCATGCTGGGCGTGCTGGTCGTGCAGCAATCCGAGAAGCGCCGCTACGACGAGGCCGATGAAGCCTTCCTGGTCACCATGGCGGCTCAGCTTGCCGGCGTGCTGGCCCATGCCCTGGCCACCGGCAGCCTGAGTCGACCGACCCTGCCGGGCGGGCAGGCGACCTTTACCGGGGTGGCGGCCTCGCCGGGCATGGCTATCGGTGAAGCCGTGGTGATCGCGCCACCGGCGGATCTCAATAGCGTGCCGGATCTGATCCCCACCGATGTGGACTACGAGATCGAGCGCCTGAAGGAAGCCATCGGCAAGGTCCGCGACGAGATTCGCTCTGCCGGGGAGCGACTGGCCAATCGCATTTCCTCCCAGGAGCTGGCGCTGTTCGATGTCTATCAGCAGATGCTTGGCGAGGCGGCGCTTTCCCAGGAGGTGGTCAAGCGGATTCGCGAGGGGCAATGGGCCCCGGGGGCGCTGGCCGATGTGGTGCGGCGTCATGTCCAGTACCTGGAACGCGTGGATGACGATTACCTGCGCGAGCGGGCCGCCGACGTTCGTGACCTCGGGCGCCGCGTGCTGGCGCACCTGCAGGAGGGCACCAGCGCGACGCCGGATGTCTACCCCGAGAACACTGTCCTGGTCGGCGACGAGATCAGTGTCGCCATGCTCGGCGAGGTGCCGCGGGATCGGCTGGCCGGCCTGGTGTCGGTACGTGGCTCGAGCACTTCCCATGTGGCCATCGTGGCGCGCGCCATGGGAATTCCCACGGTACTGGGCATGGTCGATCTGCCGTTGCCTCGGCTCAATGGTGCCCGAGTGGTACTGGACGGGCATCGTGGTCGCTTGTTCGTGCGTCCCAGCGAGGAGCTGGAAAGCCGCTATCAGAGCATGATCGACGAGGAGCAGGCGCTGTCCGAAGTGCTCGAGCATGAGCAGGATCAGCCGAGCCGCACGCCCGATGGGCATGACATGCCGCTGATGGTCAACACCGGCCTGGCGGTGGATGCGGTGGCGTCGCTGAAGGCTCGCATCGGTGGCGTGGGGCTGTACCGTACCGAAGTGCCCTTCATGATCACCGAGCGTTTCCCGGGGGAACAGGAGCAGACGCGGCTGTACCGCGAGCAGCTCGAGGGATTCGCACCCCTGCCGGTGGTGATGAGGACGCTGGATATCGGCGGCGACAAGGACCTGCCCTATTTCCCCATCGATGAGGCCAACCCCTTCCTGGGATGGCGGGGCATCCGGGTGACCCTGGATCATCCGGAAGTCCTGATGGTGCAGTTGCGGGCGATGTTGCGTGCCTCCCAGGGGCTCGACAATCTCCAGGTCCTGTTGCCGATGGTGACCAATGTCAGCGAGGTCGACGACGCCTTGCGGTTACTGGAGCGCGCCATCAGCGAACTCGGCGAGGAGGGCGTGTCGGTGGCCAGGCCCAGGGTCGGCGTGATGATCGAGGTGCCGGCCACGCTCTATCAGCTCGAAGCACTGGCCAGACGCGTCGACTTCTTCTCGGTGGGCAGCAACGACCTGACCCAGTACCTGCTGGCGGTCGATCGCAACAACCCACGGGTGGCGGAGCTCTATGATGCTTGCCACCCTGCCGTGCTGTCCGCCCTGTCGCGGCTGGCGGTGGAGTCCCGGGAGCTAGGGGTGCCGGCGTCGGTGTGCGGTGAGCTGGCCGGTGATCCGGCGGGCGCGCTGCTGCTGATGGGCATGGGCTTCGAGGCGCTTTCGATGAACGCGCCCAGCCTGCCCAAGGTGAGAGCCGCCGTCAGGCGGGTGTCTCTGGAGGCGGCGCAGCAGCTGGTCGAGGACACCCTGCTCCTGGACTGCCCCCTGGCGGTGCGTCGTCATCTGGACGACCGCATGGGAGAGTGGCAACTGGGTCACCTGCTGCCGCCGAAAGATTGAATTGACGCGGCGCTCACGGGCCGTGATTCATGGTGTCCGAGAGAGCCGGCTTTCTCCCAGCGCGATGCCCTGTGGGCCGAAGCGCCGCTCGCCGATGTCGAAACGACCGTTGCTGTGCCATTCGAGCCAGGTGGTGGCTCGCGTGCCGTAGTCGCTGCCGATGATGAAAGGCGCCGATAGGCGTCGCTCCAGTTCGAGCTCCACACCGGTGTCGGGGAGTCGATCGTCGCTCGCCTGGCGGGTGTCGGCAAAGGCGGCCAGGGCATCCTCGGGCCATCGGGCGCGCAGGCTGGCGGCGAGCCCTTGGCGCGCGCCGAGCAGTTTGGGCCAGGGCGTGTCGAGGGTGGCGTTGGACAGCCCGTGCAACCCCGGGGCGACAGCGGCCAGGGTGAGGGTGTCCCGGCCTCGATGCAGGTGCCAGAGGCGTTGCCCGTCGCCTGCCAGCAGGTTGAAGCCGGCATAGCGGAAGGCGTCTCCCTCGGCCAGGCTGGCGAGCCAGCCCGACAGGTCGTCACACTCCAGGGCAGTGCGTACCAGGGCGCCGCGACTGGGAGCGTCTGCCGCCGCTTCGAGGCGAGGGTCGCGCACGTTGGTCACGGCGGCGAAGCGGCCATTCTCGTGCATCGCCAGCCAGCCCCCGCCGGCAGCCAGGTCGCGACCGCCGATGATCTTGGGGGCGTCTTCCCAGGCACCGAGCGCTGCTGTCGGACGGGCGTGAAATTCGTCGCGGTTGGCCACCAGGCGTAGTGGCACCGTGCTCGAGGGACGGAAGTCGAAGGCGATCAGGCACATGGCCGTGAGCGTAACCCGCCCACGGCGTGCTGGAAAGCGCAGCCATGACAGGGGCGTTTTCCCGGCGTACACTCCTTCCTCATCATCGACCCGTCACAGGGATGATCATGCGAGTCGAAGCACGCAAGGAACGCTTCTGGTCACGGCTGGTTACCCCCATTCTCTGGCCGGTACTGATCGCCCAGCTGCTGCTGCTGGCGGTGGGCCTGATCTACTGGTGGCTGATGCCATCCCAGTCCTCCTGGAGCATGGCCTTCTGGCTGCTGCTGGCACTGCTGCTGGGAGGCGGTCTCAATGTGGCCGTCTTCCTGATGCTGTTGAAACAGCGTCTGCGTCGCTGCGAGCACGACATCGAGACGCGTCTCGCCAACCTGGCCGATTGCCTGGTGCGCCATGCCGATTCCACCGTCGTGCCCCACGATACGTCGCGTTCGCCGGTGACGCGACTCGATGACATGGTGGCGGCCGTCGAGGGGCTGATCGAGCAGTGGCAGCAGGACATGACCCGGACTCGCCAGTCGGAGCGTCACCTGGCCGAAGAACTGCAGTCGCAGCGCGGCCGGGTGGAGCGCCTGGAGGCCGAACGTGAGCGAGCCAGGGAGGCCTCGCGACTCAAGTCCGATTATCTTGCCCATTTGCAACAGACGTTGATGCCATCCTTGACGGCGCTGGAGGAGACGCTGGACGACGGCGCCCGGCGCTCGGAGGCCGTCGAGACCTTGCGTGAACAATTGGCCGATGCCCTGGCGTTGCTGGAAACGCTCGATGAGTCGCCTTCCCCTCAGGGCGAGGCGAGTGCCCGGGTGCTGATCGTCGATGATGGACCGGTCAATCTGATGCTGGCGCGGCAGGTGCTGGAGCGCCAGGGGCTCGAGGTCGTCACCGCGTCGAGCGGGGCGGAGGCCCTGCAGCGGCTGGGAGAGATGTCGGTCGACCTGATCTTCATGGATATCTTCATGGCCGACATGGATGGCGTCGAGACATGCCGTCTCTGGCGTGAAAGGGAAGCCGCAATGCCGGAACGCTCGCGCAGCGTGGTGGTGGCGTTGACCGCCAATACCGGAGAGGCCGACCGTCAGCGTTTCGAACAGGCCGGGATGGACGACTATCTGGCCAAGCCCTATCGCCCGCAGGACCTGCTGGAAACCGTACGCCACTGGCTGCCCGGCGCACTGGCGGAAGATGGGGATCGGTAGTGAGCATCCTGGCATTGTGGCTTGGCTATCTGGCGCTGGGCGGTATCGCGGGCACGCTGGCGGGACTGTTCGGTATCGGCGGGGGGCTGATCATCGTGCCGGCCCTGGTGTTCGCCTTCGACCTGCAGGGCGTGGCGCCCGAGGTCAGCATGCATCTCGCGGTGGGAACCTCTCTGGCGACCATCGTGGTGACCGGGGCCTCCTCGGCCTGGGGGCATTATCGGCGGGGGAGCGTGCATTGGGCATGGTTCCTGGCCTTGTTGCCCGGTCTGATGCTGGGTGCCATTGCCGGCGTGTTCGTGGCCGGCAATCTGTCGGGCGGTCTGCTCGGCATGTTGTTCGGCATCTTCATGCTGCTGGTGGCGGCCCGGATGCTGCTGGGCCTGCGTCCCAGGCCCGGTGGCCTGGCGCCCGGGCGGAGTGCCATGATGCTGGCCGGCGGCGTGATCGGTGCGGTATCGGCGCTTTTCGGTATCGGCGGGGGAACCTTGAGCGTGCCCTGGCTGTCTCGAAGCGGGGCGACGATGACCCAGGCGGTAGGGACGTCCTCTGTCTGTGGGCTGCCGATCGCCCTGTTCGGCACGGCGACGTTCATCGTCGTGGGCTGGCAGGCCCCGGGATTGCCACCGGGGGCGCTCGGTTATGTCATGTGGCCAGCTTTTCTCGGCATCGTGCTGGCGAGTGTGCCCTGCGCGCGTCTCGGCGTCTGGCTGGCGCATCGTCTGCCCGCCCGGCTGCTGCGCCTGGCCTTTGCCGTCCTGTTGACGGGGGTCGGGTTGAAGTTTCTTTTATAGCTATAAGTCATAAGCTGTAAGTTTTAAGAAACCCCTTTCCGTTGGCCTGCTTGGTGGCAGCATTCCGGCTTACGGCTTCTGTCTCCCGTCTTTCTCTTTTTTTCCGAGGATTCCATGCTGACTTATCCCTCCATCGACCCCGTTGCTGTTTCCCTGGGGCCTTTCCAGGTGCATTGGTATGGCCTGATGTACGTGATCGGTTTCATCGCGGCCTGGTGGCTGGGGAGGCAGCGCGCCGAGCGCATCGGACTGACGCGAGACGATGTGGGGGATCTGTTGTTCTATGGCGCGCTCGGGGTGGTGCTGGGCGGTCGCCTGGGCTATGCGCTCTTCTACGGTTTGGACCAATGGCTGGCCGATCCGCTCTGGATTCTGCGTGTCTGGGATGGCGGCATGAGCTTCCATGGCGGGTTGCTCGGTGTGCTGCTGGCATCCTGGATCTTTGCTCGTCGCAAGGGGCTGGCCTTCTTCACATTGACCGATTTCGTCGCCCCTCTGGTGCCCATCGGCCTGGGAGCCGGGCGTATCGGCAACTTCATCAACCATGAACTGCCCGGTCGCCTGACCGATCTGCCCTGGGGCATGCCCTTTCCGGGAATGGGCCCCGAGCCGCGTCATCCTTCGTCGCTCTACGAGGCGCTGCTGGAAGGGCTGGTGCTGTTCGTCGTGATGTGGTGGGTATCGGCCCAACCACGCCGGCGTGGCTTTGTGTCGGGGCTCTTTCTGGTGCTCTACGGCGTGTTCCGTTTCGCGGTCGAGTTCGTGCGGCGCCCGGACCCACAGCTTGGCTTCATCGCCTTCGACTGGCTGACCATGGGCATGCTGCTGTCGCTGCCGATGATACTCGCGGGCCTGCTGCTGATGGGATGGTCGCGTCGCCAGCCGACGCCTTGAACCGGGCTTCGCCCGGAGCTGTAAGCTTTAAGCTGGAAGCAACCCCTTGACCCCATGACGCTGGAATTCATGCTCAGGTTTAAGCCTGACGAGGGGTGTCGGGGTCAAGCCGAAGAGGAGGTCCGACGCCAGGAAGGGCGTCGGTAGCGTACAGGTAGGTATTTACAGCGCCTCCTCGGAGGCTTGTCGACGATTTGGCCCGAGTGATACCCGCATCTGCGATAGCCTTGGGTTCATACTGTCTTCCGGCTTACGACGACGTTGGCCTCTGTGTAGAATGAGTGTCCCATTTCCCTGCTGCGACGATGCCGTGACAGCCGATACACTCCCTCCATTGGAACAGCCCTATCTCGACCTGATGCGCACCGTGCTCGAGCACGGTGTCGAGCGTGATGACCGTACCGGCGTGGGTACCCGCTCGCTGTTCGGCCATCAGATGCGCTTCGATCTCTCGCGAGGCTTTCCGCTGATCACCACCAAGAAGCTGCACCTGCGCTCGATCATTCATGAGTTGTTGTGGTTCCTGGCCGGTGACACCAACATCGCCTACCTCAAGGAAAACGGGGTGAGGATCTGGGACGAGTGGGCCGACGAGAACGGTGACCTGGGGCCGGTGTACGGCTATCAGTGGCGTAGCTGGCCGGATCCGCGAGGCGGCCACGTGGACCAGATCGCCGGCCTGCTCGAGCAGCTGCGGCGCAACCCTCAGTCGCGGCGGCTGATCGTGTCGGCCTGGAACCCCGCCCTGGTCGATGAAATGGCGCTGCCACCTTGTCACTGCCTGTTCCAGTTCTACGTGGCCGAAGGGCGCCTGTCCTGCCAGCTCTATCAGCGCAGCGCCGATATCTTCCTCGGGGTACCCTTCAACATCGCCAGCTATGCGCTGCTGACGCGGATGATCGCCCAGGTGGCTGGCCTGGAACCGGGGGATTTCGTGCATACCTTCGGCGATGCCCATCTGTATCTCAATCATCTCGAGCAGGCCGAGCTTCAACTGACACGGACACCCAGGCCCGCGCCGCGGCTGACGCTCGACCCGAGCGTCGATGACCTCTTCGCCTTCCGCTTCGAGCATATCGCCATCGAGGATTATGACCCGCATCCCCATATCAAGGCGGAGGTGGCCGTATGATCGATACGACCCTGGTGCCGGTGGCGATGATCGCCGCCATGTCGAGCAATCGGGTGATCGGCGTTGACAACCAGTTGCCCTGGTACCTGCCCGAGGATCTCAAGTTCTTCAAGCACATGACCCAGGCCAAGCCGCTGGTGATGGGGCGCAAGACCTTCGAATCGATCGGCCGGCCGTTACCCGGCCGGCTCAATATCGTGGTCACTCGAGATACTGGCTTTCAGCCCGAGGGCGTGAAGGTCTGCCATGATCTGGCTTCGGCACTGACACTGGCGGATCAGCAGGCGACCATCGATGGGGTCGACGAGATCATGGTGATGGGCGGTGCCCAGATCTATGCCCAGGCGCTGGCGCATGCCAGTCGGCTCTATCTCACCGAGGTGGCGGTCGAGCTGGACGGCGACGCGCATTTCCCGGCACTGGACATGGCGGAATGGGAGGAACTGCAGCGTGTGCCCGGCTCGCCCGGCGAAGGGCAGCCGGCCTATGATTTCGTGTCGTATCGACGTCGGGGTTTGCCAGAGACAGACGACTGACACAGACTGTCAGGATGACGCCGGCGCGCCGCTTGCCGTCGCCCGGCGTTTTCGGGAAGGCGCACTTGGAGGATCAGGACTTGATCGAGGAACGCTCAACGCGCCTGATGGTGGCGCTAGAGGGGCGCGCCGAGACCTTGCTGGAAGCGCTGCGGGAGGCTCGCGTTCAGCGAGAGGCGATGTCCTCAAGGCTCGACGAGCTGGAACGTCAGCGGCAGTCGCTGGAGGCGCGCAACGCCGAACTGGCGGCCGAGGCCCGGGAAGGTGGCGCCGAGCGCGAGTCGTTGGAACGGCGCGTGGCAGAACTGGAGCGACGCCTGGCCGACGCCGAGGCATCCTGCCTGGAACTGCTCGAGGAGAACCGCGAACTCGACGAACAGAATCGCGAGCTCGAGGCCCATAACCGCCATCTGAGGGAAGATCGCGAGGTGCCGGCCGAAGGGGAGACCGCTTCGGTCTTCTCGCGGCGCGGGCGGCCCGCGCAGGGGCTTTCGGCTCTGATCGGGCATCGTCATCGGGACAGCGAAACGCCGGCTGACGAGCCCGCTTCAGGGGAGTCCCCGGCGACCGGGCCCGCCGAGGCGACACCGGCCGCTGATACGGCGGAAGCGTCGGGGCGGCAGGACGAGTTGCCGAGCATTGACGAGGCGCCATCTCCCCAGGCGCTGCTCGAGCAGTGGTACCAACGTTACCCGAATGCCTTCTTCAAGGGGCACACGCGGCCGCTCCAGGTCGGGATCCACGAGGCGCTCGCCGAGCACGAGCCCTGGCCCGAAAAGCTGGTGCGGCGTGCGCTCGCCTGCTACGTGAACCTGCCACGTTATCTCAAGGCCGTGCGCGAGGGTGCCGAGCGCATCGACCTGAACGGCGCGCCCGCAGGGGAAGTCGACGCGGGTGCTGCCGAACATGCCCGCAAGAAACTCGATCGGCTGCAGTCCGGGCGTCGCAAGGGCGCGAAGCCTGCCCGTCGCAGACCACCTGCGAAAGGGCCGCGTGGCGAGGATGCAGCAAGCGACGCTCGGCAGGAGGAACGGAGTCAGCAGGTATCGGCCCCGCAAAAGGAGGCCGGCGGACGTGACGACGAGCCCGCCGATAGTCGCCTGCAGCGCAAGCTGGGGGAGCTGGTGGCGCGTCATAACCCGCGTTGAGTGCGTGCATGAGGCTTATTTCACCTTTCGATTGACTTGAAAGCGTCATATCAGCGGTGCATGATGAGCCGGACCATGCCGATGGGGCGAACCGCAAGGGCAGTCCCGGTAGCGACGGCAGGCCCGTCGAGACGGTGTCCGGCTGTCATCATGGGGCAAGGTGCGGTAACTTGGCTGCGCAATGAAGGAAAACAGTGTTTTTTCTTGTTGCGCTATCGAGATTCCCGGTATAGAGTTGCCCCTGCGAGCATTGGATTATAACAAGGCTTGGCCGTGGTCTGGCTCACGCTGCCACCTTCCGGGAGGGAGTAGAGCAGCAACGAGGACCGGCACCTGACAGGCAAGCCGGCTGCTAGAGCAGCAACGATCGAAACAGCAAGCTAGTCATAAGGAAGATTGCAATGAAAAAGACACTGTTAGCGACTGCCATCGCCGGTGCCATGGCTGCCTCCGGCGCCCAGGCTGCCACCGTCTATAACCAGGACGGCACCAAGCTCGACATCTACGGTAACGTCCAGATCGGTTTCCGTAACATCGAGGCCGAGAACGACAACGGCAATATCGAAACTCAGAACGACGTCTTCGATAATGGCTCCACCATCGGCTTCGCTGCCGAGCATGTCATCTATGATGGCCTGACCGGCTACATGAAGATCGAATTCGACGACTTCAAAGCCGACGAGATGAAGACGGCCGGTCGTGATGCCGGTGATACCGCTTATGTCGGCCTGAAGGGCAACTTCGGTGACGTCAAGCTGGGCTCCTACGATACTCTGATGGATGACTGGATCCAGGATCCCATCACCAACAACGAGTATTTCGACGTCAGCGACACCAGCGGTAGCGGTTCCTCTGTCGTTGCTGTCGGTGGCGAGGTCGAGACCGATCAGCTGACCTATGTCTCTCCGTCTTTCAATGGCCTGGAGCTGGCCATCGGCACCCAGTACAAGGGTGACATGGAAGAAGAGAACGTCACCAGCCGTGGTAACGCTTCCGTCTTCGGTGGCGCCAAGTACACCGCCGGCAACTTCTCCGTGGCCGCCACGTACGACAACCTCGATAACTACGAGGTGACGCAGACTGGCGTGGACAACAAGCAGGAGTTCGGTGATCGCTATGGCGTGACTGGTCAGTACCAGTGGAACAGCCTGCGCGTCGCGCTCAAGTACGAGCGTTTCGATTCCGATCTCGATAATGTCGATTCGGTCAACTTCTATGGCCTGGGTGCCCGCTATGGCTACGGCTATGGTGACATCTACGGCGCCTACCAGTACGTCGACGTCGGTGGTGACACCTTCGGCAATGTCGTTGACGATGCGACCAGCGGCGATTCCCCGAGCGATACCGCTTCGGATCGTGGCGATGACACCTACAACGAGTTCATCATCGGCGGTACCTACAACATCTCCGATGCCATGTACACTTGGGTCGAAGCTGCCTTCTACGATCGTGAAGACGACGAAGGCGACGGTGTTGCTGCCGGTGTGACCTACATGTTCTAAACCCCGGCTGCAGGGTAACCTGCCCGAAGGGTTGCAAAACGAAAGCCGATCCCCCGGGGTCGGCTTTTTTCATTGGCGAGAATGATGCAAGCGAGGTTCCATGAAACAGCCGATCGTAACTGCGGGTTTGCTGGCCCTGGGGTTGAGCCTTGTGGCTGTGCCGGTGGTAGCCAGCGAGACGCAGGACAGGTTCCGGGAATCGGGAAAAGGCATGGATCTGACCGGCTTTTTCCAGGCGGAGACCGATGCCTATAGCCGTAGCTTCCTGTTCGGTGGCGTCAACGAGCACGACTTTACCGTGGAACAGGCCGGCACCTATCGGTTCACCAGTGATGTGACCGGAGGGTATTCCAACGACTACCGTATCGCCGCGGTGCTGCTGGACAGCCAGGGTCGGGAGCTGGCGCGTTCCCAGGCACAGGGGCACAACGGTGGTCTGCAACTCCAGACAGAGCTGGAGCCCGGCGACTATGTGCTGCGCGTCGAGGCTCAGCGCCCTGGTACCCGAGGCAAGGCCGGTGATGCCTACTCCATCAAGGTGGCGGGGCTGGATGAGCGGGGACAGCGTATCGAGAACGCCGTCGATGATGGCGGTAATATTCAGTTCGTCGGCGAGAACCGCAAAGGGGGCAGGTCGGTATTCGTGCGTGGCGACGATGCCGTGGCCACGGTTCGTGCCGGCAATGACGGCGCGGCGAGCGGTGCCGCGGCAGCGACCGGTGCGGCAGCAGGGGCCGCTGCTGCTGGTGCGCAGGAGCATGACGAAGCGACGCCCGAGACTGCCGAGACACAACAGGAAGCATCCGAGCAGGAAGGCTTCGAGACCATCGTCACCGATGTGAAGATCCGTGCCCGGGGCGAGGTGCTGACCTTCGATGTCGCCGAGCGCGGCACGATTGCCATCACCACTTCCACCTATCCGGCTGGTTTCGAGGATACCTATCGGATCACCCTGGATGTGCTGGATGACTCCGGCCGTGTCGTGGCCGAAGGCGCCGGGGCAGGCTTCGATGGCGATGTCGACATGCAGACCGTGCTCGAGCCGGGGCGCTATAGCATTCGGGTGCAGGGTCAGAAGTTCGGCTCGGCACATTCCGGCGTCAACAACTACGAGTTGAAGGTGGAGCAGCTCGACCGGCGCTGATCGACGGCCAGGGCCCCGGACGGACGTCCACCGGAGTCGTGCATCGGTACTCCGATCCAGGAACGGGGCCAGGTTTCCCGGTACGTCTTGACTTGGCACTGCATGGGAGAAGGTGACGGCCTGCCGGCCTGATGGGTTGCCAGCCCGTTGGACGGCAGGTGGCGAACGATCTGTCATGCTATCTGCCTGGCATGCCCGAGAAGGCCCTTGTCGTTGAGAGGAGGTGAGGTGCCGACGCGATTCTCCCGTTACCTTCACGGAGCCTTGTCACTCACAGGACGGCTGCTGCTGGGCTTGTTCGTGACCTGGGGAGTGGTCGTGGCCTTGCTGCTGGGCCTTGGCTGGCGTTCCGGCGAGACGCTGGTCGGTGAGTCCAGTCGTACCCACTTGCGCTATGAAGTTCGGCTGATCGCCGATGAGCTGGCCCAGCAGGTGGATTCGCGGCTGTCGGCGCTGGAACGCCTGGCGGCCCGATTGGATGAGGCAGACTCCGAGGGTGGGGGGCGCGATACCCTGCGCCGGAGCGATGCGCTCCTCGAATGGTTCGATGGCCTGGTAGTCATCGATGCCGAGGGGCGTGTCGTCTCCGACTGGCCGAAGCTCGATCGTCGGGTTGGGCTGAATATCGGGGACCGTGAATACTTCCAGCATGTCAGGGCCTTCAAGCGACCGCATGTCAGCGAGCCTTTCCATGGACGGGCCAGTGATGTTCCTCTGGTGATGTTCATGGTGCCTCGCCTGGATGAGAGCGGCGCCTTTCGGGGATTGGTGGGCGGTATCGTCAAGGTCCACGGAGGGGGGCTCTTCAACCGCTTGAATCGCATTCGTCTGGGAGCTCAGGGCGGCGCCGTCGTCGTCACGTCATCCGGCCAGGTCCTTTATCATTCCGATGATTCGCTGGTACTCGATACCGTTCCTGACCCACAGGACAATCCATGGGTGAATCTGGCGCTGTATGGCTGGGAAGGCGAAGCGCTGGGCACCATGTTCGGCGGTGATATGGCCTATCAGGCGTATCGCCAGATATGGCCAGCGAACTGGATCGTCGGCGTCATCCTGCCCAGGTCACAGGTCATGGCGCCTCTGAGGGAGTGGGTGAGCCGGCTGGGTTGGTGGGCGTTACTGGTTGCCAGCCTGTTGATACCGGTCATGGGATGGCTGGTCTGGTTGGCATTGCGGCCGCTCTATCGGCTGGAGACGCAGATTGATGAAGTCGGGCGTGGGCTGCGCTCCCGAGTGGCCCTGACGACACGGATGCAGGAACTGCAGCGTGTGGCGCGAACCTTCAATCGGGTAGAGGTGGAGCGAGAGCACGCGATTTCCCGGCTGCAGGAGCGCCAGGCCTTTCTGGACGCCACGCTGTCCTCGTCGCCGGTCGGTATCTTCGTGACCGATCGCGACGGCGAGGTAACCTACGTCAATCCGGCTCTTGTCGAGCTGAGCGGTCATGATGCGGAGGATCATCTGCCCTTGACATGGAGAGAGCGCATCCATGTCGATGACCGGCAGTCGGTGCTGGACCTCTGGCAATACAGCCTGGATAGCGGTGACGATTTTCTCCAGCAGTATCGTTTCCATCGCCGGGATGGCGAGATGCTCTGGTTCGAAGTGCATGCCAGGCGGGTCGTTTCCGGCGATACCCACCTCGGTTTCGTGGGCACGGTGAAGGATATCACCGAGCGGCGCGAGGAAGAGGCGCTGCGCCAATGGGAGGCGGAACATGACCCGCTGACCGGCCTGCTCAATCGTCGCGGCCTGGAGCGTCGTCTGGAAGAGGCGCTAGCCGACTGGCGCAAGACTGGTACGCCTTCGGTACTGCTGATCTTCGACCTGGACCGTTTCAAGCCGATCAATGACCTCGGTGGCCATGCCCTGGGTGACGAGATGCTGTGCCAGGTCGCTCGGGCACTCTCGCGGACGGTGCGTCGCAGCGATCATACCGCTCGCCAGGGTGGTGACGAATTCGCGGTGTTGTTGCCGAGTTGTACCTTCGAGCGGGCGCAGGATATTGCCGAATCGCTTCGCGAGACGATTCGCGAACTGCAAGTCGTCCATGGGGGCCGGGTATTCAGCGTGACCCTGAGCCTGGGCGTGACCTGCTTCGAGCGTGGCGATCAGCGCATCGAAAGTGTGATGCAACGGGCAGATGCCGCCAGCTATCGCGCCAAGCGCATGGGACGCGATCGAGTGGTCATGCATGGGGAAGCGTGAAGGATGGCGCCCTCTACAGGATTCGAACCTGTGACCTGCCGCTTAGGAGGCGGCTGCTCTATCCTGCTGAGCTAAGAGGGCGGGGCTGGCTCAAAACGGGCCATAGTATAAGCGCCTGACCGGGCAAGATAAACCCGAGGTGCCCATGAGTTGTCCGGCATTTCCGGTTAAAATATCTTTCTCTCATGCAAACGACGGGAACGACCGCTATCGCGACACATCTCTCGCCGGATGGCGACCGCTATTTCGATGGCATGGCCGACAAGTTCGCCGACAGCCTCTACGGCAAGGCGCGCGGTGAGCTGCGTTTGGACCTGCTCGATCGCCTGTTGCCCGAGATGCTCGCGCTCGATGGTCAACCAGCCCTCGATGTCGGCGGTGGCCTTGGCCAGCTTTCCGGTTGGCTGGCGGAGCGCGGACATGAGGTGACGCTATGCGAGCCCGCCGATGACATGCTCCGACGAGCACGCGAGTCGCTTGCCGGTACCTCGGTGACAGCGTTGCCGTTGCCGCTCCAGGCATTGCCCGAACGACTGCCCGGTCCCTGGCCATTGATTACCTGTCATGCCGTGCTTGAGTGGATGGCCGACCCGCGCGCCGCTCTCGCCACTCTGGCGCGCCTGCTGGCACCGCAGGGGCAGCTGTCGTTGATGGTCTTCAATCATGACGCCCTGCGTTTCTCCAATGTGGTCAAGGGCAATCTCGACCGTGTGCTGGCCGACCGGCTGGCCGGCCAGGGGCGCCGCAAGCGGCTGACGCCCATCTCGCCGTTGCGTCATGACGAGATCCTCGCCTGGGCCGGGGAGAATGGCCTGGCCGTCACGCATTGCGCCGGAGTGCGGGTCTTTCATGATTACCTGCAGGATCCTCCGGCCGACGACGAGCAATACCGCAAGCTGCTCGAACTCGAGTGGCGTTACAGTCGCCGCGAGCCGTACTGGCGGCTGGGCCGTTATTTGCTCTATACCCTGCGCGCCCTTCCTGACAATGCCGAGGAAACGCTTCGATGAGTGCCGAAACGCCTGTCTGCCAACTGCTCGAACGCCAGTCGACCGATTATCGCGGCTGGCTGTGGGTGGCGCCGCCCCGGGACCGCTGGCTGGAAGAGGGGGAAGGTCATCTGCTGTCCGCCGATCAGACGCTGCTCTCGGCATGGCGCGAGGGCGGCAGGGGGGCCAGCTCTCCCTTCGCGATGGACGAACTGGCACCGGAGGGCGTGGTGCTGTTCTGGCCCAAGGCACACGCCCAGGGTGAATGGTGGCTGCTGTGGCTGTGCGCTCGGCTGGCGCCGGGAACGCCGCTTCACGTCGTCGGCGAGAACCAGGGCGGCATCAAGCGCGTGCTCAAAGTGCTGGCCGCGCTGGGGCTCGGGTGTCGCAAGGTCGACAGCGCACGGCGCTGCAGCCTGTTCGCCTCACGGCTGGATCGGGTCGATATCGATCCGGATGCCGCCTGGACGAGCTTCGAGGCCGAGGGGCTGACGCTGGTCAGTCATCCCGGCGTGTTCGGTCACGGCAAGCTGGATGACGGGACTCGATTGTTGCTGGCACAACTGGCGTCATCTCTGCCGAATCAGGGCTCAGTGCTGGACATGGGATGCGGCGACGGGATCATCGCCGCCTGGCTGGCGCGGCGCGGGCTCGCGGTGACGGCGGCGGACGTCAATGGCTTCGCGGTGGAGGCGACCCGGCGGACCCTGGCGACGAATGGCCTGGAAGGAGAAGTGTTTCACAGCGATGTCTATGCCGGCCTGCCCCAGACGCGTTTCGATGCCATCGTCAGCAACCCGCCGTTCCATCAGGAACGTGCCGTCGACTATGGTCCCGCCGGGCGGCTGATCGCCGGAGCCCCCGAGCGTCTCGAGCCGGGTGGCCAGCTCGTGATGGTCGCCAATGCCTTCCTGCCGTATCCGGATCTGCTGGAGCGCGCCTTCGGTGGCTTCGAGATACTCGCCGACGACCGTCGTTTCCGGGTTTATCGAGCGGTGAAACGCTGAGCTTCAAGCCTGAGGATCGCGATAGTCGATCTCGGTGATCAGATAGGTCGTCTCGCCGCCGGGGGCGGCTACCGTGGCTTCGTCGTCGAGCCCCTTGCCGAGCAGGGCCTTGGCAAGCGGGGCATCGACGCTGATCCAGTGCTTGCCGGTGTCGGTCTCGTCGTGTCCGACGATGCGCAGCCGTAGCTCCTCGCCGTTCTCGTCCTCCAGAGTGACGAAGGCACCGAAGAAGACCCGATCGGTATCCGCCGGCAGGCGGTCGACGATCTGCAACTCGTCCAGTCGCTTGGTCAGGTAGCGGATGCGCGCGATGACCCGGTTGAGTTCCTTCTTGTTGTAGGTGTAGTCGGCGTTTTCGCTGCGGTCGCCGAGAGCGGCGGCTTCGCCCACCTTGGTGGACAGGGCGGGGCGCTTGACCCGCGACAGGTGATCGAGGATGCCGCGCAGGCGCTCGGCCCCCTCGGCGGTGATCAGGTTGCTCTTGGGCTCCTGGCGCGGGTCCTTGGCGGGATCGCGCCAACGGGTCATGTTGCGGCCTTTCATGAATCGCGCCTCTTGCTCGTCGAAGGCCGCAACATACGCCATGGGCCCGTCGGCAGGCAATCGGTCCGATGGATGGAAAACCGCCTGTGGGACGATTCGGGTGGAGACTTAATCAAACGTTCGTTACATTTCGAGAGGAAAGGTCATTCCGATAACCACAACCCGAGGAAGCCGCCATGTCGAGACGTCATCTGCTTGCCACCGTTCTGTGCCTGGGGCTGGGCATCGCACCGGTCGTTCAGGCCTGGGAGAACGAAATCTTCTCGCTGCGCAATCGCTGGGAGAACATCACCACCGCCATGGACGAGACGCGCCGCGCCGATGCCTTGTCGTCGTTGGCCGGGGAGGCCGGGGCGCTTGCCGAGGCGAATCCCGACACCAGTGAGGTGCTGGTCTGGCAGGGCATCATCCTGGCTTCTCTGGCCCGGGAAGTCGGCGGGCTGGATGCGCTGGGGCCGGCCAAGGATGCGCGCCGGGTGCTGGAGCGCGCCATCGAGATCGACCCGCAAGGGTATCACGGTTCCGCCTATGTCACTCTCGGTGCGCTGTACGATCGGGCGCCGGGCTGGCCGGTGGCCTTCGGCGATGACGACACCGCCGAGCGGATGTTCCAGCGTGCCCTGGAGATTCGCCCCGAGGGCATCGATGTCCATTACTATTACGCTGCCTTTCTGGCGGACGAAGGGCGCGACGCCGAGGCTCTGGAGCACGCGCGCCGTGCCATGGAAGGTCAGGCTCGCGAAGGCCGGCAGGCATCCGACGAGGTGCTGCGTCGTCAGGCGAAGGACATGGTCGAGCGCCTGGAGGATTAGGCGGGCGTTGGTGATGGTCCCATTGTGAACGCGCTCCGGGACCACGATAATGGGGCTTTCGCGAACACCGGAGGTCCGCATGTCGGAGACCGATGCCGCCGATTCCTCCCATCGGCCGGCCGGCGCCGATTTCGGCGGCGGCGATGTGGAGTTGATCGAGCGACGCTGTCTGCAGGAGGGGTTCTTTCGTCTGGACGAGCTGCACCTGCGCCATCGCCTCTTCGAGGGCGGCTGGAGTGCGCCCATGACCCGCGAGGTGCATCATCGCCATGACGCCGTGGGCGTGTTGCTCTACGATGTGGAACGAGATGCCGTGGTCCTGGTGGAGCAGTTTCGCGCCGGGGCCATCGACGATCCCGTCTCGCCGTGGAAGCTCGAAATCGTCGCCGGCCTGGTGGAGCGCGGGGAGAGCGCCGCCGAGGTGGCGCGCCGCGAAGCCATGGAGGAGGCGGGCTGTCCGGTCGGCGAACTGGTCGAGCTGCATACCTACTATCCCAGCCCCGGTGCCTGCGATGAACGGGTGTCGCTGTTCTGCGGCCTGATCGACAGCCGCGGTCTGGGAGGCGTCCACGGTCTCGCCGAGGAGAACGAGGACATTCGCGTGCATGTGCTATCGTTCGCTCGTGCCTGGGAACTCCTGAGGGACGGGCGACTCGACAATGCCATGTGTCTGATCGCCTTCCATTGGCTGGCCGCGGAGCGGGCCTCACTGAGAGCAAGGAGGTAGCGTGTCGAGAAGCGCCTATGTCACCGACTTGAAAGGCCTCCAGGGCGAGTGCACCGCCAACTATGTGCGCCTGACCCGCCTGCTGGGCGATCTGGAGGCCGGCGAGTCCCGTGAGGTGGAGCTGGTCAACCATGGCCGGCGCCTCGGTGTACTGTGCCTCAAGCTCCAGGAGCGGGCGCCCTATACCAGCATCGTGCGGGTCTCCCAGCGGGGCGTTCTCGACTCGGTACTGGAGACGCCGCGCATGCGCGTCCACCTCTATCACGACGTGCGCATGGCCGAGGTGACCGACTTCCAGCGTCAGCGGCATTTCGATGGTCGCTATCGCTATCCCAATTCCCGCATGCATCAGCCCGACGAGAAGCTCCAGCTCAATCGCTTTCTCGGCGAATGGCTGGATCACGGTCTGGCGCACGGCCATTCTATCGACCTGCCCGAATTGCCTTGATGCGACTGATCCAGATTACCGACTGCCACCTGCACGCCGATCCGGCAGCCCGCTCCCGCACCGGAGTTCCTCATCGCCAGTTCGTCCGCGTGGTAGAGGAGGCCGCCTCCTGGCGTCCTGACATGGTGCTGGTCACCGGCGATGTCAGCCAGGATGAGACGGCGGCCTCCTATGCGTTGGCCGAGCGAGAGTTGGCCCGGCTCGACTGTCCCTGGTCCTGGTTGCCCGGCAACCATGACGAACCAGCCCGGATGGCCGAGTGCCGCCCCTTCGATGAGAGCGTGGACCTGGGGCAGCGGCGCCTGTTGCTGCTCGATACCCAGGTTCCCGGTCAGACCCATGGCGCCCTAGGGGCGGCGCGTCTCGAGGCACTGGCGGAGCGCCTGGCGGAGGACGAGCGGCCGACCCTGGTTGCCATGCACCATCCGCCGGTCAGCGTCGGCTCTCGTTGGGTGGATGCGTTGGGGCTGGTCGATGCCGAGGCATTCTGGGAGGTGCTGGCAACGCACGAGCGGGTCGAGGCGATCCTGTGCGGCCATATCCACCAGGCGTTCGAATGTCGCCGGGCAACGCCCCATGGCGAGGTCGCTATCTATGCCTGCCCGGCCACGTCCGACCAGTTCCTGCCCGGCGCCGAGACGTTCGCCGTGGATGCGGCGGCCTTGCCGGGGTTCCGGGTGTTCGATCTGGGCGATGCCTTGAGCACTCGGGTGGAGCGGGTGGCGCTCTGATATCTTTTTAAAGAATAAAAAGATAGATATTAATTCTTTCACGTTATTTGTGGTGGCGCGATAAGCTGGCCCGCATGATGCGTCTTCCTCCCAGGGCAACGCTGAAAATCGACGAGCGTTGTGAGGCGCAAGCCGTGTTTCCCCAATTCATGCGAGGTAGTCGGGCCCATGACCAGTCTTGATGCCCCCACACACCAGCGTACCCCTCGGACCGATGAGCATGCCTCGGGGCTGACGCCGCGCCGGATGACTCACCTGCAGCAGCTCGAGGCCGAGTCGATCCATATCATCCGCGAGGTGGCCGCCGAGTTCTCCAATCCGGTGATGCTCTACTCCATCGGCAAGGACTCCTCGGTGATGCTGCACCTGGCGCGCAAGGCCTTCTACCCCGGACCGCCGCCGTTCCCCTTGCTGCACGTCAACACCACCTGGAAATTCCGCGAGATGATCGAGTTCCGCGATCGCATGGCGGCGGAATCCGGCATGGAGCTGATCGAGCACATCAACCAGGAAGGCGTCGAAGCGGGTATCAACCCCTTCGATCATGGCTCGAGCGGTTACACCGACGTGATGAAGACCCAGTCGCTCAAGCAGGCGCTGGACAAGTACGGCTTCGATGCCGCCTTCGGCGGCGCGCGGCGCGACGAGGAGGCCACCCGGGCCAAGGAGCGGGTCTTCTCCTTCCGCGACAAGCACCATCGCTGGGATCCCAAGAACCAGCGTCCCGAGCTGTGGAACCTCTACAACGCCCGGGTCAACAAGGGCGAATCCATTCGCGCCTTTCCGCTCTCCAACTGGACCGAGCTGGACATCTGGCAGTACATCTACCTGGAGTCGATTCCCATCGTCCCGCTGTATCACGCCGCCCCGCGTCCGGTGGTGGAGCGCGATGGCATGCTGGTGATGGTCGATGACGACCGCATGCCACTGGAGCCCGGCGAGGTGCCCGAAGAGAAGTGGGTGCGCTTCCGTACCCTGGGCTGCTATCCGCTGACCGGTGCCGTGGAGTCCAAGGCGGCCACCCTGCCCGAGATCATCCAGGAAATGTTGCTGACCCGGACCTCGGAGCGCAGCGGCCGCGCCATCGACCACGACCAGGCCGGCTCCATGGAGAAGAAGAAGCGGGAAGGGTACTTCTAACGCGCCTGCGGCGCGTTAGAAAGACGGAAGAAGGAAGTTGTAAGACGAAACCTTCCGTCAACGACCGTATCAAGTTTCTTTTTATGGCCAAGGGCTCAAGTGCCGAACTCGGAACACAGATCTATATCGGCATGGAGATTGGCTACATCGAACGTGAGAAGGGGTGTCTCTGGGTAGCCGAGACCAAGGAAATTGCTGCCATGCTGGCAGGGCTGATTCGCAAGCAGCCTGACTTCAGCGCAGATTGATGGGTTTCTTCCCTCTTTCCTCTTCTCTCTTATTTCTCGGGATGCGTTATGTCACACCAATCCAGCTTGATTGCCGATAATATCGAGCAGTACCTGCACGAACACGAGAACAAGGACCTGCTGCGCTTCATCACCTGCGGCAGTGTCGATGACGGCAAGTCGACCCTGATCGGTCGCTTGCTGCACGATTCCAAGATGATCTTCGACGATCAACTGGCGGCGATCACCCAGGCGTCGAAGACCAGCGGGACCACCGGTGACGAGGTGGATCTGGCGTTGCTGGTGGATGGCCTGCAGTCGGAGCGGGAGCAGGGCATCACCATCGATGTCGCCTACCGCTTCTTCTCGACCGACAAGCGCAAGTTCATCATCGCCGATACTCCGGGGCATGAGCAGTACACGCGCAACATGGCCACCGGCGCTTCGACGGCGGGGCTGGCGGTGATCCTGATTGACGCCCGCCACGGCGTGCAGACCCAGACCCGGCGGCACAGCTTCATCGCCGATCTGCTCGGCATTCGCCATCTGGTCATCGCGGTCAACAAGATGGACCTGGTCGACTACAGCGAGGCGCGCTTCGAGGAGATCGTCGCCGAGTACCGCGAGTTTGCCGAGCAGCTCGGTGCCGAGGATATCCACTTCGTGCCGATGTCGGCCTTGAAGGGCGACAACGTGGTCAACAAGAGCGAGACGATGCCCTGGTATGACGGGCCGGCGTTGCTCGGACTGCTCGAGACCATCGAAGTGCGCCACGATCAGAACCTGCGCGATCTTCGCCTGCCGATCCAGTACGTCAATCGGCCCAACCTGGACTTCCGTGGTTATGCCGGCACCCTGGAGTCGGGCATCCTGCGCCCTGGCCAGGCCGTGCGCGTGCTGCCCTCCGGCAAGCGCTCCAGGGTCGAGCGTATCGTCACCTTCGATGGCGATCTCGAGACCGCCTGGCCGGGGCAGGCGATCACCGTGACCCTGGAGGACGAGATCGACATCTCGCGTGGTGATTGGCTCGTCGCCGAAGATGCCGAGGTCGCGCGTGCCAACGCCTTCGAGGCCGACATCGTGTGGATGCACGAGCAGCCGCTGGAGCCGGGTCGGCAGGTCGACATTCGTCTCTCCGGGCGTTCCGTGTCGGGGCGGGTCGAGGCTATCGATTACCAGGTCGACGTCAACACCCTGGCCCATCATCCGGCCGAGCGGCTCGAGCTCAATGCCATCGCACGCTGCCGGGTGGCGTTGACCGAAGATATCACCCTGGATGACTACGCCGTCAGTCCGGGTACGGGCAGCTTCATCGTCATCGACCGCCTGTCCAACGTCACCATGGGAGCCGGCATGATTCGCGGCGCGGCCGAGGCGGCGGAAGGCGGGCCGGGCGAGGTCGACTGGGCGAATTTCGAAGTCGAGCTCAATGCCCTGGTGCGCAAGTACTTTCCGCATTGGGAGGCCAAGGACATCAGTCAACTGATGAGCCGTTGAGCATCCGCGCTGCTTCCTGAGCGAGAAGCGGGAGCAGCGCCGGTCGAAAGCAAGGAGGCCCCGCCGCGTGACACGCGGCGGGGCCTCGTCGTTTTAGCGTAGCGTGGATGGCTCAGGCCGGTCGGTTGGCGATCACCACGGCGCGGCGTGGCGCCGGATAGCCCTCACGGGTGCGGGTCGTGTCCTCGGGGTCGAGGAAGTCGGCCAGGGACTGAAAGGTCATCCAGTCGGTGGCGCGCTGCTCGTCGAGGCTGGTATCGGCCTCGTCCACCACGCGGGCGTTCTCGAAGCCGCAACGCTCGAGCCAGCCGACCAGTGCCGCGGAGGACGGCAGGAAGTAGACATTGGGCATGGCGGCGTAGCGCTCGCCCGGCAGCAGCACCGTGGTGTCGTCGCCGCGTACTACCAGGGTTTCCAGCACCAGTTCTCCGCCCGGCCGCAAGGCGGCCTTGAGTTGCAGCAGATGCTCGAGCGGCGAGGGGCGGTGATAGAGCACGCCCATGGAGAAGACGGTGTCGAAGGCGGCCAGTTCGTCGGGAACGTCCTCGATGCCCACCGGCAGAAACTGGGTGCGACCGTTGTCGGCATCGCCGACGAAGTGACGCACGGCCTGGAACTGCCAGAAGAAGCGTGGCGAAGGGTCGATCACCAGCGTGAAGGCAGCACCGGCGCCGCTCATGCGCCAGGCGTGATAGCCGTTGCCGCCGCCCACGTCGAGTACCCGGCGTCCTTGCAATGGCGAAAGGTGAGGGGCGACGCGCTGCCACTTCCAGTCGGAGCGCCACTCGGTGTCGATGGTCACGCCACCCAGCCGGTAAGGCCCCTTGCGCCAGGGCGCCAACGCACGCAGCAGGTTCTCGCACTGGCGTCGCCGGGCGTCGTCCAGTTCGCATTCGACCGTCACGCTGTCGGCATCCAGCCGGACCCGGCGCGGTTCGGGCAATGGCGGCAGTTTGGCCACGGCCTTCTCCCAGGCCTTCAGGTCGCCGTATCGCTTGGGATCGAGCCCCCGGGCGAGCTGCTCGGGTAGTCGTGCCAGCCAGGCGTCGAAGCCCCGGCGGGTGAAGGCCTGGTCGAGAAAGGCCTGATAAAGAGGGCGATGAACGTCGGGGATGCTCAACGTCAGGCCTCCTTGAAGGCGATCAGTGACGCGAAGTTCAAGTACTGGAACCAGGTCAGCGAGCGACTGAAACCGGCGCGTGCGAGCCGGGCATGGTGAGCCGTCAGGGTGTCCGGCACCAGGACGTTCTCCAGGGCCGTGCGCTTCTGGCTGATCTCCAGCTCGCTGTAGCCGTTGGCGCGCTTGAAATCGTGATAGCGTTCGACCAGCCAGGCGTTGTCCTGCTCGTCGTCGGCGACGATCTTCTCGGACAGAATCAGCACACCGCCGGGCTCCAGGGCCTCGAAGAGGCGGGCCACCACGGCGTCGCGATCCGTCGGATCGAGAAACTGCAGGGTGAAGTTGAGCAGGATCATGCCCGAGGCGTCATAAGCCTGGTGGCGGATGTCGCCCTCGATCACCGTCATGTCGTGCCCGGGGCATTCCTCTTTCAGGGTCTGGCGGGCGCGTTCGACCATCGTCGGCGAGAGGTCGATGCCGGTGTAGCGAAAGGCGTCCACCGGTAACTGGCCGGCCAGCGCCAGGCCTGCGGCGCCGAGCGAACAGCCCAGGTCATAGACATGACCGCCATGGCGCAGGTGGCGGCGGGCCAGGGGGCCGAGCATGGCGAGTATCTGGCCGTACCCCGGTACCGAGCGACGGATCATGTCGGGAAAGCAGGCCACCACTCGCTCGTCGAAGGAGAAACTCGCCACCCGGTCCAGGGGTGTCGAAAAGATGGCGTCACGGTAAGATGCGTCACTCATGGGCAGGTTGAAGCGTTGGGCTGGAAGCCCGCCATTCTACGCTTCCCTGCCCCGGGCTGCACGAAAGGATCACCAGGAGGGAATCCATGAGCCAACCCCCCGTCGAACAGCGGAGTGCCTGGCGCGCCCTGGCCGAGCATGCTGATGACATGGGCCGGCGGCACCTGCGCGAGCTCTTTGCCGAGCATCAGGGGCGCTTCGCCGCTTTCAGTCGACAGGCCGCCGGCCTGACACTCGATCTTTCCAAACAGCGCTGGGACGAGAATACCCTTGCGCTGCTGCTGAATCTGGCCCGCGATGCGGGGGTGCCGGATGCCATCCGTGGATTGCTGGCCGGCGAGCGGCTCAACCTCAGCGAGAATCGGCCGGCGCTGCATACGGCCTTGCGCCTGCCGGCCGATGCCCGGCTCGAGGTGGAGGGCGAGGATCTGGTGCCCTCGGTGCACTCGACCCTGGATCGCATGGCGGCCATGGTCGAGCGTTTCCACGCGGGCCAGTGGCGTGGTGTCACCGGCAAGCCCATCCGCGATGTGGTCAACCTGGGGGTCGGTGGCTCGGATCTCGGCCCCTTGATGGTCACCCACGCCCTGGCCGACTATCGGCCGGAGGGCATCCATCGCATCGATGTGCACTTCGCCTCGACCATGGACGGCTCGCAACTCGCCGACTATCTGACGCGGCTCAACCCCGAGACGACGCTTTTCGTGCTGTCCTCGAAGTCCTTCACCACCATCGACACCCTGACCAATGCCCGCACCGCAAGGGACTGGCTGAAGGCCAGGCTGCTCGGCGGTGACCGGCAGGAGGGCGTCGACGAAGCGCTGGTGATGCGTCAGCACTTCATCGGCGTCTCGGCCAGCCCCGACAAGATGCGCGAGTGGGGCATCGCTGACGAGCACCAGCTCGAGTTCTGGGAGTGGGTCGGCGGACGCTACTCGCTGTGGGGAGCCATCGGCCTGCCGATCGCCCTGGCGGTGGGGATGGCGAATTTCCGTGAATTACTGGCCGGCGCCCACAACATGGACCGCCACTTCAGCGAGGCCGAACTGGGCGACAACCTGCCCGTGCTGCTGGCGTTGGCGGGCATCTGGAACGTCAACTTCCTGGATATTCGGGCGCATTCCATCCTGCCCTATGACGGACGCCTGGAATACTTCGCCGCCTATCTCGAGCAGCTGGAGATGGAATCCAACGGCAAGTCGGTGAATCATGACGGCGAGCCGGTGGGCTATTCCACCTGCCCGGTGCTCTGGGGGCAACTCGGCCCCAACGCCCAGCATGCCTTCTATCAGTTGCTGCATCAGGGTACGCAGTCCGTAGAGTGCGACTTCATCGCGCCCCGGGTGCGCTACGATGACGTGGCCGATCCCGCCACCCGCGATCACCTGATGAGCCAGCATCGCCTGACACTGGCCAACTGCTTCGCCCAGTCCCGGGCCTTGATGCTGGGCGATGCGGCGCTCGAGGACGAAGGGCCGCGTCCCGGCCACAAGCGCTATGCCGGCAACCAGCCTTCCAGTACCCTGCTGCTGGATCGCCTGACGCCGCGTACCCTGGGAGCTCTGGTCGCCCTGTACGAGCACAAGGTCTTCGTGCAGGCGACCATCTGGGACATCAATCCCTTCGACCAGTGGGGTGTGGAACTCGGCAAGACACTGGCCGGCGAGACGCGGCGCATCCTCGAACACCAGGCCGGGCTCGAGGGCATGGACGATTCCACGCGCGGTCTCATCGAGGCCGTCTGGGAGGCCGAGTCGCGAGAGTCGAGTTGAGGGCCGATATTGATCGGTATGATGATGCTGGCCATATATACAGGGGTTCGGGTATGCTGAGTGCCATGCGATCGCCGATGCCTGCCAGTGGCGTACTCTATCTGCATGGTTTCAACAGCGGCAGTGCCTCGCCGAAGGCGGCACTGATGCGCGCGGCCTGCGAGCGACTGTCGCTGCCCTGTGCGACGCCCCAGTTGCCGCACCGGCCGGATCAGGCGCTGGCGGTAGCCGAGGCATGCCTCGAAGAGCTGGGCACGGCCCCCATGGTGGTGGGCAGCTCGATGGGCGGTTTCCTGGCGACCCTGGTCGCCGAGCGCCACGACCTGCCGGCCGCCCTGATCAATCCGGCCGTGACGCCGGCCCGCCTGGTGACGTCCTGGATCGGCGAGACCTTCGTCAATCCGTACAGCGGCGAGCGTTTCCGGATCGAAGAGTCGCATCGCCGGGCCCTGGAGGCCCTTGCTCCCGAGCGGGTCGAGCCACGGCGCTATCTGCTGCTGCTGGGCACGGCCGACGAAACGCTGGACGCTCGGGATGCCTGGGCCTTCTACCGGGGCGCGGCAAGCATCCTGCATCCGCGAGGAGACCATGGGTTCGCCGCCCTGGCCGATTACCTGCCGGCGATTCTGGCCCACGGCGGCCATGCCCTGCCGGTCGGGGCGGTGGCGATGCAGCGTTGAGTGGTGGCGTCGCGCCATGAGGCATCATGGCGAGTCAAGCATTCACGGAAGGGACGAGCCCGCGTCCAGGAGACAATCGAATGACCGTAACCAGTCTGGGTGACGCATGACACAGTACAGCGCCAGTTCGATCGAGGTGCTTGCCGGGCTCGAGCCCGTGCGCAAGCGCCCCGGCATGTACACCGACACTTCCCGGCCCAACCATCTGATCCAGGAAGTCATCGACAACAGTGTCGACGAGGCGCTGGGCGGCCATGCCAAGGCGATCGCCGTACGCCTGTTCGAGGACGGCGGCGTCGAGGTCAGCGACGATGGTCGCGGCATGCCCATCGACATTCATCCCGAGCACGGTGTCTCCGGGATCGAACTGATCATGACCAAGCTGCACGCCGGCGGAAAGTTCTCGGCGTCCAGTTACCGCTTTTCCGGGGGGTTGCACGGCGTCGGTGTCTCGGTGGTCAATGCCCTGTCCCGTCGCCTCGAGGTGGAAGTGCTCAAGGATGGCAGTCGCCATCACATGGCCTTCGAGCATGGCGAGCGAGCCTCCGACCTGACGGTGATCGGTTCTGCCGCCAAGCGTGCCACGGGCACGCTGGTACGCTTCTGGCCCGAAGCGAGCTATTTCGACTCGCCGAAGCTGTCGCTGACCCGGCTCAAGCATTTGCTGCGGGCCAAGGCAGTGCTCTGCCCGGGGCTCCAGGTGACGCTCGTCGAGGCCGATGGCACCGAGAGTGTATGGCAGTTCGAGGATGGCCTGCGCGACTATCTCGCCCAGGCCACCGATGGTTACGAGGTACTGCCGGCCTCGCCCTTCGTGGGTCACTTCGCCGATGAAGAACAGGCGGTGGACTGGGCCATCCAGTGGCTTCCCGAAGGCGGCGAGCCGTTGCTCGAGAGCTACGTCAACCTGATCCCCACGCCACTGGGCGGAACGCACGTGAACGGTCTGCGATCCGGCATGCTGGAGGCGCTGCGTGAATTCTGCGAATACCGCAGCCTGCTGCCGCGCGGGGTGAAGCTGACCGCCGAAGACCTCTGGGAAAGGGTTTCCTATGTGTTGTCGGTGAAGATGCTGGAACCGCAGTTCGCCGGCCAGACCAAGGAACGCCTGTCGTCGCGCACCGTGGCCGGCTTCGTGTCCGGGGTGGTCAAGGATGCCTTCTCGCTGTGGCTCAACCATCACGTCGATCAGGGCGAGGCGCTCGCCGAGTTGGTGATCAGCGCCGCCCAGCGACGCCAGAAGAGCGCCAAGAAGGTGGCGCGCAAGAAGGTCACCTCCGGTCCGGCGTTGCCCGGCAAGTTGGCCGATTGCAGTGGCCAGGACCCCGCGAGCAGCGAACTCTTCCTGGTCGAGGGTGACAGCGCCGGAGGCAGCGCCAAGCAGGCGCGCCAGCGCGAGACCCAGGCGATCCTGCCGCTGCGCGGCAAGATCCTCAATACCTGGGAAGTCGAGGCCCACGACATCTACGGCTCCCAGGAAGTCCACGACATCGCCGTGGCCATCGGCATGGAGCCGGGCAGCGATGACCTCTCCAAACTGCGCTATCACAAGATCTGCATCCTCGCCGATGCCGACTCCGACGGCCTGCACATCGCGACCCTGCTGTGCGCGCTCTTCGTGCGTCATTTCCCGGCGCTGGTCGATGCCGGTCACGTCTTCGTGGCGATGCCGCCGCTGTATCGCATCGACCTCGGCAAGGAAGTCTTCTACGCCCTGGACGAGAGCGAGAAGGCCGCCATCCTGCGTCGCCTCGAGGGCAAGCGCGGCACGCCCAACGTCCAGCGCTTCAAGGGCCTCGGCGAGATGAGCCCGCTGCAACTGCGTGAAACCACCATGGCGGCCGAGACCCGGCGGCTGGTGCAACTGACCCGCGAAGTCGGCGACGGCACCCTGGAGATGATGGACATGCTGCTGGCCAAGAAGCGTGCCTCCGACCGCAAGAGCTGGCTGGAAGACTACGGCAACCTCGCGGAGATCGAAGTCTGACCCGGCTTCGCCGGGAGCTATAAGCTTTAAGCCGTAAGCTGTAGGAAAAACCGCGGCAGTCATGGGGTGACTTACAGCTTAAATCTTACGGCTTACAGCTCATCACAGAGGGTGAAGAGGGCGCAGTCCCCTGATGATTCCACAAGTGTGAACAAGGCCACCGTGCTATGAGTATGGATATCCAGGTGGCGGAGGGCGACGTCGAGCGCTTGTCCCTTCGCGAGTATACCGAGAAGGCGTATCTCGATTATTCGATGTACGTCATCCTCGACCGTGCCTTGCCGCATATCGGCGATGGCATGAAGCCGGTGCAGCGGCGCATCGTCTATGCCATGCGCGAGCTGGCGCTCAGCGCCAATGCCAAGTACAAGAAGTCGGCGCGTACCGTCGGTGACGTGCTGGGCAAGTTCCATCCGCATGGCGACAGCGCCTGCTACGAGGCCATGGTGCTGATGGCGCAGTCCTTCAGCTATCGCTACCCGCTGGTGGACGGTCAGGGCAACTGGGGCAGCCCCGATGACCCCAAGTCCTTCGCCGCCATGCGCTATACCGAGGCGCGGTTGTCGAAGTTCGCCGAGGTACTGCTCAGCGAACTCGGCCAGGGCACCGTCGACTGGGCCCCCAACTTCGACGGCACCATGAACGAACCGGTGGTGCTGCCCGCGCGCCTGCCCCATGTGCTGCTCAACGGCGGTACCGGTATCGCCGTGGGTATGGCCACCGACATCCCGCCGCACAACGTGGGCGAGGTCGTCGAAGCCACCTGTCATCTGCTGCGTCAGCCCGAGGCGACCACCGCCGAGCTGATGGCCCATCTGCCCGGGCCGGATTTCCCCTCCGCGGCCGAGATCATCACGCCGGCATCCGACCTGCGCAAGATCTACGAGAATGGCCGGGGCTCGGTGAAGGTGCGGGCCCGCTTCGTGCGCGAAGAGGGCAATGTGGTGATCACCGCCTTGCCGTACCAGGTGAGTGGCGCCAAGGTGCTGGAGCAGATCGCCGCCCAGATGCAGGCCAAGAAGCTGCCGATGGTCGCCGACCTGCGTGACGAGTCCACCCACGAGGAGCCGACGCGCCTGGTGATCGAACCGCGCTCCAACCGCGTGGATGTCGAGTCGCTGATGGCGCACCTGTTCGCCACCACCGATCTCGAGAAGAATATCCGCGTCAACATGAACGTGATCGGCCTGGACGGCCGGCCCCGTGTGCTGTCGCTGGCCGGACTGCTCAGCGAATGGCTGGATTTCCGGCGCAGCACGGTGCGGCGGCGTCTCGAGCATCGGCTCGGCAAGGTGGAAGACCGACTGCACATCCTCGAGGGGTTGCTGGCCGCCTACCTCAATATCGACGAGGTGATTCGCATCATCCGCGAGGAGGATGAACCCAAGCCCGCGCTGATGGAGGCCTTCGGGCTCAGCGAACGTCAGGCCGAGGCGATCCTCGAGTTGCGCCTGCGCCACCTGGCCAAGCTCGAAGAGATGAAGATCCGCGGCGAGCAGGACGAACTGGAGGAAGAACGCAAGCGCCTGAAGGAGTTGCTCGGCAACGAGGCGGCGCTGACCGATCTGATCGAGCGCGAACTGCGTGCCGCCGGCGAGGAATACGGCGATCCGCGTCGTGCGCCGATAGTCGAGCGCGAGGAAGCCCGCGCCCTGTCCGAGGTCGAGCTCGTCGGCGCCGATCCCGTCACCGTCGTGCTCTCCGAAAAGGGCTGGATCCGTAGCGCCAAGGGGCACGACATCGATCCCGCCGGGCTCTCCTACAAGGCCGGCGACCGCTTCGCGCTGGCCGCCAGGGGCAAGACCAACCAACCGCTGGTGCTGCTCGACGACACCGGGCGTGCCTATACCCTGACCGCCCATAACCTGCCCAGTGCGCGCAGCCAGGGGGAGCCGGTCACCGGCCGGGTCAATGTGGCGGCCGGCGCCCACATGGCCGGCGTGATGCTGGGGCCACCCACCACGCGTTACCTGCTGGCGTCGGACGGTGGCTATGGTTTCATCGCGCCGCTCGAAGCGCTGACCGGCAAGAGCAAGTCGGGCAAGGGCGTACTCTCGGTGCCCAAGGGCTGCAACGTGCTGGCGCCGTTGATGGTGCCCGAAGGGGAGGGGATCAGCGTGGCGGCGGTGTCCAACGAAGGCCGCCTGCTGGTCTTCCCGCTCGACCAGTTGCCCGAGATGGCCAAGGGCAAGGGCAACAAGATGATCGACATTCCCGGCGCCCGCGCTGCCCGTCGCGAGGAATTCCTGCGTGACCTGACGTTGCTGGGCCCCGGACAGGCCCTGGTGGTGCAGGCCGGCAAGCGCAAGCTGACGCTCAAGGCCGGCGATCTGGACTACTATCGAGGCGACCGTGGTCGTCGTGGCAGCAAGCTGCCGAGGGGACTGCAGAAAGTCGACCGGCTCGCCCCTGACGGGGAGCTGTAAGCTGCGAGCCGGAAGCTGTAAGAAAAACCGGCCGATGATTGGGTGACTTAGAGCTTATAGCTTACGGCTTACAGCTCATATTTTGAGGTTGTCATGACACGACGAGTTTTGATTCGCGCGACCGGCAGTGCCCGCCCCGGTCAACTGGCGGGCCTGGGGCGCGCCCTGGCGACCAGCGGTGCCCGACTGCTGGATATCAACCAGAGCGTGACTTTCGGGATCGTTTCCCTGGAGGCACTGGTGGGGCTGGAGCGCGAGGCCGATCTCGAAGGCGCGCTGTCGGCGGCGGGTGACGAGCTCGGGCTGGCTGTCCAGGCAATCCAGGTCAGCGCCGAGGACTATCACCGCTGGACCCTGCAGGCCGGCCAGCCGCGCCTGATCATGACACTGCTGGCACCGCACCTGCCCGCCGGGATCCTGGCCGAGGTCGGCGCCTTGACCGCCGAGCAGGGGCTGACCGTGGAACTGATCCACCGGCTTTCCGGGCGCGAGCCACTGGATGGCGAGGTGCCGGAGCATGGTGCCTGTGTCGAGTGCTGGCTGCGTGGCGACGAGGTGGATATCGAGACGCTGCGCGAGAAGGCCCTGGCGCTGGGTGCGGCGCACGGTATCGATATTGCCCTGCAGGAGGATTCGATCTGGCGCCGTCATCGCCGTCTGGTGTGCTTCGACATGGATTCGACCCTGATCCAGACTGAGGTGATCGACGAGCTGGCGCGTCGCCATGGTGTCTTCGAGGAGGTGGCAGAGGTCACCGAGCGAGCCATGCGCGGCGAGCTGGATTTCCAGCAGAGCTTTCGCGAGCGCATGGCCAAGCTCAAGGGCCTCGATGAATCGGTGCTCGCCGAGATCGCCGAGCAGTTGCCCCTGATGGATGGTGTGGAGCGCCTGATGCGTCATCTCAAGCGACTCGGCTATCGCACGGCCATCCTGTCCGGCGGTTTCACCTACTTCGCCGAATACCTGCAGCAACGCCTCGGTTTCGACGAGATACATGCCAACGAGCTGGTGATCGAGAACGGCAAGGTGACCGGCGAGGTCCGCGAGCCGATCGTCGACGCCGAGCGCAAGGCACAACTGTTGCGTGAAATCGCCGAGCGGGAAGGGCTCGCCATGGAGCAGACCATCGCCGTGGGCGATGGCGCCAATGACCTCAGGATGCTGGCTGCCGCCGGTCTGGGCATCGCCTTTCGGGCCAAGCCGCTGGTGCGGCAGCAGGCCAGTCAGAGCATCTCCACGCTCGGCCTCGATGCCGTGCTCTACCTGATCGGATATCGGCAGGTGGACCTGGAGGAAAAAGGGTGAGAGGAGCGGCGTGAATACGCAGTTATTGACCTGGCGCGACCGCTTCGAACGTATCCGCGCCAACAAGATCTTCGAGACGGTGGTCATTGCCATCATCATCGTCTCGGCCCTGCTGATCGGCGCCAAAACCTACGAGGAAACCAGCCGCTTTCACTATTGGCTGCTGGCGCTGGACATGGCGGTCACGGTGTTCTTCCTAGTGGAGATCCTGATTCGCATGGCGGCGGAGAAACGCCTGCGTGACTTCTTCAAGCAGGGCTGGAATGTCTTTGATTTTCTGATCGTCACGGCGAGCCTGATTCCGGTGGGTGAGTCGGACATGGTCCTGCTGGCGCGATTGCTGAGGATCTTCCGCGTATTGCGGCTGGTCTCGATGATTCCCGAGCTGCGCATGCTGATGGCCGCGCTGGTCAAGTCGATACCACGCATGGGCTATGTGGCGTTGTTGATGTTCATCATCTTCTATATCTACGCCGCGATAGGCAGTTTCCTGTTTGCCGATGTCGACGATTATCTCTGGGGCAATATCGCCGTTGCCATGCTGACATTGTTTCGCATCGCGACCTTCGAGGACTGGACCGATATCATGTATGCCACCCAGGAAGACTTCTCCTGGAGCTGGCTGTATTACCTGACGTTCATCTTCCTCACCGCCTTCATTTTCCTGAACATGATGATCGGCATCGTGCTGGATGTGATGCAGAAGGAAAGTATGGCGATCGAGCTGGAAAGTGGCGAGGGAGAGGCCGCCGAGATACAGGGCCTGCGGGGCGATGTGCGCGAATTGCGCGAACAGGTGACGAGACTGGAGAGCTTGCTGATCCAGCAGAATGAGGCCTCGTCATCCAGAAGGCTGACGGACGAATCCTGACGATTCAGGGAACGGATCCAGCCGGGTGACCCTCCAAGGGTCACTGATCATGCCCGGATGGACTGCCAAGGAGGACGTGCATGAAGACTGACCAGCAGCTGCCGATTCGCCCCTTCTTACCGCCTTACCTGCTCGAGCGCATCGCCGGTTCGAGCGATGCCCGACGGCGCGATCGCGCCTACCGCACGCTTCATGATGACCAGGGGTTGCGTGCCAGGGCCGGCACTGCCGAACTGCCGGAAGGCAGTTCGCGACGCGGTGAGCCCGTGCGTCATGTCCACTCCGCCGGTCATGCCCGCGAGCTGCCGGGCGAGCGGGTGCGCAGCGAGGGCCAACCGGCCAGTGGCGACCCCGCCGTCGACGAGGCCTACGAAGGCCTGGGCGCGACTTATCGGCTCTACTGGGACGTGTTCCAGCGTCATTCTCTGGACGACCGCGGCATGGCGCTGCTGGCCACCGTGCATTATGGCCAGGAATACGAGAACGCCTTCTGGGACGGCCGGCAGATGGTGTTCGGTGATGGGGATGGGGAGCTCTTCAAGCGTTTCACCATCTCGCTGGATATCATCGCCCATGAGCTGACCCATGGCGTGATCCAGCACGAGGCCGCGCTGGTCTACGCGGATCAGGCCGGGGCCCTCAATGAGTCCCTGGCGGACGTCTTCGGTAGCTTGGTCAAGCAGTATCGGCGGGGCCAGGACGTCGAGAGCGCCGACTGGCTGATCGGCGCCGATCTGTTCACCGAACGGGTCGAGGGGCGTGCGCTGCGTTCCATGGCTGCGCCGGGCACCGCCTATGACGATCCGCTCCTGGGGCGTGATCCGCAGCCAGGCCACATGCGGGATTTCGTCGACACCCGTGACGACAACGGCGGTGTGCACATCAACTCGGGTATTCCCAATCGGGCCTTCCACCTCGCTGCCATGGCGCTGGGCGGGAATGCCTGGGAAGCAGCAGGGCCTGTCTGGTACGACACTCTCGTCGACGAGCGCCTGGCCCGGGATAGCGACTTCGTCGCCTTTGCCGAACTGACCCTGGACAATGCCGAGCGGCGTTTCGGCGCCGATGGCCACGTTGTACAGGCGGTGCGTGAGGCCTGGCGCGAGGTGGGGGTACTGTCGTGAACGCCAAGGACGCCGCTCCACGCCTGACGGCCACCAGTGTGCTGCGGCTGAGTCGTGAAGGTGGCGTGGCGCATATGCCGGGCCTGGCCAGGCCGCGTCGGATTCGCTGCGACCGTTGCAGCGAGGCGCAGCGCGCCGAACTTCAGGCCCTGCTGGATGAGGCGGTGAGATACGGCGAGTGCCAGGCACCGGGGACCGATCGGCGCATCTTGCATCTGGGCGTGGAAGAGGGCGACGAGATGCCGATCTGGACCCTGAGTGTCGCCGAGGACTCCGTACCCGAGACCTTGCTGCGCTGGTGGCGTCTTGCCGTCGAGGATGCGTTTTCGTCGGATGACGGCGACCCTGCTTGACACGGGCCTCGAGTCCTGATTCTCTAGAGGCATGAACACGACATCGTACAACCTCGTTCTCGACCTACGACTACTAGCCCGCCGCTGAGCGCGCCGGGCGACGGCGCTTGCGTCGCCCATTCGTAAGTCGATAACGAGGTTGTTCCATGTCCACTGTCATCACCAATGCCGACATCGCCGTTTTTCGTGACGCCATCATTGGTCGTCGGCGCGAAGCGCGAACCGAATTTCCCGACGCCCCGTCTGCCTTCCGGCAGGCGGGGCGTCGTCGTTTGTCACCAGCCACTGCCCCAGGGAGAACGCCGTCATGATGCTCGATAACCCCTCCACCAAGTACCGCCCCTTCGTGGCCGTCGATCTGCCGGACCGGCAGTGGCCCAACCGGCGCATCGAGACGCCACCCCAGTGGTGCGCCGTCGATCTGCGCGACGGCAATCAGGCGCTCATCGATCCGATGGATCAGGAGCGCAAGCAGCGCTTCTTCGACCTGCTGGTGAAGATCGGCTTCAAGCAGATCGAGGTGGGCTTTCCCTCGGCGTCGCAGACCGACTTCGACTTCGTGCGTTCGTTGATCGAGGACGACAAAGTTCCGGACGACGTCACCATCCAGGTGCTGACCCAGGCGCGCCCGCATCTCATCGATCGCACCTTCGAGGCTCTGAAGGGCGCCAAGAACGCCATCGTCCACGTCTACAATGCCACCGACCCGGTGTTCCGCCGCGTGGTATTCAACGTCGACAAGGCCGAGTGCATCCAGATCGCCGTGGACGCCACGACACGCATCCGCGAGCACATGGCGGCGGCACCGGAGACCAACTGGACCTTCCAGTACTCTCCGGAACTGTTCTCCACCACCGAGATGGATTTCGCGGTGCAGATCGTCGACAAGGTCAGCGAGACGTTCGGCCCCACCGTCGAGGCGCCGATGATCGTCAACCTGCCGGCCACCGTGGAGTGCGCGACCCCCAACAACTATGCCGACCAGATCGAATGGTTCTGCCGCCACGTCGCTCAGCGCGATTGCCTGATCGTCAGTGTTCACCCGCACAACGACCGGGGGACCGGCGTCGCCGCGGCCGAGCTTGCCGTGATGGCCGGTGCCGACCGTGTCGAGGGCTGCCTGTTCGGTAACGGCGAGCGCACCGGCAATGTCGACCTCGTCACCCTGGCCATGAACCTCTATACCCAGGGCGTTCACCCGGGGCTCGATTTCTCCAACATCACGCCGATCATGCGTGAGGTGGAATACTGCAACCAGCTGCCGGTGCATCCGCGTCATCCCTATGTCGGCGACCTGGTGTTCACCGCCTTCTCCGGCTCCCACCAGGACGCCATCAAGAAGGGCATGGCGGCACGTCGCGAGGACCCCGATGGCGTCTGGGCGGTGCCCTATCTGCCCATCGATCCGCTGGACGTCGGGCGCAGCTATGAGGCGGTGATTCGCGTCAACAGCCAGTCCGGCAAGGGCGGTGTGTCCTATCTGCTGGAACAGGAGCACGGCATCGAGCTGCCGCGTCGGCTGTCCATCGAATTCAGCCAGGTGGTCCAGGAAGTCGCCGACCGGCTGGGCCGCGAGATCACGTCCGAGATGATCTATCAGGCCTTCCGCGACGAGTACCTGGAGAAGGACCGGCCCTTCGCCCTGGCCAGCCATCGCATGTCCTCGGAGCCCGACAGCCCGGTGGTGAATCTCGAGGCGACCATCGAGGAAGATGGAGCCCGGCGGACCATCCAGGGGCAGGGCAACGGCCCGCTGGCCGCCTTCATCAAGTCGCTGGCCGCCGAAGGGCATGACGTGGAAATCATCGATTACCACGAACATTCCCGGGGGCAGGGGGCCGACGCCGAGGCGATCGCCTATGTCGAGGTACGCATCAACGGCGAGGCCGTATTCGGGGTCGGCACCGATGAAAGCATCACCAGCGCCTCGATCAAGGGCGTGCTGAGCGCCATCAACCGGCAACTCTCCACCGAAGCGCCAGCGCCCAACGTCACCGCCGAAACCCTGGCCTGACCCGGCTGCGCCGGGCTCAGGCCAGCGGTAAGCTTTAAGCTGTAAGTCAAAACCCCCAAGGTATCGCCTGGGGGTTTTCTTATCGCTTACGGCTTACAGCTTATAGCTTAGATCGGCGTCTTGCTGGCTTCTCCGGGGATTTCCCGTACCAGCGTCGGCATCAGAAAGCCGGGCAGTTCGCGACGCATCGCGTCGACCAGCGTTCTCGCCGTGTCGTCGTCGATCTCGAAATGGGCGGCGCCGTCGACCGGATCCAGCACGTGCAGGTAGTAGGGCAGCACATCGGCCTCGAACAGCCGTTCGGAGAGGGCCGTCAGGGTGTCGACGTCGTCGTTGATGCCGGCCAGCAGCACGCTTTGGTTGAGCAGGGTCACGCCGGCGTCGCGCAGTCGACGGCAGGCGTCGATCACCGCTTCGTCGATCTCGTTGGGATGGTTGATGTGCAGAACCACAACCTTCTGCAGTCGTGTGCGGCCCAGCCAGTCGAGCAGGGCGCCGTCGATGCGGTCGGGGATCACCACCGGCAGGCGGGTGTGGATGCGCAGTCGCTTGAGGTGGGGGATTGCCTCGAGTTGTTCCACCAGCCAGCCGAGCTGGCGATCGTTGGCCGCCAACGGGTCGCCGCCGGAGAGAATGGCTTCGCGGATCGAAGCGTCGCCGCGCAGGTAGTCCAGGGTGTCGGCCCACTGGGCGCGGGATGGGGCATTCTCGTCGTAAGGGAAATGCCGGCGAAAGCAGTAGCGACAGTTGATCGCACAGGCGGGACTGGCGATCAACAGCACGCGTCCGGCGTACTTGTGGATCAGGCCGCGCCTGGGCGTATGTTCGCGCTCTTCCAGCGGGTCGGTGACGAAGCCCGGTGTCGAGTGGCTTTCCTCGTCCAGGGGCAGTACCTGTCGCAGCAGGGGGTCGTGTGGGTCGCCCGGGCGGATACGTGCCAGGTAGGCCTCCGGTACGCGCACTTCGAACAGCGCGTGGCCGGTTTCGGCGCCGGGCCACCAGCGCTTCTCCAGCCCCAGGCGACGGCACAGCTCGCGAGGGTCGCGAATGGCACCACTGAGCTGGGTCTGCCATGAGCCCGCCGTGGTGGAGCACTGCAAAGAAAGGGGGCTTCGGGTTATCATGCGCGACACCAGTCGATACGTGCGAGGGTCTGGCCCTCGAAACATGTTTCTTGCTTGCGCGCGCCCTCGACCTCGGTCGGCGGCGCGCTCGAATATGGGTAAAACATCATGGCGAACTATTCTACCAACGAATTCAAGGGCGGTCTGAAGGTCATGCTGGATGGCGATCCCTGCGCCATCCTCGAGAACGACTACGTCAAGCCGGGCAAGGGCCAGGCCTTCAATCGGGTCAAGCTGCGCAACCTGATGACCGGTCGTGTCTGGGAGCGCACTTTCAAGTCCGGCGAATCCCTGGAAGGTGCCGATGTTCTCGAGCTGGACATGGAATACCTGTATACCGACGGGGAGATGTGGTACTTCATGCTCAATGACGGCTCCTTCGAGCAGTACCCGGTGGAGAAGAAGGCCCTGGGCGACACCGAGAAGTGGCTCAAGGAGCAGGTGGTCTACACCGTCACGCTGTGGAACGACAATGTCATCAACGTCACGCCGCCGAACTTCATCGAGCTCGAGGTGACCGAGACCGATCCCGGCCTCAAGGGTGACACGGCCCAGGGGGGCTCCAAGCCGGCCACGCTTTCCTCCGGCGCCGTGGTGCGCGTGCCCCTGTTCATCAACGAGGGCGAGGTGTTGAAGGTGGATACCCGTACCGGCGAATACGTTTCCCGCGCGTGATGAAGGGCCCTTCCTGCGCTCGCTCATACGACGTTGAATCCCGGGACGGCTTGCTCATTTAGCGCTGCTAAACTCCGCCACCTTACCCGGGGTTCGCCTTGTCTGAGCTTCGCTCGGAGAGGGCGCTAGCCAGGAAAATCTTGTCCACGAGGCCACATTCTTGCGGGTGTGGCCTTTATCGTATCTGGGGGAAGTTTGATGGCAACTGACTGGCGGCCCTCGGCGGAGATCGCGACCCTGCGTGAGCGGGCTCGGTTGATCGGCGAGGTGCGTGCCTTCTTTGCCGAGCATGGCGTGCTGGAGGTGGAAACGCCGGTGCTTGGCCATGGTGGCAGCACGGACGTGCACTTGGCGTCGTTGTCCTGTGTGGCGACCACGCCGGAAGGGCGTGAACGCCTGTGGTTGCAGACCTCGCCGGAGTTCCACATGAAGCGACTCCTGGCGGCGGGCAGTGGCCCTATCTTCCAGTTGGCGAGGAGTTTTCGCGATGGCGAAGTGGGGGCACGACACAATCTCGAGTTCACCATGCTGGAGTGGTATCGCCCCGGATTCGGCCTGGATGAGCTGATCGAGGAAACGACACGCCTGATCCGGCGAGTGTTGCCCGATGATCCCGGTCCCGTGCGTCTCCGCCGCTATCGCGAGTTGTTTCGGCATCGGCTCGGGCTCGATCCCTTCACCGAATCCCTGGGCGGGCTGCGTCGCCTGGCGGAGGCTCAGGGCGGTTTGTCGATGGATGAGGCCGCTCGGGATGAGTGTCTCGACCTGCTGATGAGCCTGGTCATCGAACCCGACCTGGGTCATGAGGGGCTCGATGTGGTGATCGATTACCCGGCCGACCAGGCAGCGCTGGCGCGTCGGCACCGCGACCCGGAGGATGGCCAGTGGGTGGCCTCGCGCTTCGAAGTCTATTGTCGGGGGCTCGAACTGGCCAATGGCTATGACGAACTCACCGATGCCGAGGAGCAGCGGGCACGCTTCGAGGCCGACCAGGCCGCGCGCCGGAGCGCGGGGCTGCCCGAGGTGGACAGCGACGCGCGGCTGGTGGCGGCGTTGGCCTCGGGCATGCCCGAAGGCAGTGGTGTGGCGCTCGGCCTCGATCGATTGATCCAGCTGGCGCTGGGCAAGACGAGTGTGGCCGAGGTGATGGCGTTTGCCACACCAAAGGCTTAGCTAGACCTGACCTTCGCTCTCCGATTTTTCAGACGACAACGCCTGGGCGGGCCTGGAAAGGTCGCCCAGACGTTCTCCCATCTGCACCTTGCGTTCCAGTTCCCCGGGAACGAAATCGACCGGTTCGGCGAAGGCCATCACCACGGTGGAGCCGAGCTTGAAGCGACCCATTTCCTCGCCTTTCTCCAGATGCACCGGGGTGTCGAAGCGGATGCGCTGAACGCCGCTTCGGGGCAGGGGGGTGATCTGGCCGGCCCAGACGGTCTCGATGCCGGCGACGATCATGGCGCCGACCAGCACCAGGGCCATGGGGCCGTGTTCGGTGTCGAAATGGCAGACCAGGCGTTCGTTGCGGGCGAACAGCTGGGGGACGTGCCGCGTGGTGGCGGCGTTCACCGAGAACAGTCGGCCAGGCACATAGGTCATCTCGCGCAATGTACCGGTCAGCGGCATGTGTACGCGGTGATAGTCGCGAGGGGAAAGATAGACGGTGGCGAAGCTGCCGCCGTGGAAACGGGATGCGGCATCGTCGTCGCCGCCGAGCAATTCGCTGACGGTGAATTCATGCCCCTTGGCCTGGATCAGTCGCCCCGATTCGATAGCGCCGAATCGGGACAGGGTGCCATCGGCGGGCGAGACCAGCCCCTCGCTGAGCGGGCGGGTGCCTTCCTTCAAGGGGCGGGTGAAGAAGTCGTTGAAGCTGGCATAGGCGCTCGGATCCGGCTGACGAGCCTCGTTCATGTCGACGCCAAAGCGACGGATGAAGGCGCGGATGGCGAGATCCTTGATCCAGGGTACCCGGCAGTCGGCGAGGCGGCCCACCAGGCGCGACAGGGCATGGTGGGGCAGGGGGTACTGGATCAGGGCAAAGAGCTTGGCGGGTGTCACGAAGGGGGCATCCCTCTAAGAATATCGGTGGATCCGAGCCGTAAGCTATGGGCTTTGAGCGACAAGAAAACCCGCTGCCCCGGCCAGGCCGGTGGCAGCTTCTTGGCTTACGGCTTTTCTATCGGCGTATCGTCGCGATTGCCCCACTCCTTCCAGGAGCCGGCGTAGCCGCGCATATTGAACCCCAACGCCTTGCCGACCAGCCAGGTGAAGCCGCTGCGGTGGTGGCTCTGGCAGTGGGTGGCGATTTCCATGTCGGGGGTCAGGCCAAGGGCTTCCAGCTCGGTGATCAATTCCGCGTAGTCGCGAATGCGTAGCTGGCGCTCCTTGTCCATGGCGTCGGTCCAGTCGAGATTGACCGCGCCGGGGATATGGCCGAGGCGCTTGTTGTCACCCTTGGTGCCCAGATATTCCTCTCGGCTGCGCGCGTCCCAGACCGCAAAGCCCGGCTCGCCCAGTCGTTCGGCGATCTCGTGACGGTCGATGGCAGCCTCGGGCTGTAGGATCTCGGCCTCATAGTCGCTCGGAGTCGGTGTGCGTGACTCGGTCGATACCGGCTGGCCGGCGGCCCGCCAGGCATGAATGCCGCCATTGAGGTAGGAATAGCGGGTGTGGCCGAGCAGCTCCAGGGTCCACAGCAGGCGGCCCGCCCAGCCGCCGCCTTCGTCATCGTAGGCGACCACGTGGGTATCCCGGGTCAGGCCGAGGTCCGAGAACAGGCGCGACAGTGCTTCCTCCGAGGGCAACTCGTTGGGGACGTCGCCTTCACCGCGCAGCAGACGGCGATGATCCAGGTAAACGGCGCCGGGTACATGCCCTTGTTGATGGCTTTCGGCCTTCAGGGGCACGTCGACGATCAGCAGCTCCGGCGCGTCGAGGTGCTCGGCGAGGCGTTCGGGTTCGACGATCAACGGCAAGAGGTTGTCTTCGGAGCTCATGGCGTTCTCCTGGCTCAGTTTTCTTCGAGACTATCGACGATATGCCGATAGCTGGCAAACCGGTCGGCATGAATCTCGCCACGTTCGACGGCGCCGAGCAGGGCACAGCCTGGTTCGGCGCGGTGGCGACAATCGCGGAAGCGGCAATGCCCCAGGTAGTCGCGAAATTCGATGAAACCGTCGGCGACCTGGTCGGCATTCAGGTGTGTCAGCCCGAATTCGCGGATTCCCGGGGAATCGATCAGCTCGCCGCCGCTGTCTTCCTCGCCCGGGGGGGCATCCGGCGCATTGTCGGCAGTGGAGGACGGGAGCCGGTAGAGCCGCGCCGTGGTAGTAGTATGGGTGCCCTTGCGGCTGTCCGCCGAGAGGGCACCGATGCGCAGGTCTTCATCGGGCAGCAGGCGGTCGATGAGCGAGGACTTGCCCACGCCGCTCTGGCCGACGAACACCGAGGTGCGACCCTTCAATTGACGGTGCAGGGCATCGAGTCCGCTGCTGGTGGCCGTGGTGGTGGTCACCACCGGGTAACCAAGAGCGGCATAGCGCTCCAGCAGGGTGCGCAGCTCTCCGCCCTCGTCGGGCAGCAGGTCGACCTTGTTGAGCACCAGTACCGGCGCAATGCCGGTGGCCTCGGCGGCGACCAGGTAGCGGTCGATGAGGTTGGGATGGGGCTCGGGTTCCACGGCGAAGACGATCAGAATCTGATCGATGCCGGCCGCCACGGGCTTGAGGCGGCCGCGTGCATCGGGGCGTTCCAGCACATTGTCGCGCGGCTGACGGGCGACGACCACGCCGCTGCCATCCTGGCCGGCTCGCCAGACCACCCAGTCGCCGGTGACCAGCCCTTCGAGGTTGGCACGCAGATGACAGCGTACCGTGTCACCGCCGTCCTGCGGGGCAACCTCCAGGCTACGGCCGAAATGGGCGATCACTCGGCCGGGCTGTTCGGGGCCGTATTCGCCGGCGGCCAGTCGCTCGGTATCGCGACCGTCGCGTTGTTCGGCGCGTCTGGCGCGTTCGGCCTGAATCTTCTCGATGCGCCAGCGCTGCTGGCGGCTCAACTTGCGTTTGCTCATGGTGGCCCGAAGGTCGGTACAATAGCGGCATTGTACTCACCAACGGGCCCGGCTGTCGCCAGCCGGCCGTCCAGCGAGGAGCCCCCCATGGCTGCAACGAACGAAACGCAAGATCCCCGCGCCCAGCGCCTGGTATGGATCGATCTGGAAATGACGGGGCTCGATCCCGAACGTGAGCGCATCATCGAGGTGGCTACCCTGATCACCGATGCCGACCTGAACGTGGTGGCCGAGGGGCCGGTGCTTGCTGTCCATCAGCCCGATGCGTTGCTCGAGGCCATGGATGACTGGAACCAGAAGACCCATGGCGGCTCGGGGCTGACCGAGCGGGTGCGTGCCAGCGCCATCGATACCGCCGAGGCCGAGCGGCGCACCCTGGCATTTCTCCACGAGCACGTGGCCCCCGGAACGTCGCCCATGTGCGGCAACAGCGTGCATCAGGATCGACGCTTCCTGGAGCGGGAGATGCCCGAGCTGCTGGCCTTCTTCCACTATCGCAATCTCGATGTCTCCACGCTCAAGGAGCTGGCCAAGCGCTGGAATCCGGGGGCGCTCGTCGGCTTCAGCAAGCGCAACGTGCATCTGGCGATGGACGACATCAAGGAATCCATCGCCGAACTGGCGCATTATCGCCGTACCTTCCTGCGCCTGGATGACGAAGACAGCGACGAGGAAGAGTGACGCTCAGGCGGGATGGGCAAGCCCCTGAAGGGCTTGCCCAGCATCCTTGATTGCTTATTGCTCGGACTGGGCGGGTTCGATGGCCCAGCTGACATTGACCATGGCGTCGAGCGTGATGGTGCCGGGGCGGTATTCCGCGTTGGAGCCGGCGCTTTCAGGGGCGGCATCGGCACTCATGGCCATCATGCGCGGTTGGAACACCGGGGCGTGATTTTCGCTCACGTTGATGACCGGCCCCAGGGTCATGTCCAGGGTCCGAGCCATCAGCTCGGCCTTGTGACGTGCCTTTTCCAGTGCCTTGGTCAGCACTTCGTCGGCGGCCTGTTCGCGGTCGGAGAGGTCGTAGGTGACGCCGTCCAGGGCGTTGACGCCGGCTTCGGTGAGCGCATCGAGCATCATCGGCAGATCGTCGAGATCGCTGATCTCGATCTGGAAGGGGCGTTCCAGGCGGGTCCGTACCAGCGGAGTCGGTTCCGACTCGCCATCGCTCTTGCCTTGCAGGGATTCGGGCTGCACACGCAGTGACCCCGCGCTGATGGCGTCACGCTCCAGACCGGCGTCTTCCAGAGTCTGGATCAAGGTGGCGGCGCGCTCCTCGAGGCGTTGACGTGCCTTGGCGAGTGCCTCGGAATCGGTCCGGGTATCCTCGCGTTGGGCGACGGCGGGTGTGCGTTCCCACAGTCGTGCATTCAGGGTGGCCTCGTCAGGCACGACCTGAAGCTCGGCCTGGGCCTGGACGTCCAGCCGGTTGCGCGGCGAGTCCTGCTGCTGTGCGGCGGCCAGCATGGGGGTGGCGAGCAGCAGAGCGGACAACAGGGCGCCCGGCAGCAGCGGGCGGCGACGAACGAGAGTCATGGCGCTTTCCTTTTCGCGGTTGAAGACGGTGCTTGGAGTCATCGGGAGGTCCAGGGTTCCCGAGACCTCATCGATATCCCGGAGTTGCGCATTTGCTGCACGATCCGGCGCCGTTCATGGGCCGGGTACGTTGTGCCCCGGAATGGCAGGCGGCATCATGAGCACTCCTATCATTGGTGGAGTATGGCGGGCATGTCGCGACCCGACGACGATTTCGAGCGAAGCATACCCCTCAACCTGACGCTGGCGCTGGCTGCACTCGTGATCATCATCGCGGGCATGCGGGTCGGGGCGGGCCTGCTGGTGCCCTTGTTGTTGTCGCTGTTCATAGCGGTGGTCTGCACCGCGCCCGTGCAATGGCTGCACCGCCTGGGGCTGGGCCAGCGCCTGGCGGTCTGGCTGACCCTGATAGTGATCGGTGGTTTCATCTCGCTTTTGGGGATTCTGCTGGTCAACAGCTTCGGTACCTTCGTCGAGGCGTTGCCGGGTATCGAGGAGAAACTCTACCAGTATTATCTCGGTATCCTGGAAGGCCTGGCCAATCTGGGGCTGGCCATCGACACCGGCTGGCTTTCCGATCTGTTCGATGCCGACAAGTTTGGCGACTGGATCCCGGCGCTGCTCGGTCAGGTGGGCAACCTGATGATGCAGAGCGTGGTGGTGGCCTTGCTGGTCATGTTCCTGCTTTTCGAGACGCTTAACTTTCGCGACAAGTTATCGCGGGCCCTCGCCAATCCGGCACCGAGCCTGCGTCGCTTTCAGGAATTCAGCATGACCCTGAAGCGTTATCTGGCGGTCAAGACCCTGGTGAGCTTGGCCACCGGAGCCTTGATCTGGGTGGCCTGCCAGCTGGTGGGCGTGGAATTTCCGCTGCTCTGGGCGGTGCTGGCGTTCGCGCTCAATTACATTCCCAACATCGGTTCGGCGATCGCCGCGGTGCCACCGGTCTTGCTGCTGCTGGTGTCGCCCGATGGAGGGCTGTTCAAGGCGTTGATCCTCAGCGGCGCCTATCTGGGCGTCAACTTCGTGCTCGGTAATCTCATCGAACCCAGGGTGATGGGGCGGGCGCTGGGCTTGTCGACCTTCGTGGCCTTCCTGTCGCTGGTGGTCTGGGGCTGGGTTTTCGGTGTGGTGGGCATGCTGTTGTCGGTGGTGCTGACGATGACGCTCAAGATCGCGCTGGACAGCCATCCGCAGACGAGGTGGATCGCGCACTTGCTGGGGCCGGGCACAGGGCCCATAGAAAAGGCCGATCGACCGCCCTCCGAGCGTGATGATGACGACAAGCGGGAAGAAGAGAAAACCTGAGTGGCAGTCTCAACGAAAGCGCCCCGGGCACAGGCCCGGGGCGCGTCACCAAGTCGACTCGGTATCGATCAGGCGTTCTGATCGATGAACTGAGTCAACTGTGACTTGGACTGGGCACCGACCAGGGAGGCGACCTTGGCGCCGGACTTGAACAGCATCACGGTGGGCACACCACGCACGCCCTGCTCGGCGGCGATCTCCGGCGCGTCGTCCACATTGATGCTTACGATCTTGAGGTTGCCTTCGCGTTCCTCGGCGACCTCGTCGACCACCGGTGCCATGACCTTGCAGGGGCCGCACCAGGGAGCCCAGAACTTCAGCAGGACCGGGATCTCGGCATTGAGGACTTCCTGCTCGAAGTTGGCGTTGGTGACATCGACGTTATTGGCCATGGGATTCTCCAGTTACTACGTTGCGCGGCATCGCGCGGAAGATCAGGCATGCAAGCATGCTGGTCGGTCGATGGTAGCGGTCGACCGGGATGCTGGCAAATCCGCGTGCGACCTTGGACGCATGCCGCGTCGTTCGGGTGACGATGTTCATGATATGCTATAAAGTAATCACGAACGAATTTTTTATGTCGCAATGGACTTTTGATGATGTCGCGGCACGCAAGGGAGGAGGGCCATGAAGCTCCAGCAATTGAGATATATCTGGGAAGTCTCGCGTCATAATCTCAATGTCTCGGCAACCGCTCAGAGTCTTTATACCTCGCAGCCCGGCATTTCCAAACAGATTCGTCTGCTGGAGGATGAACTGGGTGTCGAGATATTTGCACGCAGCGGCAAGCATCTGACCCGCGTCACGCCTGCCGGCGAGTCGATCATCGAACTGGCCGGCCAGGTGCTGCGACTGACCGACAACATCAAGCATGTCTCCCAGGAGCATAGTGATGAACGGCGCGGCAGCATGGCCATTGCGACGACTCATACCCAGGCGCGTTACGCCCTGCCGCCGGTGATTCGCGAGTTCACCAACCGTTACCCGGATGTGGCACTGCACATGCAGCAGGGCACGCCTCGCCAGATTGCCCAGATGGTCAGTGACGGCCAGGCCGATTTCGCGATCTGCACCGAGTCGCTGGACCTGTTCAACGATCTGGTACTGCTGCCCTGTTATCGCTGGAATCGCTGCGTGCTGGTGCCGCGAGGCCACCCCCTGGCGGATGTCGAACCCCTGACCCTGGAAGCCCTGGCCGAGCAGCCGCTGGTGACCTATGTCTTCGGCTTTACCGGACGTTCGCAGCTCGACGACGCCTTCCGCTCCAAGGGGCTCTCGCCCAATGTGGTGTTGACCGCCGCCGACTCGGATGTGATCAAGACCTATGTGCGCCTGGGCATGGGAGTGGGCATCGTCGCCCACATGGCCGTCGATCCGGAGGAGGATGACGACCTGGTGGCGCTGGATGCCAGTCATCTGTTCGCCAGTTCGACCACCAAGATCGGCATTCGGCGCGGCACCTTCATGCGCGGCTACATGTACGATTTTCTCAAGGGCTTTGCCGGGCATCTGGAGCGGGATCTGGTGGAAGCTGCCCTGGAGGCCGGGCCGCGCCACGAGGAGGCCCTGTTTCGGGATATCGAGTTGCCGGTACGCTAATCGTCCGGCGTCCCCGGCAAAATGCACAAGCCCGTCCATCTGGACGGGCTTGTGCATTGGTGAGGGCCGGCAAGCCGAAGCTCAGTGCTGCAGGTGCAGCCCGCACTCGCGCTTTTCCTCGACCTTGGTGGGGTCGAAGTAGTCGAACTCGTTGGGCAGGTCGTGGGCCTGCAGATACTGGTACATGTCGCGTGCCGTCCAGTGCAGCAACGGGGCGATCTTGAGCAGGCCATCGGCGTTGCGCGTCACCGGTTCCATGCGGGCACGTTCCGGCGTGTCCTCGGCGCGCAGTGCGGTGAACCAGACATCCGGCGCCATTTCGCGCAGCGCACGATTGAAGGGCTCGAGCTTGACCTCCTCGGTGAAGGCCGCATGACGCGGGTCATCGATACCCGGTGTGAGGCCCTCGACGGCTTCGCGATGAGCCCGTGAGCGCTTCGGCAGATAGGTGATCAGGTTGAGGCCGAGGCGCTTGACGAGCGTGTCGGCGAAGCGATAGGTGGCCTCGGTGTTGTAGCCATGATCCATCCACACGATGGGGGTATCCGGCCGCTGGCGCGCCACCATGTGCAGTATGACGGCCTCGAAGGGGCGGAAGTTGGTGGTGCAGATGGGCCGGCTGCCCTGATCGAGGGCCCAGCGAATCAGGGCCTCGGGGTCGTTGCCAAGATCACGGTTGATGACGTCGAGTTGCGGCTCCATAGGGAAGCTCCCGGATGGTGATGTTCAATCTGGATGCCACACTAGCAGAGCCGTGACGGGCTTCCCCAATACCGATTCATTGGATGTTTATTCCTTAAGAGATTAAGGGCGCCGTTTTCTTATTCCTTGGCGTGTTGTTCATCCGATGTCGTCAGGGCTTCCATCAAGTGCCGGATCTTGTCCAGGGTCTCGGTGTATTCCTCCTCGCCTCGCGAGTCGGCCACCAGGCCGCCGCCTCCCCAGAGGTGCAATGTTCCCCTATCGGCCACGGCGGTACGAATGGCGATCGAGGTGTCCATGCGTCCACGCACGTCGACATAGCCCAGGCTGCCGCAGTAGGTGCTGCGGGCCGAGGGCTCCAGTTCGTCGATGATCTGCATGGCGCGCACCTTGGGTGCGCCGGTAATGGAACCGCCGGGGAAAGCGGCGGCCAGGAGCTCGAGTGGCGAGCGTTCCACGTCCAGCTCACCGGTGACCACACTGACCAGATGGTGAACGTTGGCATAGCTCTCCAGTGCACAGAGCTGCGGCACGCGGACGCTGCCGGGGTGGCAGACCCGCCCCAGGTCGTTGCGCAGCAGGTCGACGATCATCACGTTTTCGGCCCGATCCTTGACGCTGCCGGTGAGCGCTTCGGCGAGGGCCCGGTCTTCCGTCTCCGTGCGACCGCGCGGACGGGTGCCCTTGATCGGCCGGGTTTCCACATGGCCGTCGGCGCAATGCAGGAAGCGTTCCGGCGAGAGCGACAGGATACCTTGATCGTCCCAGGCGATGAAGCCGGCGAAGGGAGTGGGCGTGGCACGCCGCAGGCGGAGGTAGGCGTGCCAGAGGTCGCCGCTGTAGGGAGCGCTGAAACGCTGGGCGAGATTGATCTGGTAGCAGTCGCCTGCGCGAATGTAACGCTGTACGGCCTCGAAACGCGCCAGATAGTCCTCGCGGCTTTGCTCGGGCTGGAAAGGGCCGGTCAAGCGGAAGGGGGCAGTCGTGGGCGAGGAAGCATCCAGCCATGCCAGTACCTGGTCGCGTCGAGGGGCGCTGGCCACCAGCCAGGCCTCGCGGCGGTGATGATCCTGGATGATGGCCCAGTCATAGAGGCCGACACGGCTGTCCGGCAGGTCGGCCACCGTCGCGGCGCTACCGCGAATCGGCTCGAGCCGATGCCCCAGGTCGTAGTTCCAGTAGCCGATCAGCCCGCCCAGGAAGGGCAGGTCGCTGTCGGGGACTTCGTGGGGAAGGCGTTCCAGCAGGGCCTTCTGTGCCGCGAAGGGCGCCATCCGCTCATCGGCCGAGTCCCGGTGCTGTGTCTCGAAGGTTTCCAGCGGGTCGCTCGAGAGAATGTCGTAGCGTCCTCCCGGGGCCTCGGGGCGGCCACTGTCGAGCAGCACGGCTCCCGGCCGATGGCGCAGGGCTGCAAAGGTCTCCAGGGGAGAGCTCCGGTACGGCAGTGGAGTGATCTCGAGTGGTGATGTCATGGGACGCGCCTTGCCTCATCAAGGCGCCATATTCTAGGCGCCTCGATGCCGTTTGTCCCTGCCGCGCCGGAGTCTCCGATCAACGCAACCCTTCCATTGTCGACATCCATCAGGAGAAGGGGAGTGTTGTCTACAACCAAAGGGGGAGGGTGTTCCCTTCGAGCGCGTATTGACCCGATAATGGGGGCTGGCTACAGTGCTTCCATTCACTTTATTGTCGACAATCATCATGAACAACGCCCTATCCGGAACGGCCAACACTCCCGAGGTTCGCACCCTGGCGGAACGGGTCTTTCAGCAGCTGCAGGATGCCATCGTGAGGGGCGAGCTGGCGCCGGGCAGCAAGATCACCGAACCCGGCCTGTCGCAGGCCTACGGCATTTCCCGCGGTCCCCTGAGGGAGGCCATGCGGCGCCTGGAGGCCCATCGCCTGATCGAGCGGGTGCCGCACGTCGGCGCCCGGGTGGTGAAGCTGTCGATCAAGGAGTTGCTGGAGCTCTTCGACGTTCGCGAGGCCCTCGAAAGCATGGCGGCGCGCCTGGCTGCCGAGCACATGAATGCCGAGGAGATCGCCGGGCTGCGCGAGGTGCTGGCCGTGCACGAGCGGCAGTCGGACCTGCGTCGCGGGGAGGCCTACTACCAGCGCGAGGGCGACCTGGATTTTCATTATCGCATCGTCCAGGGCAGCCACAATCGCATGCTGATGGGGCTGTTGTGCGATGACCTCTACTATCTGGTGCGCATGTATCGCACCCAGTTCAGCGCCAGCGGCACGCGGCCCCAGCGAGCCTTCGTCGAACATCATCGCATCGTCGATGCCATCGAGGCCGGAGATGCCGAGCTCGCCGAGTTGCTGATGCGCCGTCACGTCAGCGCGTCCCGGGAAAATGTCGTTGACCGCTATGCCGCTGCCCTGAATCAGGCCGGGGAAGCGCCCGAACTGGAAACGCCCGAGTCATAATGGAGACCGCCATGACGCAATCAACGCCCGGCGCCCGCTTCCGCGCCGCCCTGGATGCCAACCGGCCGCTGCCCGTCGTCGGAACCATCAACGCCTACTCGGCAATGATGGCCGAGCGAGTCGGCCACCAGGCGATCTACCTGTCCGGTGGCGGTGTGGCCAACGCCTCCTTCGGTCTGCCCGATCTCGGCATGACGACCATGAACGATGTGGTCGAGGATGCCCATCGCATCTGCGGCGCCACTGACCTGCCGCTGCTGGTGGATATCGATACCGGCTGGGGAGGCGCCTTCAATATCTCGCGCACCGTCAAGGAGATGCAGCGTGCCGGCGTGGCCGCCGTGCATCTCGAGGATCAGGTGGCCCAGAAGCGCTGTGGCCACCGTCCCAACAAGGCCATCGTCTCCCAGCAGGAGATGGTCGACCGCATCAAGGCGGCGGCGGATGCACGGATCGATCCAGCGTTCTACCTGATTGCTCGCACCGATGCCTTCCAGAAGGAAGGGCTGGATGCGGCCATCGAGCGTGCCAATGCCTGCATCGAGGCGGGCGCCGATGCCATCTTCGCCGAAGCGGTGCATACCCTGGAGGATTACCGCGCCTTCTGTGAACGCGTCGATGCGCCGATCCTGGCCAACATCACCGAGTTCGGCGCGACGCCGCTGTTCTCCCAGCAGGAACTGGCCGAAGTGGGCTGTCGGATCGTGCTGTATCCGCTCTCCGCCTTCCGTGCCATGAATGCCGCGGCGCTCAATGTTTATCGGAGCATTCTCGACAACGGGCACCAGCGCGACGTGGTGGACCAGATGCAGACCCGGGAGGAACTCTACGACTTCCTCAATTATCACGATTTCGAACGCAAGCTCGATGCCCTGTTCGCCGGCCAGGACGGCAATGCGTAGACGGCAATGAGTCAGCAGGGCGTTCACCTAACGAGCCCATCACGAGGAGACATGACATGGCAGACAAACCGATTGGTGGCGCCGGCCTGCGTGGCCAGAGCGCCGGTTCCACGGCGCTATGTACCGTTGGCAAGTCCGGTTCCGGCTTGACCTATCGCGGCTTCGATATCAAGGAGCTGGCCGACAAGGCGCGTTTCGAGGAGGTGGCCTATCTGTTGTTGAAGGGCAAGTTGCCCAACCAGGCTGAACTCGATGCCTATGTCGCCAAGCTCCAGGGGTTGAGGGGGTTGCCCGCGGCGCTCAAGACCGTGCTCGAGCAGATTCCGGCCGACGCCCACCCGATGGACGTGATGCGCACCGGCGCTTCCATGCTTGGCAACCTGGAAACCGAGGAGAGCTTCGATCAGGAACAGGACATCGCCGATCGCCTGCTCGCCGTGCTGCCCTCGATCATCTGTTACTGGTATCGCTATTCCCATGACGGGGTGCGTATCGAGACCGAGACCGACGATGTGTCGGTGGGTGGCCACTTCCTGCACATGCTGCGTGACGAGCCGGCCTCTGAACTGCATGCCCGGGTCATGAACGTTTCGCTGATTCTCTATGCCGAGCATGAGTTCAACGCCTCGACCTTCACCGCTCGGGTCTGTGCCTCAACGCTTTCCGACATGCACTCCTGCGTGACCGGGGCCATCGGTTCGTTGCGCGGCCCGCTCCACGGTGGCGCCAACGAGGCGGCCATGGCGATGATCGAGAACTGGCAGTCGGCCGACGAAGCCGAACGTGAACTGCTCGGCATGCTGGAGCGCAAGGAGAAGGTCATGGGCTTCGGGCACGCCATCTATCGCGAGTCCGACCCGCGTAACGCCATCATCAAGCACTGGTCGAGTCGGCTCGCCGAGGACGTGGGCGACACCGTTCTCTATCCGGTTTCCGAGCGTGTCGAAGAAGTCATGTGGCGTGAGAAGAAGCTGTTCTGCAATGCCGACTTCTTCCATGCCAGTGCTTACCACTTCATGGATATCCCGACCAAGCTGTTCACGCCGATCTTCGTCTGCTCGCGGGTTACCGGCTGGTGCGCCCATGTCTTCGAGCAACGCGAGAACAACCGCATCATTCGTCCGAGCGCCGACTATACCGGCCCCGAGAAGAGCGAGTGGGTGCCGATCGAACAGCGCGACTGATCGTCCCGCCTTTCATCGACTACCCGGTCATCGCCACCGTGCGTCTCGACGGTGGCGATGTCAGCCCCGATCCCTTTCAAGATGAGGAAACCGTCTCAATGAGCCAGACCGTCGAAAGCAACGTCCGCCCGGACTATGACGTCGAGCTGCGCAAGATCGCCGATTATGTGCTCGACTATCGCATCGACAGCGACGAGGCGCTGGATACGGCGCGCAATTGCCTGATGGATACCCTGGGCTGCGGGTTGCTGGCGCTTCGCTTCCCGGAGTGCACCAAGCACCTGGGGCCACTGGTCGAAGGGACGATGGTGCCGCATGGCGCCCGTGTACCGGGCACATCCTTCCGACTGGATCCGGTCAAGGCCGCCTGGGATATCGGTGCCATCATCCGCTGGCTGGACTACAACGATACCTGGTTGGCCGCCGAGTGGGGGCATCCCTCCGATAACCTGGGGGGCATCCTGGCGGTGGCCGATCACCTGTCCCAGAAGCGGGTCGCCGAGGGCGAAGCGCCGCTGACCGTGCGCGATGTGCTCGAGGCCATGATCATGGCGCACGAGATTCAGGGCATCCTGGCCCTGGACAACTCCTTCAACCGCGTCGGTCTCGATCACGTGGTGCTGGTCAAGGTGGCCTCCACCGCCGTGACCGCCAAGATGATGGGCGCCGACCGCGAGCAGTTGTTGTCCGCGCTTTCTCATGCCTGGGCCGACGGCCAGAGCCTGCGGACCTATCGTCATGCGCCCAATGCCGGCTCGCGCAAGAGCTGGGCGGCGGGGGATGCGACCTCGAGGGGCGTGCGGCTGGCCGATATCGCCCTGCGCGGCGAGATGGGCATCCCCGGGGTGCTGAGTGCGCCACAATGGGGCTTCTATGATGTGTCCTTCAGTCATTCCAACAAGGACCTGTCGCTCAAGCCACTGGAAGAGCGCAAGTTCACCTTCCAGCGGGATTTCGGCACCTACACCATGGAGAATGTGCTGTTCAAGATCTCCTTCCCTGCCGAATTCCATTCCCAGACGGCCTGCGAGGCCGCCGTCACGCTGCATCCGCAGGTCAAGGATCGCCTGGACGAGATCGACCGGATCGTGCTGACGACTCATGATTCGGCGATTCGCATCATTTCCAAGTCCGGTGAACTCGCCAATCCCGCCGATCGCGATCATTGCCTGCAATACATGACGGCAGTGCCGCTCATCTTCGGCAACCTGGTGGCCGAGCATTACGAGGATGACTTCCATGCCGCCAACCCGATAATCGACGAGCTGCGCGACAAGATGGAGGTCGTCGAGGACGAGCGCTATTCCCGCGACTACTACGATCCCGAGCGTCGTTCCATTGCCAATGCCATCCAGGTGTTCTTCAAGGACGGCAGCGCCACCGACAAGGTCGAGGTCGAATACCCGATCGGCCATCGCCGCCGCCGCGCCGAAGGTATCCCGGTGCTGGAAGAGAAGTTCAAGCGCAATCTGGCGACCCGTTTCCCGGGTGGGCGTTGCGAGGCAATCATGTCGCTGTGCAAGGATCAGTCACGGCTCGAGGCAACACCGGTCCACAAGTTCGTTGACCTGTTCGTGATCTGACGTCTGCTTCACTACTCGACCGCCATGAGGGCGGTCGAGTGGGGCAACCAGGACGTGGCACGACGGCTGCGACGAGCTTTCCATGGAAGGCTTGGCGAAGCTGGACTATATTTTCTGTCGGCAGGGCTTGCATCGCCGGCCTGATATCCGTAAAGTACGCATCCGCTGCCGGCGACGGGCAACGTTGCAGGCGGTAAAGGGTGGCAGAAGCGCCTGTTTTTCTTAGGTTTTTTCGAATCGCTTCGAAATTCGCCGGTTGACAGGAACGCCGATTTCGGTAAAATGCTCGCCACTCGCTACCGAGCTCACAGAGAGCTCAGTTCGGAGTCGCCTCAACGAGGTTTGCGTCGCTCTCGGCAAGATCGAGCTTGACGCCAGACGCCGAATCGGTAGAATACGCCTTCCTCACGAGGCGCTGCGCCACGGGCCAGCAACGTGAGATGCTCTTTAACAATCGATCAGGTAATTCATGTGGGCGCTTGTCGGGATGTCGGTGACCAGTCACCGAAAATCAAGACAAGCGACTCGTCAAACGAGACGTTTGAATCTTGAACCAGGTTTGGTTCCGCCTAAGGAACTATCAGACTTTCAACTGAAGAGTTTGATCATGGCTCAGATTGAACGCTGGCGGCAGGCCTAACACATGCAAGTCGAGCGGAAACGATCCTAGCTTGCTAGGAGGCGTCGAGCGGCGGACGGGTGAGTAATGCATAGGAATCTGCCCGGTAGTGGGGGATAACTTGAGGAAACTCAAGCTAATACCGCATACGCCCTACGGGGGAAAGCAGGGGCTCTTCGGACCTTGCGCTATCGGATGAGCTTATGTCGGATTAGCTGGTTGGTGAGGTAACGGCTCACCAAGGCGACGATCCGTAGCTGGTCTGAGAGGATGATCAGCCACATCGGGACTGAGACACGGCCCGAACTCCTACGGGAGGCAGCAGTGGGGAATATTGGACAATGGGGGCAACCCTGATCCAGCCATGCCGCGTGTGTGAAGAAGGCCCTCGGGTTGTAAAGCACTTTCAGCGAGGAAGAATGCTTGTCGGTTAATACCCGGCAAGGGAGACATCACTCGCAGAAGAAGCACCGGCTAACTCCGTGCCAGCAGCCGCGGTAATACGGAGGGTGCGAGCGTTAATCGGAATTACTGGGCGTAAAGCGTGCGTAGGCGGCTTGATAAGCCGGTTGTGAAAGCCCCGGGCTCAACCTGGGAACGGCATCCGGAACTGTTAGGCTAGAGTGCAGGAGAGGAAGGTAGAATTCCCGGTGTAGCGGTGAAATGCGTAGAGATCGGGAGGAATACCAGTGGCGAAGGCGGCCTTCTGGACTGACACTGACGCTGAGGTACGAAAGCGTGGGTAGCAAACAGGATTAGATACCCTGGTAGTCCACGCCGTAAACGATGTCGACTAGCCGTTGGGGTCCTCGAGACCTTTGTGGCGCAGTTAACGCACTAAGTCGACCGCCTGGGGAGTACGGCCGCAAGGTTAAAACTCAAATGAATTGACGGGGGCCCGCACAAGCGGTGGAGCATGTGGTTTAATTCGATGCAACGCGAAGAACCTTACCTACCCTTGACATCGTGCGAACTTTCCAGAGATGGATTGGTGCCTTCGGGAGCGCACAGACAGGTGCTGCATGGCTGTCGTCAGCTCGTGTTGTGAAATGTTGGGTTAAGTCCCGTAACGAGCGCAACCCTTGTCCCTATTTGCCAGCGATTCGGTCGGGAACTCTAGGGAGACTGCCGGTGACAAACCGGAGGAAGGTGGGGACGACGTCAAGTCATCATGGCCCTTACGGGTAGGGCTACACACGTGCTACAATGGCCGGTACAATGGGTTGCAAAGCGGCGACGTGGAGCTAATCTCATAAAGCCGGTCTCAGTCCGGATCGGAGTCTGCAACTCGACTCCGTGAAGTCGGAATCGCTAGTAATCGTGCATCAGAATGGCACGGTGAATACGTTCCCGGGCCTTGTACACACCGCCCGTCACACCATGGGAGTGGACTGCACCAGAAGTGGTTAGCCTAACTTCGGAGGGCGATCACCACGGTGTGGTTCATGACTGGGGTGAAGTCGTAACAAGGTAGCCGTAGGGGAACCTGCGGCTGGATCACCTCCTTAATCGACGACGTCACCGGCACTCGGCAAGTGCTCACAATGAATTACCTGATCGGCCAGAGCAAAGACTGTTTGGGTAGAGACCCAGCGTGACCCTAGGGTATTCGCTCAGTTGGTGAGAGCGCACCCCCTGACCTTTGTGGAAAGGAGGGTGAGGTCGGCAAGCCGACCGTGTTCCGTCAATGAGAGGATAGGTGTTGGGTCTGTAGCTCAGTTGGTTAGAGCGCACCCCTGATAAGGGTGAGGTCGGCAGTTCAAGTCTGCCCAGACCCACCAATTTTATCCAGTTCTGCGTTATTTTGTGACTTGCCTAGCAGGCTAGGCGATGCCACAAAATGCCTTGACCTGAATAAAATTCTCCATGTCACGTATGACGGGCATCAGAGGGGCCTTAGCTCAGCTGGGAGAGCGCCTGCCTTGCACGCAGGAGGTCACCGGTTCGATCCCGGTAGGCTCCACCACCCCGACAGTTGATGTGACAAGACCAGTCGCAAGTTTGTAGAAGGAAAGGTTTCTACTGACTTCCGACTGTTCTTCGAACAGTCGCTCTTTAACAATGTAATCCTGCTGACAGTTCCTTTCGAAAGAAAGGACATATGAGATACGTCTCAAGCGTATCCGGCAATTGTCGTTGAGTCATCGCGACCAGACTCCTTCGGGTTATATGGTCAAGCGATGAAGCGCACACGGTGGATGCCTAGGCAGCCAGAGGCGATGAAGGACGTGGAAGCCTGCGATAAGGCTCGGCGAGGTGGCAAACAACCTGCGACCCGGGCATTTCCGAATGGGGAAACCCACCCATCGTAAGATGGGTATCGTTGACTGAATCCATAGGTCAACGAGGCGAACCGGGGGAACTGAAACATCTCAGTACCCCGAGGAACAGAAATCAACCGAGATTCCCCCAGTAGCGGCGAGCGACCGGGGACCAGCCCTTAAGCAGGTGACTGATTAGGCGAACGAGCTGGGAAGCTCGACGATACAGGGTGATAGTCCCGTAGCCGAAAATCTGATCCTGTGAAATCGAGTAGGTCGGGGCACGTGAAACCTTGACTGAAGACGGGGGGACCATCCTCCAAGGCTAAATACTCCTGGCTGACCGATAGTGAACCAGTACCGTGAGGGAAAGGCGAAAAGAACCCCGGAGAGGGGAGTGAAATAGATCCTGAAACCGTGTGCGTACAAGCAGTGGGAGCGGGCTAGTCCCGTGACCGCGTACCTTTTGTATAATGGGTCAGCGACTTATTTTCAGTGGCGAGCTTAACCGATTAGGGGAGGCGTAGAGAAATCGAGTCTTAACTGGGCGACCAGTCGCTGGAAATAGACCCGAAACCGGGCGATCTATCCATGAGCAGGTTGAAGGTTGAGTAACATCAACTGGAGGACCGAACCAGGATCTGTTGAAAAAGATTTGGATGACTTGTGGATCGGAGTGAAAGGCTAATCAAGCCCGGAGATAGCTGGTTCTCCTCGAAAGCTATTTAGGTAGCGCCTCACGTATCACCGCCGGGGGTAGAGCACTGTTTCGGCTAGGGGGCCATCCCGGCTTACCAACCCGAGGCAAACTCCGAATACCGGTGAGTGCGAGCGTGGGAGACACACAGCGGGTGCTAACGTCCGTTGTGAAAAGGGAAACAACCCAGACCGTCAGCTAAGGTCCCGAAATCCTGGTTAAGTGGGAAACGATGTGGGAAGGCTTAGACAGCTAGGAGGTTGGCTTAGAAGCAGCCATCCTTTAAAGAAAGCGTAATAGCTCACTAGTCGAGTCGGCCTGCGCGGAAGATGTAACGGGGCTCAAACCAGGTACCGAAGCTACGGGTTCATCCTCTGGATGAGCGGTAGAGGAGCGTCGTGTACGCCGATGAAGGTGAGTCGAAAGGCTTGCTGGAGGTATCACGAGTGCGAATGCTGACATGAGTAACGATAAGGGGAGTGAAAAACTCCCCCGCCGGAAGACCAAGGGTTTCTGTTCGACGCTAATCGGAGCAGAGTGAGTCGGCCCCTAAGGCGAGGCCGAAAGGCGTAGTCGATGGGAAACGGGTCAATATTCCCGTACCTCACTGTATTGCGATGGGGGGACGAAGAAGGCTAGGTGAGCCAGGCGTTGGTTGTCCTGGTGAAAGTCAGTAGGCTGGGGAATCAGGCAAATCCGGTTCCCCAAGGCCGAGAGACGAGACGAACAGACTACGGTCTGGAAATCATTGATGCCACGCTTCCAGGAAAAGCCTCTAAGCTTCAGATACAGTGGGACCGTACCCCAAACCGACACAGGTGGTCAGGGTGAGAATCCCAAGGCGCTTGAGAGAACTCGGGTGAAGGAACTAGGCAAAATGGTGCCGTAACTTCGGGAGAAGGCACGCCGCGTTAGTGTGAAGGTCCTCGCGACCGGAGCACGAGGCGGTCGAAGATACCAGGTGGCTGCAACTGTTTATTAAAAACACAGTACTCTGCAAACGCGTAAGCGGACGTATAGGGTATGACGCCTGCCCGGTGCCGGAAGGTTAATTGATGGTGTTAGCTTCGGCGAAGCTCCTGATCGAAGCCCCGGTAAACGGCGGCCGTAACTATAACGGTCCTAAGGTAGCGAAATTCCTTGTCGGGTAAGTTCCGACCTGCACGAATGGCGTAATGATGGCCACGCTGTCTCCACCCGAGACTCAGTGAAATTGAAATCGCCGTGAAGATGCGGTGTACCCGCGGCTAGACGGAAAGACCCCGTGAACCTTTACTACAGCTTCACACTGGACGCTGATGTTGCTTGTGTAGGATAGCTGGGAGGCTTTGAAACGGTAGCGCTAGCTATCGTGGAGCCGACCTTGAAATACCAGCCTGGCATCATTGGCGTTCTAACTCTGGTCCGTTATCCGGATCGAGGACCGTGTGTGGTGGGTAGTTTGACTGGGGCGGTCTCCTCCCAAAGCGTAACGGAGGAGCACGAAGGTACCCTCAGCACGGTCGGAAATCGTGCAATGAGTGCAAGAGCATAAGGGTGCTTAACTGCGAGACAGACACGTCGAGCAGATACGAAAGTAGGTTCTAGTGATCCGGTGGTTCTGTATGGAAGGGCCATCGCTCAACGGATAAAAGGTACTCCGGGGATAACAGGCTGATACCGCCCAAGAGTTCACATCGACGGCGGTGTTTGGCACCTCGATGTCGGCTCATCACATCCTGGGGCTGAAGTCGGTCCCAAGGGTATGGCTGTTCGCCATTTAAAGTGGTACGCGAGCTGGGTTTAGAACGTCGTGAGACAGTTCGGTCCCTATCTGCCGTGGGCGTTGGAGATTTGAGAAGTGCTGCTCCTAGTACGAGAGGACCGGAGTGGACGACCCTCTGGTGTACCGGTTGTCACGCCCGTGGCATTGCCGGGTAGCTAAGGTCGGACGGGATAACCGCTGAAAGCATCTAAGCGGGAAGCCCCCTTCAAGATGAGATCTCCCCGAGGCCTCGAGCCTCCTGAAGGGTCCAGCAAGACGAGCTGGTTGATAGGCCGGATGTGGAAGCGCTGCAAGGCGTTGAGCTGACCGGTACTAATGGCCCGTGAGGCTTGACCATATAACACCCAAGGAGTCTGGATGACAGACGACGCCGGGTACGCGAGAGACGTATCGTCAGCAGGATTGCATTGATGTTTTTCGCCTGACGACCATAGCGAGCGGGCACCACCTGAACCCATGCCGAACTCAGCAGTGAAACCGCTCAGCGCCGATGGTAGTGTGGGAGTTCCCATGCGAGAGTAGGTCATCGTCAGGCATCTATCCCGAGAAAACCCCGGCTTCACGCGAAGTCGGGGTTTTTTCATATAGGGCTCGTTTTTCCCTTCCGATCTTTTCTCTTTTCCCATATCCGCTGCCGGCCGGCCATAGCGTGTTCGGCAGTGGCGCCATATTCATCCGTCCCGGCTGAATGACACTCTCGCCCGTAAAAGGAGGCAGGTCCGCTGAGGCCAGGCCATCACGCATGAGCAATACGCAGACAAACGACGACATTCGCGCCAGCCGTGGGCTTGGCGATCCACTGGTATTTGCCCTGAGTGTGGGCTTCATACTGGCATTCATCGCCCTGTCCCTGTATGACCTCGACATGGTGGCGGGGGGCATCGCCTCCGGCTTCGCCTGGACCGCCAAGACCCTGGGGACATATTTCCAGCTGCTGTTGCTGCTGACCTTCCTGGTTGCCATGGGACTGGTATTCACGCCGGCAGCAAGCGCCAGGGTCGGAAATCTCGAGCGCCCCGAGCTGAGTACCTTCAAGTGGCTCTCGATCATCATGTGCACCCTGTTGGCGGGAGGTGGCGTCTTTTTCGCTGCCGGTGAGCCGGTCTATCATTTCATCGTGACGCCGCCGGCCTTCGACACCGAAGCAGGAACGACGGAGGCGATCGCCGGGGCTCTGGCGCAGTCCTTCATGCACTGGGGATTTCTGGGCTGGGCGGTGCTGGGCTCCTTGACCGCAGTGGTGCTGGCCCGGGCCCATTACGACGAAGGACATCCCTTGCAGCCGCGTACTCTGCTGATGCCGGTACTGGGCAAGCGCCTGGTGAGCGGCTGGCTGGGAAGTGTCATCGACGCCTTGTGCGTGATCGCCGTGGTGGCCGGTACGGTGGGACCGATCGGCTTTCTCGCCACCCAGGTCAGCTTCGGGCTGCATGAGCTCCTCGGCCTGCCGGGAGGCTATGGTACGCAGTTGGTCGTCCTGGCGGTATTGGGGGCTATCTATGTCACCTCGGCCGTCACCGGGATCCACCGAGGCATCCAGATTCTCAGTTGTTTCAATGTTTTCCTGGCCTTGGCCATTGCCGCAGTGATCTTCATCTTCGGGCCGACACTGTTTCTGGTCGATGCTTACACCCAGGGCTTCGGGGAATATCTCTCTTCGTTCTTCACCATGGCGACCATGACCTCGCAGACGGCGCCTGCTTGGTGGATGCAGTGGTGGACGGTGTTCTTCTTTTCCTGGTTCATCGGATACGGCCCCTTGATGGCGATCTTCGTGGCGCGCATTTCCCGCGGGCGGACCATTCGCCAGATGATCCTGGCCGTCGCGGTCATGGCGCCGATCGCCACGACCATCTGGTTTACCCTGATGGGCGGCTCAGGCATCCATTATCAGTTGACCGGCGCCGTCGAGCTCACCGAGGCGTTGAAGGACTTCCAGTTCGATGTGGCGACCCTGACCGTGGCCCAGGCCCTGCCTGGCGGTACCCTGATGGCCCTGGCCGTACTGGTGCTGACGACGATCTTCGTTGCCACCACGGGCGACTCGATGAGTTACGCCATTTCGGTGGTTGGTTCCGGGCATGATGAGCCCAGTGCGCTGATTCGTGCCTTCTGGGGCATCATCATGGCGCTGATGGCGGCGATCCTGCTGCGCATGGGAGCGGGGCAGATCGGTGCGCTCCAGCAGTTCATCGTGATTACCGCCATCCCGGTATCGCTGGTGCTGTTGCCGTCACTGTGGACGGGGCCTCAGGCGGCTCGTGCCATGGCGCTGGAGCAGGGAGTGATCGGCGATAACCGTCGACCGCATCCGGCTCGCTGACGTTCGCGGCGAACGTCGTCCCGTCAGGGCTCGGCCTGCTAAGATGACGGCCTTGCGGACACGCTGCCCGGATAGTGGCGGCGTTTCCATGCCGGTCGGGCAGGTAGGAAGGTTGTGATCAGAGGAGTTCCGTCGTTGAAGATCGTCCCCAATGAGCTGCTGCTCTATTGTCGTCCCGGTTTCGAGACCGATCTGGCGTCGGAGCTGTTGGAAAAGGCGGCTCTGTCCGGCATCAGTGGTGCTCCACGCTTCGAGCGTGGCGGTGGCCATGTACGCTTCGAGGTGACCGACGGGCGCCCCGCCAATGACTTGCACCGTGCCCTGCCGCTCGCGTCACTGGTCTTCGCGCGACAGAGTCTGGTGGCTTTTCCTCCGTTGACTCTGGATCGCTCGGATCGTCTGAATGCCATCATCGCGCAGGCCCGGGACAGCGGCTGGAGCTGCGAGGAGCTCTGGCAGGAAACGCCGGACACCAACGAGGCCAAGGCGCTGGCAGGGCTGATCAAATCGCTCAAGCGCCCCCTTGAGGCGCAGTTGCGCAAGGCGGGCGTGCTGCGTCGCAAGGCGGGAGGCCGGCGTCTGCACCTGTTGTGGAGCGAGGGTGACCGGGTACAGCTGGGCATGAGTTTTCCCGGCAATCGCAGTGAGCAGCTCGGTGGCATTCGTCGGCTGCGTTCGCCTTCCAGGGCACCAAGCCGCTCGACGCTCAAGCTCGAAGAGGCCTGGCACGAGTTCGTGCCGGCCGAGCAGTGGTCGGCCAGGTTGAGCGACGGTATGCAGGCGGCCGATCTCGGTGCCGCCCCGGGCGGCTGGACCTGGCAACTGGTCCAGCGGGGCATGCAGGTCTTCGCCATCGACAATGGACCGATGGACCGTGATCTGATGGCCACCGGGCTGGTGGAACATCTGCGCGAGGATGGTTTCGTCTGGACGCCGCCGGCCCGCCTGGACTGGCTGGTCTGCGACATCGTCGACAAGCCGTCCCGGGTGATCACCATGGTCGAGCGCTGGCTCACGCGACGCTGGTGTCGCGAGGCGGTATTCAATCTCAAGTTACCGATGAAGCGTCGTTGGGAAGCGGTTTCGCAGGGGCTGTCGCGCCTGGCGGATTCCCTGGAGCGTGCCGGGGTGAGGGCCGAAATCGCGTGCCGCCACCTCTACCATGATAGGGAAGAGGTGACGGTGCATGTGCGGCTGCTCGATTGAGAAGGAGTTGAAGGAGCCGGTTGTCGAGTCAGTAGCTGGGCTCGTAGATGCGGATGCGTTCTTCTTCGGTCAGTAGGGGCTGCAGGCGTTGCATGGCCCTGGCGCGATGTTCGCTGTTGGCCCACTCTTTCCAGGCGCGCAGGTCTCGCCATTTGGTGATCACCAGGCGTCGGTCGCTGTGCCCCTTCTCGACGAGGGTCTCGCCGCTGACGAAGCCGGATGCACCAAGCGACTGGCGAATGGCCTCGCGGGCGGCTTCCTCGTATTCTTCTTCGAGTCCGGGCATGATATGACGCTCGATAATGACCTTGATCATCCAGCTACTCCCTATGCTTGTTCTTCGACACGATGAGGTTATCGATGGTTGATTCTGCGGATTCCTTGCCGAGTTGTCATGCCGAACTGGACACTACGGGCCTCTACTGCCCGGAACCGATCATGTTGATGCACAACAAGGTGCGTGACATGCAGGCAGGGGAAGTCCTCAAGGTGATCGCCAGCGATCCGGCGACCACCCGGGACGTTCCCAAGTTCTGCGGCTTCCTCGGTCATGACCTGTTGCATCAGTGCGAACAAGAAGGGCATTACCTCTATTTCATCCGTCTCGGTCATTCATGACGGTGTGACCCCGTTCGCGTAATCCCGGCTTCCATAGGTCTTGAACGAAAAGTCGACGAGCGAAGGTGAGGCAAGGCGAAATCGGTCGAGAAAGCGCAGTTTACAAGGGTAAATGAGCATTTTTAGATCGATTTCAACACCGCATCACCGAGTGCAGGCACTTTTCATACAGACCTTAGTCGTCTTGCTGATGGTCCGGCATCACCATCAAAGCCAGAGCCTCCAGGGTCGCGGGATCCTCCCGGCGAATGCGGTTGGCGATCTGTCGCTGGAAGAAATAGACCACGCGGTGGCGGCTGTGTCCGGTATACAGGCAAGGGTCGCCGGGCAGGATCGGCGTGGAGTCGATCAACTGCTCGTCGGCGAGCAGGGCTTCCACGACGCCGTCGCTGTACAGCCGCCAGCCGAAGACCTGCTTCAACTGCCAGGGGGCGTCGCTGTCGTCCATGCACAGCGCATGGGTGCCCTGGGTCTCGGGGAGCTGCTGGATCAGTGTCGGCTCGCTGGTCACCTCATACTCGAAGTAGGCCGCGGCCTGTTCGAGCTCGAACACCTTGTGGTCCGGTGCTTCCTCGAACAGTTCCTCGGTCTCCGGGTCGCGATAACCGATGAAGTGGCCATGCTCAGGGTCATTGAGGTGATGGCAGGGAGTGAGACTTTCCATCCACGGCACCAGGCCGACGACATGGCCGTCTTCCCGGAGCCCCCAGGCGAGCAGGGGCATGCCGTAGTAGGCGTCGGGCTCGGAGGGCAGCTGGTAGACCATTTCCAGACCATCGAGCTCCGGCGAGAGGCGGATCAGGCGTCGCCTGGCCTCCTGGCGTTGGCGCATGGCGTCCAGGTCGATGACCTGGGCGGGGCGCGGTGACAGCGGGATACCCATGAAGTCCCTCCTGCTGCTGCGTGGTCTCGTCATTGGCCTTGGAGGGGACCGTGGTGCCCCCAGGCCGGTCGGCAGCGCACAACGTCACTGTTCTTCCATCAATAGCACAGAGTGATGACCCCGTTAAGTCCCGGCGTTCATCGGCAGCGTTCGCTCAGTCGTTGGCGGAGTGCTTGATGTCGCTGTCGAGCGGCGACCATCGCCGACCAGGGCGCGTCCGGATTGTCCAGGGAAAGCCAACGCTGGCGATAGGCGGCGACGGCCGGCGGAGGGTCCAGCGGGTGGGCATCGAGAAGGTCGCGAATGGCCCTCAACCAGCGGGCCGACTGCTCCTCGAGTCGTGTCAGCCAGCGATTCAAGGATGTCATGTCAGGCAGTTGGTCGGGGGCGTTGCAGTCCTCGGCACGAGCCAGTGCCGTCTCGAGCAGTGCGGAAGCCTCCGTCAGGCGTTGTTCGGCCAGCAGCAGAGCGCGCAGCAGTTCCGCCGTCAGCGGGCGCTGACGCAGCGTGTTCAGGTGACGCTCTAGGGTTGCGGAGTCCGTCGTCCAGTTCGGGTCGAGCTGGTGCAGCGCCGCCTCGCGCAGGTAGGCGAGGGCAGGCAGTTGTTCATCCACCGCGGACAGGGCATCCGGGGGCAGCGGCGAGCTGGCCCGTGAAAAACTGTCGGCCCATTCACTCGAGTCGAAGAGCGCATTCCAGCTGGCACGGGGCAGGCGCTCGGTCTTGAGTTGCGTCAGCCGAGCCAGGCGCTGGCGGTCGTCGGCATCGAGGGACTCGGGGACTTCCGTGTGCCAGCAGGCGCTGAGGCGCCGCCAGAGTTCGAGCTCGTAGAGCCAGCGTTGGCTGGGGGCCGCCACGCGGCCCAACTGGTTGTTGCGATTGGCCACCAGGTTGCCGATATGACAGCCGCGCAGTGCATAGACATCGAGCAGGCCCTGGCGCATGTCCGGGAGGGGAAAACGCCGCGCCTGGCGCTCCGGAAAGGCACCGATGTTGTCCGGGGTGGTGGGCTCCGGCGGTGACAGCGCCAGTGCGGAGGCGAGGCGTTGCTGATAAGCCTGCAAGCGCCGTTCGGCCTCGCCATCGCTGCAGCCGGCGAGCCAGCCGCTCAGCAGCAACACGAGGGCGAGTCGCCACCACCGTGGGCCGTGTTCAGTCGGTATCGGGAATCGCTTCATCGCCACGTGCCACCGCCTTGCTGCGCCGTCTCAGACGTTCTCCCAGCAGGATGGCGGCCACCGTCAGGCCGGCGATCAGGCCGGTCCAGTAGCCATGCACGCCCATGGGCGCCACGGCATCGAACAGCCCGTATACGCCCAGCCAGTGGCCGCCGCCGAGCCCTACCAGCCAATAGGCCAGCATGGTGATCAGCATGATCACGCGGGTGTCCTTGTAGCCGCGCAGGGCGCCGGCGAGGCTGACCTGCAGGGAGTCGGACACCTGATAGATCATGGCCAGGCCGATCAGCGACAGTGTCAGTTGCTGGACCGCGGTGTCGTGTGTATAGAGCTCGATCACGGGAACCGCCGTCAGCCACAGTATCAGGCTGTTGAGCAAGGCCACCACCAGGGCGATCAGGATACCGTTCCAGGCGACCAGACGAGCGAGGTCGGGCCTTGCCTGGCCGAGGGTGTTGCCGACCCTGACCGTGAGTGCCATGCCCAGCGACAAGGGGAGCATGAACAGCAGGCCGGTGTAATTGAGCGCCACCTGGTGTGCGGCCACGGTCACTTCGCCGAGGCTGGCGACGAACAGAGCGATCAGCGTGAACAGCGTAACCTCGACGAAGATCGCCACGCCGATGGGGACCCCGATATGGAGCAGCTCGCCGATCAGGCGCCAGCGTGGCGGTGATGGCTCACGCCACAGCTCGACGTCACCATAGGCCCGGCTGCGACGCGTGTAGGCGGCCATGCTCAGGCCCATGACCCACATGGAAAGCGCGGTGGCGATGCCGCAGCCCATGGCGCCCAGCGCGGGCAGTGCCTGCAGGGGGGCGGGCAGCCCATCGCCCAGCAGGGCCGTGAGGCCCTCGCCGCCGTAGATCAGGACATAGTTGCTGGGAATGTTGACGGCCAGCCCGATCAGGCTGATCCACAGCGCCGGGCGCGTATGGTTCATGCCGTCGGAGAAGGCGCGCAGGGACTGGAAGATCGCCACGCCGGGCATGCCGAAGCCGACCGCCGCCAGGTAGCCGGCCGAGCGCTGGGCGACTTCGTCGGGTACATCCATCGCCGCGAAGATCGGCATCACCGCCGTCCACAGCAGAACGGCCGAGAGGATCCCCAGGGCGAGGCCGATCCACAGGGCCTGGTGTACCTGTATACGGATGTCCGCTCGACGCTGGGCGCCAAGCAGGTGTGCGACGACCGGCGTCAGTCCCATCAGGGTACCGGTCATGAACAGCATAAGCGGCATCCACAGGCTGGAGCCCACCGAGACCGCTGCCAGGTCGGTAGCGCTGAGACGGCCCGTCATCATCACGTCCACGACGCTCATGCCGGCCTGGGCGAGCTGGGCGCCGCAGATGGGCAGGGCGAGACGGATCAGCGGGCCGGTGTCGCGGCGTGACACCTCGAACAAATCGGTGATGAATCGAGCCACGGCTCATGCTCCATGCGAATGACGAGAAGCCCCGGGCGTCATGCATGCGGGGAACGCTCTAGTCTATCAGCGAATGGCGGTTTTCGCCCCTGGCGGCGGCTCGATATACTACGTCTTCGCCATGCCGATCAGTCACTGTTCTGGAGTCCGTGTGACACACCGTCTCGACGATGTCATCGCCTTGTTCGACGGCCTGTTCATGTCGAGCCACCGTACCCGCCTGGTGCGCGGCGACGACGAACCGATCTATCTGCCGGCCGATGCCTCGACCCCCTGGCATCGGGTGGTCTTTGCCCATGGCTTCTATGCCAGCGCCCTGCACGAGATCAGCCACTGGTGCATCGCCGGCGCACGTCGACGCCAGTGGGAAGATTACGGCTACTGGTATCAGCCCGATGGCCGGGATGCCGGCCAGCAGCGCGAGTTCGAGTCGGTGGAGGTGGCGCCCCAGGCCCTGGAGTTGCTGTTTTCCCGGGCCTGCGGACTGCGGTTCAACGTCAGCGTCGACAACCTTGGCGGCGAAGCGGAGGTCGATCGTGACGCCTTCCGGTCGCGGGTCGAGGCACGAGCTGCACGTTATGAGGCGGAAGGGTTGCCGCGTCGCGCCGAGGCCTTTCGCACTGCACTGGCAGCCTTCTATGGTGAGGATGCCTCGCTCGAGGAGGCGCTGGCCGCGGGGCGCGAGGCGCCCGAGCCGGCGTGAGAGGCGTCAGGTGTCCTCGTTGATTCTCAGGTGCAGGGCGAGCATCACCTGGATTTCCTCCTCGGGCCGCATCGGCTCGAGTCCCAGTTCTCCGAACATGTCCCCTCTGGCGCGAGCCCATTCTCCCGGCGCCAGGCCGTTGTAAAGGCTGTCGGCGGGGGCCAGCTCGACGAACGGATCGAGTCCATAGGTCTCGAAGAGGCGTGACAGGGCGGCCTCGTCGTCGCCGACTCCGGCGGTGTAGAGCGTGGCGTTGAAGTGATCGGTCTCCAGCTCGCGGATCACGTCCAGGGGGCTCACGCCCATGCTGTTGAGTTCTTCCAGGCTGTAATCGCCCAGCGAGACCAGTTCGTCCTCGAGCCAGTCGTTGTCCGGCTGGATCAGAGTGTGCTTGACGCGGCCATCCGGCAGGGTCCAGGCGATGGAGAGCGGCAGGTCCCCGTCGTTGCCGGTCTCGATCGCAATGAAAGCGGGCAGCTCATCCATGGTCAGTTTCCCTCCTCGAGGGCAGGGTGGTTGTCGTCCGCCGCATCGAGCCGGAAGAAGCGACGAGCGGTTGCGGTGGTGGCCCTGGCCAGTTCGGCTTCGGTCAGGCCTCGCCAGTGAGCGATCTCGCGCACGATCCACGGCAGCAGTGCCGGCTCGTGGCGTCTGCCCTTGAGTTTGGCAGGTAAATTGCGCGGCAGCAGGTAAGGGCAGTCGGTTTCCACCATCAGGCGTTCCAGGGGAATGTCGCCGACCAGCTCGCGCAGGTGATGGCCGCGGCGCTCGTCGCACAGCCAGCCGGTCAGGCCGATGTGCAGGTCCAGATCGAGATAGCCGTGCAGCGTGCGACGCTCCCCGGTGAAGCAGTGCACCACCGCCTGGGAAATATCGTCGCGCCAAGCGTGCAGGATGTCGTGCAGGCGCGCCCCGGCATCGCGTTCATGGATGAACAACGGCAGACCGCTTTCGGCGGCGAGGCCAAGCTGAGCCTCGAAGGCGCGTTCCTGCTCGGCGGGTGTGGAGAAATTGCGGTTGAAATCCAGGCCGCATTCTCCCACCGCGACCACCTCGGGGCGGCGGTGCAGCTCGCGCATGGCGGCTTCCAGCGACGACGACCACTCGCTGGCGCCATGGGGATGCAGGCCGGCGGTGGCGTAGAGGCCGGCGCGTTCGCGGGCCAGCTCGGCGGCCTGCTCGGCGTGTTCGCGATCCGTGCCGGTCAGGATCAGTGTTTCGACACCGGCACTTCGGGCCCGGTCGAGGGTCGCGTCCAGATCATGGGCGAAGCTCGGGTGGGTCAGGTTGGCGCCGATGTCCACCAGCGGCGCCGGCGAACGGAATCTCAACGCCTCGGGCAGGCTATCATCGCGGGGATCGGCGGTATCGGCCAAGACGGTATCCTCCTGTACAGCGGTCGCACATTGTACCCGTCGAGTGCGGGATGGGGCCACGTCGGGGCGGTCATACGTTACACTAGCGCCCTCGATGAACCTGGAGGTGTGTGAGTGACCCTGCTACGTCTGGAACGGCTGCAACTGGCCTATGGTCCCCAGGTGCTGCTCGATGGCGCCGACCTGGTGCTGGAAAAGGGCGAACGCCTGGCACTGGTGGGCCGCAACGGCACCGGCAAGTCGACCCTGCTCAAGCTGGTGGCCGGCGAGATCACCCCCGATGGCGGTGACATCTGGCGGGCTCCCGGGCTCAAGATCGGCGTGCTGGCCCAGGAACTGCCCGATGCCTCCGGTGCGACCATCTTCGATGTGGTGGCCCAGGGGCTGCCCGAGGCCGGTGAACTGCTGTCCGAGTATCATCATCTGGTGCAGGCCGATGATCCCGACATGTCGCGCATGGCGCAGCTGCAGAGCCGCCTGGAGGCGATCGACGGCTGGTCCTTCCACCAGCGCATCGATGTGGTGCTGACGCGACTCGGCTTGCCGGAGGACGCCGAGATGGCCGGGCTTTCCGGTGGCTGGCGGCGGCGAGTGGCGCTGGCCCGCGCCCTGGTGGCCGAGCCCGATCTGCTGCTGCTCGACGAGCCCACCAACCACCTCGACCTGGACACCATCGCCTGGCTGGAAGAGCAACTCGCCGCCTTCAATGGGGCGGTCTTGTTCATCACCCACGACCGGGCTTTCCTTTCCCGGCTGGCCACGGCGATTCTCGAGCTCGACCGCGGTCGGCTGGGGCGTTATCCCGGCGATTACGCCAAGTACCAGGAACAGAAGACCCACGAACTGGAAGTCGAGGCTCGCGAGAATGCCGAGTTCGACAAGAAGCTGGCCCAGGAGGAAGCCTGGATCCGGCAGGGCATCAAGGCACGGCGTACCCGCAATGAAGGGCGCGTGAGGGCCCTGGAGCAGATGCGCCGCGAACGAGGCGAGCGCCGTGAACGCCAGGGACGGGCCAATCTCGCCGTGGAAAGCGGTGAGCGCAGCGGCAAGCGGGTCGTCGAGCTCAAGAACGTGACGCAACGCTTCGGCGATGAAAAGGTGATCGACGATTTCAGCATCGAGATCCAGCGGGGCGATCGGATCGGCTTCATCGGCCGCAACGGTGCCGGCAAGACGACGCTGCTCAAGATTCTGCTCGGCGAACTCGAGCCGAGCGAAGGCAGCGTGCGGGTCGGCACCAAATTGCAGGTGGCGTATTTCGATCAGCTGCGTGCCGGGCTGGAGCCGGAGAAGACGGTCTATGACAACGTCGCCCAGGGCAGCGACCGGGTGCAGGTCGGTGGCCGCGATCGCCACGTGATGAGCTATCTGCAGGATTTCCTGTTCACCCCGGAGCGGGCGCGTCAGCCGGTCAAGGCGCTCTCCGGTGGCGAGTCCAATCGTTTGCTGCTGGCGCGGCTGTTCACCCAGCCGGCCAACGTGCTGGTGCTCGACGAGCCGACCAACGACCTGGATGTCGAGACCCTGGAGCTGCTCGAGGAGTTGCTGTTGAACTTCGAGGGGACCCTGCTGCTGGTCTCCCACGACCGGGCCTTCATGGACAATGTGGTGACCAGCGTGCTGGCCTTCGAGGGCGAGGGCAAGGTGCGCGAGTACGTCGGCGGATACAGCGACTGGGTGCGCCAGGGAGGCAAGTTGCCGCCGGCGCCCTGGGAAGGCGCGGCGCGCCAGCGGGCCGAGCCGGTGGCCGAGGCTGAGTCCGGCGGTTCCCGGAAAGCTCCGGAGGGCGCGTCGACGGCTGGTACTTCGCCGGCGCCGAAGCGTGCCAAGCTTTCCTACAAGCTGCAACGCGAACTGGACGGCCTGCCGGTGGAGATCGAACGCCTCGAGGGTGAGGTGGCCGAGTTCGAGCGCCAGGTGGGCGATCCGGCGTTCTACCAACAGGATCCCGACACCGTGACCGCAACCCTGCAGGCCCTGAGCGACAAGCAGGCCGAACTGGATACGGCGATGGAGCGCTGGATGGAACTCGAGGCGATGGTCACCGGAGAAGGGTAAGCGGCGCCATGGCGGCTTCCCGGAAGCGCCTGGCCAGGGACGCTCAGGCGAGCGGTGATGAGGCGAATCCGGCAGACGGCCGATAGAAGGCGCTGGAACGGTTAACGACGCGCTCTGTTAGGGGCGGGGCAAGGTGAGGCGAGGGTCTTTTGCCATGTGAGGCGCATGCCGCCGAACGGGTTGGCCATGAAAGGCCAACCCAGGCCCTGCAAGCGGAGCGCTAAAAGGGGCCTACTCGGCGCTTTCCTCGCCATCCTCGCCGGTGCCGACGCGTACGGCCAGGACATCGCACTTGGCGCCGTGGAGCACGCCGGTGGAGGTGGAGCCCAGCAGCAGGGCGAAGCCGTGGCGGCCATGCGAACCGACCACGATCAGGTCGACCCCTTGATCATCGGCGAAGCGGTGAATCTCGGTATCGGGCATGCCGACCATGACGTGCTGGTTTTCACGCGGCACCTGAGAGTCGGCGATCTCGGCGAGGCGCTGCTTGGCGTGTTCGTCGAGCTGGTCCTGGATGCTGGTGAGGTCCATGGGAATATCACCACCATAGGCGAAGCCCAGCGGCTCCAGGGTGTGCATTATGGACAGCTTTGCATGGTTGCGGTCGGCGATGTGCATCGCGCGTTCCAGAACCTTTTGGGAGTCCTTGGTCAGATCGACGGCGACCAGGATGTGACGATACTCGTTGCTCATGTTGCATTCTCCGCGGCGGTGTCCAACGGTGTTGGTGACTGCCTTCCACTCTAGGATGCCCGGGACGACAAGACAACGACTTGCATCAATACAGGAAAACGGAATAACGGCATGTTATTCGAGCTCCCCGGATAAGGCAGGATGAACGAATGCTCTGGTTGATCATTCTTGGTGTGGTGGGGCTGGCATTCGCGCCAGCGATGTGGCTGCGCCCGAGCCAGCGACAGCAGCGCGTGATGGGGCTGCGCGATCTCGCCCGGGAAAGCGGGGTCGCCGTGCGAATCGAGACATCGCCGCTGCACGAGGACGGCGACACCCTGCCGGCCTACCGATGGCGCTATCCATCCCAGCATCCCGGGCCCGACTTCCTGCTGGTGCGCGATGCCGTGGCCAGCCAGGCGCTCAAGCCTTTCCTGCCGGGGTGGCGCTGGCGCGTGGAGCCGCTGCGGCCGCTGCCGACCGTGGCGCGTGATGGATTGGAGGCCCTGCTGGAATGCCTGCCGGAAGATGCGGTGGTCGTCGAATCGAGCACCGCCTGTCTGACGCTGTGGTGGGATGAATCCTGCTCGAACGAGGCATTCGCGGATCTCGATGAGCGTATGCGAGCGCTGCGCGACGACCTGGCCAATCGACCGGACTATCCCGAGGCCCATCGCCGTGCGCAGCTACCCAGAGTGCCGCCCTCCGCTGGCGGTTAGGAGACTAGCCTTCCTCTCGCTCCTGGATCGCCAGCCCATTGGCTTCGATGCGCGACAGCAGGTCGATGAGCTGGTCGACCTCGGCATCGTCCAGGCCCTCCAGCATTTCCTTCCTGGCCTGGGTGACGACGGTCTCGATGCGCTCGAGCAAGGGCGTGGCCTTGTCGGTCAGGAAGATGCGCTTGGCGCGCCGATCCTGGCCACAGGGGCGGCGTTCGATCAGGCCCTGTTCGGAAAGCTGATCGAGCGTGCGGACCAGGGATGGTGCCTCGACGCCGATGGCCCTGGCCAGGTCGCACTGGGCCTGGTCATCACCCATCTTCCACAGGTGATAAAGCGTGACCCAACGGGTCTGAGTCAGGCCGTCTGGGGCCAGACGCCGGTCGATGATGGCGCGCCACAAGCGCGGCACGCGAGCGAGTTGGAAGCCGATGTTCTGATGCATGGCATATCTACGTTGAAGAAACCTGTCAGGATTGTCCGAAGCCCTGGCGTGGAATGCAACCTTATGGTTTGAAGGCTACTCACTATCCTCAGGGGAAGGAGTGGCGTCGTCAACGGTATTTTGACCATTGGCGGAGGTGGTGTCCTCGGAACGAGCCACCAGCCGACGCACGTCCAGTCCGGGAAGTCCGATGGGCACGTTGATGTGCCCGTCGGCCAGGGTGGCTGCTGCGGTATCGGCCGCCACCCGGAAGCGCAACACGCCAATGCGTTGACCGCTGGCCGTCATGACGTCGATGCGCCAGCGGCCGGCGCTGTGCTCAGGGAAATTGCGCTTGTGGGTCCAGGCCCGGTAGCCCTGCTCGCGTCCTCCCTGGATCTCGAGCGGGATGCGGTCGATCAGCTCGCCGCCGTGGCGCCATTCATGGACGATCTCCTCGCGCAGTCCCCTGGGGGCGTGGATGGCGGTGTAGGCATACAGGCCATGGTCGCCCAGGGCATCGGGGGTCAGGCGCAGTTGTCCTTGTGGCGAGCGGGTCTCGACATTGAATTCCGGGGAGAGGGCGCTGCCCGAGATCCACAGGCTGGCCGGCGGGACCCAGATCCTGCCGACCCAGGCGCCCCCGGCCAGCACTGGCAGCAGGGCCAGCATGAGCAGCCAGCGGCGTGCCGTCATGGGTCGCAAAAGATGCAGCAGGCTCGGCAGGCTGAAGATCACCGTGGCCGCAAGCGCCAACAGCAGGCTCTGGCCGGTGGTCAGATGCAACAGGGTCGGCAGGGTGACCAGGACCACCAGGAAGACGCACTGGGCGTGAAAGGCGAAGTAGAGTCCCCGGCGGCGCTCAGCGAGTCTATAGTAGAGCGGGTCGAGGATCGAAAGTATCGCCAGTGCCACCATCGACAGGGTGAAGAGCGCCTGACCGCTGGTCCATACCGTGGTTGCCAGCAGGAAGGGCAGGGTAAAGAAGAGTGTCTCCTGGTGCACCATCTGGGCGATGAAGGTCGTCACGCCACGCGGCAGGGTGGGATAGCCGCGTTGGGCCAGGAAACGGCCGATCAGGCTTTCCGAAAGCAACAGGAACCAGGTCAGCAGCATGCCCAGGGTCAGCATGGCACCGAGCCATTGCTGACGCTCGACCAGGAAAAAACTGCCGACGCCGGCCAGGAAGGCCATCGGTGGCCAGAGCCAGCTCCAGGGGCGAATTCTCGCGGCGATGCGCTCGATGCGCTGTTCCCAGGCGCCAACTCGGGAGGCGCCGGCGGGGCCTGGCTCTGGGCGGTGAGGTGGTCCACTGACGGGACGATTCGGTGACATGGGCGCAGTCTAACAGCTTGTCGTATCGATCGGGGAAAACGCTGTTGGCGGGGCCTCGGGGGGCTTGACGTGACGCTGGGAGTGGACCAAGCTGTCACGAATCAAACGGCCGTATGAATTCCTGCACGGAGATTCGTGGATGATCTATCAAGGCAATGCCATCTCGGTGGCGCGCGATGACGAGGGCATCGCGACCCTGACCTTCGACTTGAAGGATGAGTCGGTCAACAAGCTGTCCAGCGCTGTGGTCCAGGAACTGGAACAGGCGCTGGAAGCGCTGCGTGGCGAATCCGACATCGCAGGCCTGGTGCTGGCCAGTGCCAAGGACGCCTTCATCGTCGGCGCCGACATCACCGAGTTCCACGGTTTGTTCGCCAAGGGCGAGGACGAGATTCAGAGCATGCTCGAGCAGGTGCACGGGATCTTCAACGGTCTCGAGGACCTGCCTTTCCCCACGGTCAGCGCCATCAACGGCCTGGCTCTGGGGGGCGGCTGCGAGGTGACGTTGGCCACCGATTTTCGCGTGATGAGCGAGACCGCCAAGATCGGCCTGCCCGAGACCAAGCTCGGCATCCTGCCCGGCTGGGGTGGCTGCGTGCGTCTGCCGCGGCTGATCGGCGCCGACAACGCCATCGAGTGGATCGCCGGTGGCACCGAGAATCGCGCCGATGCCTGCCTGTCGGTCGGCGCGGTCGACGCCGTGGTGCCGCCCGAGTCTCTCGAGGCAGCGGCGCGCGACATTCTGAATCGGGCCCGGAGCGGCGAACTCGATTACCAGGCACGTCGCACGGAAAAATGCAGCCCCCTGGGCCTCGACGCCATCGAGCAGATGATGGCCTTCGAGACGGCCAAGGGCTATGTGGCCGGCAAGGCCGGACCGCATTACCCGGCGCCGATCGAGGCGATCAAGGTCATCCAGAAGGGAGCCGGCGAGGAGCGCGCCCGGGCCCAGGCCATCGAAGCCAAGGCGTTCGGCAAGCTGGCGCTCACCGATGTCTGCTACAACCTGGTGGGCCTCTTCCTCAACGATCAGGTGGTCAAGAAAAAGGGCGGTCAGTACGCGAAGCAATCGGTGCCCGTGGAGCGGGCCGGGGTGCTCGGCGCGGGTATCATGGGCGGCGGCATCGCCTATCAGAGCGCCTCCAAGGGCACGCCGATCCTGATGAAGGACATCAAGGACGAGGCCATCGAACTGGGGCTCAAGGAGGCCCGCAAGCTGTTCGCCAAGCAGGTGGAGCGCGGCAAGCTCTCCAACGAGCAGATGGCCGAGCGGCTCAGCAACATCCGGCCGACGCTTTCCTATGGCGATTTCTCCCACGTCGACCTGGTGGTCGAGGCGGTGGTCGAGAATCCCAAGGTCAAGGGGGCGGTGCTCGCCGAGGTCGAGGAGAACGTGAGCGAGGACACCATCCTCACCTCCAATACCTCGACCATCTCGATCACCCGGCTCGCCGAGAACCTGAAGCGGCCCGAGAATTTCTGCGGCATGCACTTCTTCAACCCGGTGCATCGCATGCCGCTGGTCGAGGTCATTCGCGGTGAAAAGACCGGCGACGGTGCCGTGGCCGCGACCGTGGCCTATGCCCGCAAGATGGGTAAGACGCCCATCGTGGTCAATGACTGCCCGGGCTTTCTGGTCAACCGCGTGCTCTTCCCCTATTTCGGCGGCTTCAGCCAACTGATGGCCGCCGGGGCCGACTTCCAGCGCGTCGACAGGGTGATGGAGAAGTTCGGTTGGCCGATGGGCCCGGCCTATCTGCTCGACGTGGTGGGCATGGATACCGCCGTGCACGCCGGTGAGGTGATGGCCGAAGGCTTCCCGGAGCGCATGGGCAGCCTGGGCGGTGCCGGGAGTGAGGGCAAGAGCGCCATCCAGGTGATGTTCGACAATGAGCGTCTGGGGCAGAAGAACGCCAAGGGCTTCTATGCCTACGAAGAGGACAAGAAGGGCAAGCCCAGGAAGGTCCGCGACGAGGCGGCCATCGAGCTGGTCAAGGGCATTGCCGAGTCGGGCCGCGAGTTTTCCGACGAGGACATCATCGCGCGGATGATGACGCCTCTGTGCCTGGAGACCGTGCGTTGCCTGGAGGATGGCATCGTCGGCACGCCGGCCGAGGCCGACATGGCGCTGATCTATGGCATCGGCTTCCCGCCGTTCCGGGGTGGTGCGCTGCGCTATATCGACGCCATGGGGCTGGAGGCGTTCGTTGCCCAGGCCGACGAGCTGGCCGCCGAACTCGGGGCTCTCTACGCGCCGACCGACAGGCTGCGCGAGATGGCGCGCAACGGCGAGCGTTTCTATCAGGATGCCGCCGAGGCCTGATTTACCACGTGCCATTCACCACCTGCTATTGATCAAGTGCCGGGGAGAACGAATTCGATGAGTGTGAATCCGAGAGACATCGTGGTAGTCGATGGCGTGCGTACCGCCATGGCCAAGGCCAAGAACGGCGCCTTCCGCCACGTGCGTGCCGAGAACCTGTCAGCCGGCGTCATGCAGGCGCTGTTCGATCGCAATCCGAACCTCGATCCCGCCGAGGTCGACGACGTCATCTGGGGCTGCGTCAACCAGACCCTCGAGCAGGCCATGAACATCGCACGCAACGCGGCGATCATGACCGGCATTCCGCGCAGCGTGCCGGCCCAGACCGTCAATCGTCTGTGCGGCTCCTCGATGAGCGCCCTGCACATCGCTGCTGCCAACATCCGGGCCGGCATGGGGGACTTCTACATCATCGGCGGGGTGGAGCACATGGAACATGTGCCGATGACCCATGGCGTCGACGTCAACCCGGCGGCCAGCAAGCATGCCGCCAAGGCGGCCATGATGATGGGCCTGACCGCCGAGTTGCTGGGCAAGATGCACGGCGTTTCCCGCGAGGACCAGGACGCCTTCGGGGTACGCTCCCACCAGCGGGCTTATGCCGCTCAGCAGAACGGCGGCTTCGATAACGAGATCATCGGGATCGAGGGCCACGATGCCCAGGGTTTCCGGGTTCGGGTGGATCGCGACGAGGTCATTCGCGCCGATGCCAGCCTGGAAGCGATGGCCGAACTCAAGCCAGCGTTCGACCCGCGCAACGGCACCGTGACCGCCGGCACTTCCTCGGCGCTCTCCGTGGGCGCCAGTGGCATGGCGGTGATGAGCGCCGAGCGGGCCAGTGCCCTGGGGCTGGAGCCCATCGCCCGGGTGCTGTCGACCGGCGTGGCGGGTTGCGACGCCTCGATCATGGGCTATGGCCCGGTGCCGGCGTCGAAGAAGGCGCTCAAGACGGCGGGCCTGACCATCGACGACATCCAGACCGTCGAACTCAACGAAGCTTTCGCCGCCCAGTCGCTGCCGGTACTCAAGGACCTCGGCCTGCGCGACAGGATGGATGAGGCGGTCAACCTGCATGGTGGCGCCATTGCCCTGGGCCATCCGCTGGGCTGCTCGGGCTCGCGTATCTGCACGACACTGCTCAACGTGATGCAGGAGCAGCGCACCTCGCTGGGCCTGGCCACCATGTGCATCGGCATGGGGCAGGGCGTGGCCACGGTGTTCGAACGCCTGAGGTAACGCCCTGAGTCATCAAGGCGATATCGACGCAAGCGGCGCCCCGAGGGGCGCCGCTTGCGTTGGATGGGGCTGGTGGCTCGCAGGGGAATCCGGCAAGGGACCTAGAGTATCCCCGCCTCCAGGCCGGCAGCCAGGGTCAGCGCCAGTTCTTCCACCCGGGCCTCGAAGTCATCCTGCCATTCGCCTCTCAGCGTCAGCGGTTCCTGCACCCATCTCCAGCCCAGTCCGGTGACGATGCTCTCCACGGCGCGCCGTGTGCCGGTGCCGTCTCGGCCGGCCCGGATGTAGAGCGCGCAGGGCAGGCCTTGTTGCTTTTCCAATACCGGGTAGTAGCTTCGGTCGAAGAAATCCTTGAGGGCGCCGCTCATGTAGCCGAGGTTTTCGGTGGTGCCGAGCAGGATGGCATCGCAGGCCAGGATATCCTCGGGGCCGGCTTCCAGCGGAGGCCTGGTGATCACTTCCACATCTTCGACATCGGGATGGTGAGCCCCTCGGTCGGCGGCATCGCGCAGGCGTCGGGTGTTGTCGGAAGGCGCATGGGCCACGATCAGCAAGCGTTTCATTGGGCGCCTCCGGGTTGAAGAGTGTCGCTTGCGCCATCATGCCATGGGTGGAGGTCGTTGACAGGCTAATGGCATTTGCCGAGCCTTAAGACGGCCGGAAACACGGTGCAGTGTTTCCCATCACGATATTATCTCAGGGAGATCGACGATCATGGCCTTTGCATTGACGAACATGCGGGTGGAAAGCCCCGCCTTCACCGATCAGGGCGAGATTCCGGCACGCCACACCGGCGAAGGAGAGGATCTGTCGCCGGCGCTGTCCTGGCACGATGCGCCTGAGGGCACCAAGGGCTTTGCAGTGATCTGCCACGATCCCGACGCGCCCCTGGTGGAGCATGGCGGCTACGGCTTCGTGCACTGGGTGCTCTATAATCTGCCGGGCTCCACCACCTCGCTCGAGGAAGCCACCTCCGAGGGGACCCGCGGGGTCAACCACTTCGGGCGCAACGGCTATGGCGGTCCCATGCCGCCGGAAGGGCATGGTGTCCATCAGTACTATTTCTGGGTGCTGGCGCTGGACAAGCCCACCGCCTTGCCCGAAGGCATCACCATGGCCGAGCTGCTCAAGCAGGTCGAGCCGCACCTGCTGGGCATGAACCGCCTGGTCGGCACCTATCGTCGCGATTGAACAGCGCGGCTTGAGGAAATAGCGAAAGGAGTCGGTATGTACCAATCGATACGCCATGCGTTGATTGCCTGCCTTGCCACCGGCCTGATGAGTGGCTCGGCCATGGCCAGCGATGACGAGCCCGATGTGTTTGGCTGGGTGGAAAAGGCCACCATCGAGGAACCCTGGGGGCCCGAGGTAAAGGTCAAGCTCGATAGTGGTGCCTTGACCTCTTCCATGCAGGCGGAGGACATCGAGAAATTCGAGCGCGATGGCGAGGAATGGGTTCGCTTCGTCGTCGAAGTCGAAGATGAAGCGACCGGCGAGGTCGTCTCGAAGACCTTCGAGCGCCCCATCTTCCGCAAGCTGCTCCTGAGTGGAGCCGGAGGCGAGGATCGTCGGCCGGCGGTGCTGATGACGCTGTGCATCGGCGATACCCGCTATGAGGAGCAGTTCAGCCTCGAGGATCGCGATGACATGACCTATCCGGTCCTGCTCGGGCGGCGCACCATCCAGGATCTTGGCTTGCTGGACGTGACCCGAACCTTCGTCCACGACCTGGAGTGCGACGAGGATACGCCGCTGCGCAAGCATGAAGACAAGGATCTCGACGAGGATATCGGCATCTAGCTTGCTCGGCGCCACCGAATGAACCGGCTTGCGGAGGGCTCGTGAGCGACTCGTCCCCATTGAAGGTCTACTATGACGCGGCCTGTCCGATCTGCCGTCGAGAGCGCCGTCGCTATGAGCGTCTGGCGCGGCACTCGGAATCGGTGGAGTGGCTGGATGCCAACACCCATGAGGCCGTGTTGAGTGAGCACGGCGTCACGGTGCAGGAGGCCCTGCTTTCGCTGCATGTGGAAGATGCCGGGAGCAGGCTGTATCGCGGCATGGATGCCTATATCCTGTTGATGCAGCGAATCCCGCGGTTGCGTCCCCTGGCCGTGCTCATCGGCCTGCCCGTGATCAAGCCCGTGTTGACCTGGTGGTACGATCGCTGGGTCAGGCGGCGACTGGCCCGGCAGGGGCGATTATAGTCAGGAGCCCCTGAGAACCGCGCCCATGGAGAAGGATCGTGAACCGACCGGCGACGGCCCTGCAACGCGAGCGCTCGATGCTGATCGTCAGGCCGCTGGCCGTGCGACGGGTTGCCTTGACCATCGAGAAGGAAGAGATCTGATGCGGTTCGGAAGAGGGAAGCGATGATGCGCCCCCTGGCTGGACGCTTGCCCTCGACCCGGCAGCTGCAGTGTTTCATCGCCGTGGCCGAAGAGCTCAACTTCCGCCGGGCCGCCGAGCGTCTGCACATGTCGCAGCCGCCTTTGTCCCGGCAGATCAGCGGGCTGGAAACCCTGCTGAGGGTCAAGCTTTTCGAGCGCGATACCCAGGGCGTCAGCCTGACCTCGGCCGGCGAGCTCTTCGAGCATGATGCCCGTCGAGTCCTCGAATCGCTCAATCTCGCATTGCACAATCTGCGCGACGCGGCTGCTGTCGACACGGCCGATGTCCGCCTTGGGCTGACGAGCGTGATCGACTTCAGCCTGGTTCCCGGCATCCGTGATGTTCTGCAACAGGACTCACTTCCCTCGGGCATACGGATCGAGGAAGCCTATTCGAAGCGTCTGGTCGAACGGTTGTTGAGCGGGGAGCTGGATCTCGCCCTGGTCGGCGAGATCGTCGAGCCGGGCGAATCGGTCCAGGCCCGACGTGTCGCTCTCGACCCGCTGATGGTGGCGTTGCGTGAGGACCATCCGGCGGCCGAGCGTGAGCGGGTGTCGTTCGACGATCTGGGCGATACCCGGCTCTTCTGGTTTCCCCGCCATGACAATCCGGTCTTCCATGATCGCTGCGAGCGTGTCTTCGACGCTCATGGCTATGTGCCGCCGCGCCGCCCCGAACCCGATGAGCACGTGACGCTGCTGGCGCGGGTGGCCGCTGGCGATGGCGTGGCCTTCCTGCCTACCTCGATGCGGGCCGCCAGTCGTCTCGGCGTCACGTATCGCCCCTTCACCCCCGAGCTCGAGGCGAGCCTGACCATCGAACTCAAACTGCTCTGGCGGACCGACGAAACGCGTGCAGAAGTCCTGGACGCTGTCGATGTACTGCTCGAAGCGGCCGAGCCAAGCAGCGATCTCAGGCGTTGACGCCCTTCATGCCTTCCTCCGTATAACGTTCACCGTGGGCCGCCTTCGGCGGCAGGGCGCTGTCGAGGTCGTCCAGGTCTTGCGTGTCCAACTGCAGGGCCAGAGCACCGAGATTCTCGTGCAGGTAGGCCGAGCGCCGGGTGCCCGGTATTGGCACGATATGCTCGTCCTGGGCCAGCAGCCATGCCAGGGCGATCTGGCCCGGTGTGGCATCGTGGCGCTCGGCCACGCGGTGCACTGTCTCGAGCAGTGTCAGGTTGCGCGAGAGGTTGTCGGCCTGGAAGCGTGGGTTGCGGCGCCGGAAGTCATCCTTGGAAAGATCGTCCTGACTGGTGATACGACCGGTCAGGAAGCCGCGCCCCAAGGGAGAATAGGGCACGAGCCCCACGCCGAGCCGGCGCGCCATGGGCAGGATCTCGGCCTCGACATCACGCGTCCACAACGAGTACTCCGTCTGCAAGGCGGTGATCGGGTGGATGGCGTGGGCCTTGTCCAGGGTCGACGCCGAGACTTCGCACAGCCCTGCATGAGCGATCTTGCCTTCCTTGACGAGCTCGCTCAGACACTCCATGGCGGCGGTGATGTCGCCTTGAGGGTCCACGCGGTGCAGGTAGTAGAGATCGATGCGCTCGATGCCCAGGCGCTTGAGCGAAGCTTCGCAGCAGGCCCGGATGTACTCGGGGCGGTTGTTGATCTGGCGTGCATAGTCGGCATCGCCGCGGTCGATGCCGCACTTGGTGGCGATCTTGATATCGCTGGCACCGAGTGACCGGCGTCGTTCGGCCAGGAACTCGCCGATCAGCGTTTCGTTATGGCCGCGGCCGTACATGTCTGCTGTGTCGATCAGGTCGATGCCGGCATTGGCCACCTCGGCGAGCAGTCTCCGGGAGTCCTGGTCGTTCGATGGTCCGTAGAACTCGCTGATCCCCATGGCACCATAGCCCAGCGCCGAAACGCTCAGTCCTTGTCCCAGGGTGCGGTGGGGGAGAGTGGTGGATACGGTGTGGTCGTGTGTCATGGTGTCGCCCTTGTCGTGGGTGAGGTGCCGGCGGCAGCCGGATGCCTCACAGGATGGAAGGGCTGCGGCGTACGTGGAATGTCGTTCATGGCAATACCGTTTGGGTATCAGGGGCCGGAATCCGTCAGTCGCGAATCACCGTGGAGAAGTGCCGCGGGTCGAAACGCAGGGCGATGAGTGCCATCAGCAGGGTGGTACCCGCCAGGCCGGCCCAGGCCCATTCGAAGCCGCCGAGCTGGTCACGTATCACGCCGGCGATCAATGGCGTCAAGGCGCCCAGGCTATAACCGGCTCCCTGTGCAATGGCGGTGATGTCGCCCGCACGCTGGGCATCGGGGTGGTGGTCCATGCTGACGATCAGGCTCAGGGGGAAGAGGCCGCCGAGTCCGATGCCCAGCAAGGTGGTGATGAACCATGGGGAGGAGTCGGGCGTGTGCCACAACAATAGGAAGCCGGCCAGAGAGCAGGTCAGGGGGATGAACAGAACCGGCCGCCGGTCCGCTCGACGCTGGGCCAAGGCCGGCAAGACCAGCCCGGCGACGACTTCAAGAGCGGTGAGATAGCCCAGCAGCAGGCCGGCGGCGGATTCCGTCCAGCCGAGTTCCATGTAATAGGGGGGAAGCCATGCCAGCACGCAGGCGTAGCCCGAGGCGCATAGGCTGAAGAAGATCGCCAGCGTCCAGACGCGTGGCTGGCGATACAGGGAGGCGCGACGATCGCGTTGCTCCTTGTCTTTCCCGGTATCGGGCAGCACTGGACCGCGTCGTTGCCAGGCCAGGAATGCCACGAGGGCCACCAGTCCCCACAGTGCCAGACTGGCACGCCAACTGCCTGTCAGATCCGCCAGGGTCGCCGCCAAGGTCGCGGCGAGCGCTGCACCGCCCATGATGGCGGCGATATACCACCCCATGACCAGTGGCGTACGTTGTCTGGCCTGCTGCTTGATCAACGCCGGTAACAGGGCCTGGATGCCGGCGATACCGATACCGGCGACCAATGCCGTGATCAACAGGGTGGCCACGCCGTGTCCGGCCAGGCGAAGTCCGTCGGCCAGTGCGATCATCAGCAAGGAACCGCCAATCAAGCGGTCCGCGCCGCAGCGTCTGGCCAGAGCAACGGCAATGAAGCAGCCAGCTCCCATGGCGAGCACGGGCAAGGTAGTCAGCAGAGCGAGCTGCGCGTAGCTGATGGCGATATCGGCCTGGATGCGTTCGACCAGAGGGCCGATCGCGGCCATCGAGGGGCGCAGGTTCAGCCCTACCAGCATGGCCAGGAGAATGGCGGGCATCAGAGGTAATACGCGTTGTGTTGAACGATCGATCAGGGTGGTTTCCATGATGGTCACTCGAAAGGCAGGGGGATGGCCGGGCTTGTGCCGGGGGCTGACGTTCGGCACGATATTTCCTCAACCAAGCTTGAGGTCAAGGCGGGAGGTACGATGAGCCATCGCAAGCTGAACCCACAGAAACAGTCGCTGACGGTAGGGGATGTCGCCCGACGCAGCGGTGTGGCGGTGTCCACCGTGCATTACTACGAGGCGAAGGGACTGATCGAGAGCACGCGCAATGCCGGCAATCAGCGGCGTTTCTCCCGGGATGTGCTGCGTCGCGTGGCCGTGATCAAGATCGCCCAGCGAACCGGCATGCCGCTGGCGGAGATCAAGGCCTCGCTGGACGATCTGCCCACGTCCCGCACTCCGGACGCCGAGGACTGGCGTCACCTGTCGGAGCAGTGGCGTAGTGCGTTGGATGAGCGGATTCACTGCCTGATCGCGCTGCGCGATCAGCTCGATGGATGCATCGGCTGTGGCTGCCTGTCGTTGAAGAGCTGCCCGTTGCGCAACCCCGGGGATGTGCTGGCCGATACCGATGCGGAGGGGGAAGCCTCGCCCTCGGTCGTCGGCACTGGCGTGCCCGGCCGATGACGAGGCAATGCGGTGTCAGTCGGCGTGTTGCCGATCCAGGGTGGTGACCAGGCGCTGGCAGACGGCATCCAGCATATCGCTCTGGGCGGTGTCGACGAGGTTACCTTCGGCATCGAAGGCGTCGCCGGCCTTCGCGACGGCGAGCTGGTCGGGGAGCACCGTCACGCCGATATTGGTGAGCAACTGGCGCAGGTGATTCAGGGCACGCAGGCCGCCCAGGCCGCCGGGAGAGGCGGAGATGAGCCCGGCGTGGCGCTCCTTGAACAGGGCGAGCCCGCTTTCTCCCTGGTGGGGGCGCGTGAGCCAGTCGATGGTGTTGGTCAGCAGCGGCGTGACGAAGCCGTTGTATTCCGGCGAGGCGATCAGCAGCCCTTGGTGCTCGGCGAGCAATTTCCGCAATGCCAGGGCATTGTCGGGCAGGCCTTGTGCGTCTTCCAGATCACCGTCGTAGAGCGGCATGGGATAGTCGCGTAGATCGATGAAGGTGGGGTGGCCGCCGAGCGCCTCGATGCGTGCCGCGGCGAGTCGCGCGAGACGCTTGTTGAAGGAGGCCTCGCGGGCGCTGCCGGCGAATACCAGAATACGTGGAACGGCCATGGATACTCTCCTTATCCAGAATCACGGGGTCAGGGGATGATCATCCAGCGTAGTCGAGGTGATGACAAGCGTGGTCCGTCGACGTCGAAAATGTGGCCGCAACGCTCGTTGCCGGTTGCCCGGTCGGATCGAGGGATCATGGACGCCACGGCCCTCGCGTGGCGTCCATCGAGCGAGGTCAGGCCTTGTCGGCGCCCCGGGGCCAGGCCTTGGGGTCGATCCGGTCATTCAATCGCGGGAAGCGCCGCGGATCGAAGTTGGGCTCCAGACCATCCTTGAGCTGGCGCTCATAGTCCCGGAACAGGGCGATGGCCACCGGCGAGAGCAGCAGGATTGCCACCAGGTTGATCAGTGCCATCATGCCCATCGACAGGTCGGCGAAGCTCCAGATCGGGCCGAGATTCGCCACCGCGCCGATCATCACCATCGCCAGCACCGCCAGACGGTAGATCAGGATGGCGCCAGGCGCGTATTTGGCGCCGGCCAGGTATTCCACATTGGTCTCGCCATAGGAGTAGTTGGCGATCACCGAGGTGAAGGCGAACAGCAGGATCGCCACGGCGACGAACATGCTGGCCCAGCCACCGACCTGGTGCGACAGCGCGATCTGGGTCAGCTGGATGCCGTTGGCTTCGTCACCGGCGAGCAGTTCCGGGCCGGCCATGATGATGATGGCGGCGGTGGCGGTGCAGATCACCAGGGTGTCGAAGAAGACGCCGAGCATCTGAATGAAGCCCTGGGCGGCAGGATGGTTCGGTTGCGTGGAGGCGGTGGCGGCAGCGTTGGGGGCCGAGCCCATGCCCGCCTCATTGGAGAACAGGCCGCGCTTGATACCGTTCATGATGGCCTGGGAGATAGCGTATCCGGCGGCGCCGCCGGCGGCCTGATCGAGGCCGAAGGCACTCTTGAAGATGGTCATGATGGCCGCCGGCAACTCGGTGATGTTGAGCAGCACGACCACGACGGCCAGCAGCAGGTAGATGACGGCCATGACCGGCACCACCAGTTCGGCAACCCGGGCGATGGATTTCAGGCCGCCGAAGATGATCGGTGTCACTGCCACGACCAGGACCAGGCCGACCACCCAGGGCGGCAGGGAGAAGGCTTCCTCCATGGCCAGGGCGATGGAGTTGGACTGCACGCTGTTGAAGGCCAAGCCGAAGGCGATGATCAGGCAGATGGAAAACAGTGCCGCCAACCAGCGCAGCCCCAGCCCCTGGGAAATGTAACGGGCGGGACCGCCGCGGAAGGTGCCGTCGCCGTGGTCCGTCTTGTAGGCCTGGGCCAGGGTGGATTCGACGAAGCTGGTGGCCATGCCCACCAGGGCCGTCATCCACATCCAGAAGATGGCGCCGGGCCCGCCGAAGTAGATGGCGACCGCCACGCCGGCCAGGTTACCGGTACCGACACGGGCGGCCAGGCTGGTGGAGAGCGCCTGGAATGAAGAGATGCCGCCATTGGCACTGCGCGAATGGCGCAGCAGCTTGAACATGTGTCCGAAGTAGCGGAACTGGATGCCACGCGTCATGACGGTGAAGTACAGGCCTGCCCCGATCAGCAGGTAGATCAGCAGGGAACCCCAGATGAGGCCGTTGCCGGCGGCCATCAGGTCCTTGAACAGTTCGGGAATAGAGAATTCCATGGTGTCGATATACTCGTGATCTCAATGAATGCGGGGGCCATTCTTCATGGATGCCGCAAAATGGCAAGGATTGCTGTCGATAAGGTCTTTGATGGCGAAAATATCCAGAGTGAGACGAGCGTATCGGTTATCGGTACTACCGTGGCGTGCCGACCAGGGATTGTGAACTGGCGATCGGGGCAGCCCCGACGTAGGCTGGTGTGGACAAGCTAGCGAGGAGAATGTCGATCATGGACCATTTCATGCAGGCCGCCCTGGACGAAGCGCGTGCCGGGCTCGACGAAGGCGGTATCCCCATTGGCTCGGTGTTGGTCCATCGAGGCGTGATCCTTGGTGGTGGCCGCAACCGTCGGGTTCAGCTCGGCAGTACCGTCCTGCATGGCGAGATGGACGCGCTGGAAAATGCCGGGCGCCAGTCGGCGGATATCTACCGTGAATCGACGCTCTACACGACGCTTTCTCCCTGCGCCATGTGCACGGGGGCCATCCTGCTGTACGGCATTCCCCGGGTGGTGATCGGCGAGAACCGAACCTTCCTCGGCGAGGAGGCGCTGCTGCGTTCGCACGGTGTCGAAGTGGAGGTGCTTCAGGAGCCGGAATGCATCGCCCTGATGGAAGATTTCATCTCTGCCTCGCCGGACCTCTGGTTCGAGGATATCGGCGAATCGCCGGGGCCCCGCGCGTCTTGAAGCGCCCGGGGATGTCGATACTGAGGGGCATCGAAGCTCCCGGAACGGAGTCGCACCATGCTGGCTGAAACCCCGGATCCACCCTATTACGCGGTCATCTTCTCCTCACGACGTAGCGATATCGCGACCGGCTATGACGAGACGGCCGAGCGCATGATGCACCTGGCTTCTCAGCAGCCGGGATTCCTGGGCGTCGAGTCGGCGCGTGAGGAGGTCGGTATCACGGTGTCCTACTGGGCGGATCTCGAATCGATCAAGCGCTGGAAGGCCCAGGCCGAGCATCGCGAGGCACAGCGCATGGGGCGCGAGGCCTGGTACGCGAGCTATCGCGTGCGTATCGCCCGGGTCGAGCGGGAATATGGCCTCGGTGACTGAGGCGTCGCCAAGGTGCAGGTTCGTGTCGGATCGTGTAGGCTCGCCGGCTCTTTTGGATCTCCAGGAAACCTGCCATGAGCGTGATGCCTGCCTGCCCCGAATGCGCCTCCACCTACACTTACGATGATGGCCTGCAGTTTGTCTGCCCCGAGTGCGGCCATGAATGGTCGCAACAGGCCAATGATACGGCCGAGGACGAATCGGTGGTTCGCGATGCCCATGGCACCCCGCTGGCCGATGGCGACAGTGTCACCGTGATCAAGGATCTCAAGGTCAAGGGCGCTTCATCGGTAGTGAAGGTGGGCACCAAGGTGAAGAACATTCGCCTGGTCGAGGGGGATCACGACATCGACTGCAAGATCGACGGCATTGGTGCCATGAAGTTGAAGTCGCAGTTCGTCAAGAAGGCTTAGGTGTTTGGAACTACTTCATCACTATCTCTTGAGTGGCCTGGAGCAGATCAACAGGCAGCCAGGCACGGTCAATGTATCAAGGATGCTCGTACTTTGTCGCAAGCTGCTCTGAAGGCTCTTTCGACGACTAGTAGTGAGGGTGCCACAGACAGGGCGTGTCCTCCACGCAATGTTCGTGGCACTTCGTGTCTGAATAATATAGCTCCGCCAGCAGGTTTGACGACAGTGAGGAAATCATAAGCCTTGTCGGGGTTTTGGGTTCTTATGATCAAAGATTATGGTTCTTGGACGTAGGTTGGAATTTTTCTCGATAGGCCTTTGGAGTCGTCGAAAGATGACGGCGAAAGTGGTGGCGTAACGTTGCCGCCGAACCGAATCCCGAAGCCATTGCCACTTCCTCGATTGTCATTGCCGAGGTTTCAAGAAGATGTCGCGTCTTTTCCAGGCGTTCTGCAAGGAGCCATTTTGTAGGAGTCGTACCCGTCGCGGCTTCAAACCGTCGAAGGAAGGTCCGTGTGCTCATCCCGGAAAAATCGGCCATGATCGCTACCGAGAAGTTTTTGTCGATATTCTCTCGAAGATAATCAAGAAGCGGGCCTATTCGCGAACTTTCATGCAATGAAGGAACTGAACGTTCGACGAACTGTGCCTGTCCACCATCTCTGTGCGGAGGCACAACCAATCGGCGGGCTACCATGTTGGCAACTTCCATGCCGTGATCACGGCGAATTAAGTGTAGGCAAAGGTCAATGCCAGCAGCACTGCCAGCCGAAGTCATTACATCACCTTCGTCGACATAAAGAACGTCAGGTTCGACTATGATGTCAGGGTAGCGCTGACTTAGCATATCTGTGTACTGCCAGTGTGTTGTCGCTCGACGGCCTGCGAGTAGTCCTGCTTCGGCAAGGACAAAGACCCCCGAACATATAGAAACCACACGGGCACCGTTGGCATGTGATTCGCGTATCGCTTTAATGAGGGAAGCTGGAATGGGGGTGTCCACTCCACGCCAGCCAGGTATGATGATCGTGCCTGCCCGCTCGATGGTTTCCATACCGCCATCGACGACAACACGCATTCCCCCAATAGCCTGCATTTCACCAGCATCAATGCCGGCCACTTCGAACTGGTACCAATTCTCCCCCATCTCAGGCCTTGGCAAGCCAAATACTTCCACTGCCACACCAAGTTCGAATGTGCATAGGCCATCATAGGCGATGGCTACGACGAGAGGATTGGAGAGCTGTTGTACAGAAGCAGATTTTGTCATGATCTTGATGATATATGGCAAAACTGCCATCTACCAGCCTTACCTCGAATTTCATAGGCTATAGGTTGACCCAGCTAATGGAGAAACTTATGAGTCTCGTCACCGAAATTCCCGCTGCATCCTCGTATAAGGCTGTAGAGCATTTTATGCAGCGGCTTTCCGCTGAAACAGACTGTGCTGATGTGGCAGCGGCCCTCAGAAGCGGAGATAAGGACTTTGTGCTCTTGCATGTAATAGGAGAGGCTCGTGACTACGAGCGCCGTCATATACCTGGCTCTATCCATATCCCTCACCGATATATTTCGGCCGAAAAGTTATCTGAATGGCCTGAAGGTACGATGTTTGTCACCTACTGTGCGGGGCCGCACTGTAATGGTGCTGATCAAGCGGCTCTGAAGATAGCCCGACTAGGTCGGCCTGTGAAGGTGATGATCGGTGGTATGACAGGGTGGGAAGATGAAGGTCTTCCTTTTGCTTCGGGAAGAGAATCAGGAGATATCGGGTGAACTCCGGATGCGTTTCTCATGAAATTTTAATCCGCCCTTTTGAACGTGATGATGTACCTATGGTTTTAGGGCTGATGCATGAGCTGGCGGTGTTTGAGCGATATTCCGAAAAATTTAGAGTAAGGGAGTCTGATATCGTTGAGCATGGGCTTGGTGATTCTCCTTGTTTTGGGGTCTTCGTTGCGGAGATTGATGGTGGTGTTGCTGGTATCGCTGTCTATTATATAGTTCCCTGGACCTACGACCTCAAGCCCGTTCTGGTTCTAAAAGAGTTGTTCGTTTCAAAGGGTTTTAGAGGTTTGGGTGTTGGGGGGAGGCTTTTGGCTAAGCTGGACAGTTATGCGTTGGAAGTTGGTGCTTCGCGTATAGTATGGAAGGTTCTGAAAGATAACGTAGCTGCTAAACGGTTCTATGAGAAAGCAGGGGGAAAGAAGGACTCGGTGTGGGAGCTTTGGGGGCTGGAAATTTCAAGTACCGAACGCAATATGGATGAGGACAGTAACTGGTAGGCTTCTTTGGACTTTAGATGTCGGGCAAACAGGCCGGCAGGCTTTCCCGCAATGTGCGGGGCTGCATGCCGAGGTCGGCGAAGGTGCCGACGCCTTCGCTGACCAGGTTGTCGCTCTGCATGAGAATGACCTGGTCGCGGGTCAAGGGTGGCTCGGGCAACCAGCCGAGCCCGCGGGCAAGGGCGTGCCAGGCGGCAAAGGGCAGGGGCACGAGAGGGCGTTCCCGCCCCAGATGCTGCATCACCAGGGAGAGCACCTCGCGATAGCTGAGGATATCGGCTCCGCCCAGTTCGAAGAGGTAACGTTCTGGCCGGTCGGCGCCGGTGAGTCTGACGATGGCGCGGGCCACGTCCACGACATGTACCGGCTGCAGGCGGTTGTGGCCTTGCCCGAACAGCGGAATCGCGGGAAGGCGGGTGAGCCTCGCCAGGTTGGATAGAAAGGAATCATTGCGCCCGAACAGGACGCTGGGACGCAGGATGACGGCCTTGGGCAGGGCATCCATGACCGCTATCTCGCCATGTGCCCGGGCGCGGACATAGGCCGAGGCCGAGTCGCGGGAGGCGCCGATGCCCGAGAGTTGCACCAAGCGCTCGATACCGGCTTCCCGCACCTGGCGGGCCAGCGCGGCCGCCGCGGTGACGTGGATGTCCTCGAAGCCGACGTTGCGCGAGGCCACATACAGACTCGTCGCATTGACCACCGCGCCGGCTCCTTCCAGCGCCTCGGCGACGCGTCGCGGATCGCGGATGTCGGCCTCGAGGATTTCCAGGGGATCGCTATCTTCCGCCCACGATGGCCAGCGGGGGCGGCGTGCTACCAGCCGGGCGGGCCGGCCGCTCTCCACCAGCTCGCGCACCAGGACGGCACCGAGAAACCCGGTGCCGCCGAAGACTACGGTTGGAGGTGTCGTCATGGGCATTGGCGACATGATGCCTTAGAGGCGTACCAGCATTTTGCCCTGATTGGCTCCCTGAAAGAGGTCGAGGAAGGCGTCGGGCGTGTTTTCGAGCCCTTCGACGATGGTTTCCTCATAGTCGATCCGGCCGGCACTGACCAATGGGCCGACCTCCTCGAGGAAGTGCGGGTAGCGCTCCCAGTGCTCGAAGACGATGAAGCCCTGCATGCGCGCACGTCGAATCACCATCATGGCCAGGTTGGAGGGGCCGGGTACCGGGGTCTCGTCGTTGTAGTGGGCGATCATGCCGCACACGGCGATGCGGGCGCCTACCCGAAGGGTATTCAGTGCCGCCTCCAGACAGACACCGCCGACGTTCTCGTAGTAGACGTCGAAGCCCTCGGGGCAGGCGGCCTGCAGGTCTGCCGTCAGGGTGGCGGCGTCCTTGTCGCGATAATCCACTGCCACCACGCCGCGGGCTTCCAGCCAGTCGCGCTTGGCCTGCGTGCCGGCGATGCCGACCACGGTCCCACCCTTGGCCTTGGCGAGTTGTACGGCCAGCGAGCCGACGGCACCACCTGCGGCGCTGACCAGTACGTTATCGCCGTCGTTCATGCTGGCGATGACGTTGAGGCCGGTCCAGGCCGTCATGCCGGGCATGCCCAGCACGCCGAGGAAGGCCTGGGGCGGCACATCGATGTCCGGCAGGGGCTGAAGGGCATCGCCGGGCAACTGGGCGATGTCACGCCAGCCCCCCATGTGCACCACTCGGTCGCCTTCCTGGAACCGCTCGTCCCGGGAGGCAATCACCTCGCCCACGGCGGCCCCTTCCAGTGGCGCATCGAGAGCGAAGGGATCGATATAGGTCGCCACGCCGCTCATGCGCCCACGCATGTAAGGATCCACTGATAGCCAGGTGTTGCGCACGCGTACCTGGCCGTCATCGAGTTCCGGCAAGTCGGCTTCGTTCAATGTGAACAACCCGCGTTCCGGGGTGCCGCTCTGGGGATATTCACCGATGCTGAAGTAGCGATATTTCACTGGTTGCTCCCGGTGATTGGCTGAATCTTGAACCCTACACCCGGGCCCGAATGATGGGAAGGCACCGGAAGTGACTTTATGGGGCTAAAGTCTAAAAGCATTGTGTCTGATTTTATCCGAAGCTATGTCCGACATAGAAAGTTCACAGTCAGACACTACGCCCGCTCCTCAATCCGTACAGGCACGCCATGTCTTCTGCCGCTTCCGACTCTCGACGCGCGTCGAGCCCCGACATCGCCGACTTCCTCGCCGAGGCCATCTTCGCAGGGGAGTATGAGCCGGGTGATTTCGTGCCCAAGGAACTGGATCTCTGTGAGCGCTTCGGCGTCAGCCGCAGTACGGTGCGCAGCGCCCTGCAGACCTTGGTGGCAGCGGGCCTGCTGACGCGCATTTCCGGGCAGGGGTCGCGGGTGCGTGCCCTGCAGGAGTGGCACCTGCTGGATCCGCGTGTCAGCAGCTGGATGGCGCGCTTTGCCCAGCCGAATCCGCGCATCCAGCGCGAAATCTTTGCCTTTCGGGTGGCGGTGGAGCCCTATGTGGCGCGCCTGGCGGCAGAGCACGCCACGGCGGCGGACCTGCTGGCCATCGAATCCGCCCATGAGGGCATGATCCGCGCCCTGGAGCATGATGACCTGCATTGGCAGGGCATCTCCCATAATGACTATGACGTGGCCTTCCACGAGGCGATCTTCGCGGCCTCGCACAACCTGGTCTGGGCGCAGATCAGCCACGTCCTCAAACCGGCCATCGCGCTGCTGGTGGAGAAGTCCAACCACAGTGCCGATGAACTCAACGACAGCATGGAACGCCATCGCCGGGTGATGGAGGCGATTCGCCTGCGTCAGCCCCAGCGGGCCGCCAAGGCGGCCCTGGCGGTGCTGGAACGCACCGGTCGGGATCTGGGACTCGAGGAATTGATACCCAGCATTCCCGCTATCGAAGTCCCGTCAACCGTTGCAACAACAAGCGATAAGGAAGCCTCATGATGTCTCGCATGCCTCTCAAGACCCTGACCGTCGCCGTGCTCGGCGCCCTGGCCATCGACGCCCAGGCCGCTGAATACGAGTGGACCTTCCAGACCTCGGAGACTGCCGGGGAACCCCAGTTCGAGATGAAAAAGGCCTGGGCCAAGAACGTCGAAAAGATGTCCGATGGCCGCATCTCCATCGAGATCCTGCCGGTCGGTGCCGTGGTGCAGGCCAACCAGACGCTGCAGGCAGTGAAATCCGGCATCCTGCAGGGTCATCTGACCGATCCCAGCTATTTCACCGGCCAGAATCCGGCCTTCGGCATGATCGGCAACCTGGTGGGGGCCTGGAGCGATCCCTATGACTTCCTCGACTACATGAACAATGCCGGTGGCGAGGAGCTGTACAACGAACTGGTGGAGCCCTATGGCCTGCACCTGATCGGTGCTGCGGCCACTGGCCTGGAGTCGCTGCCTTCGAGCAAGCCGGTTCGCTCCGTCGAGGACATGAAGGGGCTCAAGCTGCGCGCGCCCGAGGGCATGGTTTACAACGTCTTCGAGGCGGCCGGTGCCACACCGGTCAACCTGCCGGGCTCCGAGGTCTATACCGGCCTGGAGAAAGGTGTGATCGACGCCGCCGACTACACGGTGTTCGCCACCAACCATGCTCAGGGGCTGCACGAATTCGCGCCCTATCCGCTCTATCCGGGCTTCCACTCGCTGCCGATGGTCTCGGTGTCGCTGAACAAGGATATCTGGGACGGCCTGCCGGAGGATCTCAAGTCGATTCTCGACACCTCTGTGGATAGCCTGGCCTACAAGATGGTCGCCGAGCTCAAGACCCGCGATCTGGAAGCTGTGCGTGAAGCGCGTGACAACCCGGATATCGAGATCATCGATCTGCCGGCCGAGGAGCGCGTCAAGTTCCGCAACATCGCCAAGGATGAGTGGGCCAAGTGGGCCGAGAAGAACGAGATTACCCAGGAGTTCTATGACTCCGTGGTCGGGTATCTGGAAAACCATAACCTGATGTAAAACGCATCGGGCCGGCGCGGAACGGCCCGATGACATGACCGGACGCGGCGCGTCCTGCGGGGCGCGCTACTTCGTTGTGAGGAGTTCCCATGACTCGAGATTCCCATCGGCCGGAGGAATCGGCATCTCCCGCCGAGACGGCGCCTCCCGACCCGGTACGCACTGCTTTCGACCGTGGCGTGGTGGCCTGTGGTCGCCTTGCCGCCTGGCTGGTGTTCGTCGCCATGGCGATCAGCGTCTATGAGGTGATCATGCGCTATGCCTTCGCCTCGCCCACCTCCTGGGTCCACGAGACGGTGGTCATGCTGGTCGCCGTGAGCTTCGCCTTCGGCGGCCCGGCGGCCCTGGCCAGCAATCGCCACATTCGCGTCAAGGTGCTCTACGACAGCGTCGGCCCGGTCGCCCGCCTGTGGCTCGACCGCTTCAACGATCTGGTGGCCTTCCTGTTCTGCGCCGGGATGACCTACGCCGCCTACACCATGTTCTGGGACGCCTCGCACAACCCGCTGGGCGAGTGGCAGCTGGAGCGTTCGGGCACCTCCTGGAACCCGCCGTTCCCGGCCTTCGTCAAGGGCGTGATCCTGCTGGCCCTGGCCATCATGTGCGTGCAGTCGCTGCTGCACCTGATTCAATCGCTGCGCGGCAAGCCCGCGCCCAAGGTCGACGACACGGAGGGCACGGCCTGATGGAAATCGCCGACGCTACCCTGTTGATGGTCGCGGCCATCTTCGCGCTGCTGGTGACCGGCCTGCCGCTGGCCTTCATCACCGGCTTGATCGCGCTCGTGTTCACCTTCGGCTGGTTCGGGGCCAGTGCCCTGCCGCTGGTTACCAGCCGCGTCTATGGCTTCGTCACCGAATATTCGCTGGTGGCGGTGCCAATGTTCGTGTTGATGGCCTCGCTGCTCGACCGATCGGGGATCGCCAAGGACCTGTTCAACGCCATGCGGGTCTTCGCCGGCCGCCTGCCCGGTGGCGTGGCGGTACAGACCATCGTGGTGGCCTTCTTCCTGGCGGCGCTGTCCGGGATCATCGGCGGCGAGATCGTGCTGCTGGGCATCCTGGCATTGCCGCAGATGCTGCGCCTGGGCTACGACAAGCACCTGTCGATCGGCGTGGTCTGCGCCGGCGGGGCGCTGGGCACCATGATGCCGCCGTCGATCGTGCTGATCATCTATGGCCTGATCGCCAGTGTCTCGATCGCCGATCTGTTCACCGCGGCCATCACCCCGGCGGTGATCCTGATGATCAGCTACATCGGCTATGTGCTGGTGCGCTGCCTGCGCAATCCCGCCATGGGGCCGCCGATGAGCGACGCCGACCGCGAGGAGGGCTTCGCCAACCGCTGGCAGGCGCTCAAGGCGATCGTCGTGCCGGGGCTGATCGCCGTGATGGTGCTGGGCTCGATCTATGGCGGCGTGGCCTCGGTGACCGAGGCGGCGGCCATGGGCGTGTTCGGCGTGCTGCTGGCGGTGGTGCTGCGCGGCGAGTTCTCGTTCAAGACCATGCACGAGAGCCTGGGCCAGACGCTGACCACCTGCGGCATGATCATCTGGATCGGCATCGGCGCCGCCGCGCTGGTCGGGGTCTACAACCTGATGGGCGGCAACCGCTTCATCTCGGGCATGATCATGGGCCTCGACGTGGCGCCGATCGTGATCCTGCTGGTGATGATGGCGATCCTGCTGGTGTTGGGCATGTTCCTCGACTGGATCGGCGTGGCCATGCTGACCCTGCCGATCTTCGTGCCGATCGTCGAGCAACTGGGCTACAGCCCGATCTGGTTCGGCATCCTATTCGCGGTGAACATGCAGGTGTCCTTCCTGTCGCCGCCGTTCGGTCCGGCCGCCTTCTATCTGAAAGGGGTGGCGCCGCCGGAAGTGAGCCTCAAGGACATCTTCGTCTCGGTGCTGCCCTTCATCGCCCTGCAGCTGTGCGTGCTGTTCGCGCTGCTGTTCTGGCCGAATCTGGCCATGTGGTTGGTCGGATGATTGGCATGGTTGTGCAAGCGAATGGCGGCGTCATTCGCTCTGCTCGCCGATGCCGAAACGATGGTATCGGTCCGCTTTTTCGACGTGATAATGGATAGTGTTCTATGAAAATTACCCGACTCAAGACCTGGCAGGTGCCGCCGCGCTGGTTGTTCCTCAAGATCGAGACCGATGAAGGCGTCTATGGCTGGGGCGAGCCGGTGGTCGAGGGGCGGGCGGCCACCGTCGAGGCGGCGGTGCACGAACTGGCCGACTACCTGGTCGGCCAGGACCCGCATCGCATCGAGCATCTGTGGAACACTATGTACCGCGCCGGTTTCTATCGCGGCGGGCCGATCCTGATGAGTGCCATTGCCGGTATCGACCAGGCGCTGTGGGACCTCAAGGGTCGTGATCTCGGCGTGCCTGTCCACCAGTTGCTGGGTGGCCGGGTTCGCGACCGGATGCGCATGTATGCCTGGACCGGCGGCGATCGCCCGCAGGACGTGGGGGCCGGGGCCAGGGCGCTGGTCGATCAGGGCTTCACGGCCTTCAAGATGAACGGCACTCCCGAAATGGCGATCGTCGATTCGCATCGCAAGGTCGACGAGGCCGTGGCGCGGGTGGCCGAGGCTCGGGACGCCGTCGGACCTGATGTGGGCATCGGCATCGATTTCCATGGTCGTGTCCATCGGCCGATGGCCAAGGCGTTGCTGCGTGAGCTGGAGCCCTATCACCCGATGTTCGTCGAGGAGCCGGTGGCGCCCGAGCACCTGCCTTGCCTGGTGAACATCGCCGGTGGGCTGGGCTATCCGCTGGCTACCGGCGAGCGTCTGCACACGCGCTTCGAGTTCCGGGACCTGCTGGCCCAGGGCATGATCGATGTGGTCCAGCCGGATCTGTCGCACTGTGGTGGCATCAGCGAAGGCATGAAGATCGCCAGCCTGGCGTCCTGCCATGATGTGGCGCTGGCGCCGCATTGTCCGCTGGGGCCGCTGACGTTGGCCGCCTCGCTGCATGTGGATGCGGTGAACCACAACGCCTTCATTCAGGAACAGAGCATGGGCATTCACTACAACCGTGACAATGACGTGCTCGATTACCTGGTCGACAAGTCGGCGTTGGCCATCGAAGACGGCTTCTGCGCGATTCCCGAGGGGCCCGGCCTGGGAGTGGAAATCGACGAAGCCTTCGTCGAGGAACGGGCGAAGGTTGGCCATCGCTGGCGCAATCCGGTATGGACCCATGAGGACGGCTCGATCGCGGAGTGGTGAAGAGGGTGTCGACATGAACGAGACGCAACGCAAGACCCTGGACGAAGCCCTGGAGACGCTGCCGCTGGTGGCGATCCTGCGCGGTATCAGGCCCGAGGAAGTGGAGGACGTCTGCGACGCCCTGGTCGGTGCCGGCTTCCGGATGATCGAGATCCCGCTCAATTCGCCGCGCCCCTGGGAGAGCATCGAGCGAGCGGTGGCGCATTGCCCGGCATCGGTGCTGATCGGCGCGGGCACCGTGCTGGAGGCCGCCGATGCCGAACGACTCGAGCGGCTCGGAGCGCCTCTGATGGTCACGCCCAACACGGATCCCGAGGTGATTCGGGCCGGTGTCGACCACGGGCTGGCGCCGATGATCGGTTGCATGACGCCCAGCGAGGCACTGGCTGCGGCGCGTAGCGGCGCCCGGGCGCTCAAGCTGTTTCCCGCCGCGCGACTCGGGACCGGCTATTTCAAGGACATCAGTGCCATCCTGCCCGAAGCCTTGCCGGTCCTGGCCGTGGGCGGCATCGAACGCAGCAACATGGCCGAGTGGCATGCTGTGGGCGTTCGTGGCTTCGGTTTCGGCAGCAATCTCTACAAGCCCGGCCGCGATGCCGCCGAGATCGCCGAGATCGCCGCCGACCTGGTCGCCGAGTGGCGTCGGCTCGAGGGAGGCGAAGGATGAGCGAGCGGCTGATTGCCATCGACTGGGGCACCAGCAATTTCCGCGCCTTCCTGGTCGATCGCACCACTGGCGAATGCCTCGACAGCCATCGCTCGGACGCCGGCCTGCGGTCGTTGTCCAGCGAGGAATTTCCGCATTACTGCCAGGCCCAGGTCGGGGCCTGGCGGGAAGAGGGCCGGGTGCCGGTGTATCTGTCCGGCATGGTCGGCTCGGCGCGTGGCTGGTGCGAGGCGCCTCAACTGGAGGTGCCGGCCTCTGCCGCGGAGCTTGCTGCCGGCGTGATGGCGGCGCCGGGGTTGCCCAATGCCTGGATCGTGCCGGGACTCAAGGTGGTACGCGACGATCACGTCGATGTGATGCGCGGCGAAGAAGTGCAGGCCTTCGGCGCGCTGACCCTGCGTGACACGGCCTCGGGCCTGTGCTGTCTGCCGGGCACGCACAGCAAGTGGGTACGCCTGGAGCAGGAGCGCCTGACCGACTTCACCACGGCCATGACCGGTGAACTCTTTCACGCCGTGCGCTTTCACACGCTGCCCGGCGAGCCTTCCCGGGAGCGGGCCGCATTCGACGAGTCGGGATTCCGCCAGGGATTGGAAGCCGCGCGGCATCCCGATGGCCCGCTGCACGCGCTATTCGAGGCCCGCAGTCGATACCTGTATGCCAGCCTGTCTGCCGAGGCGGTCGGGGGCTTCATCTCGGGTGTGCTGATCGGCAGCGAAGTGCTTTCGCAACGTCGGAAGTGGCAGGGTGCTCCGGTGACATTGGTCGGCTCGACAGACTTGAATGCCTTGTACCGAATGGCTCTGGAATGGGCTGGAGGAAGTGTCGTCGAAATATCGAGTGACGACGCGACCTTGGCAGGGCTTTGTGCGTTGGCGAAACGCCACGATGAGAGCCGCTGACTGCTCTCTAGGGCGTAAAAAACCTGCAAGAATTTCGTCGGCGAATAGAGTGAAAAAGGCGACCTTTTCGGGTCGCCTTTTCTCGGTTGAAGAACAGCTGTCTTGATTCGCAGGGCTTTCACTCCGAGGGTGTGTCGAGGTACTCCATATAGGCGCTGACGATATCGCGCGGCGTATCGCGGATATCGCTGCGGAAAGCCTCGTCCCGGCTGGGAACCTCCAGGGTCGCCAACTGGCTGTCCAGCATGTGAGAGCCGGTGAAGAAGTGCTCGCTTCGCCTCTCGAGCCGCTCCAGCAGGACATCTCGATCGCCGTGCAGGTAGAGGATGTCCAGTCGAGGCGTCGCGGCGCGCAGCTGGTCGCGATAACGATGCTTCAGTGCCGAGCAGCCGATCACCAGGGAAACACCCCGCTCCTGGTACTCGCGATAGAGATCGGCAAGGGTCGCCAGCCAGGTCTCTCGATCGCCGTCATTGAGGGGTTGGCCGCGTGACATCTTGGCGACGCTTTCCGAGCTATGATAGTCGTCACCATCGAGGAAGGTGGCATCTATAGCGGCAGCCAGCTGGCGACCGATATGTGACTTTCCCGAGCCGGAAACTCCCATTACCAGAATGCTTTTTGTCTTGGCTTTCATGCGGAAATCGCTTTGTTTCGGAGCTTTCTATTTGGCTCGATGATAGCATTTCTTGCGCTGACAATGGGAGTATTTGCCGGGCCTGGAAGGCACTTTTCACTCGTGTTGGAGACGCGGGGGGAGGTGATAGCCATCAATAATGAGAATGATTGGCGTTTTTGATGCTATCGGCTGTGAACGTGTCGAGAACCGACCGGTTTTTGCCCGGGAACGTCCGGTGAGTCTTCACATCGAATACATACAGGACTAAAATGGTCCGCAATCGATCACCTGAGGGGGTGGCCCCGGGGAGTCAGCCAGTGTTGAAGCTTTCCAGACTGACCGATTATGCGGCGGTGGTGATGGCTCAGATCGCCCGACATCCCGAGCAGCCGCATGCGGCTGCCGAGCTTGCCGAGGCGGTATCGCTGCCGCATCCGACGGTCAGCAAGACCCTGAAGATGCTGGTTCGTGCCGGGCTGCTCGAGTCCCGGCGAGGCGCTCAGGGGGGCTATTCGCTGGCGCGTCCGGCCTCGCGCATTTCCGCCAGCGACATCATCTCGGCCATTGAAGGGCCGGTGGCGATGACCGAGTGCAGCCAGGCGGAAGGGGACTGCGATCTGGTGTCGGTCTGCGGCGTATCGGACAACTGGCAGCGCGTGTCGCTGGCGGTGCGCACTCTGCTCGACAGCGTGACCCTGGCACACCTGGCCGATACCACGCCGATCAAGCTGCCCGTTCAGCTACCCATACAGAGCGTGAGCCTGGCCGCCGAGGCCTGATCACCTGCGACTTCATTACCCGAGGCGAGTCGTACTCGCCGACCCAACCAGCCCGGGAGGGGACAACATCATGGCAAGTCAGGAAATGGAAGAGCTCGTCCGTCGCGAATACAAGGAAGGGTTCGTGACCGACATCGAGAGCGAGACGGTACCACCGGGTCTGGACGAAGACACCATCGCCTTCATCTCGAAGAAGAAGGGCGAGCCGGAATGGATGCTGGAGTGGCGTCTCAAGGCCTATCACCAGTGGTTGAAGATGACGCCGCCGTCCTGGGCGCATCTGAATTATCCGCCCATCGACTACCAGGCGATCTCCTACTACAGCGCACCCAAGCGCCCCGAGGATCGCCCCCAGAGCCTCGATGAGGTCGACCCCAAGCTGCTCGAGACCTACGAGAAGCTGGGCATTCCGCTTCACGAGCGTGCCGCGCTGGCCGGCGTGGCGGTGGACGCGGTGTTCGACTCGGTCTCGGTGACCACGACCTTCAAGGAAAAGCTCCAGGAGGCCGGCGTCATCTTCTGTTCCATCTCCGAGGCGATCCGCGACTACCCGGAACTGGTCCAGCAGTATCTGGGCAGCGTGGTGCCGCAGGGCGACAACTATTTCGCCGCGCTCAACTCGGCGGTGTTCACTGACGGCTCCTTCGTCTTCGTGCCCGAGGGCGTGACCTGCCCCATGGAGTTGTCGACCTATTTCCGCATCAACGCCGCCAACACCGGCCAGTTCGAGCGGACGCTGATCGTCTGCGAGAGCCGCGCCGAGGTGTCGTATCTCGAGGGGTGCACCGCGCCGCAGCGCGACGAGAATCAGCTGCACGCCGCCGTGGTGGAACTGGTGGCGCTGGAAGACGCCAAGATCAAGTACTCCACGGTGCAGAACTGGTATCCCGGCGACGAGGACGGTAAAGGCGGTATCTACAACTTCGTCACCAAGCGTGGCGATTGCCGTGGCGACCGCTCCCACATCAGCTGGACCCAGGTCGAGACCGGCTCGGCGATCACCTGGAAGTATCCGTCCTGCGTGCTGCGCGGCAAGGACAGCGTCGGCGAGTTCTACTCGGTGGCGGTGACCAATGGCCGCCAGCAGGCCGATACCGGCACCAAGATGATCCACATCGGCGAGGGGACGCGCTCCACCATCGTCTCCAAGGGCATCGCCGCCGGTCGTTCCGACCAGTCCTATCGCGGCCTGGTCAAGGTCGGCCCGCGTGCCAAGAATGCCCGCAACTTCACCCAGTGCGACTCGCTGCTGATCGGCGATACCTGCGGCGCCCATACCTTCCCGTATCAGGAGATCGGCAACAGTTCCGCCAAGGTGGAGCACGAGGCGACCACCTCGAAGATCGGCGAGGATCAGCTGTTCTATTGCCAGAGCCGCGGCATCGGCGAGGAAGACGCGGTCAACATGATCGTCAACGGCTTCTGCAAGGATGTCTTCCAGGAGCTGCCGATGGAGTTCGCCGTGGAGGCGGAGGCTCTCTTGAATGTGACGCTCGAAGGCGCAGTGGGTTAAGGCCCTTGGCCTGACGATTGACGAGATGAGCGACGGCTCGGCGCCGGAACAGCTCATCCACGCTAAAGGGATGGCGCCATGCAAGGGCACTCCCGATAAGCGGAAACGAATTCATCTATGCGAGCCGCTGCGGCGGCTGATAGCTCAAAAGGTAGTCAACATGCTCGAAGTCAAGGATCTGCACGTCACGGTCGAAGGGTCCGAGATCCTCAAGGGCCTGAGCCTGACCATCGGTGCCGGCGAAGTCCACGCTCTCATGGGTCCCAACGGGGCCGGCAAGTCCACGCTCTCGGCCGTCATCGCCGGCAAGGACGGCTATGAGGTGACGAGCGGGTCGATCACTTTCGAGGGCCGGGACGTGCTGGAGATGGAAATCGAGGAGCGCGCCCAGGCGGGCCTGCTGCTGGGCTTCCAGTACCCGGTGGAGATCCCCGGCGTGAAGAACATCTATCTGCTCAAGGCCGCGCTCAACGCCCAGCGTGCCGCGCGGGGCGAGGACGAGATCCCGGCGCCGGAGTTCATGAAGCTGGTCAAGGAGAAGGTGGGCTTCATGAAGATGGATACCAGCTTCCTCCAGCGCGCCGTCAACGAGGGCTTCTCCGGCGGTGAGAAGAAGCGCAACGAGATCCTGCAGATGCTGGTCCTGCAGCCGAAGCTCGCCATGCTCGACGAGATCGATTCCGGCCTCGACATCGATGCCATGAAGGTGGTGGCCGATGGCGTCAACTCCCTGCGTGGCGAGGACAAGGGCATTCTGCTGGTGACGCACTATCAGCGTCTGCTGGATTACATCGTGCCCGACCATGTCCATGTGCTGGTCGACGGCCGCATCGTCAAGAGCGGCGACGCCGATCTGGCGCGTGAACTCGAATCCCGTGGCTACGACTGGGTCGTGGAGGACTCCGCCGCATGAGTGACGAACAGCGCTTTCTCGATCGTCTGGCCGAACGCAACGCCCAGCGCGGGGACGAGCCCACCTGGATCGCCGCGCGTCGCCAGGCCGGGGCCGCGCGCTTCGAGGCGCTCGGCTTTCCGCATCGTCGCGTCGAAGAGTGGAAGTACACCGACGTGCGCGACATCGCCCGGAACGATTTCGTCCTGACCGAAAACGCCGACTTCTCGCCGGCCGCGGCTGCGGCTCTGACCCTGCCGTTGGACGCCCATCGCCTGACCTTCGTCGATGGCGTGTTCGCGCCGGCGCTGTCGGATCTGGGCTCGCTGCCCGAGGGCGTGCAGGTGCTGCCGCTGTCGCGTGCCCTGGAGGAGAACCACGAGGCCGTGGGCGGACCGCTCGGTCGTCTCACCGGCGTCGACTTCTCGTCCTTCGCGGCACTCAACACGGCCTTCATGGAAGAGGGTGCGGTGGTGCGGCTGGCGCCGCGCACCGTGGTCGACAAGCCGATCGTGCTGCAATTCCTGTCCCGTGCCGGCGAGCAGGACGTGATGAGCCACCCGCGTATCCTGGTCGAGGCCGGTGGACGCAGCGAGGCCACCCTGATCGAGCATCACGTGGGCGAGGCCGAAGCCGCCAACTTCACCAACCTGGTGGAAGAGATCATCCTCGAGCGTGGCGCGATTCTGACCCACTACAAGCTTCAGGAAGCGCCGCTCAAGGATCGCCACATCGCCAGCATCCACGTCGAGCAGGCCCGCGACAGCCGCTATGTCTCCTTCAACCTCAACCTGGGAGGCGGCCTGGTGCGCAACGACCTGGTCAGCGAGCTCAACGGGGAGGGCGCCGAGGCCATCTACAACGGTCTGTTCTATGGCCAGGGACGCCAGCACGTGGACAACCACACCCTGGTCAACCACAACGCGCCCCGTACCTTCTCCCGGGAGAACTACAAGGGCATCCTCGATGATCGCGCCCATGGCGTGTTCAACGGCAAGGTGATCGTCAAGCGCGACAGCCAGCAGATCGAGGCCGATCAGAGCAACGCCAACCTGCTGCTCTCCGACCGTGCCGAGATCGACACCAAGCCGGAACTCGAGATCTACGCCGATGACGTCAAGTGCGCCCATGGCGCGACCACCGGCCAGCTCGACGAGGAAGCCGTCTACGCCCTGCGCACGCGAGGCATCGACGAGCAGACCGCGCGCGGCCTGCTGACCCTGGCCTTTGCCGGTGAGGTCATGGAACTGGTCGATCTGGACGCGGTATCCGAGCGGGTCGAGCTGGCGGTGGCCGGCAAGCTGCCGGAGCGCTTCAACCTGGCCGGACTGGTGGAAACCGCTTCGGCCTTCAACGAGGAGTGAGTCATGGCCGATTTCAGTGACCTCCAGCTGGATGTAGCCCGGGTCCGCCGTGACTTCCCGATCCTGGACCGCGAGGTGCATGGCAAGCCGCTGGTCTATCTCGACAACGCCGCGACCTGCCAGACCCCGCGCCAGGTGATCGAAGTCTTCGATGACTATTACCGGCGCTACAATGCCAACATCCATCGTGGCCTGCACACCCTGGCCGACGAGGCCACCGCGGCTTTCGAAGGCACCCGCGAGACGGTGCGCGCCTATCTGGGAGCCGCCGAGTCGCGGGAGATCGTCTTCACGCGTGGTACCACCGAGGCGATCAACCTGGTGGCCGGAAGCTGGGGCCGTGCCAATCTCGGGCCCGGTGACGAGGTGCTGATTTCGCGTCTGGAGCATCACTCCAATATCGTGCCCTGGCAACTGCTGGCCGGCGAGCTGGGCTTCACCATCAAGGTGATTCCGGTCGACGAGCGCGGCGTGCTGGACCAGACCGCCTATCGCGACCTGATCGGTGAACGCACCCGGCTGGTGGCGGTCAATCACGTCTCCAATGCCCTGGGAACGATCAATCCGGTGGGCGAGATGGCGAGCCTGGCTCACGAGCATGGCGCGCTGATCATGGTCGACGGCGCCCAGGCTGCGCCGCACCAGCCCATCGACGTTCAGGCCCTGGGGGTCGATTTCTACGCCTTCTCCGGTCACAAGGTCTACGGGCCCACCGGCGTAGGCGTCCTCTACGGTCGGGCGGAGCTGCTCGAGGCCATGCCGCCTTGGCAGGGTGGCGGCGAGATGATCAAGACCGTCTCCTTCGAGACTCCCACGACCTTCGCCGACATCCCTCACAAGTTCGAGGCGGGAACGCCGGCGATCGCTGAGGTGATCGCCCTGGGGCGTGCCCTGGAGTGGGTGAACGAGATCGGGCTGGAGCTGATCCAGGCCTGGGAGACGCGCCTGCTCGAACATGCCACCGAGGGCGTGGCATCGATCGAGGGCCTGCGCGTTCTGGGCACTTCGCCGGACAAGGCCGCGGTGCTTTCCTTCGTCGTCGACGGCGCCCACGCCCAGGACATCGGACTGCTGATCGACCAGTTGGGCGTGGCGATACGCACCGGGCATCACTGCGCCCAGCCGCTGCTGTCGCACTTCGGGGTCGAGGCCACTTGCCGTGCTTCCTTTGCCGCCTACAACACGCCCGAGGAAATCGATGTCTTCGTCGAAGGCCTTGGGCGCGTCGTCAACATGCTGCGTTGAGGGAAACCGAGGAAATCCATGAGTGATATCGACGCACTGGCAGGCGTGACCAAGGGGCAGGTGCTGCCCCTGCAGCGTGATGTGGAGGCGATCTCCATTCCCTTCGGCAAGACGGAGACCCTGGCCGAGGATAGCGAGGTCACGGTCATGCAGGCCAAGGGGAGCACGGTCAGCGTGGGCCTCGAGGGGCGCATGTACCTGATCGAGGGGAGCGAGCTGGACGCCCTGGGGCTCGAGCCCCTGCCGCGACCGACCCTGCCGGAGGACGCCTCGGAGGAGGAGATCGAGGCGTTCGTCTGGGATCAGCTGCGAACCTGCTTCGATCCGGAGATTCCGGTCAACATCGTCGAGCTGGGGTTGGTCTACGGTTGTCGCATCGAGCGCTTGATTACCGGCGAGCGACTCGTCACCATCCGTATGACGTTGACCGCTCCGGGCTGTGGCATGGGTGATGTGATCGCCGCCGATGCCCGCAACAAGATTCTGGGGGCGCCCCAGATCAGCAAGGTGCACACCGAGATCGTCTTCGATCCCCCCTGGAGTCGCGAGATGATGAGCGACGAGGCCAAGCTCGAGCTTGGCATGTTCTGAAGAGGTCGCGTCGTCCCCATGCGCTGCATCGAATGCCCTGTCGGCGAGATGAGGCGACGCCCAAGATGCCTCCATGACCGGGGAAGTCGATGCCCTCGCTACCGTGGAAAACCTTCCGGATCCTGCTGATGTGGCTTGGCGGGGGAACCTTTCTGGCGCTGTTGCTGTTCCTGGCGGCCAACCTGTGGGTGTTGACCAGTACCCGCGGACGTATCGATCGCGAGCTGGCGCAATGCCAGTCCGAGCGCGTGGGTATCGTCTTCGGCACCTCGCACTGGACCCGCAGCGGTGCCCGCAATCCCCACTTCGAAGGACGCATGAGGGCCGCGGCGAGCCTGATACACGACGGGCGGGTCATGCATCTGCTGCTGTCGGGAGATAACAGCACTCGCTACTACAATGAGCCGGTCACCATGTGGAAGGATCTGCGTGGTCGCGCGGTTCCGGATTCGGCCATGACCCTCGATTATGCCGGCTTCAGCACCTTCGATACGCTGGCCCGGGCCCGGGATGTCTTCGCGGTGAAGCGCGCCTTGCTGGTCACCCAGTCCTGGCATCTGCCAAGGGCATTGTTCATCGCCGATGCACTGGGCATCGAGGCGCGAGGCTGTGCGGCACCGGAGCGGCCGTCGGACAGCACCCTACGGCTGAGGGCCAGGGAATGGGTCGCGCGGGCGGCGACGCTCGGCGATATCTATCTGTGGGGGCGCGAGCCGCACTTCCTGGGGCCTCTGGAGCCCCTGCAGATCACCCCGCCGCAGCGGGGCCCGGTCAGCGCTTCTGACGCTGCTTCTGCAGACGATACAACTCGCGAATCAGCGCACGACAGTTCCGCCAGCACTCCTCGATGACCGGCTCGATGGCATCGGGCAGCGGATGGGTGAGCAGGGTCGAAAGGGCCTGCATCAACACCCGCTCCTGTTCGAGCAGTTCGTTGATCAGGACCTGGCTGTCGTTGCCGACGAAGCTCTTCAGCCGGCTCCATAGCCACATGTAGTCGTCGCGTTCGACGTCGGCATCGCGGGGGAGAAGGTCGAGATGGCGACGGGCCAGCGACTGCAGTTCGTGCATCAGCCGGCCACGTTCCTCGAAATGGGGCTTGAGCGCGTCGCGCAGGCTTGGCCGCAGGCGCTCGAGATTGTCCTGGAAATAGTCGATGCTGTCGGCCAGCGCTTCGAGGGCACTGTCCATCGCCACCTGGCGATTATCAAGAAACATGCGCGTTCACCTCCTCCGGTGACGCAGATTGTGGGGGTGTCGCGGTACTTTTGCCACCCCCATTCGCCATTAAATCGTCGTTTCGGTATTAGCCTTTAGGCTTGGGGGGCGTCTTGCGTTTCGGCGCCGAACTCTTTTCCAGATGCTCGATGATCTGTCCGGCGATGTCCTTGCCGGTGGCGGACTCGATACCGCGCAGCCCCGGCGATGAATTCACCTCCATGATCACCGGCCCGTGGTTGGAGCGCAGCAGGTCGACACCCGCCACTTTCAGGCCCATGGCCTTGGCGGCACGGATGGCCGTGGAGCGTTCCTCGGGGGTGATGCGGATGATGCTGGCACTGCCGCCACGATGCAGGTTGGAACGGAATTCGCCTTCGGCGGCCTGGCGTTTCATGGCGGCCACGACCTTGTCGCCGATCACCAGGCAGCGAATGTCGGCGCCCTTGGCTTCCTTGATGTATTCCTGAACCATGATATTGGCCTTCATGCCCATGAAGGCCTGGATCACCGATTCGGCGGCCTGGTTGGTTTCGGCCAGAACCACGCCGATGCCCTGGGTGCCTTCCAGCAGTTTGATGACCAGCGGGGCGCCACGCACCATGGTGATCAGGTCCGGAATGTCATCGGGCGAGTGTGCAAAGCCGGTCACCGGCAGGCCGATGCCCTTGCGCGACAGAAGCTGCAGCGAACGCAGCTTGTCCCGGGAGCGGGTGATCGAGACGCTGTCGTTGAGTACCTGGGTGCCCATCATCTCGAACTGGCGCAGCACCGCGCAGCCATAGAAGGTGATGGAGGCGCCGATACGGGGAATCACCGCGTCGAAGGGTTCGAGCTCCTGCCCCTTGTAGTGGATGGAGGGGTGATGCGAGGCGATGCTCATGTAGCACCGCAGGGTATCGACGACCCGGGCACTATGACCACGGGCCTCGGCGGCCTCCATCAGCCGGCGGGTGGAATAGAGGTTGCGGTTGCGAGAGAGCAGCGCGATGTGCATGGCGGATTCTCCGTGGATGAGGTCGGAGAGATGGTGAGCCTCAGGGCTCACCATGCAGGAAACCGGCACCGGGTGCTACCAGCAGCCGGCGCAGGGCACGGCGGCCCAGCAGCATGGGATGACGCATGTCGCGCCGATCCGTCAGGGTCAGCTCGACCGGGAATTCCAGTTCACCGAGTTGCATGAGTGTGCGGATGACGTAACGCCACTCGGCCTGGCCGTTGGAACTGGTGACACGACGTCGATCATGGAGTGGCAGGCACTGCTCATGGGCCGGGCTCGACGGGCCGCTGCCGCGGGTCGTGAATCGCACCCATGGATGGCCATCCTGTTCGAAGGTCTCGATGTTCTCGGCGTGAAGCGCGGAAGTTCGCGCGCCGGTGTCGGCCTTGGCGCACAGTGTCAGGCCCAGTGCCGGCAGTGTAACCATCTCACGGCGGCCGATGACCGCCTTGGCCTGATAGGGCAACTCCTTCATGACGCTCGGTGCCTCCTGTGAATCAACGGGAAAGGCCAGCCAGACGGCGGCCGATGGCAGATGTCGGCTCGGCGTCGCGCAGCGTCATCAGCACGGGCAGACGCAAGCGGGGAATCAACGCCAGGTCACGGGCCACGGCCGTGAAGTCGGCTCGAGGCTCGTCCGCCAGGCGTGCCAGAAAGCGCGGCAGTCGCTCCGCCTCCTCCAGATGACGCCACCCCCGACCCGCCATGGCGGCCAGCAGGTCAGGGCCGCAGGCCGTCTCATCGGCGAGCAGGGCGTCGTACCAGCTTCCCACCCGGGCGGTAGCGGCGCCACTGACGGCGCGCACGCAGGCACAGAAGCGTTCGATGTCGCCGGCCTCGGCGGCCTGTTCGCCGCGCTGGCGAAGGGCGGCGGCGAGGTCGTCACCGATGGCGACATGTTCCAGACAGTAACATAGCGATACCAGGACCTCATCGGGCAGGCTGGGGATCGTATCGGCCAGCCGCTGCTGCTGGGCCTCGTCCATGCGTACCGCGAAATCGGCCAGACCCTGCAGGCCGAGGGCTCGCCAGTCGAGTGCCTGCTGGCCTTCCAGATAGGCTTCCACCGGCTCCAGATGCTGGCTCGCCGGCCGGTCGAGATCGTGGCTCGCCCGGGCGTGCAGCATGGCCAGGAAAGGTGTCGCGGGAGTGAAGGCGAGGGGATTGTCCTTCATCAGGTTATCGATCCCGCTGCTATCTTCACGACCGAGCCCCTGGACGTTGCGGCCCAGGGTCTCCAGCAGACGCTGCAGGAAAGCGTCGCGTGGCGCCGGGTCGAGCGTGCCCTGTTCATCGAGGGGCAGGGCCAGGAACCAGATGAGCGGATCGCCGAGATCGCCCACCCGAAACACCATGGCAAGCCGGGCCTGCCCCTGCCAGGGTGCCGGCCAGGAATGCCCGTCGTGCTCCAGCTCGCGCAAGGCGTCGAGCGGACAGGGTTCGACGCGGCGGCCCATATGGTAAAGCGTCACCTCGGCGCCGGTACGGACGAAGAAGTCATGTAGGCTGTCGATCGATTGCATGCGGTCTCCCTGGCTCGAATCGTGCACTCTACATTGCGGCCCGAACCCTGTCAGCCTCCACGACGCCAAGAGGCAAGGCGGATCGATCATTCATTGACCGATGGCCCGGAAAGCCCATGGAACAATGCCTGGCGCGACCTGTTCAGTGGTTATCCACAGGGACGTTCAGGTCTTCTGTGCATGACGCCACTGCGCAGCTAGGCTATGGCAGGCATAATCAACGGTTATTGGCCGCCGTGGAGGATTTTTCTTACGGTTTGTGTGAAAATGGAATATAGGAAAAGGTTTCTTATTCCTTATCTCTCTTTGAGTCGCGTAATGACAGGAGGCCCCTCATGTTGCGTTCCCCAGGATTTTTACGAAACGTCGCCCTGACGCTGCTGTCCGCCGGTGCCATTGCCTTTGCCGGCATCGCCCAGGCGGAGGATGACCCCCTTCGGGTCGGCATGTCCGGCGGCTATTTCCCGTTCACCTTCGTCGAGCAGGATACCCTCAAGGGGTTCGAGGTCGACGTGATGGAGGCCGTGGCCGACGAAATGGGTACCGAGGTGGCGTTCGAGACCGCCAACTTCTCCGGGCTGTTCGGCATGCTCGAGTCAGGGCGTATCGATACCATCGCCAACCAGATCACCATCACCGACGAGCGTCAGGCCAAGTACGTCTTCACTGAACCTTATGTCTACGACGGCGCCCAGGTCGTGGTCAAGAAGGGCAATGACACCACCTCCGGTGTCGAGGACCTGAAAGGCAAGAGCGTGGCCGTGAACCTGGGGTCCAACTACGAGCAGTTGCTGCGCGAGCTGCCCTATGCCGACGAGATCGACATCCGGACCTACGAGAGCAACATCGAGCAGGATACTGCCCTGGGCCGCGTCGATGCCTTCGTCATGGACCGGGTGAGTGCCAGTCAGGTCATCAAGGAGAAACCCCTGCCGCTCGAGCTGGCCGGCAAGCCGTTCTCGGAGATTCGCAATGCGCTGCCGTTCCGCGACACCGAGGAAGGTCGTGAGCTGCGTGATCGGGTCGATCAGGCACTCGCCACGCTGCGCGAGGATGGCACCCTGACGGACATCTCCGAGCGTTGGTTCGGTACCGATATCACACGTCCCTGATACGGTATCGCACCCGTTATGAACGTTCTCGATTTCGACTACATGCTGGGGCTGGTGCCCATCCTGCTGAGCTATCTGCCGCTGACCCTCGAGATGGCGGCAGCCGGGATGGCCCTGGCCCTGGTGCTGGCCTGCGGCCTGGCGGTCATCCGGGTACTGAAGATTCCGGGGCTGAACGCGGCGACCATGCTGTTCATCTCCTTCTTTCGCGGTACCCCCTTGCTGGTGCAGCTCTTCCTGTTCTATTACGGCTTGCCCCAGCTACTGGACTTCCTGACCCAGATCAACGGTATCACCGCCACCATCATGGGGCTGACGCTGCACTTCTCGGCCTACATGGCGGAGTCGATTCGTGCCGCCATCGTGGGTGTCGACCGCAGTCAGACCGAGGCGGCGCTGTCCATCGGCATGACCAATGGCCAGTTGATGCGGCGCATCGTGCTGCCCCAGGCGACCCGGGTGGCCGTGCCCACCCTGATGAATTACTTCATCGACATGATCAAGGCCACCTCGCTGGCCTTTACCCTGGGCGTCACCGAACTGATGGGGGCGACCCAGAAGGAGGCGGCCGGCAGCTTCCTGTATTTCGAGGCCTTCGTCACCGTGGCGGTGGTCTACTGGGTCATCGTCGAGTTGCTGGCCTGGGGCCAGCGCCGACTGGAGACGCGACTCAACAAGGCGTATCGCAGATGATCAAGATAGCCAACCTGGTCAAGCGCTTCGGCGGCACGCCGGTGCTCGACGGCATCGATCTCACCATCGAGCGTGGCGAGATCATCGTGGTGATCGGCCCGTCGGGGACCGGCAAGTCGACCCTGCTGCGCTGCCTGAACTTTCTCGAGCGGCCGGATGCCGGCCAACTGTCTCTGGGGGATCTGGAGATCGATGTCACCCGCGCCAGTCGGGCGGACATCCTGGTGGCGCGCCGTCGCACGGCCTTCGTCTTCCAGAACTATGCGTTGTTCGCCAACAAGACGGCGCTGGAGAACATCGCCGAGGGCTTGATCGTGGTCAATCGCTGGCCCAGGGACAAGGCGCATGCGCGGGCCAGGGAAATCCTCGAGCGCATCGGGCTGGCCGACAAGGCCGATGCCTATCCGGCATCGCTGTCCGGCGGGCAGCAGCAGCGTGTGGGCATTGGTCGTGCCATGGCCGCCCAGGCCGAGATCATTCTCTTCGACGAGCCGACGTCATCGCTCGACCCGGAGTGGGTCGAGGAGGTGCTGGGACTGATGAAGCAATTGGCCTCCGAGCGGCAAACCATGCTGGTGGTGACCCATGAGATGGGCTTCGCGCAGGACGTGGCCGATCGCGTGGTGTTCATGGAAGGCGGTCGCATCGTCGAGCAGGGCCCTCCCTCACGGCTGTTCAATGCCCCCGAGGATCCGCGTACCCGCGACTTCCTGCGCAAGGTGCTGGCCGGTCAGCCGACACCGCAGGCGTTGTGAGCATGGGTTGGCCCGAGGCGGCATGACGCGGGATAATGACGCCAATTGACCGACTGGAGGGATATCCCATGACCGTTCACGAGGAACTCGACAGCGCGCTGCGCGAGCTCGAGTCCACCATGAGGGCCGCCAACCTGTGGCGCCTGGAGCGCCCCGAGCCAGCGGCCTTCGACAGCGCCCAGCCATTCTGCGTCGATACCATGAGCCTGCCGCAATGGCTGCGCTTCGTGTTCATCGCCAGGCTCGATGAGCTGGTCGCGGCGGAGGGGCCCATGCCCGCGAGTTGCGACGTGGCGCCGGCGGTGGAGGCCTATCTGACTCAGGAAGGGGCGCGCAACAGTGACCGAATCCTGATGGGCAAGGCTGTCGAACGTATCGACACCCTGGTCACCGAAAATTGAAAGGCCGATTCCGCCTTGCCGGGCCGTCGCTCGTCACACTGGTAAACAGCCTCTGAGGCGCCCATGCCCTATTACTTCGCCTATGGCAGCAACATGAATCCGGCGCGGGTCGAAGCGCGCATCGGTGATACGCGTCGTGCCGTGGCGGGCGTGCTGGTCGACCATGTGCTGAGGTTCGACAAGGCCTCGAAGGTCCCCGGTATCAGCCATGCCAACGTGGCGCCACGACCGGGAGAGCGTGTCGAAGGGGTGCTGTTCGAGCTGGCGTCTCCCGAACAGATCCGTGACATGGACCCCTTCGAGGGTCATCCCGATGAATATCGTCGACACCGCCTGCCCATCGAGACGGCCGAAGGTGCCATCGAGGCCTGGGTATACATCGCCAGGCCGGGGACCACCGCCGATGCGTTGCGGCCTGCGCGCGAGTATCTCGAGCACTTGTTGTGCGGTCAGGCCTTTCTCTCGGCCGACTATCATGCCTGGCTGGCCGACGTACCGGCAGTCGCCGGACTGGATGACCGGACCCTGGCCGCCCTGGGGTTGTCACGCCACAGTCCGCGCTGAAGCCAGTCCATCGCCAGGCACAATTCCATCGCCAGACATAACGAGGCCCTCCATGTGGAGGGCCTCGTTGGTATGGATGCCAGAAACCAGTAGTGCCGAAACAGCGACGCCGGGCCATGGGCCCGGCGTCGTGGTTGTAGCGCTGGAGACGCTTAGAAGCGGTAGGTCAGGCCACCACCGACGGTGAGGGGGTCGAGCTTGACCTTGCCTGCGCCGTGGCCGTGCATGTCCACGTCGCTGTCCACATCGGCGTAGTTGGCGAAGGCACCGACCAGGATGTTGTCGGTCAGGGCCAGATCCACGCCCACCTGGCCGGCAGCGCCGTAGGAGTCGTCGAGGTCCATGCCACTCACAGACTCATTGGAGAAGTGAGTGTAGTTGAGACCGACGCCCGCATAGGGCTGGATGCGTGAGTCAGTACCGCCCATCGGATAGTAGTTGAGCATCAGGTTGACCGGGGTGCGATCAAAGCTGCCGCCGGTGATGTCATGCTCCATGGCCTCTGTACCGTTGAGCTCGACGCCCAGCTTGTCGGTGAACAGGTAGCCAAGGCCATAGGCGATGCCATTCTCATCGGAGACGTTGACGTCCTGGTGGGCAACCTTGCCGTTGTCGCTCTTCACGTCGGACTTGGCGTAACCGCCACGCACGTAGATGTCGCCGGCCTGATACGCCATGGCGGACTGGGCGGCGAAAAGAGTGGCTGCGGCGAAGGCAGTGGCAGAAATCAGACGAGTCGCTTTCATGGAGAATCCTCCCTGTGGTGTTTCGGATGCCGGTGCTGTCAACCCGACAGCGCCGTTCGCATCTTTCAGGAAGTATTATAGGAAACAGTGTTTCTAAACGTCTTGTAAAAAAAATCTATGGTGTCGATAGCAATATATGGGGCGATTCAATGGAACTTTTTGTTAATGACAGCAATCGGCGACAGTTCTTGTACAGTATTTGCACATTGTGAATCATGACTCGCCAGCTAGCCAGGAATCGTCTTCACTGAAAGCGTGACATCGGCGGCGGAGGCGAGCATGACGGATCGGCCCCTGATCTCTCGAGTGCACCTCGACATCGGCGCGTTACTGCTGGCGGCTGTCCTGGCGGCCTGGTTGCTGTGGCGCCCGGAGTTGATACAAGGACTGCCATTCGGCCTGCGCCTTCCCCTGGTTGCCTTGGGCGTCTGGGCCCTGGGGGCGGCATTCGCGCGCCCCCTGGTCGAGGAGGCGGGCATGTATCGGTTGGAAGCACTGGTCAAGGCTCCCTGGAGTCAGGTTGCCCTGTGGGGGTTTGCCTTGTTGCTGATAGGGCGTGCTTGGTCGTTATAGACCAGCTCACAAGCATGAGCGTCAGGGTGTGTGTGCCTGGCAGACAGCAAAAAGGGCTCCCGAAGGAGCCCCTTTCACCGCGTTGAGTGCGTCGTGCGCGTTTCAGTGAGAGATGTGCTGGTATTCCCCCGCATCTTTGGTGACGCTGCTCACTACCATGATGGCAATAAAGGCAGCGATGAAGCCGGGAATGATCTCGTAGACACCGGGACCACCCATGAACTCGGCGTTCCAGCCCAGTGCAATCCAGATCATGACGGTGGCGGCACCCACGACCATGCCGGCAATGGCGCCGGCGCCATTGGTACGCGGCCACATCAGCGACAGGATGATCAGCGGACCAAAGGCGGCACCGAAACCTGCCCAGGCGTTACTGACCAGACCCAGGACCTGAGAATCCGGGTTGGATGCAATGACCGCCGCCACCAGGCCAACCAGCACGACACTGATTCGGCCGATAGTCACGCACTCCTTGCTGCTTGCTTCCTTGCGCAGGAACAGGCGATAGAAATCCTCTGTCAGCGAAGAAGAAGACACCAGCAGCTGGCTGGAAATGGTGCTCATGACCGCAGCCAGCAACGCAGCGTAGAGGAAGCCGGTGACCAGCGGATGGAACAGCAGATTGGCCAGGATGATGAAAATGGTTTCCGGGTCCTGAACGTCCAGGCCATTGCGGATGGCATAGGCACGGCCGAAGATACCCAGAGAGACCGCCCCGATCAGGGAGATGAGCATCCAGCCCATGCCGATGTTACGGGCAGTCGGAACATCCTTGAGGTTGCGGATGGCCATGAAGCGCACGATGATGTGCGGCTGCCCGAAGTAACCCAGTCCCCAGGTCACCGCCGACAACCAGCCGATGAAGGTCAGTCCCTCCGTCCACGAGAGCAGCGAGGGATCGACTTCATTCAGAGTCTGTGACGCCTGGGAGAAACCGCCGCCACCTTCGCCGAAGAGCACGACCGCCGGCATGATCACTAGTGCCAGCATCATGATGCAGCCCTGCACGAAGTCCGTCATGCTCACGGCCAGGAAACCGCCAACCACGGTATAGACGAGTACCACACCCAGCGTGATGATGACGCCGGCCGCATAGTCACTCAGGCCGCCGAAGTTGAAGATGCCGGAGAACGCGCTTTCGAACAGCTTGCCGCCCGCGACCAGGCCAGAAGCCGTGTAGACCGCGAAGAAGATGACGATCACGATGGCCGACACCGTTCTCAGCGACAGTGCCTGGGTCGGGAAGCGATTCGCCAGGAAGGATGGGATGGTAATGGCATTGCCGTAGTGAACCGTCTGTTCACGAAGACGGGGCGCCACTAGGGTCCAGTTGAAGAAGGCGCCGACAAGCAGGCCGATGCCGATCCAGGCCGACCCCAGGCCTGAAGCGAACAGCGCCCCGGGCAAGCCCAGCAGCAACCAGCCACTCATGTCCGAAGCCCCGGCCGACAGGGCCGCGACCTTGGGACTGAGTGCTCGTCCACCCAGCATGTAATCCTCGGATGAGGATGTGGCTCTGCGCATGGCATAGACGCCAATGGCGATCATGAGCGCAAAGTAAGCAAAAAGACTGATCCAAACACCGATAGCCATGAAAAGCCCTCCAGTTTATTAGGCCGGATACAGCTCCGACGGATTGTTGGTACGTAGGCAGGCCAGAACGCCGATGACGAGCATCACGATCAGGGAGCGGACGAAGGTAATGCCGATGGTGGCATCGTTTTCGATCATGAGGAGTTCCTTACGTCTTGCTTGTTGCCACTAGGGAAGGCAGGGATCGGTAAGGGAATCATTGTCTTCCTTAATGACAAGCAGGGACCGTTTGGATGGGGTGAAGCAGTCCAGGCAGACTAGCCCCGCAGGACAGTTGAAAGCAAAGTCAGTATCGATTGCGCATCGTGGCCCTCCCGATCCATATGGGTATTGTCATCGGTATCCCGACCGACGGTTTCGGCATTGTTCGTCCCGGCTGGGAAGCCGACAGGGTGGGCATGAAGCATGCCGATGCCGAGATCGGTGAGATCGTGGTGATGCAGCAGGGATTTTTCCCGACATGCATGCCAATGGTGCAGATGCCGGTGGCCAGGAAGATATGCGAAATGATGCTGCCGAAGTCAGCGAACGGAACGGCCAGAAAGCTCAGGGAGCCAAGGATTACCATGAGGGAAAGCGTGAGCCTGGCGTGCGCTGTATCTTCCATGAGGCCTCCGATTGTAGTGATTATGGCAAGACCTTGTCATTGATGATTCACCGGTGCCCGGGAATCGGCAGCCTGCACTTTGCATGGCGTGGTGCCATGCAAAGTGCGGTGCCTTGTGCCGATGATGGCAATGGCGGTTCAGTCGTCGCCCATGGCAAGAAGTGATGCGTTGCCGCCCAGCGCAGCGGTATTGATGGTCACCGTCTTTTCCGTGGCGAAGCGCGGCAGATAATTGGGGCCGCCCGCCTTGGGACCCGTGCCGGAGTAGCCCTGGCCGCCGAAGGGTTGAACCCCTACTACCGCACCGATGATGTCGCGGTTGACGTAGACGTTGCCGACGCGAATTCGACGGGCGATATCCTCGGCGAAGGATTCATTGCGGCTGTGCACGCCGAAGGTCAGGCCATAGCCACGGCCATTGATCGAGTCGATGACGGCGTCCAGTTCCCGGGCCTTGTAGCGCACGATGTGCAGGATGGGACCGAACTGTTCGCGCTCGAGTGTCTCGATGCCATCGATCTGGAAGGCTGTCGGGGCGATGAAGGTGCCATCGGCGGTATGAGCGGCGTCGAGTTTCGTTTCCGCGATCAGGCGGCCTTCGCCCTTGAGCTTGTCGATATGCGCCTGGAGATTCTCGCGGGCCTCTTCATCGATGACCGGCCCGACGTCGGTACCCAGATCGCGGGGATCGCCGACGTGGAGTTCATCCATGGCGCCCTTGAGGATCTCGATGACGCGGTCGGCCACGTCGTCCTGCAGGTACAGCACGCGCAGGGCGGAGCAGCGCTGGCCGGCACTCTGGAAGGCCGAGTGGATGACGTCGTTGACGACCTGCTCGGGCAGGGCGGTGGAGTCGACGATCATGGCGTTCATGCCGCCGGTTTCGGCTATCAGGGTGGGCAGCGGCGCGTTCTGGCGCTCGGCCAGGGAGCGGTTGATGATCTGGGCGGTGTCGGTGCCGCCGGTGAAGACCACGCCGGTGATGCGCGAGTCGCCGCTCAGCACGCTGCCCACGGTGGGGCCGTCACCGGGCAGCAGCTGGACCACGTCCCGGGGCATGCCGGCCTGGTGGAGGAGCTCGACGACCCGGTGGGCGATGATGGAGGTCTGCTCGGCGGGCTTGGCCAGCACGGTGTTGCCGGCCACGGCCGCGGCCATCATCTGGCCGCAGAAGATCGCCACCGGGAAGTTCCAGGGGCTGATCGCCGCGAAGACGCCCTTGCCGCTCATCACCAGCTCGTTGGATTCGCCCGTCGGCCCCGGCAACTGGATCGGCTCGCCGAAGATTTCCTCGGCCTGGGCCGCGTAATAGCGGCAGAAATCCACGGCTTCGCGAATCTCGGCGACGCCATCGGTCAGCAGCTTGCCGCCCTCGCGGGAGCACAGCGTCATCAACTCGGCCATGTGCTCTTCCATCAGCTCGGCGAAGCGGCGCAGGATGGCGGCGCGTTCGGCGACCGGGGTGGCGTCCCAGCGGGGGAAGGCCGCCCAGGCAGCATCCACGGCGCGCTGGGCCTGTTCCTTGCTGGTCCAGAGTACGCTGCCGACCTTCTTGCGACGGTCATAAGGGCAGGTAACGTCATGCACCAGCTCGGGGTCGGTGGCGACGTCGAAGGCCAGCAGCGGGCGTGCTTCGTAGGTGGTTTCCATGCACTCGCGCATGGCCCGCATCAGCGGGTCGTAGTGACTGCGGATATTGAGGTTGACGCCCCGCGAATTGAGTCGCTTCTCGCCGTAGATGTCCCGAGGGAGGGGGATCTGCGGGTTGGCCAGGGTGTCGTAATGGCGCAGTGTTTCCACGGGGTGCACGCACAGCGATTCCACCGGCACCTTGGGGTCGACCAACTGGTGGACGAAGGACGAGTTGGCCCCGTTCTCGAGCAGGCGACGGACCAGGTAGGGCAGCAGGTCCTTGTGGGCGCCCACCGGTGCATAGATGCGGCAGTAAGTGCCCTGGGGCGCACGCTTGAGAGCGGCGGCATAGAGGGCCTCGCCCATGCCGTGCAGGCGCTGGAACTCGAAGGAACGATCGGCCTCGTTGGCCACTTCGAGGATGGTGCTGATGGTGTGGGCGTTATGGGTGGCGAACTGCGGGAAGATTCGCCCGCGGGTGGCGTCCGACAGCAAGAAGCGCGCGCACACCAGGTAGGCGACGTCGGTGGCCGCCTTGCGCGTATAGACCGGATAGCCCTCGACGCCGAGCTGCTGGGATTCCTTGATCTCGGTGTCCCAGTAGGCGCCCTTGACCAGGCGCAGCGGAATCTCGTCGCCCTGGGTCTCGGCCAGGCGGTTGATGTAGTGCAGTACCGGCAGGGCGCGCTTGGCGTAGGCCTGGACGACCAGGCCGAAATGGCCCCAGCCGCGGCAGACATCGTGCTCGTAGACGGCACGGAACACCTCGAGGGACAACTCCAGGCGATCGACCTCCTCGGCATCGATGGTCACGGCGACATCGCGCTCGCGGGCCATGCGGACCAGCTCCAGCGTGCTGGCGACGAGCTCCTCGAGAACCTGTTCGCGACGACCGAACTCGTAGCGCGGATGCAGGGCGGAGAGCTTGATGGAAACCGACGGTGACGGCGTCTTGTCCGACAGCCGGGCGCTGGCCTTGCCGACCCGCTCGATGGCATTGGCATAGTCATCGAAGTAGCGCTTGGCGTCGTCGCGGGTGCGGGCGGCCTCGCCCAGCATGTCGTAGGAGTAGGTATAGCCCTGGTCGAACAGCGGCTTGGAGCGCTTGAGCGCCTCGTCGACGTCGCGGCCCAGCACGAACTGCTTGCCCATGACCTTCATCGCTTCGACCATGGCCCGGCGGATCACCGGCTCGCCCATGCGGTTGACCATCTTGTTGATGAAACCGGAGGGGCGGCCTTCCTGGGGCTTGTCCATGGTGATCACGCGACCGGTCATCAGCAGCCCCCAGGTGGAGGCATTGACCATCCAGGATTCGCTCTGGCCGAGATAGGACTTCCAGTCGGCAGGACCGAGCTTGTCCTCGATCAAGGCATCGGCGGTGGCCTTGTCGGGAATGCGCAGCATGGCTTCCGCCAGGCACATCAGCATCAGGCCTTCATGGGTATCCAGGCTGTACTGCTGGAGGAGCTCGTCGATGGTGTCCACCGCGGTGTCCATCTCGCGGATTTCGCGCACCAGTTCCGCCGTCTTGTCGGCGATGCGCGCGAAGTCGCGCTCGTCGGTACCGAGCGCCTTGATCAGTTCTTCGACATAGGCGTTCTCGTCGACCACATAATGGTCACTGACCTTGGTGAAAAGCGTGTCGAGTTCCTGGCGCCAGGTGGCGTTATCCAGCATATCGTTGGCATTGAGCATGAATCTTCCCCGGTCTAGAGCCCGTCGTCACAGGATGTGGTGCGTCCCGCCGGCATCGGTCCGCCAGCGCACCAAGGGCATCCTATGAGGGTAGGGGGCTTCATCGAACTCTGCTTGTCGAATCCACGGATGGATTTGACGATTTCAATGCTGTTAACGGGACATGAAGAAGATGTTAGACCTTAGTCTAGCATTGAAGTGCCGGGGCGCCGAGGGATCGGGCCGAGGTCGAGCGCACCTGGCTCGGCGGATGGCCGAAGGCGCGGCGAAATGACCGGGAGAAGGCGCTCTGGTTGGCGAAGCCGGTCAGGGCGGCGATTTCCGAGAGTGGCAGGTGACTCTCGCGCAACAGGCGCTCGGAGGTATCGAGACGGCGGCGCAATACATACTGCCAGGGGGAAAGGCCGGTCTGTTCGCGGAAGCGTGCAGTGAAGTGGGTCTCGCTCAGGCAGGCCTCGGCGGCCAGATCGGCGACCCGCAGGGGAGCCCCCAGGTGGCGGTCGATGAAACGGTCGAGGGCCGTGAGGTCGAGCTGGCGTCTCCGGATGGGCGTGTCCTGGGCCAGTCGAGCATGCAGGGAGCCGAGCAGTGTCGTGGTCAGGCGTTCCTGCTGCAAGGCGCTCAGACGTCCTTGCCGGGAGAGCAGGTCCAGCTCGTGCACCACGAAGTCGAGATAGCGTTCCAGGGGTGCGTCCAGGGAGAAGAAGCGGGGCGCATCGAACAACCGCACCAGCTCGTGCTGGTGGCCGGTCAGCGAGAGGGCGTTTTCCGGCAGGTCGAGAATCAGCTGGTGGTTGTCGCCGGTGCCGGCGTAATAGTGGACATGGTTGGCCGGGACGATGCAGCCGGACAGCGCCGAGATGGAACCTCCCAGCCCTTCGATCTCGAATTCCGCCTGGCCACGCAAGCCGATCACGATCTGATGGAAGTCATGGGCGTGGTGATGAACGGCGGTGTCTAGGGGAATCTGGCGGATCGCGCTGGTCATCGCGGGCCTCCGGCGAGACGAGTCCGTGAGATGCTCACGCCATGATACCCGATCCTGCGTCGACCCTCATTCCTGTTCCCGCTTGCGCTTGAGTTGCGTGTGGGCCGCCAGATGATCGCGCAGGGCAGAGAGTTCCTCCTGCCCTTCGGTGTCGAGCAGCGGCTTGCCCCGTGCCACGCGCCCGTGGCGGCCGTGTTCATCCATCAGATGTCGGGCGCGCCGGCGTACGCTTTCCAGATACTCATCATGACGGATCGGATAACCGATGAGGGCATTCCACTCGGTCTCGCCGACGCGATTCTCGAGTGCCTTGTCGAACAGGGTCAGCAGATGCTCGGGCTCGGTGCGATAGCGCGGGGTATGGGACAACAAGAGAATGATGACCATACCGCCGAAGATCAGCATGCAGACGGCGAAGACGGTCAGGAACAGGGCCATGGGACGCTCGGAGCCGGCAGGCGGCGCGACGGGCTGTAAAGTGGAGCGGGTGAAGGGAATCGAACCCTCGTCTTAAGCTTGGGAAGCTTCTGCTCTACCATTGAGCTACACCCGCGAGGTTTCCCAGTATATCCAGAGGGTTAATGATTACAACCCTGTTGTCTGGCCGGCTGCGCGAGAGGGGACAGAGGCGGGCTCTGAAAAAAATTGCGAACGTGACGAACTTTTTTCGTCAGCGTTGTCATATCAAGCACAGACAACATCGTCATCGCGATGGCAGTCGCTAGCAATGTTGTTCTGGCTTGCATAATCGATCCTTGCCGCCCCATCCCATGGGGCGGCTTTTTTTTGCCTTCCATCGCCCGGGGCGATGCCGATGGTATCTGGAATTCTCATCTGTGGCGCATGCGCAGGATGGCGTTCAGCACGTCGCGGCGGGTCACGATACCGACCAGCCGGGTCTGCTCGGTGACCGGGTAGATCTTGGGCTTGGCGCCCAGCATTTCCTGGGCGAGGTCGATGATGCTCTTGTTGGGCGTGACGGACAGCACTTCATGGCGCATCAGCTCCCTGACCAGGGGCGGTTCATCGTTGAGATAGGCACTTTCCAGCACCTTGCCGAGAACATCCTGCTCGGAGATGAATCCGATCAGGTGATCGTGCTCATCGACCACCGGCGCCCCGGGCAGGCGGTGCAGCGAGAGCCCCTCCGCCAGAGTGGACACCGAGGTCTTGCCGGAGACCCGATAGCAGTCGCGGGACATGATTTCGCGCACGATGGTGGGGGCCTTCTTGGGCATGGCGGTTCTCCTTGTGCCGACAATGGTGAGCCTCGTCCGGAAAGGTATCCGGCGGGACCGGGGCGACTGGCGTTCGCCGGGGCGCCGGGATGGTCCGGGGGCTGCCACGGTTTCAGCATAGTCGACTCGCACGGAATGAGGGCGGGGGGAAGGAACCCGCCTCGGGCCGGCCCACTCCAATATGGCACAATGGTTCCATGAATCGTTCGTGTCCACGATCACTGTTGGAGATGCCCCATGGATGCCCGTGAATACCTGGCCCGCAAGGGACTGGATGGAGAGCGTGACAAGGAGCGCCCCAACACCCTGGAGGAGAAGGCCTGGTACCGTGCCCGGGAGTCCGGTGACCATCGACCCAAGGCAGGTACCCCGCATGACTGGGAGGACTGGGAGCGCTATCACGAGACGCTGGCCGAAGGGGCCGAGGCCCTGGAGCAGAAGATCGACCACGAGGCGCATCAGCGGTTCCTCGAACATGAGGAGCACGAAGGCGCGCAGGCGCAGGGTGGCCAGTCGGACGACAGCGTTGGCCATTTCACGCCGCCGGCGGCTGCGCCGGCCGAACCCGACGCGTCCGCCGCTCGAACCGCCGAGCCGGAAGAAGCGCCCGCTTCCCCGCGTTCGGCCCCGGTATCCACACGCCCCGAGCCTTTCGCCGCGGTGATGATCCTGGCCGTGCTGATGCCGCCTCTGGCCTTGGCCCTGGCCGGCGCCGGTGCGCGTCGAGTCGTCCTGGCTCTGGTGCTGTGGCTGCTGGGCTGGCTGCCGGGGATCGCCTATGCGATGTTCTGGCTCCTGCGGCCTCGAAGGGGTGGCGACGCTCGGTAACGTGCGTGACATCGGCGAGACGCCACTGGCAAGCGGACGAGCTTGGCAGCGCCAAGGACACAGGTATAATCCCCGTCAACCCTCGATATGAACAGGAGTTGACCGTTGGGCTATCTCGTTGGCGTCACCGCTCTGTGGGCCTTTTCGTTCTCATTGATCGGCGTCTACCTGGCCGGCCAGGTGGACAGCTACTTCGCGGTGATGACTCGCATCACCCTGGCGACACTGGTCTTCCTGCCGGTGCTGCGTCCACGCCTGCTGCGGGGGCGGCAGCGCCTGGCATTGATGGCCCTGGGCGCCGTGCAACTCGGCGTGATGTACATCTTTTCCTACCAGGCCTTCCTGTTGCTGTCGGTGCCCGAGGTGCTGCTGTTCACCGTGCTCACCCCGCTCTATATCGCCTTGCTCGACGATGCACTGTTCAAGCGCTTCACGCCCTTCCACCTGCTCACGGCGGCGTTGGCGGTATTCGGCGCCGCGGTGATCCGCTACAAGGGGCTCACCGACGATTACTGGCTGGGATTTCTGGTGGTACAGGGCGCCAACCTGTGCTTTGCCCTGGGGCAGGTCGGTTATCGCCGCCTGTCGGCGGGCCTGCCCGACTCGCTGCCGAGGCTGTCGGTATTCGGCTGGTTCTATCTGGGCGCGCTGGCGGTGGCGGTACCGGCCTTCCTGATACTGGGCGACGCGGGAGATCTGCCGACCACGGGGGTGCAGTGGGGCGTGCTGGCCTGGCTGGGCCTGGTGGCCTCGGGGGCCGGTTACTTCCTCTGGAATCTCGGTGCCGTGCGGGTCGATGCCGGCGCCCTGGCGATCATGAACAATGCCCTGGTGCCGGCCGGCCTGCTGGTCAATCTGCTGATCTGGAACCAGGATGCCGATCTGCCGCGCCTGATGCTGGGCGGTGCCATCATCATCGGCTCGCTGGCGCTCAATGACTGGTGGCAGCGCCGCACGTTGCAAACCGCCTGAGCCGGAGCGGTTTGCCCCCTTTTGACAGTGTCGCCATAATGGTCCGTCGCGAAGCGAGGGACCCGCGCATGCAAGCCTTCAAGAACATTGGTCTGATCGGACGGCTGGGCAGCGCCAAGGTGGTCGAGACCCTGAAGCGACTGAGTCGCTTTCTCGACGCCGCCGGCTACCACGTCATCATCGAGGACCGCACCGCCACGGTACTGCTCGACCATGGCCATCCGGAGGCCAGTCGTCGTCTGCTCGGCGAGCTGTGCGATCTGGTGATCGTGGTCGGCGGCGACGGCAGCCTGCTGGGTGCAGCGCGCACCCTGTGCCACAGCGGTACCCTGGTGCTTGGCGTGAATCGCGGTCGTCTGGGGTTTCTCACCGATATTTCTCCCGATGAACTCGAGGAGCGGGTCGGCGAGGTGCTCGAGGGGCGCTACGAGGTCGAGGAGCGCTTCCTGCTCGATGCCGAGCTCTACCGTGGCGATACCCTGATGGGCAATGGCGATGCCCTCAACGAGGTGGTGCTGCATCCCGGCAAGGCGGTGCGCATGATCGAGTTCGAGCTGTTCATCGACGGCCAGTTCGTGCACAGCCAGCGCAGCGATGGCCTGATCATCGCCACGCCCACCGGGTCGACCGCCTATGCCCTGTCCGGCGGTGGTCCGATCATGCATCCCAAGCTGGATGTGATCACCCTGGTACCGATGTTCCCGCATACCCTGTCGAGCCGGCCTATCGCCATCGACGCGGCCAGCGAGATCCGCATTCACATCGGCGAGACCAATCAGACATACCCGCACATCAGTTGCGATGGCCAGACACGTGCCGTGGCCAAGCCCGACGATGTCCTGGTGGTGCGTCGCAAGCCACAGCGGGTTCAGCTAGTGCATCCGCTGGGCCATAATTTCTACGAGGTCCTGCGCAGCAAGCTGGGCTGGAGCAACCACCTAGGAGACTGAGGTGAGCGAACGAGATGCCCTCGAGGGCTATGACCTGATCGGTGACGTGCATGGTTGCGGCGCCACCCTGGCCACGCTGCTCGAGCGTCTCGGTTACCACCAGCGGGACGGGGTCTATCGTCATTCGCGCCGCAAGGTGATCTTTCTCGGCGATCTCATCGACCGGGGACCGCGCATACGTCTGGCGGTCTCCATCGCGCGTCGCATGGTAGAGGCGGGTGAAGCGCTGATCGTGCTCGGCAATCATGAGGTCAACGCGCTCGCCTATTGTCATCGGGCGCCCGCCGAATCCGACCGGGAGTGGCTTCGCGAGCATACCCCTCGTCACAATCGCATCGTCAGGGAGACCCTGGCGCAATATCGCGATCATCCCGAGGAGTGGGAGCAGACGCTGGCGTGGTTCCTGGATATTCCGCTGTGTCTGGAGCTCGACGGGTTGCGGGTGGTGCACGCCTGCTGGGATCAGGCATTGATCGACGAGTTGCGCCGGCAGCGTCCCGATACGCGCATCGATCTGGATTTCCTCTCCGAGGCGATGCGTCCCGGCACGCGAGCTTCCCTGATTCTCGACCGCCTGACCCGGGGGAGCCATCTGTCCTTGCCCGATGGCATGCGTATCCACTCCGGCGATGGCTTTACGCGGAGCAGTTTCCGCGCCCACTTCTGGGCCAGGCAGCCGCGCACCTGGGGGGATGTGGTCTTTCAGCCGGACAATCTGCCGGATGAACTGGAAGCGCGCGAATTGAGCGCTGAGGATCGTGCGCGACTGAGCTATTACGGCCCGGATCAGCCGCCCTTGTTCATCGGCCATTACTGGTGCGAGGGCATTCCCGCTCTGCCGGCACCCAATATCGCTTGCCTGGACTACAGTGCCGTCAAGTTCGGGCGCCTGGTGGCCTATCGCTGGAGCGGCGAGGAGCGGCTCGATGCCGATCGTTTCGTGTGGGTCGACGTGCCCCTCGAGGAGCGTGCCCGCGCGATGCCCCAGGAGATCGATTTCGATTGATACAATCTGTTACACGAAAATTCGGCTCATGATTGAACTCGGCTTCATATCGTCCATCAGAGTAAGTGTTCCCTTGAATGATCCCTTGCTCTTGTCCGGTGGCCCCCTCCACCGGACTTTTCTTTTTGTGCGTCTTACCCGCGCCCGCGACTTCGGGCGTAGAGTCCTGGAGGGTTCATGTATCGGGTAATCCTGTTGCCGCGCGATGCCGACCTGCGCGAGCTGCGTCAGGCGCTCTGGGCGCATCGCATTGGTCATCGCATCACCGAAGAGGATGACGGCCAGGTCCTGTGGCTGGTCGACCCGTCCCAATTGGAGGCGCTGCGCGGGCTGCTCGAGCAATGGCAGCGCGGCGAGCCCTTGATGCCCGCGGGCGGCAAGGCGAACCGTGGCAGTGGTTCCCAGTGGCTGACACCGTTTCGCCGCGCACCGGTCACCTCCCTGGCGCTGGGCCTGTGCCTGCTGGTATTCGCCGCCACCTGGCTGTTCGGTGATCTGGTGATCGCCGCCCTGACCATCGTGCCGGTGGGCATCGTCAATGGGCAGCCGGTGACGGGCAGCCTCGCCGAGGGGCTGGCCAGCGGCCAGGTCTGGCGGTTGCTGTCACCGATATTCCTGCATTTCGGCTGGATGCACCTGATCTTCAACATGCTCTGGCTGTGGTTCTTCGGTCGCCAGATCGAGGCGATCCATGGCGGCCGGCGGATGCTGACGCTACTGCTGTTGTCGGGCATCGGCGGCAACCTGGCGCAATATGCCACCGGCACCGTGTTGTTCGGCGGCATGTCCGGGGTCGATTTCGCGCTGCTGGGCTATGTCTGGCTGATGTCGCGGCGGCGGCCCGGCAGCGGCTTCTTCGTGCCCCAGATGCTGGTGGTGTTCATGCTGGCCTGGATGGTCTTCACCATGACCGATGTTGCCGCCCTGGTGGGCTTCGGCAATGTGGCCAACGAGGCGCATCTCGGCGGGCTGGTCGTGGGGCTGGTGCTGGGCTGGTATCATTCCAGGCAAAAGCGCTACCGGCGCTGAGCCTGCCGTCCCCTGGAGAGATTCCCGATGAGCGATATGACCTTCGAGCGCATGATCCAGCAGATGACGCCCGACATCTATGCCAGCCTCAAGCAGGCGGTGTCGCTGCGCAAGTGGCCGGATGGCCGTTTCCTCACCCCCGAGCAGACCGAACTCTGCCTCGAGGCGGTGATGCGCTACGAGGTGGAGAATGGCGTACCCGAGGAGCAGCGTGTCGGCTACCTCGAGCGGCGTACCTGCGGAGCCGACAGTGGCGGCGGCAATGTTTCCCCGGAAATGGCCGGCCTGGGACAGGACGTCGGCCGTGACTGACAGCCTGGCGAGGGGCTGCCTGGCCAAGATGGCCGTCGAGCCCGGCGACCCCGCTCGCTATACATTGCGCGCCGGCGACGACCGCCTGCCCCTCGGACCGCTGCTGGGCGAGCCACTGCGACTTGCCTGGAGCGGCGCCATCGCCTGCACGAACTGCGGTCGCGCGACCCGCAAGAGCTTCGGTCAGGGCCATTGCTACCCATGCTTCAAGCGACTCGCTCGCTGCGATACCTGCATCATGAAGCCGGAGCTGTGCCACTACTTTCAGGGTACCTGCCGTGAGCCGGAGTGGGGCGAGAGCCACTGCTTCCAGCCTCACATCGTCTATCTGGCCAATGCCTCCGGCCTTAAGGTCGGCATCACGCGTGCGACCCAGGTGCCGACCCGCTGGCTCGACCAGGGCGCCATCCAGGCGTTGCCGATCCTCGAGGTCGATTCCCGCCAGCAGTCCGGCTTCGTCGAGATGCTCTTCAAGGAAGAGGTCTCGGATCGCACCAACTGGCGTGCCATGCTCAAGGGCGAGACACCGGAACTCGACCTGCCCGGCGAGCGCGACCGCCTGCTCGAGCGCCTCGCCCCCGGGCTTGCCGAGCTGCGCGAGCGCTTCGGTGCCGATGCCATCCGCGAACTCGACGCCTCGCCCCGCAGCTTCACGTACCCGGTGCTCGAATATCCCACCAAGGTGGCTTCGCACAACTTCGACAAGCGGGCAGAGGTGGCGGGGCGGCTGATGGGCATCAAGGGCCAGTACCTGATGCTGGACAGCGGCGTGATCAACCTGCGCAAGTTCACCGGCTACGAGGTGGCGGTGAGTCATGGCGAATCGTGACGGCTTGTGTCAGCGTTGACGGTCCATGCCACAACGTCACAAGGAAGGTGAACCGATGTACCGCTTGCATATCGCCAACAAGAACTACTCTTCCTGGTCGCTGCGCCCCTGGGTGCTGATGCGCCATCTGGAGATTCCCTTCGAGGAGCAGCTCACCGCCTTCGATACCGGTTCGAGCTGGCGGAGTTTCCGTGCCTTCTCGCCCACCGGCAAGGTGCCCTGCCTGGAGGATGGCGAGCGTGGCATCTGGGAGTCGCTGGCGATCGTCGAGTACCTGGCCGAGCGGCACGCGGGCGTCTGGCCGCGGGACGAGGCGGCGAGGGCCTGGGCGCGCTCGGCCAGCGCCGAGATGCATGCCGGCTTCGGCGCCCTGCGTGACGAATGCCCGATGAACTGTGCCGCACGGGTGCGCCTGTCGTCGCCCTCGGCCGCCCTGGAGCAGGAACTGGAGCGACTCGACGAGCTGTGGCAGGAAGGACTGTCGCGCTTCGGTGGTCCCTTCCTCGCCGGCGCTGACTTCAGCGCGGTGGATGCCTTCTTCGCACCCGTGGCGTTTCGCGTGCGCAGCTTCGGCCTCGAACTCGGCGAGGCTTCGAGGGTCTATGTCGACACACTCCTCGATTTGCCGGCGATGCGGCAATGGGATGCCGACGCCGTGGCTGAGCCCTGGCGGGAGCCGGGACACGAGGATGACCTGCTGGCTCGCGGAACCCTGCTGGAGGACCGCCGCGAGAACGGCTGACGACGAAACGCTGGACAGGGAGGCAGTCGGATGACGCTATTGAATCTCGAGGATCGAGTCGCGGGCGGGGTCGGCTTCCGGATCGTCGATCGACTCACCGACCCGGAAGGCGACGCCAACGCCGATTGGCTCGGTGTTGCCGAGGATTGCGTGCTGTGGATGGATGGTGCCGCGCCGGTCAATGCCGGGCGCACGCGCAGCGACTATCCCAGTGACGCCGCCTGGCTGGTGCGGCGTTTCGTGGACCACTTCCTGGCCAATGTCGGCCCGGCGTGGCGCACCCGGGAACTGGTCATCGATATTCAGGGTCGCCTGGCGGTGGAGTATGAGGCCCTGGGCTCGGCCGACGATGTCGTGCGAACGGATCTGCCCTTCGCCTGCTTTGGTGCTGCACGTCTGGTCGATGACACCCTGGAAATCACCAGCGCCGGCGACTGCGTGCTGCTCTACGAAACCGACGAAGGGAAGCTGGCCCGTTTCGGCCACAGTGCGGTCAGCTCGCTCGAGCAGCAGGCGGTGGGGGCGCTGCGCGAGACCAAGGCGCGCACCGGGGCGAGCCACGGCGAGGCCCTTCAGGCGACCATTCCGCATATTCTCGACAACCAGGCACAGCGTAACCGGCGCTTCGGCTACGACGTCGTCGAACCCATCACCGATCTGGCCATCGACCTGGAGCGGGTGCTGATGCCCGCGCGTCCGGGGCGCCGAATGCTGGCCATGAGCGACGGCTTCTATCGGGCCGTCGATACCTATCATCTCTTCACTGACGAGCAGCTCTTCGAGGCCGCCTTCGACAGCGGGTTGAGCGATATTCTCGCTCGACTGCGCGACGCCGAGGCGAACGACCCCGAAGCCAGTGCCCATCCTCGGCTCAAGCTGCAGGACGATGCCACCGCTGTGGCCTTTGTGGTGGAGGCGGGCTGAGTCCGTCCTGCGTTTGGTCATCTTCGCCGGGGCGTTGCCGGGTCGCTATCAGGGCGCAAACAGGTCGCCCTGGGCGCCGGGCGCTCGGAAGGCCGAGGTGTCCAGGCTGACATCGCCCGGAAAGCCCAGGCGGCGATGGCACTTGGCGAAGCGCTGGGCGAGCAGCTCGGCGAAAACACCCTCGCCGCGCATCCGCTGGCCGAAGCGGGCGTCGTAGTCGGCGCCGCCCCGGCACTGGCGAATCAGGCTCATCACCTTGTCGGCCCGCTGGGGATAGTGGGTTCTCAGCCAGTCCTCGAACAGCGGGGCGACTTCGCGGGGCAGGCGCAGCAGCATCCAGGAGGCACTGATGGCGCCGGCCTCGCGGGCGGCTTCCAGCAGGTGCTCGATCTCATGGTCGGTGAGGCCGGGAATCACCGGCGAGATCAGGGTGCCGACCGGCACGCCGGCCTCGGCGAGTCGCCGGATGACCTTGAGCCGCGCTTCGGGAGAGGCCGTGCGGGGTTCCAGGGTCCGTTTCAGTTCGCGATCCAGGCTGGTCAGGCTGATCATCACTCTCACCAGGCGATGTTCGGCCAGTGCCTCCAGCACGTCGAGATCGCGCAGGATCAGCGCACCCTTGGTCACCAGTGTGACCGGATGGCGGTATTCGAGCAGGGTCTCCAGTACGCGGCGTGTCGTTCCCCGCTCGGCCTCCAGGGGCTGGTAGCAGTCGGTATTGCCGGACAGGTTGATCGGGCGACAGACGTAGCCCGGCTTGGCCATTTCCTCCTCGAGACGCTCCACGAGACCGCTGCGAGCGATCAGCCGGGTCTCGAAGTCGAGGCCGGGGGAGAGGTCCCAGTAGGCGTGGCTGGGACGTGCATAACAGTAGATGCAGCCATGCTCGCAGCCGCGATAGGGATTGAGGGAGCGGTCGAAGGGCAGATCCGGCGAGCGGTTCCAGGACAGGGCGCTGCGCGACGCCTCCGTCATTACCTGGGTGGCCAGGCGCTCCGGAACCGCCTCCTGCCACCAGCCGTCGTCGACGGCCTCGCTGCGGGTCGGCGCGAAGCGGTTGTGCGGGTCGAAGGTCGCGCCGCGCCCCCGGCGCGCGCCGGGGGTCGTGGGCACTCGAGGGGCCATGTCGGAATCTCTTTTATGTATTTATATACAGTATAGAACGTCATGTCGTGATGACCAACGGGAACTCGAGCGGCCATCCGAGGCTCCACAGGAACGGCGAGAGCGCCGCAGGAACCGCGCTCTCTTCAGGGATGCCATGCGAGAAGGAAGCCGACATGAAGCGACGCGATTTCTTGAAGATAACGGGAGCGCTCGGCGGCAGCGGACTGTTGCCGATCTCCACTCTGTTGGCGGCGGCGGAACATGCCGGGCCGGGGAACGGGGCCGGCGAGCCCTTCGACTATGCCTGGCTCAAGGGACTGGCCCGTAAGCTGTCCACCCAGCCACCGCGCGAGCATGCCATCGAGCTGCCCGAGCCGATCCGGAATCTCGACTGGGATGCCTACCAGGCGATCCAGTACCGGCCCGATCACGCCTTGTGGCGCGATGAACCCGGCTCGGCATTTCGCGCCCAGCTGTTCCACCTGGGGCTCCACTTCAGGACACCGGTGCGCATCTACGAGGTCGTCGATGGCCGTGCCCATGAGCTCGACTATGACCCTTCGCGATTCGACTTCGGCGAGTCGGGTGTCGATGGCGAGCGGCTCCCGAAGGATCTGGGGTACGCGGGCTTCCGGCTCCACCATCGCGATGACTGGAAGCGCGATGTCGCCGCCTTTCTGGGGGCCAGTTATTTCCGCGCGGTGAGCGACTCCATGCAGTACGGCATGTCGGCACGTGGCCTGGCGATCGATACCGCCTCGGCGTCGCGCGAGGAGGAGTTTCCGGATTTCACCCGCTTCTGGCTGGAGCGATCCCCGGATGACGAGGCGAGCGTCATCGTCCATGCACTGCTCGAGTCGCCCAGCGTCACCGGCGCCTATCGATTCGTCATCAGCGATACCGAAGGGGTCGTCATGGACGTCGATGCGGCCCTCTATCCGCGTCGGCCCATCGAGCGGCTCGGGGTGGCGCCGCTGACCAGCATGTACATGGTCGGCGAGAACGACCGGGACGCGAATTGGGATTGGCGGCCGGAGATTCACGACTCCGACGGCCTGTCGATCCACACCGACAGCGGCGAATGGATCTGGCGCCCCCTGACCAACCCGGAGCGGTTGCGCTTCAATGCCTTCGGCGAGCGTTCGCCGCACGGTTTCGGCCTGTTGCAACGCGACCGCGACTTCGATCATTACCAGGATGATGGCGTCTTCTACGAGCGCCGTCCCGGCGTCTGGGTCGAGCCCAGGGGCGACTGGGGCAAGGGGTCGATACAGCTTGTCGAACTGCCCACCCTGGACGAGACCTTCGACAACATCGTCGCCTTCTGGAATCCTGCCGAGCCTGCCAAACCCGGCGAGGAATTGCTGTTCGGCTACCGCCTCTACTGGTGCGATACCTCGCCCGCTCAGCCTTCTCTGGCGCGCTGCGTGGCGACACGCACCGGACTCGGTGGCGTGGTTGGCCAGCGACGCGAATATTTCAGCTGGCGCTTTGTGGTCGACTTCGCGGGTGGCCCCATGCCGCTGGGCGAGGATGTCGAGGTCGAGCCCGTCATCGATGCCTCGCGCGGCCGGGTCGAGATCACCTCGGCGCGGCCTCTGGACGCCATCGAAGGCTATCGCGCAATGTTCGACGTGGTGCCGCCCGATGAAGGCACCGAGCCCATCACTCTGCGGCTCTACCTGAAAAGTGGCGACCGGCCGCTGACCGAGACCTGGCTCTACGAATGGACGCCGCCGCCCGCGGAGGAGCGTGATCTGCACAATCCCGGGCACCTCGAGTAAGGCATTTGGCGCGGCTCGCTGGCGTCGTGGCGAGGTGGCTCTGGTAGCATGTCGCCTCTCGTGACCTGCCGGAGCCACGCCATGAACGATCCGATCCCCGACTTCGACGAGGCCTGCGCCGCGCGTGCCGCGCGCTATCTCGACACCCTCACCAAGCCGCCGGGCAGCCTGGGACGGCTGGAGGCCCTGGCGGTATCCCTGGCCGGCATCACCGGGGAGGATTTTCCCACGGTCACCCCGCCGGGAGTGGTGGTGTTCGCCGCCGACCACGGCGTGGCCGCCGAGGGCGTATCGGCATTTCCGCCCTCGGTGACGGCCCAGATGGTGGCCAACTTCGTGACGGGCGGCGCGGCGATCAATGTCTTCGCGCGGCGTCTCGGTGCACGCCTCGAGGTGGTCGATGTCGGGGTGGCGGGCGAGTTGCCGCCGGCGGGCATCGTGCACGACAAGGTGCGCCGGGCCACCGGCAATCTGCGACGCGAGGATGCCATGTCCCGCGACGAGGCCGAGGCGGCCATCGCCGTGGGTCGCCGGGCCACCGAGCGTGCTTTGGCGGCCGATTGCCGTTGCCTGATCGTCGGCGAAATGGGCATCGCCAACACCACCGCCAGCAGCGCTATGCTGGCGGTCTTGAGCGGTGTGCCGGTGGCGGACCTGGTGGGCGAGGGGACCGGCGTGACGCAGGCGGCGCTGGTCCACAAGCGAGACGTCATCGAGGCGGCGCTGGTGGCCCGGGCAGCGGATCCCGATGCCCCACTGGACGTGCTCGCCAAGCTGGGCGGGCTGGAAATTGCCGCCATGGTCGGTGCCTACCTCGAGGCGGCCGCGAAGCGCATGCCGGCGCTGGTGGATGGCTTCATCGCCACCGTCGCGGCCCTGGTCGCCTGTCGCCTGGAACCGAGGGTACGTTCCTGCCTGATCTTCGGCCACCGTTCCCGGGAGCCAGGGCACGCGCATGCCCTGGCAGCGCTGTCGGCCGATCCCTTGCTGGACCTTGATCTATGCCTGGGCGAGGGCTCCGGCGCCGCCCTGGCTTTTCCCCTGCTGGAGGCGGCCACGGCCATGCTGGCGGAGATGGCGACCTTCGAGGGAGCCGGCGTCAATGACGGTGGAACGGGAAGGCACCATGACCCTGTTTGAGCCCTTTTCCCCGGCACTGCTCGGCCTGGTGGCGGTGGCGGCGTTGCTCGACTTGCTGATGGGCGACCCTCGGTGTCTGCCTCATCCGGTGGTCGGGATCGGTCGGGTGATCGCCTGGCTGGAACGCGCCTGGAACCATGGCTCACCCAGGGTACGGCGCCGACGTGGCGTCTGGCTCGTGCTGCTGGTGGTGATCGGCACCTGGGGGCTGGCCTGGGGGCTGTTGCACGTGCTGGCGTCGGTGAATCCCTGGCTGGCCGGCGGGGTGGAGCTGTATCTGCTCGCCACGACCCTGGCCGCGCGAGGGCTCGATGAGGCCGCCCGCGCCGTGGCCCGGCCGCTGATGCGGGGCGAGTCGTGTCAGGCACGCCAGGCGCTGGGCATGATCGTTGGTCGCGACACTGCCTCGCTCGATGAGCCCGAGATCGCCCGGGGCGCGGTGGAAAGCGTGGCCGAGAACACCGTCGATGGCATCACCGCGCCACTGTTCTTCGCTCTGCTCGGTGGCGCGCCGCTGGCGCTGGCCTACAAGGCGGTCAACACCCTGGACTCGATGGTTGGCCATCGGAGTCCGCGCTATCAGGATTTCGGGCGCGCGGCAGCGCGTCTCGACGACATGGCCAACTGGATTCCGGCACGCCTGACCGCCTTGGCGATGTGGGGTGCGGCCTGGTGGTTACCCGGCTACCGGCGGCGTGGCGCCCTGGCTGCCACCTGGCATGAGGCACCGCGCCACCCGAGCCCCAATGGGGGCTGGCCCGAGGCCATGGCGGCCAACCTGCTGGGGGTTCGGCTCGGGGGAATCAATCACTATGCAGGCAGGGTCTCGCACCGGGCGACCCTGGGCACGCCACGGGAAGGCCTGAATGCCGGGCATATCGGGCGCGCCCTGCACTTGATGCACGGGGGATGGGCGATGTTTCTGGTCATGATGGCGGCGCTGGTGATGGCGCGAGGTCTGCTGGCATGAAGAACGCGGCAGATAACGCCTGGCCGGCGCATGGCGGCCGTATCGCGCCCTTGCTGGCACGCTTCGGATTGCCGGCCGATCATCCGGTGGTGGACTTCAGCGCCAATCTTAACCCCCTGGGGCCTCCCGCCTGGCTCAGCGACTGGCTGGCCGGGGCGGTCGACAGCCTCACGCGCTATCCGGACCCCGATGGCACGCAGGCCCGCCTGGCCATCGCCAGGCACGAGGACGTGTCGCTCGAGCGGGTCATGGTGACCCATGGCGGCATCGAGGCGATCGAACTCGCTGCCGCCGCGCATGCCGGTGGGCGTGCGCTGATCGTGGCGCCGACCTTCGGCGAGTACGCCATGGCGTGTCGGCGGCACGGGCTGGACGTACGGACGCTGATCTCGCGCGGCGCGGATTTCGAGCCGGATATCGCCGAGCTGGAGGCGGCGATGGCGGATGCCGAGCTGCTCTTCCTGTGTCGCCCGAACAATCCCACGGGGAGCCTGATCGCCCGCGAGCGGGTCGAGCGCCTGCTGGCGCGCGGTCGCGAGACTCGAACGACGCTGGTCGTGGATGAAGCCTTCGTCGACTTCGTTGATGGCGATGCCCGGCTGACGCCGCTGCTGGCCGAGTACGACAACCTGTGGTTGCTGCGCTCGATGACCAAGTGGTTCGACGTGCCTGGCCTGCGACTCGGCTATCTGCTGGCCGCGCCCGACACGCTGGATCGACTGCGCGGATGGCGAGCCCCCTGGAGCGTCAATGCGCTGGCCGAGGCCCTGGTCGAGCCGCTGCTTGACGATGTCGACTATCTCGCTGCCACCCGGCGCTGGCTGGCCGGACAGCGGCGGGTTCCGGAGGATGTGCGGGCGCTGGGTTTCACGGTGCCGCAGACACATGCCAACTTCTTCCTGCTGCATGGCGGGGCGGGCACCGAGACCATGTTCGAGTTTCTGCTGCGGCGCGGTATCCTGGCGCGCCACACGCACAACTTCCCGGGACTGGAAGGGCGCTGGTTGCGCCTGGCCCTCCGGGAGGAAGACGACAATGCCCGGCTGCTCGACGCCCTGGCCGACTGGCGGGGGCGGCGATGATCACCTTCGTCTCAGGAGGTGCCCGTTCGGGCAAGAGTGCAGTGGCCGAGCAGCGGGTTCGCGCGACGTCAGGCGCCCGTGGTGTCGCCTGCTATTACCTGGCCACGGCGCGTGCCGGGGATGCCGAGATGGCACGACGCATCGACCGCCACCGACGCGAGCGTGGCGAGGGCTGGATCACCCTCGAGGCGCCGCTGGATTTGCCCGGTGCGCTCGAACGGGTGACGCCGGGCAGCGCAGTGCTGCTCGATTGCCTGACCCTGTGGGCCAGCCAGGCCATGTTCGAGGCCGGACTGGACGCGTCGGAGGGGCGCGCGATGCTGGCGCGCACGCTGGGTGAGGCAAGACGGCGGGCCCTCGATCTGGTGGTGGTGTCCAACGATCTCAACGAGGACGTGCCGCCTCGACATGCCGTGGCCCGTCGCTACCTGGCCTTCCTGCAGGCGCTGCACCGGGACCTGGCCCGGGAAGCTGACCGGGTCATCGAGGTGGTGGCGGGGCAGGCCATTGACTGGAAGGGAGGCGACGGATGAAGGACGCAGGCTATGGAGCGTTGCTGGCGCTCCAGTTCCTGACCCGCTTGCCGGTGCCGGTTGTCTGCCCATGGACCCCGGCGACCCGGCGCTGGGCGGCGCGCAGCTATCCCCTGGTGGGGCTCGTGATCGGCGTGCTGCTCGCGCTGCTCGGCATGGCGCTGCGCGATGCCTGGCCGGCGCCGCTCGTCGCCCTGGCCCTGCTCAGCGGGTGGGTGGCGCTGAGCGGCGGCCTGCACCTGGATGGCCTGATGGATCTGGCCGATGCCCTGGGCTGCCAGTCGTCCGGCGAACGGCGCTGGGCGATCATGAAGGACCCCCACGTCGGAAGCTTTGCGGTACTGGCCCTGGTGCTTCACCTGGCCTGGAAGGGCATGCTGCTCTGGGTACTGCTCGACGAGGGCGCGAGCCTCTGGGCCCTGGTGGCGATTCCGGCCCTGGCGCGCTGGGGGGCCGTCGCCCTGCTGGTGGGCGTGCCGGCGGCGCGCGACGAAGGCCTGGCGCATGCCTGGCAAAGGAGTCTCGGACATCGCGAGGCATGGCTGGCGGCGTTGCCGGCCGTAGCGGTGCTGGCCTGGGTGCCGGGAGGCATCTGGCTGGCCTTGGCCATGGCCGTGTTCATCGTGATCTATGGCGGCGCGATGCGCCGGAGTTTCGGCGGCATCAACGGCGACATCGTCGGCGCCGCCATCGAGGGAGGGGAATTATGGTTGCTGTTGATCGCCTGGAGCTGGTGGTCGTACGTCATGGTCTGACGGCCTGGAACCGGCAGCGCCGCTACCAGGGCCGGCGCGACATTCCGTTGCTGATGCCGGATTCTGTGCCGGCCATGGATCGCCTGCGTCGCCATCTGGCGGATCAGGACTTCGACGCCGTCTACGCCAGCGACCTGACACGCTGCCGGCAGACGCTTGCCCACCTGTCCGAAGGGCGGACGTGGCCGGCGCCGCGCTTCGATGCGCGGTTGCGCGAGCTCGATTTCGGTGCCTACGAGGGGCGGACCTATGACGAGCTCAAGGACCTCGCCGGCTACCGTGCCTGGATCGACAGTCAAGGGGAGTCGGCGCCCCCGGACGGCGAGTCCGCCGCGGCGATGCGCGAGCGTCTCTCCGCCTGGCTGACAGAGGCGCTGGCAACGGCCGAGGCGGAGCGGCATCGGCGGATACTGGCGGTGGCCCATGGCGGGGTGATTCGCGAACTGCGGCGGCGCTTCGAGACCGTCGATTTCTGGGAAGGCAGCGTCGGCCAGGCCGAAGGGCGTTGCTGGTCGCTGGAGTACAGCGAAGGAGAATGGCAATGCAGTTGTTCATCGGCGGTGCCCACGCCGGCAAGCGCGACCTCGTAGCCTCGCGCTTTCCCGAGGCGGTCTGGTCGACGGCCGAGGAAGAGCCCTGGCGCGAGGAGCGCCCGGCGGGGCGGACGCGGGTGATCACCGGCTGGCACCATTGGCTGGAGACCGCCCTGGCGGCGGAGAGCGATGACGACCGGCTGCGGGCCCGGCTCGGCGAGCGGCTCGAGGCGCTCTACCAGGCCGAGGCTGCGCATGACATCGAATGGGTACTGATCCTGCCCGAAATGGGGCGGGGCATCGTGCCCCTCGAGCCGCGGGATCGGCGTCTGCGCGATCTGGCCGGCTGGCTCGCCCAGGACGCCGCGGTGCGTGCCGATGAGGTGTGGTACCTGCGTCATGGCCTGGCGAGTTGCCTGAAACGACGCAGTGCCGCCCGCTCGGCGCGTTGACGCCCCCACGTTCGGTTGCTAGCTTACGCGCACTCTCAGGTGTCCGAGGCCCGCGCAGATGGGCCAGGATGAAACGGGAAGTCGGTGCGCTCCGGATGGAGCCAGTCCGACGCTGCCCCCGCAACGGTGATCGAGTCGAGGGTTCGCCATAAGCCACTGTGCCTGGCACGGGAAGGCGGCGACCCGAAGCGTCAATGCTTGCTCGTCAGCCCGGAGACCGGCCTGGGAACGCATGCCTGGACGCGGTGGGTGGTCCATGGGCAGGGCCCGCCAACCGCTAGATGCCGTGTCCCGACCCGTCCCGCGTCCGACCATTCAAGGGTTCATGCCGCACGGGTGCGTGTGGCTCCGGGACGAACATCATGACGACTTCTCGCTATTTCCGCTGGGGCCTGGCTTCTCTCTGCCTGGGCGCCACACCGCTGGCCAACGCCGCTCCGAACGACACCGACGCCGATACCGAACAGCGGCTCGATCCGGTGGTGGTATCCGCCACCCTGGCACCGCGCACGGCCAGCCAATCGCTGTCCTCTGTCTCGGTCATCGACGAGGCGACGCTGCGCCGCCAGGATCCCACCGACATCACCGATGTGTTGCGCGCCCAGCCCGGCGTGGAGGTTTCCTCCAACGGCAGCTTCGGCAAGAACAGCAGTGTCTACCTGCGTGGAGCCGGCAGCCAGTCCACGCCGCTGATGATCGACGGCATCCGCCTGCGCTCCGCCACCGCCGGCGGCCCGTCCTGGGAGTTTCTCGACCCGCGCATGTTCGAGCGCGTCGAGGTGGTGCGCGGCCCGCGCGGCAGCCTCTATGGCGCCGATGCGGTGGGCGGCGTGGTTCAACTGTTCACGCCGGAAGGCGAGGGCGAGCCGACCCCGCGGATTACCCTGGGCGGCGGCAGCTTCGATACTCGCCGCGCCAGCGCATCGCTGTCGGGCAGCGAGGACGGCACTCGCTACTACGTGGCCGCCAGCCGGCTGGAGAGCGACGGCTACGAGATCGTCGACGGAGAGGGCGACAAGGGCTATGACAACACCACCGGCTTGATGAGCCTCTCTCACACCTTCGAGAGCGGCGCCGAGCTTGGGGTGCTGGGGCTGCGGGCGCGAGGCAACACCGAGTTCGATTCCTTCGGTACGCCCAGCGATACCGACTACGTGCAGCAGGTGGCCGGCGTTTATGGCGAGCTGCCGATCACCGACACCTGGCGCAGCCGCCTGACGCTCAGTGAGGCGCGGGACGAGCGAGAGACCCACGGCGGCACCGGTGAGTCGGTCTTCGATACCCGTACTCGCACCGCCCGCTGGGAGAACACCCTCGCCCTCGGTCGCCATGAACTGGTCGCTGGCACCGAATATGCCCGTGACGACGTCGACTCCACCGTCGATTACGACGAGGATAGCCGTGACAACACAGCCGTCTTCACCCAGGCGCTGCTGGACTTCTCGCCGCTGACTGTCCAGGCCGCGCTGCGCCACGACGACAACGAGGCCTACGGCGAGGAGACGACCGGCAGCCTGGCGCTGGGCTATGAGCTCGACGACATCCATACCCTGCGTGCCAGTTATGGCACGGCCTTCCGCGCGCCGACCTTCAATGATCTTTACTATCCCGGCTTCGCCAACCCCGACCTTGATCCGGAAGAGTCCGAAAGTGTCGAGCTCGGCCTGCGTGGCCAGCTCGGCCGCGGCTTCTGGGACCTGGCGTTCTACCAGACCGATATCGATGACCTGATCTCCAATATCGATACCGACGGCGATGGGTTCGTGGATACGCCAGAGAACGTCGAGCGTGCACGGATTCGCGGCGTGGAGCTTTCCACCGGCGCGGAAGTGCTGGACTGGAGCCTGCGTGCCGCCCTGACCTATACCGATCCCGAGGATCGCGAAACCGGCAATCAGCTGGCGCGTCGGGCCAAGAAAAGCCTGCGCTTCGACGCCGACCGCGAACTGGGCGACTGGACGCTGGGCGGCTCAGTGATCGCCCAGGGCGAACGCTACGACGATGCCGAGAACCAGCAGCGTCTCGGCGGCTTCGCCACCTTCGACCTGCGTGCCAGCTGGGACTTCGCCCCGGGCTGGTCGACCCGCCTGACGCTGGAGAACCTGCTCGACAAGCAGTACCAGACTGTTGGTGGCTACGACAGCGCCGGCCGTGCGGCCTTTCTCAGCGTGAGCTTCGGCGGTTGATGCCGGCGGGAGGCGACACGCGGTGCCCGATGGCCCTGGCCGTCTGGCTGGGGCTTGGTCTGGCGGGGGCTGGGCAAGCCCAGGCCGAGGATCAGGTTTGCGTGACCGACGATGCCGAGCGCGAGGTCTGCCTGCCGGCGCCGGCCGAGCGTATCGTGGCGCTCTCGCCCGGGGTCACCGAACTGCTCTACGCGGCGGGTGCCGGTGATCGGCTGGTGGGGGCGGTCAGCTTCAGCGACTATCCTCCCGAGGCCGCCGACCTGCCGCGGGTGGGCAGTTACGATCGCCTTGATCTCGAGGCGCTGCTGGCCTTGTCGCCGGATCTGGTGGTGGCCTGGGCCGGCGGCAATCCCGAGCAGCAGCTCGAGCGGTTGCCCGAACTCGGTGCGCCGGTGTTCTTCTCCGATGCCGCCGACTTCGACGCCATCGCGTCGAGCCTGGAGCGCTTCGCCGCGCTTGCCGGCAGCGAGGCCGAGGGGCACGAGGCTGCCGAGCGTCTGCGCGGGGAAGTGGCCGAACTGCGGGCACGCCATGCCGACAGCGTTCCGGTCGATGTCTTCTATCAGATCTGGGAATCACCGCTGATGACGATCAACGGCGAGCACTGGATCAGTCAGGCGCTGGCATTGTGCGGAGGCGTCAACCTCTTCGCCGAGCAGTCGTCGCTGGTGCCGCGCATCGGCGTCGAGGCGGTACTGGCCCGGGATCCGGAAGCGATCATCACCGGCGGGATGGGCAAGGCCGATTCCACCTGGCTCGAGGCCTGGCGCGATTTTCCGGACATGACGGCGGTACGTCGCGACAACCTCTTTTTCGTCAATCCGGACCTGGTGCAGCGCGCGACCCCCAGGCTGCTGGAGGGAACCCGCCAGATCTGCCATCACCTGGAGGTGGTACGTGAGCGACGCTGAGACCCGGCGCAGCGGGATACCGACGGGTATCTGGCCGCTGGTGCTGCTGGCGCTGGCGGCACTCCTGTCACAGGGGCTGGCCCTGGCGCTGGGTAGCGTGTCGCTGTCGCCGGATGCACTGCTCGCCGTGCTCGGGGGCGGTGGCGAATCGCTGCATCGCACCCTGGTCCTCGACCTGCGGCTTCCCCGGGCGTTGGCGGCCTTCGGTACCGGCGCGCTGCTCGCCCTGGCCGGCGCCCTGATGCAGGTGCTGCTGCGCAACCCCCTGGCCGATCCCTATGTGCTGGGGCTCTCCGGCGGTGCCTCGGTGAGCGCCCTGCTGGCCATGCTGGCCGGCCTGGGCGGTTCGCTGGTCGCCGGGGCGGCCTTCGGTGGCGCCCTGGCTTCGACGCTGATCGTCTTCGGCCTGGCGCATGGCACGGGTAGCTGGACGCCGACCCGCATGCTGCTCACCGGTGTGGTGATGGCGGCCGGCTGGAGTGCCCTGATCAGTTTCCTGCTGGCGGTGAGCCCGGTCGAGCAGTTGCCCGGCATGCTCTACTGGCTGATGGGAGACCTGAGCTATGCGGGCTCGCCCTGGCTGGTGCTGGGCGTGGCCGCGCTCAGTCTGGTGGTGATGGCGCCGCTGGGGCGCACCCTCAATGTGCTGGCGCGCGGCGGGATGCAGGCCGCCGCACTCGGCGTGGCGGTGCGTCCCCTGGAGTGGACGCTGTATCTGGTCGCCAGCCTGCTCACCGCCGTGGCGGTGACCACCGCCGGCAGCATCGGCTTCGTGGGGTTGATGGTGCCGCACATGCTGCGTCTGCGACTGGGCAACGACCAAAGGCTGATCCTGCCGGCCAGCCTGCTGGCCGGTGGCACCCTGCTGACGCTCGCCGATACCCTGGCGCGCACCCTGATCGCGCCGCAGCAATTGCCGGTGGGCGTGATCACTGCGTTGCTGGGCGTGCCGAGCTTTCTCTACCTGCTCTATCGGAGTCGCTGATGGCGAGCCTCGAAGCGCATGGCTTGATCGTCGATGTGCCGGGGCGTGCCTCGGGGCGTCCCCTCGACCTGCGTATGGCGCCGGGCGAGCGATGGGGCGTGCTGGGCCCCAATGGGGCCGGCAAGACCACCTTGCTGCATACCCTGGCGGGCCTTAGGGCGCCGCGCGACGGGGAGGTGCATCTCGAAGGGAGGGCACTGTCGCGCTGGCGTCGCCGGGAGGTGGCCAGGCGGCTGGGCGTGGTGTTCCAGGAGCGCCACGATGAGTTTCCCGCCAGCGTGCTGGAAACCGCGTTGATCGGCCGGCATCCCTATCTGTCGCCCTGGCAGCGGGAAGGGGAGACGGATATCGCGCGAGCCCGGGAAGCGCTCCGGCGTCTCGAACTCGAGCACCTGGAAGACCGGCTGGTGTCGAGCCTCTCCGGCGGCGAACGCCAGAGGGTCAGCCTGGCCACGGTCCTGACCCAGGCGCCGTGCTGGTGGCTCGTCGATGAGCCGACCAATCACCTCGATCTCCACCATCAGGTGGCGACCATGGCGTTGCTCGAGCAGCAGGCACGGCAGGGATGCGGCGTGGTGATGTGCCTGCATGACCTCAACCTGGCGGCGCGCTGGTGCAGCCATCTGCTGTTGCTGTATCCCGATGGCGAGGCCTGCTGGGGGGCGGCTCGTGACATGCTGGTGCCCGAGGCCCTGGAACGGCTCTATGATCAAGCCCTGACCACCGTGGAAGTCGACGGCGCGCCGGTCTTCGTGCCCGTGCGGTAAGGGCAGGGCCGGATCCGGGAGAGACCTACAGCGCGTGGCGAAAGCGCAGGATGGTGCGACCATCCTGCGGATCGTCGATGAGATCGGCATGCACGCTGAAGGTATGCCGCAGTCGATCCAGGGTCAGCACCTGCCGGGGCGGGCCGATATCGATCAGGCGTCCGCCTTCCATCACGCCGATGCGGTCGCAATCCATGGCCTGGCCGAGATCGTGCAGGGCGAGGACCACCGTGATCGGTAGTTGCTTGACCAGTTGCAGGATCGATAACTGGTGGCGCACGTCCAGATGGTTGGTGGGCTCATCGAGCAGCAGGGCGCGCGGTTGCTGAGCCAGGGCCCGCGCGATGTGCACGCGCTGACGTTCGCCGCCGGACAGCGTATGCCAGAGGCGATTCTCCAGATGACGCATGCCGACATCCTCGAGGGCACGGGAGACGATGGCATCATCCTGCTCGGACCAGGGCCGCAACGGGGAGAGGAAGGGCGTCCGGCCCAGGGCGACCGCCTCGCGTGCCTCGAGCCGATCGAGGGTGTCCGCCTGTTGCTCGACGAAGGCGATGGCACGGGCGATGTCGGGTCGCCGCATTGCGCTCATGGGCTGGCCGTCGACCAGCACGCGCCCGGCCTTCGGCTTGCGCAGTCCGGCGAGCATGCGCAGCAGGGTGGTCTTGCCGGAGCCATTGGGGCCGATCAGGCCGAAGGTCTCGCCGGATTCCACCGTGAGGCTGACGTCGTCCAGTAGCCTGTGCCCGTGAACTTTCCAGTCGATGTGTTCGGCGGCCAGTCTCATCGTCTCTTCGCTCCGCGAATCAGGATCAAGGCGAATGCCGGCGCCCCGATCAATGCCGTGACCACGCCGATCGGCAGCACCTGCCCCGACACCAGGGTGCGCGAGAGGATGTCCGAGGCGATCAGGAAGATCGCGCCCGCCAGTGCCGAGGCCGGCACCAGGCGGGTGTGGCGGCTGCCGACGAGGAAACGCATGGCGTGGGGAATCACCAGGCCCACGAAACCGATGGCGCCGACCATGGAAACCATCACGGCGGTTACCAGCGCCATGGCAGCGATCAGCACGCCTCGCACCCGGCGCACGGGAATGCCGAGCGAGGCGGCGCTGTCGGTGCCGAAGGTAAAGGCATCCAGTGCGCGTCGGTGCCAGAGGCAGATCACCAGGCCCGTCAAGGCGGCGGGCAAGCCCAGGAAGACGTCTTCCCAGCGCACGCCGGAAAGGTTGCCCATCAGCCAGAACATGATGCCGCGGGCCTGCTCGGCACTCGCCGACTTGGCAATGATGAAGGCCGTGAGGGCATTGAACAGCTGAGAGCCGGCAATGCCGGCGAGGATGATGGCCCCCGCCGCTTGGGTGCCACGGCCGCCGCCGGTGCTGCTGCCGGCAGCATGGGCGAGGGCCACGACCAGGCCAAAGGCCAGGCCGGCGCCGGCGAAGGCCCCGAGCGACAGCGTCAGGACGCCGGTGCCGACACCGGCAATGGTGACCGTGACGGCGCCGGTCGAGGCTCCGGCGGAGATTCCCATCAGGAAGGGATCGGCGAGCGGGTTGCGCAGCAGGGCCTGGAGAACGACGCCAGCCAGAGCCAGCCCGGCGCCGCAGCAAGCCGCGAGAATCGCGCGGCTGAGCCGGTAATCCCAGATGATGCCGGCCTCGATCCGGTCGACGGCGAATGACGTCCCCCCTAATCGGTTGGCCAGTACCTTGAGGATGGTGTCCATGGGGATCGACGTCTCGCCGATGGCAGTGCCAGCCATTATCGCGACGAACAGTACCAGCGGCGTCAGCCATATCCAGTGCCATTCCGAGCGCGCGGGGGCGGCGCTTGCCACGGTCGCTATCATCGTTCGAAGGACAGGGTCGACAGGGCATCGACCAGTGTTTCGAGACCGAAGATCGTGCGCATCGTGGCGCTCATTGCGTGGGCATCCATCTCGATGATGCGGTCGTTCTTCACCGCCGACATTTCGCGGGCCACGGGATCATGGTGAAGAAAATCCAGCTTGGCCTCGACGCTGTCGGCCGCGTAGCGGCGTCGATCCATGCGCGCCACCACGATGATGTCGGGATCGGAGCGGGCGATCGATTCCCAGCCGACGACAGGCCATTCCTCATCGGACTGGATCACGTTGCGGAGACCTAGCTTGTCCATCATGTAGCCCGGAGCGCCGAGCCGACCGGCAACGTAGGGATCGGCTGAACCGTCAGGAGACGAGAACCAGAATACTGCCGAAAGGTCATCCGGAAGATCGAGATTTTTGGCCTCGATGATGGCACTTTTTTCACGCGATTCCAGGTCGGAAACCAAGGTTTTTCCAGCTTCTTTTACATCGAAGATGCTGGCAAGTTCGGTGATACCCTTGTAGATCGAATCGATGGAAAAGGCAGCGGTTCGAGTGCCGTCTCCTCCGGTCGCATTGTCCTTGGTATCGCAGTCGGCAGGCATGATGTAGGTGGCGATGCCCAGGTCGTGGAACTGGTCGCGGGTCGCTACGCTGCCGGTGGGGCCGACATGCCATTCATACTGGGCGGCAACCAGTTCGGGGTGCTTGTTAACCACGGCCTCGAAGCTTGGATCATTGTCGGCGATACGCTCGACACCCGCATTGATTTCCTGGAATTCCGGCAGCACTGGATTGAACCATACCGATGTGCCTTCGAGTCGGTCGCCGACCCCCAGCGCATAGAGAATTTCGGTGGCCGACTGACCAATGGTGACGGTGCGACTTGGTGCGGAAGAGAAGTGTATTTCCTGGCCGCAATTGATGATCGACAGTGGATATTCTGTGGTATCACCCACGGCGAATGAGGCAGGGATGAGCGATAATGTTGCCAGTGCCTTGCGAACGGAATTCATGCGCCTATGTCCGGATGTTGGTTATGGGACTGTTGGATGACACCCGGGAGTGTCGAGAAATTCGCTGCATTCTCCACTTCCTCTGCTCCGATTTCCACCGCCTGTATCCCGAGTTTTTCGTTCGGGAATTTTATGTTATGCTATATCATAACCTTAAAGAGTGGCAAGCCCATCGATGCCGGAAATGAGCCCTCGCGGCAGGGCCATGGTCGTCCCCATATCGTTCCATGACGACCGCCACCGGCCGAGGATACGACCTTGCCATCGGAGAGAGCGAGATTCGAAGCGTCGGGCGACGCAAGACTTTTTGTCGACGTTTGCGCCGGTCACTCCAGTTACTTTACGATGCTTCGTTCGAAGATGGGTGCCCCTGACACCAGGGGATAATCGGGAAGTATGGTGAGGCCCCGGCCGATTCCATCGCTGCCCCCGCAACGGTAATGAAGAGCGACCTGCGAAGACCACTGGCATCCGCCGGGAAGGTGCAGGTCAGGCGTGAGGCTTTGGCACACGCCCCTTCGAGCCCGGAGACCGGCCCGTCGTTTCGTGTCATCCCAAGGCGGTGCGGTGGGCACCGAGAGGATTCAACATGCCTGCGATTTCCGATTTCCCCTCCCGGCGGGGTGTCCGCCGTGGTGCCTGTCTTGCGTCCGCCCGCTCCCGGCGGGTCGCGGCGACATGACCGACGAAACCGCGTACCCCTTCGTCGCCGTCGTCGGCCAACAGGCGCTCAAGACCGCGCTGTTGCTCAACGTCATCGATCCCCGCATCGGCGGCGTGCTGATCAGCGGTCCCAAGGGCAGTGCCAAGTCGACCCTGGCCCGAGCGCTGGCGGCGATCCTGCCGGACGACGCCGAAGGCCGTCGACCGCCGCTGGTCACCTTGCCGCTGGGTGCCAGCGAGGAGCGCCTGACCGGCAGCCTGGATCTGCAACGGGTGCTGGCCGAGGGCGAGACGCGCTTCCAGCCGGGATTGCTGGCCAGGGCCCACGGCGGCCTGCTGTACGTCGACGAGGTCAACCTGCTGCCGGATTCGCTGGTGGACCTGCTGCTCGACGTGGCGGCCAGCGGCGTCAATCTCGTCGAGCGTGACGGTATCAGCCATTCCCATCCGGCGGAGTTCGGCCTGATCGGCACCATGAATCCCGACGAGGGCGAGCTGCGGCCCCAGTTGCTCGATCGCTTCGGCCTCTGCGTCGAGCAGCAGGTGGCGGCCGACGTGACGGAGCGAGTGGCCATTGTGCGACAGCGCGAAGCCTTCGACCGCGACCCCCGAGCCTTCGCCGCGGCGCACGAGGCCGAGCAGGCGACGCTGACACGGCGTCTGGTCGAGGCTCGCGAGCGGCTGTCCGGGATCTCGGTCGAACCCTGGGTCTACGAGCACATCGCCACGCACAGCCAGGCCGCCGGAGTAGAGGGGCTGCGGGCCGACGTTACCTGGCACCGCGCGGCCCGGGCCCACGCTGCCTGGCGGGGCGAGGACCGGGTTGGCCGTGAGGATCTGGACGCCGTCGAGCCCTGGGTGCTGGCCCATCGCCGCACCACCGAGCCCGAAACGCCTCCCGAGCAGGGCGGTACGCCGCCGTCCGGCGATGGAGAGAGTGGAAACGCGCCGGGTGCCGGCTCCACTTCCCATGGCCAGGAGGCCGACCCGGCCCCTCAGGGGCAGTGGGGGGCCATGCCGCCGGTGACGCAGCCGAGCGTCGGCGCAGTGCTGCCGTCGTGGCCGGAAACCACCGCCACGGCGCCCAGGGCCGGCGCGTCCTCGGTACCGGCCGCGAGCCGGCAGGCCGGCGCTCAGGCGGGCCAGGGCCGCACTCGGCGCTCTCGATACGACCACCTCACGCCCCGCCCGGACTGGTTCGCCACCCTGGTCGAGAACCGCGGGCGGTGGCCCTGGCAGCGCCTGCGCTATCAGCATCCGCGCGCCGGCCAGCCGATGCTGCACCTCGTTCTGCTGGACACTTCCGCCTCCACCCTCGGCCAACGCCTGCTGGGCCGGGCCAAGGGCATGGTCGACGGCCTGGTGCGCCAGGCCTATGCCGCCCGCGAGCAGATCGCGGTGCTGGGGTTCGGCAATGACGGCATCGCCACCATTCTTCCCCGGCGTCGCTCGCCCAGGGACCTGCTCGAGCGGCTCGACGCCACGCCCGGCGGTGGCGGCACGCCGCTGCGCGAGGCCGTTCAGCGGGCGGCGCGGCTGATCCGCCAGTGGCGATGTCAGGATGCCGGTCTCAAGGTGCGCACCTACCTGATCACCGACGGCCGTACCCGCCAGTCGCTACGCGGCTTGCCGTCGCTCGGCGATTGCGTCGTCGTCGACACCGAGGCCGCCGCCGTGAAGCGGGGGCGGGGCCGGGATATCGCCCGCCGGTTGGGCGCGGCCTACCGGCCGTTGGCCGGTCCGGAGGCGACATGAGCGAGCACGCGACGCTGCGCGAGACGAGCGCGACCTGCCCGGCGGTATTCGTCGCCGCGCCAGCCTCGGGCCAGGGCAAGACCACGGTGACCGCCGCCCTGGCGCGGATGCTGCGCCGCCGGGGCAAGGTGGTGCGGGTCTTCAAGACCGGCCCGGACTACCTGGATCCCCGGGTGCTGGCCCAGGCTTCGGGCCAGCCGGTCGACTCGCTCGACCTGTGGATGGCCGGCGAGGCCTACTGCCGAAGGCGCCTGTACGAGGCGGCTCGCCAGGCCGACCTGATCCTGGTGGAGGGCGCCATGGGGCTGTTCGACGGCGAGCCCTCCAGCGCCGACCTCGCTTCGTTGTTCGGCCTGCCGATGGTCATCGTCATGGACGTCAAGGGTATGGCCCAGACTGCGGCGGCCCTGGTGGCCGGCCTGGCGGGCTTTCGCGACGACATCCGCATCGCCGGGCTGATCGCCAACGCCTGTGGCTCGGCGCGACATCGCGAACTGATCGAGGCGGCCTTGCCCGAAAGCGTGCCGCTGCTGGCGGCGGTGCCTCGCGATCCGGCCCTGGCCTTGCCCGAACGCCACCTGGGGCTGGTCCAGGCCGAAGAGATTCGCGATGACCTGGAGGCGCGCTTCGAGGCCGGCGCCGAGGCGCTCGAGGCCGAGGGGCTGGCCGAGGCCCTGCTGGGCATGGCGCCGGTGGCTTTCACCTCTGCACCCACCGAGGCCGCCGCGCCGCCGGCATGGCTGGCCGGCCGCACCATCGCCGTGGCGCGCGACGCCGCCTTCAGCTTCGTCTATCAGGCCAACCTGGATTTACTCGAGCGCATGGGCGCGACGCTGCGCATCTTCTCGCCGCTGACCGACACCCATCTGCCACCCTGCGATGCTCTCTGGCTGCCAGGCGGTTATCCCGAGCTTCACGCTGCCGGCCTGGCGGAGAACGTCCCCATGCGCGACGACATCCAGCGGGCCTTCGCCGCGGATCTGCCGATACTGGCCGAGTGCGGTGGCCTGCTCTATTGCCTGGAGAGCCTGACGGACACCGACGAGCAGACCCACGCCATGCTGGGCCTGCTGCCTGGACATGGCGCCATGCGAGGGCGGCGTGGCTGCCAGGGCATGCAGACCGCCGGCCTGCCCGAGGGGCCGGTGCGCGGTCATGCTCACCACCGCTCCCAGGCCAGCGGCACACCCGAGCCCATCGCTCACGGGCAGCGTCAACGTCACTCTGCGCCGGGCGAGGCGATCTATCGGGCACGGCGCCTGACGGCCACCTATCTGCACCTGTTCTTCCCCGACAACCCCGCCGCCGTGGCCCGCCTGTTCGGGGCGGACGCGGTCGAGGCCGATTCGATAAAGGAATGCCAAGGATGAACCTGAACAAGATTCCCTCCACGGTGGTGACCGGTTTCCTGGGTAGCGGCAAGACGACCCTGCTGGCCGGTATCCTGCGCCAGATCACCGGCAAGCGCATCGCCGTCATCGTCAACGAGTTCGGCGAGCAGGATATCGATTCCAGCCTGCTGCGCGGCTGTGCTCTTGGCTGTGAGGAAGGTGCCGAAGAGGAGGGCGCGCGTGCCCTCGATGAGGACGGCGGCATCTTCGAGCTGGCCAATGGCTGCATCTGCTGCACCGTGGAGGAGGAGTTCCTGCCGGTGATGAAGAAGCTGGTGGCCCGCCGCGACGACATCGACCACATCCTGATCGAGACCAGCGGCCTGGCGTTGCCCAAGCCGCTGGTCCAGGCCTTCAACTGGCCCGAGGTGCGCCAGCACTGCACCGTCGATGCCATCATCACCGTGGTCGATGGCCCGGCGGTGGCCGCCGGCCGTTATGCCAGCGATGTCGACCAGGTCGAGGCCCAGCGTCGCGCCGACGACAGCCTGGACCATGACCCCAGCCTGCGCGAGCTGCTGGACGATCAATTGAGCGCCGCCGACCTGGTGCTGGTCAGCAAGAGCGACCTGCTCTCGGTGGACGAGCGCAAGCGCGTCGAGGAGCTGGTGGCCGACAAGGTCCCCACCGCCGTCAAGACGCTGTTCATCGATCCGAGCCTGGCCGACGATCCGGCCCGCCTCGAGGCCCTGATGGGCATCGGCGCGGCCAGCGAGGCGGGCATCGACCGCATCGACAACCACCACGACCGCCACCACGCCGAGGGCGCCCATCACGATCACGCTCACGATCATTTCGATGGCCATGTGATTCGCCTGGGCGAGGTCGACGGCGAGGCGCTGGAGGCGCGCCTGGGCGAGCTCCTGAAGGCCCACGAGATCTATCGCGCCAAGGGCTTCGCGGCGATTCCCGGCAAGCCCATGCGGCGGGTGATCCAGGCTGTCGGCGAACGTCTCGACGGCTACTACGACCGGCTGTGGACCGCGGGCGAACCGCGCCACACCGAGCTGGTGATCATCGGCCGGGCGCTGGACCGCGAGGCCTTGCAGGCGGCCCTGGCCGGTGCCGAGACCGCGACGCCCGCCTGATGCACCTGTTCGCCGCCAAGCCAGGGGGCTTCGTCGACGACGAGGGCATCGTCGATCTGCAGCAGGACCCCGCCGAGGTCGTGATCCTGTCGGCCGCCGACAGCAGCCTGTCGGCGTTGGCCCTGGCGGCCGAACGGCTGGGAGAGGGCATTCCGACGCTGCGGCTCGCCAACTGGATGAACCTGGTCAAGCCTGCCGCCTACGATCTCTACGAGGACCGCGTGCTGGAGCACGCGCGCCTGGTGATCGTCTCGTTGCTTGGCGGCAGCGCCTACTGGCGGTACGGCTTCGAGCGCCTGCAGGCCTGGGCAGCGGCGGACAACGAGCGCCAACTGATCCTGGTGCCGGGCTGCGACGCTCCGGACGACACCCTGCTGCAGGCCTCCAGCGTGCCGTTCGACGTGGCGAGCCGGGTATGGCGCTACCTGAGGGAAGGCGGCGCCGACAACGCCGAGCAACTGCTGCGTTTCGTCGCCACGGAATGTCTGGAACAGACACCGCTCGCGTGGCGCGAGCCCAGGGCGATTCCCGCGGCGCTGATCAATCTGCTGGGACAGTCGGAGGCGAGCCTGGCGGACTGGGAGGCCCGGCGCGATCCCGCACGCCCGGTTTGCCTGGTGCTGTTCTACCGCAGCCACCTGCAGGGCGCCAATACCGCAGTGCTGGACGGCCTGGTCGAGGCGCTGAGTGCCCGCGGGCTCGAATCGCTGGCGGTGGCGGTGTCCTCGTTGAAGGACGAGGCCTGCATCACCTTCGTCAATCGACTGATCGAGCGAACCGGCGCGGCCCTGGTGGTCAATACCACCGGCTTTTCCGTCAATCGCGCACCGGACGACGCCGATGTCTCGGATGGCGCGCTCGACGCGGGCATGGAAAGTCTCTTCGTCGGCCGGCCGGTAGTGCTGCAGGCCATGCTCGCCAGCAGCACCGAGGAGGACTGGCGCGACAAGGCGGCAGGCCTGCACAGCCGCGACGTGGCCATGCAGGTGGTGCTGCCGGAAATGGACGGGCGTGTCATCACCCGCGCGGTGGGCTTCAAGGCCGAGGCCCATTACAGCGAGCGCTGCCAGCTGTCGGTGGTCCGCCACCGACTGCACCCCGAGCGTGCCGCCTTCGTCGCCGAGTTGGCCTGGCGCTACGCACGGCTGCGCCACACGCCCAACGCCGACAAACGCCTGGCGCTGGTGCTGGCTAACTATCCCACACGCGACGGCCGCATCGGTAACGGTGTCGGCCTGGACACCCCGGCCTCGACGCTCAACCTGCTGCGCTCGCTCGAGGCGGCCGGCTACCCGCTCGTCGATCTGCCCGCGGACGGTGACGCGCTGATTCGCCGCCTTCAGGGCAGCGTGACCAACGACCCGCAGTCGCTGGCCTGGCGGGGTAGCTGGCAGAGCCTCGGCGTCGACGACTACCTGGCCTGGTTCCGCACCTTGCCGGTCACGCTTCAGAAGGCGGTCTGGCGGCGCTGGGGCGCGCCCGAGCAGGATCCCAAGCATCGCCAGGGGCGGCTGCTGATCGCCGGCATCCGGTTGGGCGAGACCTTCATCGGCATCCAGCCGTCGCGGGACATCGACGACGGCCCGGCTGCCGATCCGATCCGGAGCTATCACGATACCGAGCTGGTGCCGCCCCACAGCTACCTGGCGTTCTATTACTGGCTGCGCGAGCACTACCGGGTGGATGCGGTGATCCACGTCGGCAAGCACGGCAACCTGGAATGGCTGCCCGGCAAGAGTACCGCGCTGTCTGCCGAGTGCTGGCCGGACATCGCCCTGGGGCCGCTGCCACACTTCTATCCGTTCATCGTCAACGACCCGGGCGAGGGCGCCCAGGCCAAGCGCCGCAGCCAGGCGGTGATCATCGACCACCTGATGCCGCCGCTGGCCCGGGCCGAGCTGTACGGCGCCATGGCCGAACTGGAGTCCCTGACCGACGAGTATTACCAGGCGCTGGGCATGGATCCGCGGCGCGAAGCCCTGCTGCGCGAGCGCATCCTCGAGCACCTGCGCGACACCGGCATCGACCGGGAACTGAGCCAGACGGTAGGTGACGAGGCCGCCGCGGACGACGAAAGCCTGCTCAACGAGCTCGACACCTATCTATGCGATATCAAGGAAGCCCAGATTCGCCACGGCCTGCATGTGCTGGGGACCTTGCCGCCGCCGGCCAAGCGGGCGGCGACCCTGGTCGCCATCCTGAGGTTGCCACGCGGGCAGGCACCGACCCAGCGCGGCCTGCTGCATGCCCTGGCGGATGACCTGGGGCTGTGCGAGCCGGATGACCAAGGCTCCTGCTTCGATCCCCTGGCGGCCGGGGCTGACCCCTGGCACGGCCCGAGGCCGGCGGTGCTGGCCGAGCTGAGCGATGCCGCCTGGCGCAGCGCTGCCGACACCCGCGAGCGGCTCGAGCAGCTAGCCGAGCGGCTGGTGGCCGATCATGTGCTCGAGCTGGGCGACTCGGATGATCTGGCCCGTGACTACCCGGCCACTGCCGTGCTGTGTCGCCATGCCCGCGACGGGCTCTGGGCCGACATGCAAGACGGTGCCGAGCGGGAAATCGGCGCGCTGCTCGATGGGCTCGAAGGGCGCTTCGTGCCTCCCGGACCCAGCGGTGCCCCCAGCCGCGGTCGGCTCGACGTGCTGCCCACCGGGCGCAACTTCTTCAGCGTCGACAACCGGAGCGTCCCGTCGCCCGCCGCCTGGTCGCTGGGCGAGGCCTCGGCCCAGGCGTTCATCGAGCGTTATCTGCAGGAGCACGGCGATTACCCGCGCCGCCTGGGGCTTTCGATCTGGGGCACCGCCACCATGCGTACCGGCGGCGATGACATTGCCCAGGCCATGGCCCTGATGGGCGTGCGGCCGGTCTGGTCATTCGGCTCGCAGCGAGTGGTCGACGTCGAGGTGATTCCCGGCATGCTGCTCGGGCGTCCCCGGGTGGATGTCACCCTGCGGGTGTCCGGCTTCTTCCGCGATGCCTTTCCCCATGTCATCCGGCTGTTCGATACCGCGGTGCGGGCAGTGGCGGCCTACCAGGAGCCGGGTGACGGCAACACCATCCGCACGGCGGTCGAAGCGCGTCGCGGCGAGCTCGAGGCGTCGGGCCTCCCACCCGACGAGGCAGACCGCGAGGCCGCCTACCGGATATTCGGCAGCCGGCCCGGCGAGTACGGCACTGGAGTGGAGCGGCTGGTCGACTCGCGGGCCTGGGAGAATGCCGATGAACTGGCCGAGGCCTACCTCTCGGCCGGTGCCTACGCCTACGGCCAGTTCCCGGCGTCCGGCACCGAGGCGCGCCGCGCCTTCGAACGCCAGCTCGAGGGGCTGCAAGCGGTGATGCACAACCAGGACAATCGCGAGCACGACATCCTCGACTCCAGTACCTACTACGCCTTCCAGGGAGGCATGGCCAATGCCGGTCGCGCGCTGGGCGGCCGGGCGCCGGCCATCTACCACGCCGACCACGCCAACCCGGCGCGGCCACGGATCCGCACCCTGAAGGAAGAGCTTGCCCGAGTGATCCGTTCCCGGGTGCTCAATCCCAAGTGGATCGAGGCCATGCGCGAGCACGGCTACAAGGGCGCCTTCGAGATGTCCGCCACCGTGGATACGCTGTTTGCCTACGACGCCACCACCGACCTGGTGGCCGACTACCAGTATGCCCAGGTGACCGATGCCCTGGTGCTGGACGATACCAACCAGCGCTTCCTGCGCGAGCACAACGGCGCGGCGTTGGAGGAGATGGCCGAGCGACTGCTGGAAGCGGTCCAGCGCGGCCTGTGGCAGGAGGCCGGCGAGCGTGGCGAGGCGCTGCAGGACCTGCTGCTCGAGTTCGACGAGCGCCGGGAGGGCCTGCCCCATGGTGGCTAGGCCAGCCGAGCCCCGCGTCCGAGGCTGGTGCCCCGGAGCCTGGCGGCCCATGGCCACCGGCGACGGCCTGCTGGTGCGCGTGCGCCCCGCAATGGGCCGGCTCACGCGCGACCAGTCGCTGGCATTGTGTGACGCCGCCGAGACCTTCGGCAGCGGGCTGATCGAGCTGACCCGCCGTGCCAACCTGCAGTTGCGCGGCGTCACCGAAGCTGGCTGGCCCGCGTTGATGGCGTTTCTGCTCGAGCACGACCTGGTGGCCCCGGACGCCGAGGCCGAGCGCCGCCCGTCATTGCTGCTTGCCCCGGACTGGCGCGACGGCGACGCCATTCATCGGGCGGCGAGCCTTCTTCTTGAGCGCTTCCAGGCCTGGCCGACCTTGCCCGACAAGTGGGGGCTGGCCGTCGACGCCGGTACATCGCCGGTGCTGACCGAAGCCTCCGCCGACCTGCGCCTCGAGCGCTCGGCCGATGGTGGACTGCTGGTGAGGGCCGATGGCCGCGAGCTGGGCACGCCGGTCGACGACGTCGCAACCGCCGTCGCGCTGATGAGGCGTCTGGCCTGGTGGTTCGTCGACGCTGGTGGCCTCGGAGCCGGGCGCATGCAGCGCTTCGACGCGCCGTTGCCCGCCTGGGCGCCGGCCACGACGGCCCCCGCCGAGACTGCCGAAGACGATACGGGCCTCGCGCTGGGCGAGCATTCCCTCGGCCGGGTGGTCGGGCTGCCCTTCGGCCGCGCGCCGGCCTCGGTGCTGCGCGCCGCGCTCGCCGATGGCGTTACCGGTATGCGTGTCAGCCCCTGGCGGCGCCTGCTGCTGGAAGGCGCAGGCGATGACGCCGAGCCGGCCGAGGGGCTGATCGTCGATGAGCGCGACCCACGGCTGGCCATGGATGCCTGTCCGGGGGCTCCCCACTGTGCCCAGGCCAGCGTGGCGACCCTCGGGCTGGCCCAGGCGCTGGCCGAACGCCTCGATGGCCGGAGGCCGGGGCGAGTACATATTTCCGGCTGCGCCAAGAGTTGTGCCCGTGGCCGGCCCGCCGAGGCCTGCCTGACCGGACGCGACGGCCACTTCGACCTGATCCTGAACGGGCGGGCCGACGACACGCCGGTCGCGACCGGCCTTGGTGAAACCGACGTTATCGAATACCTGGGGAAACACGATGCCTCACGTCTATGAAACCGATGGACCGGCGATCTACCGGGAGTCCTTTGCCATCATTCGGCGCGAGGCCGAACTGGCACGCTTCGCGCCGGAGGAGGAACCGGTGGCCGTGCGCATGATCCATGCCGCTGGCCTGGTGGCGCTGGCGCCGCACATCCGCTTCCGCGATGCCGTGGTGAGTCGGGCCCGGTCGGCGCTGCAAGGCGGTGCGCCGATCCTGTGCGACGCGCGCATGGTCGCCGAGGGCATCACCCGCCAGCGTCTGCCGGCGGACAACGCCATTCTCTGCACGCTGCACGACGAGCGGGTGCCCGGCCTGGCTCGGGAGATGGCCAACACCCGCTCGGCGGCGGCCCTGGAACTGTGGCGACCCCATCTGGCGGGCGCAGTGGTGGCGATCGGCAATGCGCCGACCGCGCTGTTCCACTTGCTGAACATGCTGGAAGACCCGCACTGCCCGCGCCCGGCGGCCATCATCGGCTGCCCGGTGGGATTCGTCGGCGCGGCCGAATCCAAGCAGGCATTGTGGGAGAGCGCCGCGGCGCCCTGCGCCATCGTCGACGGACGACTCGGCGGCAGTGCGGTGACGGTGGCCGCCGTCAACGCCATCGCGGATCGCCGCGAATGAGCCGGGGCACCATCCACGGGGTCGGCCTCGGCCCCGGCAGCCAGGACCTGATGAGCGTGCGCGCCGATCGGCTGATTCGCGGTGCCAGCCATGTCGCCTATTTCCGCAAGAAGGGCCGCACCGGTCACGCCCGCACCATCGTCGAGGGCATGCTGGCCGACGATGCCGTCGAGCTGCCGATGGAGTATCCGGTCACCACCGAGATTCCCTTCGACGACCCGCGCTACAACGAGTGGCTGTCGGCCTTCTACGAGCGCCAGGTCGCCCAGCTCGCCGAGATCGCCGAGGCGGGCCGGGACGTGGTGGTGCTCTGCGAGGGCGATCCCTTCTTCTACGGCTCCTTCATGCATCTCTACACCCGATTGCAGGGGCGGGTGCCGGTCGCGGTGGTGCCCGGCATCACCGGCATGTCGGCGGCCTGGACCGCCACCGGCCGACCGGTGACCTGGGGCGACGATGTGCTGACCGTGCTGATGGCGACCCTGCCGGAGGCGACGCTGGTCGAACGCATCGCCCGCACTGACGCCCTGGTGGTGATGAAGATCGGCCGCCACCTGGACAAGCTGCGCCGCGCCCTGGCGAGCGCCGGGCGCGAGGACGAGGCCTGGTTGATCGAGTATGCGGCGATGGCCGAGGAACGGATCGTGCCGCTGTGCGACGTGGGCGACCGTGTGCCGTACTTTTCGATCCTGCTGATTCACGGCAACGGGAGGCGACCATGAGCGAGGCAAAAGCCGGGTCACGGCCTGGCGAACGTGAGCGGGTTCCGCGCGGGTGGCTGAAGATCGTCGGACTGGGCCCCGGCAGCGAGGCGATGATCACCCCCGAGGCTTCGGGCGTGCTCGAACAGGCCACCGACGTGGTGGGTTATGTGCCCTATGTCGAGCGGGTGGCGCCGCGGCCGGGCCTGACCCGCCACGGCTCGGACAACCGCGAGGAGATCCGCCGGGCCGAGCAGGCGCTCGAGATGGCCGCCGAGGGTCGCCGGGTGGCGGTCGTCTCCTCGGGCGACCCTGGAGTGTTCGCCATGGGCGCGGCGGTATTCGAGGCGCTGGAGGCGGGGCGCCCCGAGTGGCGGTCGCTGGACATCCAGGTGCTGCCGGGCGTCTCGGCCATGCTGGCCGCCAGTGCACGGCTGGGCGCGCCGCTGGGCCATGATTTCTGCTGTCTCAACCTCTCCGACAACCTCAAGCCCTGGACGTTGATCGAGAAGCGCCTGCGCCTGGCCGCCGAGGCCGACTTCGCCATGGCCTTCTACAACCCGCGCTCCCGCTCGCGGCCGGAGGGCTTCGCGCGTGCCCTGACGGTGCTGCGCGAGGCCTGCGGCAATGCGCGCCCGATCATGTTCGCCCGGGCCGTCTCCACGCCGGAAGAACGCCTGCACGTCACTACCCTGGGCGAGGCGACGCCGGAGCTGGCCGACATGCGCACCCTGGTGATGGTGGGCTCGAGCCTGACGCGATGCATCCCGGGCGAAAGGCGTGAGTGGGTCTATACGCCGAGGTCAGCGCCGTCATCAGAGGCGACTCGATGATGTTCAACGCCGCATGGCCGAGCGCAGTCATTTGTGGGCACCCTCTATCCCAGCCAGGCCAGGACGTCGTCGACGGCATGTGCCTCGCGGCGCGGCGGCAGCGCCGGGCGGTCGATCATCACCACCGGCAGGCCCAGATGGCGGGCGGCGGCGAGCTTGGCCGCCGCCCCTGCGCCGCCGGCATTCTTGCACACCAGGCGTTCGACGCCGTGCTCGCGCAGCAGCGCCCGGTCGCCCTCCAGGGTGAAGGGGCCGCGGTCGACGGTAACGGTGTGGCGCGGCAGGGGCGGCGGGCTATCGGGCTGGTCGACCAGCCGCAGCAGATAATGATGCTGGGGTTGGGCCGCAAAGGCGGCCAGATGCATGCGACCGATCGCCAGCAGTACCCGTTGCGGCGGCCCCGTGAGCGCCGCCACTGCCGTCTCGATGTTGGCGACTCGCTGCCAGCGGTCGCCTGGCTGTCCGCAATCGCCAGGCTGAGGCTCCCACGGCGGCCGGGTCAGGGCGATCAGTGCGGTGCCCGTTCGCTCGGCCGCGGCCACGGCGTTGCGGCTCATCTGCTCGGCGAAGGGATGAGTGGCGTCGACCAGGTGGGTGATGCGCTCTGCCTCGAGAAAGGCGGCCAGCCCTTCCACGCCGCCGAAACCGCCAACGCGGGTGGGCAGCGGCTGCGGCCGGGGCTTGGCGACGCGACCGGCGTAGCTGAACAGCGCGGGGATCCCGCGCTCGGCGAGTGCACGGGCCAGCGCGCTGGCTTCAGTGGTACCGCCCAGGATAAGGACTTTCATGATGACGGACGTTGACGACGCTCCCTGGCTGACGGTGCTGGGCTGGGGCGAGAGTGGCACGGCGGGGCTGACGCCGGCAAGCCGCGAGGCGCTGGAGACCGCCGAGGTGGTGTTCGGCGCGCGACGTCATCTGCGTCTGCTGCCGGCGCTTTCCGCCGAGGTGCGCGAGTGGCCGGTGCCCTTCGCCGACGGCATTCCCCTGTTGCTGGCCGAGCGTGGCCGTCGGGTGGTGATGCTGGCCTCGGGCGATCCCTTCTGGTTCGGCGCCGGCGCGACCTTCTCGCGCTATCTCGAGGCCGGCGAGTGGCGCGCATTGCCGTCGCCTTCCACCTTCAGCCTGGCGGCATCAACGCTCGGCTGGTCGTTGGAGAGCGTGACTTGCCTGGGCCTGCATGCCCGGCCGCTGACGCGTATCCGGCCTTACCTGCAGCGCGGGTGTCGCCTGCTGGTGCTGCTGCGCGACGGTGCGGCGGTGGCCGAGCTGGTGGGGCTGCTGTCGCGTTTCGGCTTCGGAGCGAGCCGGCTCCATGTGCTGGAGGCGCTGGGCGGTATCGAGGAGCGCGTGCGTGCCCTGCGCGCGGATGCCGCCTTGCCGGCCGATATCACCCATCCGGTGGCGGTGGGCCTCGAGGTCGACGGTAGCGGGCCGGCGCTGCCGCTGACTCCCGGGCGGCCGGACGACTGGTTCGAACACGATGGCCAGATCACCCGGCAGGCGGTCCGCGCCATGACGCTGGCCGCCCTGGCGCCGACCCCGGGCGAGCGGCTGTGGGACATCGGCACCGGCTCGGGTTCAGTCGCCATCGAGTGGCTGCTGGCGCATCCGGACAACCGTGCCCTGGGCCTCGAGCACAATGCGGAAAGGGCGGCTCGGGCGCGCCACAACGCCCGGGAACTCGGTGTCGACTGGCTCGAGGTGGTCGAGGGCGATGCCCTGGAAATGCTGAACGGGAAGACGCCGGAGGATTTGCCGTTGCCCGATGCGGTCTTTATCGGTGGCGGGCTCTCCGAGGCGCTGCTGACCGCACTGTGGCCGCGTTTGCGGTCTGGCACGCGGCTGGTGGCCAATGCGGTGACCCTGGAGTCGGAAGCCTTGCTGAGCCACTGGCAGCGTCACGTCGGCGGCGAACTGGTGCGCCTGGAGCAGGCCACGGCAGCCGCCCTCGGCACGCGTCGCGGCTGGAAGTCCGCCTATCCCATCGTGCAGTGGCGGGTGGTGCGATGAAGGTGGCGGGGTTCGGTTTTCGCCGCTCGGCGACGCTCGCCTCGCTGGCCGAGGCGCTGGACCGACTCTGCAAACGGCATGGCCCGGTCGAGCGGCTGGCGGCGACCGAGCCCATGCACCCGCTGGTGCAGGCACTGGGCGCATCGCGGGGCATCGCGACCCTGAGCGTGGCCGACGTCGACCTGACCTCGGTCGCCACCCTCACCGATTCCCGACACAGCCGTCAGGCCCGCGGTACGGGCAGCGTTGCCGAGGCCGTGGCGCTGCTGGCGGCGGGGCCCGGGGCGAGGTTGCTCGGCCCCCGGCTGATTTCGACGGATCGACGGGCGACCGCCGCGGTGGCGGTGGTGCGTGAGGCGACGACAGGAGATACGACATGACCATTCATTTCATCGGTGCCGGCCCCGGCGCGCCGGATCTGCTGACGCTGCGCGGACGGGATCTCATCGCGGCCTGCCCGGTGTGTCTCTACGCTGGCTCGCTGGTGCCCGAGGCGATCCTCGCGCATTGCCCGGCAGGCGCCCGGGTCGTCAACACCGCACCATTGTCGCTCGACGAGATCATCGACGAGATGGCCCGCGCCGACGCTGCGGGGCAGGATGTGGCCCGGCTGCACTCCGGGGATCTCTCGGTGTGGTCGGCCATGGGCGAGCAGTTGCGCCGGCTGCGCGAGCAGGGCATTGCCTACGCCATCACGCCCGGGGTGCCCGCCTTTGCCGCGGCAGCCGCCACCCTGGGCCAGGAGCTGACGCTGCCGGGCGTGGCGCAATCCGTGGTATTGACCCGCACGCCGGGCCGCGCCAGCGCCATGCCGGACGGCGAGACGCTGGCCAACTTCGCGCGTACCGGCACGACCCTGGCGATCCACCTGTCCATCCATAATCTGGATCATGTGGTGGCGGAGCTGGCGCCTTTCTACGGTGATGACTGTCCGGTGGCCATCGTCTGGCGAGCCAGTTGGCCCGACCAGAAGGTGATCCGCGGGCGGCTGGAGAGCATCGCCGCGCGGCTCGATCCGGCCATGAACCGTACGGCGCTGATCCTGGTCGGGCCGGCGCTGGAAAGCGAAGACTTCGACGACAGTCGTCTCTACGCGATCGGCTATGACCGCCGCTTCCGGCCGCAGTCGGCGGACTCGCCTTTCGCCCATGCGGACGAGCAGCGGGAGACGCCATGATCCATCTCTCGTTGATCGGCATTGGCACCGGCAATCCCGAGCACGTCACCCTGGCCGGCGTTCGCGCGCTACAGGCGGCGGAGCTGATCCTGCTGCCGCGCAAGGGCGAGGCGCGCTCGGACCTGGTCGACCTGCGCCGGTTGCTGTGCCGCAACCTGCTGGACGAGGCCGCGCTATCTCGAGTCGTGGAGTTCGACCTGCCGCGCCGCGACAGGCGCGATGACTACCTGGGCGCGGTGGACGACTGGCATGCGGCGATCGCCGAGACGTGGCGCGAGCAGATTTCGTGCCACCTGCCGCAGGGCGGGAGGGCCGCCATGCTGATCTGGGGCGATCCTTCGCTCTACGACAGCAGCCTGCGCATCGCCGAGCGTCTGGAGCTGCCGGGGCAGGGCGTCGAAGTGGAGGTGGTGTCGGGCATCACCAGCCTGCAGGTGCTGACCGCCGAGCACCGCATCCCCTTGAATGCCCTGGCCGAGCCGGTGCAGATCACCACCGGGCGGCGCCTGCGCGAGCGCGGCTGGCCCGAGGACGCCGCCAGCGTGGCGGTGATGCTGGATGCCGGTGGTGCCTTCCAGGCGCTGGCCCCGGAGGGGTTGCATATCTGGTGGGGTGCCTATCTGGGTATGGACAAGCAATGCCTGATCGACGGCCCGCTGGCCGAGGTGGGGCCGGCCATCGTCGAGCGTCGCGCCGCGCTGCGCGAGCGGCACGGCTGGATCATGGACGTCTATCTGTTGGCACGCACGCCGCTGTTGTCACGAATGCCCGGCTGAAACCATTACACCGACTCATGGAGCCTCCAATGAAGCACGTCGACCCCGAGCGTCATGCGGCGCGCATGGCCCACAAGCAGAAGATCATGAACGAGCGGATCGCTGCCGCCGACAAGGAGCAGGGTGTGCTGCTGGTGCTGACCGGCCCTGGCAAGGGCAAGAGCAGCTCCGGCTTCGGCATGCTCGCCCGTGCCCTGGGCCACGGCATGAAGGTCGGCGTGGTGCAGTTCATCAAGGGCAAGTTCCAGACCGGCGAGGAAGCCTTCTATCGCCAGCAGCCGGGTGTGGACTATCACGTCATGGGCGAGGGCTACACCTGGGACACCCAGGACCGCGAGCGCGATATCCGCGCTGCCGAGGCCGCCTGGGCAGAGGCCCGACGCATGCTCGACGACCCTAGCTATGCACTGGTGCTGCTCGACGAACTCAACATTGCCCTGCGCCATGGCTACCTGGAACTCGACCGGGTGCTCGACGACCTCCAGGCCCGCCCGCCGATGCAGCACGCGGTGGTCACCGGCCGCCATGCCCCCGAGGCACTGATCGAGCTGGCCGACACCGTGACCGAGATGAAGGTGGTCAAGCACGCCTTCAAGGAGCAGGGCATAAAGGCTCAGAAAGGCGTCGAGTTATGATATCCGATCATGCCTTCCCCGAGGTGCAGCGCGAGGGCCTCTACCGGGCCATCTTCGAGCGCCGCGACGTGCGCGCCCAGTTCCGCCCGGAGCCGATCCCGCCCGAGGTGCTGGCACGCCTGCTCGAGGCCGCCCACCACGCGCCCTCGGTGGGTTTCATGCAGCCCTGGGACTTCCTGCTGATCGACGACCGCACGGTGCGCGAGCGCGTGCATGCCATCTTCGAACGCGAGAACGCCAAGGCCGCCGAGGCACATACCGGCGAGCGTGGCGCGCTGTATCGTCGCCTCAAGCTCGAGGGCATCCTCGAGAGCCCGCTCAACCTGTGCATCACCTGCGACCGCAGCCGCGGCGGCGAGCACGTGCTGGGGCGCCAGAGCATCATCGAAACGGACCTGTTCAGCACCTGCCTGGCGGTCCAGAACCTGTGGCTGGCGGCCCGGGCCGAGGGCATCGGCGTGGGCTGGGTCAGTATCCTCGATCAGAATGAACTGACCGAGGTTCTGGGCTTGCCGGAGAATGTCTACCCGCTCGCCTACCTGTGCCTGGGCTATGTGGACGACTTCCACGACCAGCCCGAGCTGGCCCGGGCCGGCTGGCGCCAGCGTCTGCCGCTCGCCGAGCGGGTACACGGCAACGGCTGGGGCGCAGTGGCGGAAGAGCCGGCGCTGTTCGAGGCGCTCGCGTCCCGGGAGGGCGAGTGATGAAGACACTGATGATCCAGGGCACTACCTCGGATGCCGGCAAGAGCACCATCGTCGCCGGGCTGTGTCGCGCCCTGGCCCGGCGCGGCGTCTCGGTGGCGCCTTTCAAGCCGCAGAACATGGCACTCAACAGCGCGGTGACACCCGACGGCGGCGAGATAGGGCGTTCCACGGCCCTGCAGGCGCTGGCCTGTGGCCTGGCGCCGCATTGCGACATGAACCCCGTGCTGCTCAAGCCCGAGACCGATCGCGGCGCTCAGGTGATTCTCGACGGTCGTGTCCATGGGCATATGGATGCCCTGGATTATCACGCCTTCAAGCGCCAGGCCCGGGAAACAGTGCTGGCTGCCTGGGAGCGTCTTTCGGGCCGTTTCGATGCGGTGATCGTCGAGGGGGCGGGGAGTCCCGCCGAGATCAATCTGCGCCAGAACGACATCGCCAACATGGGCTTCGCCGAGGCAGTCGATTGTCCGGTACTGCTGGCCGCCGATATCGACCGGGGCGGAGTCTTCGCCCAACTGGTGGGTACGCTCGAGCTGCTCAGCGACAGCGAGCGGGCCCGGACCCGGGGCTTTGTCATCAATCGTTTTCGCGGCGATCTCGCGCTGCTCGAGCCGGGACTGGAGTGGCTCACCGGCCACTCCGGCAAGCCGGTATTCGGCGTGTTGCCTCATCTGAACGGACTGCTGCTGGACGCCGAGGATGGTCTGGGACTCACCGAGAGCGCCGCCGAGGCTCCAGGGTTGAAGGTGGTGGTGCCGGCGTTGCCGCGGATCAGCAATCATACCGACCTGGACGCGCTGCGCCTGCATCCGCGAGTCGAGTTGACGCTGGTAGGGCCGGGGCAGGCCATTCCACCCGCCGACGTCATCCTGCTGCCCGGCAGCAAGAGCACCGTCAGCGACCTGGCCTGGTTGCGCCGTGAAGGATGGGAGATGGCGATTCAGCGCCATCTGCGCTACGGCGGCCGGGTGCTGGGCATCTGCGGCGGTTTCCAGATGCTCGGTGAGGCGATCGAAGATCCGCAGGGCGTCGAGGGCGAGGCCGGCACGACGCCGGGGCTCGGCCTGCTGCCGATGCGCACCCGCATGGTGGCCGGCAAACAGTTGCGCAACGTGCGGGGAACATTGGCCGGCGGGAAGATCGCAGTGTCCGGCTACGAGATTCACAATGGCGTCAGTGAGGGACCGGCGCTGGCGCGGCCGCTGATCGACCTCGACGACGGGCCGGATGGTGCGATCAGCGACGATGGCCAGGTGCTCGGCACCTACCTGCACGGGCTGTTCGATGAGGCATCGGCCTGTACGGCATTGCTCGAGCGGCTCGGCCTGCGAGTCGAGGGGGCGGTGGATCTTCGCGTTCACCGCGAGCAGCAGCTCGATCGTCTGGCGGATGCCATCGAGGAGCATCTGGATATGGCGGCTATCGTGAAACTCTTCGACGTGTAGGCTTGGCTATGGTGAGAAGAATGCCATGGTCAGCGGGAGGATGGGGATGCTCGGATATCTCGGCAAATGGTTGAGCCATTACCTGAGTCAGCCCTTGCCCGGTGCACGGTCGCTGACGCCCGTGAATCTCGAGCAGTTGGCGGCCTGTATCGCGCCGGGCGATGTTCTGCTGGTCGAGGGCAATACCCGGATCAGCACGGCGATCAAGTACCTGACGCAATCGACCTGGTCACATGCCGCCCTCTATGTGGGCGAGGCCTACGCCCAGGCGGGAGGTGGCGAACACGGCCTGATCGAGGTCGATATCCGCGAAGGCGTGCGCCGTATCGGCCTGGACGACTTCGCCGGGCAGCACTGCCGCATCTGTCGGCCGGTAGGACTGAACGATGAGGACAGACAGGCGGTGATCGATCACGCGGGGCAGCGCCTGGGGTATCGTTACGACATGCGCAACATCGTCGACCTGGCGCGCTATCTGCTGCCGGAGCCGCCGGTGCCGATGCGCTGGCGGCGCCGTATGCTGGCCTTCGGTAGCGGCGATCCGACCCGGGCGATCTGTTCCACCCTGATCGCCCAGGCCTTCCAGTCGATTCGCTATCCGATCCTGCCGCGAGTCGCGCCGGCCCAGTCGCTGGATCCCGGTTGCTGGGGCTGCGAGATCGAAGTGCTCTATCCCAGGCATTTCTCCCACTTCGTGCCGCGTGACTTCGATGTGTCGCCTTACTTCCAGGTCATCAAGCCGACCCTGGACGCGCACTTCGACTACCGTCGGCTGATCTGGGGGGATACGCAGGTCACGCCGGATGATGGGCTCGATGCACCGCAAAACGCGAAGGATCGTCACTGATCACGCCATGCACGCCCCACTCCCAGCGCGTGGCGAAGGCTGCCGGGTCGTTGGCCGTGTAACACAGCAGCGCATGGCCGGACTGGACGATGTCATGGGCGCGAGGCGCGCGCAGGCGGCGCCAGTCGGCGTGCACGCTGTAGGCATCGATGGCGGCACAGCGGGCGGCCCAGTCGCGGGGTACCCGTTCGAACAGCGCCCCCAGGGGAAGACGCTCGGCGGGCGCCTGGCGCCGTGCGTGGGCCAGGGCGCTGGCATTGAAGGACGAGACGATCAGCCGCTCGGCGGGCAGGGCCTCGAGCAGTGGTGGCAGGGCACGCTCGACCAGAGTCTCGGGATCGCGGCCACGGTTGACCTTGAGTTCCAGGTTGAGGCCCAGCGCCAGTTCGTCGATCAGCGTCAGCATGCGTTCCAGGGTCGCCATGGGCTCGCCGGCGAACTCAGCGGCGAACCAGCCACCGGCGTCGAGTTGCCCGGCCCGGGCGATGTCCAGGTCGACCAGTCGGCCGCGCCCGTTGCTGCAGCGGCTGACATCCCGGTCGTGCCAGATCACCGGAGTACCGTCACCGAGCAGTTGCACGTCCAGCTCGACCCAGTGGCAACCGGCCTCATGGGCCGCGCGCACGGCGGCCAGGGTGTTTTCCGGCGCCCGGGCGGAGAGGCCGCGATGAGCGATCAGGCGAGGTGGGGCGAGTGGCTGCTGGGGCATGAGTGGATGTCCTTGTCATCGAGTCGTCGACCGGTGTCGAGGTCGAAGAGGTGCAGGCGGCTGGCGTCGGGCCGCAGGTACAGCGTATCGCCTTCGGCCACCGGCTGGACACCGTCGAGGCGTGCCACCAGCGGTTCCTCCTGACCGTCGAGTCTGACGTGAGCGAGGGTATCGGCGCCCAGTGGCTCGACCAGCTCGACCCGAGTGGTCAGGGTCGTATCGTCGGCCTCGCTGACCCGTGAGAGATGCTCGGGACGAATGCCCAGGCACACGGCGTCATCGTGGACTTCATGCGATGTCGCGATGCGTGTGCCGCAGGGCAGCGCCAGGGCGCCATCGGCCCGGCGGGCGTCGAGGAAGTTCATCGCCGGCGAACCGATGAAGCCTGCCACGAAGCGACTGGCGGGACGTTCGTAGAGATGCATCGGCGTGCCCACCTGTTCGATATGCCCGCCGTTCATCACCACCAGGCGATCGGCCAGGGTCATGGCCTCGACCTGGTCGTGGGTGACGTAGACGGCCGTGACGCCCAGGCGTTTCTGGAGGCGGCGGATCTCGATGCGCATCTGCACGCGCAACTTGGCGTCGAGGTTGGAGAGCGGCTCGTCGAACAGGAACACCTTGGGTTCGCGCACGATGGCGCGGCCCATGGCCACGCGCTGGCGCTGGCCGCCGGAGAGCTGGCGGGGACGCCGGTCGAGCAATGCCTCGAGGCCGATCAGCCGTGCGGTTTCCTCGACTTTCCGTCGGCGCTCGGCCTTGGGCACGCCGCGGTTCTTCAGGGCATAGCCCATGTTGTCGGCCACGCTCATGTGCGGGTAGAGGGCGTAATTCTGGAACACCATGGCGATATCACGCTCGGCGGGCTCCAGGTCGTTGACGCGCCGGCCGTCGATGGCGAGCTCGCCACCGCTGATCGATTCCAGGCCGGCGAGCATGCGCAGCAGGGTGGATTTGCCGCATCCCGAAGGGCCGACCACCACGATCAGCTCACCGTCGTTGATCGCCAGGTCGATGCCGTGCAGGGCTTTGAAGCCATTGGGATAGGTCTTGCTCAGGGCGTCCAGACTCAGGGTTGCCATGGGAGATTCAATCCATTCAGTGAAGCGGTCATTTCTCGGCGTCGACCAGCCCTTTAACGAAGTAGCGCTGCATCAGCACGATCACCGCGACCGGCGGCAGCATGGCCAGCAGGGCGGTGGCCATGACGGCTTGCCAGGGCACCAGGTTGTCGGCCGAGGAAAGCAGGCGCTTGAGGCTGACCACGATCGTCATGTAATCCGACTCGGTGGTGATCAGTAGCGGCCAGAGATACTGGTTCCAGCCGTAGAGGAACATGATCACGAACAGCGCAGCGATGTTGGTCGTCGACAGCGGCAGCAGGATGTCCTTGAGAAAGCGCCAGGGACCGGCGCCGTCGACCCGCGCTGCCTCGAGCAGCTCCGGCGGCACGGTGAGGTAGAACTGGCGGAACAGGAAGGTCGCGGTGGCGCTGGCGATCAGCGGCAGGATCAACCCAGCATAGGAATTCAGCAGGTTGAGGTCGGCCGCTATCTTGTAGGTGGGCATGATGCGCACCTCCACCGGCAGCATCAGGGTGATGAAGATCAACCAGAAGCACAGCCGGCGCAGGGGAAAGCGGAAGAAGACGATGGCGTAGGCGGCCAGAATGGCGATGAGGATCTTGCCGCAGGCGATGCCCAGTGCCATGACCGTGGAGTTGAGCAGCAGCCGGGTCACATCGGTACCCAGCCGGGACACCGGCTCGCTGAGCACGCTGCGGAAGTTGTCGAGGCCCTGATCGCCGAACCACAGCGGCGCGGTGCCGGTGTACAGCGAGGCCTGGTCGTGGGTGGCGGCGGTGAAGGCCAGCCACACCGGCAGGCAGAAGGCGAGCAGGGCCAGGATCAGCACGGCATGGCTGGCGATGTCGAGGCCGGGACGGCGGTAGCGCATCGTCGATGTTCTCCGGAATCAGTACTGTACCTTGCGTTCGAGATAGCGGAACTGCAGCAGGGTCAGCAGGCCCACCAGCAGCATCAGCAGTACCGACTGGGCGGCGCTTGAACCCAGGTCGTAGCCGACGAAGCCATCCTCGAAAACCTTGTAGACGAGCGTTCGCGTGGCGCCGCCGGGACCGCCGGCGGTGGTGGCGTCGATGGTGCCGAAGGTCTCGAAGAAGGCGTAGACGCTGTTCATCACCAGCAAAAAGAAGCTGGTCGGCGACAGCAAGGGAAAGGTGATGGTCCAGAAGCGTCGCCAGGGGCCGGCGCCGTCGATGGCCGCCGCCTCCAGCAGGCTTCTCGGGATGGCCTGCAACCCGGCCAGGAAGAACACGAAGTTGTAGCTCATCTGCTTCCAGACCGAGGCCATCACCACCAGGGTCATGGCCTGGCCGCCGTTGAGCTGGTGATTCCAGTCGATACCGAGCGTGCCGAGCCAAGCGCTGACCAGGCCGAGCTCGGGGTCGAGCATGAACATCCACAGCACGCCGGCTACCGCCGGCGCCACGGCATAAGGCCAGATCAACAGCGTCTTGTAGGCGTGGGCACCCTTGATCACCCGGTCGGCGAGCACCGCCAGCAACAGCGCGAGCGCCATGGCGCCGAGCGCCACGCCGATGCTGAAGGCGACGGTGATGCCGAGCGCCCGGTAATACTCCGCCGAGGCGAGTACGCGAGTGAAGTTCTCGAAGGCGACGAAGGTGCGGCCGAGGCCGAAGGGATCTTCGACGTAGAAAGCCTGGAGCACGGCCTGGGCGGCCGGCCAGAAGAAAAAGACTGCAACGATGGCCAACTGTGGGGCCAGCAGTATCCAGGGTGTGAGGCGGTGACGTTGGAAAGTCGCCATGGTCATCCGTCGTGGCTATCAAGAAAGGGCCGGAACGCCCGGGGCGTTCCGGCGAGGGTGCGCTTGCTTCAGCCGTTGGCTTGCTGGAAGCGTTCCAGCAACTCGTTGCTCTGCTGCACGGCTTCGTCCATGCCTTCCTGGACGCCGACATCGCCGTTGAAGATCTTCTCCAACTGCTCCTCGACCACGTCACGGATCTGCGGCATGTTGCCCAGACGCACTCCCTTGGAGTTGGGCGTGGGGGTGACGCCGGTCATCTGCTCGATGGACACGGCGCTGCCGGGGTTGTCTGCGTAGAAGCCCTGCTCCTGGCCGAGTTCGTAGGCGGCCTCGGTGATCGGCAGGTAACCCGAGAACTGGTGCCAGTCGGCCTGGACCTCGGCGGAGGAGAGGTAGTCGAAGAATTCGGCGACGCCCTGGTAGACCTCGTCGCTATGTCCCGCCAGGGCCCACAGCGAGGCACCACCGATGATGCTGTTCTGCGGTGTGTCGATCAGTTCGCTCGAGTAGGGCAACGGTGCCACGGAGAATTCGAAATCCTCGGCGTTGGCGCGCACGCCCGCCAGCGAAGCGGAGGAGGCCATCAGCATGGCGCATCGGCCGGTGTAGAAGGCCGGTGCGGCCTCGTCGAAGCGACCGCGGTAATCGAAACGGCCGTCCTGCTGCCAGTCGGTCAGGCGCTGGATGTGGTCGACGACGGCGGTCTCGTTGATAGTCAGCCGGGCGTCCAGGCCGCCGAAGCCGTTCTCTTCGGTGGCGAAGGGCAGGTCATGGCGTGCGGAAAAGTTCTCGAGCTGGATCCAGGAGGGCCAGGTGGTGGTCATGCCGCATTCGGCGGCGCCGGAGTCGACGATCTGGCCGAGGGTTTCGCCGAGACCTTCCCAGGTGGCCGGTACCTCGTCCACGCCGGCCTCGGCGAGGATGTCGCGATTGACGTAGACCACCGGCGTCGAGGAGTTGAACGGCATGGAAAGCATCTGGCCGTCGCTGGTGGTGTAGTAGCCGGTCACGGCAGGCAGGAAGGCATCCGGATCGAAATCGAGGCCCGATTCGGCCATCAACTCGTGTACCGGCACGATGGCGCCCTCGGCATTCATCATGGTGGCGGTGCCGACCTCGTAGATCTGCACGATGGCCGGTGCCTCATTGGCACGGAAGGCGGCGATGGCGCTGGTCATGGTTTCTGAGTAGTTGCCACGGAACGAGGGCTTGACGACGTAGTCGTCCTGGGTCTCGTTGAAGTTCGCGGCGATCTCGTCGACCTTGTTGCCCAGCTCGCCGCCCATGGCGTGCCACCAGGCGATCTCGGTGGCGCCCTGGGCGGAAAGCGACAGGCCGGCGGCGGCCATTCCGAGGGTCAGTGCTCCTGCGTGGATACGCGACATCGTTGTCTCCTTGTCGGGTCGAGTCTTGCATCGAGGAAGCCCGAGCCTGCAACGGCCTGGGCAATCGGGCCTTGGCACATTAGGTCATGGCGATGACAACTCCATGAAAGCTAGATCACGCTGTCGAGGGGCGCCATGCTGCGGGGGCGAAGGAGAAAAGATAAGACGGAAAAGCCGCTCTATGCCGGGTTATCGCGGTTGAACCTGTTGCGGGGCGCCGGGGACAAGCCGAAGAGGAGGTCCGACGCCACGGAAGGCGTCGGTAGCGTACAGGGAGGTATTTACAGCGCCTCCTCGTAGGCTTGTCGACGGATCAGCCCCGGGCAGATATCACTATCGGTGTTATGCCGGGAAGAGGGAGCCCGGTGGGTGAATATGATAGGCTGCGCGGCTCATATCGAGGCGTGTGAAGGACGAGGAAGATTCGATGAGAGTGGTGCATGTCAAGAACGAGGCCCAGCGCGAGGCGTGCCTGGCACGGCTGTGCGCCGAGGTCTATGGCCATCAGGCCGGTATCGCGCCGCTGGCGACCTTTGCCGGTGTGCTGGGGATTCTGATCAAGCAGGAAGCGGCCCGGGTGCTGGCGCTGGTCGATGACGATGCGCAGCCGGTGGCGTTGGCGCTGCTGGCGCTGGACGAGAACGGGGAAGGCATGAATGTGATGCAGCTCGCCTCGCTGACCGAGGACGGAACGACCGACCCGGCAGTACGCCTGGTATCCGAACTGGCCTTGCGTGCGCCCCTGCGTGTGGATGCCGTGAGCGAGGCGCAACGGCAGCGCTTCGAGGCCGCCGGCATCAAGCGCTGGTTCGATGGCAAGAGCGGCGTGCACATCGGGCTCGGCCCCAAGCATCCCGCCTCGGGACTCGACGACCTGCCGCGCACGCTGACGGTGGACGAAAACGCGGTGGCACAATCCTTCAAGCGCGACCGGGACGCCTTCGAGGACTACAAGCGTCGCTTCATTCGTGGGCTGGAGTCGTTTCCCACTTCTCTATGATGTCAGGCCGAACAAGGCGATGCCCGGACAAGCCGGGCATCGCGGTCTACCTTCACGAAAGGGAAGTTACTCCTCGGTGACGGTGAAGGTGCCTTGCATGGCGGCGAAGTGGCCGGGGAAGGAGCAGAAGAAGGTCAGGTCGCGGCCTGCCAGCCCTTCGGTGGAAAACTCGATGCTGGTGCTTTCGCCGCCGCCGATGACCTCGGTGTTGGCGATGACGCGGTCGTCGTCGGCCGGCAGGTAGTCATTTTCCAGTCCGGCCTTCATGCCTTCCTGGGACAGGGCCTGGGCATCCTCGGTGGAGGAGAGCACCCAGTTGTGGCCCATCACGTTGGCCTTCATCGAGCCGGTGTGCTCCAGGGTCAGCGTGACCGTCTCGCAGCTGGCGGGTACGCTCAGCGAGTCGGTATCGAACTGCATCTGATCGTTGCTCTTGACGGTCAGCTCGCAGGCCTCGTCGTCGGCGGCAAAGGTCGGGGCGCTGGTCAGGGCGGCCGCGAGGCCGACGGCGGTCAACATCCAGGTGATTTTCATGATGACGCTCCTGTTGGGTGTGTCGTCAATGAGGTTGTATTTCTGTATACACAACGCTCATTCTTTTGTAGCCAATTGGATCTGTCAAGCGACTTCGGACTGCATGCCAGCAACGCTCGACTTGACCCGCTGCCAGCATAACGCTTGACTGGGTCTCCCGTTCATTAGCGGCATAAGGAATGCGTCCCATGGCCAAGCGTATCGAATTTTCCCGTACCGGTGGCCCGGAGGTGCTCGAGTTCGTCGATGCCTCTCCGGTCGAGCCGCAAGCCGGTGAAGTGCGAATCCGTCATCAGGCTGTCGGCCTGAACTTCATCGATATCTATTTTAGAACCGGTCTCTATCCTGTGCCTTCCCTGCCCTCAGGCCTGGGCACCGAGGGGGCCGGGACCGTCGAGGCCGTGGGCGATGGCGTCGACCATCTGGCGGTGGGAGACCGGGTGGCCTATGCCCAGGGGCCTCTCGGCGCCTATGCCGAGCAGCACGTCGTGCCGGCCGACAAGGTCGTGGTACTTCCCGACGGGGTCGATTGCGAGACCGCGGCGGCGTCGATGCTCAAGGGGCTGACCGTGCAGTATCTGCTGCGCCAGACCTACCGGCTCGAGGGCGTCGAGACCATTCTCTTCCATGCGGCCGCCGGCGGCGTGGGCTCGATTGCCTGTCAGTGGGCCAGGGCGCTCGGCGTGAAGCTGATCGGCACGGTCAGTTCGCCCGAGAAGGCGGCTCTGGCCAGGGACAATGGGGCCTGGGCGACTATCGACTATACCCGTGAGGATGTCGTCGAGCGGGTGCGCGAGCTGACCGGTGGCGAGATGTGCGACGTGGTCTACGACTCGGTCGGCAAGGATACCTGGGAGACCTCGCTGGATTGCCTGAAGAAGCGCGGCCTGATGGTCAGCTTCGGCAATGCTTCGGGGCCGGTCGAGGGCGTCAACATCGGTATCCTCAACCAGAAGGGGGCGCTCTACGTGACGCGGCCGAGCCTCAACGGCTATGCCGATACGCGCGAGCGCCTGGAAAGCATGTGCGCCGACCTGTTCGCCATGCTGGAGAGCGGCGAGGTGAAGATCGACATCGCCCAGCGTTTCCCGCTCGCCGAGGCGGGCAAGGCCCAGGAGGCGCTGGCCGGACGCCAGACCACCGGTTCCACCATCCTGTTGCCCTGACGCGCCGAGCGTTGGGAGCGCTTCGGGGCGGCGTCACAGCGAGGTGTCGAGCTCGCCGATCAAGCGTTCGCGTCGCTTCAGTGCGGCGAGTCCGGCATCCCCCAGCTGGCTCGCCGCCTCGCTCAACAGTCCCTCCGCCAGCAGCATGAAGGCGCACATGCTGTTGCTGAAGAACAGGCTGTGGTTGGGCACGGGAAAGGTGTAGTGAGCCACCTTGGCGAGGGGAGAGCTCGTGGAGTCCGTCAGGGCGATGAGGCGAATGCCCTGGCGGGCCGCTACCTCGGCGGTGGCCAGCACGCTTGGGGTATAGGGAAAGCAGCTTGCCACCACCAGCACGTCGCCTTCGTCGAGCTGGGCCAGGGCGTCCGCGACACCATGACGCGCGGCATCGAGCGGCGCCACGTCCGGGCGCAGCATGCCCAGACCATAGGCCATGAAGGAAGCCAGCGAAGCGAACTGACGCATGCCGTGGACTCTCACGCGGCGTGCCTCGACCAGCATTGCGGCGGCCTGCGCGAAGGCCTCTCCATCGATCCCTGCCACCATGTCGCCGATATTGGCGCATTCCTGGCGTCCCAGGCGGGACAACCGGGCCTGGCCATCATCGTTGCCATCGCCGTCCAGCAGCCGGGAAACCTGATCGCTGTAGAAGCTCTTGCCTTCGGTCACGTTGCGTCGGAAGACGGCCTGCAGGCCGGTGAACCCCTCGAATCCCAGGCGTTGGGCCAGGCGGGATAGCGTGGAGGGGCTGACGCCCAGGCGTTCGGCCAGATCGCTGATCGAGGAGACCGCTGCTTGCTGGGGAGCGGTGACCAGTGCCGTCAGCACGTGTCGCGAGCGCTTGCCCAGGCGTACCGAGCCCTCGCCATCGTCGATGTCGGCGAGCAGGCACTCGAGGTCTCCAAGCGTTTCGGGGCGACGAGAGGCGGATGGCGGCATGGTGGATTCCGAGGATGTCGTGAAGCATTCGCTGATCGGGGAGCATTGTAGCGCCCGGGGCGCTGTGACGTCAGTGATGTACGATTTCTATTTGCAAATATATTTCCGTATAAACATTATAGGAAATATTGTTGCGATAAATGGCCCGGGAGGGTCGCATGAGTCACGTCTTCCACCGTCATCTCGAACAGCACTATCCCACCGCCGTGGGCGGCGAGGGCCCTTATTTGATCGACGCCGAGGGGCGTCGTTACCTGGATGCCTGCGGGGGTGCTGCCGTGTCTTGCCTGGGCCACAGCGACGCCGAGGTGATCGAGGCCATCCGCGAGCAGGTCGGCCGGCTCGCCTATGCGCACACCTCCTTCTTCACCAGCGAACCGATGGAGGCGCTGGCCGACTTCCTGATCGAACGGGCCCCGTCCGGGCTGTCATCGGTCTATTTCGTGTCGGGGGGATCCGAGGCGGTGGAGGCGGCGCTGAAGATGGCGCGTCAGTATTTCCTCGAGCGCGGCGAACCCCAGCGCAAACACCTGATCGCGCGTCGCCAGAGTTATCACGGCAACACCCTGGGCGCGCTGGCCACCGGCGGTAATACCTGGCGACGGCGCCAGTTCGAGCCGATGCTGGTGGAGGTGAGCCATGTCAGCCCCTGCTATGCCTATCGTGACCAGGCACCGGGCGAAACACCGGAAGCCTATGGCGAGCGCCTGGCCGCGGAGCTGGAGGCCGAGATCGAGCGGCTCGGCCCCGAGACGGTGATGGCCTTCGTCGCCGAGCCGGTGGTCGGCGCGACGCTCGGCGCGGTGCCGGCTGTTCCGGGCTACTTCAAGCGGGTGCGCGAGATCTGCGATCGGCACGGGATCCTGCTGATCCTCGACGAGGTGATGTGCGGCATGGGCCGCACCGGGAGCCTGTTCGCCGCCGAGCAGGAGGGCGTGGTGCCGGATCTGACGACCATCGCCAAGGGACTGGGAGGCGGTTATCAGCCGATCGGCGCGACCCTGGTCAGCGAGCGGATCCGTTCGGCCATCGCCGAGGGCTCGGGTTTCTTTCAGCACGGTCATACCTATATCGGCCACGCCACTGCCTGCGCCGCCGCGCTGGCGGTGCAGCGGGCCATCGAGCAGCGCGATCTGTTGTCCCGGGTGCGTCAACTGGGCGAGGGGCTGCAGCAGCGTCTGGTCGACCGCTTCGCCGATCACCCCCACGTCGGTGATATCCGCGGGCGCGGTCTGTTTCGGGGCCTCGAGCTGGTGGCGGAGCGCGATGGCAAGACGCCGTTCGATCCGTCGCGCAAGCTGCATGCCGAGATCAAGCGCACGGCCATGGACGAGGGGCTGATGTGCTATCCGATGGGCGGCACCATCGACGGCCGGTCGGGCGATCATATCCTGCTGGCGCCGCCGTTCATTCTCGAGCCGTACCAACTGGACGAGATTGTCGACAAGCTCGACATTAGCCTGAAACGTGTCTTCGAACGCCGCTGAAGGAGCCCGACCATGACCATCGAATCCCGCCTCTCGCCGCTGGACGAGGAACGGATGGAGCCGCAACAGCGCCGCGTCCTCGATGCCATTCTCGGCGGCCCGCGCGGCAACCTGGACGGTCCCTTCCTGGCCTGGATTCACAGTCCGGAACTGGCCGACCACGCCCAGCGCCTGGGAGCCTTCTGCCGTTACGGCACGCGCCTGGAACGGCGGCTGACGGAACTGGCGATCCTGTTCACCGCCGCCTGGTGGCAGTCTCAGGCGGAATGGCAGATTCACGAGCCCATCGCCCGCGAGGCCGGCGTCGCCGAGTCGGTGATCGAGGCCCTGTGCGAAGGTCGCGAGCCGGCCTTCGAACGCGACGACGAAGCGCTGGTGGTGCGGCTGGGCAGGACGCTCTACACCACGCGTCGCGTCGACGAGGCGCTCTATGCCGAGGCCGTGTCGGCCTTTGGCGAGCCGGCCGTGGTCGAGCTGGTGGGGGTGTTCGGCTACTACGCCCTGGTGGCCATGACGCTCAATGTCTTCGAGGTGCGTCGCGGCAGCGGTCCACTGCCGTTTGACGAGCCGCCCGCCGTGTAATCTTTTGCGCGACACGGCTGCGGAAGGAGTGTTCTTTCAGGCTGTTATACCGCTATGCTGACGTCATTGCCTCTGTCAGGGATGACCGAACGCCATGGCCGACAGCACCTTAGTCTTCACGCTTCTGGGCCTGACCCTGGCCGCCTTCGTCTGGGGGCGGTTTCGCTATGACCTCGTCGCCCTGGCCGCGTTGCTGACGGCGGTACTGCTGGGCCTGGTGCCGGCGGAGGAGGCGTTCCTCGGCTTCGGCCATCCGGCGGTGATCACGGTGGCGGCGGTGCTGGTGCTCAGTCGCGGGTTCGAGCGTTCCGGCCTGGTCGACCTGATCGCCGAACAGGCGCTCAAGGTCGGCGATCGTCTGTTGCTGCAACTGCTGGTATTGACCGGCACGGTGCTGGTGCTCTCCGGGGTGATGAACAATGTCGGCGCCCTGGCCTTGATGCTGCCGGTGGCGATCCGCATGGCGCGCGAGCATGGCAGCCCGCCTTCGCTGCTGCTGATGCCATTGGCCTTTGGTTCGCTGCTGGGCGGGCTGACTACCCTGATCGGCACGCCGCCCAATATCATCATCTCCAGCTATCGTGGCTCCCTGGGCGGCGATAGCTTCGGCATGTTCTCGTTCTTTCCCGTCGGCTCCGTAGTGGCACTCTGCGGGTTGGCCTTCATCGTGCTGTTGGGCTGGCGGCTGGTACCCAAGCGCGCCGGTAGCGCGTCCACCGAGGCGATGTTCGATACCGCCCATTACCTGGTGGAGCTGCGCGTGCCGGAAAAAGCCAAGGCGGAAGGCTGGACCCTGCACGATCTCCGCGAAGCCATCGACGAGACCATCCCGATACTGGCGGTGGTGCGTGGCGAACGACGTCACGCCGGGCATACCTTTCATGGCGCGTTGCACGAGGGCGATATCCTGCTGGTGGAGGCCGGCCCCGACGAGATGAAGCTGCTCGAGGACAAGGCCGGTCTCGAGGTCGGCCCCGAACCCGATGACGAGTCCGCACAAGAGGACAGCAGCGAGGAAGCCGAGACCTTCGACACCGAAGGCCTGCACCTGGTGGAGGCGGTGGTACGCAACGACTCCATGATGATCAATCGTACCGTCGCCCAGTTGCGCCTGCATAACCAGTACGGTCTGCATCTGGTGGCGGTGGCCCGGGACGGTGGCCGGCTCAATCAGCGGCTGCGCGACATTCGTTTTCGTCCCGGCGATGTACTGTTGCTGCAGGGTAGCGAGAGCGAGCTCGCCGAGAGCCTGGTGACCCTGGGCTGCCTGCCGCTGGCCAAGCGCGATCTGAGCCTCGGCCAGCCACGCCTGCTGCTGGTCTCGGTGGGCATCTTCACCGTCGCCATCCTGGCCATGGTGCTGGATCTGTTGCCCTCGTCGGTGGCCTTGGCCGGGGCGGCCCTGGTCTCGTTGCTGGTGGGCGTGCTGCCGTTGCGCGAAGGCTATCAGGCCATCGACGGGCCGGTGATCGTCCTGCTGGGGGCGATGATTCCGGTGGGGCAGGCTCTGGAAACCAGCGGCGGCGCTGCCTTGATCGCCGAGGCGATGCTGGCGCTGGGCAGCGACTGGCCGGTGGTGGTGACCCTGGCGGGTCTCTTCCTGCTGAGCACCTTGCTGTCCAACGTGGTCAACAACGCCGCTGCCGCACTCCTGATGGCGCCCATCGCGGCGAGCCTGGCCAAGGGCTTCGATGCCTCCCTGGACCCGTTCCTGATGGTGGTGGCGGTAAGTGCTTCCTGCGCCTTCCTGACACCCATCGGCCATCAATCCAACACCCTGGTGATGGGGCCTGGCGGCTATCGCTTCGGCGATTACTGGTGGCTGGGGCTGCCGCTATCGCTGGTGGTGATGGCGGTGACCATACCGATGGTGCTGCTGGTGTGGCCCTTGTAGGAAACCTCGATCAGCAGCGAAAAGCCCCGGCTCAAGGCCGGGGCTTCGCGTCATGGTGGAAGAGAAGAAGGCGTCAGGCGGGGTGGTGGCGCAGCACCTTGGACTTGTCGGTGACGAAGGCGTCGTACTCGAAGTCGTCCACGGTCAGCATGTCCAGCACCTCGGCTTCGCGCTGGCGCATGAAGGTGGCGTCCTCCTCGCTGATCAGCCCGGCGGCGAAGGCGGCCTCCACCTGCTGTTCGGGATGCAGCGCCTCGGCCGGGATCTCGCCCTTGGCGTGTGCCTTGCCGACCGTGCGATACAGGGCCTCGGCACGTTCCTGGGTGGCCAGCAGTGCGTTGTAGCGAGCCAGCGGGTTGTCCTGAGGGCCGTCGTTGGTGTCCCAGGTATTGGCGGTGAGTTTGTGGCGCAGGGCGCTGTCGCAGGAGACGGATTGGGCGATGGCTCGCGACAGGTCGTCCTGAGGGCGCGACCAGCGTCGGCCGAGGGGCATGACGATCAGGCGCAGTGTGCGGCCGAGGGCGCGGTTGGGCAGGTTCTCGAAGAGTTCGACGAAGGCCTGTTCGGCACGTCCCAGCAACAGGCGGGCGGCGTAGTGCAGCAAGGCTTCCTCGCCCTCGACGCGGTCGCCCTCGTGCCATTGCTTGAGCAGCATGCTGGCCAGGTAGAGGTTGGAGAGCACATCGCCGAGCCGGGCGGAGAGCATCTCGCGCTGCTTGAGCTTCGAACCGAGGCTGGCCATGGCGGCATCGGCGGCGAGGCCGAAGCCGGAGGACAGGCGGGCGATGTCCTTGGCGTAGGGCGCGGCAACATCGTCGAAGGGCACCTCGGGCTTGCCGAGGCCGAGCCCCTGGGTCAGGGCGCGGGCGGCGTTGCCGAAGATCAGGCCGGCATGGTTGAAGAAGGCCCGGTCGAAGGCCTTGGAATCGTCGGCGTCCTTGGCGGCCAGTTCCTCGAGGACGTAAGGATGGCAGCGGATCGCGCCCTGACCGAAGATCATCAGGTTGCGCGTCATGATGTTGGCGCCCTCGACGGTGATGGCCACCGGGTTGGCGCTATAGCCGATGCCGAGATAGTTGCGTGGCCCGAGCGTCACCGCCTTGCCGCCGTGGATATCCATGGCGTCGGCGAGGATGTCGCGCTGGAACTCGGTCAACTGGCTCTTGAGGATCGCCGAGGGTACCGCCGGCTTCTCGCCGTGGTCGATGGTGTTGGCGGTCTGGTAGACGGCCGCCTGGGCGATATAGGCCAGTGCCGTCATGCGGGCCAGGGGCTCCTGGACACCTTCCATCTCGGCCACCGGCACGTTGAACTGACGGCGGATGCGGGCGAAGCCGCCGCTCCAGCCGATGGCGTAGCGGGCCGTGCCGGTGGCGCCGGAGGGCAGGGTGATGCAGCGGCCGACGGACAGGCACTCGACCAGCATGCGCCAGCCCTGGCCGATCATTTCCTCGCCGCCGATGATGGTCGAGAGCGGCACGAAGACCTTGTCGCCCTTGATCGGGCCGTTGAGGAAGGGGCTGCCGATGGGGTGGTGGCGTCGGCCGATCTGCATGCCTTCGGTGTCGCGGGGCACCAGTGCCAGGGTGATGCCGCGATCCTCGTCGTCGCCGAGCAGATGCTCGGGGTCGAACAGGCGGAAGGCCAGGCCGACCACGGTGGCGATGGGGGCCAGGGTGATCCAGCGTTTCTCGAAGGTCAGCTCCAGGCCCAGCACTTCCTCGCCGTCGATGGTGCGCTTGCAGACCACGCCGGTATCCGGCAGCGACGTGGCGTCACTGCCCGCACGTGGGCCGGTCAGTCCGAAACAGGGGATCTCGCGACCATCTGCCAGGCGCGGCAGGTAGTGGTTCTTCTGTTCCTCGGTGCCGTACTTGAGCAGCAGCTCGCCCGGGCCGAGGGAGTTGGGCACCCCGACGGTGACCATCAGGGTCTCGCTGATCGACAGCTTCTGCAGGATCGTCGACTGTGCCTTGGCGGAGAAGCCCAGGCCGCCGTATTCCTTGGGGATGATCATGCCGAAGAAACGTTCGCGCTTGAGATAATCCCAGAGCTCCTGGGGCAGGTCGGCCCGCTCGCGGGCGATGTCCCAGGCATTGCACATGCCGGCGGCGACGCCGCACTGGTGATCGACGAAGGCTCGCTCCTCGTCGCTCAGGCCATCGTCGCGGAAGGCCAGCAAACGATTCCAGTCCGGGCGCCCGGAGAACAGCTCGCCGTCCCAGGCCACGCTACCGGCTTCCAGGGCGGTGCGTTCGGTATCCGAGACCTTGGGGGCGACCTTCTTGAACATCGCGAACAGTCGCGGCGTCAGCCAGGCGCTGCGTACGCCCGGCAGGCCGCAAGCGGCGATGCCGGCGGTGGCGATCAGCAGCAGCACGCCGATCACCGGTGCGCCGGCGAAGATGCCGATCAGGCCGGTCACGCCGGTGACCGCCAGTGCGGGCAAGGCGCCGGCCTCGCGGCGCATCACGATGAGCAGGCCGATCACGGCCAGCACGAGCAGGATCAGGGTCAGCATGGGTGTCTCCGGGTCGTTATCATTGGCAAGGATTCGAACATCTGTTTGAATTCTTGCAGAGTAGCCCAGTTCCCTGCAAGCGGCCAGCGATTTGGCGGTTTCCCCACGCTGTTCTGCTCTTCGCTTCGGCGAGCAATGAAAACGCCCCGCGCTGCGTCAGCAGGCGGGGCGTGGCGGCGAGATAGCGGAGCGCGACAGGCTCAGTCGAGCCGGCGCATGGGCTCCTTCCGGGCGGGGGCGCCGTTGGCCACGTAGTAGGGCGCATCACTCTGGGGCAGCGGGTCGCGACCGCGGATCTTGTCGGCCATCTTCTCGGCCAGCATGATCGTCGGGGCGTTGAGGTTACCGGTGGGGATCACCGGGAACAGCGATGCATCGACCACCCGCAGGCCTTCCAGTCCATGGATACGGCCGGCGCCATCGACCACGGCGTCATCGCCTTCGCCCATGCGGCAGCTACCGCAGGGATGGTAGGCGGTCTCGGCGTGTTCGCGCACGAAGGCATCGAGCTCGGCGTCGGACTGCACGTTCGGGCCGGGGGAAATCTCGCGACCGCGATAGGCATCGAAGGCCGGTTGCGCGATGATCTCGCGGGTCAGCCGGATGGCGTCGCGGAATTCCTGCCAGTCCTTGTCGGTGGACATGTAGTTGAACAGGATGCTGGGCGCCGCCGCGGGATCGCGGGAGGTCAGGCGCACTCGCCCTTCGCTCTCGGAGCGCATCGAGCCGACGTGGGCCTGGAAACCATGGGCCTGGACGGCGCTCTTGCCGTTGTAGCTGATGGCGATGGGCAGGAAGTGGTACTGCAGGTTGGGCCACTCTTCCTCGTCGCGGCTGCGGATGAAACCGGCCGCCTCGAACTGGTTGCTGGCGCCCACGCCTGTACCCAGGAACATCCATTCGGCACCGATCTTCGGCTGGTTCCACCATTTCAGCGCCGGATACAGCGAGATCGGTTGGGTGCATTCGTACTGGATGTACATCTCCAGGTGATCCTGAAGATGGGCGCCGACATTCTCGTTGACCTGCACCGGTTCGATGCCGAATTCATCGAGCACGTCCTGTGGCCCCACGCCAGAGCGTTGCAGGATCTGCGGCGAGGCAATGGCGCCGGCACACAACAGCACCTCGCGGCGGGCGCGCACCTCTTGCGGCTGCCCCTTGCGTGCGTAACGCACCCCGGTGGCGCGCTTGCCCTCGAAGGTGATGACGTCGGTGGTGGCGTGGGTCTCGATGGTCAGGTTCGGGCGTGACTTGGCCTGGTCGAGATAGCCGCGCGCCGTGGAGGCGCGACGACCGTTCGGCGTGACGAAACGGTCCATGGGGCCAAAGCCTTCCTGCTGGTAGCCGTTGACGTCCTCCGTGGCTGGGTAACCGGCCTGCTGACCCGCCTCGATAAAGGCGTGGTAGAGGGGGTTGTTGCCTTCCTTGGGCGTGGTGACGCTGACCGGGCCCTCGCCGCCATGGTAGTCGTTGGGACCGATGTCACGCGTCTCGGCCTTGCGGAAGTAGGGCAGGCAGTCGGCGTAGGTCCAGTCGCCGAGGCCATCGCGCTTGGCCCAGTTATCGTAATCAAGGGCGTTGCCGCGGATGTAGCACATGCCGTTGATCAGCGAGGAACCGCCGAGTCCCTTGCCACGTCCGCATTCCATGCGACGACCGTCCATGTGCGGTTCGGGGTCGGTCTCGAAGGCCCAGTTGTAGCGCTTGCCCTGCAACGGAAAGGCCAGTGCCGCAGGCATCTGGGTGCGGAAGTCGAAGCGATAGTCGGGGCCGCCGGCCTCGAGCAGCAGGACCTTGACGTCCGGGTCTTCGGTCAGGCGAGCGGCCAGGACGTTGCCGGCGGAACCGGCGCCGATGATGACGTAATCGAATTCACGGGTCTGAGACATGGAGCCTCCCTGGGCAATGACAAAAAGAACTCGGTGGAAGATGAGCTTTGCCGGCGACAAGCCTGCGCGAGGGCGCTGTAAACCCATCCCTGGGCGCTACATCCGCCATCCATGGCGGATGACCCTCGCTTCGCCTTATCCTCGGCGCTCATCTCGCGAATAGCGCCAAGTGGCGATCAGAACACCGATTCGAAGGGCCCCATCTCGACCTGCACCGACTTGGTCTGCGTGTAGTGGGCCAGGGTCTCGACGCCGTTCTCGCGGCCAACGCCGGACTGCTTGTAGCCGCCTACCGGCATTTCGGCGGGAGACTCGCCCCAGGTGTTGACCCAGCAGATGCCGGCCTCGAGGCGATGGATCACGCGGTGGGCGCGATTGAGCCCCTCGGTGAAGACGCCGGCGGCCAGGCCGTAGAAGGTGTCATTGGCGCGGCGGATCACTTCCTCCTCGTCGTCGAAGGCCAGGATCGACATCACGGGGCCGAAGATCTCTTCGCGCACGATGCGCATGCTGTCGTCACAGTCGGTGAACACCGTGGGCGCGGCCCAGGCGCCGGAGCTGTAGCTGCCCTGATCCCAGGCATCGCCGCCGGCCAGCACGCGGGCGCCTTCCTGCTTGCCCAGGGCGATATAGGAGAGAACCTTCTCCTGATGCTCGAAGCTGACCAGCGGGCCGAAGTTGACCGTCGGGTCCATCGGGTCGCCGGCCTTGATGCGTGCCACGCGCTCGGCAATCTTGGCTTCGAAGGCATCCTTGACGCGGCGGTCGACGAAGACCCGGGTGCCGTTGGTGCAGATCTGCCCGCTGGAATAGAAGTTGGCCATCATGGCGGCGTCGGCGGCGCGGTCCAGATCGGCGTCATCGAAGACGATCAGCGGCGACTTGCCGCCCAGCTCCATGGTCACGTCCTTGAGGGTGGAGGCGGCCGAAGCGGACATCACCTTCTTGCCGGTGCCGACTTCGCCGGTGAAGGACACCTTGTCGATATCGGCGTGGCCGGTGATCAACTGACCGACCCGGGCATCGCCATGGATGACATTGAACACGCCGTCGGGCATGCCGGCTTCGGTGAAGATCTCGGCGAGCACCATGGCGGTCAGCGGGGTGACCTCGCTGGGCTTGAAGACCACGGCGTTGCCGGCGGCCAGTGCCGGAGCGGATTTCCAGCAGGCGATCTGGATGGGGTAGTTCCAGGCGCCGATGGCACCGATCACGCCCAGCGGTTCGCGACGGGTGTAGACGAAGGAGGAGTCGCGCAGCGGGATCTGGCTGCCTTCGATGGCCCCGGCCAGGCCGGCGTAATACTCGAGCACGTCGGCACCGGTGACGATATCCACCTCGGCAGTCTCGCTGATCGGCTTGCCGGTATTGCGCGTTTCCAGTTCGGCGATCTCGTCATTGCGCTCCCGCAACAGCGCCACGGCGCGATTCAGAACGCGACCGCGTTCCACACCGGTCATGGCGGCCCAGATACGCTGGCCACGTCGAGCGGCAGCGACGGCGGTATCGACATCCGCCTCGCTGGCCTGCTGGATATCGGCCAGGTGACTACCGTCGAAGGGATTCACGACCGGGAAGGTCTCGCCGGAGGTGGCGTCCACACGGCGGCCGTCGATGTAGAGGGACTGAGTATCGAGCTGTGTCATGTTGGCTCCCATCAGGACTCGGGTTGGGGTTCGTGTGAAGAATTCGGGGTCCGTGCGTCTTGGGCTCGCAGCAGTTGGTCGAGATATTCCCGTGCCAGGCGCCGCGCGCGGTCTGAATCCAGGCCCTCGGGCGTCAGGGCACCGCGCAGCCAGAGACCATCGATCATCGCGGCCAGGGCGCGAGCGGCGTCGCGGGCCTGCTCGCGCGGCATCAAGAAACGAAACTGGTGACAGAGGTTGGCATACAGGCGTCGGTCGTTGACGTTCTGCAGGCGCTGCAACTGCGGCTGGTGCATGCTGCTGGCCCAGAAGGCCAGCCAGGTCTTGGCCACCGGGCCGGTGACCTGGCTGCGATCGAAGTTGCCGTCGATGATCGCTTCCAGATGCGCCCTGGGGGAGGTCGTCGACAGGGCCTGGCGTCGTGCCGACACGGCGGCGCCCAGGTCGTGGAGGATCTGGCGCATCGTCGCCTCCATCAGACCGTCCTTGCCGCCGAAATAATGACTGATGATCCCGGCGGATACGCCGGCATGCCGCGCGATGCGCATCACCGTGGCATCGGCCAGGCCAACCTCATCAATAGCGGCCATGGTGGCCTTGATCAGCTGTTGGCGACGGATGGGTTCCATTCCGACCTTGGGCACCTTGCTGACTCCTCTCACGTATTCACCTTGCAACCATGCGGTCTAGCATGGTTAAGATAACACCAGTTTGCCATTTTTTTATTGAATGTTCAATCAATAAAAATGGCGTCGGGCGGGTCTTCAGCAATTCCGCCCGGGAGCGACGGGCTCTCGTGACACAGATGCCCGCGCCGACTATCCACTTTCCACTTCAAGGGAGAGACGTCAATGAACAAGATGACCATGGGGTTGGCGACTGCCGCTTTCGCGCTGTCCGCCTCGCCGTCAATGGCCGCCGACGACAGTTGCCAGCCGGTGCGTTTCGCCGAGGTCGGCTGGACGGACATCACCGCTACCACCGCACTGACCACCGAAGTATTGGAAGCCATGGGCTATGAGACCCGCATCGATACCGTTTCGGTGCCCATCGCCTATTCGGGCATGAAGAACGGTGATTTCGATGTCTTCCTCGGCAACTGGATGCCGTCCATGGCCTCGATCAGCGATCCGTACGTCGAGCGTGGCGAGGTGGAGCGACTGGACGCCAACCTGGAAGGGGCAAAATACACGCTGGCGGTACCGCAGTACGTCTATGACGCCGGCGTGACCTCGGTGGCCGACCTGGACGAGAATGCCGAGCGTTTCTCACATCAACTGCATGGCATCGAAGCCGGTAACGACGGCAACGAGATGATTCAGAAGATGATCGATGACGATGCCTTTGGCCTGGGGGACTGGCAACTGGTCGATTCCAGTGAGGCAGGCATGCTGGCCGAGTTGAAGGCGCGAGTCCCGGACGAGAAGTGGATGGTCTTCCTGGGGTGGGAACCGCACCCGATGAACACCAACTTCGACATGGCCTACCTCGAGGGCGCCGATGACTACTTCGGGCCGAATCTGGGCGGGGCCACGGTGTACACCAACACCCGGGCCGGTTACACCGAGGCTTGCCCCAATGTCGGGAACCTGCTGGACAACCTGAGCTTCACCCTGGAGATGGAAAACCAACTGATGGGTGCCATCATGGATGAGGGAACCGATCCCCGCCAGGCAGCGAAGGCGTATCTCCAGGAGCACCCCGAGGTGCTCGATAGCTGGCTCGAGGGTGTGACCACCAAGGCCGGCGAACCGGCGCTGCCGGCAGTCAAGCAGGCGCTGTCCATCGAGGGCTAATGTTGGCGCGGGCTTGCCATGCAGGGAGCCCGCGTGCATAATCCCCTCCCGTTGCTCGCGCGGCAACGGAAAGGCTACGTAGCTCAGCTGGTTAGAGCACATCACTCATAATGATGGGGTCCCCTGTTCGAATCAGGGCGTAGCCACCAGAGATATTCGAAGACGCCCGTTCGGCCATGCCGAGCGGGCGTCTTGCGTTGGGGCTTGTCACCGGTGGATCCAGCCGATGGCACTTGACGTTGCCGAGCCGATCCGTATACTACGCCCCGTGTTCGAGGTCGTTCCCCGATAGCTCAGTTGGTAGAGCAAATGACTGTTAATCATTGGGTCGCAGGTTCGAGTCCTGCTCGGGGAGCCAACACCTTGTTTCAGCAAGGCTCGAACGTCGCGTCGATCGAAAGGGCGCATTAAAGGTTATTCCCCGATAGCTCAGTTGGTAGAGCAAATGACTGTTAATCATTGGGTCGCAGGTTCGAGTCCTGCTCGGGGAGCCACCTTTCCTACCTATTGCCCGTTTCAGGGTGCGTACATCGTCATTCCCCGATAGCTCAGTTGGTAGAGCAAATGACTGTTAATCATTGGGTCACAGGTTCGAGTCCTGTTCGGGGAGCCATCTTTTCTACCTAGCTTTCCTCCCTTGGCTCGAATGTCGGACAGGTTCTTCGTATAAATATTATATGTTTGGGCTTGGCCACTTATTGAAGAAGTGTTCTGTTATAGGTTAGGCATTGTGATCATCGTTATCGCGATGAGTCATGATAGACAAATAATGGTTGTGGCGATTTTTCTTTGGCAGTATATCGATACGTGTCAAGATGTAGCCTTTGACAGAACGTTCCTATGAGGTGTTCAGGGTCTTGTGAAGTGGTGGGTATGCCGTTACTCGATATATGGCGGTTTTGTACGGTTAAAAGCTGGTAGGAAAGATATTGGTTTATATGCTGTTTTTTTGAACAGTTGCATTATATGTTGTTCAGATCCCATTCGGGCCAAGGCCAGACGCTGCTGCTGACCTTGGCATATTGCTGAAGAAAGATGTCAGCTCCTTTTCAGGTTAATTTACGCCCAGGTGAAGGTTGTAACGGTTGGAGACCTCATTCGGGCTGCCCATTGCGTCTCCCTTTACTTCCAGTATGTAGGTTCCGGGAGTTACCCGCTCGGTAATCATAAAGTGCCCTTGATAGCTCGAGTCCATTGATACCAAGAGACCTGCTTCGTCATAAAGCCTGCCCTGGATGGTGATGTTATCGCCGGAGTCGCTGGCGAGGTGCCCGCTACTGATCTTTAGGTCGCTTTCTTGATTCATCTGAAGCTCGTAGCGCCTGGGAGTAGAAGAGATTAGCTGAGTATCGGATACTCCTTCGTTTAGCATTAATGGTTGTGGCGACTGATTGCCTGTAATGGCGAAGCTGGTCACTGAGTAAAGTCCTAGCAGAGTGGTACCAAGAATGGTGGCATAGAGTTTCATCATGATCCTCCTTGTTCCGTGGACATGATTGAGTATGAAAGGAATAACTGAAATTGTGCTGAATAAGTGACATGTTAAGAATACAGGGATCGGTTTGGGGCCAGAGTTCGGCTCAGTACCACATGCGTATACCGGCCACTATCCCGGTATCCTCAGCAGCTTCACCATCATCTTGTGCTATATCGGCGGTGTTACCATATGATTTCTGCCAATAGCCGCCGATGTAGGGAGCGAATTTGCGGCTGATTTCATAACGCAGGCGTAGACCTGTGCGTACGGAGTTTAGGCCTTCGCCGATGCCGAATTCGGGCACGTCGTTGGCCGAGGCGGCGACTTCCAGACGCGGTTGGAGGAGCAGCCGTTGAGTCAGGCGGATATCGTATTCGGTCTCCAGGCTTCCCGATATATCCCCATCATCGCTGACTCTCAGGCTGATATCGGTATCGAAGCGGTAGGGCGCTAGCCCCTGTAGGTTGATGACCCCGAAGTAACGCTCAGGAGAAGTATCCGTAGCAATTCCACCTTGATAGCCGATACCACCCTGTAGCTCCCAAAAGGGAGCAATCAGACGACTGTACAGAAGATCGAGGTTTTCGAACTCGGCATCTTTGCCATCTCCTTGGATGTTTTCGCCTTCGCCTTTCAGATAGATACGCTTGATATCACCGCCATACCAGGCGCGAAAGTCCCATGCTAGAGCCTCTTCCCCCTTGTCGGGTGTGGTGTATTCGAGGCGATCGATGAGCAGCGAACCTCGTGAGTGTTCGACGATCGGTGTTGGCCAGTCGTGCGGCGCATTGTAGTCGTCATCGGCCTGTGTGCTGGTAGCGATCAAAAGGGTGAAACTGGCGCCGATACCCACCGCGAGAATCTTGGAATCCATGAATACTCCTTCACTCGTTAAGCGACGTTGACGACCCGGAACATGCCGGCTTTCATGTGATAGAGAAGGTGGCAATGGAAGGCCCAGCTCCCCTCGGCATCGGCAGTGATCAATGCGGAAAGGCGCTCACCGGGTTTGACGTTCAGGGTATGCTTGCGGGGAATCAGCTCGCCGGCACCGTTCTCCAGCTCCATCCACATGCCATGCAGATGGATGGGGTGCTCCATCATGGTGTTGTTGATCAGAATCAATCGAAGACGCTCATCCTTCTCGAAGTGGATGGGTCCTGTCACCTCGCTGAACTTCTTGCCGTCGAAGGACCACATATAGCGTTCCATGTTGCCGGTCAGATGAAGCTCGATCTCTCTTCCCGGCGGTCGGTGATCCGGCCAGGGACGTATTGACTTCAGATCCCGGTAGACCAGTACGCGACGTTCGTGCGGATCGATGCCGATACCAGGCTGATCAAGACGGGAGCCTGGCTGTTCCATACCTGCGGGGAGCATTCCACTGCCCTCGATTGATGCCATGCCATCCATGCCGGTCATTTGGGAATGGTGCATGCTGGAAGGGGGGCTCGGCATGTTGTTATGTTCGGACATATCCATTCCCCCATGTGCGTCCATGACTTCCATGCTGCGATCGGCGATCCGGCGGCGCACAGGTATGGCGGCAGCCATGCCGTACCTGGGAGCGAGAGTGCCACGTGCATAGCCGCTGCGATCCATGGATTCGGCGAAGAGGGTATAAGCGGTATTTGCCTGAGGTGTTACGAGTACGTCATAGGTTTCGGCGACTCCAATGCGGAATTCTTCGACGGGGACAGGTTGGATTGGCTGGCCATCGGCGGCCACGACCGTCATGATGAGTCCCGGGATTCGCACGTCGAAGTAGGTCATCGCCGAGCCGTTGATGATACGGAGTCGCTGAGTTTCGCCAGACTGGAACAATGCCGTCCAGTTCTGTTCTGGCGACTGGCCGTTCATCAAGTAGGTATAGGTGCTGCCGGTAACATCGGAGATGTCCCGAGAGCTCATGCGCATCTTGGACCACATGGCACGTTGGGCAACGGTGTCGGCTAAACCGTTTTTTTCCACATCAGTGAAAAAGTCCACGACCGTTCTTTCCTGGAAGTTGTAGTAGCCTTCACCGGTTTTCAGGTTATGAAAGATGGAAGCAGGGTCTTCGAAGCTCCAGTCGGTCAGTAACAGTACATGCTCACGGTCATAGCGAAAGGGTTCTGGCTCGGCAGCGTCAATGATCAAGGGGCCGGCATGGCCGAGTTGTTCCTGAAGCCCCGAGTGGCTGTGATACCAATAGGTACCGTTTTGGCGTACCGGGAAGCGGTAGGTGAAGGTTTCTCCGGGGGCGATACCAGCAAAGCTGACGCCGGGTACGCCGTCCATTTCTGGTGGAAGAATAAGTCCATGCCAGTGAATGGATGTGGACTCCTCTAGCAGATTGGTGACTCGCAATACTGCTTCATCGCCTTCCTTGAGACGGAGTAGTGGACCCGGGCTGGTGCCATTGATGCTGATCGGCTGAGCTTCGCGACCCGCGACAGGAGTGGTTTCCCGGCGAATGGCCAATGAAATATGAGGCCCGGTTTCGGTGCCACGTGGAGACGTTGAGGGCTGTCCCCAGGGACTGGCCCAAGCTGGGGGTAACCCTAGCGCCATGGTGCTGATTCCCAAGGCGCTTCCTCCCTTGAGTAGCTGACGCCGGGTCAAGGGTAATAAAGGCTTCTGGGGCATTGCCATGTATGACTCCTGTCCAGATCGATAAAACGGAGTCAATGATGCGATGGCAAGCTGAATCTTGACTGAACGGCGAGTTAAACTGAAGGAATGAAGATAATGACGCGAAGTCCTGAATCGGGGGGTGTTTGGAACTCGACCGTTCCTGCGTAGTGATCAAGCAACTGGATCAGGATCGAAAGGCCCAAGCCATGTCCGGGGCGGCCTTCATCGAGGCGCTGCCCTCGTTGCCCCAGCTTCGTGATTTGCTTCTCTGGAATGCCAGGACCATCATCTTCTATCACCAGTTGCAGGCCGTTGGTGAGAGTCGCATGAAGCTGGATGTTATGGCGTGCCCACTTCCCCGCGTTGTCCAGCACGATTCCCGCCATTTCCATGAAGTCTTGTCTCTCCATGGCCAGGCTTGCCGTGGCGTCAGGCATGTCAAGGGATATAAAGGTCTTGTCAGGATAGAGAGTACGGAACATATCCAGCAGTGTGGAGAGTTCTCGCTGCAGGCAGGTATGCTGACCGGAATGGGTCCCTGCGATCCGTGAACGATGAAGTTCAGTACTCAGCTGGGACTGCATGTCCTCCAGACGCGCTAGTATCTTGGCGCGTCGCTCTGGCGTGATGGGACGGTTGCCCCGCATGACTTGCATGATGGCGGCCAAAGGTGTCTTCAGAGCGTGGGAAAGATCGGATACAGCATGCCGGGATCGTTGCAGACGACTGTCCTGAGCATCCATGAATCGGTTCAACTGTGTCACGAGCGTTTCGAGCTCCGTAGGCACTGCCAATCTTAGGCGTGTTCGTTTTCCCAGGCGAAGCTCGTCAATCTGATGCTGGAGTTGGACAATGGGACGCAACCCCGCTCTCACGGCTAAAAGATTTAGTACGATGAGCAGTATCAGGACTGTGCCGGTGATGATACCAATCCACCAGTGCAACTGGTTCAGTCCGGCTTCGACTCGGTCGAAGCTCTCACCAACCAGCAGAACGCCTTCGTGGTCGGCAATGGTGAAGGTGCGTCGATACACCAGTAGGTGGCTGCCTTGGTGATGCACGTCTTGCAGGACATTATCTTCTTCGGAAGACAGTAACGGTGTCAGTGCGTCCTGCCAGGCAGGGTGTGAAGTCGAGATTATGCCGTCGAGTTCCAGCACATACAGGTGATGAAAAACTTGAGTTGCCAGGCTGGATGGGGCCGTGAGGGGAGGGCGATTTGTCGGTTCCTGGCGTAGTTTTTCAATTGTATATTCTGCTTCCTGGCGCAAGCGATCGCCGAGGAAATCTCGAGCCAAGTCGCGCAGAAGAATGCCATGCAATAGCCATGTTACGCCCATCACGATGAATGCCACGCCGCCCAGCCAGACGAGTAGCCTGCCCTTTAGACTGCGATGGTCAAGAGGACGCAAAGATATATCCTTGGCCACGTCGCGTCTTGATTACGTCCTGGCCCAGTAACCGTCGCAGGCGTCTGATATAGACCTCCACTAGATTGGGAGCCGGAGCGTCCTGTTCCAGAGTATAGAGCTGGTCAAGGAGACGTAGCTTGGAATGGACGCGGTCCGGGTTGTGCATCAAATAACGTAGCAACCGAAATTCGGTTCCTGTCAGGGGTTGCCAAGTGATTCCATCGGTACTGACATGCTGCTGATGTTCGTCGAGATGGATACCATTGACGATCAGGATTTTGCCAGTATTGCCGTGTTGACGTCTGAGTAGAGCGTGCAGCCTGGCAAGCAACTCCTCCTCATGAAAAGGTTTGGTGAGATAGTCGTCCGCCCCTCGGCGCAAGCCATTGACCTTGTCTTCCCAGGTATCTCGAGCCGTGAGGGCGAGGACGGGATGTTGATAGCCTCGACCACGCCAGCGTGTGAGCAGGTCGAGGCCGGACCCGTCGGGTAGCCCAATATCGAGAATGACGAGGCCATACTCCTCGGTCTGCATCAGAGAGTCGGCCACACGCAAGTGCGTAGCGATATCGACACGATAGCCTTCATCGCTCAGGGTTTCTGCCAAGCTCTCTCCCAGCAGGTCATCGTCTTCGAGAAGCAGTAGTTTCATGGTTTAACCTTTGATCTGAAGGTCACCATTCATGCCTGCCTTGTAATGCCCGGGAATGTTGCAGGCGAACTCCAATGCTTCGATGTCTTCGGGAGCGGTCCAGACCAGGGTTGCGGTCTCGCCTGGCAGAACGGTCACTGAGGGCATGCTGGCAGGGCTATCCTGTCCATTGTCATGATGATGGCTGGCGCTCATGTCATGCCCGTTGCTTGATGCCATCTCTCGCATCATTGCGCGGTGTTCGGCCTGGGCCTTCGGGTTACCGATTACGAACTCATGTTCGAGCTTGCCGGTGTTGGTGATGGTGAATTTCACTGTCTGGCCGGGAGCGATCTCCAGCTTGTCGGGCGTGAACCACATATCGCCCGCTTCGAGGGTGATGGTTCGGTCAATCGGCTGGCTGGTGTCGAGCGGCGAGTTGTCGCTGCCGTGTCCTGCACTGCCCAGGGCCGTAGTAGACGCCAGGCTGAGGAGAGCGACGAGAAGCGCCTTATGCATCTTGATACCTCTATTGGACGAGTTGACCTACTGATTTCTAAGCGATCAAGCTGAATTGAAACTGAATGATGGGAGGCTCCTGCCTTAGGTTCGAGTTCTGTTCGGGAAGCCATGTCGTCGTCATATCTTCCGATCATCGCCCCTGCCGTATCGCGTCACTGCCTTCTTGGGGGTTCTCGAGCTTGGCTGGCCAGCGCCGGTATGAGGCCAGCAGCAGTGCCGCGATAATGTAGACGACGGACATCCACGCCAGAGCCCTTTCCTGCCCCCATGCCATGCTGGCCTGACTTAGAGGGGCGCCGAGGCTGGCACCACAAAAGAGGATGAAAGTATAGAGCATGATCGCCCGCTGCCTGTATAGCGCCGGCTGCTCGCCGAGAAAGTGCAGGAAGGCAGGTGTGGCAAGCGCGATACCTCCAAGGGTCAGCCAATGGCCGATATGCAGACCGATGCCTTGCACGACGATGCCTGACAGCAGAGCGCCGATTGCTGCCAGCACCAGCCCCGTAGTCTGAACGAGGCTGGTCGCCACGCGGGATAACAGCGCTCCGGAAACCAGCGTCATCAGCACGGCTGGTGCGCCGAGCAACCGGAACCATTGAAGATTCGTCACTGTCTCGCCCGATGAGATCACGGCATAGTAGTAGACGACGCCCATCAGCAGTACAAACACAGCTATATAGAAGCGCCCGAGGGCTTGCCAGTGCAGCAGTCCGGCGAATGAACTTCCAGGGGCCGCGCGGGATGCCTTGGCCTTTCCGAAAGGTAGTTGCCATAGGCAAAGGGCAATCGGCACCAATAGGGCGCCGACGCCGAGGAAAACGGCCGGTACCGACCAGGCGTCTGCCATCATGCTGGCCAGGAGCTGGCCTAGCGGTGCCGACATCAATAGAGCTGCGCTGAGCAGGCCGATAGCCGTCGGTCGGTGGCGTTCGCTGGTTGCTTCGATGAGGATCGTGATGGCGAACGGCGGGAAGGCGGCGGCCGTCATGCCTTGCAAAGCGCGACCGGCCAAGAATCCCCAGCCGATTTCGAGCTTCAGAGCCAGGGCGGTCAACAGACTGGCCGATGCCAGACCTGAGATGCCGACGACGAAGAGCGTGCGGCTTCGCCAGCGATGGTTGAGATGGCCGAAGACCAGAAAGCCGATGGCTTGACAGAGCGCGAACAGGGTCGTGGCCAGCTCCACATCGGTGGTCGAGATGCCGAGTCGTTCGGCGATAGGACTCGTCAGTGGAAGGTAGGCATACAGTTGCCCAACCACCAGAATGGCCGTGCCCATCAAGAGGGCTGTCACACCGAAGCTGCGTAGTGAATCGGGTGTGAGCGTTGCTGATGATAACGTCATGTCGAGTCTCCTGTGACGGTATCGTTGTCGATGCCCGAGCGACTCTACGCTGAGGGGAAATTGGCCAACCAGTGATGAATTATCCTGGGATTGGTACTCCCACCCTGAAATATGGAGAGGACATGATCGATCATGAGGAGTTAGGCGCCTTCATGAAGGCGTGTCGTGCACGTGTCGATGCCGAAGCTATGGGCTTTCCGGTCGGCAAACGTCGTCGTGTCGCGGGGTTGCGGCGTGAGGAGGTGGCGGAACTCGCCGGCATCAGTCCCGACTGGTATACGCGCCTGGAGCAAGGACGTGATGTCGGTGTATCACGCCGTGTCCTGGAGTGCCTGAGCAAGGCCTTGCAACTCTCCGAGGCCGAAATGGGGCATCTGTTTGCGCTGGCAGGGGTGCAACGGCCCGTAGAGACGGCCGTATCGAGTTCCGAGGCTGTTGTTTCCCAGGCCGAGGTACTCGAAGCGTTATCGCCCAACCCAGCTCACTGTGTGTCGGGACCTTGGGATATCGAGGCCATGAACATGGCTGCCGAAGTGGCGTTCCCCGAATTGCATGGTAAGAAGGCCGGCGGAAATGTCATGCGCATGATCTTTCGCGACGAGGGATTTCGGGAGCGCTTGGCGGATTGGGAGTCGCATGCCAAACAGTGCCTGGCGACGTTCCGTACGCTCTATGGGCGTCAGATGCGGGATCCGCGCTTTCGTCAGCTCGTGAATGAGTTGACGCTATCGAGCGAGGAATTTGCCGCCTGGTGGCCGCGTCAGCATGTGGGAGACCTGTCGCCGGCATCCAAGCGGTTCATCGATCCGGTGTTGGGGGAGTTGCGGTTTACCGTTCGCTTCTTTCAGCCAACAGAGGATCCCGGCAGGATACTGACGGTGTTCATGGGGGATGCCTATACTCAGCAGCGGCTCGGCGAGGCTCTTGCTGATCGTTCGATCGGTTGGAAAGAGTAATCGATGATTGATCGCTAGTCGGCTTGCGGTCGTAAGGTTGGATCGATGGCCTCGGCCATCGTTTCGTTTCCGTTTTCTGACCCGTTACTCGATGAACACCTCCCTGGTGTGGACCTTTCAGATGTCCATATGCAGGTAGCCAATCGAGTAGTGTTTGAATGACGGCTTGTCCATTGCCTCATCGGTCTGACGAGGTAGCTGGCTGATGCTGTGGCGCCAATGCAGCCAATGCAGGCTCGAACGCGTCAGATGAGAGATAAAGCGCTGGAGCGCAAAGAAGCAGTCATTCAAGGCGAGCCAGGTGGTGTGCCGAAAGGTGATCGCTGCGACCTCCTCAAGGTCCGATAAGGAGGTAGAGCTTGGTTGCTTGGGCCCCATGCGCTCATCTTCCACGGAACTGCGATGCCGCCACTTGCGCACCATTTTGGGATTGAGGTTGTAACGGTGACTCAGCTCCGCGATCGAAGCTGACGATCGCTGTATATCTTTTTGGATGGCGTGGTGGCCTTGGCGCGTTGATGAAGTACTGGAGCCATGGACCTTCCTCGTACCATGGACCATTACATTCCGGGACTAAACACCTAGAGAGTACCGATCCGTTGTTAGCGATAGTGGGACTGCAGCAGCTGACGTCCTGTTGGGGGCTGAGCCAGTCCCCAGGCTCACTGTCCTGTCGCGTTTTCTTGGCTATCCGAAAACAGTGTTCATGCCCTTCTCATGCTGGTGAGGCGGCATTGGGTGTCAAGCAATTGGATTCTGAGCAGAGAGTTGACCGCTATGGATTACGGTACTTCCCAGGAGACTGAGCCAGCCGGTGGGATGAGCCGCGTAGGCCAAGCCAGGCATTAATGAACAGCGTGATCAAGATCAATGTCCCGCCGAGCAGCGTTGCCTGTGGTGGCTGCTCGTCCAGCCACCACCAAACCCACAGGGTGCCGAACACGGCTTCAATTAAATAGAACAGGGCAACTTCTGCAGACGGCAGATGGCGGGTCGCCCCATTGATCAGTGCGGTGGCCAATGGCATCTGCAACAGGCCCATCAGAGCCAAGGTGGCATAGCTTTGTGTTGTGAGGGCCAATGGTGTTGCCATTGGTATGGCAATCAATGCCGATAGGCCGCCCCCCATGGCGATGAGGGGAATGCTGTCCAGGTTGGGGTGACGGCGCAGGAGGGTGAGGTTGCCACCGACAGCGGCCGCGGCGATTACCGCATAGAGATCGCCGACCAGGCCATCACTCGATAGCGACCCAGCGAAGACGATCAGCATGCCGGCCATGGCCGAGATGATCGCCAGCCAGGTGCGCAGGGCCACTGTCTCATGCAGAAAACAGTACGTGAAAATGGCGGCAAACAAAGGAGCGGCGCTCAGGATGACCACCACATTCGCCACCTTGGTGTTCATGACGGCCAGAACAAACAGGCTGGAGATGATGCCCAACAGGAGAACGGAGAGTAGGGATGCTCCAGGGTTCCCACGCAGTGTCGCCAACCGGCGCCCGTCGAGGCACAGCAGGCCGAGCGATAGGGCCATCAGGGCACCCCGCCAGAAGATGATATTCCATCCATCTGTCGCGGCTAGCCGGACGAGTAGACTGTCGAAGCTCAGAACCGTGACACCGGCGGCCGCCATGGCCAGGCCCCGTCCGTGACCATGTAACGAGAAAGACATCCGAGGTACTCCTGCCGGGATATACGAGGTCCGGTATTCAGGGGGTGATCATTAGGGTGTTGAAAGTTTGACTGCTAGGATATGGCACCGGCGGAATCGGGCTATTCTCTTCACGCCATCCCAAAAGGCTTGTGCGACACATGCATGTCTCTCATATGCTGAGACTCAAAAAGCCCCCCATGCAAACGTATTGTGGGGCGAGTGGAGCTGACGTCGGCGGCGACGTGTCGTGTTGTGCTTTCGATACAGTCAGTGAAGCGCCCCGGGGTTCGTAGATACCTCCAGTCTTCATACTGAAGGCACCAAGTAGGTCAAATCAGGTGGTAGTTTCGTCGATCGTCGAGAATCTGGCCGCCGCGCTCGACACTGCCAGCACTAAGGCGGTGGTGATATTTGCGTGCCGGCCAACTCCAAGATGGGCTGGCGAGGTATGCTCCGAGACTCATGCCCGCAGGCAGGGTGCGGAATGCGCACGAGGGGGGATTGTGACTAGGCGGCCAGGAAGCGTATTTGGTGCGCTTTCAGAGCTGTAGCTGTTGAAGCGCCCCTCTCATGCGGGACCTCTTCAAGTAATGAGTATTCCACCCCGAGCCAGCGGTTTAAAGTGGGGAGTCCGATAATGCAAGCATGTTGGTGAGCGTGCCCTCTCCCAGCTTTTGGCTATTCCTTTGGTAGGCGTTATTCCGTAGTCTATTTGAGGAGTACGATATATCCACGACGGAAAGGAGTTCCTCGATGTTTCAGCGTTTGCATATCATCGCAGTTGGCTGTCTGGCCACTCTGAGCATGAATTCGGTGGGAGCCGATACGGGGATGGGAGAAGATAAATGCATGGAACTGACCCTGGCGAAATCGAATCTGGATCTAGCCATGGTAGGTAAAGCCCCGATGGAACCTGCTGAAGCCAGGTCACAATTCGACGCTCTACGCAGCGACCTGCCGGATGCGTTGGATCCCCACATCACGGCCATGCTGGATATTTCCAAGGCTGCGGAGGGTCTGGCCCTCAATGATCCCCAACATCCCATGTCGAGCGGTGATTTTCAGGAAGCCGACGCGGCATATCGTGGAGCCGTCGGGCCGCTTTGTCCCAGTTTCAACATGGATTACTGAGCCCCAAGTTGCTTCCTTTTGGGGCTTTTGGGGCGACGACGATCTCGTGGCGCAGTACTTGCAATATGAAAAGGTGGAATGATGAATAAAACCTGAACTCGTGAAGCAGGTCGTTGATACAGCAGAACTGTCCTAGACGATGGTCTTCTAGCGGTTCCTGAAAGCCCAGACACGTTACCGACGTTCAGCGTTGAGCCTCGATCAAATGACGGGTGGAGTGCGCGACAAAGGGGGCGCCTTGGCGCATCTGGTTATCCAGTTCGCGCAACTGGCTCTCATACTTATGTACTGAAAAGTCCGGCACCCACCACACGCACTTGCGCAAGATCCAGACGATGGCGCCCACGTCGTGGAATATCATGCGGCAACGCGCGGTGCGAAGGTTCACCACGGTCAGCCCCGCAGCCTGCGCAGCTTTCGCTTCGTCGTGAGGGTCACGTAAACGGCGTTCATGAGGTAATGGACCGAGGAAGTACTCGATTAATTCAAAGGCTGAAGCCGGGCCCACGTGTTGAGCAAAATAACTCCCACCAGGCTTGAGAACGCGATGAATCTCTGCCCAGTCAGGGTTTACCGGGTGACGAGAGGACACCAGTTCAAAGGAAGCCTCTGCAAATGGCAGAGCCGTGTCGTTGTCGACTTCAACCACTTGTACGCCACGTGTGCCTAAGCGTGCGCGTGCCTTGCGAACATTGGGTGGCCAGGCTTCGGTTGCCATCATCACTGATGGGAGACGAGGAGCCTCATCAAGGACCTCACCACCTCCGGTATCTAGGTCCAGTGCGGATTGCACGCGAGACAGGCGCTGCGCTAGCCGTTGTGCATAGCCCCAGGGAGGACGTTCTTCGCTAGCTCGCCCTTCAAGCCAGTCAAATCCCCATCCCGTCACATCAGCGGTTTCGGCTTCAGCTACCAGTTCATCAAAAGGTTGCATATGTTTTTCGTCCGTATGTAGAGGCGGAGCTCAGAATCGACGGTTGTGGTTCTGTCATACCGAGCAATATTCTGGGAAATGCTATTGCATAAAGCATATGGAATGCAGCTTATAAAGTAAGTGAATTGTTTTTATTGTACCATTCCCCTTGAGGTCGTCTTCAGGAACTGGTCGCTGCAGCCGCTCTCCAGCCTTCTTGCTAGATTTATTCCTTTCATTTGCTCTGGCGGGGGTGCAAGGGTCCGTAGAGACGGCCGTACCGAGTTCCGAGACTGGTGTTTCCCAGGTCGAGGTACTCGAAACGTTATTGCCCAATCCAGCGCACTGTGTGTCGGGCCCTTGGGATCTCGAGGCCATGCACATGGCTGCTGAAGTGGCGTTCCCCGAATTGCATGGGAAGGAGGCCGGCGGAAATGTCATGCGCATGGTCTTTCGCGACGAGGAATTTGCCACCTGGTGGTCGCGTCGGCATGTGGGAGACCTGTCGCCGGCATCCATGCGGTTCATCGATTCACTGCTGGGGGAGTTGCGGTTTACCGGTGGCTTCTTTCAGCCAACAGGGGGCCCGGCAGGATACTGACGGTGTTCATGGGGATGCCTATACTCGGAAGCGGCCCGGCGAGGCTCTTGCTGATCGTTCGATCGGTAGGCAAGAGTAATCGATGATTGATCGCGAGCTGGCTTCCGGCCGCTAGGAGGGCATCAATCCAGGATGGCGATTGCTTGTCCTTGTCAGCGGCTTGTGACTATTAACCGAGGCTGCTCCTTACTATACTCGACGGCTCATAAGCTAAGGAGGGCCTTATGAAGAAGACGCTTATGGTGATGTGGGGAGTGGTGCTCGCCATGCTTGCTTCGCCGGTGACAGCCAACGACCTGACCCAGCGGGAATGCATGAACCTCTCGCATGCAGCAAGCGTGTTGATGCTCGCCGCCCTGAGCGAAAATGGAGGTGATACCGATAACCTGGTCCGGGCCAAGGAAAACCTGGATCAACTTCACTCGAAGCTGCCGGCTGACATGCAGAAATCGCTTGATAAGATGATCATGCTGCAAGAGGAGTTGGCGGAGAATCCGCGGCCTCTCAGTGATCCATCACATCCTGTCACCTCCGGGAAGTTCGATCAGCCTAGCCTCGAGCTTTCGGCGGGTATCGAAGAGGTTTGTTCGAACGCGTAGTCCTGTCACCCGCCGTGCGTCGTTGTGATGCTTCACACGGTATCTCCTCATGAACGAGGAGTTGCAGGAGGCCGGTATGGCCCCCTGGAGCGGAGCGTCGCTATTCAGTTACTCGTTCGGCTATGCAGCAACTGAACCTCCTGTTCCATCAATTGCGTTTGATTCAGCAAGTCCCTTTGTTGGCGCTGGAGTCGAGTCTGGAAATAGGCCTGCATGAGGCGAGGGTCACCCTCTATGAGGGCCTCGAAGGCTTTGTAGTAATCCGGCTCGCATGAGTTCGACATTGTCTGGATCCCTGCCATTTTTGGCTTCCTTTTATTTTCTCATCCTTAGGAATCCTATAAGCGTTCATGGGTTTCATCAAATGAGATGGATTCAAGGAGAGTATTGAATAACTACTCAAGATTACAGTTCATTACATTTGTTGCCTTAATTGAAACATTGGCTGTTGTTTTGTTACTCGACCGATAGTGATGGCGGGGCGCATTGGCAGAGCGTGCCGAGCGATTTGCGATGCGTGACGCTTCACCTGGTGAGCATGGATATGGCATCCGCGATGCTTCCTGCCATGCCGCTTGCCTCCATCCAGCAGCGGCATGGCGAGGTAGCGAGGGTTGATCAGTTTTCGGTTCCCAACAGCATGCCCGGTTCGATGATCTCGGCCATCGCTTCGTATCCCGCATCATTCGGGTGGAGGTGATCGCCAGAGTCAAATTCCGGGTGGAGCCGCGCAGGCCGGTCAGGGTCCCTGGTCATGGCGTCGAAGTCGACGATGTCATCGAATTCACCACTGTCGCGTATCCAGGTGTTGATGCGCTGGCGCAATGCCTCTTTCTCCGCGCTGTAGTAGCCCCGCATCGGCGTATCGTCCAGGGCTCCCTTGAAGGGGAGCAGGGTCGCGCCGATGATTCGCACTCCCTGCAAGCGGGCCCGGGCGATCAGTTGACGGTAGGCCCCGATCAGGCGTTCAGCCGTCGGCAAGGCAGGGTCGGCGGCCAGTGTGCCCGGCCAGCCGATGTCATTGATGCCCATCAGCACGATCACGCTGTCGACGCCGGGGTGACCCAGCACATCGCGCTCGAAACGCGCGAGGGCATTTTCACCCATCTTGCTGCGTAACAGCCGTGCACCGGAAATGCCGGCATTGAGCACGGCGATGCTCTCGTCGGCGAAGCGTTCGGCGAGATAGTCGGGCCATCGATGATTGGCATCCGTGGTCGAGGCGTTGCCGTCGGTGATCGAATCGCCGAAGGCGACCACGGTGTGCCTGGTGTCGGGGCGTTCCACCAGGAGGGCACTGAGGAATAGCCGTGTCGTCAGGGTGTCGTCGACTGACATCTGGACGGCATCGACCTGATCGCCGGCCCCGATATAGGCGGTCTGTCGACCGTCCCAGTGAAAGGTCGCGGGAGGTGTCGGGTCGGGCAGATAGAGACTGATCGCGAGTTCGTCCAGTGCATCGACGACAAGTGAGGCTGGATCGCTGATCATGCGTGCCCCGGGGGGAATCGATACTTGCCGTTGGCCCGAGAAGGTCAGCGGCTCTCCGGTGCCTAGAGTCGATGATTCATCTCCGGCCTTGGCCACTCTTGCGGCCCCTATATTCAGCGGGCGGTTCCCGTAGGCATTGGAGACGACGATGCGCAGGCGATTACCACCGACACTGACTTTGGCTACCTGGCGAATGGTCTGTTGCCAAAGGTGGAAGGGCAGTCCGGTAGGAAGGGCAAAGTCTCCGTCCCAACGTGGCTGAGGACTGGCAATCCAGGTGGCGGTCCAGGTGTTGGGCGAGTCGGTATCGGCTTGTGCGGTAGGGATACCGAGCAGGCCCAGCAGGACGATGAGGGCGAGCCCGATCGATGAAGGGTATCTGCGTAGTGAGGTGCCTGACATGAATGTCCTCCCGAGAGTGTGACCGGTTGGATGCCCTGGCTGGGAGCGTCCGCCGCGGAGCGTGCTAAGCGTAGTTCATGCGGGGACATTCGTGGGATACGCACCGGGAGGTACCGGGTCGGCCCTCGGGGGGTATAGGTCAGTCGGAAGTGTGTGGGGGGAATGCAAGACGCCGGGCCTGGGCCCGGCGTCGTTGTGTCACGGAGTGGGTATTGGCTTACTTGGCATGCTCGGCGAACTGGATGCCACTCTCGAGCCGGGAGAAGTCGAGCAGGATTTCCGCCGCCTCCGAGAGCGGGGCTCGCTCCAGGGGCTGCGGCTCGTCTTCCTCGTCCTGGCTGCGACTGTCTATCCAGTTCTCGAGAGGCTCCAGGCCCAGGGCGTCGCGACGCTCGTTCTCCAGGGCCAGTTGCTCGTCCTCACGAGCTTGGGTCTCGCGACGGCGCTGCTCGCGGTTGAGGCTGACGCTGGTGTGCTGCTCGCGCAGGCGCTTGGCGAGCGCCGCGTGGCGTTCCAGGTAATGGAAGTTGGGATGGTCGTCAGCGCGCTGGCGATGGCGTTCACGCAGGGTTTCCAGGTAGCGGCGCGGATCGCCGTACTGGCGGTACTGAACCTTGCGCACACTGTCCCAGCCAAGGGCATTGTCGAGGCTGCTCTCACCGATGGTTTCCGGATCCACCAGGCTGGGGAACTCAATATCCGGTGCGACGCCGCGGTTCTGGGTGCTGTCGCCCGAAATACGGTAGAACTTGGCCCGGGTCAGCTTGATCTGGCCGAGATCCAGCTCATTGAGTGTCTGGACGGTACCCTTGCCGAAGGTGTTGCTGCCCACCACCAGGCCACGACCGTAATCCTGGATGGCGCCGGCGAAGATTTCCGAGGCCGAGGCCGAGAGGCGGTTGACCAGCACCACCAGGGGGCCGTCATAGAGGGTGCCGCTGTCGGTGTCGCCGTAGAGGTTGATGCGACCGCGGGCGTCGCGGACCTGAACGGTGGGGCCGCGGTCGATGAACAGGCCAAGCATCGAATTGGCTTCCTGCAGGGCGCCGCCCCCATTGTTACGCAGGTCGAGCACGATGCCTTCGACGTTCTTGTCGCGCAGTTTCTCGATTTCCTTGGCGACGTCGCGGGTGGTGCTGCGGTAGTCTTCCTCGCCGGCCTGCCAGGCATCGAAGTCGACATAGAAGGCGGGCACCTTGATCACGCCGACGCGATGCGTGCCATCATCGCGCTGGATCTCGACCACCTCGCTCTGGGCGGCTTGATCTTCCAGCTTGACGGTGTCGCGCGTGATCTCGATGACCTTGGAACGGGTCATGTCCATGGCCTGGCCCGGCACGATCTCGAGGCGTACCACCGAGCCCTTGGGGCCGCGAATCATGTCGACCACCTCGTCGAGGCGCATGCCGACCACATTGACGATCTCTTCGCCTTCCTGGCCGACGCCGATGATGCGATCGGCGGGCTTGAGAGCACCGGCCTTCTCGGCGGGGCCGCCGGCGACCAGGCTGGATACCTTGACGTATTCGCCATCCGCCTGGAGCAGGGCCCCGATGCCTTCCAGGGAGAGCTTCATCTGGATATCGAAATCCTCGCTCTCACGGGGTGAGAAGTAATCGGTATGTGGATCGATGGTATCGGTCACCGCCGTCATGAAGAGGTCGAAAACATCCTCGGCATTGGTCTGGCGCAGCCGATTGAGTTGCCCTTCGTAGCGTTGGCGCAGGGTTTCCTCGATCGTCTTTTCCTTCTCCTCGACCACATCGGCATCCGAGGAGGGGGCCTCTTCGTTGGATGCGGCGTCGTCCTTCGCGGCAGCGGCATCCTTTGCGGCGTCCTCGCGGCTGATCGACAGCTCGAGAGCCGAGTTCTTGAGGCGCTTGGTCCAGTAGGCGTCGAGTTCGGCTTCGTCGGCGGGCCAGGGCATCTCGGAACGATCGAGAATCATGCGCTGATCGTCGTCGAAGGTGAAATCGAGGCCTTTGTCGAGACGCGCCAGCAGCCACTCGAGACGCGCCTCGACGCGCTGCTGGTAACGTTCGTACAGGGCGTAGGCCGGAGCCAGTTCGCCGTCGAGAACGGCTTCGTCGAGCCGGGTGCGCAGGTCGTTGAACTCATCGATGTCGCTACGCAGCAGGTAGGCGCGCTGGCCATCGAGTACATCCAGATAATGCTTGAAGGCCTGCTGCGACCAGTCGTCGTCGAGCTTGACCTCCGAGTAGTGACCATGGATCAGGGAGTCGGCAACTTCCTGGGCCGTATGACGCTGGGCGTCACTGGGGGCGATATCGGCCAGTGCCGGGCCGGCAACCAGCAGCAGGGCCAGGGCCGCCGCGCGCCCCAGGGTAGCAAACAGGCTCATCAATGAAGCACTCCCTGATTCATGTACACTAATTCGTCCAGACTGTGATTCGGCGCTCGCGTTGCAAGACCGAGCGAGCATTGTAGCAGTTCCGGCGAGATGCCAAGACCCCTTCATGTTTCATCACCAGAGGACCCTCATGCCCCAGGATGCCCGACTTGAGCGCTTGCTCGACTTTCTGCGTCGTTCCCCGACCCCTTGGCACGCCACCGCCAACATGGCCGAGCGGCTGGAAGCTGCCGGCTTTCGCCGTCTCGAGGAGACCGAAGCCTGGCAACTGTCGCCTGGTGAGCGTGTCTATGTGACCCGCAACGATTCCTCGATCATCGCCCTGCAACTGCCGAGCGAGCCGCTCGACGCCCTGCGCATGATCGGCGCCCACACCGATAGCCCGGGGCTGCGCCTCAAGCCGCATGCGCCGCAGACGGCGGCTGGCTGGTTGCAACTGGGCGTCGAGGTCTATGGCGGCGCCTTGCTGGCACCCTGGTTCGACCGTGATCTGGGCCTGGCCGGACGCGTGCATGTGCGCCATGCCGATGGTCGCCTCGAGGGCGTGCTGCTCAATGTCGACCGGCCGCTGGCGATCGTTCCCAGCCTGGCGATCCATCTCGATCGCGAGGCCAACAATGGCCGGGCGATGAATGCCCAGACCGAGATGCCGCCGGTGTTCCTGCAGGGCGGCGAGCATGCCGACCTCGACCGGCTGCTGCGTGGCTGGCTGGCGGAACAGCATGGTCTCGAAGGCGTCGAGGTGGTCGATTTCGAACTGGCCTTGTACGACGTTCAGCCGCCCTCCCGCGTGGGCGTCGAGGGCGAGTTGATCGCCAGTGCGCGCCTCGACAACCTGTTGTCCTGCTTCATCGGGCTCGAGGCCTTGCTGGAAAGCGATGGCCGCCAGGGCGCGGTACTGGTGGCCAACGATCACGAGGAAGTCGGCAGCGCCAGTGCCTGCGGCGCCCAGGGGCCCTTCCTCGGCGATGTGCTGCGGCGGGTCAATGCCGCACTGGGTGAGGCCGGCGAGGAAGGCTTCATTCGTCTGGTGCAGGCCTCGCGGATGATCTCCTGCGACAACGCCCACGCCCTGCATCCCAACTTCCGCGACAAGCATGATGCGGCCCATGGGCCGGCGGTCAACGGTGGCCCGGTGATCAAGGTCAACGCCAACCAGCGCTATGCCACCAACAGTGCCACCTCGGCGCTGTTCCGCGATTTGTGTCGCCAGGCCGAAGTGCCGGTGCAGACTTTCGTCACCCGTGCCGACATGGGCTGCGGCAGCACCATCGGGCCGATCACCGCCACCGAGCTGGGCGTGCCGACCCTGGACGTGGGCGTGCCGCAATGGGCCATGCACTCGATCCGCGAGACGTCCGGCGCGAGGGATGTGGAGTATCTGACTCGGGTGCTGACCACCTTCATCGAGCGGGAGAGTCTGTAGGCAAGAATGCGGCGGCGCTTGAAGCAAAGAAGCCCGAAGCCAAAAAAGCCCGCCTGGCGAACCAGGCGGGCTTTTCGGTATCTGGTGGCTACGCCCTGATTCGAACAGGGGACCCCATCATTATGAGTGATGTGCTCTAACCAGCTGAGCTACGTAGCCGACAACGGGGGCGAATAATACCGATGGCCCCCTGGCACGTCAAGCCATTACGGCATCAGACGTTGAAGCGGAAGTGCACCACGTCGCCGTCCTTGAGTACATAGTCCTTGCCTTCCAGGCGCCATTTTCCGGCATCCTTGGCACCCTGTTCGCCGCCCAGGGCCACGAAATCGTCATAGGCGACGACTTCGGCGCGGATGAAGCCCTTCTGGAAGTCGGTATGGATCACGCCGGCGCCCTCCGGGGCGGTGGCGCCGATCTTGACGGTCCAGGCGCGAACTTCCTTCACCCCAGCGGTGAAGTAGGTCTGCAGGCCGAGCAATGCATAGCCGGCGCGGATCACGCGGTCCAGACCGGGTTCCTCCATGCCCATCTCGTCGAGGAACATGGCACGCTCCTCATCGTCGAGCTCGGCGATCTCGGCCTCGATCTGGTTGCACACCGGTACCACCACGGCGCCTTCCTCGGCGGCGATCTCGTTGACGGTATCGAGATAGGGATTGTTCTCGAAGCCATCCTCGTTGACGTTGGCGATATACATGGTCGGCTTGAGCGTCAGCAGTCCGAAGCTCTTGAGCTGATGCTTTTCGTCGTCATCCAGGCCGAAGCTGCGCAGTGGCTGGCCTTCGGCGAGGTGGGGCTGGATGCGATCGAGGATGGCCTTGGTGGCGATGGCCTCCTTGTCGCCGCCCTTGACCACTCGGGCCAGGCGCTGGATGGCGCGCTCGACGGTGTCCAGGTCGGCCAGGGCCAGTTCGAGGTTGATGGTCTCGATATCGGCCCGCGGGTCGACCTGGTTGGACACGTGAATGACGTTGTCGTTGTCGAAGCAGCGCACGACATGGGCGATGGCCTGGGTCTCGCGAATGTTGGCCAAGAACTGGTTGCCGAGCCCTTCACCCTTGGAGGCACCCGCCACCAGACCGGCGATGTCGACGAATTCCATGGTGGTGGGGATCACCTTCTGGGGCTTCACGATCTCCGCCAGCTTGTCGAGCCGTGGGTCCGGCATCGGCACGATGCCGACATTGGGCTCGATGGTGCAGAAGGGGAAATTCTCGGCGTCGATACCCGACTTGGTCAGGGCATTGAAGAGGGTCGACTTGCCGACGTTGGGCAGGCCGACGATACCGCAGTTGAAACCCATGGGAGCGTCCTGGAAATAAAATTCGAAGAGTGTGGCTGGCCGGTATTCTACTCGACCAAGCTGTAAGCCTTAAGCTTTAAGAACCCCCTTGATGAGGCGTCGGTTGGTTTCGAGCCTGGCTTACGGCTTACGGCTTACGGCTTACGGCTTACGGCTTACGGCTTACGGCTTACGGCTTACGGCTGAAAAGCTGTGCAGCCGTTGCATGGCTTTCGTCCAGTCACCGGCGATGGCCTGGGGCAGGGTGGCACAGCATTCGTCGATGGCGGCGTCGATGGCGGCGCGCTCGGCCTTGCCGGGGCGTCCCAGAACATAGTTGGTCACCTGGCGGGCGTCGCCGGGATGGCCGATGCCCAGCCGCAGTCGGTGAAAGCCGTTGTCGTTGCCCAGGGCACGGACGATGTCACGCAGGCCGTTGTGGCCGCCATGGCCGCCGCCGGTCTTGTAGCGGGCCGTGCCGGGCGCCAGATCCAGTTCGTCGTGGGCGACCAGCAGTTCGTCGGGTGCCAGCTTGAAGAACTGGGCCAGGGCAGCAACCGCACCGCCACTGCGGTTCATGAAGGTGGTGGGCTCGAGCAGGTGGATGTCCTGGCCGTCCAGGCGGATGCGCGCATAGCGCCCGAGGAATTTCTTTTCCGGGCGCAGGGTGTCGCCGGCATCGCGAACCAGGGCGTCGATCAGCCAAGCGCCGGCGTTGTGGCGGGTGGCTTCGTATTCGCTGCCAGGATTGGCCAGTCCGATGATGGCTTTGACCTGGGTCATCTTCTCTGCCTCCAACAAATCGTCTGGAACGATGCTTGACGTCACGCCAGCGGCGGTCCGTGGATGGCTGCCAGAAACGGCAGGCCACAAAAAAAATCAAGCGCCGGAGCGCTTGATCGTGGCGAAGGGCCGTGCCATTGCGCACGGCCCCTGGCGGCTCCGAGTTACTCGGCGCTGCCTTCGCCTTCTTCGCCCTCGTCCGCGTCGCCTTCTTCGGCTTCGCTGTCGTCGCCGCGAGTCTTGGGCTGGGTGACGCTCAGCACGGCATTGTCATGATCCTCGCCGTGGGTCAGCGCGACCAGGGTCACGCCGGCCGGCAGCTTCAGGTCGGACAGGTGCAGCGTGGTGCCCAGGGTAACTTCGGCAATGTCGATTTCCAGGTAGTCGGGCAGGTCCTTCGGCAGGCAGCTGACCTCGACTTCGTTGGAAAGGACGTGGAGCTCGCCACCTTCGTCCTTGATGCCCTTGCAGCTTTCCTCGTTCACCACGTGCAGCGGTACGCGCATGGTGATTTCGTGAGTGGCATCGATGCGCATGAAGTCGGCGTGGGTCACCAGCGGCTTGTAGGGATGGCGCTGGAGGTCACGCACGACGACCTGCTGGGGCTTGCCTTCCACTTCGATGGTGATCACTGAGGAGAAGAAGGCCTCTTCCTCGATCGACTTGTAGAAGTGGGTCTTGTCGACGGCGATTGCTTCGGGTGCCTTGTCGCCACCATAGATGATGGCCGGCACTTGTTCGTTCGCACGACGCAGGCGGCGGCTCGCACCTTTCCCCAGGTCGTTGCGAACGCTGGCGGTGAGGATGTAATCGGACATGGTTTTGCCTCTTGCTTGAAATAAGGAGGGCGCCAAGGACCGCGACCAGTCCCTTGACGCCTCCGGTTGCCCCGAAGGGCGCTTTCCGACGTCATGTTCCGCCGAGGCGAGCCTCAGTGGAACATGGCGCTGACGGATTCCTCGTTGCTGACCCGCCGGATCGCCTCGGCGATCAGGCCGGCCACGCTGAGTTGACGAATTCGGCCGCTGCGGCGTGCATGGTCGGACAGCGGGATGGTATCGGCGACGACGACTTCATCGAGCACCGAACCGGTGATGTTGTCGACGGCGGGGCCCGACAGGATCGGGTGGGTGGCATAGGCCACCACACGGCGTGCGCCGTGATCCTTGAGCGCTTCGCCCGCCTTGCACAGGGTGCCGGCGGTGTCGATCATGTCATCGACCACGACGCAGGTGCGGTCCTGGATCTCGCCGATGATGTGCATCACCTGAGCCTGGTTGGCCTGGGGACGACGCTTGTCGATGATCGCCAGGTCGGCGTTGAGCTGCTTGGCGATGGCACGAGCACGTACCACGCCGCCGACGTCGGGCGAGACCACTACCAGGTCGTCGTAGTTCTGGCGCTCGATGTCATCGAGCAGGATCGGCGAGCCGTAGACGTTGTCCACCGGCACGTCGAAGAAGCCCTGGATCTGGTCGGCGTGCAGGTCCATGGTCATGACACGGTCGACGCCCGCCTTGACCATCATGTCGGCGACGATCTTGGCGGAGATCGGCACCCGGGCGGAGCGGACGCGACGATCCTGACGGGCGTAGCCGAAATAGGGGACCACGGCGGTGACCCGGGAGGCGGAGGCCCGACGCAGGGCATCCACCATCAGGATCAGTTCCATCAGGTTGTCGTTGGTCGGCGCGCAGGTGGGCTGCAGGATGAAGACATCCTTGCCGCGCACGTTCTCATTGATCTCGACCGCGACCTCGCCGTCGCTGAACTGCCCGACCGTGGCGTGGCCCAATCGGTTGTCCAGGCTCTCGGCGACCTTCTGGGCGAGTTCGGGATTGGCGTTCCCGGCGAAAACCATCAATTTTGACACGCGCAGCCACCTTTGCAGTGTTGGGTCTTCAGTGTTCGGATCGGTGTCGCTTCGGGCGGGAAATGGCTGGGGTAGCAGGATTCGAACCTGCGCATGGCGATACCAAAAACCGCTGCCTTACCACTTGGCTATACCCCAGCGAACCACCGCATCGCGAGTCGCCGCTCAGGGCGCTCATCGATCCAAGGCATCATGGAGGGGAGAGCGATTCCGGCCGGGTGCCTTGAAGGCTTGCCAATGCTCCGGTATCTCGGTCAGCAGTGCCGTGGCATCTTCTTCCCGTTCCAGCCGGGCAAAAACGCAGGCTCCCGTGCCCGTCAGCATCGACGGAGCCCGTTCGCCCAGCCAGTCGAGCGCACGTGCGACCTCGGGATACAGCTTTCTGACCGTTGGCTCGCAGTCGTTACGCCAGCTCGCCGCTCCCCCCTGAAGTGCGCGCGCCATGGTAATCGGGGGGGTATCCCGTGTCAATTCCGGGGCCTTGAAGATGTGCGGCGTGGAGACGCCGACACCGGGGTGGACGACGACGAACCAGGGGGTATCGAGCTCGACGGGAGTCAGGTGTTCGCCGATGCCTTCGCCCCAGGCGGCATGCCCCCTGACGAAGACCGGAACGTCGGCGCCGAGCTCGAGGCCAAGGGTGGCCAGGGTATCCAGCGACAGGTCGAGCCGCCAGAGGCGGTTCAGGCCGAGCAGGGTGGTGGCGGCGTCGCTGCTGCCGCCGCCGAGTCCGCCACCCATCGGCAGGCGCTTGCGCAGGCTGATGTGGGCGCCTGACCGGGTCCCGGTGGCATGCTGGAGTCGCCGGGCGGCGCGCAGGATGAGGTTGTCGTCGCTGGTCACCCCTGCCAGTTCGGCATCGAGCCGAAGTTCGCCGTCGTCGCGAGACGCAAGGGTGAGGGTGTCGCCATGGTCGAGGAACTGGAACAGGGTCTGCAGCAAATGGTAACCGTCGTCGCGCCGGCCGGTGATGTGCAGCATCCGGTTGAGCTTGGCCGGCGCCGGCAGCGTCAGCATCCCGTGTTCAGGCATCCTCGTCGGGCTCCGGCTGCCAGCGTGTCACCACCAGGGTGACGACGAGGTCGTCATAGGTCAGCTTCATCCGGCGCGGCAGCCACAGTTCGCCGACCCGGCTCCAGTCGCGGTAGTCGATTTCCCAGCCGTCCTGTTCCAGGTGGGCCGGAAAACCCAGCTCGTCCTTCTCCAACTGGTGGGGACGGTCGGAGGCGGGCAGGCCGCGAATCCAGTCGGTCAGGGCGGAGACCGGCAACGACCAGCCCAGTTCCTGTTGCATCAGAGCCTGGGGGCTTTCCGCCTCGGCCCGGCCTTCGCCGGTGGTCAGCGAGACGCGGCCCTCGCGGCCCTCAAGCACGCTTCGGCCACTGCCGAAGGGGCCGCTGAGCAGGATGCGGAAATAGTAGGGGGTCTGCAGCCAGTCGAGGTTGGCACTGGTGGAGTCCTGCGGCGTGCGCAGGCCGGCCTTGCCCTTCAGTTCCCAGTCCTGCAGTTCGGCCAGGCGTTCCTGCTGGGCCTCCCATTGTCCGACGGCACGCTGGGTGTCCGGTGCGGGGGTGCGGCTGGCGCAGCCGGCCAGCAGGAGCAGGCCCATGGCCAGGCAGGTCAACCGGATCGAGTGACGGCGTTGCATGGTCGATTCCTTTCGCGGATGGGTCATGGGCGGATGATTCATCGGGCCAGCTCGGGCAGGCGCTCGAGCAGGTCATCGATCCGCGGGTGTGTCTCGAAGCGCTGGCGTGCCTGCTGAAGCAGTTCACGCGCCCGGTCGCGATGGTCCAGGCGCCAGAGCACTTCGATCAGGTGGGCGGCCACTTCCTGGTCGGGCATTTCGGACCAGGCGCGTTCCAGCCAGGGCAGGGCGGCCTCGGGGTCGCCCTGCCGATAGCGCACCCAGCCCATGCTGTCATGAATCGCCGGGTTATTCGGTGCCAGCTCGTGGGCGTGCTCGATCAGTTCACGGGCTTCGTCGAGCCGGTCCTCGATGTTCATGTCGGCCAGGGTATAGCCCAGCGCATTGAGGGCATCGGCGTTTTCCGGGTTCTGGTCGATCAGGGTGCGCAGGTCGCGCTCCATGGCGGCGAGGTCTCCGTGACGGAAGGCTCGCATGGCCCGCTGGTAGCGCAACTGGGCATTCTCTGGATAGGCGTCGACGGCCTGGTCCAGCAGGGCGTCGGCCTGGGCCTTGGCGCCGGTTTCGTCCAGCAGGTTCGCTTCCAGCGAGAAGAGCGCGGGTGCGTCGCCGGGATGACGCAGGCGTTCGATGCGCAGGAAGGTGCGGGCGTCACTGGCCCGGTCGTGCTCGAACAGCATGCGGGCCGCACTGGCTCTGGCCGTCAGGAAATTGCTGCCCTCGGGTACCTGACGGTAATAAAGGAGGGCGTTGTCGATCTCGCCTTCCTCCTCGGCGATCGCGCCGAGCATCAGGAATACCGTCGATGGCGTCGCGTCGTCGTCGGTCAGGGGAAGCAGAAGGCGCCGGGCCGGGCTGGTATGGCCTTCTTCGAGATACAGTTGTGCCAGCGCCTGGCGCAGGTCGGGGCTGTCGCCGTGATCCTCGAGGAGAGCGTCGGTATTGGCTTCGGCCGCCGTGATGTTGCCCTGGCGGATCTCGGCCTGGGCCAGCAAGAGGATAAGCCGCGGGTCGCCGGGCGTATGCTCGAGGCCGCGTCGTGCCATGGTCTCGGCGTGGTCCGGTGCGCCGGCGTCGAGTGACACGGCGGCGCGAATGCGCCACAGGCCCGGCTGTTCCGGGGCCTCGTCGGCGAGGCGGGCAAGACGCTGGCGGGCCGAGGTAGTGAGGCCATTGGCGGCTTCCAGCAGGGCGGTGGCGAGTTCGATGTCATGCCTTGTCTGGGGAGTGGCCGGGAAATCCCTCAGCCGAGCCAGCAGGGGCGCGGGAGGTGCGCCGGCTTCCAGTGCCGACTCGAGGAAGGGCACGAGATCCCGTGAGCCATGGAGCTCGATGATATCGAGATGCCGGGTCAGCGCTTCGTCCCAGTCACCTTTCTGGGCGGCGAGATCGGCCAGCAGGCGCGCCGGCGCGGTGTCGCCGGGTGCCAGCTGCTGCCAGCGTCGTGCGGCGCGTTCGAGCTGCTCGGAGTCTTCGTCGAAGCGTGCGGCCAGGGTCGCGCGCTCGGCCAGGTTGGCGGCGGCATAACGCTCGGCGCTTTCGAGATATCCGCGGCTGGCCCGCTGATAATCGCCACGTTGTCCGGCCAGTTCTGCCACCAGCAGAGTGGAAAGACCTCTGGCGTCGAGCCCCTGGGTGATGGGGGGAGCGCTGGCCAGCGGGTCAGCGAGTGGGGCGTCGGACGGCAGGGTCTGGCAACTGCCTAGCATCATCGCCAGACCGAGAACGGCCAGCGGGTGGCGATGGGCGCGCGTCATGAAAAATCCTCGGGACATGGGAGTCTCGATCTGAAGGCCGAGCCGCCAGCATAACGGCTTGTCTTCGTTGGGCAAAGGACATCAAGGCAGCGGGGTGGGCACCGTCGGCGGATGCGCTGTGGTAGAATATGGCGCCGTGGCGACGCAATGGGATAGGGTGCCTGGTTCACGCCATCGCCATGACGCCGCCGGCTCACTTTTGCTAAGACACCGACGCATGACGCTTCTTGCCCTGGGAATCAATCACCGCACCGCGACGCTCGAGGTTCGCGAACGGGTCGCTTTCACTCCGGCGCAGCTCGAGCAGGCGCTGGACGAACTGCGTGGCCTGCCCGAAGTGCGCGAGGCCGCGGTACTGTCGACCTGCAATCGTACCGAGCTTTACTGCGTGACCGATGAGGCGGGTCAGCAGGCCATCTATGAGTGGCTGGGGCGCTTCCACGGCATGGAGGTCGAGGCGCTGACGCGCTGTGCCTATCATTTTCTCGACAGCGATGCGGCGCGCCACCTGATGCGGGTGGCGGTGGGGCTGGATTCCATGGTGCTGGGCGAGCCGCAGATCCTCGGCCAGCTCAAGGAAGCCTACCAGGTCGCGCGGCGGGCCAAGGGCATGGGTGGGGAGCTCGAGCGGCTCTTCCAGCATACTTTCGCCGTGGCCAAGCAGGTGCGTACCGAGACCGGCATCGGGCGTAACCCCGTCTCGGTGGCCTATGCCGCGGTCAGCCTGGCGAGTCGCATCTTCGACGACCTGGCCGGCTCCCGGGCGTTGCTGATCGGTGCCGGCGAGACCATCGAACTGGTGGCCCGCCACCTGCACGAAGCCGGGGTGCGCCGCCTGACGGTGGCCAACCGGACCCGCGAGCGGGCCGACCAACTGGCCGCGCCGCTGGGTGGCGAGGCGATCACCCTGGACGGTATTCCCGATGCCTTGATCGACGCCGATATCGTGATCTCTTCCACCGCCTCGGCGCTGCCGATCCTCGGCAAGGGCATGGCGGAGCGGGCGCTGAAGAAGCGCCGGCACCGTCCGGTGTTCATGGTCGACATCGCCGTGCCGCGCGATATCGAGCCCGAGGTGGGGGAACTGAGCGACGTCTTCCTGTATACCGTCGATGATCTCCAGGAGGTCATCGAGGAGAATCGCCGTCATCGCCAGGTGGCGGCCGACCAGGCCGAGTCGCTGATCGAGAGCGGCGTGGGGCACTGGCAGCATGAGCGTCGGTTGCGCGGCAGCGGGGAGCTGATCCGCGACGTTCGCGCCAGGGGCGAGTCGCTGCGGGACGAGGCTCGAGATCAAGCCCTGGCACGCCTGGCCAAGGGCGAGGACCCCGAAGAGGTGGTACGGCGCCTGGCCCATCAGCTGACCAATCGCCTGTTGCATCGCCCCACGCTGGCGCTGCGCGAAGCCGCCTCGGACGATCGCCACGACCTCATGGAGGCCGCCGCGACCTTGTTGCTGGACGATACTTCTGACTCACCCCGATAGGACTTGTTGATGAAAGCTTCCCTGCGTCAGCGTCTCGACACCTTTGCCGAGCGCTTCGAGGAGCTCGCCGCCCTGTTGGCGGATCCCGAGGTGATTGCCGATCAGCCTCGCTTTCGCGACTATTCGCGGGAATATGCCGAGCTCGATGACCTGGTGGCGGCCTGGCGCGATTACCGTGCCGTGGAGGAGGACATCGAGGCCGCCGAGTCGCTCGCCGATGATGCCGATGCCGAAATGCGCGAACTGGCCTCGATGGAACGCGAATCGGGGCGGGAGAAGCTGGAAGCGCTGGAAACACGTCTCAAGCAGTTGCTGGTGCCCCGGGACCCGGACGACGCGGGCAACGTCTTTCTGGAGATTCGCGCCGGCACCGGTGGCGACGAGGCGGCGCTGTTCGCCGGCGACCTGTTCCGCATGTATTCCCGCTATGCCGAACTGCATGGCTGGAAGGTGGAAATCGTCAGCGCCAGTCATGGCGATCAGGGTGGCTACAAGGAACTGATTTCCCGGGTCAAGGGCGAGGGCGTCTATGCCCGGCTCAAGTTCGAGTCCGGGGCCCATCGCGTGCAGCGCGTGCCGGCCACCGAATCCCAGGGGCGTATCCATACTTCGGCCTGCACGGTGGCGGTGATGCCCGAAGCCGCCGAGGTGGGCGAGATCGATATCGACCCCAATGAACTGCGCGTCGACACCTTCCGCGCCAGTGGCGCCGGCGGGCAGCACGTCAATACTACCGACTCGGCGATCCGCATCACCCACCTGCCGAGCGGTGTGGTGGTGGAGTGCCAGGAGGAGCGCAGCCAGCACAAGAACCGCGCCAAGGCCATGTCGTTGCTCGCCGCGCGCCTCAAGCAGGCCGCCCAGGACAGCCAGCGTCAGCAGCAGGCCGACGAGCGGCGTTCACTGGTGGGCTCGGGCGATCGCAGCGAGCGGATTCGTACCTACAACTTCCCCCAGGGGCGGGTCACCGATCATCGCATCAACCTGACCCTCTACAAGCTCTCCGATGTGGTCGGCGGCGAGGGGCTCGACGAGGTCATCGAGCCCCTGATCAACGAGTACCAGGCCGAGCAACTGGCCGCCCTGCAGCAGGAGGGCTGATGCGTCTGGACATCCTGCTGGCGCGGGCCGCCTCGCGGCTCGTCGAGGCCGGCTCGCCCAGCGCGCGTCTCGACGCCGAGGTATTGCTGTGCCATGTGCTCGGTGTCGACCGCGCCTGGCTCTATACCTGGGGGGATCGGGAGGCCGGCGGCTCCGACCAGGCGCGTTTCGAGGCCTTGATCGCCGCCCGGGCGGCGGGACAGCCGGTGGCCTATCTCACCGGCGAGCGTGAATTCTGGGGGCTGTCCCTGCTCACCGGGCCGAGTACCCTGATTCCCCGGCCCGACACCGAGACACTGGTTGCGGCGGCGCTGTCGCGCATGCCCGCACGTGCCGGTCGGCTGCTGGATCTGGGCACCGGCAGCGGCGCCGTGGCACTGGCCCTGGCCAGCGAGCGTCCCGACTGGTATGCACTAGGCATCGATCTCAATCCCGGTGCCGTGGCGCTGGCGAGGCGCAATGCCGAGCGGCTGGGCATCGCCAATGTCGGCTTTCGGGTCGGCGACTGGTTCGCGGCGCTCGACGAGTCCGACTTCGATGTGATCGTCGCCAATCCCCCCTATCTGGCCGACGATGATCCGCACCTCGAGCTTGGCGACGTGCGTTTCGAACCGCGTGGTGCCCTGGTGGCGGGCGACCAGGGGCTGGCCGATCTCCATCACCTGGTCGATGCCTCGCGCCATCGGCTGGTGGCGGATGGCTGGCTGCTGCTGGAGCATGGTGCCGAGCAGGGGGCGGCGGTGCGCGAGGCCTTGTGTGCCAAGGGATATCAGGACGTGGCCAGCGAGCAGGATCTGGCGGGGCACGAGCGGGTCAGTCTCGGCCGCTGGGCGGGGAGCCGGCGTTGAGAATCCGGACTGGAGCCCGTGGGGGCGGCTATGTTAAACCTGAGGGCAGTAAAAAATTCCATCAGTGGCCCTCTTGGCATGATCGAACACTGGTAATCTCCTGCTGAAGGGTGATTTTCAGGTGAAGTTTCTGCCAGGGCGGCAAAGACCAACGCCCACCGCGTGTCAGGACGACAATGAAAACCAAGACTCGCTCGCTAGATCGTATCGACCTCAACATCCTGCGCTGCCTGCAGGAAAACGCCCGCATCTCCTATGTGGATCTTGCCTCCCAGGTGGGGCTTTCCACCACGCCCTGCCTGGAGCGCGTCAAGCGCCTGGAACGTTCGGGCGTGATCCGTGGCTACAAGGCACTGCTCGATCCCCGGGCCCTCAAGGCCAACCTGCTGGTGTTCGTCGAGATCAGCCTGGAGACCCAGTCGCCATCGGTATTCGATGAGTTTCGTCGGGCGGTGGCCAAGCTGCCGCAGATTCAGGAATGCCACCTGGTCTCGGGGCAGTTCGACTACATCCTCAAGTGTCGCATTCCCGAGATGTCGGCCTACCGCCAGTTGCTCGGCGATGTGGTCCTGACCCTGCCCGGGGTCAAGGAGTCGAAGAGCTATGTGGTGATGGAGGAGGTCAAGGAGGACGTTGTCCTCCACGTGCCCGACATCGAGGAGTTCGACGACAAGTGAGCCCCATGAACGACGAAGCGCTGCTGCGCTACAGCCGTCAGATCATGCTCGATGCGATCGACATCGAGGGGCAGGAGCGGCTGCTGGCCGGCCATGCCCTGGTGGTCGGTGCCGGCGGGCTCGGCTCGCCGGTGGCGCTGTACCTGGCGGCGGCCGGCATGGGCCGCTTGACGCTGGCCGACGATGACGAGGTCGAGCTTTCCAACCTGCAGCGCCAGATCGCCCATGGCATGGCCGATATCGGGCGTCCCAAGGCCGAGTCGGCTCGCGATGCCGGTCTGGCGCTCAATCCGGATTGCGAGATTCGCGCTCTCACCAGCCGCCTGGACGGCGAGGCACTTCGGGCGGCGGTGGCCCAGGCCGATGTGGTGCTCGACTGCACCGATCGTTTCAGCAGTCGCTATGCGGTCAACGAGGCCTGCCGGCATGCCGGGGTGCCGCTGGTGTCGGGAGCGGCGATCCGTTTCTCCGGACAGCTGGCGGTGTTCGATCCGCGCGATCCACAATCGCCATGCTACGCTTGCCTCTATCCGCCGGGCGAGGGGGGCGACGAGGAACTCCGTTGTGCCGAGAACGGCGTGGTGGCCCCCCTGGTCGGTCTCATCGGCTGCTTTCAGGCACTGGAGGCGATCAAGCTGGTCAGTGGCGCTGGCAGCGTGCATCGGGGGCTTTCCACCTTCGATGGTCTGACGGGCCAGTGGCGCCACTTCAAGGTGCCTCGAGATCCCGAGTGCCCGGTGTGCCATGGTTGACCGGCTTGGCATCGCCGCTTGTGCCGTGCCCGGTCGAGCTGTGGTCCCACATCGCCTGTCGTCTTGCCCATCCGCTTGCTCGCCGTGTCTTCCAGCCTGCCCTCTGACCGCTTTCGTTGATAGACGTTTGATGGTGTTTACTTGACGCCTGGCGGGAGCGGTCGCTGGCAAGAATTGCCGTCCAGCCTCGAAAGAAGATGCCTTGTTTAGCGGCGATAAAGCGTGAAAAACAAGGTCTTTGACACACTCCTGGTGTGTTTTTTTCTCGGGCGACGTTGTTGATTCGTTATTGAATACTTGACATTAAACGCAGTGCTGGTGTCAAACTGAAGCTGTCCCGATCGGCCGAAGCCGGCGGGGCGGTGAACAACAACGAGCGCACTGCGCACCTAACAGGCTGATTGTATGAAGACTTCCGCTCCCCAAGAGCGTCCCGCTTCCTGGTATCGCGATTCCATCGCCGTCGAACTCGATCCCTGTGGTCCTCTGGACGAGGACCGACATGTCGATGTCTGCGTGATCGGCGGCGGCGTCACCGGCTGCTCGGCGGCGCTGCATCTGGCTGAACGAGGCTATTCGGTGGTACTGCTCGAAGCCGAGGACATCGGCCACGGAGCTTCCGGCCGCAGCGGCGGCCAGATCCTGCCCGGTCTCGGTACCGAGATTGCCACGATCGAACGGGCGCTGGGGCTGGAGAGCGCCCGGCGCATCTGGGAGATGAGTCGCGAGGCGGTACGCCTCACCGCCGATCTGGTCGAACGCCATGCGATTCCCTGCGAACTGGCCTGGGGCTATCTCCACGCAGCGGTCAAGCCGCGCCATGTCCGGGAGCTGGAAGCGTTCCGTGAGGAACTGAGCGGCAAGTACGGCTACGAGGCGCTGGAATGGCTGGAAGGGCAGGCGCTGCGCGACCATGTAGTCACCAATGCCTATCCCGCCGCCCTGTACGATCGCGAGGGCGGACATCTGCATCCTCTCAACTACACGCTGGGCCTGGCCCGCGCCGCCCAGCGCGCCGGTGCACGGCTGCATCCGCATAGTGCGGTCAAGGAAATCCGCCGAGGCGAGCCGGCCGTCGTGATTACCGATGGAGGTCGGGTCACGGCTGATGTCGTAGTGCTGGGCACCAATGCCTACCAGGCTGGCCTGGTGCCTGAACTGTCGGGGCGCATCATGCGTGCCGCCAACTACATGATCGCCACCGCGCCGCTGACCGAAGAACAGGCGGCCCAGGTGCTGCCGCGTGGCGATGCCTTGTCCGACGCCAATTTCGTGCTCGACTACTATCGCCTGTCGGCGGATCGTCGCCTCATCTATGGGGGCGAAGTCAGCTACGATGGACGTGAACCCCCGAATCTTCAGGCGCGCATGGACACCAAGATCGCCAGGCTCTTCCCGGTGCTCGAGGGTGTGCCCATCGAGTATCGCTGGGGTGGCGACGTGGCCATCACCCTCAACCGGGCGCCGGATTTCGGACGCCTGGACGACAACCTCTTCTACGCCCAGGGCTACTCGGGCCACGGTATGGCCATGGCGGGGCTCGCCGGCAAGCTGATGAGCGATGCCATAGCCGGCCAGAGCGAGGGTTTCGATACCTTTGCCGCCATGCCACATCGACATTTCCCCGGGGGACGGCTACTGCGCAAGCCATTGCTGGTGCTGGCCACCCAGTTCTATAAACTTCGCGATCGCCTCTGAGCGAGGCCACCGACCAACGAAGAGGGTACCTCCATGAGCGATACCATTCCGGCGGACATCGCCGACAAGACGGATGTGACGCCGGCAGCGGAGACGCCGCGACAGGAGGCATCGACCCGCAAGGCCTCCGCCATCGAGCTGCGCGGCCTGCACAAGCGCTTCGGGCGGGACACCGTGGCACTCGACGGGGTCGATCTGCACATCCAGGCCGGCGAATTCTTCACCCTGCTGGGGCCTTCCGGTTGCGGCAAGACGACCCTGCTGCGCATCCTGGCCGGCCTCGAGGAGCCCGATCAGGGCTCGCTGATGGTCGGCGGCAAGGAACTCACCGAGGTGCCGCCGCACCGGCGCAGCGTCAACACCGTCTTCCAGTCCTATGCGCTCTTCCCGCATCTTTCGGTGCGCGACAATCTGGCCTTCGGCCTCAAGATGCGTGGCCTGCCGGCGGCAAAGCGCGATGCCAAGGTCGATGAGATCGCCGACTTCATCAAGCTGGGGGATCTGGTCGATCGACGCGTCGACCAGCTTTCCGGCGGGCAGCGTCAACGCATCGCCCTGGCCCGGGCGCTGGTCTGCGAGCCGGATGTGCTGCTGCTCGACGAGCCGCTTTCGGCGCTCGATGCCGGTCTGCGCTCCCAGCTCCAGGTCGAGCTGCAGCGCCTGCAGAAGCGGCTGGGCATGACCTTCGTGTTCGTGACCCATGACCAGGACGAAGCGATGGTCATGTCGGATCGCATCGCCGTGCTCGACAGCGGCAACATCCAGCAGGTCGGTGCACCCAACGACGTGTACGAACGTCCCGCCAATGCCTTCGTGGCTCGCTTCATGGGGCATGACAACCTGTTTGCCATTCATCGCAGCGAAGGCGACTGGGTGGAGACCGAGATCGGTCGCTTGAGACTGCTGCCCGACGAGCAGCGCGATACGGCCGATGGCTGGCTGCTGGTGCGGCCCGAGACGCTGGAGCTCGGCCCCGAGGTGCCGGAGGGCTACAACCGGCTGGAGGGCATCGTGCGCGAACGCCTGTATCGCGGCAGTCGCATCGAGTATCGGCTCGAGGTCAACGGGCAGGCGGTGATGGCCGTGGCCAGCAACCTGGGCCAGCGAATACATCGGGAGGGCGATGAGGTGACCATCAGCGTCTGTCCGGAAGACCTGGTACGGGTCGCTGCCTGAGGAGGGTGTCATGGCCGAAACAACCCAACACGCAATGCGCCGCCGGGCCGTGGTCAGCGAGATGCGCCACCTGCTGTTCAGCGTCACGCCCGGTGCGGCCTGGATCATCATCTTCCTGGTGCTGCCCAGTGCTTACCTGATGGGCGTGGCCTTCATGACCAACGGTCCTTATGGCCTGCCACAGATGCCCCTGACGCTGGATGCCTTCGAGCGCCTGGCCGGATTCGGCTTTCTCGGCTGGAGTCCGGGGAATCTCTATACCCTGTTGCGCTCGCTGTGGCAGACCCTGCTTTCCACGACCCTGGTGGTGCTGGTGGCCTATCCCATCGCCTACTACATCACCACCTGCCGCGAGCGGTGGCGGCCGCTCATGCTGCTGGCGGTAGTCGTGCCATCCTGGACCAACCAGGTGATCCGCACCTTCGGCTGGATGAATCTGCTGGCGCCTGGCACGCCCCTGTCGGAACTGGCCGAAGGGCTCGGGCTGATCGCGCCCAACATGGGGCTTTATCCTTCCAACTTCGCGGTCACCCTGGGGCTGGTCTACAACTTCCTGCCGTTCATGGTGCTGCCGCTCTATGCCGCCTTCGAGAAGCTCGACACCGCCCAGGTGGAGGCCGCCCAGGATCTCTACGCCTCGCCGGCGCGCGCCTTCTGGCATGCGGTCTTCCCGCAGACCCTGCCCGGGCTGCTGGCGGGCATCGTGCTGGTGGCCATTCCGGCATTCGGCATGTACGTGATTCCCGAACTGCTGGGTGGCGGCAAGGGCATGATGCTGGGCAACCTGGTGGCCACCCAGTTCTCGGGCGGCTCCAACTGGCCGCTGGGGGCGGCCGGCGCGATCCTGATGTTGATCGCTACCTTCATCGGGCTGTTCGCCATGCGACGCATCGGCAAGCGCCTGGGTGGCGGCGAGGAGGTGGTGATATGAACAAGCGTGCGCTGAGACGTGGCCTGACGGGCTTCTGGTGGCTGACCCTGTTCTTCCTTTACCTGCCCCTGGCGGTGGTGGTGTTGTTCTCCTTCAACTCCGCCAACAGCTCGGCCAGTTTTGCGGGCTTTTCGCTGCGCTGGTATCACCGGCTGCTGGGCAACGAGCAGATCCTTTCGGCCTTCGCCAACAGCATGGTGCTGGCCGTGGTTTCCTCGGCGGTCGCCCTGGTCATGGGCTGTCTGATCGGTTACGGCATGTATCGCCACCGTCACCGCAAGCTCGGCTGGTTGATCGTGCTGATCTATTTGCCGATCGTGCTGCCGGACATCGTCTTCGGCATCTCCGAGATGGCCTTCTTCGTCCAGGTTCACGAGGCCACCGGGTTGTTGAAGCCGGGACTGGGGACCATGATCATCGCTCACGTGACCTTCCAGATTCCCTTCGTGGCGCTGATCGTCTATTCGCGCTTCGTGGGGCTCGACCCGACGCTCTTCGAGGCGGCCAAGGATCTGTACGCCACGCCGTTCAAGCGGGTGCTGCACTTCATGCTGCCGACCATCAAGCCGGCGTTGATCTCGGCGTTCTTCCTGTCCTTTACGCTGTCCATCGATGACTTCGTCATCAGCTTCTTCACGGCGGGACCGGAAAGCGCGACGCTACCGATCTATATCTGGGGCGCGATCAAGAAGGGGGTGTCGCCGGAGATCAATGCCATTGCGTCGTTGATGATCGGTGCCGTGGCCGTCGCCGCCATTCTGAGTCTCGTCTTCAGCCGTCGCCGGCAGGCCTAGGCCGGCGTCACCATCAAGGGGAAACGAGGAGTCCATCATGAATATCAACAAGACGACACTGGCCCTGTCCCTGGCAGGCCTGGCACTGGCGGGGCAGGTACAGGCGCAGGAGAACAAGCTCTACCTGTTCAACTGGACCGAGTACATGGATCCCGCGATCATCGAGGCCTTCGAGGAGAAGTACGATGTCGAGGTGGTCCAGAACTATTTCAATTCCAACCCCGAGATGTTCGCCAAGCTCAATGCCGGCGGCACCTCCCAGTACGACGTCGTCGTGCCGTCGAACTACTATATTCCGCGCCTGATCGAGACGGGGCTGGTCAAGGAGCTCGACAAGTCGAAGCTCGACAATCTCGACAATGTCATGGAGCAGTTCGCCGATCCGTCCTACGACCCTGGCGCACGTTATTCCGCGCCCTACCAGTGGGGTGTGACCGGCCTCATCTACAATACCGAGACCTTTCCCGATGCGCCCAAGAGCTGGTCGCTGCTCTTCGACCCCGAGGTCAACGCGGAGTATCCCTTCGGACTGATGGGCGATGGCCAGGTCACCATAGGGAGTGCCTGTGCCTATCTCGGCCATGGCTATGACTGTACCTCCATGGATGCCTGGCGCGAGGCGGCACGGCTACTCATCGAGACCAAGAATCGTGGGACATTCAGCGGCTTCACTGACGGCACGCCGGCCCTGCAGCAGCTGTCTCGCGGTGTGATCCATGCGGGACTCTCATACAACGGCGATTTCCTGTTCTACAAGGAAGAGAACCCGGAGGCCTTCGAGAAGATGAAATTCATGATTCCCGACGAGGGGGCCGAGATGTGGGTGGACGCCATGATGATTCCCAAGGAGGCGCCGAATCCCGACATGGCCTACAAGTTCATCGATTTCATTCTCGATGCCAAGATCGGTGCCCAGCTCTCCAACTACAACTACTATGCCAGCCCCAACGCCGCGGCCCGTCCCTATCTCGACGAGGTGCTGACCGAACCGCCGGTCCAGCCCAGCGAAGCGGACATGGAGCGCCTGCGTTTCACGCCGACCCTGGAAGGCGAGCAACTGCAGACGTTCCAGCAATTGTGGTCGGAAGTGAAGTCGCGTTAAGGCGTCAGGGATGAGATGCGGGGTGCGCTCCACTGGCCACGAGGGCCCGGGGATTGGCATCTCGCATCCCGCCACTCGCCTGCTTTGAGCTTCGAACGACGGGATCTGCACCCGTGTTCATCAGCAAGGATATTCCCATGAGTAACCGTCAGGAGCTGCCGCTCCTCAACGATTGGTTTCAGCAGCACGGCATTACCGAAGTCGAGTGCCTGGTCGCCGACATGACCGGCATCCTCAAGGGCAAGATCATGCCCGCCGGCAAGTATCTCAATGGCGGTCGTCCCCGGCTGCCGGATTCGATCTTCATCCAGACGGTCACCGGTGGCTACCCCGATGACGAGGAAACCCAGTTCTGGAATCCCGTCGAGCGGGACATGGAACTGGTGCCCGACCCGAATGCCGTCTATCTGGTGCCCTGGACGGAGGATGCCACCGCCCAGATCATCCACGATTGCCACTATCTGACCGGCGAGGAAGTGGAGCTTTCGCCGCGCCATGTCCTCAAGCGAGTGCTGGCGCTTTACGAGGCACGAGGCTGGAAACCGGTGGTGGCTCCTGAGGTGGAGTTCTTCCTGGTCAAGACCAATACCGATTCGGATTATCCGTTGGAACCGCCGATCGGGCGCAATGGGCGACAGGAGAGCAGTCGCCAGTCGTTTTCCATCGATGCGGTCAACGAGTTCGATCCGTTGTTCGAGGAAATGTACGACTACTGTGAAGCCATGGGGCTGGATCTGGATACCCTGATCCACGAGGAAGGAGCCGGCCAGATGGAGGTCAACTTCCAGCATGGCGATCCGCTGACGCTGGCCGATCAGGTCATACTCTTCAAGCGTACCCTGCGCGAGACGGCCCTGCGCCACGGCATGTATGCCACCTTCATGGCCAAGCCCATGGCCGGGGAGCCGGGCAGTTCGATGCATATCCACCAGAGCCTGATGGACGTCGAGCGAGGCCATAATCTGTTCGCCGGTGACGATGGCCAGCCAAGCCGTCTCTTCCACCATTTCATCGGTGGCCTGCAACGTTATCTGCCGGACGCCATGCCGCTGCTGGCACCCAACGTCAATTCCTATCGGCGCTTGCTGCGCACCGAGAGCAGCGGTTCGGCGCCGATCAACGTGGAATGGGGCATGGACAATCGCACCGTGGGGTTGCGGGTGCCGGTGTCCACGCCCGAGGCCACCCGGGTCGAGAATCGGCTGGCCGGCGCCGATGCCAATCCCTACCTGGTGATGGCGAGCTCGCTGGCCTGCGGCTATCTGGGCATGCTCAGCCAGCTCGAGCCGCGCCCGCCCATGGTCGGCTCGGCCTGGTCCCATGGCAACAAGTTGCCCGACGACATCGGGCCGGCGCTGGAGCTGTTGCGTGAGTGCAAACCTCTCGCCGATATCCTGGGCGAGCGTTTCACCAACAGTTACCTGGCGGTCAAGAGCGCCGAGCATCGCGAGTATTTCCAGGTCATCAGTTCCTGGGAGCGGGAGCATCTGCTGCTGAGAGTCTGAGAGGGTGGTGGCATCGTGACGGCGTGGACTCCGCCGGGGAGCCCGCGCGGTCACGATGGGCTAGGCTGGAAGGGCTTTTCATCCATATGGAGATACGCTCATGCGACCCTTCCTGGCCGGCATCGTCGGTGCTTGTCTGCTCGGTACTGGCACGATGGCAAGCGCTGCCGACAAGCTCTACCTGTTCAACTGGACGGAGTACATGGATCCCGAGGTCGTGGCGGACTTCGAGGAAGCCCACGATGTGGAGGTGGTGCAGAACTACTTCACCTCCAACGCCGAGATGTTCTCGAAGCTTTCGGCGGGTGGCGATGCCCAGTACGACGTGGTGGTGCCCACCGATTACTTCGTGCCGCGGCTCATCGAGGCGGGGCTCGTCCAGCCGCTCGATCCGGCCCTGCTCCAGGGGCGGGAACATCTGATGGAAGCGTTCCGGCATCCCTCCTATGATCCCGAGGAACGCTACAGCGTGCCCTACCTCTGGGGCGTGACCGGCATCGTCTACAATACCGAGACCTTCCCCGATCCGCCGACTTCCTGGCGTCTGCTCTTCGATCCCGAGGTGAATCCCGACCAGCCCTTCGCGCTTCTCGGCGGCGATCCGCAGGTGGCGCTGGGCATGGCCTGCGCCTATCAGGGGGCCGGATTCGACTGCGTCGGCCAGCAGCCCTGGATCGAGGCGGCTCGCCTGGTCGGCAAGACCCTGGATCGCCCCAATTTCACGGGCTTCGTCGACAGCACGGCGGCCATCGAGCAGGTTGCCAGGGGCGTCGCCCAGGTCGCCGTGACCTATAGCGGCGATGTGGATTATCGCAAGGCGGATTCTCCCGAGACTTATGAACACCTCGACTTCTTCGTGCCCGACGAGGGCTCGCAACTGGGCGTGGATACCCTGGTGATCCCCGCCCGGGCGCCGCATCCGGAACTGGCTCACGCCTTCATCGATTTTTTGATGCGTCCCGAGAATGCCGCGCGTTCGGCCTCCTATGCCTACTATCGGACGCCCAACGAGGCGGCGCTCGAGCTGCTGCCTCCGGCACTTGCCGAAGGCTCTCGGCTGGATGGCGGGCGTCGTGAGCGCTTGGTGACCACACCGCTCATCGAGGGGGAGAGGCTGCAGATGTTGCAGCAGTTGTGGTCGGAGGTGCGCAGCCGCTAGGCACTGTCCTCAAAGTGTCCAACCTTCGCTCGTCGGCTTTTCAGACAAGCGCCCGGGTGGGCATCGCTGGAATCCGCGGGCGTGCCAAGCGTGGGGTGCGCCGCGTTCAGGCATTTGACGATCGATGTTCATCACTCGCTTGAGTGGTGAATATCATGCGCCTTTTTGTTTGCCTTGTGGCATAGGTATCCCTATCATCGGCAATATTGTGTTGAATAAAATAACCACCTGGAGGTCTTCATGACTGCCACCTCGCCCACGGAGCACATCGCATCCTGGTATGCGGCATCCGCGAATCCCGCGCCCTCGCGTCCGCCCCTGGAAGGGGAGATCAACTGCGACATCTGCGTGGTCGGCGCCGGTTTTACCGGTATTTCGTCGGCCTTGCACCTGGCCGAACAGGGGTTCGACGTGGTGGTGCTGGAAGCCTCTCGAGTGGGGTTCGGCGCATCCGGGCGCAATGGCGGACAGATCGTCAACAGCTACAGCCGCGACATGGACATGATCGAATCCCGCTACGGCACCGAGACGGCCCGCGCCCTGGGCGACATGGCCTTCGAGGGCAATCGTATCATTCGTGAGCGCGTGGCCGAGTACGACATTGCCTGCGACCTGCGTGACGGTAACCTCTTCGCGGCCTGCAACGCCAAGCAGCTCAAGGGGCTGCGCGAGCACAAGGCGCTCTGGGAGCGTTATGGCCACCAGCAGCTTGAGCTGCTGGAAGGCTCGGCGGTCAAGCGTGAAGTGAATACGGAGCGTTATACCGGTGCGCTGGTCGATCACTCGGGCGGTCACATGCATCCGCTCAACCTGGTACAGGGCGAGGCCGCTGCCTTCGAGTCGCGGGGCGGCGTGATCTACGAGCAGACGCCGGTGACTCACCTCAAGCACGGTGACCCGGTCCAATTGACCACACCCGGCGGTGTGGTGCGTGCCACTCGTGTGGTGATGGCCGGCAATGCCTACCTGCAGGGCGTGGTGCCCGAGCTGGAAGGCAAGTCCATGCCCTGCGGCACCCAGATCATCGCCACCGAGCCGCTGGAGGCGGAGCGCGCCCAGGCCCTGTTGCCGAATGGCCTGGCGGTGGAGGACTGCAACTACCTGCTGGACTATTTCCGCCTCACTGCCGATAACCGGCTGCTCTATGGTGGCGGCGTCAACTACGGTGGCCAGGATCCGAACGACATCGAGGCGGTGATCCGACCCAAGATGGAGAAGACTTTCCCCGGCCTGAAGGATGTCGGCATCGAGTATGCCTGGAGCGGTAACTTCCTGATGACCCTCAACCGGCTGCCACAGTTCGGCGTGCTCAACGACAACGTCTACTATGCTCAGGGCTATTCGGGCCACGGCGTGACCTGTACCCATCTCGCCGGACGCCTGATCGCTGAAGTCATGACCGGTCGCGACGAGCGCTTCGACGCCTTCGCCGGCCTGCCGCACCTGCCGTTCCCCGGCGGTCGCATGCTGCGCGTGCCGCTTTCGGCCATCGGTGCCTGGTACTACGAGACGCGGGACAAGCTGGGCGTCTGATCCGAAGCCTGTCGCTGCTCGGCGACGGCGGGTCAATCAATATGGAACTCCTTGTGGGGCGCCCAAATGGGCGCCCCGTGCGATTAAGCTAGGCAAGAAACAGGTCGCGCGAGAAGCCCTGCCTCTCGCTGTGGGCCGCTGGGCATCGCTCGCCCGGCGCCGATGCTGATCAAAGGAGGAAGCGATAATGAGCAAGTCGATCGTCGTGGGTACCACCCTGGCCGTGCTGGGTCTGGGCGGCATGGCATTCGGTGCCTGGCAGATGCAGGAGGCGCAGGAGGCCCGTCAGCCGCAATATGCCGAGATCACCGGGGTCGAGCCCTTGACGCGCAGCGTCGAGACGCCGCGCGAGGTCTGCGAGAACGTGACGGTCCAGCGCCAGGCGCCGACCCGGGATCCGCATCGCGTCGTTGGATCGGCCGCCGGTGCCATCGTCGGCGGGCTTCTCGGCAACCAGATCGGTGGCGGCAGTGGCAAGAAGATTGCCACCGTGGCCGGTGCGGTCGGCGGTGGCCTGGCGGGACGCGAGGTGCAGGAGCGCATCGAGTCCGGACAGACGGTCACCACCACCGAGCAACGCTGCCATACGGTGACCGATACCCATCAGGAAACGACAGGCTATGAGGTGAGCTGGCGGCATGATGGCGAGGTGCACACCAGCCGTCTGGACAGCCGGCCCGAGGGCGAACGTGTTCGCCTGGTGGATGGCAAGCCTCAGTGGCAGGCATCGGCGTCACCCGCCGAGGGGTAAACGGCCCTCCCCCGAGACGCCAGGCGCGTGAAGCTTTCGGGGAGGGGAAGGCCGGTCAGGAAGTCTGGCGGCGTTGTTCGGCCATCTGTTCGACGGCCTGGCGGGCAATCGGATTCAGATCGCAATCGGCATCGTCCAGGCAACCGATCAGTCGTTCCTTCATGCTGCGCGCCCAGAACTTTTCCAGGTGATTGCGCACGCCCGTTGCGGCGTCGTTCGAACTCTGGAGGTTGGTGGCGATCTGGTTGGCCATGTGAATCAGAGTTTCGCGTTGATCGTGCTGCATATCGATGTCCTCAACCGGCCGCCGAGGCTGGTGATGGCTCGGCGGTGGGGCGATGGTAGACGAGATGACGTCCCGGACGGGCGAAGCCGACCAGCAAAAGATCCGCGGCCCTGGCCTGCGTCACCGCCAGGCTGGTGGCCGCCGAGACGGCCACCAGGGCGCCGATGCCGGCACTGGCACACTTGTGCACCATCTCGTAGCTGGCACGGCTGGAGACCAGCGCGAAGCCGGCTTCGCGGTCGGTGGCCTCGAGGGCCAGGGCGCCGATCAGCTTGTCCAGGGCGTTGTGGCGTCCGACATCCTCTCGGGCGATGAGGATGTCGCCGGCCAGGTTGCACCAGGCGGCGCCATGGCTGGCGCCGGTGGCGGCCTGCACCGGCTGGTATTCGCGCAGCCGTGACAAGGCTTGCTGGATGGCGGTGTCGCCCAGGTCGGGAGCGGTGACCGAGGGAATCGGTCGGATGGCCTGTTCCAGCGACTCGGTGCCGCACAGGCCACACCCGGTCTTGCCCGACAGGCTGCGACGGTGCTGACGCAGTTCCGCCATGCGCTGGCTGGCGATATCCAGATGCAGGGCAATGCCGTTTTCCTCGTGGCGCACCTCGATGTCGTAGAGCTCGTGCGGATGCTCGAGGATGCCTTCGGTCAGGCTGAAACCGAGCGCGAAGTCCTCGAGATTGCCGGGACTGGCCATCATCACGGCATGGGAGATGCCGTTGTAGACCAGGGCCACCGGCACCTCGAGAGTCAGGTCATCATCGCGCCTGACGGCACCCCAGCCCGGCTCCCGGTGCTCTTCCACCGGGAGCCGTTCCGTGCGTCCAGCAACGTCGGTCACTGTGGCACTCCCTGTGCGGCGGGATCTTTGGCCGCTTTCAGGAAGTGGCGCTGTTCGCGATCGAAATCGTCGAAGCGCTGCTGCCAGGCCGAGGGGCGGCTGACCTTTTCCACCTGGACTGCCGTGACCTTGTACTCGGGGCAGTTGGTGGCCCAGTCGGAGCTGTTGGTGGTGATCACATTGGCGCCACTGCCCGGGTGGTGGAATGTCGTGTAGACCACGCCCGGCTGCATGCGCTCGCTGAGCCGGGCTCGCAGCACCGTCTGGCCGGAGCGACTGGTGATGCCCAGCCAGTCTCCGTCATTGATGCCGCGCACTTCGGCATCGGAGGGGTGGATCTCCAGGATGTCCTCGTCATGCCAGACCTGGTTGTCGGTGCGCCGGGTCTGGGCGCCGACATTGTACTGGGAGAGGATGCGCCCGGTGGTCAGCAGCAGCGGGAAGCGTCGGTTGGCGCGTTCCTCGGTGGCCACGTACTCGGTGATCGCGAAGCGCCCCGGACCGATCGGGAAGTCGATCTCGTGCATGGTCGGGGTGCCCTCGGGATGCTCGGCATTGCAGGGCCACTGCAGGCTGCCGAGACGCTCGAGCTTGTCGTAGCTGACGCCGGTGAAGGTCGGTGTCAGCTGGGCGATCTCGTCCATGATCTCGGAAGGATGGCGATAGTCCATCGGATAACCCAGGGCGCGGGACAGCTCGACGGTGACTTCCCAGTCTTCCTTGCCGGCGCGCGGCGGCATGACCTTGCGGACCCGGTTGATGCGCCGCTCGGCATTGGTGAAGGTGCCGTTCTTCTCCAGGAAGCTGGAGCCGGGCAGCAGCACGTGGGCGTACTTGGCGGTCTCGTTGAGGAAGATGTCCTGCACGATCAGGCAGTCCAGCGAGGTCAGCGCCGCCTCGACGTGCTGGGTGTTGGGGTCCGACTGGGCGATGTCCTCGCCCTGGACGTAGAGTGCCTTGAAGCTGCCCTCGATGGCCGCATCGAACATGTTGGGAATGCGCAGGCCCGGCTCGTCGTCGATGGGCACGCCCCAGAGTTCCTCGAAACGGCTGCGGGCCGTGGCATCGGCGACGTGCTGATAGCCGGGCAGCTCATGGGGGAAGGAGCCCATGTCGCAGGAGCCCTGGACATTGTTCTGGCCGCGCAGTGGGTTGACCCCGACGCCTTCGCGCCCGATGTTGCCGGTGGCCATGGCCAGGTTGGCGATGCCCATGACCATGGTCGAGCCCTGGCTGTGCTCGGTGACGCCCAGGCCATAGTAGATGGCGCCGTTGGGGGCCTTCGCATAGGTGCGAGCGGCATGGCGCACGGCCTCGGCGGATACGCCGGTGATCGATTCGACGGCCTCCGGGGCGTGACGCTCCTCGCTGATGAAGTCGCGCCAGGCCTGGTAGGCCTCGGTGTCGCAGCGCTTGGCGATGAAGTCGTGATCCTCGAGTCCTTCGCTGACCACCACGTGTGCCAGGGCATTGACCAGTGCCACGTTGGTGCCCGGACGCAGCGGCAGGTGCTGGGCATCGCCGCGGTGCGGGGTGTCGAGCAGGTCGATGTGGCGCGGGTCGGCGACGATCAGGCTGGCGCCTTCGCGCATCCGGCGACGCATCTGCGAGGCGAACACCGGATGGGCATCGGTCGGGTTGGCACCGATGACGATGATGGCATCGGATTTCATCACCGAGTCGAAGGTCTGGGTGCCGGCGGATTCACCGAGGGTGGTCTTGAGGCCATAGCCGGTCGGCGAGTGGCAGACCCGGGCGCAGGTATCGGTGTTGTTGTTGCCGAAGGCGGCACGGATCAGCTTCTGCACCAGGTAGGTTTCCTCGTTGGTGCAGCGCGACGAGGTGATGCCGCCGATGCTTTCGCGGCCGTACTTCGCCTGGGTGGCCTTGAGGCGTTCGGCGGCGAAGTTGATGGCTTCCTCCCAGCCGACCTCGCGCCAGGGCTGGTCGATGGAGTCGCGGATCATCGGAGTGGTCAGGCGGTCCCCGTGGGTGGCGTAGCCGAAGGCGAACCGTCCCTTGACGCAGGAATGGCCGTGATTGGCGTCGCCGCCCTTGTAGGGCACCATGCGCACCAGTTGATCGCCCTTCATCTCGGCCTTGAACGAGCAGCCCACGCCGCAGTAGGCGCAGGTGGTGATCACGCTGTGCTCCGGCACGCCCTGGTCGATCACGCTCTTCTCCATCAGCGTTGCCGTCGGGCAGGCCTGGACGCAGGCGCCGCAGGAGACGCACTCGGAGTCCATGAAGTCTTCCATCTGCCCCGGCGAGACCTTGGAGTCGAAGCCCCGGCCGTCGATGGTCAGCGCGAAGGTACCCTGGACTTCCTCGCAGGCGCGCACGCAGCGCGAGCAGACGATGCACTTGCTGGGGTCGAAGCTGAAGTAGGGGTTGGTGTTGTCCTTCTCGGCGGAGAGGTGATTCTCGCCCTCGAAGCCGTAGCGGACCTCGCGCAGCCCCACGGCGCCGGCCACGTCCTGAAGCTCGCAATCGCCGTTGGCCGGACAGGTCAGGCAGTCCAGCGGGTGGTCGGAGATGTAGAGCTCCATGATGTTGCGGCGCAGCCTGGCCAGCTTGGTGTTCTGGGTGGTGACCTGCATGCCGGCTTCCACCGGCGTGGTGCAGGCGGCCGGGTAACCGCGCTTGCCTTCGACCTGCACCGCGCACATACGGCAGGAGCCGAAGGCCTCGAGATTGTCGCTGGCGCACAGCTTGGGAATGTTGATGTCGGCGAGCGCTGCCGCCCGCAGCACCGAGGTGCCTTCGGGCACGGTGATTTCCTGGCCGTCGATGGTCAGCGCGATGTGTTTCTCGGAGAGCCGGGCGGGGGTGCCCAGATCTTTCGAAGCGTGCTTGTTGGGGTCGTAATAGCCGATCATGGCGTTCTCTCCCTCAGCGCTCAACGCTGCAGGTCATCGGGGAAGTGGGTCATCACGCTCTTTACCGGGAAGGGGGTCATGCCGCCCATGGCGCACAGAGAGCCGTCTTCCATGGTTTCGCAGAGTTCGTCGAGAAGCTCGAGATTGGCGTCGCGATCCTGGTTGGCAAGGATGCGGTCGATGACCTCCACCCCGCGTGTCGAGCCGATGCGGCAGGGGGTGCACTTGCCGCAGGATTCCACGGCGCAGAATTCCATCGAGAAGCGGGCCTGCTCGGCCATGTCGACGCTGTCGTCGAACATCACCACGCCACCGTGGCCGACTCCCGCGCCGACACTGGCGAAGGTCTCGTAGTCCAGCGGCAGGTCCCATTGGCTCTCGGGCAGATAGGCGCACAGCGGCCCGCCGACCTGCACCGCGCGCAGCGGGCGCTCGGTGAAGGTGCCGCCGCCGAAGTCTTCCATCAACTCGCGCAGGGTGGTGCCGAAGGCCAGTTCGACCAGGCCGCCGCGCTTGACGTTACCGGCCAGCTGCAGCGCCAGGGTGCCGCGCGAGCGACCCATGCCGTAGTTGGCGTAGGCTTCGCCGCCCCGGTCGAGGATGTAGGGCACGGCGGCCAGCGAGAGCACGTTGTTGACCACGGTGGGGCGTCCGAACAAGCCCTCGATGGCCGGCAGGGGCGGCTTGTAGCGCACCATGCCTCGCTTGCCCTCGAGGCTCTCCAGCAACGAGGTCTCTTCGCCGCAGATGTAGGCGCCGGCGCCGAGACGCACTTCGAGATCGAAGCGTCGACCGCTGCCGCGAATGTCGGCACCCAGGTAGCCGGCCTGTTCGGCGCGTGCGATGGCTTCATCGAGTATGCGGTGGGCCAGGGGATATTCGGAGCGCAGATAGATGTAGCCCTGGGTGGCGCCGACGGCAAGACCGGCGATGGCCATGCCCTCGATCAGCATGTAGGGGTCGCACTCCATCGCCAGGCGGTCGGCGAAGGTTCCCGAGTCGCCCTCGTCGGCGTTGCAGACGATGTATTTCTGATCGCTCGGGGCATCGTGCACGGTCTGCCACTTGATGCCGGTGGGAAAGGCGGCGCCGCCCCGGCCGCGCAATCCGGATGTCTTGACCTCGTCGACGATGGCCTGCGGCTCGAGGGTCAGTGCGGTTTCGAGGCCACGAAATCCATCCAGCGCCAGATAGTCGGCGATCGAGAGCGGATCGGTGACGCCGATCCGGGAGAAGGTCAGCCGCTGCTGGCGGGCCAGATAGGGAATCGCCTCGGTGGGGCCATGCGCCAGCGGGTGTTCGGTGCTTCCCTCCAGCAGGCCGGCATCGAGCAGCCCTGCGACATCGTCCACGCTGACCGGGCCATAGGCCATTCGGCCGGCATCGGTCTCGATCTCGACCAGAGGTTCCAGCCAGGCGAGCCCCCGCGAGCCGTTGCGGGTCAGGGCGATCTCGATGCCACGGGCGTCGGCTTCGGCCACCAGCCGGTCGGCCACCTCGTCGGCGCCCATCGCCAGCGCCGTGGTGTCGCGGGGAACGAAGACACGGACCATTATTTCACCTCCAGGGGCGTGGTGCGCAGGTCATCGACCAGGCGATCGAAGGTTTCCGTGGTGACGCGACCGTGCACCCGGTCGTCCACGCATATCGAGGGGCCGCAGGCGCAGTTACCCAGGCAATAGACGGCTTCCAGGGTGATCTCCTGGTCACGGGTGGTCTGATGGTAGTCGACTTCGAGGCTGGACTTGGCGTGGGCCTCGAGGGCGCGCGCGCCCATCGCCTGGCAAGCCTCGGCGCGGCAGATGCGGACCACATGACTCCCCGGACGGGAGGTGCGGAAATGGTGGTAGAAACTGATTACGCCATGGACCTCGGCGCGGGTCAGGTTCAGGGATTCGGCGATGATCGGCACGGCGGCGTCGGGAACGAAGCCGACACGGTCCTGAATCGCATGGAGAATCGGCAGCAGGGCGCCGGGCTTGTTCTTCAGGGCGTCGACCTCGTCCTGAATCAGCCTCGGCGTCCACTCGGCGGGAGCGCTCATCGGACATCACCTGGTTGTTGTCGTCCATATAGGCACACCAGTTCATATTATAAGAGATCGGTGTGCGTCACGGTTGTTTTAAAGCTAGCATTGGTCTGTCAATTGCAAAATATGAAACTTGCTTCATATGAAACGTATACGCATCACACCGGCCTGGTATTTCAGCGACGAGGCAGGCAATCAACTCGATCCGCAGCTGTTCGTGTTGCTCGAGGGCGTGCATCGCCACGGCAAGCTGACCGAGGCGGCGAAGATGGCGGGGGTGTCCTACCGGCACGCCTGGAACCTGCTCGGCAAATGGCAGGAGTTCTTCGGCATCAGCCTGGTCGAGCTGCAACGCGGGCGGGGTGCCCATCTGTCGCCACTCGGCGAGAAGCTGCTGTGGGCCGAGCAGCGGGTGATCGCGCGCCTGGGCCCGCAGTTGGAGAGCCTCGGCTCGGAACTCAATCTGGCCATCCAGCAGACCCTGGAAGGCGTGAAGCCCGTGCTGCGGCTGCATGCCAGCCACGGCTATGCGGTGGAGCTGCTGCCGGAATTTCTCGATGAGCTGCGCCTCGATCTGCAGTATTGCAGCCCCCGGGAGGCGCTGGTCGCCCTGAATCGCGGCGCCTGTGACCTGGCCGGCTTCCATCTGCCCCAGGGGCCGGTCGGCGAACGCCTGGCGCGGGACTATCGTGCCTTGCTGAAACCGCGCAGTCATCGCGTGCTGCGCTTCATCACCCGTCGTCAGGGCCTGATGATCACCCCGGAGAATCCCTGTGGCATCCGCGGGCTGGCGGACCTGGTGCATGGCGAGGCACGTTTCATCAATCGTCAGTCCGCCTCCGGCACACGGGCCTTGCTCGATGGGCTGCTGCGGGCGGAAGGGCTGCCGGCGCGGCGTATTCGCGGCTATGAACTCGAGGAGTACACCCATTCGGCGGTGGCCGCTTACATCGCCGCCGGCATGGCCGACGTGGGCTTCGGGGTGGAGACGGCGGCGCGGCGTTTCGGGCTCGATTTCATACCGCTGGCAAGCGAGGACTATCTGTTGCTGTGCCACCATCGCAGCCTGGCCGAGCCGAGGCTGGAAAGTTTCCGGGAGGTGCTGGCCGGGCAGGCGTTTCAGGAGGCCGTCCTGGCGTTGCCGGGTTATTCGCTGAATCGGTGTGGCGAGGTCGAGGGGATCGAGGCGTTGATCGCGGGATGAGGTCGACCACGCCCGGCCGGGCGTGGTCGGAGGGGATCAGCTCAGGGCGAAGCCGAGTGCCAGGAAGCCGGCAGCGGTCACCAGGGCGCCGAGCAGGGCGTAGGGCAACTGCGTCAAGCCATGCTGCATGGGCAGGCAGCCGCTTCCCTGGGCGGAGAGCACCGAGGAATCGGAGAAGAAGCAGGCATGGCTGCCGAAGCTCGAGGCCGAGAGCAGGGCGCCGACTACCAGAGGCATCGAGGCATCCATGTGCTGGGCCATGGGGACCACGATGGGAATCGAGATCACGAACACGCCCCAGGACGAGCCGGTGGCGAAGACCACGACCGCCATGGTCAGGAATACCAGCGCCGGCAGCAGGGCCTTGGTCAGGTAGGGCGAGAGGGCGTCGATCATGAACTGGGTCATGCCCAACTGGTCGTTGACCTCGCGCAGCACGAAGCCCACGGCGACGATAGCCAGCGGCAGCATCATGGTGCGGAAGCCGTCCATGATGGCGTCCATCAGCGTATTGAAGGTCGCCAGCCGCTGGACGAGATAGAGCGCCAGGGTGAACAGGGTGGCGACGATCACGCCCTTGAGCAGGTCGATCTCGAAATAGGCGCTGGCACCGATCAGCACCGCCATGGGTGCCAGGAAGTTGAACACGCCGACCCAGGGGCGCCCGCGCGGGGCCGCGTCGTCGGAGAGCGACTTGTCCGGGGCGCCGTCGGGGATCGGCTGTCCGTTTTTGGCGCGTGCCTCGGCGGCTTTCATCGGTCCCAGGTCGGGCAGCAGGCCGAGCGCCACCAGCACCACCAGTCCCATGGCCACCCAGCCGTAGAGCATGAAGGGAATCGACTGGATGTACAGCCACATGCCGGGGCCGTCGGTGGCCGAATTGGTTTCCAGCAGTTCGGCGAAGTACACCGCCCAGGTCGACAGGGGCACCAGGATGCAGATCGGCGCGGCGGTGGAGTCGACGATGTAGGCCAGTTTCTCGCGAGAGACGCCGAAGCGGTCGGTCAGGCGCTTCATGGCCGCCGAGGTTGCCAGGGCGTTGAGGTAGTCGTCGATGAAGATCAACACGCCCAGCGCCGCGGTGCTGAGCATCGATTGCCGCCGGGTCTTGACCAGTCGCGTCAGGCAATGGCTGAAGCTCAGGGTGCAACCGGATATCTCCAGCATGGCGATGAAACCGCCCATCAGGCCGCAGACCAGAATCAGCCAGGCGATGGTCTCGTTCATCATCACCGACAGCGAGATATCGGCCAGCTCACCGATGAAATCATCGGGTTGCAGCAGGATCAGGCCACAGATGGCACCGATGGCCAGGGCCTCGAGGGTACGATGGGTGGCGATGGCCACCACCAGCACGATCAGCGAGGGCACCATGCTGACCCAGCCGTAGTCGCTGGCGCCGCTATGCGTCAGTGTCAGGGTTACAACGGTGGCCAGGATGCCGACGACCAGCAGGAGGGTGCGCCCCGTGCCGCGCTGCATCGGCAGACTGGGAGCGAAGGGATGAGGTGTCTGGCTCATGCTCGATCTCCTTCGGCACGGAAAGCGGGCCGCTTGTCGATTATCGGGGCGATACAGGTTGTCGTTGTCATCTTGCCTGTCCCTTTTGTTGGATGAATGAAGCGGGATGTCCGGGCACACGGGGCCCTTGCCCGGCCGCGCGGGGCAGCCGGGGGAAGCGAATCGGGTACGTCGGTTGGCGGATCAGACGTGGCGCAGGTACCAGTCGTATTCCAGCTTGCTGATGGACTGCATGGTCTGGTCTCGTTCGACGCGACGGTTGGCGACGAAGACGCGCAGGAAGTCGGGACCCAGCGCCTCGGCGAGAATCTCGTCGCGTTCCAATAGGTCCAGGGCCTGACGCCAGCTGTTGGTCAGGCTGGGAGTGACCTGGTCATAGGCATTGCCGGTGATCGCCGGCGGTGGTGTCAGGTGCCGGTGCAGGCCGTGGTCGATGGCGGCGAGCAGGGTCGCCATCAACAGGTACGGATTCACATCGGCGCCGGCGACGCGGTGCTCGATGCGCCGTGCCCGGTTGTCGCCGGAGGGGATGCGTACTGCCACTGAGCGGTTGTCGTAGCCCCAGGTCGGCGCCATGGGTACGTAGAGGCCGGGCTGGAAACGCTTGAAGGAGTTGAGGTTGGGGGCGAGCAGTCCCATCGAGGCCGGCATGGTCTCGAGCAGGCCGGCCACCGCGCGCTGGAGTTCGGGAGTGCCCAGGTGATCCCCGTCCTCGTCGGAAAAGACGTTGCGACCGTCCTCGTCGAGCAGGCTGATGTGCACATGAGTGCCGCTGCCGGCTTCGCTACCGTAGGGCTTGGCCATGAAGGTGGCCTCGAAGCCATGCTTGAGGGCCACGCCCTTGATCAGGCGCTTGAGCAGCACGGCACTGTCACAGGCCGCGAGAGCATCGTCGCTGTGGATCAGGTTGATCTCGAACTGCCCCGGCGCGCACTCCTTCAGGGCGGTGTCCAGCGGCAGCTCCTGGGTGGCGGCGGCGCTATGGATCTCCTCGAGGAAGTCCGCGTATTCGTCGAGCTCGTTGATCGAGTAGAGCTGGCTCTGGGTGGCGCGTTCCCCGCTGCTCGGCGAGAGCGGCGGCTGGATCATGCCCAGATCGTCACGCTGGCGGTCGACGAGGTAGAATTCCAGCTCCACCGCCACGACCGGCGTCAGCCCGGCGCGCCGGAAGCGCTCCAGCACGCGGTCGAGCACCTGGCGGGGGTCGGCGAAGAAGGGCGTGCCGTCGGGCTCCGCCATGGTCATCAGCAACTGGGCCTGCTGTCCGTCGCGCAACCAGGGGCTAGGCATCAGGGTGCCCGGTACCGGATGACAGACCCGGTCGCCGTCGCCGCTGTCGAGGCCCAGTCCGGTTTCCTCCACGGTGTTGCCGTGAATGTCCAGGGCGAATACCGAGGCGGGCAGGTTGACGCCGTCGCGATAGACCTTCTCGAGGTTGTCCCGGGGAATGCGCTTGCCGCGCAGTACGCCATTGAGGTCGCTGATCAGCAGATCGATGCTGACGATGTCGGGGTGGCGCTCAAGGAAGGCCTGGGCCTCATCGACGGGATTGGGTGACATGCTGCACCTGTTGGAGTCTGGTTGTTGATGATGCTGTCATCTTTGAATCAACTCTTCGTGTTGTCAAATTTTTTACGCCAAGGCGCTTGCGTCTGACAACTCGACTTTCGTTTGTTTTCGGCGTTTTTTAGCGAGATCATGTAGATAAGGCAGCGGGCGCGGTGCGTGGCCTGTTGTGGAGTTGGCAAGATTATCCAACCGGTGTATGTTGATTAAAACATAACAAGCATGATCCCGATTCGATCAAGGAGGCTGTCATGCCGACTCGACCCCTGGTGGGTGTCATCGCCTGCCGCCGTGAGGTGGAGGGCCATCCGTCACACATGGTCACCGACAAGTATCTGAGCGCCCTGCGCGACTACGGCCTGACGCCGGTGGTGTTGCCGGTCTGGGAGGACATTGCGCCGGCCGAGATCGAGGCCCTGACCTCGCGACTCGATGGCCTGGTGTTGACCGGCAGTCATACCAATGTCGAGCCGCAGCGCTATGGTGCCGAGCGGGCGCCGGAGAATACCCGGGCGGATCTCGACCGCGACGCGCTCGCCCTGGCCCTGGTCTCGGTAGCGCTGGAGCGCAGGTTGCCCTTGCTGGGCATCTGTCGCGGGTTCCAGGAGATCAACGTGGCTCTCGGCGGCAGCCTGTATCAGGCTGTACAGAACCAGCCCGGCAAGCTCGACCACCGTGAACCCGAAGGCGACAAGGCGACACGCTATGCGCCGGTGCATGACCTGGACATTCAGCCGGGTGGCGTCCTGTCGCGGTTGTTCGAGGCCTCTCGTTCACGCGTCAATTCGCTGCACCAGCAGGGGATCGACAGACTCGCCGATGGCCTCACGGCCGAGGCCGTGGCCCCCGACGGGCTGGTCGAGGCGGTGTCGGTGACCGAGGCCGAGGGGTTCACCCTGGCGGTACAGTGGCATCCCGAGTGGCAGCCCCGGGAGCACCCGCTCTACGACGCCATCTTTCGAGGCTTCGCCAAGGCCTGCGAGGCGTACCATGGGCAGGTGGCGGCGGTATCGGCCTGAGCCCCTTGTGAATGGAGAACAACATCATGCAAACCCAAGACTATCAGGCCCTGGACCGCGCCCATCACCTGCATCCCTTCACCGATTTCAAGGCGTTGGGTGAAGAGGGCAGTCGCGTCGTGACCCACGCCGAAGGCGTCTACATCCACGACAGCGAGGGCAACCGCATTCTCGACGGCATGGCCGGGCTTTGGTGCGTGAATCTCGGCTATGGTCGCCGCGAACTGGTCGAGGCGGCAACGGCGCAGCTCGAGCAACTGCCGTACTACAACACCTTCTTCAAGACCACGCATCCGCCCGCGGTGCGCCTGGCCGAGAAGCTGTGCGATCTAGCGCCGGCGCACATCAATCGTGTGTTCTTCACCGGCTCCGGTTCCGAGGCCAACGACACCGTGCTGCGCATGGTACGGCGTTACTGGGCCTTGAAGGGCCAACCCGACAAGCAATGGATCATCGGTCGCGAGAACGCCTATCACGGCTCCACCCTGGCCGGCATGAGCCTGGGCGGCATGGCGCCGATGCATGCCCAGGGCGGCCCCTGCGTGCCCGGCATCGCCCACATCCGCCAGCCCTACTGGTTCGGCGAGGGGCGGGACATGTCGCCGGAGGCCTTCGGCCAGACGTGCGCTGAGGCGCTGGAGGAGAAAATCCTCGAGCTCGGCGAGGAGAAGGTGGCCGCTTTCATCGCCGAACCGGTGCAGGGCGCCGGGGGGGCCATCATGCCGCCGGAGAGCTACTGGCCGGCCGTCAAGAAAGTGCTGGCGAAATACGACATCCTGCTGGTCGCCGACGAGGTGATCTGCGGCTTCGGGCGACTCGGCGAGTGGTTCGGCAGCCAGCACTACGGTCTCGAGCCCGACCTGATGCCGATCGCCAAGGGCCTGTCCTCCGGCTATCTACCGATCGGCGGCGTGCTGGTCGGGGATCGTGTCGCCGAGACGCTGATCGAAGAAGGCGGCGAGTTCTTCCACGGTTTCACCTACTCGGGGCATCCGACCTGTGCCGCCGTGGCGCTCAAAAACCTCGAGCTACTCGAGGCCGAGGGCGTGGTGGATCGGGTGCGCGACGATCTTGGTCCCTATCTGGCCGAGCGCTGGGCCAGCCTGGTCGACCATCCTATCGTCGGCGAGGCACGATCCCTGGGCCTGATGGGTGCCCTGGAACTGGTCGCCGACAAGACCACCGGGCAGCGTTTCGACAAGTCGCTGGGCGCCGGCAACCTGTGCCGTGACCTGTGCTTCGCCAATGGCCTGGTGATGCGCTCCGTGGGCGATACCATGATCATTTCGCCACCGCTGGTGATTCGTCGCGAGGAAATCGACGAACTGGTGGAACTGGCCCGACGGGCCCTGGACGAGACGGCTCGCCAACTGACGCAAGTGCCGCACACGCAAGAGGAGCCAACCGCATGACCGCTCAATCCGCGATTCTCGCCACCGAGACGCCCGAAACCCATGCCGACTGGCGGGCGCTGGCCGAGCGCCTGCGAACCGAGCGGGGGCTCGAGACCCGTGCCTACGTCGATGATGCCTTCGTCGCGGCCATTGGCGGCGAGACCTTCACCACCGCCAATCCGGCCACCGGCGAGCCGCTTGCCGAGGTGGCCAGTTGTGACGCCACCGATGCCGAAGCGGCGGTGGCCGTGGCCCGCCGCGCCTTCGACGGCGGCGAGTGGTCGCGGCGCGCGCCGGGCGAACGCAAGGCCGTGCTGCTGCGCCTGGCCGAGCTGATGGAGGCGCATCGCCATGAGCTGGCGCTGCTCGACAGCCTGGACATGGGCAAGCCGGTATCGAGCGCCATGGGCGACATGGCCGGCGCCATCGGCTGCATTCGCCATCATGCCGAGTCCATCGACAAGCTCTACGGCGAAATCGCCCCCACCGGCGAGGACAGCCTGGGCCTGGTGATGCGCGAGCCGCTGGGCGTGGTGGCCTCCATCGTGCCCTGGAACTTCCCGATGATGATGACCGCCTGGAAGATCGGCCCGGCACTCGCCGCCGGCAACAGCGTCATCCTCAAGCCCTCGGAGAAGTCGCCGCTCTCGGCGCTGCGCCTGGCGCAGCTGACCCGCGAGGCCGGGCTGCCGCGCGGCGTCTTCCAGGTGCTGCCGGGCTTCGGTCATACCGTGGGCAAGGCGCTGGCGCTGTCCATGGAGGTCGACTGCCTGGCCTTCACCGGTTCCACCGGGGTCGGCAAGCAGCTGATGCAGTACGCCGGCCAGTCGAACCTCAAGAAGGTCTTCCTGGAGTGCGGCGGCAAGAGCCCGAACCTGATCTTCGCCGACTGCAAGGACCTGGATCGGGTGGCCGAGCATGCCGCCGCGGCGATCTTCCACAACCAGGGCGAGGTGTGCATCGCCGGCTCGCGGTTGCTGGTCGAGAATTCGATCCGCGAGGCCTTCGTCGACAAGGTGCTGGCCGCCGCCGAGGGCATGCAGCCCGGCGACCCGCTGGACCCGGCCAGCTTCATGGGCGCTATCGTCGATGAAACGCAGCATGCCCGCATCCTGGAATATATCCACCGGGGCGTCGAAGAAGGTGCGACCCTGCGTACTGGCGGCCAGGCGCTGGACGGCGAAGCGCAGAATGGCAAGGGGCTGTTCATCGCCCCGACGGTGTTCGACGGCGTCACCGATCGCATGGCCATCGGCCGCGAGGAGATCTTCGGCCCGGTACTGGCGGTGTTCGGCTTCGACACCGAGGAAGAGGCCGTGCGCCTGGCCAACGACAGCGACTACGGCCTGGCGGCGGGGCTGTGGAGCCAGGACATCGACCGCATCATGCGGGTGACGCGGCGGCTGCGTTCGGGCCAGGTGTTTGTCAACAACTGGGCGGACATGGACCAGACGGTGCCCTTCGGCGGCGTCAAGCAGTCGGGCAACGGCCGCGACAAGTCGCACCACTCGCTGGAGGAATACTCCGACCTCAAGGCCGTCTGGATGTCGCTGACTCCCGCGCCCTGAGGCGCGACCAGCTCAAGAGCACTGATGGGGGAGGTATCAGGCTTCCCTCGAGTTGCCGGCCGTGGTTCGCCACGGCCGGCTTTTTTCGTTGCGAAGGCGGACAGGAATCAGCGATTCCCGGGGCGCGGTCTCAGAAGCTGCGCGCCGGCGTGGCGCAACTGACCAGGCGGCAGGGCGCCTTGCCGATGTTGCGGAAGCGGTGGGGCACATTGGTGTCGAAGTAGTAGGCCTCGCCGGCACCGAGCACGCGGGTCTCGGCGCCGATGGTGATCTCGATCTCGCCTTCCAGCACCACGCCGGCTTCCTCGCCCTGGTGGGCGATCATCTCACGGCCGGTATCGGCGCCCGGCGGATAGGTCTCGATCATGAAGCCCAGGGCGCGACTGGCGCGGGTGGCGCCCACCAGCTTGTAGACGACGTCGCCGGCGCCCACGTCGGCCAGTTCGTCGGCCGAGTAGAACACCTGATCGCGACTCTCCAGGTCCATGGTGAAGAAGTCGCCGACGCTCATCGGAATGGCGTCGAGGATCTTCTTCAGCGAGCTCACCGAAGGGCTGACCTTGCCCTGCTCGATCAGCGACAGGCTGGAGTGGGTCACGCCGCAGCGTTTCGCCAGCTCGCGCTGGGAAATGCCACGAAGGTTGCGCAGGGCGCGCAGTCGCGCGCCGACGTCATCTGCCATGGGGTCTTCCTCGGTCATCGCCTCAACAGAGGGCATCGAGCTTTTCCTTCAGCATGGTGTTGACCTGCTGTGGGTTGGCGGTGCCCCGGGAGGCCTTCATCACCTGTCCCACGAAATAACCGATCATCTTGCCGCGCTTGTCCGGTTCGGCGTCGCGATACTGGGCGACCTGGGCCGGGCTGTCCGCGATCACCTGGTCGATCATCGCTTCGATGGCGCCGGTATCGGTGACCTGCTTCAGGCCCTTGGCTTCGATGACAGCGTCGGCGGAGTCGCCCTCGCCATGCCACAGTGCCTGGAAGACCTGCTTGGCGGCCTTGCCGTTGATGGTGTCGTCCAATACCCGGACGATCAGTTCGCCGAGCCGGTCGGCGGAGACCGGGCTGTCGGTAATGGCCAGTCCCTCGCGGTTCAAGGCGCCGGAGAGCTCGCCCTGCACCCAGTTGGCGGCTTGCTTGGCATCGCCGCAGACGTCCTTGACGCGTTCGAAGTACTCGGCCATGGCGCGGCTCGCCGAGAGCACGCCGGCGTCGTAGGCCGACAGCCCGAACTCGTTCTCGAAGCGGGTGCGCTTGTCGGCCGGCAGTTCCGGCAGATTGTCGCGCAGGTGGTCGACGTAGGCCTGGTCGAGCACCACCGGCAGCAGGTCGGGGCAGGGGAAGTAACGATAGTCGTTGGCTTCCTCCTTGGTGCGCATGCTGCGGGTCTCGTCGGCCTCGGGATCGTACAGGCGTGTCTCCTGGACCACTTCGCCGCCGTCCTCGATCAGTTCGATCTGGCGCTCGACCTCGAACTCGATGGCGCGCTCGACGAAGCGGAAGGAGTTGACGTTCTTGATCTCGGCGCGGGTGCCGAAGGTCTCCTGCCCCTTGGGGCGTACCGAGACGTTGACGTCGCAGCGCATCGAGCCTTCGGCCATGTTGCCGTCCGAGATGCCCAGATAGGTCACGATCGAATGGATGGCCTTGAGGTAGGCGGCGGCTTCCTTGGCCGAGCGCATGTCGGGCTCGGAGACGATCTCCAGCAGCGGCGTGCCGGCGCGGTTGAGGTCGATGCCGGTCATGCCGTGGAAGTCCTCGTGGAGCGACTTGCCGGCATCCTCCTCGAGGTGGGCATGGTGGACCCGGATGCGCTTGGTGGCGCCGTCATCCAGGGTGATCTCCACTTCGCCGGGGCCGACGATGGGTTGATACATCTGGCTGGTCTGGTAGCCCTTGGGCAGGTCCGGATAGAAGTAGTTCTTGCGGTCGAAGACCGAGACCTCAGGGATCTCGGCATGGATGCCCAGGCCGAACTGCACGGCCATGGCCACCGCCTGCTCGTTGAGCACCGGCAGTACGCCGGGCAGGCCCAGGTCCACGGCGCAGGCCTGGCTGTTGGGCTCGGCGCCGAAGGCGGTGGAGGCGCCGGAGAAGATCTTCGAACGGGTGGCGAGCTGGACGTGAACCTCCAGGCCGATCACGGTTTCCCATTGCATCAGGCGGACTCCTCGGCGAAGGCGGGGCGGCGCAGGTGCCAGTCGGTGGCTTGCTGGAACTGATGAGCGACGTTGAGCAGCCGGGCCTCGGCAAAGTGGGTGCCGAGCACCTGCAGGCCGACGGGCCGATTGCCGGCGAAGCCTGCGGGCACGCTGATGCCGGGGATGCCGGCCAGGTTCACGGCGATGGTGTAGATGTCCTGCAGGTACATCGACACGGGATCCTTGTTGGCGCCCAGGTCGAAGGCGGGGGTCGGCGAGGCCGGTCCCATCAGCACGTCGACTTCATCGAAGGCGTCGAGGAAGTCCTGGCGAATCAGGCGCCGGACCTGCTGGGCCTTCTTGTAGTAGGCGTCGAAGAAGCCTTCGGAAAGCGTGTGGGTGCCGATCAGGATGCGTCGCTTGACCTCTTCGCCGAAACCTTCGGCGCGGCTGCGCTTGTAGAGATCGATCAGGTCGGCCGGATCCTCGCAGCGGTGGCCGAAGCGCACGCCGTCATAGCGCGAAAGGTTGGAGGAAGCCTCCGCCGGCGCGATGACGTAGTAGGCCGGGATGGCGTAGTGGGTGTGCGGCAGGCTGACGTCGCGCACCGTGGCGCCCAGCGTCTCGAAGACCTTGATCGCCTCGCGCACCGCGCTCTCGACCTCGGGGGACAGGCCGTCGCCGAAGTACTCGCGGGGCAGGCCGATCTTGAGGCCGGACAGCGGGGCGTCGAGGTCGGCGGTGTAGTCCGGCACTCCGCGCGCCACGCAGGTGGAGTCGCGGACGTCATGCCCGGCGACGGCGCCGAGCAGCTGGGCGCAATCGGCGGCGCTGCGGGCCAGGGGGCCGGCCTGATCGAGGCTGGAGGCATAGGCGATCATGCCGTAGCGCGATACCCGGCCGTAGGTGGGCTTGAGGCCGGTGATGCCGCAGAAGGCGGCGGGCTGGCGGATCGAGCCACCGGTGTCGGTGCCCATGGCGGCCGGTACCAGACCGGCAGCCACGGCGGCGGCGCTGCCGCCCGACGAACCGCCGGGCACGGCCTCGAGATCCCAGGGATTCTTCACTGGGCCATAGAAGCTGTTCTCGTTGGACGAGCCCATGGCGAACTCGTCCATGTTGGTCTTGCCGAGGCTAACGGTGCCGGCGGCGGTAAGCTTTTCCACGACGCCGGCATCGTAGGGCGCGGCGAAGTTGTCGAGCATGCGTGAGCCGCAGCTGGTCTTGACGCCCCGGGTACAGAAGATGTCCTTCAGTGCCAGCGGCAGGCCGTTCAGCGGGCCGGCCTCGCCCGCGGCACGGGCGGCATCGGCCCGGTCGGCGGCGGCCAGGGCCTGCTCGGCGGTCACGGTGATGAAGCTGTTGAGACGACCGTCCAGACGGTCGATGCGCCCGAGCAGATCCTGGGTCAGCTCGCGGCTGGAGAACTCGCCGGCACGCAAGCCGGCAGCGAGTTCGGTCAATGTCTTATCGTGCATGGGCCCTGGGCTCCGTGATGACATGGCGTTGACGGCGGTTCGGGGTCATTCGACGACCCGTGGCACCAGGTAGAGACCGTTTTCCACTGCCGGCGCGCAACGCTGGAAGTCGTCGCGCTGGTCGGTTTCGGTCACCTCGTCGGCGCGCAGGCGCTGGGTGGCATCCAGCGGGTGGGCCATGGGCGCGACGCCGTCGGTGTCCAGTGCCTGCAACTGATCGACCATTTCCAGGATGCGGCCGAGGTCGTCGAGGTAATGGGCGGCTTCGCCCTCGTCAAGGCCGAGACGGGCCAGATGGGCGGCCCTGAGAACGTCTGCGTGTTCGATCGCCATGATCGGGTGTCCTCGCGGGGGTGGAGAAAAGACTGCAAAGTTACCACATCCATGCCGGTGCTGGCAGGGGCGTGGCGTGTCGTCGACGCTCGGAGAGCTTGCCGCTTTCGGGGTGCAGTGATACCGTTTGCTCCCGCACAGGGCTTCCGGACTGCACTAGGTAACGAGTTCATGTTCAAACGTTTGAGGGGGTTGTTTTCCAGCGATCTGTCGATCGACCTGGGAACGGCCAATACACTGATTTATGTCCGCGGCCGCGGGATCGTGCTCGACGAACCCTCGGTCGTGGCGATTCGCCAGTCCGGCAGCATGCGCAGCGTCGCTGCGGTCGGTGCCGACGCCAAGCGCATGCTGGGGCGCACGCCAGGCAACATCACCGCCATTCGTCCGATGAAGGACGGCGTCATCGCCGACTTCACCGTCACCGAGCAGATGTTGCAGTATTTCATTCGCAAGGTGCACCAGAGCACTTTCCTGACGCCGAGTCCCCGGGTACTGGTCTGCGTTCCCTGCATGTCGACCCAGGTGGAGCGCCGTGCGATCAAGGAATCTGCCGAGGGGGCGGGTGCCCGCGAGGTGTTCCTGATCGAGGAGCCGATGGCCGCGGCCATCGGTGCCGGCCTGCCGGTCGAGGAAGCGCAGGGCTCGATGGTCGTCGATGTCGGCGGCGGGACCAGCGAAATCGCCATCATCTCGCTCAATGGCGTGGTCTACTCGGAATCCATTCGCATGGGTGGCGATCGCTTCGACGAGGCCATCACCGCCTATGTGCGTCGACACTACGGTAGCCTGATCGGCGAATCCACGGCCGAGCGCATCAAGGAAGAGATCGGTTGCGCCTATCCCGGTGGCGAGCTGCGCGAGATCGATGTGCGTGGCCGCAACCTGGCCGAGGGCATCCCGCGCAGTTTCACGCTCAATTCCCACGAGATCCTCGATGCCCTGCAGGAGACCTTGGGCTCCATCGTCGCGGCCGTGAAGAGCGCCCTGGAACAGTCGCCGCCCGAGCTGGCCTCGGACATTGCCGAACGCGGTCTGGTATTGACCGGCGGTGGTGCCTTGCTGCGTGATCTGGACAAGCTGATCGCCGAGGAAACCGGCCTGCCCGTCGTGGTTGCCGAGGATCCGCTGACCTGCGTCGCGCGCGGGGGCGGCAAGGCTCTGGAAATGATCGATCAGCGTACCTTCGAGCTGCTTTCCAGCGACTGACCGGGGGAGGTTCCCTATCAAGCCGCTGTTCTCGCACGGGTCGGTGCCGGGGTATCGCATGCTGGTATGTGCGATCCTCGCCATCGCCTTGATGTTCGTCGACTTGCGTTTCACACGCATGGAAACCGTGCGGGCTCAGTTGTCCACGCTGGTCGCGCCGGTACAGTGGGTGGTGAGCCTGCCCAGTGATGTCCTCAACTGGGGGGCGCTGGTGCTTTCCGAGCAGAGCACCCTGGTGGAAGAGAACCGCCGCCTGCGCGAGCAGATCCTGACGCTGTCACATCGCGTGCAGCGCATGGCCAGCCTGACCGCCGAGAACGTGCGCCTGCGCGAGTTGCTGTCGGCGAGCCAGGAACACGACATTCCCTTCATCACCGCCGAACTGCTTTCCCTGGATCCGGATCCCTTCACGCATCGCATGGTGATCGACCGCGGGCGTCGCGATGGTGTCTTCGTGGGCCAGCCGGTCATGGACGCCGCGGGCCTGGTGGGCCAGGTCACGGCGGTGTCGGCCTATTCGAGTCGCGTCCTGCTGGTGACGGATGCCAGTCATGCCTTGCCGATCCAGGTCAATCGCAATGGCCTGCGTTTCGTGCTTCAGGGCGCGGGGCGCGACCAGGGCCTCAATGTCCTGCACGTGCCCGATACCGCCGATATCCGCGAGGGTGATCTGTTGGTGACCTCGGGGCTGGCGGGGCGCTTCCCGCCGGGGTATCCGGTGGCCCGGGTGAACGAGGTGGTGCATGATCCCGGCGAGCCCTTTGCCCGGGTCGAGGCCGACCCGGTGGCGAAGCTGCAGCGCTCCCGGCACTTCCTGCTGCTGTTTCCGCCCGAGCCGCGTTCTCCCGAGGGTCGCGGCGGTTGGGTGGCATCGCTCGATCCGGCGGCCGTCGAGATGGCACGTCGAGTCGCCGGCGATGCGGTCGCAAGCGCCGAGGGGGAAGAGTAAATGGCACGCACTACGACATCCGCCAGCCTGCCGTGGATCTGGTTGACGATGCTGCTGGCACTCTGCCTGCAGGTGATGCCCCTGGCCGATGGCTGGCAGATCTGGCGCCCTGACTGGCTGGGTCTGATGCTGATCTACTGGTGCATGAAGGCCCCGGAGCGGGTCGGTGTCTTTCACGGCTTCGTGCTGGGCATCCTGCTCGACCTCATCGAGGGCGTGCCACTCGGCCAGAATGCCTTGCTGCTGTCGCTGCTGGCATTCCTCTGCGCGCTGGTCTATCCCCGTTTCCGCGCCTATTCGCTGTTGCAGCAGGCGGTATTGATCCTGGTCCTGCTGGGCACGATACAACTGGTCGAGCAATGGTTGCGCACCCTGCTGGGGCCGTTCTCCATCCATCTTTCGTTCCTGCTGCCCTCGGTGATCGGCGCGATCTTGTGGCCCTGGCTGACCACGCTTTTCCGGGCCTTTCGCCGACGCACCGCCAAGGGCTGATCGGAGGCGCCATGTCCACTTCCTCGCGTCCCTGCATCCGTCTTGCCTCGGCCTCGCCGCGCCGCCGTGAGCTGCTGGCCGGCATCGAGGTCAGTGTCGAGGTGCGGCCGATGGATATCGACGAGACGCCGCTCGAAGGCGAGTCGCCCGAAGCGTATGTCACGCGACTCGCCCGGGAGAAGGCTGCGGCGGGGCACCGCTCGGGCGGGTTGCCGACCCTGGGAGCGGATACGGCGGTGGTACGGGATGGCGAGATTCTCGGCAAGCCGGCGGATGCCGAGCAGGCCGCCGCCATGCTGGGTTCCCTGGCGGGGCGTACCCATGAGGTGATGACGGCCGTGGCGGTGTGTGGGCCGGCGGGCATGCTGACGCGCTGTGTGTGCAGCCGGGTGACCCTGCGCGAGATCGATGCAGCGGAGATCGAGGCCTACTGGCGCACCGGCGAGCCCGCCGACAAGGCGGGCGGATACGCCATCCAGGGGCGCGGCGCGGTGTTCGTGACGCATCTCGAGGGAAGCCACTCGGCAGTGGTGGGGCTGCCGCTTTGCGAGACCGCCGATCTGTTGTCCCGCCAGGGCGTGCCGCTCTGGAATCGCCCTGTGTCATAATGGCCTGAGCTTTTCTCGGGGTCTTTCGCCAGGGCGTTTCCCCCAGGACTTTTTTCCAGGACAAGGATTCCGCATGAGCGGTGAAGTACTCATCAACCTGACGCCGATGGAGACCCGCGTTGCCGTAGTGGAAAACGGTGTACTGCAGGAAGCCTTCATCGAGCGTGCCCGACGTCGCGGTATCGTCGGCAACATCTACAAGGGGCGGGTGGTACGGGTATTGCCCGGCATGCAGGCCGCCTTTGTCGATATCGGTCTCGATCGCGCTGCCTTCATTCATGCCCACGAGGTAATGCCGCCTGGCACGCCGGCCGACGAGCAGGTCTCGATTTCCCAGTTGCTCCAGGAAGGACAGTCGCTGGTGGTGCAGGTGACCAAGGATCCCATCGGCACCAAGGGTGCGCGCCTCACCACGCATCTCTCCGTGCCTTCCCGTTACCTGGTCTACATGCCGGACTCCCCGCACAACGGCGTTTCCCAGCGCATCGAGGACGATGGCGAGCGCGAGCGCCTGCGGGCCCAGGTCGGGGCGGCCTTGTCGGAGCAGACCCTCGAGGTTGGTGGAGGCTTCATCGTACGCACCGCCGCCGAGGGAGTGACCGACGAGGAACTCGCCGGCGACATGCATTTCCTGCTGCGCCTGTGGCGCAAGGTCAGCGAGCGACGCGTCACGGCCTCCGCGCCAAGTGTCATCTACGATGATCTGCCGCTGTTCATGCGGACCCTGCGCGATGTCATGCGCGATGACATCGAGAAGGTACGCATCGACTCCCGGGAAAATCATGTCAAGCTGCTCGAGTTCGCCGAGGAGTTCATGCCCGACGCCGTCGAGCGCATCGAACACTATGCCGGCGAACGGCCGATCTTCGACCTGTACAGCGTCGAGGACGAGATCCAGAAGGCGCTGGCCCGCAAGGTGCAGCTCAAGTCGGGGGGCTATCTGGTCATCGATCCCACCGAGGCGATGACCACCATCGACGTCAACACCGGCGGGTATGTCGGCCACCGCAACCTCGAAGAGACCATCTTCAAGACCAACCTCGAGGCGGCCACCGCCATCGCCCGCCAGCTGCGGCTGCGCAACCTGGGCGGCATCATCATCATCGACTTCATCGACATGGAAGACACCGAGCACCAGCGCCAGGTGCTCCGTGTGCTGGAGAAGGCCCTGGAGAGGGATCACGCCAAGACCAAGTGCACCGGCGTCACCGAGCTCGGCCTGGTGCAGCTGACTCGCAAGCGGACTCGCGAGAGCCTGGAGCAGACGTTGTGCGAACCCTGTCCCGCCTGCGAAGGGCGGGGCACCCTCAAGACGCCCGAGTCGGTGTGCTACGAGATCTTCCGCGAGATCCTGCGCGAGGAGCGGGCCTACAGCGCCGAGACCTATACCGTGCTGGCCGCTCAGTCGGTGGTGGACCGGCTGCTCGACGAGGAGTCGGCCGCGGTGGCGGATCTCGAAGAGTTCATCGGCAAGACCATTCGCTTCCAGGTGGAATCCCATTACTCCCAGGAGCAGTACGATATCGTACTGATGTAAGCCATGTCGTCGAGCCGCCTGGTCATTCGTTGGTCGTTGACGCTACTGGCCCTGGCCCTGACGCTGGTGGCGGTGTTGTTGATCGCCCTGCGGCTGCTGCTGGGGCAGGTCGATCGCCTGTCGCCCCAGCTTGAGTCGATGCTCGCCTCACGCTTTTCCGCCGAGGTGTCGCTGAACGAAGCGCGGGGCGGTGTGGACGGTCTCGATCCCTGGTTCGAGATCGCTGACCTGGACTTTCACTCCCGGAAAGGGCTGGGCAACGTGCCGTTGCTGGAGGTCGAGCAGGCGAAGCTGCGCCTGGATACCGCGGCCAGCCTGCGTCGTGGCATGCCGGTGCTCGAACGGTCGCGGCTCGAAGGCGTCACCCTGCATCTCTATCAGGACGAGGACCTGAGCTGGCAATGGCCGGCTCCGGCCGATGTGCCGCCGGAGTTGATGCCCCCCGGTGGGTTCGATCTGTCGCGCCTGGACTTCTGGATCGGCGTGCTGCTGCGTCAGCGGGCCTGGGCCGATGACATGCGCGTGGTGTTGCATGGTCGCAAGCGAGTGGCCGTGCTGCATGCGCCGCGCCTGTTGATGACCAGCGACAATGGGCGAGCCCACCTGGAAGGCGAGGTGCGCTTGCAGGGACAGCCGGGTAGTGCTTTCCAGGCGGTGATGGAATTGCGGCGCGATACCGGCAACGGCTTCGATGCCGACCTGCAGGCGGACATGCAGCTCGAAAGCCTGATCGGACTCTCGGCGTTGCTTGGCTTCGACGACATTCTGCGTTTCGACGATGCGAGCGGCGAGGCACGCTTGTGGGGCAACTGGCAGGATGGGCGGCTGGCCGACGTGCGCCTCGACGTGACATCACCGCGGCTGGCGTTGAATCGGGAGGTACCCGCGGGGGACGAGCGAGCCGGCATCATGCTCGACGACGTGAGCCTGCGAGGCCAGTGGCTGCGCGATGCCGAGGACGATGGCTGGGAAGCCTGGTTCGCCGGCGATGCGCGTAGCGTCGACTCCCCCTATGAAAATGCCTCCGGACCGCCGTTGCCACGCTTCTGGCATGCGCGAGGCGAGGGGGAAGACTGGTGGGCCACCGGCAGCGGTTTCGAACTCGGCGCCTTGTCTGCCTGGCGCGATCGGCTGCCGTTGCCCGAAGGCCTGGTGCGTACCGTGCGGGCGCTGTCGCCCCGTGGCCAGGTCGATGCCCTGGGCCTGGGGCATCGTGATGGCCAGTGGCAGGCGCGCGTCAGCGCCACGGATGTTTCGGTGTCGCCCTGGCAGGATGCGCCGGGAGGCGGGCCACTGGATATCTGGCTGGAAGCCGATGGCACCGAGGGCAAGGTGCGTTTCGTGGACAGCGGCGGAGCCGAGCTTTCCTTCCCCGACATCTTTGCCGCCCCCATGGCACTCGACAGTGCCAGCGGCGAGGTGGTGTGGTCCTATGCAGGCGCGCGCAGTTTCGTCAGCGGGCGCGACCTGGCGGTCGAATGGAACGGTGCCAGCGTCGAAGGTGCCTTCGGTTTGACCACCGGCGGGAACCAGCCCGGCGGTTTCGGTCTGCAACTGGATTTCCGCGATGTCGACGCCCTGAACCGACCCCTGACCGACTGGCTGCCCATGCCGGTGCTGCGCGAGGAGGTCGATGCCGAACTCGCCGACTGGCTGGCTGGTGGGTTGGCCGGCAAGGTGCCGAAAGGGGCGCTGAGTCTGCACGTGCCGATCACCGAGACACCCGAGGGAGCGGCCGGGACGGCGAACGACGAGAGCGACGCGTCGCTGCAGCTCGAGCTCGATATCGAGCAGGGACATCTGCCCTTCGATCCGCAATGGCCGGCGCTCGAGGACGTGCGCGGGCATCTGAGCGTGACCGAGGAAGCGGTCAGCGCCGAGGTCGAGCATGCCGAGAGCCTGGGCGTCCAGACGCAGGGGGCCAGCGTGGCGATGAAGGATGACAAGGTGCTGCGGGTGCGAGGGCCGCTTTCCGCCTCGGCGGCGGCGCTGTCACGTTATCTCGCCGCCGTGCCCGCCGACGGCATGGACATGGTCGCCGACTGGCGTGGCGAGGGCGAGGTGACAGGAAAGCTGGATCTCGCGGTGCCGCTGTCCGGCGCCGGGGCCCTGTCGCTCGACATCGAAGGGCAGGCATCGTTTGCGACCCTGACCCACGAGCCGACCTCGTTGACCTTCGAATCGCTCTCCGGGCCCCTTGCCTGGCGGCAGCGCGGTGAGGATGGCGGGCTGGAAGGCCAGTTGTCGGGGCGCCTGCTGGGCGGCCCCTTCGAGGCCGATATCGACACTGCTGGTGAGGGCATCGCCATGTCGGGCACTGCCTCCGCCAAGTCGCTGCTCGGCCTCGGCGCGCCCTCGGGAGCGGCGTCGTTGATCAGCGGCGAGACCCCCTGGAGAGGCCGGCTAGGGGTCGATGGGCCGCATCCGACCCTGACCCTGGACAGCGAGCTGCGCGGCCTGGGCATCGACTTGCCCGACCCGCTCGGCAAGGCGCCGGCCACGTCTCGCCCCCTGCATCTGGATATCGCGCTGGCCGACCGGACACGGCTGTCGGGCCGACTGGGCTCGAACCTCGGCCTGCGTTGGCAACAGGGGGCTCCCGGTCGAGGGCAGGTCTGGATCGGCCGCGATGCGCCGTCCGACTGGCCGGCCGAGCCCGGCTGGTCGGTGCAGGCCTATTTGCCCCGCCTGGCGCCGGCGGCCTGGGGGAGTGCCTTGTCGCCGCTGATTGACGGTGGCGGGAATGGCACCGCCGCCGATGTCGGCGTGTCGCGGGTGACCCTGGATACCGATTGTCTGAGCGTCGGCGAGCGCTGCCTGGGCTCGCTGATCGTCGATGGCGGCCCTCAGGCCGACGGCTGGCGGCTGGCCCTGGATGGCAGCCTGCTGTCGGGACGTCTCGAGTACCGGCCTCGCCGCCATGTGCCCCTGGACATCCGCCTCGATCGCCTGCGCCTGGATGACCTGGTGCCCGACGACAGTGTCGCCGCGACGTCGCAGGATTCCGGGCAGCTGTTCCAGGAGCTCGATGTGCCGCCGACCCCGATACCGATGCCGGACGGCATCGGCAAGGTGCCGGCCGGGCAGCTCAGCGTCGAGTCGTTGCACTGGCAGTCGAGCACTTTCGGGCCGTTCAGTGCCAACTGGCGGACATCCCCCGATCAGTTGGTCCTTGATCCCGTGTCGCTCAGCCTCGGCGAGATCAATGCCCGAGGCAATCTGACCTGGGAGGCCTCCGGCCCCGAGGCCAGCCTGACACGCTCGCGGCTCTCCCTGGAGGGGGGCGATGTCGGCACGGCACTGCGGGCCCTGGAGCAGCCGGTGGCAGTGACCAGCGCCGAGACGCAGGTTTCCAGCCAACTGGCCTGGCCCGGGGCTCCCTGGCAATTCGCCCTGTCGCGGTCCCGTGGCAATCTGGGTATCGAGCTGCGCGATGGGCGCTTCGTCAATCTCGATTCGCCCTCGGCCCGGCTGGTTGGACTGCTGAACGTGGACAACCTCCTGCGCCGCCTGCGGCTGGACTTCTCCGATGTCACCGGCCGTGGTACTGCCTTCGACCGTGTCAGAGGCAACGCAACCCTGTATGGTGGGGTACTGGAAACGCGCGGCCCGGTGACGATCGATGGCGCCGCCACCCATTTCACGCTGGAGGGCAGTGTCGACCTGGTGCGCCGGGAACTCGATCAGCGGCTCGGCGTCACAGTGCCCGTGAGCAACAACCTGCCCCTGGCGGCGGTGATCGCCGGCGCCCCGGTGGTAGGTGGTGCGCTATTCGTCGCCGACAAGATCTTCGGCGATGTCATCGACCGCGTGACCCGAATTCACTATCGCGTGCGGGGCCCATGGACCTCGCCGCACATCTCTCTGGAAAGTGCCGAATGACATCACAGACGTCTTCCATGCTCGATCAGGCCGGCGAGATACTGCTCGCGCCCGGTGGTCTCGATCTCGACACCCTGGATGCCGGGCTCGGCCAGGCCATGGGGCCTGGCATCGATTATGCCGATCTCTATTTCCAGCGCAGCTGGCATGAGGGCTGGTCGCTCGAGGACGGAGAAGTCAAGGAGGCCAGCTATAACATCGACGGTGGCGTCGGCGTGCGTGCCATGGCCGGCGAGAAGACGGGGTTTGCCTACTCCAACCAGATCACCGCCGATGCCCTGGCCGAGACCGGTCGTACGGCGTCGGGCATCGTCAGAAGCGGCAAGCGTCTGGCGACGGCGCCACGCATCCAGGTGGATGCCGAGGCGCGTTATGCCGGCGTCGATCCGTTGACCGGCCTGTCCGCCGAGGACAAGATCGCCATGCTCAAGCTGGCCGATCGCGTGGCCCGTGCGGCCGATCCGGCCGTGGAACAGGTCAGCGCCTCGCTGACCGGCGTTCACGAAGTGGTACTGGTGCGGGCCAGCGATGGCACCCAGGCGGTGGATATCCGTCCCCTGGTGCGCTTCAACGTCAGCGTCATCGTGGTGCGCAATGGACGCCGCGAGCGCGGTAGCGCCGGCGGCGGCGGGCGTTATCCCATGTCCCGGCTGCGCGACGACAATGTCGCCGAACGATTCGCCAAGGAGGCCGTGCGCCAGGCGCTGGTCAACCTGGAGGCGGTCGATGCGCCGGCCGGACAGATGCCGGTGGTCCTGGGAGCCGGTTGGCCGGGGATCCTGCTCCACGAGGCGGTGGGTCATGGTCTCGAGGGCGATTTCAATCGCAAGGGCAGCTCCGCCTTTGCCGGCCGCCTGGGCGAGCGCGTGGCCGCCCCCGGCGTTACCGTGGTCGACGACGCGACCCTGGCCGATCGTCGCGGCTCGATGAGCGTCGACGACGAAGGCACGCCGGGGCAGTGCACGACGCTGATCGAGGATGGCATCCTCACCGGCTACATGCAGGACAAGCTCAATGCGCGCCTGATGGGCATGGCGCCGACCGGCAACGCGCGTCGCGAGTCCTTCGCCCACCTGCCGATGCCGCGCATGACCAATACCTACATGCAGGCCGGCCAGGACGATCCCGCCGATATCATCGGCAGCGTCGATCGCGGGATCTACGCGGTGAGCTTCGGCGGCGGCCAGGTGGACATCACCTCCGGCAAGTTCGTGTTCTCGGCCAGCGAGGCCTACCTGATCGAGGGCGGTCGCATCACCGCGCCGGTGAAGGGCGCGACCCTGATCGGCAACGGTCCGGAAGCCATGGGCCGGGTGTCGATGATCGGCCACGACATGGAACTGGATACCGGTATCGGGGTCTGCGGCAAGGAAGGCCAGGGCGTACCGGTCGGGGTGGGCCAGCCCACTCTCAAGCTGGATGAGCTGACCGTCGGCGGGACGCAATCCTGACCTTCCGGGCTTCGCCCGGAGCTGTAAGCTATAAGCTTTAAGCTGTAACAAAAAACCTTGTTCCCGGAAGCTTCGGGGGGATTCTCTGGCCGGCTTACGGCTTACGGCTTACGGCTTACGGCTTACGGCTTATACTCCCGCGGTTTCGCGGATCAGCTTGAACAGCCGGCGGGCGTTGGTGGGGGGCTTGCCCTGGTCGCGTTCGCGACGGGCGTTGCGAATCAACTGGCGCAGGGCCTGGCGGTCGGTATCGGGGTAGGCCTCGATGAAGTCTGCAACGGCGTCGTCGCCTTCGTCGATCAGCCGGTCCCGCCATTTCTCGAGGCGGTGGAAGGCGTGGTCGCGTTGCAGTTGTTCGCGGTCGATTTCGTCGAACACCGCCTGGATGCCGTCGAGATCTTCGCGACGCATCAGCTTGCCGACGTATTGCATGTGACGCCGGCGAGCCTCCCGGGCGCGAATGCGGCCGGTTTCCTCGATGGCGGCCAAGAGCTCGTCGGAGAGGGGAAAGCGAGCCCGCTCGCTCTCGTTCATGGCGATGAGCCGCTCGCCGAGTGCCTGGAGGGCGTGCATCTCGCGCTTGAGCTGGGACTTGCTGGGCCGCTCGTCGGCCGGGAAGGAATCGTCCTGGGTCATGCCGTGTCCTGGGGTTATGAAACTTGGGTTGTCAACGTCGGGGCGTGCGCATCGGCCCAGTATACCAGCCCGTCGCCGTGGGCTGGACAACCACGCTATTGTGAAGTGCCGGCCCCGAGGGTCGGCCGAGTGAGGAGACAGATCGATGACACAGGCTTTCGATGCCGCCGATCAGCAGGCCCTGCTGGAAACCCGCGCCGAAGCGGCCCTGGCGTTGGCACGCCGATTGGGGGCCGATGCCTGCGAGGTGGGCGCCAGCGTCGATCAGGGCATCGGCGTCAGCGTGCGCGAGGGCGATGTGGAAACCGTGGAGCTGTCGCGGGACCAGGGCATCGCGGTGACCGTCTACGTGGGCCAGCGCAAGGGGAGTGCCTCGTCCTCCGACGCCAGCGAGGCCTCGGTGCGCGATGTGGTCGAGAAGGCGTTGGCCATTGCGCGCTATACCGGCGAGGATCCGGCCGCCGGCCTGGCGGATGCCGAGCTGATGGCCACTCGTTTCCCGGATCTCGACGTGCACCACCCCTGGCCGCTGTCCACCGAGGAGGCCATCGAGCTGGCCCTGACCTGCGAGAATGCCGGTCGGGGCGTCGAGGGAATCCGCAGTTCCGAGGGCGCCAGCCTGTCCAGCGGCGAGGGCGTTCATGTCTACGCCAACAGTCACGGTTTCCTGGGCGGGCAGCGCGGCAGCCGACACTCGCTGTCATGCCTGCTGATTGCCGAGGATGACGCGGGCATGCAGCGCGACTACGACTACACCACGGCGCGCGATCCGCGGGCTCTGCGCGATCCCGCCGCCGTGGGGGAAAGCGCGGCTCAGCGTACCCTGCAGCGTCTGGGAGCCGGGCGTCCGGCCACCGGCCGCATGCCGGTGTTGTTCGATCCTTCGCTGGCCTCAGGGCTGGTCGGACATCTGATGGGCGCCATTGCCGGCGGTGCCTTGTATCGCCAGTCTTCCTTCCTGTGCGAACGCCTGAACACCATGCTGTTCCCGGAGTGGTTCTCGTTGAGCGAGCGCCCGATGGAAGTCGGTGCCATGGCCAGTAGCCCTTTCGATGCCGACGGCGTCCAGACGCGTGACAATGTCTTCGTCGACCAGGGGCGCCTGGCCAGCTACCTGCTTTCCGCCTATAGCGCGCGTCGCCTGGGCATGTCGACCACCGGCAATGCCGGCGGTGCCCGCAACCTGCGCATCGCAGCACCCCTGGAGTCGCTCGAGACACTGCTGGCGCGGATGGATCGCGGTGTGCTGGTGACCGAGCTGATGGGGCAGGGCGTCAATGGCGTGACCGGGGATTATTCCCGCGGCGCCGCCGGTTTCTGGGTCGAGGACGGCCGGATCCAGCATCCCGTGGAAGAGTTCACCATCGCCGGCAATCTCGAGACGATGTTCCAGGGACTGATCGGCGTCGGCGACGACATCGATACCCGAGGCAGCATTCATACCGGCAGCTGGCTGATCGACGAAATGACCGTCGCGGGGGGATGAAGCCCGGCCCGGCTGCGCCGGGAGCTGTAAGCTATAACCGGGCTTCGCCCGGAGCTGTAAGCTTTAAGCTGTAAGAAAAAACAAAAAACCTTGTTTTCGGGAGTATTTTCTGGACGGCTTACGGCTGTCAGGCTTCTTCGTCGAACCGGGCGTTGAACAGTGCCTCGAGGGCGTCCAGAACCGCTTCGCTGTCGTCGCCTTCGGCTTCCAGCGTCAGTTCGGTGCCGCAGGGGGCGGCGAGCATCAGCAGTGACATGATGTTGGTGGCATCGGCCCGCTGGCCGCCGTGGCAGACGGTGACACTGGCGTTGTAGGGCTGGCAGCACTGTACCAGGCGGGTGGCGGCGCGGGCGTGCAGGCCGCGCTTGTTGATCAGGGTGAGCTTGCGACTCGGCACGGACTCAGGATTCCTTTTCGTGGTCGTGGTCGTCTTGTTCGAGGGCCGCTTCCGGGGGGAGGCGGCTGAGGTGGATGCCGAGTTCTCGGTGGCGCAGCCGAACGCCGGATTGCTGGCTGGCGAGATCGTGGGCAAGACGCTCGGCCAGGTAGACCGAACGATGTTGGCCGCCGGTACAGCCGACGGCCACGGTCAGATAGCTGCGCTGGCTGGCCTGGTAGCGGGGCAGCCAGCGTTCCACCCAGGCAAGGATGTCCTGACGCATCTCCTCGACCATCGGGTAGCTTTCGAGAAAGGCGATGACATTCTCGTCGCGTCCAGTGGCGTCGCGCAGCGAGGGATCCCAGTAGGGATTCGGCAGGCAGCGCGCGTCGAAGACGATATCGGCGTCGAGGGGCACGCCTCGCTTGAAGCCGAAGGATTCGATGGTCAGGGTCAGGGTTTCCTGGCCACGGTCGGCCAGTTGGTCGGCGATGCGGCCACGCAGTTCATGTACCGAGAGTCGCGAGGTGTCGATCACCAGGTCGGCGAGGTCGCGAATGTCCGCCAGGGAGGCTTCTTCCTGCTCGATGGCTTCGGCCAGCGTCATCCGGTTGTTGCGGGTCAGTGGATGACGTCGCCGGGTGGTCGAGTAGCGCTCGATCAGGATACGCGCGTCGGTGGTCAGGTAGACCACCTGACATTCGATGCCACGGTCGCGCAGCTCATGCAGCAGGGTCGGGAAGCGCTGCAGGGCATGCGGCAGGTTGCGGGCATCGATGCTGACGGCGATGCACTTGCGTGCCTGGCCATCACGCAACTCTTCGGCCAGCGAGCCGAGCAGCATGGCCGGAAGGTTGTCGATGGCGTAGAAGCCGAGATCCTCCAGGGCCTGCAGGGCGATCGACTTGCCCGAGCCTGAACGGCCACTGATGATCACGATCTGCATGGCGGTCTCCTGGTCGAAGGCTGGCCGGGCGAGGCCGCTGGGGTTGCGTCAGTTGGGCTCGGCCGATGCCTGTCGGCGAATCGCCTCGATGAGCCGTTCGTGCAGGGCCTGTTGGCTGTCTGCGCGACGCAGGGCGTTGCGCGTGTCGGCGTCGTTCATCACGGCGGCGACCTGGCCGAGCAGCGCCAGGTGGGCGTCGTCGGCCTGTTCGGGAACCAGCAGGACGAACACCAGGTCGACGGGGTCGCCGTCGACGGCATCGAAGTCGATCGGTTCGGCGAGCTTCAAGAAGCCGGCGATGGGGGCCTTGCAGTGAGGGTTGCGGGAATGGGGAATGGCGACCCCGTGCCCGATGCCCGTGCTGCCCAGGCGCTCCCGACCGATCAGACGGCTGAAGACCTCCTGGCTATCCAGGCTGGGTGTGTTCTGGGCGATGAAGGTGCTGAAGAATTCCAGCACGCGCTTCTTGCTCCCCCCGGGCACATCGAACAGGGTGCGCTCGGGGGGCAGTATGGTTTCCAGAGACATGACGGGTCAGCGTGCGCCGGCGGCGCCCTGGGCGCGCGCCTGGGATTTTTCCTTGTGTTTCACCAACTGGCGATCGAGCTTGTCGGCGAGGGCGTCGATGGCGGCGTACATGTCGCCGTCCATTGCTTCGGCATGCAGGTCGGCACCGGCAGCATGCAGGGTACAGGCAGCTTGTTGGCGTTCCTTCTCCACGGAGAGCGTGACTTGCACGGTGGTGATGTTGTCGTAATGACGTTCGAGGCGCGCGAGTTTCTCTTGGACATAGTCACGCAGGGCGTCGGTCAATTCCACATGATGGCCGGTGAGGTTGACTTGCATGACACGCTCCTTGCTCCTGGGATTGTGCCTCGATTGTAACCCTTTTTGGAGTCGAGCAAACCCCCTGTGTAAAGCGCCTTTCGCGCCCCGGTTCGGGAGGTCAGCGAAGGCGCTTGCGTTGGCTCGAGGACGGGATGTTCATCGCTTCGCGATACTTGGCCACGGTGCGTCGCGCCACTTCGATGCCTTCCTCGGCGAGCAGGGTGACGAGCTTGTTGTCGGAGAGCGGTTTGCGGGCCGGTTCCTCCTGGATGAGCTTGCGGATCCGGGCGCGGATGGCGGTGCTGGAATGGGCGTCGTCGCCACCGCCGACATGACTGGAGAAGAAGTACTTGAGCTCGAACACGCCGCGCGGCGTGTGGATGTATTTCTGGGTGGTCACCCGCGAGATGGTCGATTCGTGCATTTCCACGGCCTGGGCGATATCGGCCAGGATCAGCGGCTTCATGGCCTCCTCGCCGTGTTCCAGGAAATCCAGCTGGCGGACCATGATCTCGTGGCCGACCCGCAGCAGGGTGTCGTTGCGGCTGGACAGGCTCTTGAGCAACCAGCGCGCTTCCTGCAGGTGATCCTTGAGAAACTGGTTGTCCTGGCTCTTGTCGGCGCGCCGGATCAGGGCGGCGTAGTCGGGCTGAATGCGCAGTCTCGGCATGGCCTCGGGGTTGAGCTCGACCTGCCAGCCCTGTTCGTCGCGCCGGGCGATGAGATCGGGGATGACATAGTCGTCGCTGCCGCTGGCGAAGGTGCTGCCCGGGCGTGGATCGAGTCCTCTGATCAGGGAGATCACTTCGTCGAGGGCTTCGTCGTCCAGGCCGAGGCGCCGTTTCAGCAGGCGTCGGTCATCACCGGCCAGGGCCTCGAGAAACTGGCGGGCCAGGCGCCGGGCCTGTGGAAGCCAGGGGGTGTCCTGGGGCAGGGCGGCGAGTTGCAGCATCAGGCATTCCCGCAGGTCGCGAGCGAAGACGCCGGTGGGTTCGAATTGCTGTACGCGCAGCAGTACGGCTTCGACCTCGCGGCTGGACGGTCCCTCCAGCCCTTGGTCGCGCAGGCCCTCGCGGATGTCGTCCAGGGGCTGGTCCAGGTAGCCGTCGTCGTTCACCGCATCGATCAGGCTTTCGGCGATACGCGAGGCACGTTCCTCGAGGCCGCTCATGGCCAACTGCCAGGCCAGGTGACCCTGCAGGCTCTGGCCGGCTGCCTGGCGTTCGAAATCGGGGGCCTCGCCGCTGCCCGAGCCGCTCAGGCTTCCCAGGCCGGCGTCCTGATAGGTGTCGGACCAGTCGCTGTCGACGGTCAGTTCATCGGGAATCTCGCTGGCCCAGTCGTCCTCGGCCGTCTCGCCGACCGCCAGCTCGCCGAAGTCCTCGTCGAGCTCCAGCATGGGGTTGGATTCCAGGGCCTGCTGGACTTCCTGGCGCAGGTCGAGGGTGGAAAGCTGCAGCAGGGCAATGGCCTGCTGCAGCTGAGGTGTCATAGTGAGCTGGGTGCCGAGCCGCAGTTGCAGGGAAGCCTTCATGGCCATAGGAAAAGAGATCCGCTCAACGTGCGAGAAAACCCCACCCTAGTCCGCTGTCGCGGCGCATGCAAGCCCTTGTTCAAGCAATTATCATGCCATTGGCAATTTTCGTGCCTTGGCGATAAAGCATTCCTTATATCAGCTTGTTGTGATCAGACAGACTGGGGAAAGATGGGTGAGGGGCGCCATGCCGGACAGTGACCGGCATGGATCAGAGTCGGAAGTCCTGTCCCAGATAGACATCGCGCACCTGCTGGTTGGCGAGGATCGCCTCGGCGTTGCCCTCGGCGATGATCTGGCCGTCGCCGACGATGTAGGCGCCGTCGCAGATATCGAGGGTCTCGCGGACGTTGTGGTCGGTGATCAGCACGCCGATGCCGCGGGCCTTGAGCTGGCGGATGATACCCTTGATTTCGCCGACGGAAATGGGATCCACGCCCGCGAAGGGTTCGTCCAGGAGAATGAAGTCGGGTTCGGTGGCCAGGGCGCGGGCGATTTCCACTCGACGACGTTCGCCACCGGACAGGCTCATGCCGGCGTTGTTGCGGATGTGAGTGATGTGGAAGTCTTCCAGCAGCGATTCCAGTTGGGCGCGACGGCCGGCTCGATCGAGATCCTTGCGGGTCTCGAGGATGGCCATGATGTTGTCGGCCACGCTGAGCTTGCGAAAGATCGAGGCTTCCTGAGGCAGGTAGCCGATGCCGGCGCGGGCGCGCTCGTGCATGGCGGCGCCGGACAGGTCCCGGTCACCGATGGCGACTTGCCCGGCATCGGCACGAACCAGCCCCACGATCATGTAGAAGGACGTGGTCTTGCCGGCCCCGTTGGGGCCGAGCAGGCCGATGATGCGGCCCTGATCGATCTCCAGGCTGATGTCGTGGACCACGCGGCGGCCCTTGTAGCTCTTTGCCAGGTGGCGTGCATGGAGTGTCTTCATTGAGAATCCTGCTTCTCGGGCTCCAGGGTCATGCGTACTCGCTGGTTGCCTTCGACGCCCTCGGCGGCAGAGCGTGCCTGGACGACGCGGCGGTCGAGGAAGTATTCCAGATAGCCACCGTTGAAGGTGTCGCCGCCCCGGTGCAGTTCGGCCTGGTCGATGAGCTCCATGCGGCGCTCGGCGACGTGGTAGACGATGCGCTGCCCCCAGCCGCGTACCACGGATTCGTCGGGAGCGGGTTGCTGTTCGATGTAGGCGCGCTGGCCGGTGGCAATGGCCTGGGACAGCTGGCCGGCGTCGTTGCGGCGGATTTCCACCCGTGCGCCGGTCAGCAGCATGCTGCCCTGCTGAATGCGCACGTTGCCCTGGTAGACGGCGGTGCCGGCCCGGTCGTCGAGGTCCAGGCGATCGGCCTCGACCTGGATCGGCGCGCTGGCGTCGCCCTCGAGTGCCTGTGCCTGGGAGGTGACGAGCGTCAGCATGGCCAGTGTCAGGCCCAGTAGGGCGGCGAGAGTCGGTCGCGTCATGGCTCGGGGTCCTCGTCGGTTGCCGGCGGATGGTGGCCGCGGACATTGTCGGTCAGTCGGGCGCGATTGTCATGAAGCCAGGCGTCGAAACGCTCGCCCTGCATCGACTGGGGCGGCTGACTCAGCGTGGCCGGCGTTTCGCTCCAGGCGTGGCCGGTGTCGGCATCGTAGTGCAGCTCCTGGGTGGTCAGTTGCCAGTGTTCTTCGGGCGCTTCGAGCCGCACGTCGCCGCTGAGTATCAGGGGATTGCCGCCCGTTTCCAGGCGCCCCCGCTCGGCGCGGGCGGTCCAGTGCCGGCCTCCGTCGTCGCGCAGCTTCACGTTCGGGCTTTCCAGGCGCGTGACGTCGTCGATGGGGGTGTGCACCAGGCGTGGGGTGATGAGCCGTTGGTGCGGATAGCCTTCGGCATCGAAGCGCGTCGCCTCGACGTCTTCCAGGTAATAGTCCGGCTCGCCAGCGGCATCCTGGGGCACCGGGCCCGGGGTGCCGTCGTTGCGCGAGTCGAGCAGGGCCAGGCCGCCGCCGAGAACCAGCAGCAGCAAAAAGAGCCAGGTACGAAAACCGGGGCGCGGCAGTTGCATGGGGTCAGGCCCGATCGTTCAAGTAGCTATCGAGTATGGCATCCCATTGCCCCTGGGCCTGCAGCAGGGCATCGCAGATCTCGCGCACGGCGCCGTGCCCGCCGGGGCGTTCGGTGACCCAGTCGGCGTGTTGGCGGATATAACTCGGCGCACCGGGCACGCTGATGCCGACGCCGGACTGATGGATGGCGGCGAGGTCGGGCATGTCGTCGCCGCAATAGGCGACCTGGTCGAGCTCGATGCCGAGCCGTTCGCAGAGCTGGCGCAGTACGGGAAGCTTGTGCGAGATGCCCTGGTGCAGATGGGCAATGCCGAGTGCACTGGCGCGCCGGCTGACCATCGGCGAGTCGCGTCCCGTGATCAATGCCACTTCGATGCCGGCAGCCTGCACCAGCTTGATGCCGTGACCGTCCAGGGTATGGAAGGCCTTGATTTCGTCGCCGTCGGTCTGGAAATAGAGCCGTCCGTCGCTGAGCACGCCGTCCACATCCAGTGCCAGCAGGCGCACCTGCCGCAAGCGATCGATCAGGTGAGGGGCGGGTGAGGGGGCATCGTGACGCATGGCAACTCCTTGGATTCAGATCACGCCGCTGGCCAGCAGGTCGTGCATGTGCAGGGCGCCGACCGGGTGGCCTTCATCGTCCACCACGGCCAGTGCGGTGATGCGGTTGTCTTCCATGATGCGCACGGCTTCGGCGGCCAGGGTGTCGGGCGAGATGCGCTTGCCCGGTGCGGTCATGACGTCATCGACCTTGAGCCCGCTCAGGTCGGCATGCTGATCGAGGGTGCGCCGCAGGTCGCCATCGGTGTAGACGCCGACCAGGCGGTCATCGGGATCGACGACACAGGTGAAACCGAGTCCCTGGCGGGTGATCTCCAGCAGGGCATCGCGCAGTGGGCTGCCGGATGCCACCCTGGGCAGGCGATCGCCCTGATGCATGAGATCCGAGACGCGCAGCAGCAACCGCTTGCCCAGGCTGCCGCCGGGGTGGGAGAGGGCGAAGTCCTCGGCGGTGAAGCCCCGTGACTCGAGCAGGGCCACGGCCAGGGCGTCGCCGAGCGCCAGGGCGGCGGTGGTCGATGACGTGGGCGCCAGGTCGAGCGGGCAGGCCTCGCGCTCGACACCGGCGTAGAGATGGGCGTCGGCGTGGCGCCCCAGGGTGGAGGCGGGGCGTCCGGTCATGCTGATCAACGGCGTGCCCAGGCGCTTGAGCAGCGGCAACAGGGCAGTGACCTCGGCGGTTTCGCCCGAGTGCGACAGCGCCAGGACCACATCGCCCGGCGTGATCATGCCGAGATCGCCGTGGCTGGCCTCGCCGGGATGCACGAAGAAGGCCGGCGTGCCGGTGCTGGCCAGGGTGGCGGCGATCTTGCCGCCGATGTGGCCGGACTTGCCCATGCCGGTGACCACGACCCGGCCCGAGCAGGCCAGGATGAGTTCGCAGGCGCGCTCGAAGCCTTCGTCGATATGCTCGATCAAGGCGCCGATGGCCTGCTGTTCCAGCGTCAGGGTGCGGATGGCACTGGCACGCAGCTGGCTGGAAGAAGAGGTAGCGTCAGTCATAGGGGGATTGTTGCCCGTCGTGGGGTTTCACTCAAGGATCAGGTGCCGGCGGTGGCCTGGCCGCTGCCGAGCCAGACCAGGTAGGCGAGGTAGGAAAGCGTCAGCAAGGCACCCGGCAGGCGTTTGATCTTTCCGTGGCGTTGCCATAGCAGCAGCATGCCCAGTGCCAGGGTCATCAGCAGCATCACCGGGTAGTCGCGTTCGGCCGCGGCCGGGTCGGTGGCGGCCGGGCGTATCAGCGCCGGTATGGGAAGCACGGCGAGCATGTTGAACAGGTTCGAGCCAATGACGTTGCCGATGGCCAGGTCATGGTGGCGCTTCAGGGCGCTGGCCACACAGGCGGCGAGCTCGGGCAGGCTGGTGCCGATGGCGACGATGGTCAGGCCGATCACCAGCTCGCTGATGCCGAAGGCGCGGGCCAGTTCGCTGGCCCCCCAGACCAGGGCTCGGGAGCTGGCCACCATCACGATCAGGGTCAGCGTGAGCCAGGCCAGGGCGCGCAGCAGGGACATGTCGGGAATCTCGGCGTCGGCATCCGCCACCCCGGGCGTATCGGCGCGAAACAGCCACCAGAGGCTGAAGATCAGCAGAAGAATCAGCAGCAGGCCGTCGGGGCGATCGAGCTGGCTGTTGGCCAGGGCGTAACCGGCCAGCCCCGTGGCGCCGAGCAGCAGCGGCAGTTCCTTGCGCACGATGGAAAAGCGCACGGGGATCGGCACGACCATGGCGGTCACGCCCAGTACCAAACCGATGTTGGCGATGTTCGAGCCCAGGGCATTGCCGGTGGCGAGATTGGGAGCGCCATCCAGTGAAGCCATGAGCGAGACGACGATTTCGGGAGCCGAGGTGCCGATGGAGACGATGGTCATGCCGACCAGCATGGTACTCATGCCGGCGCGACAGGCCGTGGCAGCGGCGGCACCGACGAAGCGGTCGGCGCTCCATAGCAGGCCGACGAGACCGAGCAGCACGAGAAGAATGGGAATCAGCATGGCAAGCGAGCAATCCGTGGCACAAAAGGGGCCTATTGAACATGCTGGACCATAGCGGTGCAAGCCGAGGGTCACTGTGCTGGCGTGGCGCGACCTGGTTAGGATACGATGTTCGATAATTATTCTTGGGAAAGCGAACGGATGAGCGACTCCCCCTTTGTTGAAGTGGAGGGCCTGCATTACTCCCGCGGCGAGACGTCGATTTTCCGTGGCGTCGACATGGCGATACCGCGCGGGAAGATCACCGCCATCATGGGCCCTAGCGGTACCGGCAAGACGACCCTGCTCAAGTTGATCGGGGGACAGCTCGTGCCGGATGCCGGGCATGTGCGTATCGCCGGAGAGGACGTGCATGCGCTGTCGCGCAAGGCGCTGTTCAGGCTGCGTCGGCGCATGGGCATGCTGTTCCAGAGCGGCGCGCTGTTCTCGGATCTCGATGTGTACGAGAACGTGGCTTTCCCGCTGCGCGTGCATACCGATCTCCCCGAGTCGATGATCCGCGACCTGGTGCTGCTGAAGCTGCAGGCGGTCGGACTGCGCGGCGCCCGCAAGCTGACGCCTGCCGAGCTGTCCGGTGGTATGGCACGTCGGGTTGCCCTGGCGCGCGCCATTGCCCTGGACCCGGAGCTGATCCTCTATGATGAGCCCTTCGTCGGCCAGGACCCGATTTCCATGGGGGTGCTGGTGCAGTTGATCCGCCGGCTCAACGATGCCCTCGGGCTGACCGCCGTGGTGGTCTCCCATGACATCAAGGAGACACTGTCCATCGCCGACTATGTCTATGTGATCTCCGATGGCCAGGTCATGGCCCGCGGGGCGCCGTCCGAACTCGATGTGGACCGTGACCCTCGGGTGCGGCAGTTTATCCACGGCGAAGCCGATGGGCCGGTGCCGTTCCATTACCCGGCCCGCGACTTCCATGCCGACCTGCTGGGTGAGGGAGGACCACGATGATCGAGCGCATTGCGCGACTGGGGCGCTGGGGATGCAACACTCTGGAGAGCCTCGGGGACGCCGGCATCTTCCTGGTCCAGTCGATGTTCGGCAAACCCTCGGCGGAGGGCATGCGGCTGTGGCTGCGCCAGATGCACTTCGTCGGTGTGATGTCGCTGGCCATCGTGCTGGTGTCGGGACTGTTCATCGGCATGGTGCTGGCGCTGCAGGGCTATACCATCCTGGTCGATTTCGGTGCCGAGGATGCCCTGGGGCAGATGGTGGCCCTGTCGTTGCTGCGCGAGCTGGCGCCGGTGGTCGCGGCCCTGCTGTTCGCCGGTCGCGCGGGCTCGGCGTTGACCGCCGAGATCGGCCTGATGAAGGCCACCGAGCAGCTCACCAGCATGGAGATGATCGGCGTCGACCCCTTGCGTCGCGTGGTGGCGCCGCGCCTCTGGGCCGGGTTCGTGGCATTGCCGCTGTTGACCATCGGCTTTGGCGTGGTCGGCGTCTGGGGTGGCCAGCTGGTGGGTGTACAGTGGCTCGGCGTCTTCGAGGGATCCTATTGGGGCAACATGCAGGCAAGCGTCGACTTCATCGCCGATGTCGGCAACGGCCTGATCAAGAGTCTGGTATTCGCCCTGGTGGTGACCTGGATCGCGGTGTATCAGGGGTATGCCCTGGTGCCGACCTCGGAAGGAATCTCCCGGGCCACGACACGTACGGTGGTCTATGCGTCCCTGGCGGTGCTGGGGCTGGATTTCATTCTGACCGCGGTAATGTTCGGAGGCCTATCCTGATGTTCGGAGACACGCAATGAAGCGTAGCAAGATGATGGAGCTGGGGGTCGGGCTGTTCATGCTGGCCGGCATCCTCGGGCTGGTATTTCTCGGCCTGAGGGTCAGCGGTCTCAGCCTCGAGCGCCCCACAAGCAGTTTCGAGCTGGAAGCCAACTTCGCCAACATCGGTGGCCTGAAGCCGCGGGCTCGAGTCACCATGGCCGGTGTCACCGTGGGTCGCGTGCGGAGCATCGAACTGGATACCGACTGGTACGATGCGCATGTGGTCATGGAACTCGATGGCAGTCTCGAGGGTACTCTTCCCGAGGACAGCACTGCCGCGATCCTGACTTCCGGGCTTCTGGGAGAGCAATACATCGGGCTCTCGGTGGGAGGTGCCCCCGAGACCCTGGGCGACGGTGACCGCATTCGCGACACCCAGTCCGCCCTGGTGCTGGAGGAGCTCATCCAGCAGTTCGTGTCCAACATGGCCAAGGAGTGACGATGATGAAATCGATTTCCCCGTTGGTTCGGCTGAATGCCGGCCTGCTGCTCCTCATTCTGCTGACGGCGGCCCTGCCGGCCCAGGCGCAGGATGTCGAGCATCCCGAGGCGTTGATACGCGATAGCGTCGAGGCGCTGATGTCGCAGATCGAAGGGCGCAGGGACTATTTCGCCCAGAATCCCGACGAGCTCGAGGCGGTCGTCGAGGACAATCTGGCCGACGTAGCCGATTTTCGCTATATCGGTGCCAGCGTGATGGGGCGCTATTTCGGCAATGCGACGCCCCAGCAGCGTTCGCGCTTCGTCAAGGTCTTCCGTCAGTCCTTGATCGACACCTATGCCAAGGGGCTGGTCACCTTCGACTATCGCGAGATCCGTGTGCCGGAGACGCAAAAGGCATCGCGCTACGATGACCAGGCCAGTGTGGCCATGGAGGTCGTCGGGGTCGATGGCACCATCTATCCGGTCAGCTACACGATGCGACTCGACGATGGTCAGTGGAAGGTCGTCAACGTGATCGTCAATGGCATCAATCTCGGCCTGACGTTCCGCAATCAGTTCGACGAGGCCATGCGCCAGCACAATCGCGACTATGACGCAGTGATCGATGGCTGGTCGCCACAGCTCGACGTGGAAGAGCTGGAGGAAGGCGAGTGAGCGTCCTGCTCGAGGATGGCGCCAATCGCCTGGAGGCTGCCGACGACACCCTGACGGTGGTCGGCAGCGCCGATTTCGAAGGGGCCTCCGCCCTGGCCGAGGCCGGTCGTCGCTGGCTCGAGGGGCGTGGCCGGGGCGAGCGGGTGACCTTCGACATGAGCGGCGTCGATCGCGTCAGCAGCGCCGCCGTCAGCGTGCTGCTCGAGTGGTTGCGTCAGGCTCGCCGCACGGGGCTGGAGGTCGCCGAGGTGCGCCTCTCGGCCCCTCTGGCACGCCTGACCGATGTCGCCGATCTGGACAGCCTGCTGCCTGTCGTCGCGCCGGCCGAGGCCGGTGCCTGACGCTTTCCCCGCCTGCCATCGCCAAGCGCCGCGCTTTTCTTTACCATGTCGAATCTGCCTTTTGCTGATCATCAAGGTGTTCAGTGCGAACCCCATGATGCCGAACTAACAGACAAGCGAGGATTCGATGCATCCCAGTGAGGTCAAGGCGCTGCTCGAGAGCCGACTCGACGATTGCGAATTTCATATCCAGGGCGAGGGCTGTGACTTCCAGGTGGTCGCCGTGGGCGAGGTCTTCGAGGGGCTGTCGCGGGTCAAGCGCCAGCAACTGATCTATGGCGCCCTGTCGGAGGAAATCGCTTCCGGCGCATTGCACGCGGTGACTATCCGTACCTATACCCCGCAACAGTGGCAAGATGCCGCCGAGAACAAGGGGGCCTGAGGGTCGACCCAATCATGGACAAGCTGATCATTACCGGTAACGGACCCGTCGATGGCGAGGTCTGGGCAAGCGGTGCCAAGAACGCCGCCTTGCCGATACTCTGTGCGACCCTGCTGGCCGAGGAGCCGGTAACCATCGGGAACCTGCCGCATCTGCAGGATATCACCACGACCCTGGAACTGCTCGGCCACATGGGCGTGCAGCCGGTAATGGGCGAGCGCATGAGCATCCAGCTCGACGGCTCTCAGGTGCACGACTGTCACGCACCCTATGAGCTGGTCAAGAAGATGCGCGCCTCCATCCTGGTGCTCGGTCCCCTGCTGGCGCATTTCGGCCAGGCCGATGTGTCGCTGCCCGGTGGCTGCGCCATCGGCTCGCGACCGGTCGACCTGCACCTCAGGGGGCTCGAGGCCATGGGCGCCGACATCCGGGTCGAGGGTGGCTATATCCGGGCCCGGGTCGACGGACGCCTGAAGGGGGCGACCATCTTCTTCGATACCGTGACGGTGACCGGTACCGAGAATCTGCTGATGGCCGCCACTCTGGCCGAGGGCACCACGGTGCTCGAGAACGCTGCCCGTGAGCCCGAGGTGGTCGATCTGGCCGAGTGCCTGATCAAGATGGGCGCCAATATCCGTGGCCATGGCTCCGACACCATCGTCATCGAGGGTGTCGAGCGTCTGCACGGAGCGGCTCACGATGTCATGCCCGACCGTATCGAGACGGGCACCTTCCTGGTCGCGGCAGCGCTGTCGAGAGGACGGGTCAGGGTGCGCAACACCCGCGCCGACCTGCTCGAGGCGGTCCTGGCCAAACTGGAAGAAGCCGGTGCCGAGATTACCTCCGGCGACGGCTGGATCGCGCTGGACATGCATGGCCGGCGCCCCAGGGCGGTCAGCGTGCGCACCGCGCCCTATCCGGCCTTTCCCACCGACATGCAGGCCCAGTTCGTGGCGCTGAATGCGGTGGCCGAGGGGACGGCGAGGGTCGTCGAGACGATCTTCGAGAATCGCTTCATGCATGTCCAGGAGCTCAACCGGATGGGCGCCGACATTGCCCTGGAAGGCAATACCGCCGTGATCACCGGCGTCGAAAGCCTGTCCGGTGCACCGGTGATGGCCACCGACCTGCGCGCCTCGGCCTCGCTGGTGATAGTGGCGATGATGGCGGCCGGCGAGACCCTGGTGGATCGTATCTATCATATCGATCGCGGCTACGAGTGCATCGAGGAAAAGCTGCAACTGCTGGGTGCGAAGATTCGACGCGTGCCGGGCTAAGCCGACAACGGGCAATACCATGAGCAAGCAATTGATTCTGGCCCTCTCCAAGGGCCGCATTCTCGACGAGACCCTGCCGCTGCTGGCCGATGCCGGCATCACGCCGGCCGAGGATCTGTCGGCCAGCCGCAAGCTGCTGTTCGACACCAATCTTCCGGACGTCAAGATTGTGGTGATACGCGCCACCGACGTGCCGACCTATGTGCAGCTCGGCGCCGCCGATGTCGGCGTGGCCGGCAAGGACGTGCTGCTGGAGCATGGTGCCGAGGGGCTCTATGAGCCGCTGGACCTGGAAATTGCCCGCTGCAAGTTGATGACGGCCGGCGTCACCGGCGCCGAGCCGGCGCGTGCCCGGCGTCGGGTGGCGACCAAGTTCGTCGAGGTGGCGCGCCGCTATTACGCGGAACAGGGCATCCAGGCTGAAGTGATCAAGCTGTACGGTGCCATGGAGCTGGCTCCACTGATGGATCTGGCCGACGAGATCGTCGATATCGTCGATACCGGCAACACCCTGCGCGCCAATGGCATGGAGCCGCGTGAATTGATCGCGCCGATCAGCACGCGCCTGGTGGTCAACAAGGCGGCCATGACCATGAAGCATGACAGGCTCAAGCCGCTGATACAGCGTTTGCACGAGGCGGTCGCGGTTCGTCGCGAACAGACATCCGCCTGAGCCCCATCTTTCAACCGTTGCGAGAGGACGGAACCGTCATGAGCGAATCACCTGCCGATGGCCTGGACATTGCCCGCCTGGCCACCACGGATGCCGATTTCGAGGCGCGCCTCGACGACCTGCTGGCCTGGGAGGGTGTCTCCGATGCCGAGGTTCAGCAGCGCGTCGACGAGATCCTGGCGGCGGTGAAGCAGCATGGCGACGCCGCCCTGGTGGATTACAGCAATCGCCTCGATCGCCTGTCCGTCGAGAGCATGGCGGAATTGACCCTGGGCCCTGATCGGCTGCGCCAGGCCTACGACAGCCTGCCGGCAATACAGCGCCAGGCGCTGGCCGATGCCGCTGAGCGAATTCGGCGCTACCATGAGCATCAGAAGCCGCAGTCCTGGCAGTACACCGAGGAGGACGGTACCGTGCTGGGGCAGCAGGTGACCCCGCTGGACCGGGCCGGCATCTACGTGCCCGGCGGCAAGGCGGCTTACCCTTCATCGGTGCTGATGAACGCCCTGCCGGCGCATGTCGCCGGCGTCGGCGAGATCGTCATGGTAGTGCCGACGCCGGACGGCGTGCTCAACGACCTGGTGCTGGCCGCCGCCCACCTGGCCGGCGTCGATCATGTGTTCACCATCGGCGGCGCCCAGGCGGTGGCGGCCCTGGCCTACGGCACCGAGAGCGTGCCGCGGGTGGACAAGATCGTCGGGCCCGGCAACATCTATGTGGCTACCGCCAAGCGGGCGGTGTTCGGCCGGGTCGGCATCGACATGATCGCCGGTCCGTCGGAGATCCTGGTCGTCTCCGACGGTCAGACCGATCCTGACTGGCTGGCCATGGATCTCTTCTCCCAGGCCGAGCACGACGAGGATGCCCAGGCCATCCTGGTGAGCTGGGACGCGTCGCATCTGGACGCGGTGGCCGAGTCCATGGCTCGTCAGTTGCCGACCCTGGAGCGTGAGGAGATCGTGCGGGCCTCGCTGGCGGCTCGTGGCGCCTTGATCCAGTGCCGCGACCGGGACGAGGCGCTGGCCCTGATCAATCGCATTGCCCCGGAGCACCTGGAGCTTTCGGTGGCGGAGCCCGAGTCCTGGGTGTCCGGGGTTCGGCATGCCGGCGCCATCTTCATGGGCCGGTATACGGCCGAGGCGCTGGGGGATTATTGCGCCGGGCCGAACCATGTCCTGCCCACCTCCGGTACGGCACGCTTCTCGTCGCCACTGGGGGTCTACGACTTCCAGAAGCGCTCGTCCCTGATTCAGTGCTCGGCAAAGGGCGCGTCCAGCCTGGGGCCGACCGCCTCGGTGCTGGCGCGGGGCGAGTCGTTGACCGCCCATGCGCGCAGTGCCGAGTACCGGATTCGCGACTGAGAGGAAGTGGGGTAGCTGGCTCCGGCAGCATTTTCTCTACCCGATTTTCTCTACCCTTGACGCCCCGCACTGCGGGGCGTTTTTCATTCTTCGTTTTCAGCCTGGGTGGAATCCTGGGGCTCGGAGGGGAAGGGGCGGTTCGGCGTGGGCCGTTCGGCGACTTCGAGAGTGACTTTCATGGTCTTGCCACCGCGCACGATCGTTACCGGCAGCTCGGTACCGGGTGCCACGGCGGCGATGTCGCTCATGGTCTGTCGTGGATCGAGGATCGCCTCGTTATCGACCTTGAGCATGATGTCGCCGGGTTGCAGTCCCGCTTGGGCCGCCGGGCCATTCGGCACGACATTGGCAATGACCACGCCGCTGGGGGCTTCGAGGCCGAAGGACGCGGCCAGTTCGGTATCGAGTTTCTGTGCTTCGATACCCAGCCAGCCCCTTATGACCCGTCCCTTGGTGACGATCTCTTCGAGAATGTTGCTGGCCAGGTTGGCGGGGATGGCGAAACCGATGCCCTGGGATCCCCCCGAACGTGAGAAAATGGCGGTGTTGATACCGATCAGGGAGCCTTCTGGATTGATCAGGGCGCCGCCTGAGTTGCCGGGGTTGATGGCTGCGTCGGTCTGGATGAAGTCCTCGTAGGCGCTGAGGCCCAGATGGCTGCGGCCGGTGGCGCTGATGATGCCCATGGTGACGGTCTGGCCGACCCCGAACGGATTGCCGATGGCCAGCGACACATCGCCGACGGCGACTTCCTGGGAATCGGTGACCTCGATCACCGGCAGATCCTCGAGGTCGATGCGCAGCACTGCCAGGTCGCTTTCCGGGTCGGTGCCCACGACCTCGGCCAGGGTCTCGCGCCCGTCGCGCAGCGCCACCTGGATCTGGTCGGCGCCGCTGATCACGTGGTGATTGGTGAGTACATATCCCTCGTCGCTGACGATGACGCCGGAACCCAGGCTCGAGAGCATGCGTTGGCGACTGGGGGCGTCGTCGCTGAAGAACTGGCGGAAGAAGGGGTCGGACATCAGGGGGTGAGAGTCGCGCTCGACCACCCGCGACGAGTAGATGTTGACCACGGCGGGGGCGGCACGCTCGACCGCCTCGGCATAGCTCACCGGCCCTGCATTGCGGGACATCGGCGCTGCCTGCCGGATATCCGGGGCCGGGCGATCGGTGCTGGGCGTGGTGTTGTCACTCTGGTCGCTGACCTGGACGGTCGAACCGGCCCCGCTGTCGCTATCCTGGCGTCCCAGGAGCTGCGGAAAGGCATTGAGCAGCACGATGGCCGCCAGCACACCGATCAGGACAGGCCAGAGGTAGGGGAGGGCGCGTCGCATGCGGCGAGTTTCCTTCTGCGTGGTCGCGGGGGGAATGAGTGCTGGTTACAATGCGGCGATTGTAACATTTCATCCCGCACCACGCCCGGAGGGTTCATGACGACATGCGATGATCTGGTGGCAGCCTGCGAGCAGGAGCTGGCCTCTGCACGTTTCAAGGATTACACCGTCAACGGCCTTCAGGTGAGCGGGCGCGAGCGCATCGGCCGGGTGATGAGCGGTGTCACTGCCTGCCAGGCACTGCTCGACGAGGCCGTCGCCTGGCAGGCCGATCTGGTGCTGGTGCATCACGGCTATTTCTGGAAGAACGAGCCGGTCAATATCATCGGCATGAAGCGGCGGCGACTGGCGACCCTGATGAGCCACGATATCAATCTGCTCGCCTATCATCTGCCTCTGGATGCCCATGCCACCCTGGGCAACAACGCGACCCTGGCCGGGCGCCTGGGATTTCGTGTCGAGGGCTGCGTCGATGGTGAGCTCGGTGAAGGGCTGATCTGGCATGGCACGCCGGCCGAGCCCATGACGCCGCAGCGTCTGGCCGAGCATGTCGGCGAACGCCTGTCGCGGACACCGCTGCTGGTCGAGTCGCCGGAAGCGGGGGAGGTGCGGCGCGTCGCCTGGTGTACCGGCGGGGCTCAGGACATGATCATCCAGGCTGCCGAGGCCGGTGCCGATGCCTTCATCTCCGGCGAAATCTCCGAGCGCACGACGCATCTGGCCCGGGAGATGGGCATCCACTACCTGGCGGCGGGGCATCATGCCACCGAGCGTTACGGCGTCCAGGCGCTCGGCGAATGGCTGGTCGAGCGTTTCGGCGTCGAGCACCGCTTCGTGGATATCGACAATCCGGCCTGATGCGACGCCCGGACCCGCCCCGGCCGGGGCGGGTCCATCGACACCTCAGTAACGTGGCGGCTGGGCGGGAGCCTCGTCGCCCTTGGACTTCAGGCCGAAGTCCTCGGAGAGCGTGCCGCGGTTGCCATCGGCATAATCGCGGGGCGCGTTGACGTCGTCACTCGTCTCGTCGGCCTGCTGGAAGTCGGGCTTGCGCGGCTTCGATGAGCCGAACCGGACGGCACTGTCATGCATTTCCTGCTGCAGGCTCTGCCCGTTGGCGAGGAGAGCGTCGAGCAGCCCTTCGGCACGTTCGAAGTGCTCGCCGAGTCCGGTACGCAGCTCGCTGAGCTCGCGGTCGCGTTCGGCGAGCCGTTGGCGCAGCTTCTGCGCGGTCCTGGCACCGCCGTTGAGCAGGTGATAGCCCAGGGCGCCGATGCCCACGCCGGCCAGCAAGCAAGCGATGGCCAGCACCCAATTGATATTGCCTTGTTCCACGTCCGTCTCCCTGAGCTGTCCTGCGATGACGGCGACCTCTTCAGACGAAGCCGCACGGCGTCCCATTATAGAGCCTGGGCCAGAGCCGGGGTCAACGGCCCTCGGCGACGGTGCCAAAGCACGTCCGCGACGCGTATAATGCTCGTCTTTCGATGTCATGCCAGGATGGATCGCAAGGAATGTCCACGAGCGATAGCGACAGGACTCTCGACGCGCCGCGAGCGGGCTCACCGCTGGCGCGCTACCGTGCCGACCTCGAACGGGATGGCTTCCAGTACGACCCGGCCCAGGAGCGGGCCGTCGAACACCTGCAGCGCCTCTTCGATGAGCTGCTGGCGACGCCGCGAACGCGCCCCAGCGCGCCGGCATCCGCCGCCAAGGGACTGAAGGCGCGCGTGTCGAACTGGTTCGGCAAGCGCGAGACGCCGGAAGAGCCTGTAATGCCGCCGATTTCCGGCCTCTATTTTTGGGGCGGCGTGGGCCGTGGCAAGACCTATCTGGTGGACGCCTTCTTCGAGGCCCTGCCCTTTCCCGAGAAGATCCGCACCCATTTCCATCGCTTCATGCAGCGGGTGCACAACGAGCTCGAGCACTACAAGGGGCAGAGCAACCCGCTGACGCTGGTCGCCGAAAAGTTCGCCGACGAGGCAAGGGTGATCTGCTTCGATGAGTTCTTCGTCAAGGACATCACCGATGCCATGATCCTGGCCAACCTGCTCGAGGCGTTGTTCGCCCGGGGCGTGGTGCTGGTGGCGACCTCCAACATCGAGCCCGCCGATCTCTACAAGGATGGCCTGCAGCGCGCCCGCTTCCTGCCGGCCATCGATCTGCTCGAGCGTCACTGTGTGGTCGTCAACGTGGACTCGGGCATCGACTATCGGCTGCGTGCCCTGGAGCAGGCCGAGATCTTCCATTCGCCGCTGGACGAGGATGCCGAGGCCGAACTGGAGCGCAGCTTCCGCTCATTGGCCGGTGGCGAGGGCGAGCGGGATGTCGCGGTCGAGGTCAACCATCGCATGCTGCAGGCGCGTCGGCTGCACGAGGACGTGGTGTGGTTCGAGTTCGCCGAGCTGTGCGACGGCCCGCGGAGCCAGAACGATTACATCGAACTGGCGCGCGAGTACCACAGCGTGCTGGTCTCCAACGTTACCTGCATGGACGGCGCCACCGATGACCTGGCGCGGCGTTTCATCAACATGGTCGACGAATTCTACGACCGTGGCGTCAAGCTGCTGATGTCCGCCGAAGCGCCGGCGGAACGGCTGTATCACAACGGCAAGCTGGAATTCGAGTTCCAGCGGACCCTGTCGCGGCTCCAGGAAATGCAGTCCCACGACTACCTCGCGCTGCCGCACAAGCCCTGACCCGGCTGCATACGGCGGGAGCGCGGCGTAGCCGCTAGAAGGGAGAAGAACGGCGCTGCACGCCTGGAAGAGGAAAGAGGCCCCTTGGAGCCCTGGTCCCGGGGACTGGCCTGTCTTTCCTCTTCCTCCTTCCCTCTTTTTCTTGTGATTGCCATGCCTGTTGCGTGTCGTGTAGAATGCGCGCTCGCTCGAAAGTTGTCGTTCGGCTCGGTGAGTCGGGGCGGCAACCAAGAAAAATAGGGATGGTCCTTTACCGGCATGCCGGTCTGGGCCCAACGCATCAACTTGGTGATTCACCCATGAAGACGTTCACTGCCAAACCGCAGTCCGTCCAGCGCGACTGGTACGTCGTCGACGCTGCGGACAAGACGCTTGGTCGCCTGGCCACTGAAATCGCTCGTCGCCTGCGCGGCAAGCACAAGCCGGAATACACCCCGCATGTCGATACCGGCGATTACATCGTCGTGATCAATGCCGAGAAGGTGAAGATCACCGGCAACAAGGCCACCGCCAAGAACTATTATCGCCACACCGGCTATCCGGGTGGTCTGCGTTCCATGAATTTCGAGCAGATGATCGATTACGCTCCGGAGCGGGTCATCGAGTTCGCGGTCAAGGGCATGCTCCCGAAGGGCCCGCTGGGTCGTGCCATGCATTCCAAGCTCAAGGTCTATGCCGGCACCGAGCACCCCCACGCCGCCCAGCAGCCGCAAGAATTGAACATCTGAGGGAGTCTTCGCCATGACACAGCAGTATTACGGTACCGGTCGCCGCAAGACCTCCACCGCCCGCGTGTTCCTGAAAGCGGGCACCGGCAAGATCACCGTCAACAATCGTGAGCTGAACGATTATTTCGGCCGCGTCACCGGTCATATGGTGGTTCGTCAGCCCCTCGAACTGACCGAGACCCTCGACCAGTTCGACGTCTACGTTACCGTCAAGGGCGGCGGTGGTTCGGCCCAGGCCGGCGCCATCCGCCACGGCATCACCCGTGCCCTGATGGAGTACAACGAGGACTTCCGCAAGCCGCTGCGCGACGCTGGCTACGTGACGCGTGACGCCCGCGAGGTCGAGCGTAAGAAGATCGGTCTGCGCAAGGCGCGTCGTCGCCCGCAGTTCTCCAAGCGTTAAACTTCGACGCTTGCCGATATCAACGCCCGGGTCATGCGACCCGGGCGTTTTTTTATGGGCATGATTTGTCGCCGCGTGGAAAGCATTATCGTGCGAGGTGGTCGTTTTTCTTGCTATGTTAGCTTTAGCTATCTGCGAGATCCGTGATTGCGTGGCGCCCAGGCGCGACGAATGACAACAACAAGGAGACGCTGAGCATTTCGGCGTGCGGCATCGTTCAAGGCGCATGAAAGCGTAGTGCGCAGGCTCGGGAGCCAGTCATGTCGTTGTTCGCCAGCGTTCTCCGAACGGACAGGCCGACGGAGAGACCAGCACATGGCAGACGATGGCGTGAACAAGGGACGACGCCGTTTCCTCGTGGCAGCGACGACCGTCATCGGGGCAGTGGGGGCGGTCGGCGTGGCGGTTCCCTTCCTGTCTTCCTGGCAACCCAGCGCCAGGGCAAGGGCGGCGGGAGCGCCCGTCAAGGCGGATATTTCCAAGCTCGAACCCGGCCAGCGCATGGTCGTCGAATGGCGTGGCCGACCGGTCTGGATTCTCGATCGTTCCGCGGAAATGATCCAGCGTACCGAAGAGCTGGGCGGCGACCGCCTGGCCGATCCCGATTCCAGCGAGCCGCAGCAACCGGACTACGTTCAGGGGCCGCTGCGATCCATCAGGCCCGAGATCGGTGTCTTCATCGGCATCTGTACCCATCTGGGCTGCTCGCCGCTTTTCAAGCCGGAACCCAATGCCGAAGGTGTCGGCGTCGATGACTGGCCGGGCGGTTTCTTCTGCCCGTGCCATGGTTCGCGTTTCGATCTGGCGGGGCGGGTGTTCCGTAACGTGCCCGCACCGCTCAACCTCGAGGTTCCCCCTTATCATTTCGAGAGTGACGCGGTGATCGTCGTCGGTCTCGGTGAAGACGAGGAGGCTGCCTGATGGGAAATCCCAACAAGCCCAAGGCGCAGCGCGGCCTGATGCGCTGGGTCGATGAGCGCTTCCCGGCCACGCAGTTGTGGCAGGATCACCTGTCCCGTTATTACGCGCCGAGAAACTTCAACTTCTGGTACTTCTTCGGCTCGCTGGCCCTGTTGGTGCTGGTCAATCAGATCATTACCGGCATCTGGTTGACCATGAGCTTCACGCCGACGGCAGAGGGGGCCTTCGACTCCGTCGAGTACATCATGCGCGATGTGGAGTGGGGCTGGTTGATCCGCTATCTCCACACCACCGGGGCGTCGGCGTTCTTCGTGGTGATCTATCTGCACATGTTCCGCGGCCTGCTGTACGGCTCCTACAAGGCGCCCCGGGAGCTGGTCTGGGTCTTCGGCATGGCCATCTACCTGGCGCTCATGGCCGAGGCCTTCATGGGCTATCTGCTGCCCTGGGGGCAGATGTCCTACTGGGGAGCCCAGGTGATCACCTCGCTGTTCTCGGCCATTCCGGCCATCGGGCCGGGGCTGGCCGAGTGGATTCGTGGCGACTATCTGGTCACGGGGATCACCCTGAACCGCTTCTTTGCCCTGCATGTGGTGGCCCTGCCGATCGTCATCCTGGCGCTGGTGGTGCTGCATATCGTGGCGCTGCACGAGGTCGGTTCCAACAATCCCGATGGCATCGAGATCAAGGACAAGACCGACGGCAATGGCAAGCCACTGGATGGCATTCCCTTCCATCCCTATTACACGGTCAAGGATCTGGTCGGCGTGGCCGTGTTCCTGTTCGTGTTCTGCGTGGTGGTCTTCTATTTCCCCGAAGGGGGCGGCTATTTCATCGAGAAGCCCAATTTCGAGCCGGCCGATCCCCTGCAGACGCCGGATCATATCGCGCCGGTATGGTACTTCACGCCCTTCTACGCGATTCTGCGTGGCGTCACCTTCTCGGTGTTCGGCCTGGAGGCCAAGTTCCTCGGCGTCGTCTGCATGGGGCTGGCGATCGGCCTGTTGTTCGTGTTGCCCTGGCTGGATCGCAGTCCGGTACGCTCGATGCGCTACAAGGGGTGGATCTCCCGAGTGATGCTGGGGCTGTTCGTGGTCTGTTTCAGCGTGCTTGGTGTGCTCGGCGTGCTGCCGTCCACGGAAACGCGCACGACGATCGCTCAGGTATGCACGCTGGGTTATTTCGCCTACTTCCTGCTGATGCCGTTCTACACCCGTCTGGAAAAGACCAGGCCCGTGCCGGAAAGGGTGACCGACTGATGAGAAAATCACTGTTTGCACTGTGCATCGTCTTGCTGCCGGTAACCGGTCTCGCCGCCAGTGGCGGTGGCGCCGATCTACGGGACATGACGCCGGATCTGCACGACAAGGCCTCGCTGCAGAATGGCATGAAGCTCTTCGTCAACTACTGCATGGGCTGTCATTCTCTGAAACATCAGCGCTTCTCGCGGGCCGCCGAGGATCTTGAGATTCCCCGGGAACTGGTCGAGGACAACCTGATATTCGCCGATGCCCATGCCTTCAATGACCAGATGAGCAATGCCATGGAAGGTGAGCAGGGCGAAGCCTGGTTCGGTGCCGCACCGCCTGACCTGACCCTGGTGACCCGGCTGCGCGGCGTCGACTGGGTCTATTCCTATCTGCTCGGGTTCTATCGTGACCCGGAGCGACCCACGGGCGTGAACAATACGGTTTTCCCGCTGGTGGCCATGCCCAATGTGCTGGAGCCGCTCCAGGGCGTGCAGCAGCAGGTGTGTGGCGATGCGCAAGAGGCGGGGCATGAGGAAGACGGCTCGGCCTGCCATCTCGAGCTCGTTCGCGAGGGCTCGATGTCGCCCGATGAGTTCGAGCGCGCGATGTTCGATCTGACCAATTTCCTGGCTTATGCCAGTGAGCCATCCAGGCTGAAGGCCGAGGCCCTGGCACCCAAGGTTCTGATCTTTCTCTTCGTCTTCGCCGTCGTGGCCTACCTGCTCAAGCGCGAGTACTGGCGCGACGTTCACTGAATCGTTCCGATTCGTCGATGCGACATTTCACGACGCCCCCCGTCCGGGGTGCGTCGTGTTATCATTCCGGCACGAACTGATGCGAGGATTGTTTCATGGGTGTAGTGGCCAAGCGGTCATCGATGATCTTCTATTCCGGGGGCGATGATCATTACAGTCATCGTGTACGTATTGTGCTCGCCGAGAAGGGCGTGGCCGTGGACATCGTCGAGGTCACCGAGGATAACCATCCCGAGGAGCTCGCCGATCTCAATCCGTACAACAGTGTCCCCACGCTGCTCGACCGCGATCTGGTGCTCTACGAGTCCAAGGTGATGATGGAGTATCTGGACGAGCGTTTCCCGCATCCGCCGCTGTTGCCGGTCTATCCGGTGGCCCGTGCCCAGAGTCGGCTGTGGATGCACCGCATCGAACGCGAGTGGTGCCCGCTGGTCGAACAGGTCCGCAATGGGTCGAAGAAGGAAGCCGACAAGGCGCGCAAGGAGCTGCGCGAGAGTCTGGTCGGGATTTCACCGATCTTCGAGGACATGCCGTTCTTCATGAGCGATGAATTTACCCTGGTGGATTGCTGCCTGGCACCGATCCTGTGGCGCTTGCCGTCACTGGGCATCGAGTTGCCCGAAAAGCAGGTCCAGCCGTTGATGGGCTATATGGAGCGGGTCTTCGAGCGCGAGGGCTTCAAGGCTGCGCTGAGCGAGGCCGAGCGCGAGATGCGTCCCTGAATTTTCACCCCGTTCGAGGTACAGACCCCAGGAGGGCCGAACGATGCATTCAAGCCGTCCCTATATTGCCCGGGCCCTTTATCAGTGGTTGCTGGACAACGAGTTGACGCCTTATATCGTGGTCGATGCCGAGCAGGAAGGCGTCGAGGTTCCCAGGCAATTTGTCCAGAATGGCCAGATCGTGCTCAACATGGGCGTATCGGCCATTCGCGATCTGTCCATGGAGAATGAGGCGATCTCTTTCTCGGCGCGTTTCGGCGGCAAGCCGACGCAGCTCATGGTGCCCATGGAGGCGCTGATTGCCATCTACGCACGCGAGAATGGCGTCGGCATGGTCTTCGGTCATGAGCCGGTGATGCCCGATGTCGGCCACGACGAAAGCGAGGCCGAAACAGGACAGGATGAGGCGAAAGGACCGACGCTGGCCAGTGTCGACGAGACCGAAGAGAGCGAGGCGTCGTCCTCCGAGCGGGAAGGCGAGACGCCCAGGAAAGGGCGCCCCTCTCTGCGGGTCGTCAAGTGAGTCGGTGAATCGCGCCGGCCGGTGCTTCGGTGCCGGCAGGCGAAGAAACGCAAACGGCAGGCCTTTGGCCTGCCGTTTGTGTATGCAATGGCGATCGGTCGATCAGTCGAGGTAGTCGAAGACCTTGATGATGCGCTGCATGCCACCGGCATTCGAGACCACCGAGACGATGCGATCGGCCTCGGCCCGGCTGACGATGCCCATCAGGTAGACAGTGGCATTCTCGGTGACGACCAGCAGTCGGCTTGAGTCGATGGACTCGTTGGCGGCCAGGGCGGTGCGCACCTTGGTGGTGATCCAGGTGTCGGTGAGTCGCTGGCTGCTGGGCAGGTTGGCGGCAATGGTGAGCTCGTCGTGCACCTTGCGTACATTGCGGACCTGCTCGGCCACCTGTACGGCCATGTCCTTGAGCTCCTGGCTGGGGACCTGGCCGGTGAGCAGGACCACGCCATTGAAGGCGTTGACGTTGATGCGGGCGTCGCCGAGTCGGGCATCGTTGGCCTTGAGGTTATGGGAGATCTTGTCCTCGATGTTCGAGTCCTCGACCTTGGTGCCTTCGGTGCGCTGGCCGTAATGTTCGCTGATGGGGGCCGAAGAGGCGCAGCCGGTCAGGACGAGCAGGCAGATGAGGGTCAGGGCGGTACACAGGGATTTATAGGACATGGGGGTCACTCGCTTGCGCCGAAAAGCTGTTCATCGATCAGGTCGCACAGACAGTGGATCACCAGCAGGTGAACTTCCTGGATGCGTGCGGTGGACGTGGCCGGGACGCGTATCTCGCAGTCGTCCTGGCCCAGCAAGGAGGCCATGTTGCCACCATCGCGGCCGGTCAGGGCGACTACCGTCATTTCGCGATCGTGGGCGGCCTGGATGGCCTGGATGACATTGCCGGAGTTGCCGCTGGTGGAAATGGCCAGCAGCACGTCGCCGGGTTGTCCCAGTGCGCGAACCTGCTTGGAATAGACGTCGTTGTAGCTGTAGTCGTTGGCGATGGAGGTCAGGGTCGAGGTATCGGTGGTCAGGGCCAGAGCGGGCAGGCTGGGGCGCTCCCGCTCGAAGCGATTGAGCAGTTCCGAGGAGAAGTGCTGGCTGTCGCCGGCGCTGCCGCCGTTGCCGCAGGCCAGTATCTTTCCTTCGTTGACCAGGGCCTGCACCATCATCTGGCTGGCCACCTCGATGAAGGGTGGCAGCACCTCGCTGGCATAGGTCTTGGTGTCGATGCTGGCGTTGAAGTGTCCGAGAATGCGGGTCTGGAAATCCATCTTGGCTTCCTGGTCCTTGGGTCAGAACGCTTCGAAGGCCCCCGCCACCCATTCGAACTCGAGCTCGGGGGGTGTACCGGTCGCAGCCAGTACATCGAAGCGGCAAGCACATGATAGCCGGTTGCGCTGGAGATAAAAACGCGCCGCCTTGATCAGGCGACGACGTTTGGTGGCAGTGACGGTCTCCAGTGGGTGGCCATGGCGGATGTCGGCGCGATGCCGGACCTCCACGAACACCAGGGTGTCGCCGTCACGCATGATCAGGTCGATCTCGCCACCCTTGGCGTGCTGGTTGGTGGCGACGAGGACGAGGCCCCGTGCCACCAGCCAGTCGGCGGCGAGCCGTTCGACCCTGGCGCCCCGGGCGCGGGCGTCAGGGCAGGGCATCGCCGATGCTTCCCGGTGACAGCACCGGCTGGGGAACGCCGTTGCTGAAAAGGGCCCAGGGCAGCTGACGCTGGATGCGGCCGTCCTCGGCCACGCTCAGGGTGCCGGTGGCGCCGAACAGTTCGCTGCCGGGAATGGCCTGGAACTGCGGCAGGCGCCGTGTCAGCTCATAGGCATCCACGCCCATGGCCATCAGCCGGAACATCGAGGGATCGGACTCCTGACGGAGCTGGTGATAGCTGTCGAGGAAGGGCAGGGCGTCCTCGCCTCCCACGGCGGCATCCGGAATCTGCCAGGGAATGTCGATGAAGCGGACGCCATCGAGATCCTTGTCCAGCCGTGGCTGGGGTTGCCCCTCATAGAGATGGGAGGTGGCGTAGACCGGCAGATCAGAGGCGGAATAATAATCGAGGGTGGGCGGTACCTGGCGAGCGTACTCCGGCAACGCCAGCAAAAAGAGCATGTCGGGCCTGGGGGAGCTGACGGCCTGCCGGGTGCTCTCGGTGGCCGGTTGCCCGGGGTTGTAGCGTTCGGTGCGGGTGATCTCGCCGCCGTTGGCGAGCCAGGTGTCCCGGAAGGCTTCGCTGACCCGGCGTCCCCAGTCGTTGCCGGGAACCATCACGGCGGCGCGGCGCAGGCCGTCCATCCGCCCCCGGCGGGCCACTTGCCGTGCCTCGTTCTCGGCGGACAGTCCGTACTGGAAGAGGTTTTCGGCCTGATTGCGCTCGGCCGTCCCGTAGTTGAGCGCCAGGGTCGGCAGGGGAACCTGATCGCGCTGTTCGAGGCGGCTGACCAGATCCTTGTCCAGCGGGCCGATCACGGCCTGGGCACCACGGTTGCGGGCTTCGCGGTAGAGCGCATCGAGATCGCCTCCGGAAGAGTCGATGAAGCTCAGCCGGGCACCGCTGGCGCCGTCGTTGACCTCGTTGAGGTGGTGAGTGCGCATGCCTTGCTCGATGGCCTCGGCCACATTGGCGAGCGGTCCGCTCTCGGGCAGGAAGACGGCGATGTGGCGGATCTCGCGGCCACGCAGGTCGCGCAGTGCCAGGATCTTGGACGGCAGCCGGCGCGCGGCGGGATGGTCCGGGTGCTGGGCGCGCCAGTCGTCGATCTGCTGGAAGAGGCGCTCGATGTCGCCGCTGCCGTCGCGAACCAGGTCGGTCAGGGCCAGCCAGGCCCGGGTGTCGGCTTCCTGACTGCCACGCAACTTGCTCAGGGAGCCGGCGGGAAGACGGGACAGCTGCGCCCAGATCGGATCGTTGAGGTCTTCGCTGTCGTTGGCGGCCTGGAGGCGCAGCAAGGCCGCAGCGGCGGGCAAGGGCTTGTCGAGCTCGCCGAGGGCGCGGCCGAGCCGCTCCAGCAGCAGATTGGCCTGCTCGCGGGGCGGGGTGTCGCTCTTGAGCAGCTGACCGGCCTGGACCACGGCATGCGGGTCGTTCTGGGACTCGCCCAGTTCGGAGAGCAGCAGGGCCCAGCGGCGGCGCTGTTCGGCCGACAGTTGCCCATCGTCGATATTCTTGGCGATCTCCAGTGCCTGGGGAGCGCGTCCCTGGCGTGCTAGGATGTCGGCGGCTTCCAGCCGGGAGCGTGCGGCCGCTGCCGGTGCTTGCTGGTTGGCTTCTTGCAGCAGTTGATCCGGGTCATCCGCCGGTTGGCGTTGGGTCATGCTCGGTTGCATGCCGCAGCCGGCCAGGAGTAGCGCCAGAAGCGCGGCGGCCAGGGGGCCGCGAGACGAAATCTTCATCGATCCTTCCTTGTCCCATTGTTCCGGAATGCATCCCAGGGGGCCGAAATGTCAGACGCGAGTACAGGTTCATTGTACGTGGTTGCCACGCCGATTGGGAATCTGGAGGACCTGAGCCCGCGAGCCGCCCGGGTGCTGGGCGAGGTGGCGCTGGTGGCCGCCGAGGATACCCGGCATACGTCACGCTTGTTGCGGCATCTGGGCATTGCGCCGGCCGTTGTGTCCTTGCACGAGCATAACGAAGCCGGGCGGGTCGAGCAGATCGACGCGCGCCTGGCGGCCGGCGAGGACGTGGCCCTGGTCAGCGATGCTGGCACGCCACTGATCAGTGATCCGGGGTTCGTGCTGGTGCGCGAGTTGCGGGCCCGGGGGCGTCGCGTGACACCGGTGCCGGGGGCGTGCGCCCTGGTGGCGGCGCTCTCGGCGGCCGGCCTGGCCACCGACCGTTTCCTGTTCAACGGTTTTCTGCCGGCCAAGGGAGGCGCCCGGCGTGCCCGACTGGAGGCGCTGGTCGAGCGTGAGGAGAGCCTGGTGTTCTACGAGTCGCCGCATCGCATCGAAGCCACGCTCGCCGATCTATCGACGGTTTTCGGCGAACGGAGACTGGTCCTGGCGAGGGAACTGACCAAGACCTTCGAGACGTTCCTCGACGGCAGTGCCGATGAGCTGATCGCCCGCCTGGAAGCGGATCCCGACCAGGCGCGTGGCGAATTCGTGGTGATGGTGGAGGGCGCCGCGCCACGGGAGGTCGGCGAGACCGCCACGCTCGAGGCCGATGCCCTGCTGGCGTCGCTGCTGGCCGAAGGGGTCGGCGTCAAGCAGGCGGCCGGTGCCGCGGCGCGCTTGCTGGGTGGTGCCAAGAAAACCTGGTATGCCCGGGCACAGCAGCTCAAGGACGGGGATTGAGGGGGTGTCGCGGCACTGGTATGCTTGCCTCCGGGAGTTGGCCAGACAGTCGCCGCCGGTCGCCGTTTTGCGGGATCGGGGGAGGAAAGTCCGGGCTCCATAGGGCAGAGTGCCAGGTAACGCCTGGGCGGTGCGAGCCGACGGAAAGTGCAGCAGAGAGTAGACCGCCTACGCCTCCTGCGGGAGGCCGGTAAGGGTGAAAGGGTGCGGTAAGAGCGCACCGCGCGCCTGGTAACAGTGCGTGGCACGGTAAACCCCACTCGGAGCAAGACCAAATAGGAACCCAATGGCGTGGCCCGCGCTGGGTTCGGGTAGGTCGCTTGAGAACGCCGGTGACGACGTTCCTAGACGAATGACTGTCCGAGACAGAACCCGGCTTATCGGCCGACTCCCTCCGAATTCCGCTATCGTTCATGATGATGCCGTCACGCACGGTCCCTCCCTGTCCGCCACGAGAACCGCATGTCGTCACCCGCTTCCGAACAACCCTCCCGCGGATTTCGCCATGCCAGCGTATTGCTCGATGGCGCGGTCGAGACCCTGGTTCATGATCCGTCGGGCCGTTATCTGGACGGCACCTTCGGGCGTGGCGGGCACTCCCGCGCCATTCTGGAGCGTCTTTCGCCCCAGGGGCGTCTGCTGGCCATCGATCGCGATCCGCAGGCCATCCAGGAAGCGGCCGCCATCGAGGACGCGCGGTTTGCCTTCGAGCGCGGGGATTTCGCGCGCCTCGGCGACTTCGCCCGGGCGCATGATCTGCATGGCAAGCTCGACGGTATCCTGCTCGATGTCGGGGTCTCCTCGCCGCAGCTCGATGATCCCGAACGGGGCTTCAGCTTCCTGCGCGATGGCCCGCTGGACATGCGCATGGATCCGGAGCACGGCGAGAGCGCGGCGGCCTGGATCGCCCGTGCTGACGAAGGCGAGATTGCCCGCGTCTTCAAGACCTACGGCGAGGAGCGTTTCGCACGGCGCCTGGCGCGTGCCATCGTGGCGCGGCGCGGTGAGCGAGCCTTCACTCGCACCGCGGATCTCGCCGAGGTGATCAAGGCCGCGCATCCCGCCTGGGAAAAGGGAAAGCATCCGGCGACCCGGGCCTTCCAGGCGTTGCGCATCCAGGTCAACGGCGAACTCGAGCAACTCGATCTCGCTCTCGAGGCAGCTCTCGAGGCGTTGGCGCCGGGCGGCCATCTGGTGGTGATCAGCTTCCATTCGCTGGAGGACCGTCGCGTCAAGCGCTTCATTCGCGATCACGTCCGGGGAGATACTCATCTACCACGCGGGATACCGCTGCGTGATGACCAGATCCAGCGTCGTCTCGAGGCGCTGGGCAAGGCGCGCCGCCCCACCAGCGAAGAAGTCGAGGACAATCCCCGTGCCCGCAGTGCCGTGATGCGTGCGGCGCGTAAACGCTATTGAAGGGAGTGACATGGCTCAGGGACGCAATGCCTCCACGACATCGGGCTTCGGCTGGCCGGTCGAGCGGCCACGGCCGACCCTCATGCTGCTGCTCAACGGCGTGTTGCTGGCGCTGTGCCTGGTCTCGTCGCTGGCGGTGATCGCCACCAGCCATGAGATCCGCGAGCGCTATGCGCGCCTCCAGCAGCTCGAGAACGAGCAGCAGCAGTTGCAGACCGAATGGGGGCAGCTGTTGCTGGAAGAGAGTGCCTGGTCGTCGCCGTCGCGAATCGAGCGACTGGCCTCGCAGCGCCTGGAAATGCGCCTGCCCGATGTCGACGAGGTGGAGGTGATCCAGCCATGAGCCGAGATGCACCGAACGGCGTCACGCCGCGCCGTCCTCCGCCCATGGCCCCGATGGGGCGTGCACGCTATATCGTGATCATGACGCTGGTGCTCGTCGGCCTGGGACTGCTGGTGGGACGCATCGTCGATCTGCATGTCTTCGATCATTCCTTCCTGCAGGGCCAGGGCGATGCCCGCACCCTGCGCGTCGACGAGATCCCCGCCCACCGTGGCATGATCACCGACCGTCATGGCGATCCGCTGGCCATCTCGACGCCCGTGGTGACCCTGTGGGCCAATCCCCAGGATCTGCCCGACGATGGTATTCAGCGCCTGCGACTGGCCCAGGCGCTCGGCCAGGACCTCGATGCGCTCGATGCACGCATCGAACGTTACGCCGATCGCGAATTCATGTACCTGCAGCGTCGCATGACGCCGGCCGAGGCCCAGGAGGTTCTCGATCTCCACGTGCCCGGCGTGCATGCGCGCCGGGAATACAAGCGCTATTACCCGGCCGGGGAAGTGACCGCCCAACTGCTTGGCGTGACCAACATCGACGATCAGGGCCAGGAGGGGCTCGAACTGGCCTACCAGCCCTACCTCGCCGGGGTGCCGGGCAAGCGTCGGGTGCTCAAGGATCGTCGTGGGCGCCTGGTGCGCGACCTCGAGGTGCTCGAGGATGCCCAGCCCGGCGGCGATTTGACGCTGTCCATCGACCAGAGCCTGCAATACATGGCCTATCGCGAGCTCAAGAAGGCGGTCGATGAGAACGAGGCCGATGGCGGCACCCTGGTGATGCTCGACGCCGATACCGGCGAAGTCCTGGCGATGGCCAACCAGCCATCCTACAACCCCAACAATCGTGCCGGCCTCGACCCGGAGGGGTTGCGCAATCAGGCCATCGTCGATGTCTTCGAGCCGGGGTCGGTGATGAAGCCACTGGCCATGTCGGCGTTGCTGGAAACCGGCAAGTTTCCGCCCGATACCGTCGTCGATACCTCGCCGGGCTGGATGGTGATCGACGGTTATACCATTCGGGATGTCTCCAACAACGGCAAGCTGTCCCTGGCCGGTATCCTGCGCAAGTCATCCAACATCGGCATGTCCAAGCTGACGCTTCAGCTCGACGAGCCCAGGGTGCCCCAGCGTTATCGGGCGCTTGGCTTCGACCGTGCTCCGGGCACCGGTTTTCCCGGTGAGGCCACGGGCAGCGTTCCTTCGCCGCAGGTCTGGTCCAGCAGCCAATGGGCGGCACTTTCCTATGGATATGGTCTGTCGGTGTCGGCGTTGCAATTGGCCAGCGCCTATACGGCCATCGCCAATCATGGGCGACGCTTGCCCCCGTCGTTGCTGCGCTTGTCCAAGACGCCCAAGGGCGAACCGGTCATCGAGCCCGCGGTTGCCGATCGCGTGCTCGGCATGATGGACGAAGTCGTGGCGCCCGGTACCGGAGCGCGCCGTGGCATGGTGCCGGGCTATAGTGTGGCGGGCAAGACGGGCACGGTGCGCAAGACCGGCAGCGGCGGCTACCAGGAACGTACCTATCGCGCCCTGTTCGTCGGCATCGCGCCCGTCTCCGATCCGCGTATCATCGCCGTGGTGATGATCGACCATCCCCGTGGTGACGCCTATTATGGCGGGGCCATCGCCGCGCCGGTCTTTTCCCGCGTGGCCGGTAATGCCCTGCGTCTGCTGGATGTTCCACCCGACCGACCGAGCCAGGACGACGATGCTTGATTCTTCCACTCCGACCGATGCGAGGCCGGCATGCACGTGAACTCATCGCGACTGATGGCGGCACTGGCGAGCCAGTGGCCGGAGCACTCCGCCGCGCTGGAAGCGCTCGGGCTCACCGGCGACGTCGCCCTCCATCTGGATAGCCGGGAACTGGCCGAGGGCGATGTCTTCCTGGCGGTGCCCGGCGTGAGCGTCGATGGGCGCGACTTCATCGACCAGGCCCTGGAGGCCGGTGTCGCCGCGGTGCTGGCGCATGCCGAGCCGGGCGGGTCCGCCTCTGCCGATGCCAGGGTGATCCATCTCGAGGGATTGGCCGGGCAACTCGGCGAGCTCGGGCGGTCGTTGTTCGAGGTACCGGCATCGCTGGAGCTGATCGGCGTCACCGGGACCAATGGCAAGAGTTCGGTGACGCACTATATCGCCGCGCTGAGTCGTCTCCTGGGGCGCGATGCCGGCATGGTCGGCACCCTGGGACATGGGCGTCCCGGCGCGCTGCGCGAGGGCCGCTTGACCACGCCGGGGCCGCTGGCGCTGCAGTCGGCCCTGGGCGAGCTGGCCGCCGAAGGCGTCGAACGCGTGGCTCTGGAGGCCTCGTCCCATGCCCTGGAGCAGGAGCGGCTCGCGGGATGCCGGCTGACGACCGCCGTCTTCACCAACCTGAGCCGCGATCACCTCGACTACCACGGCAGCATGGCCGCCTATGCGGCCGCCAAGGCCAGGCTGTTCCGGCGCCCCGAGCTGCGCCTGGCGGTGGTCAATGGCGACGATCCCCTGGCGCGCCTGATGCTGGCCGGTCTGCCTGCCGGCGTGCGCGTGCTGGCGGTCGGCGATGACGAGGCGGTCACGCTGCGTGTAGTGGGCGTCGAACCCCTGCCGCAGGGGCAGCGCGCTGTCATCGCCACGCCGGAAGGGGAGCGGGTGCTGGAAATCGCTCTCATGGGCGGATTCAACCTGACCAATGTACTGCTGGCCATCGCGACCCTCCATGGCCTGGGCGAGGACCTCGAAGCGCTGTTCGCCGCCGCTGCCGAATTGGCGCCGGTGCCGGGCCGCATGCAGGTGCTGGGCGATGCCAGGGGACCGACGGTGGTGATCGACTATGCCCATACGCCGGATGCCCTGGAGAATGCCCTGCAGGCACTGAGGGCGCACCTGCCGGATCAGGGCCGCCTGTGGTGCCTGTTCGGCTGTGGCGGTGATCGGGATGCGGGCAAGCGTCCCCTGATGGCCGCTGCCGCCGAAAGATACTCGGACGTGCCGGTGATCACCGACGACAATCCGCGCAGCGAGGCGGCGGCGGCGATCCGCGAGCAGATTCTGGCCGGCCTGAGCGAGAGCGCGCGTCGCTCGGCCCGGGTCCTGGGCGGTCGGGCCGCAGCCATCCGCGAGACCATCGCCGAGGTCGATGCCGAGGATGTGATCCTGATCGCCGGCAAGGGCCACGAGACCTATCAGGAGATCGAGGGCGTGCGCCATCCGTTTTCCGATCTCGATGAGGCGCAGGCCGCACTGGCCGAGCGACACGGGGAGGCGCCGCGATGAGCGCTGTTGGTCTAGATTCCCTCGGGGCGGTGGCCCGGGCGCTGGGTGAGTCGCCGCCGGATACCGAAGTGGCCTTGACATCGATCACCACCGATACGCGCCGTCTGGGTCCGGGGGCGCTGTTCGTGGCGCTCGTCGGCGAGCGCTTTGATGCCCACGACTTCATTGCCCAGGCGCGGGAGGCCGGGGCGGCGGCAGCGCTGGTCGAGCGACGCCAGGACGATCCCTTGCCGCAACTGGAAGTCGCCGATACCCGGCTGGCGCTCGGGTTGCTGGGGCGGGCTCGGCGCCTGGCCTGGGGCGGTCCGCTGGTGGCCGTGACCGGCAACAGCGGCAAGACGACCGTCAAGCAGATGCTGGCGACCATTCTGTCGCGATCCGGCGCGACCCTGGCCACCCGGGGCAATCTCAACAACGATTTCGGCGCGCCCATGACGCTGCTCGAACTGGACGGCGAGCACCGCCGGGCGGTGGTGGAGCTGGGTGCCAATCATCTGGGCGAGATCGCCTGGACGGCCTCGCTGGCCATGCCCGACGTGGCGGTGATCACCAATGTGACCGGTGCCCATGTCGGCGAGTTCGGCGGCATGGGGCGGATTGCCCAGGCCAAGGGCGAGATCCTGGGCGGGCTGTCCCGCGATGGCGTGGCGGTTCTCAACCGCGACGACCGCTACTTCAGGTTCTGGGCGAGCCAGGCGGGATCCCGGGAAGTGCTCGACTTCGGTCTGGAGGACGAGGGGCGTCTGCGCGCCGAGACACTGGTCTGCGATGAGTTCGGGCGCTATGCTTTCACGCTGTCTTTCGATGGTCGCGAGCTGGGGCGTGTGCAATTGGCGCTGATGGGGCGGCACAATGTCGCCAATGCCCTGGCCGCGGCGGCGGCGGCCCTGGCCCTGCGAGCCGACCCGGCGGACGTGCTGGCCGGGCTGGAAGAGGTCGAACCGGTGGCCGGCCGGCTTGGCGTGTTTGCCGGACGCAATGGCGCGCGCCTGCTGGACGACACCTACAATGCCAATCCCGGTGCCGTGAAGGCGGCGCTGGAGACCCTGGCAACGTTGCCGGCGCCCCGCTGGTGCCTGTTGGGGGCCATGGGGGAGCTTGGCGAGGCGTCCGCGCACTGGCATGCCGAAGTCGGGCATCACGCGCGGACGCTGGGAATCGATTTTCTCGGTACTCTCGGCGAGGCGGCGCGGCCGGCCAGCCGTGCCTTCGGTGAAGGAGGGTACCATTTCGACGATAGAGAGGCGCTGACGCGCCATGTTCTCCACCATCTGCCGCCGGGGGCCAGCGTGCTGGTCAAGGGGTCGCGCAGTGCCGGAATGGAACACGTGGTGACCGCGCTGCGCTCGGATGCATCAAGGTAACGCATTACATGCTGCTTTTTCTGGCTGACTTCCTGGCGCAATTCCAGAGCGCCTTCAACGTATTCAATTATCTGACCCTGCGGATGATCCTGGGGACCCTGACGGCCCTGATCCTGTGCCTCTGGCTGGGACCGGTGGTGATCCGGCGCCTGGTGGAGCGCCAGATCGGCCAGGCCGTGCGCGACGATGGTCCGCAGTCGCACCTGTCCAAGGCCGGCACGCCGACCATGGGCGGCGCGATGATCCTCATGGCCATCGCCGTCAGTACCCTGCTGTGGGGGGATCTCGCCAATCACTATGTGTGGATCGTGCTGGCGGTGACACTGGGCTTCGGCGCCATCGGCTGGGTCGACGACTACCGCAAGGTGGTGGAGAAGAATCCGCGCGGCCTGCCGGCCCGCTGGAAGTACTTCTGGCAGTCGGCGATCGGCCTGGCGGCAGCGGTCATTCTCTACGTCACCGCCGCCTCGCCGGTGGAAACGAGCCTGATCGTGCCGCTGTTCAAGGACTTCGTGCTGCCCCTGGGCGTCTTCTACGTCCTGCTCAGCTATCTGGTGATCGTCGGCAGCTCCAACGCGGTGAACCTCACCGACGGCCTCGACGGTCTGGCCATCATGCCCACCGTGCTGGTGGCCATGGGGCTTGCCGTGTTCGCCTACGCCAGCGGCAATGCGGTGTTCGCCGAATACCTCCAGATTCCGATGATTCCCGGCGCCGGCGAACTGGCGGTGTTCTGCGCCACCATCGCCGGGGCGGGGCTGGGCTTTCTGTGGTTCAACACCTATCCGGCCCAGGTCTTCATGGGCGATGTGGGCGCCCTGGCCCTGGGGGCGGCGCTCGGCGTCGTGGCGGTCATCGTGCGCCAGGAGATCGTGCTGTTCATCATGGGCGGCATCTTCGTCATGGAAACCGTGTCGGTGATCCTGCAGGTGGGCTCCTACAAGCTGACCGGCCGGCGGATCTTCCGCATGGCACCGTTGCATCACCACTTCGAGCTCAAGGGGTGGCCGGAGCCGAGGGTCATCGTGCGGTTCTGGATCATCACGGTCGTACTGGTGCTGCTGGGGCTGGCCACGCTGAAGATTCGTTGAGGTTCCCGCGCGGAGCCGGAAGTCGTCGTTCACGCGAGGAGCCGTTCATGGTCAAGGTGCCCAAGGGAGTCACGCTGGTGGTCGGGCTCGGCGTCTCGGGACGAGCCATCTGCCGCCACCTGGAACGCCTGGGCCGGCGTTTCATGGTGGCCGATACCCGAGAGGCACCGCCGGGGCTCGATGCCTTCCGGGATGCCCATCCGGGGGTCGAGGTCCACTGCGGCTCGCTGGCCGGTATCGACATGCAGGAGGCGTACGAGGTGGTGCTCAGCCCGGGTGTGGATCCGCACCTGCCCGAGCTGGCCGCGCTGGAAGGGCGTGTCGGCGAGTCCGGCGATCCGCTGGTGGTGGGCGAGATGGCCCTGTTCAGGCGGGCCTGTCGAGCGCCCATCGCCGCCATCACCGGCGCCAATGCCAAGTCCACGGTGACCACCCTGCTGGGCGAGATGGCAGCCGAGGCGGGCTGGCGCGTGGCGGTGGGCGGCAATCTGGGAACCGCCGCCCTGGACCTGCTGGCCGACGCGCCCGACGCCGAACTCTATGTGCTGGAGGTCTCGAGCTTCCAGCTCGAGACCACGCCGCGGCTCGGTGCCACCACGGCGGCCTTTCTCAACCTCTCCGAGGATCATCTGGATCGTCACGGCGACATGGCCGGCTATCGTGCCGCCAAGCTTGGTATCTTCCGTGGCGCCGAGCATGGCGTGGTCAATGCCGAGGATCCCCAGACCTGGCCGGCATCGCCGTTGCCGGCACTCGAGCGTTTTTCCACCCGGCCGCCCGAGCCGGGCGAATGGGGGATCGCCCCCCACGACGATGGCAACGGGCAGCGCGCCTGGCTGATGCACGGCAACAGCCCCTTGATGCCTGCCGAGTCCCTGCGCCTGCAGGGCTTGCATCATCAGGCCAATGCGCTGGCCGCTCTGGCCATGGGCCACCGACTGGGCTTGCCGTTGTCCGCCATGACGCGGGTACTGGAGCGTTTCGGTGGGTTGCCGCATCGCTGCGAATGGATCGCCGATCTCGACGGCGTGCGCTGGATCAACGACTCCAAGGGCACCAATGTGGGGGCGACCCTGGCGGCCATCGCCGGTATCGGGCCGACCCTGGAAGGACGCGTGATCCTGCTGGCGGGGGGCGTCGGCAAGGGGGCGGATTTCACGCCGCTGGCCGCGCCGCTGCAGCGGTATGGCCGAGCGGCGATTCTGTTCGGGCGCGACGCGGACAAGCTCGAGAGCGCGCTCGAGGATGCCTTGCCCCGGCATCGGGTCGAGGATCTGTCGGCGGCCATGGAACGGGCCGCCGAGATCGCGGTGCCCGGTGACTGCGTGCTGCTGTCGCCGGCCTGTGCCAGCCTCGATCAATTTCCGAATTATCAAGCGCGTGGCGAGGCCTTTCGGCGGGCCGTCGAACGACGTGCGAGTCAGGAGGCTCCATGAGCCGCTTAGCCCGTTTGCGTGAACAACTGTCGACCCGGGATCACTTCTGCGATGGCTGGCTGCTGGTGGCCACGCTATCCCTGATGCTGATCGGCTGGGTCATGGTCACCTCCGCCTCCACGGAAGTCGCCACCAGTCTTACCGGCAACCCTTGGTACTTCAGCGTGCGTCATGGCGTCTTCGTGCTGTGTTCCATGGTGGTCGCCCTGCTGGTCTTGCGCATACCGATGGCCTGGTGGAAGGCCAACGGCCCCTTGCTGCTGCTCGTCGGCCTGGCCCTGCTGGCCCTGGTGCTGGTGGCGGGGCGCGAGGTCAATGGAAGCCGGCGTTGGCTGTCGGTCCCCGGCATTCCCTTGAATCTGCAGGCGTCGGAGATCGCCAAGCTGTGCCTGATCGTCTATCTGGCGGGCTATCTGGAGCGTTTCCTCCCCCAGGTGCGTCGTCACTGGGGCGCCTTTCTCCGCCCGCTGATGGTCATGGCGGTCATGGGCGTCCTGCTGATCTTCGAGCCGGATTATGGCGCGGTGGTGGTCATGACGGGATGCGTCATGGGCATGCTGCTGATGGCGGGGGCGCCCTGGGGACGCTTCTTGCTGTTGATGGGACTGGTGGCAGCGCTGGGTGCCGCGCTGGCCATCGCCGAACCCTATCGGATGGCGCGTCTGACCAGCTTCGTCGACCCCTGGGCCGATCAGTTCGCCAGCGGCTATCAGTTGACCCAGGCGTTGATCGCCTTCGGGCGCGGGGAATGGTTCGGTACCGGGCTCGGCAACAGCGTTCAGAAGCTGTTCTACCTGCCCGAGGCCCATACCGACTTCGTGTTCGCCGTGCTGGCCGAGGAACTGGGCATGATCGGCGCCGTCGCCGTGATCGGACTGTTTGCCTTGCTGGTCTGGCGCGCCATGGCGGTGGGCCGGCGCGCTGAACTGGCCAAGCGGCCCTTTGCGGCCTATCTCTGTTATGGCATCGCCCTGGTGATCGGAGCCCAGGCGTTCATCAACATCGCGGTGAGTACCGGGATGTTGCCGACCAAGGGGTTGACGTTGCCGCTGCTCAGTTACGGCGGCTCGAGCCTGGTGATAAGTGCCGTGATGGTCGGCATGCTGCTGAGGGTCGACATCGAGACGAGGCAGGCCAGGCGACGCGAACAACCCGCTGCGCCAAGGACAGGAGAGGCCCGATCATGAAGGATGACGAGACACGCCGGGTGTTGATCATGGCCGGAGGCACCGGTGGGCATGTGATTCCCGCCCTGTCGCTGGCCGCCGCGCTCGCCGAACGCGGCGTCGAGGTGCAGTGGCTGGGCAGTCCGCGAGGTATCGAGAATCGTCTGGTGCCGGAGGCCGGCATCCCGTTGCATCGCATCGCGGTGAGCGGACTGCGCGGCAAGGGCGTGACCGGTTGGCTGGCGGCGCCCTGGCGACTGGTGCGGGCGATTCTCCAGGCGCGCCGGGTGGTGCGCGATTTCGATCCGCAGCTGGTGGTGGGACTCGGGGGCTTCGCCAGTGGTCCCGGCGGGCTGGCCGCCTGGCTTGCTCGCCGCCCCCTGGTGATCCATGAGCAGAATGCCGTGGCCGGCCTGACGAACCGCGTATTGTCGCGACTGGCCAAGCGTACCTTTGCGGCCTTCCCCCAGGCATTTCCGGGGCGCGGCGAGGTGGTCGGCAACCCGGTGCGTGCCGAGATCGCCGCGCTCGGCGATCATCCCCGCGAGGCGGCGACGATGCGCGAGCGACCCCTGCGCCTGCTGGTGGTCGGCGGATCGCTGGGCGCCCAGGCCCTGAACGAACGACTTCCCGAGGCGCTGGCGACGCTTTCGGTCGAGCGCCGCCCCGAGGTATGTCACCAGGCAGGCCGTGACAAGGACGAAGCGACCCGGGCACGCTATGACGAACACGCCGTACAGGCACGGGTCCCGGCCTTCATCGACGATATGGCCGAGGCCTATGACTGGGCCGACCTGGTGGTGTGCCGTGCCGGTGCCCTGACGGTGGCGGAACTGGCGGCGGCCGCCAAGCCGGCGCTGTTCGTGCCGTTTCCGCACGCGGTGGACGACCACCAGACCGCCAATGCCGCGGCGCTGGTCGAGGAGGGCGCCGCTTCGCTGATGCCCCAGGATGAGATGAGCGTGGCGGCGCTGGCCGAACGCCTGGCGACGCTGCTGGATCCCGATACATTGGCCGCCATGGCCTCGCAGGCCCGGCGCTGCGCGCGCCTCGATGCCATGGAACGCCTGGCGGCCGGCTGCATGGAGACAGGTTTTGAGTGATGACAGACTAGGACCGGTCCCCGGTCAGGCGAATCCGCCGCGCCATGGGCGTGGTCTGGGAATGCGTCGTATCCGGCGCATTCATTTCGTCGGCATCGGCGGTGCCGGCATGTGCGGCATCGCCGAGGTGCTGGCCAATCAGGGGTATGCGGTCAGCGGCAGTGACCTCAAGCCTTCGCCGGTGGTGACGCGTCTGCGCGAGTGCGGTATCACGGTCGCCATCGGGCATGCCGAGGAGAACGCCCGGGATGCCGATGTCGTGGTGGTTTCGACCGCCGTCGACGAGACCAATCCCGAGATCCGCTGGGCCCAGCAGCATCGCATACCGGTAGTGCGCCGGGCCGAGATGCTCGCCGAACTGATGCGTTTCCGTCACGGCATTGCCGTGGCCGGCACCCATGGCAAGACGACCACGACCAGCCTGACGGCGACGCTGCTCGGCGAAGGAGGGCTCGACCCGACCTTCGTGATCGGCGGTCGGCTGACCAGTGCCGGTGTCAACGCGCGTCTGGGGGAGGGCGACTATCTGGTGGCAGAGGCCGACGAGTCCGATGCCTCCTTCCTGCACCTGCAGCCCATGGTGGCCATCGTCACCAACATCGATGCCGATCACATGGCGACCTATGGCGGCGACTTCGAACGGCTCAAGGGCACCTTCATCGAGTTCCTGCACAACCTGCCGTTCTACGGTCTGGCGGTGCTGTGCATCGATGACGCCAATGTGCGCGGGCTGATCGAGAGGGTCAATCGCCAGTTCGTTACCTACGGGTTCAGCGAGGATGCCGATTATCGTCTCGAGAACTTCGTGCAGCATGGCGGCGAGGTAAGCTTCATCGCGCGTCGCCCCGATGGGCTGGCCCCGCTCGAAGTGCGGTTGGCCATGCCGGGCGAGCACAATGCCTTGAATGCCATGGCCGCCATCGCGGTGGCCAGCGACGCGGGGGTCGAGGATGCGGCCATCCTGCGTGGCCTGGCGAGCTTTGCCGGGGTCGGCCGTCGCTTCCAGGTGCACGGCCACTTCGCCTCACCGCAAGGCGAGGGCGAGGTCATGCTGGTGGATGATTACGGCCATCATCCCCGGGAAGTGGAAATGGTCATCAAGGCGGTCCGGGAAGGGTGGCCCGAGCGGCGTCTGGTGATGCTCTACCAACCGCATCGCTATTCGCGCACTCGCGATCTGTTCGAGGATTTCGTGCGGGTGCTGGCGGGTGTCGATACGCTGCTGCTGCTGGATGTCTACAGTGCCGGCGAGTCGCCGCTGCCAGGTGCCGACGGCCGTACCCTGGCGGGCTCCATTCGTCAGCGTGGCGAAGTCGACCCCATCTTCGTGCAGGACAAGAGCGAGCTGCCGGAGTTGCTGGCCAAGGTGCTGCGCCCCGGTGATATCCTGATCACGCAAGGGGCGGGTGATGTGGGCGGTATTTCCCAGAAGTTGTCCGATGCCCGGCTGGTGCTTGACGAGGTGACGCTATGACGATCGACCATGGACGGGTAGTGGTGCTTTACGGCGGGGATTCCGCCGAACGTGAAGTGTCGCTGAAAAGCGGCGAGGCAATATTGGCGGCGCTCCAGCGTGGCGGTGTGGCGCCGATCGCCTTCGATCCGGCAGAAGGCGGGTTGGCAGGGCTCGAGGCCCTGGCGCCGGATCGGGTGTTCATCGCCTTGCATGGCCGGGGCGGAGAGGACGGGACCCTGCAGGGTGCCCTGGACTTGCTGGGCATTCCCTACACCGGCAGTGGCGTGCTGGCCTCGGCGCTGGGCATGGACAAGCAGCGCACCAAGCTGGTCTGGCAGGCCCTTGGGCTGCCGACGCCCGAGTGCGTGATGCTGAATGCCGAATCCGACTGGAACGCGGTGGTCGAGCGGCTCGGCTTGCCGCTGATCGTCAAGCCGGTCCACGAGGGCTCGACCCTGGGAATCACCATCGTCGATAGTGCCGAAACCCTGGCGGCGGCCTACCGGGATGCGGCGCGCTATGATGCGCGGGTCATGGCCGAGCGTTTCATTCAAGGCGAGGAATATACGGTGTCGCTGCTCGGCGACGAGGCGCTGCCGGCGATCCGCGTGGAAGTGCCGAGCGGTTTCTATGATTACGAAGCCAAGTACCTGTCCGACGAGACGCTTTACCACCTGCCATGCGGTCTGTCGGAAACGGATGAGAAGGCCTTGGCCGAGTTGTGTCGCGAGGCTTTCGAGGCCGTCGGTTGCCGTGGCTGGGGCCGCGTGGATGTCATGCGCGATGACCAGGGCCGTTTCTGGCTGCTCGAGGTCAATACCGTGCCGGGCATGACCGATCACAGTCTGGTGCCCCAGGCCGCGGCGCATGCCGGTATCGATTTCGATACCCTGGTGCTGCGCATTCTCGACACCGCCGGGCGGTGCGACTGACATGGCGCGTCGTTCCTCCCTCATCGGTCTGCTGCTGCTGGCGCTCTTGCTCGGCGCCGGTGGCCGCGCCCTGTGGTTGTGGCTGGATCGTCCCATCGAACGGGTGTCGATCAGGGGCGAACTGCACCATGTCAGCGCCGATTATCTGCGCAACAAGCTGGCACCGCTCGTCCAGGGTCAGACCTGGTTGTCGGTGGATATCGATGCCATGCGCGAGCAGGCTCGGGAGATCGGCTGGTTGCGCGAGGTGAGGTTGCATCGTGAGTGGCCCAATGCCCTGCGCTTCGAACTGGAGGAGCAGGTGCCGGTGGCGCGCTGGAACGATGACCGGCTGCTCAATGCCGAGGGTGAACCCTTTGACTTCACTCCCGTGACCCCGCCGGAGGGGCTTCCGGACTTGTCCGGCCCCGAAGGCAGTGGTGCCGAGGTGCTGGCTTATCACGATCAATTGGTGTCGCGTTTTGCCGACCAGCATCTCGATGTACGCCAGTTGCGGCTCGAACCCAGGGGGGCCTGGCGTTTCCAACTGGACGATGGTGTCTGGGTGATGCTGGGCCGGAATCACCGGGCAGGGCGCCTGGAACGATTCGAGGCCGCCTGGCGTCGAGAGCTTGGTGAATGGGCGTCGCACATTCGCTACATCGATCTTCGTTATCCCAATGGTGTTGCCGTTGCCTGGCATGGTGAAACCGAACCCGTCGAAGGCGATTCCGAAGTCGAAGGTTGAAGGCTCGGGGGTACGAATCGTCCGCCCGACGTGGCCTGGGGGTATTCCTTTAATGCGAAAATAGCCGTATCGTTGAGGGCCGTTTTTCGGTTATGGGCTGGTGGAACGGCGCGAATTGTTCCTATAATTAGTCCAGCTTTTTTCGTGACAAACATGCATTTCCCCTAGCGGGTCTGGCTCGAGGAGAATTCCCGGCTCATGGCAGGTCCATCCAATGTGTCCAATATGGTAGTCGGGCTGGATATCGGAACATCCAAGGTCGTGGCGATCGTGGGGCAACCCACTGACGATGGCGGAATCGAAATTGCCGGTATCGGCTCCCATCCCTCTCGAGGAATGAAGAAGGGGGTGGTGATCAATATCGAGTCCACGGTGCAGTCGATCCAGCGCGCCGTGGAAGAAGCCGAACTCATGGCCGGTTGCGATATTCATTCCGTGTACGTGGGAATCGCCGGGAGCCATATCAGCTCGATGAATTCCGACGGTGTGGTGGCGATCAAGGAACGCGAGGTCGCCCCCTCCGATATCGATCGCGTCATCGATTCGGCCCGTGCGCGGGCCATTTCCGAGGGCCAGCGCGTCCTGCATGTGCTGCCCCAGGAGTTCGCCATCGACACCCAGGGCGGTATCCGCGAGCCCCTGGGCATGTCCGGCGTGCGCCTCGAGGCACGGGTGCATCTGGTCACCGCGGCGCTGAATGCCGTGCAGAACATCGAGAAGTGCGTGCGTCGCTGCGGACTCGATGTCGACGCCATCATCCTCGAGCAACTGGCGTCGAGCCATGCCGTGCTCACTGAGGACGAGCGGGAGCTCGGCGTGTGCGTGGTGGACATCGGCGGCGGCACGACGGATATCGCGGTGTTTACCGAAGGGGCCATCCGCCATACGGCGGTGATCCCCATCGCCGGGGATCAGGTCACCAACGACATCGCCATGGCGTTGCGCACGCCGACCCAGCACGCCGAGGAAATCAAGGTCAAGTATGCCTGTGCCCTGACGCAGCTGGCATCCGGCGATGAAATGATCAAGGTGCCCAGTGTCGGCGACCGGGCGGCTCGCGATCTGTCGCGGCAGTCGCTGGCCGAGGTCGTCGAGCCGCGATACGAGGAACTTTTCACTCTCGTGCGCGACGAACTGCGGCGCAGCGGCTATGAGGATCTCGTGGCTGCCGGCGTGGTACTGACCGGTGGCACATCACGCATGGAAGGCGTGGTCGAACTGGCTGAAGAGATCTTCCACATGCCGGTACGTATCGCCTGCCCGCAGAATGTCCGCGGGCTCGCCGATGTGGTGCGCAATCCGATTTATTCGACGGGGGTCGGTTTGCTACATTACGCTCTGAATGAGACCCGTCAGGGGCTCGGCCACCAGGAGCGCGATGGCGGTCTCTCGGCGCAACCGAGACGTGGTGACGTCTCCCGGCGTGGACCAGAGGAAGGGACTCCGGCGCTGGTAAGGCTCAAGAGCTGGTTCAAAGGAAATTTCTGACAGGGCCGCCCGAGCGGTCCAGGAGACGGGGCTAATGTTCGAATTAGTGGATAGCGCACCTTCTAGCAGTGCGGTTATCAAGGTGATCGGTGTCGGTGGCGGCGGTGGCAATGCCGTCAACCACATGGTCGAGAGCAGCATCGAAGGCGTGGAGTTCATCTGTGCCAATACCGATGCCCAGGCGCTGAAGAGCGTGTCGGCCAAGACCGTTCTCCAGCTCGGCAGCGAGATCACCAAGGGCCTGGGAGCTGGTGCCAGCCCCGAGGTCGGTCGCCAGGCGGCCATGGAGGATCGCGAGCGCATCGCCGAGTTGCTGGGTGGCGCCGACATGGTCTTCATCACTGCCGGCATGGGCGGTGGCACCGGAACCGGCGGCGCGCCGGTGGTGGCGCAGGTCGCCAAGGAACTCGGCATCCTCACCGTCGCGGTGGTGACTCGTCCCTTCCCCTTCGAGGGGCCCAAGCGGATGCGTTCCGCCGAGGAGGGCATGAAGGAGCTCTCCGAGCATGTCGACTCGCTGATCACCATCCCCAACGAGAAGCTGCTGTCGGTGCTGGGCAAGAGCGCGAGCCTGTTGTCGGCCTTCAGCGCCGCCAATGATGTCCTGCTCGGTGCCGTTCAGGGTATCGCCGAGCTGATCACCAGCCCCGGCATCATCAACGTCGACTTTGCCGACGTGCGTACCGTGATGTCCGAAATGGGCATGGCGATGATGGGCACGGGGGGAGCAACCGGCGAGAATCGTGCCCGCGAGGCGGCCGAGAAGGCCATTCGCAGCCCCTTGCTCGAGGACATCGATCTGCACGGTGCCCGGGGTATCCTGGTCAACATCACGGCCGGCCCGGACCTCTCCATCGGGGAGTTCAACGATGTGGGTGCCACGGTCCAGGAGTTCGCTTCCCAGGATGCGACCATCGTCGTCGGTACTTCCATCGACATGGAGATGAGCGACGAGCTGCGTGTCACCGTGGTGGCTGCCGGTCTGGATGGTCAGCGTCAGGCGCCTTCAGCCAGCCGCGAGACGGCAACCCGTCGCAGCGATGCGGCCGCGGTGCGTCAGCAGGCAGCCGCCAGTCGCGCCCAGCAGAATCGCTCTGCCGCCGCGTCCAAGCCCGAGCCGCAGGACTCGCCGCGTTCGCAGCCGCAGCCGGAAGCGCGCAAGTCCCAGGAGCTGGATGACTATCTGGATATTCCGGCCTTCCTGCGCCGTCAGGCCGATTGACGCGGGCTATCGTTCGCATAGGCAGTGGTCGATGATGTTATTTTTTGTTGAAACGTGCGTTCGGTGTTATAGTGAACGGTGTTTGATAATCAACGACTGCCTGGCGAACGCCCATGATTAGACAACGCACGCTCAAGAACGTCATTCGCGCCACTGGCGTCGGCCTGCATTCGGGCAAGAAGGTCTACCTGACCCTGCGCCCTGCACCCGTCGACACTGGCATTGTCTTCGTGCGCACCGACCTGGAGCCCGAAGTTCAAATTCCGGCCCGTGCCGAGAACGTCACCGACACGACCCTGTGTACGGCCCTGTCCCAGGACGGTGTCAAGGTGGCGACCGTCGAGCACCTGATGTCCGCCCTGGCCGGACTCGGCATCGACAATGCCTATGTCGATGTCAGCGCGCCCGAGGTGCCGATCATGGACGGCAGCGCCGGGCCCTTCGTGTTTCTCATCCAGTCGGCGGGCATCGCCGAGCAGGATGCGCCGAAGCAATTCATCCGCATCAAGCGCGAAGTGGTGGTGCGCGACGGCGACAAGGAAGCGATGTTCCTGCCTTATCAGGGCTTCAAGGTTTCCTTCGCCATCGACTTCGATCATCCGGTGTTCGAAGAGCAGAAGCAGACCGCCACGGTCGATTTCTCCACGACGTCTTTCGTCAAGGAAGTGTCGCGAGCCCGTACGTTCGGCTTCATGCGCGATCTCGAGCACCTTCGCTCGAACAATCTGGCGCTTGGCGGCAGCCTCGACAACGCCATCGTGGTCGACGACTACCGCATCGTGAACGAAGGTGGGCTGCGCTACGACGACGAGTTCGTCAAGCACAAGGTGCTGGATGCCATCGGTGATCTCTACCAGCTGGGCCACAGCCTGATCGGCGAGTTCCGCGGCGTGAAGTCCGGCCATGCGCTCAACAACCAGTTGTGTCGCGCCCTGATCGCCAATCCCCAGGCCTGGGAAATCGTCACTTTCGAGGATGAAACCCAGAAGGCTCCGATCTCCTACGCGGCGCCCGCCATGGCCTGATGCCACGCCAGGTGTTTCGTTGCAGTGCAGTCCTTGACCGCCGCCCTTGATGGGCGGCGGTTTCGCATGGGCGCGTGGTGGGGCGGTTCAGGATTCGGCGTGCGAGGCGAGACGTTCCAGGGCGCGTTTCAGGCGTGGGTTATCGACGTCGGCGGCACAGCTGGACAGTTCGTCGGCAGCGCGGGAGGGGAGATGGCGCGTCTGGCGCATCGGTGTCTTGGGCGGGCGGACGGGTCTGACCTTGAGGTCGAAGCCGCTGACCGCCTCGAAGCCGGCGAGTTCGTGCAGTCGCTTGAGCAGGCGCGGCTGTTCGTAACGGAGCCTCGTCAGCCAGGTGGCACGGTCGGTGATCAGGGTCAGCCGCCCCTCCCGGAAGCCACCGACGTAAAGGTGCTCGCCGAGTTCGGCGGGAAGCTGGGCCCGCAGATGAGCCTGGGCACGCTCGATCAGGCGTGCCATTCGCATCAATGATCCCAGTTCGCCCTGGCCCTCCAGGAGCCTCGACATGGGCTGGGCTCGGAACCGCTTAACCTTTATACTCATCAGCTTGATTCTCGGGGGCATCCCCCTGACACGATGCATGGTCGTCGCGCCGGACGTCGGCGGCCGTTGAACAGCCAGAGCCTAGCACGCACGGGAGTTTCTCGACAGCATGGCCACCACGCTCACCGCGGACACATGCGCCTCCGGGGCGCCGACGCGACGCCCTCGAGGCGCGCCGGCACGTTGGTGGCTGGCGGGGTTGCTGGTGGGTTGCCTGTTGCCGGCCGGACTCTCCCAGGCCGAGTGGCGCCCCATCGAGCGCGTCGTGCAGATGTGCATCCTGGCACCGGCGCTGATTCGCGCCAGTTCACAGCTCCAGGCACGGCGCCGGTCGCGCCGCCGCTGGCCCTCCCGGGTGGCGCCATGTCGCCCGACCGGACAGGCTCGCCCGGTGATTCGTCGCGAGCCGCTGCGGGCCGTTGCTGCCCATGATGTCCTGACTCGCCGTGGCCCGCCATCCTGCATCCCGGGATGAGTGACGAAGCGGCCGTGCCCGAGTGCCGGCCGGATGCCATATGCAGTGACAGGACCCTTCATGATCAACAACCTGCTACGCAAGGTCGTCGGTTCCAAGAACGACCGTGAAGTCAAGCGCATGAACCGCATGGTGGCGCGTGTCAATGCGCTGGAATCGGAATACGAGGGCCTCGATGACGAGACTCTCCAGGCGCGGACCGACGTCTTCCGCGAGCGCCTGAACAAGGGCGAGACGCTGGATGCCCTGCTGCCCGAGGCCTTCGCCACGGTTCGCGAGGCCAGCAAGCGCGTCATGGGCATGCGCCATTTCGATGTGCAGGTGATCGGCGGTATCACCCTGCACAATGGACGCATCGCCGAGATGAAGACCGGCGAGGGCAAGACCCTGGTGGCGACCCTGGCGGTCTATCTCAATGCGCTGCCCGCCAAGGGCGTGCACGTGGTGACGGTGAACGATTACCTGGCGTGCCGTGACGCCGACTGGATGCGTCCCCTGTACGAGAGCCTCGGGCTGACGGTGGGAACCATCTATGCCGGCCAGAGCCCGGAAGAGAAGCGTCGCGCCTATGGCTGCGACATCACCTACGGGACCAACAACGAGTTCGGTTTCGACTATCTGCGCGACAATATGGCCTTCTCCCTCGAGGACAAGGTCCAGCGCGACCTGCACTTCGCCATCGTCGACGAGGTGGACTCGATCCTGATCGACGAGGCGCGCACGCCCCTGATCATCTCCGGGGCCGTGGACGAGAACACCGAGCTCTATCGCGTCGTCGATCGTCTGGCCACTGGCCTGACGCCGTGCAGCGATGAGGAAGACCCCGAGAGCGGCGATTTCACGCTGGACGAGAAGCAGAAGCAGGTGGAGCTCACCGAAGGGGGCCATAACAGGGTCGAGGAACTGATGCGTGCCGAGGGCCTGCTCGGTGCCGAGGACTCGCTCTATGCGGCCCAGAACCTCAACCTGCTCCAGCACATGCACTCGGCGCTGCGTGCCCGTCACCTGTATCACCGCGATGTCGACTACATCGTCAACGACGGCCAGGTGGTGATCGTCGACGAACACACCGGGCGCAGCATGCCCGGGCGTCGCTGGTCGGAAGGGCTGCACCAGGCCGTGGAGGCCAAGGAAGGCGTGACCGTGCAGCGCGAGAGCCAGACCCTGGCCTCGACCACCTTCCAGAACTACTTCCGCCTCTATGACAAGCTGTCCGGCATGACCGGTACCGCCGACACCGAGGCCTTCGAATTCCGCCAGATCTATGGGCTCGACGTGGTGGTGATCCCGACCAACCGTCCACTGGTCCGCAAGGACCAGAACGATCTGGTCTATCTGAGCGCCGAGGAAAAGTTCGACGCCATCATCGAAGACGTCAAGGCGCAGACCGAGAACGGTCGCCCGGTTCTGGTGGGTACGGCGTCCATCGAGACATCCGAGTATCTGGCCGGGCTGATGCGCAAGGCCGGGCTCGAGTTCAACGTGCTCAACGCCAAGCAGCACCAGAGCGAGGCCGAGATCATTGCCCAGGCCGGCCGGCCAGGTGCGATCACCATCGCCACCAACATGGCCGGGCGCGGTACCGACATCGTGCTGGGCGGCAACTGGGAAGCCGAGGTCGCCAAGCTGGAGTCTCCCGACGAGGCGCAGATCGAGCGTCTCAAGCGCGAGTGGCAGGAGCGTCACGAGGCGGTGCTGGCCGCCGGCGGACTGCATGTGATCGGTTCCGAGCGCCACGAATCGCGGCGCATCGACAACCAGCTGCGCGGGCGCTCGGGCCGTCAGGGCGATCCTGGCTCGACCCGTTTCTTCCTGTCCCTGGAAGACAACCTGATGCGCCTGTTCGGCTCTGACCGCGTGCAGCGGCTGATGCAGGCCATGGGACTGGAAAAGGGCGAGGCCATCGAGCACAAGATGGTATCCAACGCCGTGGAGCGGGCCCAGAAGAAGGTCGAGGGGCGCAACTTCGATATCCGCAAGCAGCTGCTCGAATATGACGACGTGGCCAATGACCAGCGTCGGGTGATCTATGACCAGCGCAACGACATTCTCGGGGCCGAGGACGTCTCCGAGAATGTCATGGGCATCCGCGAAGAGGTGATGGACGAGGCCATCAGCAGTTTCGTGCCACCCCAGAGCTTGCCGGAGCAGTGGGACCTGGCGGGCCTCGAGGCGCACCTCAAGAGCGAGCTCAACCTCGAGGCACCGGTGGTGGAATGGGCCGAGAACGACCAGCGCTTCAACGAGGAGCAACTGCGGGAGCGTCTCCAGACCATGCATCGCGAGGCCTACGAAGAGAAGGTCGAGGTGGCCGGTCCCGAGTTGATGCGGCGTTTCGAGAAGCAGGTCATGCTGCAGGTGCTGGACACCCGCTGGAAGGAACATCTGCAGTCCATGGACCACCTGCGCCGGGGTATCCACCTGCGCGGCTATGCGCAGAAGAACCCCAAGCAGGAATACAAGCGCGAGTCCTTCGAGCTGTTCCAGCTGCTGCTCACCAACATCAAGGCCGATGTCACGCGCATTCTCAGCCACGTCAAGGTGCGTCGCCCCGAGGAAGTGGAAGAACTGGAACGCCAGCGTCGCGAATCCCTGGAGCGCGAGCAGGCGGCATCCGCCAATCGGCGTGATGAGGTCGAAGACGAGCCGCAGGAAGCGTCGGAACCCGCGCCGGGCAGCGATGGGCGCCCGGCTCGTCGCGAGGGACCCAAGGTCGGGCGCAACGATCCTTGCCCTTGTGGTTCCGGGAAGAAGTTCAAGCAGTGCTGCGGCAAGCTGAGCTGAAAATGCCTGCGCTTTATCTCGCTCGGCAATTTTACTGTCCTGACCTATTGAGGAGTATTCGCCATGGCGGTGGGTGAATCACGTTTCCCGGCAATGCCTCGAATCGAAGGGTTGCGGCTGGGTGCGGCGATGTCCGGCATCAAGACGGCGAACCGTCGTGACCTGGTGGTGATCGAGGTGCCGGAAGGTGCCGCCGTCTCCGGCACCTTCACGCGCAACGCCTTCTGTGCGGCCCCGGTGACGGTGGCCCGTGAACACCTGGCGGCCTGTGCCACCCGTGGTACGGCACCGCGCTATCTGGTGATCAATACCGGCAACGCCAATGCCGGGACGGGCGAGACAGGGCTGCGCGATGCCCGAGCCACCTGTACCGAGCTGGCCGGACTCGTCGATGTGGAAGCGACCTCGGTATTGCCGTTTTCCACCGGCGTGATCGGCGAAACACTGCCCATGGAACGGCTGCTGGCAGGATTGCCCGAGGCGTTGCGTGCCCTGGATGACGGTCCCGAAGGCTGGGCGGCGGCGGGAGAGGGCATCCTCACCACCGATACCCGCCCCAAGGGGGCCAGTGTCACGCTCCCCCTGGGTGACGAGACCATCACCATCAACGGCATCAGCAAGGGCTCGGGCATGATCAAGCCCAACATGGCGACCATGCTGGGCTTCGTGGCCACCGACGCGGCCATCGCGCCGGCCGTGCTGGACGAAGTGCTGCGCGAGGCCGTGGATCAGTCCTTCAACTGCATCACCGTGGATGGCGATACGTCCACCAATGATGCCTGCATGCTGATCGCCACGGGCCGCGGTGCGGCGGTGAACGATGAGCACCGCCTGGCCGTGTTCCGCGAAGGCCTGCAGCGGGTGATGAACGAACTGGCCCAGGCCATCGTGCGCGACGGCGAGGGGGCGACCAAGTTCGTCACCCTTCAGGTGGATGGCGCGGTGACCCGTGACGAGGCGCTGGATGTGGCCTTCACGGTGGCGCATTCTCCGTTGGTCAAGACGGCGCTGGCGGCCAGCGACGCCAACTGGGGGCGGATTCTCGCCGCCGTGGGGCGGGCCCCGGTGGCGGATTTCGATGTGTCCCGGGTGACCATCGATCTCGGTGGCGTGCGCCTGGTCGAGCAGGGTGGGTGCGCGCCGGGTTACACCGAGGAGGCCGGCAGTGAGGTCATGGCCCAGGAAGAGATCGGCATTCGCATCGACCTGGGACGTGGCGACCGCGGTGCCACCGTATGGACCACGGATCTGACGCGGGAATACGTCGCCATCAACGCCGACTACCGTAGCTGAAAGGCGGGCGACAGCGTCCGCGAGTCGACGACAGCCCCATAGCAATCCCCCGCCACGAGCGGCAGGAACGTTGGAAAGGTAAATGAACGCAATGGTGAAAAGAAGGGTGCATGTGGCGGCTGCCGCCATCATCAGCGCCGACAGCCGTGAGGTATTGCTCGCCCGGCGTCCGTCCAATGTGGATCAGGGCGGCCTCTGGGAGTTTCCCGGTGGCAAGCTGGCGCCCTACGAGACCGGCCTGGAAGCGCTGAAGCGCGAGTTGCACGAAGAGTTGGGCGTGGAGATTCGTCGGGCCCAGCCGTTGATCCGTATCCATCATGAATACGCCGACAAGCATGTGTTGCTCGACGTCTGGCAGGTGCATGATTTCGCTGGCGAGCCTTTCGGACGCGAGGGGCAGGCGGTGCGCTGGGTGCCCATGGAAGAGTTGCATAGCTATCCATTCCCCGCCGCCAATCTGCCGATCCTGCGTGCGGTGATGCTGCCCACCGAGTACCTGATCAGCGCCGAGGAAGACGACGAGGACGTTTTCCTGGAGCGTCTGGAGCGCGCCATGCGCGAGGATGGCGTGCGCCTGGTACAGCTGCGCGCCAAGACGCTGGATGAAGACGCCTACGTGGCTCGGGCCGAGAAGGCGTTGGCCATGTGCCGGCGTTTCGGGGCGCGCCTGATGCTCAACGGCGAGCCGTCCCTGCTGGAGCGGGTGGAGGCCGACGGCATTCATCTGACCAGCGAACGGCTGATGAGCCTGGAGCGTCGTCCGATCAGCGAGGAGAAGTGGCTCGCGGCGTCGACGCATGATCAAGCGCAACTGACCCAGGCCCATCGGATCGGCTGCGATTTCGTCACGCTCTCGCCGTTGCGTACCACGCCCTCGCATCCCGAGGTGGCGCCGATCGGCTGGCACGATTTCCAGCAGCTCGTCGAGCATGCCGGCATGCCAGTCTTCGCGCTGGGCGGCATGACGCGCCATGACGCCAACCATGCGCGGGCCGTCGGGGCTCAGGGCATCGCCTCGATCCGCGATTTCTGGAAGTGACTGGCTTCGCCGGAGCCGTAAGCTTCAAGCGATGAGCTGTAAGAAAAACCCTCCCGGCGATGCCGCGGAGGGTTTGATGTTTCTGGGGAAGGAGTCAATGAGCATTTTGAGGCCGATTTCAACGCCGTAGCCTCGAGTGCAGGCACTTTTCGTACCGGTCCTAGTCCCGGTAGCGTCGAGTCAGATCACCATAGGCATCGATGCGCCGGTCGCGAAGGAAGGGCCAGATGCGTCGGGTTTCTTCTCCGCGCTCCAGATCCAGGGTGACCAGCAGGCGTTCGGCCTGTTCGCCGCCGTGGGCCAGCAGTTCACCCTGGGGGCCGCAGATGAAGCTACCGCCCCAGAAGTCGATGCCCGGGCCGATGCCGGATAGGTCCGCTTCGTGGCCGACCCGGTTGGCCACGATCACCGGCAGGCCGTTGGCCACGGCGTGACTGCGCTGGATCAGCGTCCAGGCGTCCTTCTGGCGGGCCTTTTCGTCATCGTCATCCGGCGGGTGCCAGCCGATGGCGGTGGGGTAGAGCAGCACTTCGGCGCCGGCCATGGCCATCAGGCGGGCGGCTTCCGGATACCACTGATCCCAGCATACCAGCACGCCGAGCCGTCCCACCGAGGTGTCGATGGGCGCAAAGCCCTGGCCGCGCGCTGCGTCGTGATCCCCGGGCGTGAAATAGAATTTCTCGTAGAAGCCCGGGTCGTCGGGGATGTGCATCTTGCGGTAGTGGCCCACCCGACCGCGCTCGCGGTCATAGACCACGGCGGTGTTGTGGTAGATGCCCGGAGCGCGGCGCTCGAACAGGGACCCCATCAGCACGATGCCGAGTTCCGCCGCCAAGGCCGCCAGGCGTTGCCCGGTGGGACCGTCCAGCGGCTCGGCCAGATCGAACAGCTCGGGATCCTCGTACTGGCAGAAGTAATGGGTGGCGTGCAGCTCCTGGAGTACCACCAGCTCGGCACCGGCCGTGGCGAGTTCGCGGATGCCGGCTTCGCTTTCGGCGAGGCTGCGTGACTTGTCGGGCCAGGCGGCCTGCTGGACGAGGCCGACCTTGAGGGTGCGTGTCATGAGCCTTCTCCTTCGCGGTGGCGACCGAGTGTGCCGCGTGGCAGTTGCATGGTCAGGCAGTGCAGGCTGCCATGTTGGCGGATCATCGTGGAGGCGTCGATGGGCACGATGTCGCGCTCCGGGAACGTCTCGGCGAGTGCCGCCAGGGCGTGCGTATCGGCGGCATCGCCGTAGACCGGTACCAGGACTGCGCCGTTGATGATCAGGAAGTTGGCGTAGGTGGCGGGCAGCCGGTGGCCGTCCTCGGGATCGAAGCAGGGCGCCGGCCAGGGGAGTGCGACCAGTCGGTAGGGCGAGCCGTCCGCCCGACGCAAGGCGCGCAGCTCGGTTTCCATGGCCGTCAGTTCGGGGTAATGGGGGTCGCTGGGATCGTCGCAGCGCACGTAGGCGATGGTAGCGGGGTCGCAGAAGCGCGCCAGGGTGTCCACGTGGCTGTCGGTGTCGTCGCCTTCCAGATGGCCATGGCGCAGCCAGAGCACCCGTTCGATGCCGAGATCCGCGGCCAGGCGTGCCTCGATGTCCCGTCGGCCGAGGCCGGGGTTGCGGTTGTCGTTGAGCAGGCAGGCCTCGGTGGTCAGCAGGGTGCCTTCGCCGTCGGTGTCGATGGCGCCACCTTCCAGGACCAGGTCGTGCGATTGCAGCGGGCAGGCATAGACACCGGCGGCGTGGAGGCGCCGCGTCAGGCTGTCGTCGCGGGCGGCCTCGAACTTGCCACCCCAGCCGGTGAACACGTAGTCCAGCAGCAGCGGCGTGCCATTCTGCTCGACGGCCAGGGGGCCATGGTCACGGGCCCAGGTGTCGTCGGCCTCGGCGATCACCAGGTGCAGACGATCGAGCGAAATGCCGAGCCGGGCGAAGCGCTCGGCAAGCCGGCTACAGGCGTGGGTATCGGGCACGGCGATCACGACCGACTGGTAGCGGGCTATGGCGGCCACCAGGCGTTCGAGGCTCGCTTCGATGCGCTCCAGCAGAGGGGCCCAGTCGCTGTCGGGAGCGGGCCAGGTCAGTTGCACGGCGTCCTGGGGCGCCCATTCGGGCAACAGGCGATTGGCCATGGGGGCAGGCCTCATGAGATGTCGGAATGCGCGAATGTAGGCTGGCGCAACCGATGATGCAAGGATCGCGCAAATGCAGGGGCAGGGCGATGCACCCTGGACCAAAAACCCTTACCATGAGCGCCCGCCGACAAGGAACGCTGATATGCTGGATCGTCTGCCACTACTGATCGGGTTGCGCTATGTCCGCGCCAAGCGGCGCAACCACTTCATCTCCTTCATTTCCCTGACCTCCATGCTGGGCCTGACGCTCGGCGTGGCGGTATTGATCCTCGTGCTTTCCGTGATGAACGGATTCGACCGCGAACTGCGGACCCGGATACTGGGTATGGTGCCCCACACCCAGATCGAGAAGCCCTCGGGCATGACCGACTGGCAGTCGCTCGCCGAACGACTGACGCAGCGCGAGCATGTCATCGGTGCCGCGCCCTACATCGAGCAGCAAGGCATGTTCTCGGTGGGCGGGCGCAATCATGGCGCCATGGTCAACGGCATCGAGCCTGACTGGGAGCGTCGCGTCTCGATCATCGACGAGCACATGTCGCGGGGCAGTCTCGACGATCTGGTGCCAGGGGAGTGGAACGTCGTGCTGGGCTCGATCCTGGCGCGTCAGCTCGGGGTCGGCGTGGGCGACAGCGTGACCCTGCTGGTGCCCGAGGCCTCGATCACGCCGGCCGGCGTCTTCCCTCGGCTCAAGCGCTTCACGGTCAGTGGCATCTTCAGTGTCGGTGCCGATCTGGACGCCAACCTGGCCTATGCCAACATCGAGGACATGCAGACCCTGGCGCGGATGGGCGACGACGTGGGCGGCCTGCGCCTGGAGCTCGACGACCTGTTCAAGGCCGGCAGCGTGACCCAGTCGATCATCGACGATCTCGGCGCGGGGTATCGGGGCCTCGACTGGACCTACACGCGGGGCAATCTGTTCCAGGCGATCCAGATGGAGAAGCGCATGATCGCGCTGCTGCTCACCGTGATCATCGCGGTGGCGGCCTTCAACATCGTCTCCACTTTGGTGATGGTGGTCACCGACAAGCACGCCGATATCGCCATCCTGCGCACCATCGGCGCCACGCCACGCTCGATCATGGGCATCTTCATGGTCCAGGGGCTGGCGATCGGCGTGATCGGCATCCTGATCGGGGTGGGGCTGGGCATCCTGCTGGCCCTGACGGTGTCCGACATCATCGCCTTCGTCGAATCGACCTTCGGCATTCACTTCCTCGACGCCGGAGTCTATTTCATCAGCGAGCTGCCCTCGCAACTGCTGTGGTCCGATGTCGGCAAGATCGTCGTGTCGGCCTTCGTCCTGACTTTCCTGTCGACGCTTTATCCGGCCTGGCGCGCCGCCAGGGTCCAACCCGCGGAGGTGCTGCGCTATGAGTGACACGGCCATGACTCGAGACACGGTGGCAGGCGAGGTGATGCTGGAGTGCCGCGAACTGACACGGGTCTATCGGGAAGGCCCGCGGGATCTCACCGTGCTGGATGCGCTGGAGCTCAGTGTGCGGGCCGGCGAGCGGGTCGCTGTGGTGGGCAGTTCAGGGTCGGGCAAGACGACCCTGCTCAACCTGCTGGGCGGGCTGGATCGGCCCAGCCATGGCGAAGTGCGGGTCGCCGGCGAGGTGCTGCACAGCATGGGCGATGCGGCCCTGGGCCGCTTCCGCAATCGCCATATCGGCTTCGTCTATCAGTTCCACCATCTGCTCGCCGAGTTCACCGCCCTGGAGAACGCCGCCTTGCCGTTGATTGTGCGCGGTCAGCGCAAGAGCGAGGCCGAGGCACGGGCCATGGAGATCCTGGCGCGGGTCGGCATGCGCGAGCGGGCTGCCCACAAGCCCGGCGAACTGTCCGGCGGGGAACGCCAGCGGGTGGCCATCGCCAGGGCCCTGGTGACCGACCCGAGCCTGGTGCTGATGGACGAGCCGACCGGCAATCTCGATCAGTCGACGGCGGCCAGCATTCTGGCGTTGATGGATGAGCTGTCGGAGACGGCGGCGTGCGCCTTCGTCATCGTGACCCATGATCCGGGCCTGGCGGCGCATCAGGATCGTGTCCTGCGTCTGGACGGCGGCCGCCTGACCGACGAAGCCTCCCGCGACTGACCCCGCCCTTCGGGACCGGCCCGTCCGCCGGCCGGTCCTCCCTGCGAAGCTGCCGTCGCCGAGCCGCTCGGCGCTTCCAGCTACGCACCACCTGCCAGCGCCATAGCAGCCGAATGATCAGGCTACCGGCGATGCCGCAGACCACCGCTGCCACCAGAGAACCCAGCGCCAGTGCCGGCAGGATGTCGAGCATCTGTTCGGCGACCCAGCGGGTCGACAGCGACTCGGGTGCCGCCCGCGCGGGACTGTCCAGCAACCAGGCGCCGAGGCGATAGTTGCCATAGAAGATCACGGGAATGGTCAGTGGGTTGGTGATCCACACCAGGCCCACGGAGAGCGGCAGGTTGGCGCGCAGGAGCCAGGCGCCCAGGGCCGCCAGGGCCATCTGGCCGGGAATCGGCAGCAGGGCACAGAAGAGCCCCACGAAGAAGGCATTGGCCACGCTGCGCCGGGACAGCATCCACAAGGTGGGATTGCCGATCAGTTGGCCCAAGAAGCGCAGCGAGCGTTGACGCCTGAGCGTATCGGGATGTGGCAGGTAGCGCTGAAGGAGTCGGCGCGGCATGACGATAGGCTCGCGGCTTCGAAACTGGGGCTATTATCCATATAAGCCGTGTATCTCGCTATGCCGCCCTGTCGGGTGGCGCGATCCGCGCAGGTGTCGTGGGCCGAGCAGGGACGATGAGATGAGACAGGGATGGGCCATGCCCCTGGCACTCGCCACCCTGGCGGGCGTGGCGACGGGGGCGCTGGCCACGACGGCGCTGCTGCAGGGGCTGGGTGTCGCTGCCCTCTGGTGCCTGGTGTGGCGTCGTGGGCGCGAGAGTCTGTTGCTTGCCGTGGTGATGCTCGTCGCCGTGCGGATCCTGCTGATGGCGGGTGGTGAACTGGCTCCCGGCCTGAGCCGGCAGGACGTGCGTCTCGACGCACGAGTGCTCGATGTCTCGCCCCAGGCGGGGATGGCTCGCCTCGATCTGTCGGTCGATGCCTGCCGGCCACTGAGGTCGGGCCTGCCGGGCTGCGATGGCCTTGATCGGGTGCGCCTGAGCGTCTACCAGGGACCCGACATCCAGGTGGGAGAGCGCTGGCGACTGACGGCCCGCCTGCGCCCGCCCGCCGGAGCCGCCAACCCCGGGACCTTCGACTATCGTGGCTGGCTCTGGCGAGAAGGCATCCAGGCCACCGGCTATCTGCGTCAGACGCCGGCTCCGCACCGATTGGCCGAGGCCGGTGTATCGGTGCGCCGACTGGCGCTGGCGCATCTCGACGAGCAAGGTCTGGCGCCACGCCCCTCGCGCTGGCTGGCGGCCCTGACCCTCGGCGCGGAGCGGCGGCTCGAGGCGCAGGACTGGGAGCTGCTCAATGCCAGCGGCACTACCCATCTGGTGGTGATCTCCGGTCTGCATATTGGTCTGGTGGCCGCCTTTGCGTTGGGCGTGGCGCGTCTGCTGGCCCGTTGCCTGATGCCGGGCCGCTGGCGCATGGCGATCTGGCCCTGGTGGTTCGCCGGCATGGTCGCCGCCGGCTATGCGCTCCTGGCGGGGCTGGAAGCGCCGGCCATGCGCGCCCTGGTCATGGCCCTGGTCGGCCTCTGGGTCGCCAGCGGTCGTCACGCACCGGGGGCCTGGCAGGCCTGGTGGCTGGCGTTGGCCCTGATCCTGCTGCTCGATCCCCTGTCCGCCTGGCGCCCGGGATTGTGGCTCTCCTTTCTCGCCGTGGCACTGTTGATCCTGATCTGGCAGGGCAGGTCGAGACCGCGCGGCGTGCGCGGTTGGTGCCTGGCGCTGGTACGTACCCAATGGCTGCTGGCGCCGCTCATGGCGACGGCCGTGTTACTGGCGTTCGGACGGCTCGCGCCGGCCGCCCCGTTGGTCAACCTGGTCGCTGTGCCACTGGTCAGCGCCCTGATGGTACCCCTGGGGCTGGCAGGCTGGTTGCTGGCCTGGGTGCCGCCGCTCTCGATGGCGTGCTGGACCCTGTTCGCCGGCCTGACCCAGGGGCTGGCCACTGTTCTGGAAGCTGCCGTGGCACTGCTGCCGCTCTGGCAACCGCTGCCGGAGCAGCGCTGGCCACTGGTTATCGGCCTGGGCCTGGTCAGTGCGCTCTGGGCCCTGCCGGGGCTGGATCGACGCTGGCGCGTCGCCGGTACGCTGCTGCTGGCGGCCGGCTCCGTGTGGTTGCCGGTGATGGAGCCGATGCGAGGCAGTCTCTGGGCTCGGGTGTATGATGTCGGCCAGGGGCAATTGGTCGAGTTGCGCACCACCCGCTATCGAGCCCTGGTGGATACCGGGCCGCGCTTCGGTTCCGGTTTCATGCCGCTCGAGACCCTGTGGGCACCGGGGCAGGCATTCGACGACGTCATCGTCAGCCATGGCGATCAGGATCATGCCGGAGGCCTGGCGGCCCTGGAGGCCGAGCACGCCGTTGGCCGTTACCTGGCACCGCCGGGCGAGACCCTGACGGTCGCGGCCGATGCCTGTCGAGCGGGGCGCGCCTGGCAACGCGACGGCGTCGAGTTCCGCTTCCTGTGGCCGCCGGCGCGGGTCGGAGGATTGTCCAGCAATGATCGTTCCTGCGTCCTGCTGGTCACCGCCGGTCCTCATCGCCTGTTGATTCCCGGCGATGTCGGCCGCCGGGTGGAGCGCAGCTTCCTGCGGAGCATGGCGGAACCGGTGACGGTGCTGGTGGCGGGGCATCATGGCAGTCATACCAGCTCCGGGCCGTCCCTGGTGCGTCGGCTGACGCCCGGCTCGGTCGTCTTCAGCGCGGCGCGCGATAGCCGCTTCGGTCATCCGGCAGCCGAGGTGGTACGGCGTTTCCGACTGGCCGGTAGCTGCCTGTGGAGTACCGCCCAGGACGGTGCCCTGACGTTGAGGCTGGGTGGGCGCGACGATCCGGGCATCAGCGCCGCGCGGCCGCTGTCCTGGCGGTCCAGCGGTGTCGGCCGGGACTGCCTTGCGTTAGAATCGCCTGCATCGATACCGGGCTTGCCCGTGCCGACATCCACTGAAGCGGAGACACCGTGATCGAACATTCCGGCTGGACCCTCTACAAGCGTCTGCTGGGTTACGTCAGGCCGCACTGGCGGGCCTTCTCCCTGGCCATCGTGGGCTATGTGCTCTATGCCGCATCGAGCACGGCGCTGGCCGAGATGATGAAGCGGCTGATCGACGGCATCCAGGATCCTGACGCCGCCTTTCGGCTCTGGCTGCCCCTGTTCGTGGTAGGCATGTTCGCCTTCCGGGGGCTGGGCACCTTCCTCGGCACCTATTTCATGAGCAATGTGGCGCGCAACCTGGTGCATGCCCTGCGCTGTGATGTCTTCAATCACATGCTGCACCTGCCCGGGCGCTTCTTCGACTCGCATTCCTCGGGGCATCTGATCTCGCGGGTCACCTACCATGTGGAGCAGGTGACCGGTGCGGCCACCAAGGCGATCACCATCCTGCTGCGCGAAGGCCTCTTCGTGATCGGGCTGATCATCTACCTGTTGTGGACAAACTGGATGCTGACGCTGCTGTTTCTCGCCGTGACGCCGATGATCGGCGGCGTGGTCAGTTACGCCAGCAAGCGCTTTCGTAGCATCTCGCGGCGCATCCAGCGCTCCATGGGCGATGTGACCCATGTGGCATCCGAAGCGCTGTCCGGTTACCGGGTGGTACGCACCCACGGCGCCGAGGCCTACGAGAAGGCACGCTTCGCCGAGGCCAGCGAGGTCAACCGTCGCCAGAGCATGAAGGAAGCCCTCACCAAGGCCACCAGCACGCCGGTGATCCAGTTGATGGTGGCTCTGGCTCTGGCATTGCTGGTGTGGCTGGCCATGTCGCCGGCGTTGATGGCGAACATGACGCCCGGCGAGTTTGTGGCCTTCATCACCGCCGCTTCGCTGATGGCCAAGCCGGTACGCCAGCTCACCGAGATCAACGCCACCGTGCAGAAGGGAATCGCCGCGGCCGCCGAGCTGTTCGGCCTGCTCGAGGAGGAACCCGAAGAGGATCTGGGCGATCGAGAACCGGGGCGTCTCGAGGGCCGGGTGCGCTTCGAGGATGTGCATTTCGCCTATGGCGAGGATCAACCCGAGGTGCTCAAGGGCATCGATCTGGAAGTGGCGCCGGGCGAGATGATTGCCATCGTCGGCCGCTCGGGCAGCGGCAAGTCGACCCTGATGAGCCTGCTGCCGCGCTTCTACCATCCCACGGCGGGACGTATCCTGATCGACGATGTGCCCATCGAGACATACCGCCTGGCGCCGTTGCGGCGTTGCATCGCCCTGGTCTCCCAGCAGGTCATGCTGTTCAACGCGAGCATCGCCGACAACATCGCCTATGGAGTGGATCACGCCGATCCGGCCGCCATCGAGGCCGCTGCCCGTGCCGCCCATGCCCACGAGTTCATCGAGAACCTGTCGGAGGGCTATGACACCGTGGTGGGAGAGAATGGCGTCATGCTTTCGGGTGGCCAGCGCCAACGCCTGGCCATCGCCCGGGCCATCTTCAAGGATGCGCCGTTGCTGGTGCTGGACGAGGCCACCTCGGCGCTGGATACCGAATCGGAACGCTACATCCAGGCGGCCCTGGAAGAGGTGTGTCGTGATCGCACCACCTTCGTGATTGCTCATCGCCTGTCGACCATCGAGCGTGCCGATCGCATCCTGGTGATGGAGGCCGGCGAGATCGTCGAGCAGGGCAATCACGCCGAGCTGCTGGCCCGGGACGGCGCCTATGCGGCCCTGCATCGCCTGCAGTTCCGGGAGAGCGAGCCGGCATGACGTCGCTCGCCGAGCGCTGGCTGGAAGCCGCTTACAGTGGCAAGCGCTGGCTCATGGCGCTGCGCCCCCTGGAGGCACTCTATCGCTGTGCGATGCGTCGCCGGGCGGCCGCCTACGCCGACGGAAGAAAAGCCGTCTGGCGCGCGCCGGTGCCGGTGGTCGTGGTGGGTAACATCACCCTCGGCGGGACCGGCAAGTCGCCGCTGGTGGCCTGGCTGGCACGCTATCTCGTCGAGGCGGGGTGGACGCCGGGTATCCTGTCGAGGGGCTATGGCGGCCGCTCCGAACGCTATCCGCTGTATCTCGAGGCGGATACGCCGGTTGCCGAGAGCGGCGACGAGCCGCGCATGCTGGCCGACCAGACTGGCTGCCCCGTGGTGGTTGACCCGGATCGACCGCGAGGCGGTCGCCGCCTGCTGGAGGCGGGTTGCGACATCCTGATCAGCGACGACGGCCTGCAGCATCTGGCATTGGGTCGTGACCTGGAAATCGTCGTGGTCGATGGCCAGCGTGGCCTGGGCAATGAACGTTGCCTGCCGGCCGGGCCATTGCGCGAGCCCACCAAGCGTCTTGCCACGGTGGATGCGGTGATGATCAACGGTCGGCTGCGACGACCGCTACCGGCTGCCGGCCATGCCATGCAGCTGACGCCCGTTGCCTGGCGAGCCCTGGACGACGGCCGTCGAGAGGCGCTTGCGCCACCGCCCTTCGCCGGGCCGGTGCACGCCCTGGCCGGCATCGGGCGGCCGGCGCGCTTTTTCGAGACGCTGGGTGAACTGGGTGTCGAGTTCGAGGCCCACGCCTTCGCCGATCACCATCGGTTCACCGCCGCCGACCTGGCCTTCGACGACGAGCGGCCAGTGGTGATGACCGCCAAGGACGCGGTCAAGTGCCGGGGGTTGGTGAGCGGGGCCTGGAGCCTGGATGTGGAAGCGGTCCCCGAACCGGCGTTCGTCGACTGGCTGACCAGGCGCCTGGCGATGTTATGAAATCCAGTGCCATCCTCTTGATGGCGACACAAAGACGTGCCGCCGCCGGACGACAGGCCGGCGCGAGCCCATCCCACGCAGCCGATTGACCTATCGGCGCCCGCGTGGGAGGGCGACAATCGAAGCGATCGGGATGATCGTCTTGATTGCCAGGTGAATCAACGGCCGACGAAATCGCTCATGGAGGCGACGACATGGACAAGGAACTGCTGGCGATGCTGGTGTGCCCGCTCTGCAAGGGCAAACTGAAGTACGACCGCGAGGCCGACGAACTGCTGTGCCGTTACGACGGCCTGGCGTATCCCGTGCGTGACGGGATACCGGTCATGCTTCCCGATGAGGCCAGGCAGATGGACGTCGACGAGAAACTGCCGGCGTCTCCCGGACACGACGGCGAGACCTGAGGGGGAAGCATGCAGGATTTCATCGTCGTGATCCCGTCGCGTTTCGCCTCCACGCGTCTGCCGGGCAAGCCGCTGCTGGATATTGCCGGAGAGCCGATGGTCGCCCACGTCTGGCGTCGTGCTTGCGCCAGTGCCGCCACCCGGGTGGTGGTGGCCACCGACGACGAGCGTATCCGCACCGCCTTCGATGGCCTGGATGCCGAGGTGGTGATGACCAGGAGCGATCATCCCTCGGGAACCGACCGCCTGGCCGAGGTGGCCGAGCGGCTGGCGTTGCCCGACGACGCCGTGCTGGTCAATGTCCAGGGCGACGAGCCGCTGATTCCGCCGGCCCTGATCGATCAGGTGGCCATGCGGCTGTTCGACGATCCCGGCGCTTCCATCTCCACCCTCGCCGAGTCGATCACCGAGGTCGAAACACTCTTCGATCCCAATGTCGTGAAAGTGGTGCGCGCGGCGTCGGGCAGGGCGCTCTACTTCTCGCGGGCGCCAGTCCCTTGGGATCGAGAGGCCTTCGCCGAGCGGCCCGAGTTGCTGTCGACCGATGCCTGGCTGAGACATATCGGTATCTATGCCTATCGCGCGAGTTTTCTCGCCGAATATCGTGATTGGGCGCCGTCACCCCTGGAACAGCTCGAACAGCTCGAACAGTTGCGCGCCCTGCACCATGGCCATGCCATCCAGGTCGGCCTGGCGCGGGAACCCAATCCGCCCGGCGTGGATACCGCCGCGGATCTCGAGCGGGTTCGCGAGTGGCTGAGCGCCGAGGGAGGAACGTCATGATCCGCGTACTCTTCGTCTGTCTCGGCAATATCTGCCGCTCGCCCACCGCTGAAGGCATGTTTCGCCGTCTGCTCGACGAGTCCGGTCTGGCCGATCGCGTCGAGATCGATTCCTGCGGGGTCGGCCCCTGGCATGTCGGGGAAGCGCCCGATCCGCGGGCGCGCCGGGCGGCAGCGCGGCGTGGCCTGGATATCGACGGGCTGCGTGGACGGCAACTCGAGGCGGCCGATTTCGAACGCTTCGATTATCTGCTGGCCATGGACGAGGACAACCTCGCCGCCCTGCAGGCCCAATGCCCACCGGAGTGCCAGGCGCATATCGGCCTCTTCCTGGCATTCGCCGGCCTGCCCGACACCTCGGTACCCGATCCCTACTTCGGGGGCGAGCAGGGCTTCGAAGACATGATGGATCTGCTGGAGGCCGCGTCCCGGGGCCTGCTGGACAGCGTGCGCGAGCGTCTGGAGGCATCCTCTTGAGCCTCGAGTTGTACCGCGACCATGATCTTTCCCGTCTCAATACGCTCGGCCTGCCGTGTCGTGCCGAGCGCTTCGTTGCGCCATCGTCTGCGGCGCAATTGACCGAGGCCCTGGCGCTGGCCGGGCAGGAACGCCGAGCGCCCTTGTTGCTCGGTGGCGGCAGCAACGTGATCCTGCCGGCTTCCTTGCCGGGTCTGGTCATCCAGCCGGCGATGACGGACTGGCGACTGGAAGAAGCAGACCGGCAGGTGCGGGTTCATGTCGATGCCGGTGTGGTGTGGCACGACCTGGTGATGTCGCTGGCCCGACGCGGCCTGTGGGGCATCGAGAACCTGGCATTGATCCCCGGCCATTGCGGTGCGGCACCGATCCAGAACATCGGTGCCTATGGCGTGGAGCTCCACGAGGTGCTGGAGGCGGTGCGCGTGATATCGCTGGAGGATGGGCGCGAGACGACCATGACGCCCGATGAGTGCGATTTCGGCTATCGCGACAGCATCTTCAAGCGCGAACTGGCCGGGCGGGTGGCGATCACTGGGCTCGTCCTGCGGCTTTCTCGCCATGCAGCGCCGCGCCTGGCATATGGCGACCTGGCGCAGCGTGTCTCGGCGAATCCTTCACCGCAAGAGGTGGCCGAGGCCGTCAGTGCCGTGCGACGCGAGAAGCTGCCGGACCCGGCCCGGCTGGGCAATGCCGGAAGCTTCTTCAAGAATCCCGTCGTATCGCCCGAGCGCGCCGAGGCGTTGCGCGCTGCGTATCCCGGCATGCCGCAGTTCCCCCAGGCTGGCGGCGTCAAGCTGGCGGCGGGTTGGCTGATCGACCGCTGCGGCCTGAAAGGGTGGCGTTGCGGGCACTTCGGCGTCCATGACCGCCAGGCCCTGGTGTTGGTGCATCATGGCGGCGGCAGTGCCGAGGAATTGCTGGAGGTGGCCGCCGAGGTCGCCGAACGGGTCCGGGAAGCCTTCGGTGTCACGCTCGAGCGGGAGCCGCGCCTGGCGGCAGAAATGGGCGAGATGGGGTAATCCATTCACTGACTGGATTGCCTGCCTCAGGCGAGTTTTCCCTTGATCCTGCGAGCCTATTGTTCTTCCTGCTGCACCTGTCCTTCCTGTCGTTTCCCTTCCTCATTCTGAAAGGTCAGAAAATCCTCCTCCTCGATATGTTCATCCAGGAAATCGAGAAAGGCGCGCACGGCGGGCAACAGCCCGCGGCGTGATGGAAAAACGGCGTGCAGGATGCCGCCACGAGGTTCCCAGCCGGGCAGTACATCGACCAGGTCGCGGCGCTTCAGGTCGTCATGGCCGACCAGCATGGCCAGCTTGACGACGCCGTGGCCTGCCAGGGTGGCCTGGTGAAGCGTCTCGGCACTATCGGTGACCAGGCGCGGATGATGCAGGATCCGGGCCGTCGCGCCTTCGGGACCGCTCAGGTCCCAGACATGCTGCTTGTCGTATTGCTCGAAATCCAGGCTGGGCAACTCTCGAAGATCGGCGGGGGTTCTCGGGGCAGGGTAACGCTCGAAGAGACCGGGAGCCGCCATCAGGCGCTGGGGGCTGCTGGCCAATACCTTCATGGTCAGGTCACTGTCTTCCAGAGGCGGGAAGCGTATCCGGATCGCTAGGTCGAAACCTTCCTTGATCACATCGACGCGTCGGCTGGTGGCTTCCACCTGTACGTTGACGTGCGGGCAATGGCTCATGAAGCGGACCAGCAGCGGTGTGATCAGGTAGTGCAACACGCTGGGCGAGCAACTGAGCCGAACCGTGCCCCGTGGCTGTGCATGATTGCGCTCGATCAGTTCTTCGGCGGCCTCTGCTTCCACCAGCATCGCGACACAGTGCCGGTAATAGGCCTGGCCGAGCTCGGTGACGGAAAAGTGTCGTGTCGAGCGGTGGATCAACCGGGTTGCCAGACGCTCCTCGAGCTGGATGATGCGTCGGCTGAGTTTCGACTTGGGAATGCCGAGCGCCCGGCCGGCGGGAGCGAAGCCGCCGTGGTCCACGACCTGAACAAAATAATAGAGATCGTTGAGGTCTTGCATAATGTCGTCCTGAAAATGGGACGGTCAGTCTCGAAAGAGCCGTCTACCTGGATCATCGTTCATATATTAGCCTTCTGAGCATCGAGGTTCCGTACCTCCTTACGACACAGGAGCTGACGACGATGAAGAAGATCCAGGCAATATACGGTGCGCCACGCGGGCACTGGGTTGGAGACGGCTTCCCCGTGCGTTCCTTGTTCCCCTACGACCGCATGGGGGCGCAGCATCTCAGTCCCTTCCTGCTGCTCGATCATGCTGGGCCTCATGAGTTTCGTCCAGCCACCAAGCCTCGGGGAGTGGGAGCGCATCCCCATCGCGGCTTCGAGACGGTCACGCTCGTCTATGCGGGAGAGCTCGAACACCGGGATTCCTCGGGTGGCGGCGGCCGCATTGGCCAGGGCGATGTCCAGTGGATGACGGCCGGTGCCGGCATCGTCCACGAGGAATTCCACTCTCGGGCCTTCACCGACAGCGGCGGTCCGCTCGAGATGGTGCAGCTATGGGTCAACTTGCCCGCCCGGCACAAGGATGCGCCGCCAGCCTATCAGACCCTTGGCGAGGCGAGTATTCCGCGCGTATCGCTGGGGCAGGGGAAGGGGGACGTCCGCGTTGTGGCCGGTGACTTCTCGGGTCAGCGGGGACCGGCCAGGACGTTCACACCCATCAATATGTGGGATATCCGGCTTGCGGCCGATGGAGACGCGACTTTGCCCGTGCCCGAGGGCCATACGACCCTGCTGGTGGTGCTGGAAGGTAGCGTGCTGGTCAATGGTGACACGGTCGTGCGTGACGAGGCCGTGGCGGTCTTTGACCGCCGGGGCGATGAAGTGCATCTCGAAGCCAACAACGATGCCAAGCTGTTGCTGCTGAGCGGTGAGCCCATCGACGAGCCCGTCGTGGGTCATGGTCCTTTCGTCATGAACTCCGCGGAGGAAATTCACCAGGCCTTCAGAGAGTTCCAGGACGGCCTGTACGGCGTCCTGAGCGACTAGCGGTCGTGTCCGCTAGTGTCTTCCCCGGTAGCCTGCCGGGCTATCGGGATCTCCAACCGGAAGAGGAGTGTGAACATGTCCTTTACCTATCAGCGATTGAACAAGGACGATGTGGCACTGTTGATGGTGGATCACCAGGCGGGTCTGTTGTCTCTGGTGCGTGATTCCAACCCGGATGAATTCAAGAACAATGTGCTGGCACTTGCCGATATCGCCAGGTTCTTCGACATCCCGACCATCCTGACCACGAGCTTCGAGGATGGTCCCAACGGGCCCTTGGTGCCGGAGCTCAAGGAGGCATTTCCGGATGCTCCCTACATTGCGCGTCCGGGGCAGATCAATGCCTGGGATAATCAGGATTTCGTCGATGCCGTCAAGGCGACCGGCAAGAAGCAGTTGCTCGTTGCCGGGGTCGTGACCGAAGTCTGCGTATCCTTCCCGGTACTCTCTGCGCTGGAGGAGGGCTATGAGGTCTTCGTGGTCACGGATGCTTCCGGCACCTTCAACCTGACGACGCGGGATGCAGCCTGGAACCGCATGTCTCAGGCCGGAGCCCAGTTGATGACCTGGTTCGCGGTCGGTGGCGAGCTGCATCGTGACTGGCGCAACGATATCGAAGGGTTCGGGGGGCTCCTGGCTGGCCATCTGCCCGCTTACTCCAATCTCATGCAGAGCTATGCTCAACAGACGGCATCCTGAGATGTCGGGCCCGGCCCTTCAGGGTCGGGCCTTTGTTTGATTGCCTAGGAGGAGGGGATCATGAGCACACTGGTGGAAGATCGAGAAGTGGCATCCTCGATGGATTGTCCCGTCATCGATGGCAAGCGTCAGGTGCAGCACGTTTCTCCCCGTACTGCCGATGTCGGTGGTATCGAGGTGAATCGGGTGCTGCCTTCTCGCCAGCGCCGTCTGGTCGGAGCCTGGTGCTTTCTGGACCATGCCGGCCCGGCCGTTTTCAAGGGAGAGACCGACGGCTTGCGTGTCGGTCCGCATCCGCACATTGGCCTTCAGACATTTACCTGGATGATCGAGGGCGAGGTACTGCATCGTGACAGCCTGGGCAACAAGCAGGTGATTCGTCCCGGTCAGGTCAACCTGATGACGGCAGGGCGGGGCATCAGCCATACCGAGGAGTCGATACCGGGCGAGACGCACCTGCATGCCGCTCAGCTGTGGATCGCCTTGCCCGACGCGGATCGACAGACGATGCCGCGTTTCGATCATTATCCCGATCTGCCCGAGTGGACGTCGCAGGGCGTCGACCATACCTTGCTCATCGGCGAGTTCGAGGGCCATCGAGCGCCGACCCTGGCCTTTTCGGAACTCGTCAGTGTCGATCTGGCCAGCCGGCAAGGCGCCACGCTGTCGTTGTCGCTGCGTGAAGATTTCGAATATGGTGTGCTGCCTCTGGAAGGGACTCTGGAGATCGAAGGTGATACCTTCGCGACGAACGAAATGGCCTATCTGGGACGTGGACGTTCATCCGTCACGCTGTCTCTGCCTGCCGGAGGGCATGCCATTCTGGTCGGGGGAGAGCCGCTGGGCGAGGAGATACTGATCTGGTGGAATTTCGTTGGCCACAGCAAGGCGGAGATCATCCAGGCCCAGCGTGACTGGGAAGGCGGTAGCGAGCGTTTCGGAACCATCGAGGGTCATGACGGCGAGCGGCTGATGCCGCCACCGTTGCCCTGGAAGCAGTGAACCCGGGCAGCCAGCCTTGTCGCCCGTTGAATGAAAAGCGCCCGTGGCCGGCTGGCCACGGGCGCTTTGCGTCATGACGACCGGGACTCAGCCCTGGCCGCCTTCCTGGCGCTTGGCTTCCTGCTCGCGCCGACGGATCTCCCGGGGGTCGTTATGCGCCCGGCGACGGCGGCGCCTGGATTCGGACGCACTTTCCGTTGCCGTTTGCTCCTTGGCCTCGGTCGGCTCCTGGGCCTTCTCCGTCTGCTTGGCCGACTCATCCTGCGGTGCCTGAGCCTGAGGTGCTTCGGCCTCGGGCTTGGCAGTCTCTTTGGCCTTGGCCTGGCTTTCAGCCTCGGACTTGGCGGCTTCGGCCGGCTGGTCAGTGGCAGCCTTGGTTTCGGTCGGCTCCTGAGCCTTCTTCGGCTGCTGGATCGACTCGGCCTGAGACTCCTTGGCCTGAGATGCTTCGGCCTCGGCCTTGGCGCTCTCTTTGGCGTTGGCCTGGGTTTCAGCCTCGGCCTTGGGCGCGGTCGCCTCGGACTTGGCGGCTTCGGCCGGCTGGTCAGCGGCAGCCTTGGTCTCGGTCGGTTCCTGAGCCTTCTTCGGCTGCTGGGTCGACTCGGCCTGAGACTCCTTGGCCTGAGATGCTTCGGCCTCGGCCTTGGGCGCACTCGCCTCGGGCTTGGCAGCTTCGACCGGCTGGTCAGCGGCAGCCTTGGTCTCGACCGATTCTTGAGCCTTCTTCGGCTGCTGGGCCGACTCGGCCTGAGACTCCTTGGCCTGAGATGCTTCGGCCTCGGGCTTGGCAGTCTCTTTGGCCTTGGCCTGGGTTTCAGCCTCGGCCTTGGGCGCGGTCGCCTCGGACTTGGCGGCTTCGGCCGGCTGGTCAGTGGCAGCCTTGGTCTCGGTCGACTCGGCCTGCGACTCCTTGACCTGAGATGCTTCGGCCTCGGGCTTGGCAGTCTCTTTGGTCTCAGCCTTGGCGGCTTCGACCGGCTGGTCAGTGGCAGCCTTGGTCTCGGTCGGCTCTTGAGCCTTCTTTGGCTGCTGGGTCGACTCGGCCTTCGACTCCTTGGCCTGAGATGCTTCGGCCTCGGGCTTGGCAGTCTCTTTGGTCTTGGTCTCAGCCTTGGAGGCTTCGGCCGGCTGGTCAGTGGCCGCCTTGGCCTCGGTCGGCTCCTGAGTCTTCACCGACTGCTTGGCCTGAGGCGCTTCAGCTTCGGGCTTGGTCGCCTTGTCGTCAGCCTCGGCCTGGGGCGCTTGCTGGGCGGCTTCTTCCTGCAGGCGTTTCTGCTCGGCTTCGGCCTTGGGGTTCAGGGCATGCTGACGACTGCGCTGACGCGGATTGTTGCGTGTGCGCTTGGGCTTCTCGGATGTCGTCGCCTTGGCGTCGTCGTTCTTGCGCTCGGTCTTGGCGACCTCGGCGTTTTCCTTCTGACGCTCGCTGTCGCTGGACTTGCGGGACTCCTGCGACTTGCCGCGGCTGTCCTGGCCCTTGCCCTGGTTGTCCTGACTCTTGCGCGTGTCCTTGGAGGAGGAACCGCGCGTCTCCTGGGCATTGCTTCGTCCATCGTCCTGCCGACGGTCGCGGCCACCACGACCGCCGCGGCTCTGATTGTCGGAAGACGTCGACTTGTCGGCTCCCTGGGACTGCCCCTTGGTGCTGCCGCTGCCACGGTTGTCGTTGCGCGAGCTGTCGGAGCGCTGACGACGGTTGCGCTGGCGACCGCTGCTGCTACCGGAGGAGGAAGAGCCACCCTGGTCGCTCTTGTCCTGCTGCTTGCCGGAGGTGTCGCGCGTCTGGGTTTCGCTGCGCGGCTGGGCCGACTGGGCAGTGGACTGGCCACTTTGGGTATCTTCTTCGCCACTCAGCAGACGGGTGAAGCCCTTGACCAGCCGGCCCAGCACGCCTTCGCGCTGGCTCGGCACCGGGGCAGCGGCCGGCTTGCCGGGAGCAGGCTTGCTGGTGGCTGGCTTGTTGGCGGCTGGCTTGTTGGCGGCTGGCTGGCTCGGCGTATCCTGCTGCAGGGATGCCGGGGCCGGCTCGTGGTGCACGACGGTCTTCACCGCGGCCTCGTCGCGCTTGACGGGCCTGCCGAAGGCCGCTTCGGGCTCGCGGCCGACTTCGGTGTCGGTGGAGAGCTCGAAGCTGGACTGGATGCCGCCTTCCTCGTCGACGTGATCGTCGCGCAGGCGCTGCACGTCATAGTGCGGCGTGTCCATGTCGGGATGAGGCAGCAGCACCACGCGTACGCCCTGGCGTTGCTCGATGTCGGCCAGCACGCTGCGCTTCTCGTTGAGCAGGTAGGTGGCCACGGGAACGGGCAGGATGGCGCGGATCTGGGCGCTGCGCTCCTTCATGGCCTCTTCCTCGATCAGGCGCATGATCGACAGAGAGATGGAGCGCACGTCGCGGATGGTGCCCTGGCCGTCACAGCGCGGGCAGACCACGCCGCTGGTTTCGCCGAGCGACGGGCGCAGGCGCTGACGGGACATCTCCATCAGGCCGAAGCGCGAGATGCGGCCGATCTGTACCCGGGCGCGATCGATCTTGAGTGCGTCGCGCACGCGGTTCTCGACTTCGCGCTGGTTGCGGGCCGGCGACATGTCGATGAAGTCGATGACCACCAGGCCGCCGATGTCGCGCAGGCGCAACTGGCGGGCGATCTCGTCGGCGGCCTCGAGGTTGGTCTGCAGCGCGGTTTCCTCGATGTCGCTGCCACGGGTGGCGCGCGCCGAGTTGATGTCGATCGAGACCAGTGCTTCGGTATGGTCGATGACGATGGAACCGCCGGAGGGCAGCTTGACCTCGCGCTCGTAGGCGGTCTCGATCTGCGATTCGATCTGGAAGCGCGAGAACAGCGGCACTTCGTCGGCGTAGCGCTTGATCTTCTGCTGATAGGAAGGCATCACCTGGCGAATGAAGGTGAGCGCTTCCTGGTGGACCTCCTCGCTGTCGATCAGTACCTCGCCGATATCCTGGCGCAGGTAGTCGCGCATGGCGCGGATGATGACGTTGGATTCGCGATAGATGAGGAAGGGGGCGGGGCGCTTGCCGGCTTCACCGGTGATCGACTCCCACACCTGCACCAGATAGTCCAGGTCCCACTGCAGTTCCTCGGGAGAGCGGCCGATGCCGGCGGTGCGCACGATCAGGCCCATCTTGTCGGGCACAGTCAACTGGCCCATGGCTTCCTTGAGCTGGGCTCGCTCCTCGCCCTCGATGCGCCGCGAGATGCCGCCGGCGCGAGGGTTGTTGGGCATCAGTACCAGGAAGCGACCGGCCAGGCTGATGAAGGTGGTCAGGGCCGCGCCCTTGTTGCCACGTTCTTCCTTGTCGACCTGGACGATGACTTCCTGGCCCTCCTTGAGGACTTCCTTGATGCTGGGACGTCCGGAGGGTTCCTTGATGAAGTAGTCGCGGGAGACTTCCTTGAGGGGGAGGAAACCGTGACGTTCGGCGCCGAAGTCGACGAAGGCGGCTTCCAGCGACGGTTCGACGCGGGTGATCTTGCCGCGATAGATGTTGGCTTTTTTCTGTTCCCGGGCACCGGATTCGATGTCCAGGTCGTAGAGGCGTTGTCCATCGACCAGAGCGACGCGCAGCTCTTCGGGCTGGGTCGCATTGATGAGCATCCGTTTCATGGCGTCTCGCAAAATGGACGCGCCGGCGGGCGTTCGGATAGCCCCATGAACCTGATGTCGGGCGGTATTGGGCTCGGTATTCCGGCCAGGTGCAGGCGTTTGCGTCTCGGCGTCGTCAGGGACGACGCGCTGGACCGCCCACCATAGTCTCGAAACCCGTGCCTTTCGCGACGATCATCAAGCCCTGGGGCTTCCATGCATCGACGAAGGCGAACCGCTGGGTGCTGCGTGCTTGTGCTCAGCGCATGTCGCGGATGCGGAACTGCGCCCGGCCGTGTCGGTGGCGAGTGCTTGGCCTGGCCGGCACGGCATGATCATGTTGAGTACGGGGCGGAGGCAGGACATGTCTCGGCGGGACTTCGCCCATCCGGCCCTGCGGTCACCGCCAACACCTGGCATTCATCGATTCGCCAACGCCGGCCTCCGGCACGATGTTGTACGTATCCCGTGATCTCCTATCGCGTCATTGCGGGCGCGATCGGGCGGGCGTGGCGTTGTATCGCTTTCACTTCGGCGGCGGGACCTCGGATTGGCGAGCGTCGTCGCGGCCTGATCTTTTCGCTCCGGCCTGCGTGTGAGTCGTGCAGGCGCGTTTCACGGGTATTTCAACCCACTGGAACGAATCGGCAATATAACAGTAAAGGGGGTGCCCAGCAATTGGCGCAGAATGGCGCTTACTGCGGTAGAATGCGCCCTTTGCGCAGTATCCAGTGGAGTGAGCCGGCATGGCCGATGGCCGCGACGTACAATGGGTGGAAGTGACCGAGGGCCAGGCAGGTCAGCGGGTCGACAATTTTCTGATGACGCGTCTCAAGGGCGCGCCGCGCTCGCTGATCTACCGCATCGTGCGCAAGGGCGAGGTGCGGGTGAACAAGAAGCGCGTCAAGGCCGACTCGCGTCTGGCGACCGGCGATGTGGTGCGTATTCCGCCGCTCAAGCTGGCGCCCCGCGAGGCGGTCCGCGAGGTCAGCGACAACCTGCGCAACCTGCTGGCCGGCAGCGTGCTGCTCGAAGGGCGCGACTGGCTGGTGCTCAACAAGCCGTCCGGTCTCGCCGTGCACGGCGGCAGCGGGGTCAAGATCGGCTTGATCGAGGCGTTGCGTCAGGTGCGCGAGGATCTGGACTTCCTCGAGCTGGTTCATCGCCTGGACCGCGATACGTCGGGATGCCTGCTGCTGGCCAAGTCGCGCACGGCGCTGCTGACGCTCAATACCGCGCTCAAGCGTCACGAGATGACCAAGCGCTATCTGGCGCTGGTCGCCGGTCGCTGGCCGGCGCGTCGCGACTTCGTCAGCGCCCGCCTGGACCGCTTCGATGCCGGCAATGGCGAGCGACGCGTGCGGGTCGATGCCAATGGCAAGGTCGCCCGCACGCGCTTTGCCGTGCGCGAGACCTTCGCCGGGGCGACCCTGATGGAGGCGGAGCCGGTGACCGGGCGTACCCACCAGATTCGCGTGCATGCGGCGCATGCCGGTCATCCGCTGCTGGGCGACGACAAGTACGGTTCCCGCGAGGGGCAGCGTCTGGCCGCCCGCTGGGATCTGTCACGGCTCTTCCTGCATGCGTCCGAGCTGACCTTCCCCGAACCGACCAGCGGCAAGCCGGTCAAGATTCGCGCGCCGCTCGGCGAGTCGCTCGATGCCGTGCTGGCACGTGCCCGCCAGGCGCAATGACGTGGAGACACCATGCGTTATCGACTGATGATCTTCGACTGGGATGGCACCCTGATGGACTCCGTGGGCCGGATCGTCGCCAGCATGCAGGCCGCCGGCCGCGACATCGGCTGGGGTGAGCTGCCGGACGACCGGGTGCGCGACATCATCGGGCTGGGCCTGCCCGAGGCCATCGCCAAGCTGTGCCCGGGCATCGATGCCGAGCGTGCCGAGGCGCTCAAGCAACGCTATGCTCATTACTTCGTCGAGGGCGACACGACGCCGATGCCGTTCTATCCCGGCGTGAGCGAGGGGGTGGCGCGCCTGCGGGCCGATGATCGCGCACGCCTGGCGGTGGCCACCGGCAAGAGCCGGCGGGGCCTGGATCGCGTCTTTCGCGAAAGCGGAAGCGGCGCCTGGTTCCATGCCAGCCGCACGGCCGACGAGACCCGCTCCAAGCCGCATCCGCAGATGCTCGAGGAATTGCTCGACGAGCTCGGCGTGGCGGCCGAGGAGGCGGTGATGGTCGGCGATACCGAATATGACATGGAAATGGCCCGTGCCCTGGGCATGGACCGCATTGCGGTCACCTATGGGGTTCACGAGCCAGAGCGCCTCGCCGCCAGTCGGCCGACCTTCACGGCCGGGAATTTTCCCGAGCTGATCGACTGGCTGCATGGCTGAGCAAGTTCGCGCAAGCGTCTGGAAGACGAGGTCACGATGAGCGAAAACAGCGACGACTGGACCGAAGGCCCGGAGCTTTCGGCGGAGGAGGCGCGGCGGCGTCGGCAAGCCCGCACTCAAGGCGAGTCCGCGGCCGAAGACGCCGAGGGCGAGGAAGCCGAAACGCTGCGTGAGCGCCGTCGCCTTGCCGAACAGGCCATGCTCGACCGCTGGATCGACGGGGTACTCGTCGAACAGCGTCGTTCACGACGCTGGAAGCTGTTCTTTCGCTTCGTCTTCGCGCTGTTGTTCCTGGCCTTTCTGGCGTTGTCATTCTATGGCCTCTTTGCCGCCCAGGGGCCAGTGGAGGCCAAGGGGCCGCATCTCGGCGTGGTCGAGGTGGAGGGTGTGATCGATCGCGAGTCGCCGGCGAGCGCCTCGCGCGTCATCGAAGGCATAGAACGTGCCTGGAAGGCGCCGGGCGCGAAGGCGGTGGTGCTGCATATCGATAGTCCGGGCGGCAGCCCGGTACAGTCGCAGCGCATCTATGATGAAGTGATGCGGCTGCGCGAGAGTGGCGACAAACCGATCATCGCGGTCGTCGAGGACATCGGCGCCAGTGGCGCCTACTATATCGCCTCGGCAGCGGACGAGATCGTCGCCGCGCCGGCCAGCCTGGTGGGCTCCATCGGGGTGATCCACGCCGGCTTCGGCTTCGAGCAGGCCATCCAGCGGCTGGGTATCGAGCGTCGGGTGTTCACGGCCGGCGAGAACAAGGACTTCCTCGATCCCTTCACGGATATCGAGCCGTCCCAGCAGCGCTTCTGGCAGGAGGTGCTGGCCACCACGCACAAGCAGTTCATCGATGACGTCAAGGCTGGCCGCGGCGATCGCCTGGCCGATGACGAGCGCCTGTTCAGCGGGCTGATCTGGACCGGCGAGCAGGCGCTCGATCTCGGTCTGGTGGACCGGCTGGGCAACCTGGATGGCGAGGAGCGACGCCTGCTGGAAGAGCCGCGCCGGCACGATTATACCCCGCAGCTTGACCCCTTCGAACGGCTATCGCGGCGCTTCGGTAGCGTCATGGCCTCGGTGCTCGGCTTATCGAGCACCGAGGCGCCGGTGCGTTATCAACTGCGTTGAAGTAGGAAGGGAGAAGAGGGAAGAGGTCAGATAACCCTGAAGTCGGGCAGTTTATCTTCCAGTGGCGTAGCCACGTTCTTGCTCCTTCGAGCGGCTATAGCCGCGCTCTTCCCTCTTTGGGTTACTTCAGCGGATCGAGCCCGGCGTCGCGGAGCATGGCGCAGAGGCGGATGAGCGGCAGGCCGATCAGGGTATTGGGGTCGTCGCCTTCCAGGCGTTCGAACAGCGTGATGCCAAGGCCTTCCATGCGGAAGCTGCCGGCGCTGTCCAGGGGGCGCTCCCGTTCGACGTAGCGGGCAATCTCGTCCGACGTCAGGCGGCGGAAGACGACGTCGTAGCTTTCGTGGCATACCCGGTGACTGCCGTGGCGGGTGTCGATCAGGGCCAGGCCGGTCAGGAAGCGTACGCGATGTCCGGAGAAAGCCGCCAGTTGCTGGCGTGCCGCGGCTTCGTCGGCGGGCTTGCCGAGCGGGCGGTCGTCGAACACCGCGACCTGGTCGGAGCCGATGATCAGGTGATCCGGCCAGTCTGCCGCCAGCCGCTCCGCCTTGGATAGCGACAGGCGGTGCACCAGGGATTGTGGCGACTCGCCGTCGCGCGGTGTCTCGTCGATGTCCGGGCTCGCCCAGGCATAGGGAATATCCAGGCGATCGAGCAGTTGGCGGCGGAAGCGTGAGCCGGAGGCGAGGACCAGTCGTGACATGAGGTCTCCAGGCAAAATGAGGCGGGATGACGATGGCATTCGCCGGGCATTGTAACCCGAGACGATGGCGGCTTTGACAGGCGCTGGGGGAGTGCCTATCATTGCGCGCCTATGTTGACCTCACGACTTCCGAGCCGGGTCGAGCCCTACAAGCTCGCCGCCCATGGCGAACGCCTAGAAGGCCTTGTCGCGCTGGCCGATATGCCCCGGCTTGCCGAGGCGATCGGCGAGCAGCACGGGGACGCCCAGGTATGGCTGCACTTCACCATCGATGCCCAGGGGCGTCGGGGGATCGAAGGCCATCTCGAGGCCGGGCTGCAGTTGCCGTGCCGACGTTGCCTGTCGCCCATGGCGAGCGAGGTCGAGAGCGACTTCCTGCTGGGGCTGGTGACCAGCGATGCTCTGGCGTCGGATCTGCCGAGCACCCATGAACCGGTGCTGGTGGAAAACGAACAGCTGAACCTGCTGGCGGTGGTGGAGGATGAGTTGATCCTCAGCCTGCCCCAGGTGGTTTACCACGACGAGGCCGATTGCCAGGTCTCGCGCGACCAGCTGAGCAGCGGGGCGGGTACCGTCGGTTCGGACACGCCCTCCAAGAGCCCCTTCGACGTGCTCAAGCACCTCAAGGGCAAACACTGATATTTCATCGATTCACTCTGGAGTGATATCTCATGGCAGTTCAACAGAACCGCAAGACCCGTTCCAAGCGCGGCATGCGTCGTAGCCACGACGCCCTGACCGGCAAGGCGCTGTCCCAGGACAAGGAAACCGGTACCACCCATCTGCGCCACCACGTGGCCCCGGATGGCTTCTATCGTGGTCGCAAGGTCGTCGACGTCTGAAGACGGCGACCTGACGCCATGACGCCTGCTCGTTGAGATGCGGATTGCCGTTGACGCCATGGGAGGGGATCTGGGTCCCCGTGCTGCCGTGGCGGGTGCCGCTAGTGCCGTCATGGCCGACCCCGGTCTCGATATCCGGCTTTTCGGTCCCGCCCGACGACTGGACGACGAGATCTCCCGGCTGCCGCGGTCCTTCGCCGCGGCGTCGTCGCGTTTATGCGTGGTGGATGCGCCGGATGTCGTCAGCCAGGACCAGCGGCCCGCCGAGGTGCTGCGCGGCAATGCCGATACCAGCATGTCGGGCATGCTGGCGTGCCTGGCCAAAGGCGAGGCCGATGCCGGGGTCAGTGCCGGCAACACCGGGGCGCTGATGGCATTGGCGCGGCGTGCGCTCGGCATGGTGGCCGGCCTGTCGCGTCCGGCCATCAGCACCGCGATACCGACGCGTCGCGAGGGGCGCTGCTATCTGCTCGATCTCGGCGCCAATGTCGATGTCGAGGCCGAGCGGCTCAGGGATTTCGCCCTGATGGGTGACGTCATGGCGCGGCGCATCGACGATCTCGCGCATCCTCGGATCGGCCTGCTCAACGTCGGCGTCGAAGGCACCAAGGGCACGGCCAGTGTTCAGCGTGCCGATGAGCTGCTGCGGGGCGAGACGGGGTTGCGGTATCTGGGCTTCGTCGAGGGCGATGCGATCTTTTCCGGCGAGGTCGACGTGGTAGTGTGCGACGGTTTCGTCGGCAACGCCGTGCTCAAGGCCAGCGAGGGGCTGGCGCGCATGCTGGTACGCCGGGTTCAGGCGACCTTCGAGGCTCACTGGTCCAGTCGACTGGTGGGGTGGCTGGCGCGGCCGGCCCTTGCGAGGTTGCGCGGCGAACTCGATCCGGTGCGTTACAACGGCGCCAGCCTGCTGGGGCTCGATGGCATCGTCATCAAGAGTCACGGCGGGGCCGATGCCGCCGGCTTCCATTACGCCGTGGCACGCGCGGCCCGGGAAGTGGCCCATGACCTGCCGGGTTGCCTGGCCGCCGAGCTCGGCCAGCGCCGGTCTGCTGGCGCCTCGGCCGTCGACGACGGTCGAGACGCCAGTGGATCCAGGGCACTCGCCGCCGCTGTCACGGATGTGGCGGATGGCGAGGCAAGTCAACAAAAGCAAAGGTGATCGACATGACCCAATCCCTTGCCCTCATCTTTCCCGGGCAGGGCTCCCAGCAGATCGGCATGCTGCGCGAGCTGGCGGAACGCTACAGCGTGGTGGGGACCACCTTCGAAGAGGCGTCCGATGCGCTGGGCTACGATCTCTGGCAGGTGGTTCAGGAAGGGCCTGCCGAGTCGCTCAACGCCACTGCCTGCACCCAGCCGGCGCTGCTGACCGCCAGCGTGTCGATTTGGCGCGTCTGGCAGGAGCTGGAAGGGCCGCGTCCCGTGGCCATGGCCGGGCATAGCCTGGGCGAGTACAGCGCCATGGTGTGCGCCGGTGCGTTGCCCTTTGCCGAAGGCGTACGCCTGGTCAAGCTGCGTGGCGAGGCGATGCAGGACGCCGTGCCCATGGGTGAGGGCGCCATGGCCGCCGTGCTCGGTCTCGATGACGATACGGTCGAGGCGGCCTGTGCCAAGGCGGCCGAGGGCGACGTCGTGGCAGCAGTCAACTACAATGCGCCGGGACAGGTGGTCATCGCCGGCAGCAAGGCGGCCGTCGACCGGGCCATCGCGGCCTGTCAGGAGGCCGGTGCCAAGCGCGCCATGCCGCTGCCGGTGTCGGTGCCTTCGCACTGCGACCTGATGCGTCCGGCGGCCGATCGGCTGGCCGAGGCCATGGCGTCGATCGACCTGCGTGCGCCGCGCTACACGGTGATCCAGAATGTCGATGCCGAGGCGCATGCCGATGTCGAGACGCTGCGCACTCGCCTGATCGAGCAGCTCTATCAGCCGGTGCGCTGGACCTCCTGCGTCGAGGCCCTGTCGGGGCTGGGTGCCGAGGTGTTCATCGAGTGTGGCCCGGGCAAGGTTCTGACCGGCCTCAACAAGCGAATTGCCCGGGGTAGCCGGGGACTGTCCGTCAATGATCCGGACAGCCTCACCGCTGCCCTGGAACTGGCCCGCGAAGCGGCTGGCCAGTCGCCGTCGGCCAATGGCTGACACCCTCTCCCGGACGAGAATGGAAGAGAGCATGACAACCGAGCGTAGAGTCGCCCTGATCACCGGGGCCAGTCGCGGCATCGGCCGCGCTATCGCCCACGAGCTGGGGCGTCAGGGGCGCATCGTGATCGGCACCGCCACCAGCGATGCCGGTGCCGAGCGCATCGACGCCGACCTCAAGGAGCATGGCATCGAGGGGGCCGGGCGTCGTCTGGACGTGACCGACCAGCAGAGCGTGGATGCCCTGATCAAGTCCATCGGCGAGGAATTCGGCGCGCCGACCATCCTGGTCAACAATGCCGGGATCACGCGCGACAATCTGCTGATGCGCATGAAGGAAGAAGACTGGGACGCGGTCATGGACGCCAACCTGAAGTCGGTGTATCGCGTCAGCAAGGCTTGCCTGCGCGGCATGACCCGGGCGCGTTTCGGGCGTATCGTTTCCATCAGTTCGGTGGTTGCCACCATGGGTAACCTGGGGCAGGCCAACTATGCGGCGGCCAAGGCCGGCATGGAAGGTTTCACCCGAGCGCTGGCGCGTGAAGTGGCCGCGCGTGACATCACGGTCAATGCCGTCGCGCCGGGCTTCATCGCCACCGACATGACCGAGTCGCTGCCCGAGGCGCAGCAGGAAGCGCTGCTCGGCCAGATTCCTCTTTCGCGGCTCGGTCGCCCCGAGGAAATCGCCGCCGCCGTGGGCTTTCTGACCGGCGAGACGGCAAGCTACATCACTGGCGAAACCCTGCACGTCAATGGCGGCATGAACATGCGTTGATACCGCGGCATGCGGCGGTTGCGTCGACCCAGAGCGGTCTATAAACTACCCCGCAGCTTATGCTTGCGGATTTGAACCGGCTGGTCATCAGAACGGCTAACGTGAACGACTGGAGTACGTCATAATGAGCACCATCGAAGAGCGCGTGAAGAAGGTTGTGGCCGAGCGCCTGAACGTCAAGGAAGAGGACATCCAGAGCTCATCTTCCTTCACCGAGGATCTCGGTGCCGATTCCCTGGATACCGTCGAGCTGGTGATGGCGCTCGAAGAGGAATTCGATACCGAAATTCCCGACGAGGAAGCCGAGAAGATCACCACCGTTCAGGAAGCCATCGACTACGTCAACGCCCACCAGTAAGGGCGCGGTCGACCCCGCTTGCTGAAAGGTCCGGGTAATGCCCGGAGAGAGCCGTCCTGCGATGCAGGGCGGCTCTTATGCTATGGGGGCATGTGATGGGGACTGCGTCGTTCGGCATTGCCATGCTTCATTGCACGAGGCCCTGGATGGCGTACAGCGTGCGATGAGTCGGGTATAATACCTGGCAATGAATGCCCCTCGGGGGCTGCACTATCTTGAAATGTCTGGAGGAAAGCTGATGGCTCGCAGAAGGGTTGTGGTGACCGGGCTTGGCTTGGTCACGCCTGTGGGGAACACCGTCGAAGAGAGCTGGCGGAACATCGTGGCCGGCAAGAGCGGTATCGCCCCGATCGAGCACTTCGATGCCAGCGGCTTCAATACCCGTTTCGGGGGCTCGGTGAAGGATTTCGACATCAGCCCCTACCTCAATCCCAAGGATGCCAGGAAGATGGACCTGTTCATCCAGTACGGGGTGGCGGCCGGCGGCCAGGCGATCGAGGATGCCGGGCTGAAATGCGACGAGAGCAACGCTCACCGGATCGGGGTGGCCATCGGTTCCGGCATCGGCGGTCTGCCGATGATCGAGCATAACCACAATGCTCTGCAGAAGGGCGGGGCACGTCGCATTTCTCCGTTCTTCGTGCCGGGTTCGATCATCAACATGATCTCCGGCAACCTGGCGATCCAGCATGGCTTCCGCGGTCCCAATATCGCCATCACCACCGCCTGCACGACCGGTACCCACAACATCGGTTACAGCGCCCGGACCATCGCCTATGGCGATGCCGACGTGATGATCTGCGGTGGCGCCGAGATGGCGACCACCCCGCTGGGACTGGGCGGTTTCTCCGCGGCGCGGGCGCTTTCCACCCGCAATGACGATCCCGAAGCGGCGAGCCGCCCCTGGGATCGTGACCGGGATGGTTTCGTGCTTTCCGATGGCGCCGGCGTCATGGTGCTGGAGGAATACGAGCATGCCGTCGCCCGGGGCGCGCCCATCTATGCCGAGCTCACCGGTTTCGGCATGAGCGACGATGCCCATCACATGACCGCTCCGCCCGAAGACGGCAGCGGCGCGGCGATGTCGATGAGCAATGCCATTCGCGATGCCGGCATCGATCCGTCGGCCGTCGACTACATCAACGCCCATGGCACCTCGACACAGGCCGGCGACCTCGCCGAGAGCCGTGCCGTTGAGCGGGTACTGGGCGAGGCGTCCCGCGAGGTGGCCGTCAGCTCGACCAAATCGATGATCGGTCATCTGCTCGGTGCCGCCGGTGCCGTCGAGGCGGTGTTCAGCGTGCTGGCGATCCGTGACCAGGTAGCGCCGCCGACCATCAACCTGGACAACCTCCAGGACGGGTGCGAACTGGATTATGTGCCCCATACCGCCCGTGAGATGAAGATCGACGTGAGCCTGTCGAACTCCTTCGGCTTCGGCGGTACCAACGGCACCTTGATCTTCTCGAAGGTGTGAGCCTGCCGCCGGATGACATGGCGGTCGGAGAGGGCGTGCCCTTCGATGACCGTGGCCTGGCTTACGGCGACGGCCTGTTCGAGACTGTCCTGGTCCGGGATGGTGTGGCGACGCTCTGGGAGGCGCACATGGCGCGTCTCGCACGGGGCTGCGAGCGATTGGGAATCGCCATGCCGTCGCGTTCGGCCCTGGATGCCCTGCCGGGCCGGGCGGGCGCTGGACTCCGGGTGCTCAAGCTGACCCTGACCCGCGGCAGCGGTGGGCGTGGCTACCGGCTTCCCGACTCGCCCGCACCGCGCCTGCGCTGGCGTGCCACTCCCTTCGCCCCGTCTCCCGAGCGCTGGTGGCAAGGGGTGCGCGTACGTCACTGCCGATTGGCGTTGGGAATTCAGCCGCGTCTTGCCGGTCTCAAGCATCTCAACCGCCTGGAAAATGTCATGGCCCGTGCCGAATGGCAGGATCCGGATGTCGCCGAAGGCCTGCTGTGCGACAGCGAGGGGCGCCTGGTCGAGGCGACCAGCATGAACCTCTTCTGGCGACGCGACGGGCGCCTGGAAACGCCCGGACTGGCGCGCTGCGGTGTGGCCGGTACCCTGCGGGACGGCTTGTGCCGGCGTCTCGGCATTCAGGAAGTGGATGCCGCCCCCGAGGTACTCGAGGACGCCGAGGCGGTCTGGCTCGGCAATGCCGTTCAGGGCCTCTGGCCGGTGCACCGCCTGGATGACGCGCGAGGACGAATGTTGGCGTGCTGGCGGCTTGGCAGCGTCCACCGCGAGCTGCAGGCCGAAGCCCATGCGCTGCTGGGTTATCCGCGCCATGCGGGAGAGGCGGGCCAGCGAGACGAGGAAGACGAGGCATGAAGCGTGCGTTGAAGTTTCTGCCGCCGCTGATGATCCTGGTGGCACTGATCGTCGGCGGAGGATACCGTTACTGGGAAACGCGTTTCGATGTGCCGCTGGCGATCGATGCGCCGGTCATCTATGAGGTGTCGGAAGGCGCGGGCTACCACCGGGTCATCGCCGAGCTCGATGAGCGCGGTATCATCGAGGATGGCTGGGCCTTCCGCCTGTTGACGCGCCTCGAACCCGATGCCGTGCCGGCGCTTCGCCCCGGGGAATATCGGCTCGAACCGGGCATGGACGGGCAGGCGCTGCTCGAGCGGCTGCGTCGTCACGAAGTGGTCAGGTACGGCCTGACCATCCCCGAGGGCTGGACCTTCGACCAGATGCGCGATGCCCTGGATGGGGCCGAAAAGCTCGAGCACGATACCCGCGAGTTGAGCGACGCCGAGATCATGGCGCAGTTGGGTCGTGAGGGCGAACATCCGGAAGGTCGTTTCTTCCCCGATACTTATCGGTATCGCAAGGGCGTCAGCGATCTCGAGATCCTGCGCCAGGCTCTGGAGCGGATGGACGAGCGTCTCGCGGCGGCCTGGTCCGAGCGTGCCGAGGACCTTCCCCTGGAAACTCCCTACGAGGCGTTGATCCTGGCCTCGCTGGTGGAGCGCGAAACCGGTGCACCGGGGGAGCGGGGGCGCATCGCCGGGGTATTCGTGCGTCGGCTCGAGCGAGGCATGCGCCTGCAGACCGACCCCACCGTGATCTATGGCATGGGCGAGAATTACGATGGCAACATCACCCGTGCCGATCTGCGCGAGGCCACGCCCTACAACACCTATGTGATCGAGGGCCTGCCGCCGACGCCGATCGCTCTGCCGGGACGCGCCTCCCTGGAGGCGGCCGTGAATCCCGCCGAGGGCGATGCGCTCTATTTCGTCTCGCGCGGCGATGGTACGCATCATTTCTCGCGCACGCTGCGCGAGCACAACAACGCCGTCAATCGCTACATTCGCAACCGTTGAGTGCCAGGAGGCGCCACCATGCAACGCCGAGGACGCTTCATCACCCTGGAAGGCGGCGAAGGCGTGGGCAAGTCCACCAACCTCGCGCTGGTGGCCGACCATCTCGAGGCGCGAGGCCTCGAGGTGGTACGCACCCGGGAGCCGGGGGGCACCCCCCGGGCCGAGGCCATTCGCAAGCTGTTGCTCGACCCCGCCGCTGACGAACCGCTTGACGATGACGCCGAACTGCTGCTGGTGTTCGCCGCCCGGGCCCAGCATCTGGCCCGGGTCGTGCGCCCGGCGCTCGAGCGGGGAGCCTGGGTGGTCTGTGACCGCTTCACCGATGCCACCTTTGCCTATCAGGGAGGCGGACGTGGTATCGACACCGCGCGTATTGCCGAACTGGAGGCGTTCGTCCAGCGCGGCCTGACGCCCGACCTGACGTTGCTGCTGGACATGCCCATGGCAGCGGCCCAGCGCCGGCTCGAGGGGCGTCTCGACCGTGACGGTGGCCAGCGTGACCGCTTCGAGCGCGAGCGCGCCGAGTTCTTCGATGCCGTACGCCGTGCCTATCTGGAACGCGCCGACGAAGCGCCGGAGCGCGTCTACGTGGTGAACGCCGACCAGCCGCTGGACGCCGTGCAGGATGAATTGAAATCGCTGCTCGATGGTTGCCTGGAGGCCTGGGCATGACGGACATCGTGCGCCCCTATCCCTGGCTGGCGACGCGCTGGCAGGAGATCACGCGCCTCGCCGATGCCGGTCGCCTGCCGCACGCCTTGCTGTTTGCCGGGCCGAAGGGCATCGGCAAGCAGTCGCTGGCCGAGGCGTTGATCGCCCGGACCCTGTGCGCCGCGCCCGGCGAATTCGCGTGTGGCCAGTGCCACGCCTGCCAGATGCTGGCATCCGGCTATCATCCGGATTTGATGCGCGTCTCGCCCGAGGAGGGCAAGCGTCAGATCCGCATCGGTCCGGTGCGCGACGTCAATGCCTTCGTCTCCCAGACCGCCCAGCAGGGCGGCTACCGGGTGATCGTCATCGCGCCGGCCGAAGCCATGAACGTGGCGGCCTCCAACGCCCTGCTCAAGAGCCTGGAGGAGCCCGGCGGCAAGACCCTGTTCGTGCTGTTGTCCGACATTCCCTCGCACCTGCTGCCGACCATTCGCTCGCGTTGTCAACAATGGAGCCTGGCGACGGCGGATGAGGCGCAAAGCCTGGCCTGGCTGGGCGAGCGGCTCGGCGGCGAGGAGGATGCGCGCTTCTGGTGGCGCGCGTCGGGGGGCCTGCCGCTACGGGCCCTCGAACTGGCCGATCCGGAGTCCCGGGCCTTGCGTCAGCAGCTTCACGAAACCTTCGATGCCCTGGTGCGCGGCGCGGAGCCGGTCGCCGAGGCCGCGCGACTGGATCGGCAGTCGATCGACGCCATCCTGTGGTACGGTATCGCCTGGCTCGAGGACCTGATTCGCCTCGGGTTGTCGGGCGTCTCCGCCGAGTTGCGCAATCCCGATCTGTTGCCGTTGTACCGCCAGGCGGTCAAGAATGCCCGGGTCCGCGACTGGTTCCGGCTGCTGGACTATGCTCGCGAACAACGGCGCCTGCTGGCCGAGGGGAACAACCCCAATCCGCAACTGGTGCTTGAAGCCTGGCTGGTGCGCTGGGCGGCCCTGTTGAGATCCTGAACCGGCCGAGTACGTCGCATACCACTCCATCCATTCACAACCGGTGAAGCTAGCGCATGTTTGTCGATTCCCACTGTCATCTCGACCGCCTCGATCCGCGCACCCATGACGGTGATGTCGGGGCAGCCCTGGAGGCGGCCCGCGCCCGTGACGTGCGCCAGTTCCTGGCCATCGCGACGACGCTCGAGGGCGTGCCCGGCCTCGCCGCCCTCGCTCGCGAACACGATGACGTGGTGATTTCCGCCGGCGTCCATCCCCTGCACGAGGTGCCCGAGGAGCCGAGCGTCGAGGCCATCATGGAAACGGCCGACGGCCATGGCGCTGTGGCCATCGGCGAGACCGGGCTCGACTATCACTATGATGGCGTGCCGCGTGAAGTGCAGTACGAGCGCTTTCGCCGCCACCTGATCGCGGCCACCCAGCTCGGCCTGCCGGTGATCATCCATACTCGCGAGGCTCGGGAAGATACCCTGGCGCTGATACGCGAACACGTCGATCCCGAGGTGGGCGGCGTGCTGCACTGCTTCACCGAGGACCTGGACATGGCCCGCGAAGCGGTCGGCATGGGGTTCCATATCTCGCTGTCGGGCATCGTCACCTTCCGCAATGCCACCTCGGTGCGTGAGCTGGCGAGCCGCTTGCCGCTGGATCGCATGTTGATCGAGACCGACAGCCCTTATCTGGCGCCGGTTCCTCATCGTGGCAAGCCCAACGAGCCGGCCTGGGTGGTGGAAGTGGCCGAATGCATTGCCTCCGAGCGCGGCATCAGCGTCGAGGAGGTGGCCATGCAGACCGCCGCCAACTTCTATCGACTGTTCAAGGCCGCCGCGCCCGAAGCCTCGAGCGAGGTGCGTCAGTCATTGGCCAGGGCTGGCTTGGTCTAGTCCCCGGGCAAAGACGAGAAAGCCCGGTGCCGGAAGGAGGGCGCATGCATCTGGATTCACTGCTGGTCGATATCGACGCCTCGGGTGGAATTCCGCCGGTGGATCGCTGGGCGCCCGAGCGCGCCGGCGAGATGGACCTGCTGATCGCCGCCGACGGTCGCTGGATTCACGAAGGTGGTGTCATCGGTCGGCCGCGCCTGGTGCGACTGCTCTCCACCATTCTGCGCCGCGAAGACGATGGCTCCCACTGGCTGGTGACGCCCGTCGAGAAGCAGCGTATCCAGGTCGAGGATCTGGCCTTCATCGCCGTCGATGCCGAACGCGATGACCAGGGCGACTGGCATGTCGTCACCAACCTGGGCGATCGGGTGATGCTCGACGACACTCACCGCCTGAGTGTCACCGCCACGCCGCGTGGTGAATGGGTTCCCGAAGTGCCGGTGCGCTTCGGGCTCGCCGCGCGGCTGGGGCGCAATCTCTTCTATCGACTGATCGAGCAGGCCGAGGAGCGGGTCGACGAGCGAGGCGACGCCTGGCTGGGGCTGACCAGTGGCGGTGCCTGGCATCCGCTGGGGCGGCTGGACGGCGAGGCGCCATGCGTTTGACGCCGGAACAGCGCGCCGTCGTGGCGCATGATGGAGGCCATGCCCGGGTCGCAGCGGTAGCCGGTGCCGGCAAGACCACCACCCTGGTCGCCCGGGTGCTGAGACTGCTCGAGCGAGGCGTCGACCCGACACGCCTGCTGGTGTTGATGTTCAACCGCTCCGCCCGCGAAGACTTCCAGACGCGGCTCACGGCCATGGCGCCGGCGGGGCAGCGGTTGCCCGACGTGCGAACCTTTCACTCTCTGGGACATCGCCTCAGCCAGAGCCTGACCCGCTGGGGCGTGCTGGCGCCACGCCAGTTGCTGACAGCCGACTGGCAGCTCGAACGCCTGTTGCGCCAGGCGTCGCTGAATGCCCTGGAAGGGGCGCCCGAGGCGCGCGAGACCGCCCTCGACGCCGACAAGCTGGAAGCCCTGGCGCACTTCTGCGGGCTGGTCAAGGCGGAAATGGCCGAGCCCGCCGAGCTCTATGCACGGCTCGATTTCGGCGATGGCACCGAGCACTTCGTGGGCGCCTTCGAGCAGGCCGAGACCCTGCTCGCCGAGCATGGCCTGATGACCTACGCCGACCTGATCTACCGCCCGCTGCGGGCCCTGGAGGCCGACGCCGGTCTGCGCGATCGGGTGCAGGGCTTTCTCGATCACGTCATCATCGACGAATATCAGGACATCAATGTCGCCCAGCAGCGCCTGCTGGCCGTACTGGCGGGTCGCCAGGCGGCAGTGATGGCGGTGGGGGATGCCAACCAGTGCATCTATGAATGGCGCGGTGCCCATCCCGACACCATGCTCGAGAACTTCACCGCGACCTTCGGCGCCGCCCACGATTACCCGCTCTCGACGACCTTCCGGCATGGCCATGCCCTGGCGCTGGTGGCCAATCATGCCATCGACGCCAACCGGCGCCGCCCCGACCAGATCTGCCTGGCCGCGCCCGACAATCCGGCCACGCAACTGGCGGTGAATCAGGGCAGTCAGGCACTGCTCGACGAACTCGCCGCCTGGCAACGCCAGGGCCGAAACCTCTCGGAGGCCTGTCTGCTGGTGCGTAGCTGGGCGCTGTCGGTGCCGCTGCAACTGGCGCTGCTGCGCGCCGGAATTCCCTTCCGGCTGGCTCGGGAGGATCGCTTCGTGTTCCGCCTGCCGTTGGTCGAGGCGTTGGCGGGCTATCTGATGCTGGCCCGGGACGCTTCCCTGCTGCAGGACCCCGGCCATCTGCTGACGTTGTTGTCCCAGCCGACGCCCTTCGTGCCCCGCGAGCGTCTATCGGCACTGGCGGCGCGCCTGGCCGAGACCCAACGCTGGCCCGAGCGTCACGATCCGTTGCTGGAAGGCATCAAGCCCCATCAGCGGCGTACCCTCAAGCGTCGCTGGGCTCTGCTGTGCGAACTGCCCAAACGCTCGAGCTGGTCGCCGGCCCGCCTGCTCGGCCATGTGATCGAAGAGGTGGAGGCGGAGAAGGTGCTCAAGCGGGCCGCCGCGCGTCGCGACAAGGGCGAGGAAGACGTGCGCCTGCTGGATGTGCTCATCGAGCAGGCCGGCGAGGTGAGCGACCTGGCAGCCTTCACCGACCTGTTGCGTCGGCCGGTGGAGAACCGCGACGATGGTGTGCTGATCAACACGGTGCACGGTGCCAAGGGGCTTGAGTGGCCGCTGGTGATGCTGGCTGGCACCAACGAGGAAGATTTTCCCCACTATACTCGGGACAACCCGCTGACGCCCCAGCGGCTCGAGGAAGAACGTCGGCTTTTCTATGTCGCCATTACCCGTGCCCGGGAGCGTCTGGTGATGCTGCACGATGGCGGCGAGCACCGGCCCAGCCGTTTTCTCGGCGAAACCGCCTGGCAGGATGGCCAGCGCGTGGCGCAACGCCTTGCGGGGTCACAAGAGACTACCCCCGTCGCGGTAGCGCGCCCCGACCTGGTGCGCCGTTATCTGTCGGCCCTGTCGCCCGAGACGCCGATTGAACTGCCTGTCGAGGCAGCCGAAACGCCGGGGGTTGCCGAGCGCGCTGCCGACTATCGGGTCGGCCAGCGGTTGAATCACGCTGTATTCGGCGAAGGCGAGATCAGCGTGGTGGAGGGCGATCCGGCCAATCCGGTGATCGAAGTCCGTTTCCTGCAGGCTGGCCGGCGACGCCTGATCGCCAGCCGAGCGCCCATCGAATTGCTGGAAGGAGAGCACGCATGAGCGATGTCCTGATCGGTGCCGAAGAGTTGCATCACTGGCTTCAGGAGCAGCCGACACCCGTGGTGCTGGATTGTCGGGCTCGGCTCGGCGATCCCGAGGCCGGGATTCGTCTGTGGCGCGAAGGGCATGTGCCCACCAGCCGTCATCTGGATCTCGACCGCGACCTGGCCTCGTCGCCCGGCGTGCGGGGCCGGCATCCGCTTCCCGAGCCCGGCGACTTTGCCGCGACGCTGCGCCGGCTCGGCGTCGAGCCCGGCCGCCCGGTGGTGGTGTATGACGATATGGGCGGACAGCTCGCAGCGGCCCGCGCCTGGTGGATGCTGGCCCAGTGGGCGGGGCACCCGGACGTGAGAGTGCTCGATGGCGGGTTGCCGGCCTGGCGCGAGGCGGGCGGTACGCTGGTCGAGGGCGAGCAGGCGGAGACCTCGGCAAGTGACTGGGCGCCGGTCTTCGATGACGACACCTGGGTCGAGGCCGACGAGGTCTTTTCCAGCCGGGCGCTGAAGCTCGATGCACGTTCACGGGAGCGTTTTCGTGGCGAGAACGAGCCGGTGGATGCGCTGGCAGGGCATATCCCCGGTGCGCGCTGCCGGCCCAGTGCAGACAACCTGGACGAGAGCGGGCGTTTCAAGTCACCGGAGGCGCTGCGCGAGGCCTTTCCGGGGGCGAGCGATGTCATCAGCTACTGCGGCTCCGGCGTCACCGCCTGCCACAATATCCTGGCCCACGCCGTGGCCGGCCTGCCGTTGCCCAAGCTCTACGTCGGTTCGTGGAGCGAGTGGATTCGCGATCCGGCGAGGCCCGTCGCCACGGGTGACTAGGCAGCCCATCCGAGCACCTAGAAGTTGTAGTTGATGAATCCGCCCACGTAGGACTGGGTCGCATCACCGATCGCGTCGACGATGGGGCTATCCTTGGCGTCGCCGGTCAGGCGTGACACGCCGACGATGCCCGTGATGGACCATGTCCGCGTGAGATAATAACTGGCGCTGGCATTGGCGCCGATGCGGAAATAGCCCTCGTTCGGTGAGTACGCATCCAGCCCCGAGCGCCGGCTTTCCCGAGCGGAAATGCCGAACATGTCCTCGGTCCAGGCATTGCTCCCATAGGCAATGTTCGGGCCCAGCGAAACGGCGAGCCGCTGGGTCAAGCGCGAGCGCCAATGCGCCTTGGCGGTGGCATGGTAGCCATCCACGTCTCCGCTCAGAGGCGTTTCCACGGCCGCGCTGTACTGCCAATGTCCCGCGGTGTATTCGGTTCGCAACCCCGCCGTGACGCCTCCGTCGACCTTATCCAGGTGGTGCAGATCGTCGTCGTTGTCGCGCCCGAAGGTGTAACCGAGGAACGGCGATACCCGCCAGCCATTCCGATGAATGACATTCCAGCCCACGCCATCGCGCATGTTGATATACATGCTGTCGCCATAGGTCAGGTTGACCGCTGGCCATGCGGACGTCTCGTAATCGTCGCTTCCCAGATAATCGGGAGCGTAAATCGCTCCCGCGCCCAGACTTCCTTGCCAGCCGCTGTCCTGTGCCTGGCTGGGCATTGCCACCGCCAGCATCGGTAGCGTCACGGCCAGCACTGCGTATCGATATCCTGCCTGCATGCCGCCCGACTCCCTGGATTCATTTCATGACCACCGGTTGGCCGCCCGCCACGTTGCGGGCACACGCTCCGGTCCTTTACATACGATATCGTAGGTATCCTTGCCGCACCAGCCGGTATACTGGTCGTCCACCATGACCACCTGGGTGGCGTTGAAGACGTGCGTGGCCCCCAATATCGGAACAAGCTGATTGATGACACTGTGGTACTAGTTTATGACACTGTAGTACTAGGCGGAGTCGAGCAAGGAGAGTTGCCTCACGGCATCCTGCCCCTCGGGGCTGTGATCGTCGGCTTCCAGAACCTTGTGAAAGCCTCGCGAGGTCTGGATGGTTGCCTCGTCGTCTAGCCACATCATCGCCTGGGCGTGGTCGTCGGCGAGCTGGTGTTTCAGGCCGCCGAACTGGGTACCGATCTGCCCCCAGGCGCGGCTGAATATCCAGTCACCGAACATGTCCTGGTGGACATGTATCAGCACATAATCATGGTCAGTTTCCCAGCGGACGATCACGGTGGCTCCGGTGTTGGTTGCGTGGCAGCGTGGTGCCGCTCATGTAACATGATCGCTATTGTAAGGCCTTGTGCCCGGTGCTCAAAGCCGGCGGGCCGGTGCGGGAGGATGCCATCATGAGAATTGTCGTCGATGCCAATGTGCCCGAGGCCCAGCGCTGTTTCGGCGCCCTGGGCCAGGTGGTCAGTGTGCCTGGGCGCGAGATAGACGCCGCGACGGTACGCGATGCCGATGCCCTGGTGGTGCGTTCGGTCACCCGGGTCGACGAGGCCCTGGTGGCCGATTCCCGTTTGCGCTTCGTCGGCACCTGCACCATCGGCACCGACCATGTCGATGACCGGGCGTTGTCCGAGCGCGGGATCGGGTTCGCCAGTGCGCCGGGGTGCAATGCCGAGGCGGTGGTCGATTACGTGCTGGCGAGTCTGGCGACCCTGGCCGAGCGCGGTGGCTTTCGGCTTACCGAGCGCCGCGTGGGTATCGTCGGTGTCGGCAATGTGGGCGGGCGACTGCTGGCACGGCTGAAGGCGCTGGGCATCGACTGCCTGGCCTGTGATCCGCCGCGTGCCGAAGAGGAGGGCGGCACGGGATTCGTCGATCTGGATACCCTGATCGACGACTGTGATGTGCTCTGCCTGCACACGCCCCTGGTGGAGGATGGTCCGCATGCCACGCGTCACTTGCTCGATGCCCGTCGAATCGCCGAATTGACGCCGGGTACGCTGGTGCTCAATGCCGGTCGGGGAGATTGCGTGGACGGTCGGGCTCTGCGGAGCCGCTTGTCGGGGCAGGGCGATATCCCGGCGGTGCTGGATGTCTGGGAGAACGAGCCTGCGATCGACGCGGCCTTGCGTGACCAGTCGGCACTCGCCACACCGCATGTCGCCGGTTACAGCCTGGATGGCAAGTTGCGTGGCACACACCAGGTGTATCGAGCCCTGGCTCGCCATGTCGGGCTCCCTGCCCGGCTGGGCGAGGCCGACCTGATGCCGGCACCGCCGGTGCCGCGCCTCGTGCTGGATGGTGGACTCGAGATGGAAGAAGCGCTGAGGCTTTGCATGCGCGCCGTCTACGACCCGCGCCGCGACCACGATGCCCTGGAACATCTGGCACGGACCCGGGGAATGGCGAAGGGCTTCGATGCTTGTCGGGCCGGCTATCCGCTGCGTCGCGAATTCTCGACCCTCGAGGTGGTTCTCGAAGACGCCGCCGCCGATTTGGCCGAACCGCTATCGGCGGCGGGGTTTCGGGTCGGTTGAGGGAAGGACAAGCCGGGTTGTGTCGGTTTTACTTCCCTCTCAAGGCGCAGAGCGCCGTTCTTGCTTCCAGCGGCTCAGCCGCGTTCTTTACTGCCGATACGCCGCTTCCTTGAGGGCGCGGATGCGCTCGTCCAGCGGCGGGTGGCTGGCGAAGAGCTTCTCCATCAGGCGACGTGACTGGCCGGTGGTGATGGCGAAGGCCGTCAGGGTGTCCGGCATCTGATCGGGCATCTGGGTTTCGGCCTTGAGCCGCGCCAGGGCATTGATCATGGCGCCGCTGCCGGCCAGGCTGGCGCCGGCGGCGTCGGCGCGATATTCGCGGAAGCGCGAGAACCAGGCGACGATGGCCGAGGCGATCAGGCCGAAGACGATCTCGGCGACGATGACCACCGCGAAGTAGCCGAAGAAGCCCAGCCCTCCGTTGTCATCCTTGCGCAGGAAGCTGTCGACCACCTGGGCGACAACGCGCGCGAAGAACATCACGAAGGTGTTGAGCACGCCCTGGATCAGCGCCAGGGTCACCATGTCGCCATTGGCCACGTGGCCGATCTCGTGGGCCAGCACGGCACGGATCTCTTCGGGCTTCATGCGGTTGAGCAGGCCGGCAGAGACCGCCACCAGGGCATCGTCCTTCTTCCAGCCGGTCGCGAAGGCATTGGATTGCTGGGCCGGAAAGATGCCGACTTCCGGTGTCTTGATGCCGGCATCGCGGGCCAGCTCGGCCACGGTGTCGAGCAGCCACTTCTCGGTGGCGTTGGAGGGCGTTTCGATGACCACGGTGCCGGTGGAGCGCTTGGCCATCCACTTGGAGATGAACAGCGACACCACTGACCCTGCCATGCCGAAGATGAAGCAGAAGATCAGCAGCCCGGTCATGTTCATGCCGTTCTGGGAGAGGTAGGCATCCACTCCAAGCAGGCGCAGAGTGATGCTGGCGACCAGGATGACAGCCAGGTTGGTGCCCAGAAAGAGCAGAATTCTCATCATTGCCGGTTCTCTCCTGTCGAGACTGTCGCGCCCGGCCGGGAATCGGCGGGCGCGGCAAGTAAAAGCCATTGCTTAGATACGGTCTTTTGCCAAGGGTTTCAAGCTCGGCATCCAGAATGTGCCCATCTATTGGCGATAACGTGACAGGAAGCGTGCGAAGCGCTCCAGGGCATCGTCGAGCTGGTCGACCCAGGGCAGGGTGACGATGCGCACGTGATCCGGCTCCGGCCAGTTGAAGGCGCTGCCCTGGACCAGCAGGATCTTCTCCTGGAGCAGCAGGTCGAGGACCATTTGCTGGTCGTCCTGGATGTTGAAGACCTTGGGGTCCAGGCGCGGGAAGGCGTAGAGCGCCCCCTTGGGCTTGGTGCAGCTCACGCCGGGAATGGCGTTGAGCTTTTCATAGGTGATGTCACGCTGGGCGAGCAGCCGGCCGCCGGGCAGGATCAGGTCGTTGATCGATTGATAGCCGCCGAGTGCGGTCTGGATGGCGTGCTGGGCCGGCACGTTGGCGCACAGGCGCATCGAGGCGAGCATGGTCAGCCCCTGGATGAAGTCGCTGGCACGTTTCTTGGCCAGGGTGCCCGAGAGTGTCATCCAGCCGCTGCGAAAGCCGGCGCAACGATAGCTCTTGGAGAGCCCGTTCATGGTCACCACCAGCTGGTCCTCGGAGGCCAGGGAGCCGGTGGCGACATGCTCGACGCCGTCATAGAGAATCTTGTCGTAGATCTCGTCGGAGAACACCACCAGGTTGTGCTCGCGGGCGATGTCGAGCAATTCGCTGATCACTTCCGGGGGATAGACGGCGCCGGTGGGATTGTTGGGGTTGATGATGACGATGGCACGGGTATGGCTGGTCACCTTGGCGCGGATATCGTCCATGTCCGGCGCCCAGTCGGACTGCTCATCGCACAGGTAATGCACGGCGCGGCCGCCGGAGAGGTTGGCCGCCGCCGTCCACAGCGGATAGTCGGGGGCCGGAATCAGCAGTTCGTCGCCATCGTTGAGCAGCGCCTGCAGGGCCATCACGATCAGCTCGGAGACGCCGTTGCCGATGTAGATGTCCTCGATGCCGACGCCGGGGATCTCCTTGCGTTGGCACTCCTGCATGATCGCCTTGCGCGCCGAGTACAGCCCCTTTGAGTCGCAGTACCCCTGGGCGGTGGGCAGGTTGCGCATCACGTCCTGAAGGATCTCTTCGGGGGCCTCGAAGCCGAAAGGGGCGGGGTTGCCGATATTCAGCTTGAGGATGCGCTGGCCTTCGTCCTCCAGTCGCTTGGCGTGTTCGAGCACCGGGCCGCGGATGTCGTAGCAGACGCTGTCGAGCTTGTGCGATTTCTTGAGTGGGGCTGTGTCCATGTCGCGCTTCCAGGGGTGTCCAGATATGGCCGGGATGATGGGCTTGTCGGTGTTGCTTGTCGCCTAGTCGCCGCTCGCGTCCGTGGCGGCGTCTTCTTCTTCGGGAACCGGAATATCGGCGGGCGTCTCCAGGGTCAGGCGACCCAGCTTGCCATCGCGAAGTTCGTGCAACAGCACTTCGGCACCGCGATGCAGGTCGACCTCGCCGCCGGCACGCAGGCCGCCGCGCTTGCCGGCGATGGTGGTCAGGATGGCGTGGCCATCGAAGCCGGCCTGTGCCAGCAGGTCGGGGCCGGGATCGCCGTCGGCCTCGATGCGTTCGGCCTCGGGATTCGGCCGGTAGGGCGGCAGTTCCTTGAGCTTGTAGCGGGCCGAGAGAGCGTCGGGATAGCGCTTGGCAAGCTCGGCGGCGGTCACGATGGCCACGTCCACATAGTCGATGGCGGTGTCGCGAATGGCGCCGCTGGCGGCCAGTCGATAGGCGCTGGCCTGGTCCTCGATTTTCGGCCACAGCACCCCGGGGGTGTCGATGAGTGCCACCTGCCCGGCGATGCGAACCTTCTGCTGGCGCTTGGTCACGGCCGGCTCGTTGCCGGTCTTGGCGATGGTGCGTCCGGCCAGGCCGTTGATCAGCGTCGACTTGCCGACGTTGGGAATGCCCATGACCATGACTCGCACGTCGCGGTCTGCGCGGACCTGACCGGCCAGTTCATGGCACAGCTTGGGAATGCGCTTGAGTTCCCGGGCCTGGGTGGTGGTCACGGCCAGGGCGCGGGTATTCGGTTGGGCGTCGAAGTGGTTCGTCCATTCGCGCGTGCGCTCGGGATCGGCGAGATCGGCCCGGGAGAGCACCTTGAGCACCGGCTTGTGGCGGGTCAGGCTCGCCAGCATGGGGTTGGCGCTGGAGTAGGGCAGGCGGGCGTCGAGCACTTCGATCACGACGTCGATTTCCGGCAGCGCCTCGAGAATCTGGCGGCGTGCCTTGTTCATGTGTCCCGGGTACCAGCCGAGCATCGACCCCTCCTGCTTGCCTTGTAGGGCGGTTGGATAATGAAACGGCCGACCATCATAGCAGATGGCCGGCCGTCGCAGGGGCCGCCTTATTCGCCGGAATGGAAGTCCAGGGCCACTGAATTGATGCAGAAGCGTTGCCCGGTGGTTTCCGGCGGACCATCGGGAAAGACGTGGCCGAGATGGGCATTGCAGCGAGCGCAGGTTACCTCGATGCGTTGCATGCCGTGACTGTTGTCGGCTCGTTCCTCCACGCACTCGGAAGTGAGCGGCCGGTCGAAGCTTGGCCAGCCACAGCCGGCCTCGAACTTGTGCTCGTTCTCGAACAGGGGCGCGTGACAGCACACGCAATGGTAGATGCCATGTTCCTCGGTGACCTGGTAGTCACCCGTGAAGGGGCGTTCGGTGCCCTTCTCGCGGGTGACGTGATACTGCTCCGGCGTGAGCTGTTCGCGCCACTCGGCGTCGCTCTTCTCTATCTTCTTGCGCATGGCGGTCTCCTTGTCTTGCCTGCACTTCATTGTGACATTCAAGTCGGCCTTTTTTTCCAGTCAGCATCGCCAACGTTGGGTTGATAATCAACGGGATGGGCCTCGGGGTTGACTCTTTTCAAGGCCCTGAGTAATATACGCGCCACCTCGACGAGGCGAGACATGCGTCCCATTCGTCTAGTGGTCCAGGACACCGCCCTTTCACGGCGGTAACAGGGGTTCGAACCCCCTATGGGACGCCACTCGACTCATCAAGGTACCGGAGTGCGGGAATAGCTCAGTGGTAGAGCATCGCCTTGCCAAGGCGAGGGTCGCGAGTTCGAATCTCGTTTCCCGCTCCAATGCGTCCCATTCGTCTAGTGGTCTAGGACACCGCCCTTTCACGGCGGTAACAGGGGTTCGAACCCCCTATGGGACGCCACCTTCCGGTGGCTCGACAATGCGAAGTGCGGGAATAGCTCAGTGGTAGAGCATCGCCTTGCCAAGGCGAGGGTCGCGAGTTCGAATCTCGTTTCCCGCTCCAGGTTTTCAACATGAAAGCCAATGCGTCCCATTCGTCTAGTGGTCCAGGACACCGCCCTTTCACGGCGGTAACAGGGGTTCGAACCCCCTATGGGACGCCACATCGCAACGTTGATACACCACAATGTGCGGGAATAGCTCAGTGGTAGAGCATCGCCTTGCCAAGGCGAGGGTCGCGAGTTCGAATCTCGTTTCCCGCTCCATTTTCATTACCTCAGTAGTTCGTTGAATCAGGCGGTGCCAAGACTCGAGCCGCGATCCGGTGCGCCGGTCCGATCGAATCACGCTCCCGTTCCATTTTCTTGGTTTCAGTAGTTCGTTGAGTCAGGCGGTGCCAAGACTCGAGCCGCGATCCGGTGCGCCGGTCCGATCGAAGCACGCTCCCGCTCCAGTTTTCACGTATTCAAGCGGTGCCTGAGTTCGATCCACTGTCCGGTCGACTTGTGCTTCCCGCTTCGAGACATCATCGTCACGTCAGTCAGTTCGTCGATATCTTCTGCATTTGGTCGCGCGTCGTCTCCATCATGTGGCCAATCGTTCGCGAGCTACTTGAATCGATGACGGTATGCCCTCATGTCATCAAGCTTTGGTGACACCCACCCAGCTTCGAAGGATCGCTCATGGCCGAACCGGCGCTGTCCATCCGTGGCCTGACCAAGGTCTACGGCAATGGATTCCAGGCCCTCAAGGGCATCGACCTCGACGTTGCCCAGGGGGATTTCTATGCCCTGCTGGGCCCCAATGGCGCGGGCAAGTCGACCACCCTGGGGGTGGTCTGCTCGCTGGTGCAGAAGACCGACGGCAAGGTGTCGGTCTTCGGCATCGACATCGATACCGACTTTGCGCGCGCCAAGTACCACCTCGGCGTGGTGCCCCAGGAATTCAACTTCAACCAGTTCGAGAAGGTCATCGACATCGTGCTCGCCCAGGCGGGGTACTACGGCATGTCGAGGCGCGAGGCACTGCCCCGGGCCGAGCAATTGCTGAGTGACCTGGGCCTGTGGGACAAGCGCAACGGCAGCGCGCGCATGCTGTCCGGCGGCATGAAGCGACGCCTGATGATCGCCCGTGCCCTGATGCACCGCCCCAGGCTGCTGATTCTCGACGAGCCCACGGCTGGGGTGGATATCGAGCTGAGGCGCAGCATGTGGGAGTACATGCGGCATATCAACGAGGTGGAGGGTACGACCATCATCCTGACCACCCACTATCTGGAAGAGGCCGAGAGCCTGTGCCGCCATGTCGGCATCATCAACCACGGGCGCATCGTCCGCGATACCAGTGTGCGCGACCTGCTCGCCGAGCTGAATACCGAGACCTTCCTGCTCGACCTGGCCCATCCGATCGAAGAGGCACCGAGCATCGACGGCTTCGAGGTTCGCCAGGTTGATGGCGCCCAGCTTTCGGTGATGGTGCATCGCGGTCAGCGACTCAACGACGTCTTCGAGGCATTGGGGGAGCAGGGCATCGAGGTGATGTCGATGCGCAATCGGGCCAACCGGCTGGAGGAGATGTTCGTTTCCATGGTGGAAGAAGGTCAGAGCCCCATCGATCGGGACACGGAGGTACGCGGATGAATGCCACACAGACCGCCATCGCGTTATGGACCCTGGTGATCAAGGAGATCAAGCGATTCACGCGGATCTGGCCGCAGACGCTGCTGCCGCCGTCGATCACCATGGCGATGTATTTCATCATCTTCGGCAACCTGATCGGCTCGCGCATCGGTGAGATGGATGGCTATTCCTACATGGACTTCATCGTCCCGGGCCTGATCATGATGTCGGTGATCACCAACAGCTACTCCAACGTGGCCTCGAGCTTCTTCTCCAACAAGTTCCAGCGCAGCGTGGAGGAGATGATGGTTTCGCCGATGCCCAACTGGGTGATTCTCTCGGGCTTCATCCTGGGTGGCATGGCTCGCGGGCTCGGTGTCGGCATCATCGTCACTGTTGTATCGCTGTTCTTCACGCGCCTCGAAGTGGCGCATCCGCTGCTGACCGTCGGCGTGGTGGTGCTCACCGCGGCACTGTTCGCCACGGGCGGCTTCATCAACGCGCTGCTCGGCAAGAAGTTCGATGATATCTCCATCGTGCCGACCTTCGTGCTGACACCGCTGACCTATCTCGGCGGGGTGTTCTACTCGATCTCGCTGCTGCCGGCATTCTGGCAGGGCGCCTCGATGCTCAACCCCATCCTCTACATGGTCAACGTCTTCCGCTACGGCTTTCTCGGTGTTTCCGACATCCCGGTAGGCTGGGCGCTGGCGGCTATCCTCGGCTTCATCGTGGCGTTGTTCGCGGTTGCGTTGTGGATGCTTGAAAACGGCAAGGGCATCAGGAGTTAAGCGATGGCACACCACCGACCCGAGACGCTCACCGGGGCTCCGCTGGGGCGTGAGTCCGCTTATCCCGAGCACTACGATGCTGGCTTGCTCTATCCCATCGAGCGCGCCGCCAATCGTGCGCCGCTGGGTATCGAAGAGGGTGCCTTGCCGTTCGATGGCGAGGATGAATGGCATGCTTTCGAGCTTTCCTGGCTCAATGCCAGGGGCAAGCCGATCGTCGCCGTGGCGCGCTTCCGGCTGCCGGCGAGTTCGCCGCGGCTGATCGAGTCCAAATCCTGGAAGCTCTATCTCAACAGCTTCAACCAGAGCCGTTTCGCCTCGACCGACGAAGTGACCCAGCTCCTGGAGCGCGATCTTGCCGAAGCGGCCGGCGCTGCGGTCGGGGTCGAGGTGTTCGGCGTGGATGACCCGGCCCTGACTCCTCGATCTTTGCCCGGAGAGTGCATCGACGATCTGGATATCGAGATTGCCGATTACACGCCCAGCGCCGCACACCTGACGGTGGGGGAGGAGATCGTCGAGGAGACCCTGCATTCGCACCTGCTCAAGTCGAATTGCCCGGTGACCGGCCAGCCTGACTGGGGCAGCGTGATGATTCGCTACCGAGGCCCGAAGCTGGATCGCGAGGGGCTGCTGCGCTACCTGGTCGGCTATCGTCAGCATCAGGACTTCCACGAGCACTGCGTCGAGCACATCTTCACTGACCTGATGGCGCGCGCCCGGCCCGAGCGGTTGCTGGTCCTGGCGCGCTATGTACGGCGCGGTGGGCTCGATATCAGCCCCTGGCGCGCCACACCGGGCGAGCGGCCGCCAGAACCGTTGCGTCTGGCCCGTCAGTGATCCATGGGCACTTTTCGGTTAATGTCGAGCGGCGTACAAGGCCCGAGACGAACTGATAAAGTGTCGAGAACTCTTCTCGTTACCGGCCTCGTTTTCGAATAAGTAAGGAAGGCACGATGGACGCAATGACGCTACTGCATGAACGTGGCTCCATGGGCAAGCTGACGGGGCCGGCACCCTCGGCCGAGCAGCTCGATGCCTTGTACCGGGCTGCCTTGCGCGCCCCGGATCACAAGGAGCTGCGGCCCTGGCGCTTCGTGGAGTTCTCCGGCGCCGGGCTCGAACGGCTCGGTGAGCTGTTCGCCGAGGCCGAGTTCCGCGAAGACCCGCATATCGATGACGCGGCCTTGAACGCCGCACGCAAGAAACCGCTGCGCGCGCCGATGATCATCGCCGTGATTGCTCGCGTCACGCCGGACGAGCCCAAGGTGCCGCGTGTGGAGCAGGTGCTCTCGGCCGGCTGTGCCGCCCACGGCTTGCTGCTGGCCGCTCACGCCCAGGGGCTCGGTGCCATGTGGCGTACCGGTCGATATGCCTTCGACCCCACCGTTCGCAAGGGCCTCGGCCTCGACGAGCAGGACGAATTGGTCGGCTTCATCTACCTGGGCCAACCGGGTGGCCGACATCGTCGCCTGCCCGAACACGACCCCGCCGACTTCGTGGAGCGCTGGTCGTGATCAAACGCAGCATCGGCGTCGCCCATCCGCGCCTGCCGCTGCCCGAGCGGGGAGGGGAGGACGCTCCGGCGGTCTTCCTCGACTGGCTCTTCCAGGCGATACCGCTGGCGGGCCGGCTGGGTATCCAGAACATGGCGCGTGATGGCGACGCCCTGACCTGGGAGCTGGCGCTGACGCCCAGCCTGAATGACAAGGGCACCGGCTTCGGTGGTGCCCTGGCGGCCCAGACCACTTTGCTGGGCTGGTGCTGGGCCACGCTCTGGCTGCGCCGTCACGGTTACGACCGTGACGTGGTAGTGGCCGAGTCGCAACAGCGTTTTCTCGCCCCGGTGACCGGCGACTACCGGCTGACCTGCACACCGCAGGCCGAAGAGGGTGGTGCACGGCTCGCCGAGAGCATGGAGCGGCGGGGCAAGGGGCGCATCGCTCTCGTTCAGCGACTGTGGTGCGGCGACACCCTCTGCCTCGAGGCGCAGGGCGACTACGCCGTGCTGCCCGAGCGCCACGCCTGACGTCGGGATAGCCCGAAAATCCGAAAACCGGCTTGCATTCGCGGACTTAAGTCGCTAGTATACGCGCCGTCCTTGAGAGAAAGAGGGCGCAGTTCTCGGGCGTCGCGCCACAGGCCGGATTCGAGAATGACAATGCGGAGGGGTGTCCGAGTGGTCGAAGGAGCACGCCTGGAAAGTGTGTAAGTCGAAAGGCTTCGAGGGTTCGAATCCCTCCCCCTCCGCCACAGAATAGCAAAAAAGCCGCTGATTTCAGCGGCTTTTTTTATGCCTGTCTACCCGATTCACACCACGTCCAGGGTTGGATTCGATCAGATCCTTCCGGGTGTTGCGCCTCTGTCCCCAGAGCCACGGCTCGACCTCAAGCCTCTGCCTTGATATTCCCATATGAGCAATGGCATCTCGCAGGAGGGCTCGTATCCCATGAGGATGCAACTGTTGCCGCGTCACGCGAGAATGGTGGTACTGCGGTTTGTTCGGCGATGACGTCAACGACAATGCGGGAGCGGTGGAGCGAGCCGAGATGTCCGAGGGGAGGGAAGCCTATGTCACATCATCATGATCATGGCGCCCACGGGAGCCACGACAGCCAGCGGCGCCTGGGCTGGGCCATTCTGCTCACGGGTAGTTTCATGGTGGCCGAGCTGGTCGGCGGTGTGCTGTCGGGGTCGCTGGCGCTGCTCGCCGATGCGGGGCACATGCTCACCGATGCTGCGGCGCTGGCGTTGGCCCTGTTCGCTGCCTGGATCAGTCGACGTCCGGCCGATACGCGTCGCAGTTATGGTTATCACCGCGTTCAGGTGCTGGCGGCCTTCGTCAATGGCTTGACGCTGATCGCCATCGTCGTCTGGATTGCCATCGAGGCGGTCCGTCGGCTGTTCGCGCCGGTTTCCGTGGCCGGTAGTACCATGCTGGTGATCGCTGGGCTCGGGCTGGTCGTCAATCTGGTGGTCTTCGCCATTCTGCATATGGGAGATCGCGAGAACCTCAATATTCGCGGTGCAGCCTTGCACGTGCTGGGCGACTTGCTGGGCTCGGTGGCGGCGATCGTTGCTGCCGTGGTGATCCTGCTGACCGGTTGGACGCCGATCGACCCCTTGTTGTCGCTGCTGGTGGCGGCGCTCATTCTGCGCAGTGCCTGGAAGCTGACGCGCGAGTCGGGCCATATCCTGCTGGAGGGTACGCCGGAAGGGCTGGATGTGGATCGGGTCAAGCGTGAGCTCGCCGAGCAGTTGCCGGCGGTCCGCGACGTTCACCATGTGCATGCCTGGTCACTGACACCCGGACGTCATCTGATGTCGCTGCATGCGATTCTGGAGGAAGGAGCGGACCAGGAGCGTGTGCTGGTCGACATCAAGACGATGTTGAGCGACTCCTTTGCCGTCGAACACGCGACGATCCAGGTCGAATCGTGGCGGGGCTGTGTCGATGAATCGGGCCGCTGAGAGCTCCTTTCAGAGCTAGGGGAGGGATGGGCTTCCCGGCGCCCATTGCCATTGAAAGTATGGCAATAAGATTCAGCGATGGGCGGCGGGTGCTGCCCATCGCGAAGGAGCGAGTGGAGACTTAGCCGAGAACGCCCTGGCTGCGCAGGTAGTCGTCATAACTGCCGCTGAAATCGACGATGCCGTCGTCTTTCATCTCGATGATACGGGTGGCCAGCGAGCCGACGAACTCTCGGTCGTGGCTGACAAATATCAGTGTGCCGGCATAGTGTTCCAGCGCCAGGTTGAGCGATTCGATGGATTCCATGTCCAGGTGGTTCGTCGGCTCATCCATGACCAGTACATTGGGCTTTTGCAGGATGAGCTTGCCGAACAGCATGCGCCCTTGCTCGCCGCCCGAAATCACCTTCACGGACTTGCCGATGTCGTCATGGGAGAACAGCATCCGCCCCAGGGCGCCGCGTACGGTCTGCTCGCCGCCGGTCGTCCACTGCTGCATCCATTCGAACAGTGTCTCGCCGCCTTCGAAATCCGCCGCGTGATCCTGCGCGAAATAACCGACTTCGGCGGCATCGGTCCATTTCACTTCACCGGCGTCAGGCGGCATCGTGCCCATCAAGCAATTGAGCAAGGTGGTCTTGCCGACTCCGTTGGGCCCAATGATGGCCACGCGTTCCCCCGCTTCGATGCGCAGGCCGAAACGTTCGAACAGAACATTGTCGCCCCACGCCTTGGAGAGTTCTTCCACGTTCAGGGCGTGACGGTGAATCTTCTTGTTCTGCTCGAAGCGAATGTAGGGGCTGACGCGCGAGGAGGGCTTGATCTCCTCGAGCTGAATCTTGTCGATCTTGCGCTGGCGCGATGTCGCCTGCTTGGCCTTGGAGGCGTTGGCCGAAAAGCGGCTGACGAATTGCTGCAGCTCGGCGATTTCCGCCTTTTTCTTGGCATTCTCGGCATGCAGGCGCTCGCGTGCCTGGGTGGCGGCGGTCATGTACTCATCGTAATTACCGGGAAACAGCTGCAGCTCGCCGTAGTCCAGGTCCGCCATGTGGGTACAGACACTATTCAGGAAGTGGCGGTCGTGAGAGATGATGATCATGGTCGATGAGCGTGCCTTGAGGATGTCCTCGAGCCAGCGGATCGTATTGATATCGAGGTGGTTGGTCGGCTCATCGAGCAGCAGTACGTCGGGGTCGCTGAACAGCGCCTGGGCCAGCAGCACACGGAGTTTCCAGCCCGGCGCGACAACGCTCATCGGCTGGTCGTGCTGCTCGAGGGGAATGCCCAGGCCCAGCAACAATTCTCCGGCACGGGCCTCGGCGGTATAGCCATCGAGTTCGGCAAAGCGCACTTCGAGGTCGGCGACCGCCATGCCATCTTCTTCGCTCATTTCGGCCTGCGCGTAGATGCGTTCACGTTCCGCGGCGACGCTCCAGAGTTCTTCGTTGCCCATGATCACCGTATCGATGACACGTTCGTTCTCGAAGGCAAACTGATCCTGGCGCAACTTGCCCAGTCGCGTGGTGGCGTCTTTCATCACCTGGCCGCTGGTAGGCTCCAGGTCTCCCCCGAGAATCTTGATCAGGGTCGACTTGCCGCAGCCATTGGCCCCGATCAGGCCGTAGCGATGGCCCTGGCCGAATTTGACGGAAACGTTTTCGAACAGCGGCTTGGGGCCAAACTGCATGGTGATGTTGGCGGTAGAGAGCACGGCGGAGAATCTCGCGGGAGGAGCATGAATGAAAGACTTGGGCCGAGCGGGTCCGACCAAAGTGGAGGGCGCATTGTACGCGCCGGACCGCGGGGCTATCTACATGTCCCGTCGACTGGTCAGGGCCATCGTAGAGAGCGGTATCGTCTCTGTGGCAGATTCATGCCTTGGCCTTGAGCAATTCATCCCAGCGCGTGGTGTAGCGCGATGACAGGTTGCCGCAGCGCAGTCGCCAGGGAGCCTCGGGATCGGGGAGGCCGAAGCCGATGGTGTGACGCCCCATGCGACGGTTCAGGGTGTCCAGTGTGGCCATGAGGCGTTCGCCGCGTTGGCGTTCGGTGTCGTCGGATGCATCCAGTAACGAGAGCTGGTGGTGCTCGATGTCCAGCAGGTCGAGCAGCATCACGCCGGCCTTCATGTAGCGATAGCCGGGACGATGCAGGCGGGTCAGCGCCTGGCGGGCGGCGGCGATGATCGGCCGGCTGTCGTTGGTGGGACGAGGCAGCTCGACGATGAGTTCTGGCGTGTGCTGGGGCAGGTCGCGGCGGTGTCGGTTGGTCCGGAGGAAGACGTACACCGCGCGAGCCAGGCTACGTTGGTGGCGCAGTTTCTCGGCGGCGTGCTGGGCATGCTGGCTGATGGCCTCGCGCAGGTCCCGCCATTCGCCGGTGGCGCGGCCGAAGGAGCGCGAAACCATGATGCGCCGGCGGATGTCGTCGTCCTGCATGGTGATGCAACTGATACCGCGCAACTCGAGGATGGTGCGTTCCAGTACCACGGAATGGTGGCGGCGCAGGGCCTTAGCGTCGGCGACTCTCAGGTCCCAGGCGGTGCGCAGCCCCAGTAGCGCCAGGCGTTCGGCCATGCGGCGTCCGAGTCCCCAGATGTTGCCGAGCGGGGTGTGCTGCAACACGCGGCGTGTCTCGTCGCCGTCGGCGGAGAGGATACAGACACCCCGATACGCGGTAGATGACTTGGCGACATGATTGGCCAGCTTGGCAAGGGTGTGGGTGGGCGCTACGCCGACACACACGGGCAAGCCGGTGTCGCGTCGCACGTTGTCGTACAACGAGCGTGCCAGGCGGGACAGGGCGGCATCGTCGAAGCCTTCCAGGCGCACGAACATCTCGTCGATGGAGTAGGGTTCCACCTCGTCGACGCCTTCCTCGAGCACCATTCTGACGCGGGCGGACATGTCGCCGTAGAGCTCGTAGTTGGAAGACTGCAGATGGATCTCGCCGCGCTGCAGGCAGGATTGCAGCCGGAAGGCCGGCGTGCCCATCTCCACGCCCATGGCCTTGAGCTCGCTGGAGCGGGCGATGACACAGCCGTCGTTGTTGGACAGCACTCCCACGGGGCGACCCTCCAGGCTCGGCTTGAAGACGCGCTCGCAGCTCACGTAGAAGTTGTTGCAGTCGACCAGTCCGATCATATCGGGAACTCATGGATGACCGAACGCACCACGCCCCATATCTGAAGACTGCGTTCATTGACCGGAATGGGGGCATGGTCGGGGTGCCCGGAACAGAGGAAGGTGCGGCCGTGGCGTTGCTCGAGACGCTTCACGACGACTTCTCCGTCAACCAGGGCGATGACGATGTGCCCGAAACAGGCCGTCACCGAGCGGTCCACGACCAGGATATCGTCGTGATGGATGGAGTGGGCCTGCATGCTGTGCCCCTCCACGCGCATGAAGAAGGTCGCGGCAGGGTGTTTCACCAGTCGCTCGTTGAGGTCCAGCGTGCGTTCGGCATAGTTCTCCGCCGGAGAGGGGAAGCCGGTAAGGCCCGCTCGTGCGGTGGTCGACGGAAACGCGCCGGGTTGCAGCGGTGGTGTACGTGGGGTGGTGTCAGGCATGGTGTGGCACCTGATATGTATTTATATACAGTATCGGGTGGAAAAGACGGCAAGGCAAGCCCGCTTGGGCTCGCCGACCCGTAGGGAAAGGCTGATGGCGGGGCTCCGAATGCCGTCATTGACTATCGGGGATGTCTTACAGGTCATGCATGAAATCGCGCGTAGAGAAAGGGAGGGGGAAGCGTCATGCTCAAAGCGTGACGCCGATTCAGCCATGCGCGCTGCCCTCCTTCTCGGCTCGCTGTCAATCTGCTGCGTCATGTTCACGGCATCCCGACTGTCCCGGTCGGGATGCCGTTTTTTGCGTTCTGATCTGGGTATACGAACTTAATGCTTGGTGGAGGACCATCACTCCACCAACCTGGTTATCTCCAGAGTCATGGGGAGAGCGCTCCCATCGGTTCTTCCCATTACGCAGTCCAGTCCGCCCAGAGTTTACTTGCAGAACGAAACAGTCCTTGCAACTGGATACATTGATCATGTGCCTCGTGCTGGTTGTGGCCCTGGTTGCGTTTCTTTCAACCTCTGCTTAACTTCGATATTGCTGATACAACAAAACAGGAGACACTAATGAAGCTCTCGATGCTAGCCATGGGATTGGCATACGGCATGCTCACCACTGCTGCGCATGCCGCTCCACACCAGGATGTGCGCGACGCTGTCGAGCAGCAGCAACAGCCGTTACTGAAAACCCTGGAAACTCTCGTCAACATTGACTCTGGAACAGGCTTTGTCGCCGGCCTGGACAAGGTGGAAGCGTTGCTCACCGAACGTCTCGAAGCCCTCGGTGCCAAGGTGGAGACTCACCCTGCCGAGGCCTTCGGTGGTAACACTCTGGTCGGTCGCCTGCAGGGGAATGGCAACAGCAACATCATGTTGATGATCCACTACGATACCGTCTTTGGTAAGGGAACTGCCGAAGAGCGTCCTTTTCGCATCGAGGAGAAGCGTGCCTATGGCCCGGGGGTGGGCGATGCCAAGGGTGGCGTAGCCGTGATCCTGCATAGTCTGGAGGCGCTGAAGACACTGGGATTCGATGACTATGGCCAGGTGACCGTGGTTTTCAATCCTGATGAAGAGAAAGGTTCCCCCGGCTCTCGTGACCTGATCCAGCGACTGTCTGCCGATCAGGATGCGGTGCTGGTGTTTGAACCGACCTTTAGTGAGGGAGGCTCCGATGCCGTGACCGTCGTCACCAAAGGCATCAACTATGCTTTCCTCGAGGTAAGCGGCCGGTCCTCCCATGCCGGAGGTGCACCGGAAGAGGGGCGTAACGCTGTCATGGAACTCTCCCACCAGTTGCTTCAATTGAAGGATCTCGGCGACCCGGACAAGGAGACGACCCTGAACTGGACGATCGTCGAAGGTGGCAGCAAACGTAATATCATTCCCGAGCATGCTCAGGCGGAAGGTGATATGCGCTACTTCGATAGCAGTGAATACGAGCGTGTTCTGAATGAGGCGCGCGATATCACCGAGAACCAACTGATCGATGATACTGAAGTAGAGTTCCGCCTCGAAAAGGGCCGTCCACCGCTGCCATCCAATCCTCAGACTCAGGCGCTTGCGGAACAGGCCCAACAGATCTATCAGGAACTCGATCGGGAATTACAGGCTGTCGAGATCGGCGGTGGCACTGATGCGGCCTATGCCTATCACGCCGACTCCCCCACACCGGCCGTGCTGGAGTCCTTGGGCCTGGCTGGGGGGCGTTATCACAGCGATGAGGAATTCGTTCTGGTCGACAGTGTGGTGCCCCGTCTCTACCTGACCACGCGGATGATCATGGAGTTATCCGGTGGCGAATCCGACAGCTGAGCGGGGAAGTCTATCCCCGCTCTCGGGTGAGCGGCTCTTTCCTGCGGTGAGGCGAGCATTCTTGGTCAATTATTAGCCCCGTGCTGTTGGGCAATTGGGGCTTGACCCCATCTCACCCCAGCAGCAGGGCGCCGTAGCCGATGCCGAAACACACGACCAGGGCGGGATGTACCCGGGTCATCATGAGCAGGAGGGCGGAGATTCCCCCGATGATGGCGGTATGCAGCCAGCCGAGGGTGTCGAGTCCCTCGTCCAGGAAGGCCCAGGTCAGGTAGGCCATCAGCACCATCACCACCGGACGGACCCACTGGCTCATGGCCTTGACCCGGGGCGAGTTCCGGTAGCGGTAGAGGGTGCCGAGGGCAGCCAGCATCAGCAGCAGCGAGGGGGCGACAGTGGCCAGCACGGCGATCATCGCGCCGGGCACGCCGGCCACGTCGAAGCCGATGTAGCCGGCCATCTTGGTGGCGATGGGGCTGGGCAGGGCATTGCCCAGTGCCAGGGTCTCGGCGAAGCCTTGCGAGCTCATCCAGCCGTACTTGCCGACCACCTCGTTCTCGATCAGCGGGATGATGGCGGGGCCGCCGCCGTAGCCGACGATGTTGGGCATGAAGAAAGCCAGGAACAGTTGCCAGTAGATCATCGGGTGGACTCCTTGGCCGAGGGGCGGCGCATGGGGCGCAACAGGGCAGCGATCAGGAGGGCGCCGATCACCAGGCCCGGATGCAGGCCCAGGCCATAGATCAGGCCGCCGGCGGCGATCCCGAGTATTGTAGTGGCCAGCCACCCCAGGCCGGCCCGGGACTTGGCGAAGAAGTCGAGTGTCAGCTGGGCCATCATGACCATCACCACGGGAATCACGCCCTGACCCATGCCCTGGACCCAGCGCTGGTCGCCGTGGCGGGCGTACAGGCCCAGCATGGCGATCATTGCCAGGATCAAGGGCACGGTGACGGCGACCACCGCGTTGATGGAGCCCAGCGGGCCGCCCACGCGATAGCCGATGTAGCCGGCCATCTTGGTGACAATGGGGCCGGGCAGGGTATTGCCGATGGCCAGCACGTCGGCGAAGTCGTTATCGTCCAGCCAGGCGTGGCGCTGGACCGCTTCGCGACGGACCAGCGGAATCATCGAAGGGCCGCCGCCGAAGCCGAACAGGCCGACGCGCAGGAAGGCCATGAAGAGTCGAGTCTGTCGTTTCCACATGGTTACAGCACCGCGATGCTGGCGTCGGTACGCGGCTCGGTACCCCCGCTGTAGATGCCGCTGTCGGGATCGCGCAGGATCACCTGGCCGCGACCGAAACTGCGCTCGTCGTGGGCGATTCGCATGTCGTGGCCGCGCTCGGCCATCGCCCGGACCAGATGTGCCGGATAACCGCGTTCTATGCCGATGCGCCGGTCGCCAAGCCATTGCCAGCGGGGTGCATCGAGCGCGGCCTGGGCGTTGAGGCCGAAGTCGACCAGGTTCATCACCACCTGCACATGCCCCTGAGGTTGCATGTAGCCGCCCATCACACCGAACGGACCGAGTGCCTTGCCGCCCCGGGTCAGAAAGCCGGGGATGATGGTGTGATAGGTCTTCTTGCCGGGGGCCAGGAAATTGTCGTGATTCGGGTCGAGGCTGAAGTCGTGGCCGCGATTCTGCAGGGCGATGCCGGTGCCGGGCACCACCACGCCCGAGCCGAAGCCGTGATAGTTGCTCTGGATATAAGACACCATGTTGCCGTCGGCATCGGCAGTGGCCAGATAGACCGTGCCGCCGGCGGGCGGTGTGCCGGGCTCGGGCGTCAGGGCACGGTCACCGATCAACCGGCGTCGCGACTCGGTGTAGGCATCGCTCAACAGGGCGTCGACGGACTGGCTCATGTGCTCGGGTTGGGTGATATAGGCCTGGCCATCGGCAAAGGCCAGCTTCATGGCCTCGAGCTGACGGTGCAGTACCTCGGGATCGTCGCGGTGGCCGGGCTCGAATCCCTCGAGAATGCGCAGTGCCATCAGGGCCACCAGGCCCTGCCCGTTGGGGGGAATCTCCCAGACATCGACGTCGCGGTAGCGTGCCGAGATGGGCGAGACCCATTCCGGCCGGTAATTGGCCAGATCCTCGGCGCGCAGGTATCCCCCGGTGCGGCGCGAGAATTCGTCAATGCGCTCGGCGAGCTCACCGCGGTAGAAGCTCTCGGCGGCGGTCTCGGCGATGCGTTCGAGCGTGGCGGCCTGATCGGCGCAGCGGTGCCATTCACCGGCTCGGGGCGCCCGACCGGCCGGGGTGAAGATCTCGAACCAGGCCTGGGTCGCCTCGCCCTCCAGGTGACGACGGAAGGTCGCCTCGTCGCGTTGCCACAGGCTGGCGATCACCGGAGAGACCGGAAAACCTTCGCGGGCCAGACGGATGGCGGGTGCCAGCAGGCTGGCAAAGTCGAGCTTGCCGAAGCGTCGCGACAGCTCGGCCCAGGCGGAGGGTGTGCCGGGCACGGTGACCGGCGTCCAGCCATGCAGGGGCATCTCGGTGTGTCCGGCGGCTGCCACTGCCTCCGGTGTCAGCGCGGCCGGCGCGGTGCCGCTGGCGTTGAGGCCATGGAGGTGACCGTTGCCGACATCATCGCTGGCGATCCACACCAGGGCGAAGGCGTCGCCGCCGATGCCGCAGCCGGTGGGCTCGACGACGGTCAGTGCCGCCGCCGTGGCGATGGCGGCATCCACGGCGTTACCGCCCTGGGCCAGGATATCGCGACCGACCTGGCTGGCCTGCGGCTGGGATGCTGCCACCATGCCGTGACGTGCGTAAGTGAGGCTGCGCTGCGAGGCATAGGGTGTCGTGGCGGAAAAGGATGTCGGCATGCCATCTCCCATTGGCTTAAATCGTTTATAATAAAAAAATCGATTTTTCGGAAATCACTATGGCGTGGGAGTTGGCTAGGGTCAACCGAAGACGTACCCTGCGGAGGCGATCAGCCAGAGCGATATCATGAGTACACCGAACGTCAGTGGGGCCGCTTCGCCCCCAACGGGCGCTACCGCCGCCAGCCGGGTCTTCGACGCCCTCAAGCAGGATCTGATTCGCGGGCGTTTCGCGGCAGGCGAGAAGCTCGCCATCGGCAGCCTGAAAACACGCTATCAGGTGGGACTCAGCCCCTTGCGCGAGGCGCTCAATCGCCTGGCCGCCTACGGGCTGCTGGAACAGGTCAATCAGCGTGGCTTTCGAGTGCCGCCCCTGAGACTCGATGAGCTGGATGACATCGCCGACCTGCGTAGCCAGCTCGAATGCATGGCCTTGACCCAGGCTTTCCAGAACGGCGATGCCGAATGGGAGTCGCTGCTGCTGGCAGCGCACCACCGGTTGCGGCGTGCCGATGAGCGACCGCAGGAGGTGGAGGAGTGGGAGCAGGCGCACCTGCGCTTTCACCGGACCTTGCTGGCGCCCTGTGGCTCGCCATGGCTACTGCGCTTCATCGAGCAATTGCACGATCAGTTCGATCGCTACCGCCGCCTGGCGCCGCCCAATCCCGAGGTTCGCGAGGTGCTCGATCGGCAGCATGGCGAACTGGTGCAACTGGCGATGGAACGACGCATCCAGCAGGCCCGGGCGCTGCTCGATGAGCACATCGGCCTGTCGCATGGCGTGGCGCGGGGCGCCTGCTCGGCGTCCTGAGGTGCTGCCGGGCAGGGCCTAGGCCATCGCCCCTTCACGCCCGTCGTGATCGGGCGGCGGCTGGCAGACCCAATCCAGGGCGGCCCGCTTGTCGCGCACGCGGAAGGTGCGCATCTCCATGGAGCGGAATACATGGTTCTCGATCCGCACCAGGTGGCGGATCCAGTGCTTGTCGCTGACCGTGGCGGCCCGGTAGTAGCGATCCATGTCGCCGATCTGTGTCAGGCCATAGCCGAGATCGCGGAGAAAGGCCGTGAAGGTCATCCAGCGGATATCGTCGATTTCGGCATAGAGGCTGATGCGCGGGTGGGCCTTCTTGGCCGACTCGATGGCGTCGATGGCCCGCTGCAGATCATTGGCATCGACTCGCCCGCCGACGCGCATTGCCACCACGTGATCGGCGCCCGAGGGCAATAGTTCCAGCATGGTTCGATCCTCCTTGGAGAGGCTTGAACGCGCCGGTGACCGGGAAACGCCCGGTGAACAGGCCGGTGCGACAATCGCCATGTATTCGGTGTTTCCCCACAGTATGGCACTGATCGGTTGACAGGCACGTCGACATCGGGTTCCGGCTGCGGCGTTTCGCCATGCATTCCGCTTGAGTGAGGTCATCCGTATCGACACGGGCATTGCCGGGGAGGGTGGTGTTTTTGTTATGTTATAACGTATATTATTTGCCGCGTTGCCATGTCGAATGAAGGAGGGACGACGATGACCCATGTTCAAGACCCGCTGCCGGTTACCGTGCTGTCGGGATTCCTGGGAGCCGGCAAGACCACTTTGCTCAACCGCATCCTGGCCAATCGTGAAGGGCGGCGTATCGCCGTGATCGTCAATGACATGAGCGAGGTGAATATCGATGCCGACCTGGTGCGCGGCGACGGGCGTGGCGATGTTGCGCTGAACCGTGCCGAGGAGCGCCTGGTCGAGATGAGCAATGGTTGCATCTGCTGCACCTTGCGCGAGGACCTGCTGGAAGAAGTCGGGCGCCTGGCCCGGGAGGGGCGCTTCGATCAACTGGTGATCGAATCCACCGGCATATCCGAGCCGTTGCCGGTGGCCGAGACCTTCACCTTCGAGGACGAACAGGGACGCAGCCTTTCGGATGTGGCAAGGCTGGATACACTGGTCACGGTGGTCGATGGCGTGAATTTTCTCGAGCAGTATCGCCGGGCCGACTCGCTCGAGGAGGCCGGGCAGAGCCTCGGCGAGGACGACGAGCGCAACCTGGCCGATCTGCTGGTCGACCAGGTGGAGTTCTGCGATGTCCTGCTGATCAGCAAGGTCGACCTGCTCGAGGCCGAGCAACTGGTGGAACTCAAGGGCGTGCTGCGAGCCCTCAACCCGCAGGCCGAACTGATCGCCATGCGCCATGGCGAGGTGCCGCTGGACAAGGTGCTCGATACCGGCCTGTTCAGTTTCGAGCGCGCCAGTCAGGCACCTGGCTGGCTCAAGGAAATGCGTGGCGAGCACCAGCCGGAGACGGAAGAATACGGTGTATCGAGCTTCGTCTACCGGGCGAGACGACCTTTCCACCCCCAGCGGTTCTTCGATCAGTTGCACGAGCGAGGTTTCGGCGACCGCTTGCTGCGTTCCAAGGGCTTCTTCTGGCTGGCCAGTCGGCCGCGTCATGCCGGCCAGTGGAGCCAGGCCGGCGGCATTGCGCATTACGGCCTGGCGGGCATGTTCTGGAAGGCCATTCCGGAGGAGCACTGGCCCGATGAGCCGGCCTTTCGTCAACGCATCCTCGAGAAATGGCAAGAGCCGTTCGGCGACATGCGCCAGGAACTGGTCTTCATCGGCCAGAACATGGACGAGGCCGAAATCCGGCGTGCCCTGGACGATTGCCTGCTCGACGACGATCAGTTGCAGGCAGGGCTGGATGCCTGGCTTGCTCTGCCCGATCCGTTTCCGAGCTGGAACATCGTCGATGAGCGGGAGGCATCATGATGTCTGAGGCGCTCGAGGATGTCGCAGCAGGTCGTACGGCGACGCATGGTGCGTTGAACTGGGTGGGCATGGACGGTATCTCCCTGCCGGTGCGCGTGGCCGAGCACCCCGTCGACGCACGGGTGGCGGCATCGGTCAGTCTCGATGATCCCGCTGCCAGGGGCATTCATATGTCCCGGCTCTATCTGCTGCTGGAGGAACTGGCGGAACGCGAGCTCGAGGTGTCGCGAATCGCCGGGCTACTGGAGAACTTCCTGGCCAGTCACACCGGGCTTTCCCGTCGAGCGCGACTTTTCCTGACGGGCGAGCTGACATTGCGGCGGCCGGCGCTGGTCAGCCCGCTGGCAGGTTGGAAGGGCTATCCCGTCGCGCTGCGAAGCTGGCGCGAAGGCAACAGCGTCGAGACGCAGCTTGAGCTGAAGGTCGGTTATTCCTCGACTTGCCCATGTTCGGCGGCGTTGGCGCGCCAACTGATTCAGCAGCAGTTCGACCGGGACTTCGGCGACGAGTCCCTCGACCATGCCGCGATACGCGACTGGCTGGGCGAATCACATGGCATTCTGGCCACGCCCCACAGTCAGCGCAGCGAGGCGCGGATCACGGTGCGGCTGGCCGATGGAGTCGATGCGCCGCCCTGGCTGGACTTGATCGACAGTGTCGAGGCAGCGCTGGGGACAGCGTTGCAGACGGCGGTCAAGCGTGTCGACGAGCAGGCTTTTGCCCTGGCCAATGGCCAGAACACCATGTTCTGCGAGGACGCCGCCCGTCGGTTGCACCAGGCGCTGAGCGAGGCATCGGGGATTGCTGGTTTCCATGTGCGGGTCGTGCACGCCGAGAGCCTGCATGCGCACGATGCGGTGGCTGAGACGCAAGCTGATTGGTGGTGGCGAGACTAACGAAGCAATGATTTATTGTTGCGCTCACGACATGAATCAGTGCTTCTCCGACAGTGACGGAACTCAGCAAACTGTCTATGTTGATGTTCTACACAACAGGAGCTGAGGGGACGCTGAACAAATCGACGAGCGAAGCGCACGGAGCACAGGAACCGGAGCCTATGGGGTATAGGTGAGGATGCCGAGCACCGCGCAACGCAGTGATTTGCCCGCGCAGGCATTTGTGCAGTGTTTCCCTGAACCGATATGCAGCCCAGAATCAGCATGATCACGCTCGGTGTCGAGGACATCGAGCGGGCGGTACGTTTCTATGAGCAGGGACTCGGCTGGCCGCGGCTCGAGTCGCCGCCGGAAGTGGCTTTCTTCACCCTGAACGGCACCTGGCTGGGGCTCTATGGACGCGAGGCCCTGGCCGAGGATGCCGGCATGACTGCGGGAGACAAGCCGGCATTCGGTGGCGTGGCGCTGGCCCACAACGTGACGAGCGAGGCCGAGGTGGACGCAGTGCTGGCGCAAGCGGTCGAGGCCGGGGGCAGTCTGGTCAAGCCGGGGCAAAAGGTCTTCTGGGGCGGTTATTCCGGTTACTTCGCCGACCCCGACGGCCACCTCTGGGAAGTCGCCCATAATCCCTTGGTGTGGATCGGCCCCGAAGACCCATGAGCCTACCCCTTATCCCGACAGTACCCGGGGCAGCCACAGGGCGATCTCGGGCCAGACACTGATGATCAGCGCCGCCAGGCACATCAGCGCAAAGAACGGCGCCGCCGCCAGGGCCACGCGGCTGATACTCTCGCCGGTCAATCCCTGGAGCACGAAGAGATTGAAACCCACCGGTGGGGTGATCTGCCCGAGCTCGACCATGATCACCAGGAAGATGCCGAACCACAGCGGGTCGTAACCGGCCTGGATGATGATGGGCAGGGTGATGGGCAGGCTCATCACGGTGATCGAGATGCCGTCCAGGAAGAGTCCGAGCAGGATGTAGAAGAGCGCCATGGCCAGCAGCAGGGCGATCGGCGAGAAACCCTGCCGGGCAATCCAGCTTGCCAGCTCGCTGGGCAGGTGCAGGTAGCCCATGGCCGTCGACAGCATGGCGGCGGCCACCAGCAGGCTGCAGACCATGACGGCGGTGACCAGGGCGCCGCGCAATGCGGAGAGGAACAGGCCGATGCTCAGCTGGCGCTCCGCGGCGAGCAGGATCAGGGTGGCGCCGCAGCCGATGGCGGCGGCCTCCGATGGGGTGGCGATACCCGTGTAGATCGCGCCGAGCACCACCACGACCAGGCCGAGTACCGGGGCCAGCAGGCACAGGGCCTGCCAGGGCGTGGTCGAGTCGGCCACTTGCCGGGGCGCGAGGGAGGGGCGCGCCAGGCAGCGCAGCATGACATAGCCGATGTAGAGCATTGCCACGACCAATCCCGGCAGCACGCCGGCCATGAACAGCTTGCTGATCGAGACTTCGGCCTGAACGCCATAGACGATCATGACGATCGACGGTGGGATCAGCAGCCCCAGGCTGCCGGCGCCGGCCAGCGAGCCGATCGACAGGCGGCGGTCATAGCCCCGGTTGGCGAGTTCGCGGGTGGTGATCTTGCCGATGGTCGCCGTGGTGGCAGCACTGGAGCCGCTGACGGCGGCGAACAGCGTGCAGCCCAGTACGTTGGTGTGCAGAATGCCGCCGGGCAAGTACCGGGTGAGCGGCGTCAACCCTCTGAACAAGCGCTCGGCGATATCCGAACGGAAGATCAACTCTCCCATCAGGATGAACAGCGGAATCGCCGAGAGCTCCCAACTGTTGGCGGCACGAAAGAGGATCTTCGACAGGATCAGTCCGATGCGCTCGAAGCCGAAGTCGCCCAGCCCCCAGAGCGATAGCATCGCGACGATCACCAGGCCGGCGAAGATCCAGCTACCCAGCGCCAGCACGCCCAGCAGCAGGGCAAGCACGCCAAGTCCTATCAGTAGCGTATCCATTCATGACTCTCCGCTGTCGAAGGTGGCGCGTTCGACCAGAATCCTGAGCGTCCGGACGACGAGGATCAGGCACAGCAGATACAGCCCGAGCAGCACGGCACCCTGGGGGATCCAGAGAGGCGTTTCCGCCAGGGTCTCGCTGACGATGCCGCGGGCATGGCTGCGCTGGACGGCGATGGTCCAGAAATGTGCCAGCCAACCGAAGACGAGCAGGGTGGAGACGCTGGCGAAAAGCTCGAACGGCCAGCGCCAGCGTTTCGGAAATCGCTCGAGCACCAGCGAGACGCGGATCAGCCCGCCCTGTTCGAGGGCGTAGGGCAGACTGAGAAAGGTCATGGCGGCGACGCTGTAGCCGATGAACTCGTCGAGAACGAAGGTCGAGTGGCCGAACAGTCGCAGGGCGATCTCGAGCAGGATGTGGCCGAGCATGTAGACGATCAACAGCATGCCGAGCCAGGCACCGAGCCTGGCCAGCCCTGAGGCGAGCTGGCCGAGTCGGCTGGTGAGTGTTTCGAGCGGGCCCCGGGGATGTGCGGGCGTCGTGGACATCATTCAGACGCCTGGGTCTGGTTGAACTCGTCGAGAATCTTCTGGCCACGCTCGCCGATGTTGTCGAGCCAGTTGTCGACGACCGGGGTGGCGGCTTTTTCCAGTTCGGCGCGGAACGTATCGCTAATCGGGTCGTGAATGGTGACGTCGTGCGACTCGAGCGTTTCGTAATTCTGGGCGACGCGCTGCTTGACGACCTCCCAGTTGTGCTCGTCGGTCTCCTTGGCGGCCTGTCTGATGGCTTCTTGCTGAGACTCGTCGAGCGATTCGAAGGCGTCGCGATTCATGTGCACCATGTTGAGCGGGATGGCGTACTGGATCGCGCTGAAGTCGCTCAGGTGTTCCCAGAAACTGCTGTTGGCGCCGGATTCCGCCGAGGTCAGCACGGCTTCGATGCCGCCGGTGGCCAGTTGGGGCACGACGTCGGCCCAGGAGAGCTTGACCGGGGCGGCCCCGGCATTGCGCAGGATCTCGGTGCCGTTGCGGTCGTAGGTGCGGATCTTGAGATCCTGCAAGGCCTGCATGTCGGTGACGGGCTCTTTCGACCAGATGCCGCTGGCCGGCCAGGGAGAGGCGTAGAGCAGCACCTGGTCATTGTCGTTGAAGACCTTCTTGTATTCCGGACGCGCGATCTCGTAAAGGCGCCTGGCCGATTCGACGTCATCGGCGAGGAAGGGCAACGACGACAGCAGGAAGATGGGGTCGATGCCGCCGAGGGTGCCGGACAGGCTGTCGGCGATCTGCACGGCGTTGTCGGCGACCGCGTAGAAATGATCGCCGGATCGGAACCCGAGCGAGGCTCCTGTGTGCAGGGTGATGTCGACCTCGCCGTCGGTCAGTTCCTCGACGCGCTTGATGAACCAGGCGTCACCCTCGGCGTGGATCGAGCTGGCATTGTATTCGTTGGAAAAATCCATCCGGGTGGCGGCCTGGGCGTTCAGCGTCAGACCGCCGACGCTCATGCCGGCGATGAGGGCGCAAAGGGCAGCGCGACGGGACAGGGCGCTCTGCAGGGAATCGATCATGGAGGCAGTCCTTGTAGATTGTTATCAAATGCTTGTCGTTTCAGCTTCCGGGATTTGGGCCCGGCAAGGAAGGCGCCGATACGACAGGTGATGTCTTCATCACGACAAGCCTAGTCGGACGGCGCGCCTCACTGTTGGGCATGCCTTCGTCGTTACTTCAACGTTGTTCGGAAGGATGCTCGGCCATCTCGCGATCCAGTTGCCGGGCCACGGCGCCGGGGGAGCCGGTGCGTCGTGCCAGGAGATCGTAGGCCACGGGGACCACGAACAGCGTGAACAGCGTCGCGCTGGCCAACCCGCAGAGGATCACCGTGCCGAGCACCAGGCGCGTCTCGGCACCGGCGCCGCTGGAGATGATCAGGGGGATTGCGCCGGCCATGGTGGTCACGGCGGTCATCACGATCGGGCGCAGCCGGGTCACGGCGGCCTCGACCAGCGCTTCATGGAAGGCGTGGCCGGCGTCGCGGAGCTGGTTGGCGAACTCGACGATCAGGATGCCGTTCTTGGCCGCCAGGCCCACCAGCATCACCAGTCCCACCTGGCTGTAGGTGTTCAGCGACTGGCCGCTGAGCCCCAGGCCGAGCAGGGCGCCGATCATCGCCAGGGGGACCGTGAACATGATCACCAGCGGATGAACGAAACTCTCGAACTGGCCGGCCAGGACCAGGAAGACCACCACGACCCCGAGGACGAGCAGGAAGGTGGTGGCACTGCTGGCTTCCTTGTAGTCCCGGGCATCGCCCTTGACGTCGGTCTGCACTTCGGCAGGCAGGATGTCGTCGGCCGTGGTTTCCAGATAGTCGAGCGCCTCGCCCATGGAATAGCCGTCGGCGAGGTTGGCCTGGATGGTCACCGCACGCAGCCGGTTGTAGCGATTCAGGGTGCTGGGGCCGGCGAAGTCGGTGAGGGTGACCATGCTGGAGAGTGGCACCAGTTCTCCCGAGCGCGACGAGCGCACCATGATGCTGTCCAGCGAGCGGGGGCTGGGCCGGGAGCCGCGCTCGGCCTCGAGGATGACGTCGTACTCCTGACCGTCGTCGACGTAGCGCGTCACGGTGCGTCCGCCGAGCAGGGTTTCCAGAGTGCTGCCGATTTCGCTGACGGTGACGCCGAGATCGGCCGCCCGGGTGTAGTCGATGTCGACCCTGAGCTGCGGCTGGTTCTCCTCGTAGTCGCTATCCAGGTTGAGCAGCCGGGGATTGTCCTGGCGGATGTGCTCGATCAGGGTATCGCGCCACTCGGCGAGTTGATCATAGGTGCCGCCGCCGAGCACGAACTGCATCGACTGGTCCATGCTGCCGCCGCCGCCGAAGCCCTGGGGCATCACCGGGAAGGCCTGGACCCCGGGCAGGTCGGCGAGGCGTGCGCGGATCTCGTTCATGATCGGCCAGGCGGCGCGCCGACTGCCCCAGTCGCTGAGGTTGACGATCACGAAGCCGCCATTGAAGTTCTCGATGGCGCCCCAGCCGCGAGGCGCACGCACCAGGATCCGCTCGATCTCGCCACGCTCGCGCAGCGGCAGCAGGCGTGCCTCGATCTCGTCCATGTAGTCGAGCATGTAATCGTAGGTAGCGCCGGGAGGGCCGTTGATCAGCACGAAGAAGGTGCCGCGATCCTCCTGGGGGGTGTATTCCCGGGGCAGTTGGGCGTTGAGCCAGACCATGGCGCCGATCAAGGCGAAAAACAGCGCCATGACCGGCCAACGCCAGCGCAGCACGCGCTCGAGCATGCGCCGATAGGCGGCGCGGCTGGCGTCCAGGGCACGGTGCACGCCGTGGGCGATGCGTCCTTCGTGCATGTCGCGCTTGAGGATCTTGGACGCCATCATCGGCGTCAGGGTCAGCGCCAGCAGGGTGGAGATGGAGACGGCAGCGGCCAGGGTCAGGGCGAATTCCGAGAACAGCCGACCGATGTCGCCCTGCATGAAACTCAGCGGCACGAACACCGCGATCAGGACCAGGGTGGTGGCGATCACCGCGAAGGCGATCTGACGGCTGCCCCGGTAGGCGGCCACCAGGGCCGTTTCGCCGTATTCCTGCATGCGACGGTGAATGTTCTCCAGCACCACGATGGCGTCGTCGACGATCAGGCCGATGGCCAGCACCAGGGCGAGCAGGGTCAGCAGATTGATGGTGAAGCCCAGAGCCGCCAGGGCGGCGAAGGTACCGATCAGGGCGATGGGCACGGTGACCGCCGGGATCAGGGTGGTGCGCAGGTTGCCGAGGAAGATGAAGATGGCCACCACGACCAGCCCCATGGCGATGAACAGGGTCTGGACGACCTCGAAAATGGCGTTGGAGACGAAGGTGGAAGCGTCATGGTGCAGCTTGAGTTCCATGCCGTCGGGCAGTGTCGGCGCGACACGGGCCAGTTCCTCCTTGACCGACCTGGAAAGGGCCAGAACGTTGGCGGTGGACTGTTTCCTGATGCCCAGGCCGACCATTGGTACGCCATTGCCGCGGAACAGCGAGCGTTCTTCCACGGCGCCGATTTCCACCCGGGCCACGTCGTCCAGGCGCACCAGGTAGCCGTTGTCGTCGCGCGACAGGGCCAGGGCCCGGAAGTCCTCGGGAGTGGCGAAGTCGCGGGGCAAGCGCACCATGAACTGGCGGTCGCGGGATTCCACGGAACCACCGGGCAGTTCGACGTTTTCCTCGCGCAGGCTGTTTGTGACATCGCCTACGGTCAATCCCCGGGCGGCCAGGGCGTCGGCATCGAGCCAGACCCGCATGGCGTATTCGTAGCCGCCGCCGACGATGACCTGAGAAGCGCCTTCCTGCACCGAGAAGCGGTCGGTGAGGTAGCGCTCGGCGTAGTCGGTGAGCTCACCGATGTCATAGTCGCTGCCCGACAGGGCGAGCCAGATCACGATATCGGATCCCGAGTCGGCCTTGCGCACCTCGGGGGAATCGGCCTCGTCGGGCAGATTGTTCCGGGCGCCGGCGATGCGGTCGCGAATGTCATTGGCCGCGGCGTCGATGTCCTTGTCCAGGCTGAATTCCACGTTGATGCTGGAGTTGCCGTCCGAACTGGACGACGAGATCACCTCGATGCCGCTCACGCCGCTGATGCGGTCTTCCAGCACCTGGGTGATCCGGGTCTCCACCACGCTGGCCGAGGCACCGGGATAGTCGGTCCTGATGCTGACCACCGGCGGGTCGATGGAGGGATATTCCTGCAGCGGCAGACGGTCGAGGGCGAGCAGGCCGAAGGCCACGATCAGCGCGGCCAGTACCGTGGCCAGTACCGGTCGCTGGACGGAAACGTCGGACAGGCGCATCAGGCATCTCCCGCGTCGCGGTTGGCCTCGAGCAGCTCGCGTACCGAGGTGTCGTCATCGGCGATACCCAGCAGACGGACCCGGTCGCCGTCATGGGCGCGTTCCACGCCGTGGCTGACGATCAGGTCGCCGGGAGAGAGACCGTCGAGAATCTCCGCCTCGCCGGGGCGACGCTCGCCGACTTTCACCTGGCGGCGCGTCACGCGGTCGTCGTCGCTCGCGTCGATGACCAGCACGTAGTGGCGCTTGCCCTCGGGAATCAGTGCCGCCTCGGGAATCACCAGGGCCTGGCGCTGGCGGCGGGCGATGGTGACTTCCATCAACATGCCGGGGCGCAGCTTGCGTTGCGGGTTGTCGATCAGGGCACGTATCGACACGCTGCGGCTGACCGGGTCGACTCGGGTGCCGAGGGTGGCGATCTCGCCCTGAAAATCGGCTTCAGGGAAGGCGGCACTGGTGGCGGTGAGCGACATGCCCGGTGTCAGGGAGCCGAGTGCGACTTCCGGTACCTGGAAGTCGAGCTTCATGCGATCGATCTTGTCCAGCGTGGCCAGTTCGTCGCCCGGCGAGACCAGGGTGCCGATACTGATGTTGCGGAAACCGACCTCGCCCGAGAAGGGCGCCTTGATCTGGTAGTTGTCGAGCTGGGCCTGCAGCGATTCGACCTCCGCCTGTGCCTGGCGAAGCTGGGCGCGGCTGTCCTCGGCGTCGGCTCGGGTTCCCAGGTTGCGCTGCTGCAACTGGGCGAGGCGGTTCACGGCCGCTTGGCGTTCGTCACGCAGGGCTTCGGCCGCGCGGAGGTTGGCCCGGGCCTCGTCGTCGTCGAGGCGCACCAGCACATCACCGGCGTCGACCCGCTCGCCGCCTTCGAACTCGAGGCTCGCGATGGTCTCGGTCACCTTGGCCGACAGCGTCACGCTTTCATCGGCCTTGAGAGTGCCCAGAGCATCCAGCGGATCGCTCCACTGGGCGAGCTCGGCACGGGCGGCGATCACCGCCGTCGGTTGTTGGGCGGGCGCCGTCTGGGCGAACGAGGGAAAGGCCAGAGTCAGGCCGAGCAACAATAGTGGAAGGCGCCTCTGCCAGGCGGCGGCATGGGAGCTTGCGATCATGGGCGGCTCGTGTGATCCAGCGGGTGATGAGAGCGGGCATCCAGCCCTGCAGCGTCGGACCGTCCTTTGCGTTCGTCGACTGTCCCGACAGTGCCTGTTGTTGCACAGCGTACCCTGAGCGGAAAACGAGAGTGTGGCAAGAATGCACAAGTTCTGATCCGTCATCGGCTGCCTGCTCTGCTAGAATGCGCGGTTTTGCGTTTCCATGGTCAGGATGGGGAGACAGCGTGCATTCTGCGGGAGAGAGTGGCATGACATACGACGTGGTCGTGATCGGTGCGGGCGCCGCGGGCCTGATGTGCGCTCTGACGGCAGGCTACGCGGGGCGCCGGGTGCTGGTGGTGGATCATGCCAACAAGGCCGGCAAGAAGATCCTGATGTCCGGTGGCGGGCGCTGCAACTTCACCAACATGGCGACCACACCGGCGAACTTCTTCTCGCGCAACCCGCACTTCTGCATTTCGGCGCTCAAGCGTTATCGCCCCGAACATTTCGTGGAGCTGGTCGAGCGGCACGGCGTCGAGCACGTGGAAAAGGCACCGGGACAGCTGTTCTGCGCCGGCTCGGCGAAGGAGCTGCTCGATGTGCTGCTCACCGAGTGCGAATGGGCCGGTGTCGAACTGCGTCTCAAGACCTCGGTGCATGCCGTGGAGCGTCTGGGTGACGGCATGCGGCTGTCGACCAGCCTGGGACGCATCGACGCCGGGGCGGTGGTGGTGGCGACCGGCGGCCTGTCGATTCCGACCATGGGCGCCACCGGGTTCGGCTATGACATCGCGCGCCAGTTCGGTCTGGAGGTCACCGAGACGCGGGCCGCCCTGGTGCCCTTCACGCTGACGTCGCACTGGAAGGAGCGCGCCGCCGCGCTGGCCGGCCTCAGTCATGAGGTGGTGGTGCGGTGCAATGGCGGCGAATACCGCGAGCCCATGCTGTTTACCCATCGTGGCGTGTCGGGGCCCGCCATGCTGCAGATTTCCAGCTACTGGCAGGCCGGCGACGCCTTGACCATCGACCTGCTGCCCGACACCGACGCCTTCGATGCTCTGGTGGCCGCGCGCCGGGAAACGCCCAAGCGTCGACTCTCCACCTGGCTGGCTGAGCGCCTGCCACGGCGTCTCGCCCAGGCGCTGGTGGAATGGCATGGCGGGGATGCGCCCCTGGCCGAATGCTCCAATGCCGCCTTGACGGCCTGGGCCGGCCACCTCAACGACTGGCATCTGAAGCCCGCCGGTACCGAGGGATGGCGGACCGCCGAGGTGACCCTGGGCGGCATCGATACCCGAGACCTGTCGTCCAAGACCTTCGAGGTCCAGGGGCTGCCGCAGTTGCGCTTCATCGGCGAGGTGCTCGATGTCACCGGCGAACTCGGTGGCTACAACTTCCAGTGGGCCTGGGCCTCCGGCGTGGCCTGCGGGCAGGCGGTATGACGCGGTGATGGCCGCCGTGCCATTCGCCCGCCGTTTCCCCTTGTGACTGATCTCCTTTCGGCGATTCGTCGACTTCTATACTGGGAGCGTGATGACGAAAGGAGGCGGTCATGGCAAAGCCTTTGCAACAACGACGTCTGGGGCGCGTGGTCGGCGAGGTCGGCCTGGACCTGTTGGAGGACGCGCGCCGTGCCAGGCCGCGCATCATGGACCCGGCGGATGCCGAAGGACTGCATGATTTCCGGGTGGCGCTGCGTCGCCTGCGAGCCTGGTTGCAGGCCTATCGGGGTCAGCCCGGCATCGATTTCCCCAAGCCCTTGAGGAGCGACCTGCGCGACCTGGCGCGGGCAACCAACCGGGCACGGGATGGCGAGGTAATGCTCGCCTGGCTGGTTCAGGCACTGCCCGGCCTGCCTGCCGCCGAGCGCGGTGCGGGCGAGTGGTGGCGGCAGCGGCTCGAACATGAGGTCGCGGAGGCCTATACGGCGGCTGACCAGGCGATCGAGACGCATTTTTCCGAGCTGGAGGCTCGCCTGAGGACGCGGCTTGGCAACCTGCGTACCCGCAAGAAGGCGCGAGCGCCGAATTTCGGTGAAGCGAGTGCGCAGGCATTGTCGAGGCTGAGCGAGTGTCTGGTGGCGGAAGTCGAGGCGGTGGGGAGCGTGGATGAAGCCGAGTCCCTGCACCGGCCGCGCATCACCGGCAAGCGGATTCGCTATCTATTGCGCCCCTGGTGCGATACGTCGCCGGACTGCCGGCGTGCGGAAAAGGCCATGAAGGATTTCCAGGATGCCTTCGGGGTACTGCACGACGACCTGGTGCGGGAAGCGGCGATTCGCGCCATGGCGCTCGAGCAGGCGACCGGGGAACTCGAGGAGAGGCTTGCCGATGCCGCCCGCGGGGAGAAGCCACGGGCCTCGGCACCGCGGCACCTGCGCGGTTTCATGGGCTTGCTTGGCGAGAACCGGCAACGCCTGCTGACGCATTACGAAGTGGCCACGGGCACCGGGGTGGCAGGTGGCATCGCGGAGCTGTCGGCGCATCTGGAGGCGGCCTGCGCGGTCATGCGCGATTCACCCTAGGCGCTGATCCAATTCATGCCACAGGGCCTGGTAGTTCCGGGCGGCAACGCTGCGCGGCGCGAAGGCGTGAACCGGCGCGCGCTCGAGGCCCATGCGTTCGACCACGCTGGCCGAAGGAATCACCGTAGAGAGCATCAGCGGCCATTGTGCCTGCATGGTGTCGATCACTTCGCAGTGAAGCTTGCGTCGTCGATCGGCCAGGGTGATGAAGGGCCAGAAGGTGCAGTCCTGATCCCGGTCGTCGAGAAAGTCACGCAGCTGTTCCAGGGTGCGCAGCGAGAGGGTGGTCGGCACCACCGGCACCAGCAGGGCGTCGACGCTCGAGAAGATGTTCTCCGAGAGATGCGAGAGGCTCGGCGGGCAGTCGAGGATCACCAGGTCGTAGTCGTCGCGTACCGGCTTGAGGATCTGGCGCAGGTGGCTGTTGCCGCGCTTGGCCAGCAGACGGTCCATTTCCCGCGAGGCCAGGGCTGCCGGCAGCAGGTCGATGTTTTCCATCTGGGTGGCACGGATCACCTTGTCGAACGACGCCTTGCCCTTGACCAGCTTCTCGACACCGCCGCGAACCTTGGGCTTGGTGCGCAGGTAGAAGCTGGTGGCGGCCTGGGGATCGAGGTCCCAGAGCAGCACGCGGTAGCCGGCTCGGGCGGCCTGGGCCGCCAGGTTCACGGCCGAGGCAGTCTTGCCGACGCCTCCCTTGATGCTGTAGAGCGCCAGCATGCGCATGTGTGATCGGCTCCCTGTTTGTCGTTTGTTGACACAGGATCATAACAGGACTGACACATGGGTATGTTACGAGGCGATGATAGGTGCCGTCGTCTTTGTCCGGCGCCGCTGGTATGAGTCAGCCGGACGGGGGCGGTCAGCGGCGACCGGGCAGCAGTTTCCTGGCGCGTTTCAGGGCCAGCGCGCCGAACACCAGGTGCCGCCCGAATTTCAGCGCCTTGCCGGGGCGTCGCAGCAACGGCCACAACATGAAGCCTCCCAGTGTCAGCGCTGGTGTGCGATAGTGTCGTATCAGCCGCCAACCGTGTTCCAGCGGCGCGCTGGCGTCCTGCCAGCGTTCCGCCGCCAGCAGGATGTCCACGCGCTGCTGTTCGATGGTGGACTCGAGCGATGTCTTGCGCTCACGGCGAGTCGGCTCATTGTTGCGCGTCACGTTGCGACTCCACCAGTTCGCGGTCCAGGGCCAGGTGTTTCAGGGTACTGGCCAGCAGAGTGGGGCGCCGTGCCAGATGCATGACCCAGGCCGCCAGTCCCGCGCCACCGAACAGCAGGACACCGGCGCTGATGGCGATTGCGGTCAGGCGGTGGCTGTCCCAGAAGGCGACGATGACCAGGGCGGTCAAGGTGCCCAGGCCGAGCAGCAGCAGTACCAGGCTGAGTCCGGCCAGCATCAGCAGCGTGACCAGCCGGGCGCGTTCCTCCTCGAGCTCGAGAACGGCGAGACGCAGGCGCGTCTCGCCGGTGGCCAGCAGGCTGCCCAGCAGGCGCTTTCCAGCGTCGAACAGACGCTGTGCCGGTCCTTGGCTATCCGCCATCAGCGCCGCCCGAGCAACATTCCGACGACAACGCCGACCGCGGCACCGATACCGATGCTGGTCCAGGGGTTGTCATGGACGTAACGGTCGCAGGCATCGGCCTGGCGCGTCACGCTGTCGCGGGCTTCGTGATAGGCACGTTCGCCTCGGGCCTCGAGACGGGCCCGGGTGTCCTTGAGGCGCTTCTCGGCCCGTTCGCGCAGTTCCTTGACGTTGTTGCGCGAGTCGTCGGCGGTGGCATTCACCAGTTCCTCGACGGTCTGTGACAGGTTATGCAGGTCTTCCTTGAGCTGCTGGGAAGCGTCGCGGCTGTGTGGAGTATGGTCGGTCATCGAGTCTTCCTCTGACGGTACATGACAAGGCCAGCATAGCAGTCGCCGTTAGCGGCGCAAGCATTATGCGCCGTCTTCAGCGCTCGAACTCGCCCGAGGAAAACAGGGGGTTCAGGCTGAAGCCGACGCCGAGTCGGTGCACGCTGCGGTCATAGTCGATCAGGCTGTCCCCGTAGCCGTGGTAGTACAGCACATGGCCGCGAATCTTGCCGAACAATGGCCAGGAATAATCGAACTGGGCGCCCATGTGGCCGCTGTCCGGATTGCCACGCCACATCAGGCTGGCTTCGTGGTCGTCGAACAGCCGCCGGGCCACTGTGACATCGCCATAGCCTACGAAGCGTTCGATGTCGGGATTGTCGTCATCGCCTTCGGACTCCGGGATGCGCCAGAAGGGGGCCAGCGAGACGGCCCAGGTGTCGTTGACGAAGGTGCTGGTCAGGATGAGGCGATTCCAGCTGCGTGACATGTCGCCGGAGCGTCCGTTGGACTGGTGGTTGAGCGAGATCCGGTTGTGGATGTTGGTCCAGCCGGCGATCGTCCAGTCATTGTCGAAGTCGGCGAAGATCTCGGGCTCATAGTTGGTCTCGCGGAATGGCGAGGAGGCATCCGTGTTGTAGGCTTGCCACCAGCTACGCTGGGTATAGCCGAAGTAGAGATCGCCATTGGCGGGCAACTGGTCATCGATGAGCTCGAACTTGGCGCTGAACTGAAATTGCATCTCCATGCGATCGGCGCTGGCTTCGTCCTGGCCACTGCTGAGGGTACGATCGCTGGGTCGGGCGGTATAGCTCAGCGGCAGCAGGTAGTTGCGTCGATGGGTGGTGATGGCGAAGGGGTTCCGTTCGGACTCCCGCTCGAGCATGCGCCGCTCGGCCACCGACTCTTCCAGTTCCGGTTCCTGGTGATCTCCGGCAGGCATGTCGGTGCCATGGGCAGAAGGGCTGTCGTCGCGCAGGCGACCGCGCAACTGCCGCAGTTCCGTCTGTAACGACTGAATGCGTGATTCGATGGATTCCCGTTCGGCGTCGCTCAATGACTCGGCCGCCGCCGTCTGGTGAACCAGGCCAATCATCAACACGGGGAGAAAGAGTCGTGAGGGCTTCATGCGCCGCCTGCATTGCCGAGGTATAGGACGCCGTTTCTACCATGCCGGTCAGGCAAGTCAACTGTGGCGGCGTGGCGACGCCGGCAATTGCCTTGTCGGCGATATGCATCGAGAATCACAAGAATTTCCGTGGTGTCACCGACGATGAGGTGTTCGTGAACGTAGTGTCGCGCCGTGTCGGCATGAAAGTATTGCACATTGTTTGCCTATTGGTAGCCCTGCTTGGCTCGACGGCCTGGGCGGTCGAGCCGCCGACGCGAGAGGCGATCGAGCAACGGCTGGAAGAACTGCGCCCCGCCGATGGGAAAGAGCCCGATGCGGCCGCCCAGGAGAAGATCGATACCTTGCAGGCGGCACTCGAGGATCTGGCGGCCAAGGAAGCCGCCAAGGCCCGGCTCGAGGATCTGGAGTCGCGTGTCGAGAAGGCGCCGGCCGAACTCAGGGAATTGCAGCAGGCCTTGTCGGAGAATCAGGACGACACGCCGGCGGCCTCCCTGGAAGCGTTGGAGTCGCTGGATCTGGAAACGCTGGAGATTCGGCTGAAGGAGGCGTCCGCGGCGTTGCGCCGGGATCAGGACCGTCTGTCTCAGATAGAGACACGCTTGCTGGGCACCCAGACCTTGCCGGAGCGTGCCCAGCAGGGCATTTCCGACGCGACCCAGGCGGTGGAGGAGAGCCGTCGCACGCTGGAGGACCTGGCGGCGCGCGATGTCGACGAGAGCGATCCCCGCCATATGCGTGCTCGCACCCAGCGGGCCCTGGCCGAGCAACGTCTGGCCTTGTATCAGCGTGAGCTGGCGACCAACTCGCGGTTGCGGGAACTGGCGCAGCAGCGGCGGGATCTGCTCGAGCGTCGTGTCACCACCCAGGAAGCCAAGGTATTGACCCTGCAGCGATTGGTCGATCAGCGACGTCGGGAGCGCTCTGAACAGGCCATCGCCGAGGCCGTGCAGGATGAGCCTGATGACGTGGCGAGCCATCCCCTGGTGAACGAAGCCCAGAAAGCCAATCGGGAAATGAGCCTGGAGTTGCTGCGCGTCACCAGTCGGGCCAACGAGCTGGTACGCCAGGGGCTCGAAGTACGTCGTCAGCTCGACCAGGTACGTCAACTGCAGAGAGGCATGGATGAGCATGTGGAAGCCATCCGTGGCAGTACCTTGCTGTCCCGGATCCTGCGTGAGCTGCGTCAGGCCTTGCCCAAGGTCGAGGTTCGGGGAGGACTGAAGGACGAGATCGCCGATTGGCGCTTGCGTCAGTTCGAACTGGATCGGCAGCGCGAGACGCTCAAGGATGCCGAAGCACTGGCACGCAAACGCATGGAGAGCGCGGCGGGCGAAGAGGTGTCGTCGGCCCTGGTCGATCCGTTGGCGCAGCTGTTTCGTGCGCGTCGAGACCTGCTGGATCAGCTCGAGCCAACCTATGGCGAGATGCTCAGCACGGCCATCGAACTGCAACTGCACCAGCAGCAACTGCTGACGACCAGCCGGTCGCTGCGCGACACCATCGACAAGCAGTTGTTCTGGGTGGCCAATGCGCGTCCTCTGGATCTCGCCTGGTTGCTCAAGCTGCCGGATCACCTGCGGACCGAGTGGCGGGAGGGCGAGTGGCGCCACGCCTTGCCGAATCATTGGACGATGCCGGATAGCGGGGCGCTGCTGGGCGTGCCTCTGCTGCTGGCGGCGGCGGGGCTGTTGCTGCTCAGGCGGACCCTCGAGCGTCGTCTGCTGAAACTGCATGATGAGATCGGTCATCTGCGCCGCGACAGCCAGGCCCACACGCCCAAGGCGATCTTGTTCAATGCCCTGCTGGCGATGCCCATGCCGTTGATCCTGGCGGGTATCGGCCTGGCGCTGTTGTTCGGCGGGCAGGGGGTGGCTCGGGATATCGGCTGGTCGCTGGCGCAGATTGCCCTGGCCTGGGCAGTCGTGGCATGGGCGCGTCGCCTGCTGACTGCCGATGGCGTCGCCGTACGCCAGTTCTACTGGCCACCGGCCTATGTCGCGGTACTGAAACGCTGGCTGTTCTGGCTGCTTGCGTCGATGATTCCGGTATTGCTGGTCGCTCCCCCGGCGCGTGATGCCGGCATCAACCTCAATTATCGGCCTCTGGCCATGACCGTGCTGCTGGCGGGATTTCTCGGGATGAGTCTTGCGCTGACCAAGCTGATCATGGCGCATACGCCCTTTTTCGGCGTGAAGTTCTTTCGTCTGGTGCTGGGCCTGGCGATGGCGGCGGTACCGCTGTTGCTGGGCGGGCTGGTGGTTTCCGGCTATGCCTACACGGCCCTGAGCCTGGTCAGTCGGTTCATGATCACCCTTTATGTGCTGGGCGTGTGGATACTCGTCGAGGCGGCCGTGGTGCGGGGGCTGGCCGTGGCCGCGCGTCGCTTGGCCTATCGTCGTGCCCTGGCGCGCCGGCGTGCACTGCAGGAGCATGAAGGCGAGAGTGGGCTCGATGTCGTCGAAGAGCCTCCGCTGGACATGCAGCAGGTCAATCAGCAGTCGTTGCGCCTGGCCAAGCTGGCCTTGTTGATCGGCTTTCTGGTGGTGCTCTACCTGGTATGGGCCGATCTCCTCACGGTCCTGGGCTACCTGGAACAGGTCATGCTGCTGGGCGGCGATGGCGAGCAAGGGGCCGACCTGGTGGGTGGCGCGGTTTCCGTGGCCGATGCCATCGTGGCCCTGCTGGTCGTCGCGATGACCCTGATGCTGGCGCGCAACCTGCCCGGACTGCTCGAGGTGATGGTGCTGTCGCGCCTGGAGCTCAAGCAGGGCAGTGCCTACGCCATCAGTTCCCTGTTGTCCTACACCATCGTCGGTACCGGCGTGGTGATGGCGCTGGGTACGCTCGGCGTCTCCTGGAGCAAGCTGCAGTGGCTGGTGGCGGCCCTGGGTGTCGGGCTGGGCTTCGGCTTGCAGGAGATATTCGCCAACTTCATTTCCGGTCTGATCATTCTCTTCGAGCGCCCAGTGCGTATCGGCGACACCATCACCCTTGGCAACCTCACCGGCACGGTCAGTCGGATTCGCATTCGCGCCACCACAGTCACCGACTTCGACCGCAAGGAGATCATCATCCCCAACAAGACCTTCGTCACCGATCAGCTCATCAACTGGTCGCTGTCGGACAACATCACAAGGGTGATTCTGACCTACGGAGTGGAGCTTGGCTCCGATCATCGCCTGGTGCAGCGACTATTGCAGCAGGCCGCCGACGAGAATGGTCGGGTGCTGCGCGACCCGGCGCCGGAAACCTTCTTCATGCGATACAGCGCCAATGCCATGGAGTTCGAACTGCGCATCTTCGTCAACAGCCTCGGTGACCGCCTGTATGCCACCGATGAGCTCAACGGCCGTGTCGGTGAGCTGTTGGCCGAACATGACCTGGATATCGCGTTCAACCAGATGGATGTCTGGTTGCACCGTAGCGATGGGGCGCGCACCAAGCTGCAATCCCGGTCGTTCACGTCGCCATCAGGCAGCGATGAGCCACGCCATCCGCCCCCCGGTGCGGCGGGAGACCCTGGTGACGTCGACGGTGGCGGTGATGGCGGGGGACGCTAGGCGTTTGACGGCGGAGCCCTGTGGCTTGCCAGACCTGCGTATCGACCTCTCCGGGAGGGGTCGATAATCGTCAGGTAGAACGGTGGGAATGCAATAAGTGCAATAAAAAGACAGTGCCCATGAAACATGGGCACTGTCTTATGACTGTCCTGCTCCAGTATCAGGGCAGCTCGGGGAGGCCGCCGGGCAGCGATGTACCCAGGCCCAGTGAGTCTGCAATCAGCGCCGGAGTCAGGGCAATGCCCGTCCAGGCACTGGCCACGAGCTTGCCAGCACCTGCACCGAGTAGCTCTCCACCCTCTTGAAAGTCGTTATAGGCTTGATCATAGCTAACACCGCCAGAGACGATATCGATCTCATCGAGACTCATGGTGCGAATGGTCGAATCAGACATGTGACCTCCTTGTGTACTGCTGTAAAAATTGTGCTGTTGCAGCAGTCATCCCGCCGAACAGCACCAACATATCTAGGTTATTCAAATGAAAAGCGTCAAGCCCCGGTCTGATGGGAAGGCCAAGGGCCGGTGCGGGTGCCACGTTTTTGTAGCGCAAATGTTAAGGCGTAAAGCTTGGTATGATCCATTCATGACGCTCGATATCGCCATGATTCAGAGTGAGGGAAGGCGATAACTTGAATAGTGTTACGAAGTGTTGGTTTTTTGTTATATGTGATGTCCGATCATTCGGTGATCAATGATTGATGGAAAATCATGATAGTGAAATAACGAGAGTGAATAATGCAGGCCAGGTGCAGGAAGTGATAATGTCTGATCTCCAGAAAATTCAGGATGGTCCTTGCTTCCAGGGAAGCAGCATGGCAAGGCGAAAGGATGGTGAGGAAGTAAGTAATGAGGTTGCGATATAAAGTCGCTGGCAGGGACATGGTGGTGCCATGAATGGACGGATGTGTCTGTGCTGGCTAACCCCTTGTTAAGTGAGCATCGTTTCTGCAAGAGTGGGGGAGGTAACCTTTCGTCTCTGGACAGGAAGCCTCCTGTCCGAGCATGCAGAAAGCAACGATGGAGCAGCATGAATGGGTAAGGGAGTACCTGCTGCATGAGTGATAATTCGTCCTTGTTTCGGAAGGAGTCATTCGAGGCACGTCGGATGACGTGGCTGGGACGTCCCACCGTATTACAGAATATTCCAACAAAAATCCTGGCCGTGACATCCCTCATTATCGTTGTCGCGATCATTGTTTTTCTGGTGTTCGGAAATTATACCCGGCGCGTAGCCGTATCCGGGGTCATGTTACCGACCGAAGGGCTGACCCGGGTTTCTGCGCCGAGCTATGGTTGGGTAACACGTCAGCATGTGAAGAAGGGAGAGGATGTCGAAAGAGGGGATGTTCTTTATGAGATAAACCTCGATAGCACAACGGCTCTGGGTGATACACAGGAAGTTGTCAATCAGTTGCTGAGAGATCAAAAGAAAGAAATAAAGTCCGAGATACAGCGACACGAAGAGCTGGCTGCCAGGGAAAAGGAAGCCTTGAAACATCAGCGAGATAATCTTGTTGGAGAAATCGAGCAGATTGAAGAGCAGATACAGGTGTCAGAGAAGTTCTCGGATACCTTGCATGGCTACGCCATGGAACAGAAGAAATACATGGATAAGGGGCTGACTCCTTCTCAGGCCTTCGAGAGTCGCTTACAGGCTTATATGGAGCGACGTGAGACGCTAGAACGGCTTAAGGGGCAGCGCGTCAGGCTGAAGTCCGAACTGGAAAATGTTCGTGATGAGTTATCCTCCTTCGACTTGAGTTCCGCCTCCGAAGTCGGAAAGCTGCGTCGCCAGCTCATTGATATTGAAAAGCAGATTGCGGAAGGTGAATCGCGACAGTCCATTCGTGTGACTGCACCACGAGACGGTGTCGTCGAATCGATTTCCACTCAGGCAGGGCAGACGGTTTCCACAGGAACTCCGCTTCTAACGATCTTGCCGGATGACGCTCAGCTCAAGGCGCAAATGCTAGTTCCGAATAGCGATATCGGCTTCTTGCACGAGGGCGATGAGGTGTTGCTGCGCTATTCTGCTTTTCCTTATCAGAAGTTTGGTCAGTATCCCGGGACGGTATCCCGAATATCGCGGGCTCCCCTGAAACAAGATGAAATCAAAATGCTTGTGGATAATGGTGCTTCTGCTCCTTCCTCGACAGCCGTATATCGTATCACCGTGAAGCCAGACTCTCCCTTTGCCATCACTTATGGCGATCGGGTCCCCTTGCAAGCCGGCATGCAGGCGGAAGCCCACATCATGGTGGAGACGCGTCCCATCTATCAGTGGATATTTGAGCCACTTTATGGACTTGCAGAAGTTTTAGATGCTGAGGGAGAGGCACAATGAACCTTTCAGAACTGCCAAAACGTCTGTTGGGTGGTATAAGGCGAGGGACGCCTGTCATCATTCAATCCGAGGCAGCGGAGTGTGGTCTTGCCTGTATGGCGATGATTGCCAGTCACCATGGGCATGCTCTCGATCTTCCCGCGATGCGTCATCGCTTCTCCACCTCATTGAAGGGAATGGCATTAAGGGACCTTCTTAAAGTAGGGGGAGATCTCAAGTTATCGACGAGAGCCGTTCGCTTGGAGCTTTCCGATCTCGGGAAGTTGCAATTGCCATGTGTGCTTCACTGGAATCACAATCACTTCGTCGTTCTCACGCGCGTTGGCACGAACAGCGTCACCATTCATGATCCGGCTACCGGAAGTCGAAAGCTTCCATTTTCGGAAGTTTCTAAGCGCTTTACCGGCGTCGCTCTTGAGGCATGGCCAAACGAGCTCTTCACGAAGAAGAATGAGCGTGAACGTATTCATGTCACGGAAATGATCAAGCGGACGTCCGGTATCGGTCGGGCCGCGCTGCAGATCATTGCAATATCCGTTCTCCTGGAAATCGTGACCATTGCCATGCCGATCGGCTTTCAAATGGTGATCGACCAGGTGATTGTGGCACAGGACTATGACCTGCTTACGTTGATAACGATTGCCTTTGTGCTGTTGTTGATACTCCAGGTGTTGGCCAGTTTTGTTCGATCATGGTCTTCGATGCTGATTGGTTCGAGTCTGGTCCTGCAATGGAAGGCTGGGCTTTTCGATCACCTGATGCGCTTGTCGCTCAGCTACTTCGAGAAGCGCCATGTGGGTGATATCGTATCACGTTTCGGTTCGCTTGATTCCATTCAAAAGACGCTAACCACCAGTGCCATAATGGCTCTTCTGGATGGTGTCATGTCCATCGCCCTGATTGTCATGCTATGGCTGTATGGAGGCTGGTTGGCCAGCGTCCCCCTCATAGCCGTCCTGCTTTATACCATTATCAGGCTTTGTCTTTATCATCCGTACAGGAACTTGTCGGAAGAAGCCATTGTATATGCTGCGCAGGAGAATACTCATTTCATGGAAAGTCTGCGTGGGATGGCGAGTCTAAAGGTTCTCAATCTTGAGGAGCGGCGCCGTTCCGTCTGGATCAACTATCTGGTTGATCGGGTCAATGCCAATCTTCAGGTCGAGAAGTTTGATATTGTCTTTCAGAATGCCAGTCGTTTTCTGTTTGGTGTCGATCGGATCATTATTATATATTTTGGCGCACGTGCCATTATGGGGGACGCGCTCTCGGTGGGTATGCTGATCGCCTTTCTGTCATACAAGGATCAGTTTACCAATCGCATGGATAATTTCGTCTCCACCATGATAAAGCTGCGGATGCTGTCTCTACATGGAGAGCGTGTTGCCGATATTGCCTTGATAGAACCCGAGAAGAGTGACTTGTCTTCTGGCTCCACGGAGAGCGAGAGGGAGGAAGAAGGGGCTGGAAGCATCGATGTGAAGAATGTCAGCTTTCGGTATGCCGATAGTGAAGAGAATGTTCTGAAAGATGTCAGCTTTTCCATTGATGCTCAGGAATGTGTCGGTATCTCTGGACCTTCGGGCTCCGGTAAGACCACATTGCTGAAAATCCTTTCCGGCTTGATGCTGCCCAGTGAAGGTCATGTCTGCATTGACGGCAAGGAGCTTTCCTCCATCGGGGCGGCGGCTTATCGGGACCGGGTTGGCTGCGTATTGCAGGATGATCGCCTTTTTGCCGGCTCGGTTGCTGAAAATATCAGTGGTTTCGACCCGGATCCTGACACCCGTCGCATTCATCAGTGTGCGATGTTGGCTGCCATTCACGATGAGATCGCGAAGATGCCGATGGGATACGAGACCTTTGTGGGAGACATGGGGAGTACCTTGTCAGGCGGGCAGATGCAGCGAATCATCCTGGCCAGGGCATTGTATCGGCGGCCCAAGGTTCTGTTGCTGGACGAGGCAACCAGTCATCTGGATCCCGAGAATGAAGCCGCGATCAATGCGGCGATACAGAAGTTGTCCATCACCCGGGTCGTGATCGCGCATCGTCCATCGACACTGGCCATGACCGACCGGGTGATAGACATGCAGGCGTTGCAGGGAGGAGCGTGACCGGTGGCACTCATCGTCGCCGGGCGTAGAGCAGAAACTCATGGTTGCCGTCGCCGCCGCGGATCGGGCTTTCGCACCAGTGGTGAATCTCGAAGCCGGTAGTCGCACAGGCGGCGCGCAGTTTCGCTTCCACATCGGCGTAGCGGTGTGCCTCGGTAACCAGCCCCTGGGCATTGACTCCCTCGGGTCCGACCTCGAACTGTGGCTTGACCAGCGACAGCAGCTCGCTTCCCGTGGTCAGGATGGCCGCCAGCTCCGGCAGGATCAGGGTCTGGGAGATGAAGGCCACGTCCATGACGGCGATATTCACCGGATGCGAGCGCAGCGCTGCCCGCAGTCGGGGATCCTCGCGCATGGCGCGGGCATTCAGGCCTTCCAGGCAGAGGACGCGTGGATCCTCGCGCAGGCGGTCATCCAACTGGTCGCGTCCCACCTCCACGCCGATCACATGATGAGCGCCGTGGCGCAGCGCGCAGTCGGTGAAGCCGCCTGTGGATTGCCCCACGTCGAGAACGCCCCTGCCGTGCAGATCGAGCGACAGCGTTTCCAGCAGGGCTTCGAGCTTGAGACCGGCCCGGGAGGCATATCGCTCTTCGGGGTCGTCGTCGACTATCAGCTCCACCGTCTCGGCGAGTTTCTCGCCAGGGCGCGTCAGTACCTTGCCGTCGTCGGCACGACGTACCCGGCCATGGCGAATCAGCCGCTGGGCGCGAGTCCGTGAGCGGGCCAGACCCTGGCCGAGCAGGAGTTGATCGAGACGTGGCATGGTGCATCGGTTCCGGCAGCGGTCGAGCCGGCATTATGACACAATGGACTGGTTAGTCGGATAACGATGAGGCCGAATGTGAATCGAGCCACCGTGCTGGCGCTCGCTCGGGCCCTGGCCGTGGGCGCCGTGGGTGGTGCGCTGCTGCAACTGACCGGCTTGCCGCTGGCCTGGATGCTGGGGCCGCTGCTGGCGAATCTGCTGGTATCGATGCGCGGCGTCGATGTGCGTGTGCCCGAGGGATTCCGGGCCTGGATGCTCGGCGTGATGGGGCTGGTACTGGGCAGTCGGGTGACGCCGCAGCTGGCCGCGCGGATTCTGGACTGGCCCTTGTCGGTGGCGCTGCTGCTCGCCGGGGTCATGGCGTCCACCGCCGTGGCGGCCGCCTGGTATCGCCGGCGTGGCTTCGATGCGGTCAGCGCCTGGTTCTCCGCTGCCCCCGGCGCGATGTCAGCGATGATCCTGACCGGCGAAAGGTGCGGTGGTGACCCGCGCCGTATCGCCGTGACTCAGTCACTGCGCGTGGTGTTGGTGATATTGCTGTTGCCGCCTTTGTTCTGGGCGCTGGAAGATGTCGATCCGGTTGCCGATGCGGCAACCCCCTCGCTCGAGGATCCCTGGTTGTTGCTGTTGTTACCGGTGCTGCTTCCGTTGGGCAGGTGGTTGCGGCTGCCGACACCGGCATTGCTGGCCCCCTTGCTCGTCGCTGCGCTGATGTCGGGGTTGGACTGGGCCAGACTGTCGTTACCGCCCCTGGGCATGAACCTGATGCTGCTGGTGATGGGCAGCGCCTTCGGCGCGCGTTTTCGTGGATTGTCCGGCGCTAGGCTCAAGCGCTATTTCGTCGATGGGCTGGTGGCGGCATTGCTGGCGCTGCTGGTGCTGTCGCTGTTTGCCGAGGCAATCCATCAACTGGTTGGCGTGCCTCGGGATGTGGCCCTGTTGGCGCTGGCGCCGGGAGGAATCGGCGAACTGGCGATCCTGGCCGTAGCGCTGGATCTCGATCCGATCTACGTGGCCTTTCATCACCTGGTGCGCATGGTGGCCTTGATGTTCCTGGCTCCCTTCTGGGCGCGTCGCCTGCAGCGACGCGCCGACATGCCCGAACGTCATGAATGAGGCGTGTTGCCCTCGGTGGCCTGCAGGCCGGCCGGAGGCAGGCGGTCGGCCCCCCAGCTGCGCTCGATGTAGCCGATGACACGGTCGAGCTCCGACTGGGGCACCTGGGCCAGTTCGCCACGCTCCAGCGGGTCGTGGTGGAAGATGTAGAGGCGGGAGGCGAACTGATCGAAGGGCAGCGAGGCCTCGCCGAAGCGTTCGCCGCGACCGGCGGTGCTGACCTTGACGTCATCGCCCCAGTCCTGGCCGCTGTCGTTGTTGGGGTTGTAGAAATAGACGCGGGTGGTGCCTTCGGGATCGAGCCCGGCGCGCAGGATGGTGATGGCATGCCAGCCGATGAAGCGGGCGGCGCTGTCGGTCACGGCGATACCCGCCGGCTGGGGGTGTATCAACGGCTGGTTGCCGTTGTAGTCGGGGTGGTAGCTGGCATAGAAGTGGCGCAGGAAGGTGTCCAGCTCGTTCAACTGGCCGCTGGCCACATCGACGTTGATGCGAAAGCCGCGTCCCGACCACCAGCCATGGAATTCGGGATTGACCCAGCGATGCGGGTCGCCTTCCCGGCCGATGCAGCGTCGGCCCATTTCGGCGTAGATGCGGTCCAGGTGGGGCACCACGATCAGCGAGACCGGATCGAGGTCCATGGGCAATTCGCTGGCCACGCCGGAGAGGCTCGCCATGGACGAGATGGGCTGGCCCTCGAAGTGCATGATGATCTCGTCGTCCCGGGCCGCCCAGGCCACCATCTGCAGTAGATAGTCAGGATCGTTGTAGGCCCACATCGACAGGGCTCGGGCCGACTGGCAGGTCGGGTTGTTGCCCTGGCCGACCCCGAGCGGCTGCCCCAGCATGCAGAGTACGCCTTCCAGCAGTCTGGCGCTCGGCGAGACGGCCTCGCCGTAGGCCAGGTTGAGGCGCGCCCTGGACCATTCCGAAAGCGGCAGGCCGAGCTGGCGCCACATGGCCGGTGCCACCGGCGGTTGATAGAGAATGCCGCGCTCGAGCATCAGTGCCAGGCCATAGGCCGCCTGGGCCGTTTCCGGCAGGATGGCATCGCGAATCAGGGTGCGCACCAGTTCCTGATAGCACAGCAGGCAGTCGCGCCCCGTGGCGGAGAGCCCCAAGGCTTCGGCGAGCAGGTGGTCGCCGTGATCGGTGAGGTGCTGAAGCAGCACGGCATGATAGGGCGACACCAGCCCCGTATCGTGCATGGCCCGTGCAAAGCCGGTGGCCTCCGCCTGAAGGGCGGTGGTATCCATGCTTGCCAGGCGCTCGCGATAGATATCGACGCCGGGATCCTCGCGACAGGCCTGGGTGGGGCCGAACAGCGAGCTGACGAGGCGGTCGGCGCCCTGGCCACTGGCGCCCAGGTCGATGGAGGGATCGGCCTGGCAGATGGCGATCTGGGTGATCATGCGCTTGACCGGCTCGACCTGGATCGGTCGCTGGTTGAGGATGCGCCAGATCTCTTCGATCAGCCTGTCGATGATGTGCTCGTAGCCGATGCGCGTCGCCAGGTGCTGGAACAGCTGGCGAGGCAGGTTGGCCAGTCGTCCCTGGGTGGCGCGTTCCGCCTCGGTGGGGGCACCGAACAGCAGCGAGAGGTTCAAGGCCATGACCTGGGTCAGGTAATGGTGCGCCTGCTCCGCGGAGATCAGCGCATGGCGTGTTTCACCTCTGGCCACGGGCAGCAGGCGCAACTCGCTCAGGGCCTCGACAACGACGGTATTCGGGTCGGGGCTCTGCAATGCCTGAACGGTCAGCGAGGGCAGCAGAAACTGGGGCGTGGCCCAGTCGGAACCCTGAAAGAGGCCCGCTTGTTCCATCTCCATCGCGCGCGACTCGACCGCCGCGCACCCGCCTTCCTGAAGCATCGCCCGGCGAGCCGTGTCCAGTACCTGGGGGAGCTTGCCGGGTTTGGCGAAGTCCGGGGCCTCGGCCAACTGACCGATGGCGGCATCCAGCTTGGTCAGCAGGGCGGCGAGCTTGCCATCGTCATTGGGCGGCTCGCCGTTGTGAGGGTGGTTCGATTGCGTCGTCACGCGGACTCCCGATCATCGCTTTTCGTCATGACGCCCCGTTCAGACATAGAAATCAAGTTCTTCCAGTGACTTGAGCAGATCTCGCAGGCGATGGGGATCGTCGCCCTTGAAGTAGACCAGCCCCCAGTGCGTGCCGAAGGCCGTGCGCTTGGTGACGGTTTCCTGCTGGGGAGGCGCGAGTTCGTGGGACTCGAAATAGGGATGATCCTCCACTTCCTCGGGGATTTCCAGACGGTTGACGACCCTCAGGCGCGGATAGACGCCGAAGCAGCCGGCGTAACCGTCGGCGTCGACGACCTCCTTCGGGAAGAAGGCGGCCACATCCTCGGGCGTCGATTTGGGATCGAAGACCAGCATGCTGGCCTGGTAGGCATTGAAGCCATAGACGCGCTCGAGCAGTTCGAAGACCTTGAAGCCGGGTGGCCGGTAGGCGACCTCGCCGAAATACATCTCGCCGTCGCTGGTGACGAAGTATTCCGGGTGGATCAGGCCGAACTCGATATCGAAGGTCTTGATCAGCTTCTCGATCTGGGCGGTGATCTGCGGACGGTAGCGCTCGAGCTCGGGCGAGGCGGGCACGAACACCGAGTAGCCCAGGGTCACGTATTCGGAGATATTGAGAAAGGCGATCTTGCCGTTGTGGACCCAGGCCTCGACGGCAAACTCCCAGCCGTCCAGGTGGGACTCCATGAGTACCGGAAATTCTTCTTCCGGGATGGTGTCGACTTCATCCGGCGTGCGAATGACCCGGTGACCCAGGCAGCCGGCCTTGTCGAAAGCCTTGAGATGGATGGGATCGTTGGGGTCGCCATCGAGCTTGAGCAGCGTCTGGTTGACCCGCTTGAGAAAGCGGATGACGTCGTCCTTGTCGTGGGCCTCCTCGAAGATGCCGACACGGATGCCGCCAAGCTGTGCGCGTCGTTTCATCAGCGCCTTGTCGCGCAGCAGCAGCGACTGGCCGTAGAGGCGCGGATTGTCGAGCAGCACCGAGTTGATGGCACCGGCCCATTCCACGGTTTCCTCATACAGCGGGATCGCGACGTCGACGCCCATGTCCTTGAGCGTTTCGGCGATCTCCATGGAGCGGTCGTTGAGGCGCTCGAAGTTCCAGGAAACGTAGGGCAGGTCATGCTGCTGGCAATATTCCTCTGCCCAGTCGGGGGCCACGATCACGTAGCGGCGGTCGAAATTCTCGGCAGCCTCGATGGCGTTCAGGCTCCAGCCCAGCAGGGCGATGTAGCCCTTGTCGGGATCCTTTTTCATAGCTACCTCCATGGTGCGATGGACGAGGCATCGGCGCTCGCCCTTCGAATGATGCTACCTCTCAGCATAGTCGAGACACGCGCCATCTTGTGACGATCCGTACCAACGCAAGGCACGACAGCTTTCATGACTTGTCCGGAGGGCGTGTGCTTGTTATAGTGCGCGCCGCTCGATAAGCAATTGATCGCCCGTCGAGTTCGACAGCAAAATGTGTCGTCTGTGGTGGCCCCGTCGGTCCTCCCGCAACGCTAAATCGCAAACCCCGCCAGGCCCGGAAGGGAGCAACGGTAGTGATGGATGCGTGTGCCGGGATGTGGCTGTCGGGGCCGCCTCCATTCTGGCCCGAGCCATTTCCCCCATACCTGTCTTTCCCGTTACTACTGCCTTTTTTGCGCCATTCTTCCGTGTTCATCCCGCTTGTGCATGGTCAATCCTGCCTGCGTATTAACAGCTTGATGAAACGAAGTGGCGGGCCGATCATCCAAGGCAGTGGCGAACTCGAAAAGGAGGCCAGGATGAACGCCAAGCGCATTCTCGATCAGTTGATGAAGCAGGCCGGTGGCAGCTCCGGGGCGGGCGGCACGGATCTCAAGGGCATGGTCGATAACCTGTCGTCCCAGTTCTCAAGCGGCAGTGGCCAGGGCGGAGACCAGAAGGGCGGCGGTTTTGACCCCAAGCAATTGCTGGGCGGTGGTGCCCTGGGCATGCTGATCGGCTCCAAGCGGGGGCGCAAGATGGGCGGCAAGGCGCTCAAGTATGGTGCCATCGCCGGTGTCGGCATGCTGGCCTGGAAGGCCTGGCAGAATTCTCGGGGCGGTGCCGATGGCGATGAGGCACGTGAAGGTCGGCCCATGGATCATCTCGAGGGCAACCAGCAGGAACAACGCAGCCTGGAGTTGCTTCAGGCGATGATCATGGCGGCCCGGGCCGATGGCCACGTCGACGAGCGGGAGCGTGCCATGCTCGCCGAGCAGATCGACGAAATGGGTGCCGATGACGAGCTGCACGATTGGGTGGAACGTCAGCTCAAGGCGCCGCTCGACGCGCTGGCCCTGGCGCGCCAGGCAGACTCGCCCCAGGCGGCCCGGGAGATGTATCTGGTCAGTGTCGCGGTGATCGACGACGACAATCCCATGGAGCGCGCCTGGCTCGACCAGCTGGCCTCCGCGCTGGGGCTCGATGATCAGCTCAAGCGCGAGCTGGAGCAGCAGGCGGTATCTTCCTGATATCCTGTCAGCCCTCTGAGATGCTCAAGGAACAGATACGCCGATGTTGACCTTCCACAGTGCCGCCACCCAGCAGCGGCGAGCGCGTACCGAGCTGGATGGCGGCGTCCTGGTGACGCCCTATGAGTGCCCCGAGCGTGTTGATCTGGTGCTCGAGCGAGTGCGCAGGACAGCGCTTGGAGAAGTACGCGAGCCCGATGACTTCGGACTCGAGCCGGTCCTGGCGATCCATGATCGTGACTACGTGGACTTTCTGGCCGGGTGCTGGGACGAATGGCAATCCCTGGGGCGCCAGGGCGAGGCGATCGCCTGGATCTGGCCGACACGCACCATGCCGGGCGATGTCATTCCCGAGCATCTCGATGGGCGGCTCGGCCACTATGCGCTCTCGGCGGACACCTCGATCTGCGAGGGCACCATCGAGTCGGCCCAGGCGAGCAAGGACATCGCCCTGTCCGCCGTTCGTCATAGCCTGACCACCGGCGAGCCAGCATTCGGCCTGTGCCGGCCGCCGGGCCATCATGCCGCTACCGACCAGTTCGGTGGTTACTGCTTCTTCAACAATGCCGCCATTGCCGCCCAGTACGCGCTGGATCACGGCCTCGGCCGGGTGGCGGTGCTGGATATCGATTTCCACCACGGCAACGGCACCCAACAGATCTTCTACGAGCGCGATGATGTGCTCTTCCTGTCGCTGCATGGCGATCCACGCCAATGCTTCCCGTATTTTCTTGGTCATGCCGAGGAGACCGGCCGGGGCAAGGGCGAGGGCTTCAATGCCAACTATCCGTTGCCGCCGGGCACCGATTTCGCGACCTGGGCCAGCGCCCTGGACGATGCCCTGGCGCGCATTCGCGCCGCCGGCTGCGAGCTTCTGGTCGTCTCGCTCGGCGTGGACGCCTTCGAGAACGACCCGATCAGCGAGTTCAAGCTGACCAGCGACGACTTCAGCGAGGTCGGCCGCCGCCTGGCCGGTCTGGGATTGCCGACGACCTTCCTGCTCGAAGGCGGCTACGCGGTGGAGGAGATCGGCATTAACGTCGTCAACGTGCTGAGCGGCTTCGAGGCCGGTACGGCTGCCTGACCGGCCTCGAAGGTATCGGGCTTTGCTGGCGTCATGCGGGTGGCAGGTGCGGTACCCAGTCCAGGGCGCCGAAACTCTCGGCGCCGATCCAGACGATGAAGCCCAGGTAGAGTGCCAACAGCACGACGCATTCCGGCTTCGACAGCACCATCCGGGTGCGCATCATCAGAAACAGTGCCACGGTGGCGGCGGTCAACGCCGCCATCATCGGCGCGGCGATGGAGAAATTGACCATGGCCCCGCCGGCGATCAGCACCCCGGCGGGGATGCACACCAGTAGATCGAAGGTGTTGCTGCCGAGCACATTGGCGATACTGGTGATGCCACGCCCTTGGCGGGCGGCGCGAACCGAGACGAAGGCGTCGGGAATGGAGGTGCCGGCGGCGACCACGGTGATCCCCCACAGGAAGCTCGGGGTATCGAAGATCTCGCCGAAGTTCAGGGCGGCCTGTACCAGCGCCTCGACACCGATGACGATCACCAGCAGCGACAGCCCCAGTCGCAGCCATTCGCGCCCCGGCCGAATGTCGCTGGCGTCGACGTCCGATTCGTGTTCCAGGGTGTCCTGATACTGCACGAACAGGTAGAGCCCGTAGAGGGCGATCGGGATCAGCGCCAGCAGCGGGGTCAGTTCACCCTGGATGACGCCCGACGAGCCTTCGCTCGGATGATAGATGGCGGCGAAGGAGAAAGTCAGGGTCAGCACCGCCACCGCGATCATGTAGAACTGCGCCTCCTTGTAGACCAGATCGCGATTGGCGGTCAACGGGTGCCGGCTGGTCAGTCCCGACAGCGCCGGGATCACCAGGATATTGAACAGCGCCGAGCCGACGATGGCGGCCACGCCGAGCTCGAACTCGCCGTGGAGCAGGGTGGAGATCACCGTGGTGGAGAGCTCCGGGAAGCTCGATCCCACTGCCACCACGATGGCGCCCTGGACGATGTCGGGGAGCTGGTAATAGGCCGAGAGCCGCTCGCTGGCGCGTTCCAGCAGGCCGCTGCCCCACCAGATGATGGCCGTGCCGACCACGGCGACCAGCGTCCAGAGAAGAATCGGTGCCATGATGCGCGTTCCTTGCGTCGTTGAAAGAAGAGTCGGTGGAATGCTGGCACGAAGATAGCAAAGGCCCGCGGCCGACGCAGGGAGTATGGAACAACGCCGCGACTTTGCGCCCCGGGCGCCACCCGGTAGAATGAGCCGACTTCCAGAGGATTCGCCGTGATCGGCGAATCAGACGTTTCCGGCTGCCAGCCGGCCCAGCTGCAAGGATTCCGAGCCGCATGAGCTATCAGGTACTGGCCCGCAAGTGGCGGCCGCGCACCTTCCATGAACTGGTCGGGCAAGAGCATGTCCAGCGCGCGCTGGTCAATGCCCTGGACCAGGGGCGGCTGCATCATGCCTACCTGTTCACCGGAACTCGGGGCGTGGGCAAGACCACCCTGGCGCGCATACTGGCCAAGTGCCTGAACTGCACGGCGGGCGGTCCGGGCGACGAGGCCGTGACCTCGCAGCCGTGCGGGCAGTGCTCGAACTGCCAGGCCATCGATCAGGGGCGCTTCGTCGATCTGCTCGAGGTCGACGCCGCCTCGCGCACCAAGGTGGAGGACACCCGCGAACTGCTCGACAACGTGCAGTACGCGCCGACCCAGGGGCGCTACAAGGTGTATCTCATCGACGAGGTACACATGTTGTCGACCAGCAGTTTCAACGCCCTGCTGAAGACGCTGGAGGAACCGCCGCCCCACGTGAAGTTCCTGCTGGCGACCACCGATCCGCAAAAGCTGCCGCCCACGGTGCTGTCGCGCTGCCTGCAGTTCACGCTCAAGCACATGCCGCCGGAACGCATCGTCGGTCATCTCTCGATGGTGCTCGAGGCCGAGTCCGTGCCCTTCGAGGAAAGTGCGCTGTGGCTGCTCGGCAAGGCGGCCGAGGGCTCGATGCGCGACGCCATGAGTCTCACCGACCAGGCCATCGCCTTTGGCCAGGGCGAGGTTCGTCATGGCGATGTGGCAGCCATGCTGGGCACTCTCGATCATCGGCACGTGCTGGCGTTGATCGAGGCCCTGGCCGAGGCGGATGCCGCCCGGTTGTTGGCCGAGGTCGCCGCGCTGGCCGAGCAGGGGCCGGATTTCGCCGCCGTGCTCGATGATGTCACCGCCATCCTGCACCGGCTGGCAATCGCCCAGATGGTGCCGGATGCGCTGGACAACGGACACGGTGACCGGGATGACCTGCTGGCGCTGGCAGCGCGTTTCACCGCCGAGGATATCCAGCTCTATTACCAGATCGGTGTGCAGGGGCGGGGCGACATGGGCCACGCGCCGGATCTGCGCACCGCACTGGAAATGACGCTGCTGCGCATGCTGGCCTTCCGTCCCCAGGGCGTGCCGAGGCCCGCCAAGACGCCGCTGCCGATGCGTGGCGAAAGCAGTGGCGGAACAGGTAGTCCGAGTGGCGGGTCTTCCGCCTCGCCTGCCGGGGAGGAGAAGGCGCCTGCCGGCACCGAGGCAGCGGCGCCCGAGCCGCCTCCTGCGGAGGAATCGGCCAGGCCACCTGAGCCCACGGCAACACCTGAGCCCACTGCAACGCCTGAGCCCGCCCCGGGAGCGGTGCCCGAACCGGCTGTCGAGCCCCCAGAATCACCTGAGGCACCGCGCGAAGCGCCGCCCCAGCAGGCTTCGACGCCGCCCTGGGAAGACATGCCAGCGAATCCGGAAACCTCCGCCGAGCCGGCTCCACCCGAGCCGGAAGAGAGCGTTGAAGCGCAGGCCCTCGAACCTGACGAGGTGGCATCATCCGTCGCGTCGGCTCCCGATATCGATAGTGCACCGCCGGTCGAGGTGGCGCCCGAGGCGGCGCAACCGGCGCCTGCCGAGGCGATCGAGGAAGAGCCACCGATACCCGCCGCCGAGCCTGTCGCGGCCGATGGCACCCTGACCCACGATGCCTGGCTGGCGAGCTTCGATACCCTGAGATTATCCGGACTCACGCGCAACCTGGCGGCCCACTGCATGGTCGAACATGATGACGGCGAGGTCCTGCAATTGCGCCTGGATCCCTCCCAGGCAGCGATGCAGGCCGAGGTGCACGTGGAGCGCATCCGGGAAGCCCTGGCCGGGGCGGGGGTCGAGCGGCGCCTGGTGATCAGCGATGGCGAATTGCCCGAGTCGGTGGAAACGCCCAAACAGCGTGCCGACCGGCTCGCCGCCGAGCGTCATGCCCAGGCGGTTGACGCCCTGAAGGCCGACCCCCATGTTAAGCAGTTGCAGCAGGCATTCGGTGCGCGCCTGGTCGAGGCATCGGTCAAGCCGTCCGGCGAGCACGCTCGGGGCTGAGCGGGCCCAATGTATTGACGAGACAACGCGCGTCGGTGGTGAAATGCCGCCACCGCGCCGACATATTTCACGAGACGAGGATACCGCCATGATGAAGGGTGGAATGGGCAACCTGATGAAGCAGGCCCAGGAAATGCAGGACAAGATGCAGAAGGCCCAGGAAGAGGTCGCCAAGGCCGAAGTCCAGGGCGAGGCCGGGGCCGGTATGATCAAGGTGACCATGAACGGTCGCCACGACGTGATCTCGGTCGATATCGACCCGAGTGTCATGGAAGAAGACAAGGAACTGCTCGAGGACCTGCTCGCCGCCGCGGTCAATGATGCCGTGCGCAAGGTCGAGGCCAGCTCCAAGGAGCTGATGGAAGAGGCGACGGCTGGGATGAATCTGCCGCCGGGTTTCAAGATGCCCTTCTGAGGATGCACTGATTCATTGCTGCGCTCGACATCCCGGCCGCCGGCGGTACTCAGCGTCCTCATTTACTGTCGTGTAAACTCCGGGGCTTGCGTGCCGGCGGCGGCCGGCCTGTCTTCGCTCGCGACATGAATCAGCGCGCCATCTGGAGTCGTTGGTCGCCTTCCCTGGACAGCAGGATGCTAGACATCATATGAGCTTTTCCCCTCTGGTTGATCGGTTGATGGAGTCTTTTCGGGTGTTGCCCGGGGTAGGGCCCAAGACTGCCCAGCGCATGGCCATGCATCTGCTCGAGCGTGATCGCGAGGGCGGTCAGCGTCTGGCCGAGGTGCTGGGTGTGGCGCTCGAGCAGGTCGGCTATTGCCAGCGCTGTCGTACCCTGACCGAGGAGACGATCTGCGCGTTGTGCAAAAGCGACCGACGTGACGACAGCGTGCTGTGCGTGGTGGAATCGCCCGCCGATCTGCTGGCCATCGAGGAAGCCAGGGGGTATCGGGGGCGCTATTTCGTGCTGCATGGCCATCTCTCGCCGCTGGATGGCATCGGTCCCGAGGACATCGGGCTCGACCAGCTCGATGCCCGGGTGGCCGAGGACGGTGTCGAGGAGGTGATTCTCGCCACCAATCCCACCGTGGAGGGCGAGGCGACCGCCCACTACATCGCCTCTCAACTGGAGCCGCGCGGCGTGAAGCTGTCGCGGCTCGCCTATGGCGTGCCCATGGGAGGCGAGCTGGAGTACGTCGACGGCGGCACCCTGAGCCGAGCCTTCAATGGTCGCTTGCCTTTCGAGAGCGAGTGATCTCATTTTCCCACCGGAATCCCGCATGCCCCTGACTCCCGAGATTCGCTGGATCGACACACCGGAGGCCCTGGACGAGGCCTGCGCCGAGGTGGCCGAGGCCGATGTCATCGCCCTGGACACCGAGTTCTTCCGCGAGAAGACCTTTCACCCCGTACCCGCCCTGGTCCAGTTCTGTGTCGGCGGTGCGGCCTACCTGGTCGATCCGACGGTGGTGGCCTGCACCGACGCCTTTCGCCGGCTGCTCGGCGAAGGGCCGGTAAAGCTGCTGCATGCATCCAGCGAGGATCTGGAGGTCTTCCTCCACTGGGCCGGCGTGACGGTATCGCCGCTGGTGGATACCCAGATCGCCCAGGCGTTGCTCGGCGAGGTGCCGGCGATGGGCTATCAGAAACTGGTCGAATTCTGGGTCGGCGAAACCCTGCCCAAGGACGAAACGCGCTCGAACTGGCTGGAGCGGCCGTTGAGCGAAACGCAGACGACCTATGCCGCCCTCGACGTGATCTATCTGCTGGAGGTATGGCAGGTCCAGCGCGATGCCCTGGAGCGCTACGGCAGGTTGGGCTGGCTGGAGGAAGAATGCCGGAAACTGGTCGATCAGGCGGCGCGCGACGAGCAAAGCGATGGCCAGTGGTACCTGCGACAGCGTCAGCTATGGCGGCTCTCGCCTCGCCAGATCGAGGCATATCGGCGGCTCACCACCTGGCGCGAGGGCGAAGTTCGCCGGCGTGACCTGCCGCGTGGCTGGCTGGCCAGCGACAAGCTGCTCTATGGCATCGCCGAGCGCATGCCCGAGAACCGCTACGAACTGGCCAGTGTGGAAGGCATGAAGCCGCCCCTGGTCAAGCGCGAGGGGGATACCATGCTGGCGCTGGTGCGCGAGGCGCGCCACGTCGAGGAAGAACAGCTGCCGACGCCGCCCTGGTCGCCCATGGAGTCTGCCTTCAAGAAGCGCTACAAGGCACTCAGGCAAGTGGTCGGTCGTGAGGCCGAAGCCCTGGGAGTGGCGCCGGAAGTGTTATTGCGCCGCCGCGATCTCGAGGCCCTGGTGAGTGCCTCGCTGCGGAATGAACCGCTGCCCATGCCCGAAGGCTGGCGAGGCGAAAGGCTTGCCGAGGCGCTCGAGACCGTCCTTCACGAAACATCGGAAACGTCATGACCTACTTCAAGGGCAAGCTGCTGTGCGAAGTCTTCAAGAGCCCGCGCAAGGATGAGATGTATCTCTTCGTGGACAAGACCCAAGGGCTCGCCGAGGTCCCCGAAGCCCTGCTCGAGCGCTTCGGGGAGCCCGTCTCGACCATGAGCCTGCTGCTCACCCCCGAGAAGCGGCTGGCCCGTACCACGGGGGCCGACATCATGGCGGCCATCGAGGAAAAGGGCTATTACTTGCAGTTGCCGCCGGCCAAGGATGAGTACCTGCTGGATCTCTATCGTGCGCCGACGGAAGCGAAGTACTGAAGCGGGAAGAGGCAAGAGATAAGAGGGAAGAGGGAAGAGGGAAGGACATAAGCGGCGAGCAGCGAGACTCGAAAACCTAGACTCGCAGCTCGTCACCTCGAACCTTGCTGCTCGCATCGCTCGTAGCTCGGGAGAATCATGAGAGAACGTTTCTGGGAACGCTTTCCCCTCGAGGAATTGACCGACGAGGAGTGGGAGGCGTTGTGCGATGGCTGTGGCCAGTGCTGCCTGATGAAGCTCCAGGATGATGACGGGGACCTGGCGGTGCTCAATGTGGCCTGTGAGCTGCTGGATATCGGCAGTTGCCGGTGCAGTGACTATGAGAACCGCTTCGAGCGTGTGCCGGACTGCCAGCAACTGACGCCGGAGCGCGTCGAGCAGTTCAACTGGCTGCCGGGCTCCTGTGCCTATCGCCGCCTGGCCGAGGGGCGCAAGCTTGCCGGCTGGCACCCGTTGATTTCCGGCGACCCCGAGCGTGTCCATCGCAAGGGGATCAGTGTGCGCAGCTTCGCCGTTTCGCAGCAAGGTATTCCGGAGGAAGCACTTGAAGACCATATCATCGCCATTATTCCCGTCGATAACTGAGGCATTCCGGGAGCTTGCCGTGAAGCGGCGACGCAGGCGCATGGCCGCCGTCCTGCTCGGAACGGTACTGCTGACGCTGGCGTCATCGGCGTCGGCAGGTGAGCGGGTCGAACTGTTCGCGGCGGCATCGATGACCGATGCCATCGACCGTGCGGTGGCGCGCTTCGAGGCGACGCATGACGTGGACGTGGTGCCGGTCTATGCGGCTTCTTCCACGCTCGCGCGGCAGATCGCCAACGGCGCACCGGCCGAGCTCTACATCTCCGCCAATGTCGAGTGGATGGACTGGCTGGGCGAGCAGGGGGTAACGCTGAGCGAACGCGCCGACCTGGTCCACAATCGTCTGGCCCTGGTGGCGCCTGCCGACACGACGCGCGAGCCGTTCACTCCGGGAGAAGGGGAGACGCTCGCCGCGCGGCTAGGTGGTAGCGAACGTCTGGCCGTCGGCGACCCGGCGCATGTGCCGGCCGGTATCTACGCCCGGCAGGCGCTGCAGTCGCTGGGGGAATGGGAGGCGCTGGCGCCGCGGCTGGCGCGTGCCGACAACGTGCGGGCGGCGCTGGCCCTGGTAGAACGCGGCGAGGCGCCTTTGGGTGTGGTCTATCGCACCGATGCCGAGGCCAGTGACGGCGTCAGGCTGTTGGGCTTGTTCCCGTCCGACTCTCACGAGCCGATCATCTATCCCATCGCCGCGATCGGTGCGCATCCTTCTGAAGGGGCCCTGACGCTCCGCCGCTGGCTGGAGAGTGACGACGCCAAGGCGATATTTCAGCGGGCGGGATTTGGAACCTAAATTCGAGTCACGCGATTCGAGCGGCTAGTGCCTCGCGTCTGATAAACGGAGGTCCAAGGGACCAATACCATGCTGAGCGATGCCGAAATCGAAGCTATCCTGATCAGTCTGCGGGTCGCGGGTGTTGCCGTGGCTTGGATCCTGCTTCCCGGCATCGCCGTGGCCTGGCTGATGGCGCGTCATGAGTTTCGCGGCAAGGCACTGCTCGATGGCCTGCTGCATCTGCCGCTGGTCCTGCCGCCGGTGGTGGTGGGCTACTTGCTGTTGGTGTCGCTGGGCAGTCGAGGCCTTCTGGGAACATGGCTCAACGAGTGGTGGGGCGTGCGCCTGCCGTTCACCTGGCAGGGGGCCGCCGTGGCCGGTGGCGTCATGGCCTTTCCGCTGCTGGTGCGCGCCCTGAGGCTCTCCCTCGAAGCGGTCGATCCGCGCCTGGAGGCCGCCGCCAGCACGCTGGGCGCCGGGCGCTGGCGGGTCTTTGCCACCATCACGCTGCCACTGACGCTGCCGGGCTTGTTGACCGGCAGCGTGCTGGCCTTTGCGCGGGCTCTCTCGGAGTTCGGTGCCACCATCACCTTCGCCTCGAACATTCCCGGCGAGACGCGCACCTTGCCGCTGGCGCTTTATTCGTTAATCCAGACGCCCGGCGGCGAGGCGGCGGCGGCCCGGCTCTGCGCCTTGTCGGTCGTGATCGCGATGATTTCCCTGGTGGCGTCCGAGTGGCTGGCCAGGCGCGCACGCGCCCGGCTCCAGGGGCGGGACGCATGAACCACGACAGCGGCCTGATTCTGGAGGTGAGCCAGCGGCTCGGGGAGTTCTCCCTGGAGGCCGACTTGACCCTGCCCGGGCGCGGCGTGACGGCGCTGTTCGGCGCTTCCGGCAGCGGCAAGACGAGTCTGCTGCGCCTGATTGCTGGCCTCGACAGGCCGGATCGCGGCCGCATCTCGCTGGATGGCGAACTCCTGGTGGATACTGCCACGCGTCGCTTCGTGCCGGCCCATCGTCGTCGCCTCGGCGTGGTCTTCCAGGAAGCCAGGTTGTTCCCGCACTACCGGGTGCGCGGCAACCTGGCCTACGGCATGCCGGCGCACATGGCGTCGCGCTTCGAGGCCGTCGTCGGCTTGCTGGGCATCGATCATCTGCTGGCGCGCTACCCGGCCACGCTGTCCGGTGGCGAGGCGCGTCGCGTGGCCATCGGGCGAGCCCTGCTCAGCGACCCGCGTCTGTTGCTGATGGACGAGCCGTTGACCGGCCTGGATGGGGCGCGCAAGCGGGAACTGCTGCGCTATATCCAGCGTCTGGCCGACGAGGTCGATATTCCCATCGTCTATGTCAGCCATGAACCTGCCGAACTGGTCGAGATCGCCGATACGCTGATCCTGATGGAGCAGGGGCGCGTGCGTGCCCAGGGCAAGCTGGATGCCTTGATGGAACGCTGCGACCTCGCCGATGCCCTGGGGGGCTTCGATGCCGCCATGCCCCTCGAGGCCAGCGTCCAGGCGCACGATGGGGCCTACGGGCTGACCCGCCTGGGTCTCGATGATGGTCAGGTTCTTATCGTGCCCGGCATGACGGCCCCGCTGGGGCAGCGCGTACGGCTACGCGTGCCGGTGCGCGAGGTGGCGCTGGCGTGTGCACCGAGTGCCGAGCTCAGTTATCGCAACCAACTGGTCACGGTCATCGAGCAGGCCTGGGTGCCGCCCGGCGATGCGACCACCATGGAGCTTCGCCTGCGCCTGGGTAGCCAGATGCTGGGCGCCCGCTTGACCCGCAAATCCTACGACGAGCTTGGTCTGGCCGTGGGTCAGGAAGTGACGGCGCTGGTCCGCGCCGTCGCCTTCGCACCAAGAGACGCCTGATGATGTGGCTCTTATGAGCCACGAGTTGCGAGCTGATGAGGTGCCAGCTCCGGGGTTTGGGGTTCGAAGCTCGCATCTCGCTGCCCGCTGCGATCCGGCTGACCCTTTAGCCTCTTCTCCCTGCTTCTTCCCTCTTATCTCTTCCTTCTTATTGTCTTCTCTTATCTTCCCCCTTTCATGCTTTCCCCAGCGCCCAGAGAATGAAGGCATCCTCCCGCGCGTGGTCATGCCAGGCCTTGAAGCGCCCGGATGCACCGCCGTGGCCGGCATCCATGTCGGTGCGCAGCAGCGGCGGAGGCGTGTCGTCGGGACCGGCCAGCTCGCTGAGGCGGGCGTAGAGCTTGGCCGGCTCCCAGTAGGCGACTCGGGTGTCGTGCCAGCTTCCCTGCAGGAAGACGGGAGGCCAGGGGCGCTCGGGCAGGTTGTCCAGGGGCGAGTAGGCCTGGAGGCGTTGACGTACGGCCGGATCGCGCGGATCGCCCCATTCGCTGTATTCGGCGGTGGTCAACGGCAGGTCAGGATTCTGCATGGTGCGCAGAACATCGACGAAGGGTACGTCGAGCACCGCCGCACGAAAACGCTCGGGAGACAGGTTGAGGCTGGCGCCGACCAGCAGTCCGCCGGCACTGGCGCCATGGGCCACGATGCGTTCGCCGTCGCTGATGCCTTGCTCGACCAGGGCATCCCGGGCGGCCAGGAAATCATGGAAGCTGTTGGCCTTGTGCTCGAGCTTGCCGGCCAGGTACCAGGGCTCGCCGCGTTCGCCACCGCCACGCACATGGGCGACGGCGAAGGCGACTCCGCGGGCCAGCAGTTCCAGGCGAGCCACCGAAAACCAGGCATCGAGCACCTCGCCGTAGGCGCCGTAGCCGTGGAGCAGGGTCGGCAGCGGGTGTCCCGTCAGGTCTGCACGCATCACCACCGAGACCGGTACCCTTTCGCCGTCGTGGGAATGGGCCCAGAGACGCTGGCAGGTCAGGTTTTCGGGCTGCAGGTCGCCATGTATGGCCTGGCGCTTGAGCAGGCGACGCTGGCCGCTGTCCAGGTCGACTTCCGTCCAGCTCGGCGGTTGGGTGAATGACTCCTCGCGCAACCTGAGGCGGCGCGCGTCGAAATGGGGCGTGGCACCCAGCGCCTGGCTGCAGGGTGTCTCGTTCAACGCAAGCCAGTGGTCGCGTTGTCGGGCGTGGGCCGCGTCGAGCTCGATGACGCGTAGCCGGACCTGGGCTTCGTGATGGTCGCGCTCGGTGAGCACCAGCCCCCAGGAGAAGGAGTCGACGCCCTCCAGGGTGGTGTCGTCGCGGTGTTCGACCAGTGTCTCGCCGTCCGAGTCCGGGTTGGTCTCGTCGCAGCGATCGAGCCGGAAGTGGGGGGCGTGGCGGTTGTGCAGCACATAGAAGTGGCCGGGGCGATGATCGATGGCATATTCGACGCCGGCTTCCCGGGGCTGGAATCGCCAGGGGGCACTATCCGGGGACCGGGCGGGAACCAGGTGGGTCTCGCTGGTGTCCTTGGAGGCGGACTCCAGCACCAGCCACTCCCGGGAGCGTGTCTTGCCAAGCCCGAGCCAGAACTCCGGATCTTTCTCGTGCAGTATCAGCGCCTCGTGGTCGATACTCGGAGAGGGCGCCGTGAGCCGCAACGACAGGCGCCAGATGCTCTCCGGGCGTTGGGTGGCATCGAAGCGCGTGAACAGCAGTGTCGTGCCGTCCTCCGCCCAGCAGAGCTCGGGGCCGATGTCGTCGAGCAGCTTGACCGGCGGGTCGTCGGGCAGATGTTGCAGCCAGAGGGCGAAGATCTCGTCGCCCTGGGTGTCCTCCGTCCAGGCCAGCCAGGTCTCGTCGGGGGAGAGCGCCATGTCGCCGATCTCGAAGAAGGCGCTGTCGCGGGCCCTGGCTTGAGTGTCGAAGAAGGGCTCGGCGGTTTCCGGCGCGTCGTTGGCGTGGCGCCACCATACCGGGTGATCGGCATCCGCCGCCGTCTCGCTCCATACGGTGAAATGGTCCAGCGCTGTCGGCAGGCCATGAACGGCCAGTTCGCGACGCGCGAGGTGGCCGTGATAGAGCCGCTCGGTGAGATCCTCCAACGGGGCGAACCAGCGGCGGGCCTCATCGTTGGCGGCTTCGAGGAAGGCTGTCACCTCGGGAGCGTCACGCTGCTCCAGCCAGTGCCAGTGGGGGTCGTCGGGGCGTCGAAAGCGTTGAACGGGGCGGGCGCTAGCGTCGGTATTGGCGTTTCGGTCACGTGGCGGCTGTGCTTTCATGCTGCTGGATGTACCATACTCGGAATGAATTCAATAAGGTGCGTCACTGGGGAAGCTTTACCATACGCCGATGGGGTTATCGATGCTGATTTCGGATTCTATATCTCTACTATGGCTGAGCTACGGCGTATTGTCGCTGGTGGTGCTCGGCACGGGCTACCTGGGGCTGGCTTTTTTGCCGCGCCTGCCACGGCTGGTGATCACCTGGGCGGTGGCCGGGATGATGTGGGTGCCCTCCAGCTTCAGCACGCCGCTGAACGATGCCGGCGACGCCTATACCGGCGTGGCGCCGGCCGTGGTGGTGGGCGGTCTGGCCTTCCTGGAAAAGGATGGCGGCACCATGGCCTCGGCGTTGCTGCTGGTGGCGGTGGCGGCTGCCATGGGCGGTCTGCTGGGCCTGCTGCTGTGGCGGCGCGGCCGCACGTCCGCCCGCCGGGCGAGCCGCGAGTCGAACGACGAGCGGAACGGAAAGGCATCGCGTACCGAGCGTCGTCGGGATGACCAGGAGCGCCGGGAGCCGGTCGTCGGTTAAGGAGCCGCTATGGCCAGAGTCGATTGCCGCGTCTCGTCCGTCTGCTTCGCGCTGGCGTTGCTGGTGAGCTGCCTGGGGTGGGGCAGCGGAACGGCTCTGGCCCAGAAGCCGGAGCAGCGCCCGGATGTGCGGGTGGTGGTCGATGTATCCGGCAGCATGAAGCGCAACGATCCCGACCAGCTGGCGGCCAGTGCCATGGAGCTTCTGGTGTCGCTGCTGCCGGGAGGCGTGAGTGCCGGCGTCTGGACCTTCGGTGAGCGGGTCGACAATCCGCTGCCCCTGGGGGAAGTGTCCGAGCAGTGGCGTGAGCGGGCTCTGGCGTTGCCGCCCGCGCTGCGTGACTATCAGCAGTACACCGATATCGAGACGGCACTCGAGCAGGCCGCCTCGGCCGAGGCCAATGGCTGGCGACACCTGATCCTGATGACCGACGGGGTCATCGACCTGCCGCCGTCGCGGGGCAACAAGCCCGGCATCGACGAGGCCTCCCGGCAGAGGCTGGTGGAGAGCATGGCGCCGCGCTTCGCCGACCGGGGTGTGGTGGTGCATGCCATCGCCTTCTCCGACGAGGCCGACCTGGCCCTGGTCGAGCAACTGGCGCAGCGTACCGGTGGGCTGGCCAGCGTGGCCAAGTCGCCGGAGAGCCTGCTGGGCGCCTTCCTGGACATCATCGAGCGAATCTTTCCGGCCGACCAGTTGCCGCTGGAAGAGGACGATCGCTTCGTCGTCGATCCGAGTGTGGAGAACCTCTCGGCGCTGGTCTTCCACGGCCCCGACGAAGGGCCGGTGACCCTGGTGGCGCCGGATGGCACCCGCTATACCGCCGAGACCGCCCCCGACGACATCCGCTGGCAGGTGGAGCCTCACTTCGACCTGATTCGCGTGCCCGACCCCGAGGCCGGCGAATGGCGCATCGAGGGACCGGTGGGACCGAAGAGCCGGGTCAGCGTGTCCTCCCCCTGGCGGCTGAGCACGTCGGGGCTGCCGACGACGCTGTATCGCGGCTTTCCGGTGCCGGTGGAGGCCTGGCTCGAGCATGAGGACGCCGAGGCGCCGTTGCTCGACAACCTGCGTTTTTCCGTGACGCTGGTGGGAGATGGCGACGAGATGCTGGCCTCGGAACAGCTCGCTGCCACGACCGATGGTCGCTTCCGGGGCCGGCTGTCGGCGCCGATGCAGACCGGCAATGCCCGCTTGCTGATTCGGGCCCGGGGCGAAGGTTTCGAGCGGCAGCGTGGCCAGGCCGTCAATATTCTGCCGGCGATCGGCGTTGCCCATGATCCGGCCAGCAACGACCTGGTGCTGGCCGCCGAGCATCCCCGGCTCAACCGCGACAACACCAAGATTCATGGCGACTTCCAGGGGCAGCGTCTCGAGGCCGCCGCGGTGGACGAGACCCGGTGGCGGTTACCCTTGCCCGAGCTGGAGGACGATACGAGCCAGCCGCTGCTTCTGGTGGCGACAGTGACCCTGGACGGCGAGACCCGTGAACTGACGCTGCCGACCGTGACCCTCAACGCCGATAGCGAGGTGGGCATCGGCCGGCCCGACATGGCTGGACCGACGCTGTCCGCCGAACGCTTCGCCGAAGCGGACGAAGCGACGGTCAGCGAGCCTGAGGTCACTATCGCCGATCGCTTCGTCGAGTGGGTCAATGCCGTGCCAGCGCTTGTGGGTGATGCCTGGCAGGCAGGCTGGCCCGGCGTGGAGCGCGCCGTCGCGAAGCACGGCAGGGACCCGCGGCTATGGATCGTCATCGGGGCGTTGCTGCTGCTGTGGCTGGTGTCCATTGGATGGCGCCGTCACCGTCGGTCACGGGGCAAAACGAGGGAAGAACCGCATGTGTGAGCCCACGATAATTCTGAATGATCCTTAATAATCAGATTGATAGGCTTAGAAACGTGTCTCACAAGCACGTCGGAAGGTGGTGAGTAAGGCGTTGTTTTTGCTCATTCGGCGTCACTGGCGTGAGACGCACAATTTTACCCATAGTGGGCGATATTCACTGGAGGGAACCATGACCATCGACACCACGATTGACCAGTACCGCGAGACCAAGGAGCGCATGCAGTCGATCATCGATCAGCACATGTCCGCCGCGTTCGACGAGCTCAAGGAAGAATTCGGCGCTACTCCGACTTCCGTCATGCTGAACATCGTGGAGAGTCATCCGCTGGGCGACAAATACCCGAATGGCGTCTATGCGGGTAGCCGGATCGGTCTTGGCGGTGAGTAATGATCCGCTGCATCGTAGCCGGCGGCCGCGACTTCGATGACTGGCCGCTGATGAAACGCAAGCTCGACGCGATATTCGCCAACCAGGAGATGGTCGAGATCGTGAGCGGTGGGGCGGCCGGTGCTGACTCTCTGGGTGAACGATATGCCGAGGAGCGGAGCTGGCCGATACGGCGTTTCCCTGCCGATTGGCAGAACCTGGGTCAGCGGGCCGGGCCGCTCCGCAACGCGCAGATGGCCGCCTATGCCACGCACCTGGTCGCGTTCCCGGGAGGGAAGGGCACTGCTGACATGCTGAGGCAGGCCCGGGAACGCGGGTTAACGATTCGGCAGATCCGACGCAGCTCCTCGACCACCTAGGACGACCTTGGGTGTAAGCAAGTTGTACAAAGCTACACATTCTCTGCTAGCGTTGTAACAACTAGATAATTAAACCCTATAACCAGAAAAGTCGCACAATAATGCGAAGCAGGGAGGGGGTATGAAAAACTCATGCGAGCCAGACTATTACCGCGCTTTTGAGGCGCTCCTCGCCGGAAACTCCCAGCCTATGAACGCCTACTTCCAAAACAGGCGGAAGTTTCACGAAATAGAAGGTTGCTTAGACCAAAAGCAGCTAATGGAATTGGAGCCGCAGGTTCTGGCGCAAGACCAGCACCATTAGCGTGACGCGACATGCCGTCCCTGGCGACGACGCCCGTCCTTGGGCGACGTATGCTGTGGGCATCACGCCTTCCAACATAGCCCGCCCTCAGCGGGCCGCTATCAGTGATCAACGCTTGAACGTATAGGAGATCGCCGTCACGCCCCCGCGATGATCCCGAACCGATCCGGGGGCGTGTACGTGATCGTGCCGCCCTGGCTATCATCGACCTCTCGCGGTGCCCGGTCGTAAACGCTGTCGTACTTGGCCAGGCGATCAGGGTCGTCGAACACCTGGGCGTAGACGGCATTCGCCGTTCCTTCACCGACGTACTCAGCCTCGGCCAGCATCTCGACGCTGGACAGGCCACGCCACGCTTCGACCTGGTGCTCGCGCAGCCGCACATAGGTCATAGCCGCGTCACCCTGTCGGATCAGCGGCGTGTGGGCCAGATTGACGATCTCCGGCGGCTCGATGGCCTCACCAGTGTCAGTCCGCTGCTTGAGGTACTCGGGGTGGTACATCTGGAGATCCTGCAGCAGAGCTGGGAAGTCCGGGATATAGAGAATCGCGTCGATCATTGCAGGGCCTCCAGATCAGCTTGGTCCATCATGAACGGGTAGTAATGCACCCGTCGGATATAGCCATTAATCACACCGGTGGCGCTCGTGTGCTGCGTTCCGAGCGTCATGCGCGTCACTTCCAGGTACTTATTGCTAATCGCACCGGGAGAACGTGAATTGGCCCCGTTGTCGATGGTCACGTGCATCGGTCCGGCTTCTTCGTAGCTCAAGGCGTACCGGGTCATACCAGGATGGAGGTCCAGGTTGTAGGAGTTCCCATTGAATGAATTGCCCTCTGGTGTCGTCACATAAATTTGCCCCTCCTTTGACAACACCATGCGCTCATTGCCTCGACCCGCCCCCAGGGTAAGGACGTTATCGCTTGAATCTCCTCCTGCCTTAACTGACATCTCCACGAAGACTGACGCTTGGCGACGATTCTGCCAGCCGTCAGCGAGGACCCGAATATTGTCGGACTGCCGTGTTTCGGTAGAGCCGTTCGTCCAAATCGGCGAGGTGGGAGCGTTTCGTACCTCTAGCTGCCCCCAATAAACATCGATACCGCTCGTGCCGTCGCCGGTGAAGGTCTTATTGCCGTTATCATCCATAACAAAGACATGGACCCACGATCCGTTGTCTGTAGCCGTACCCGCCACCTCGCACCGATACCACCCATCGGGCAACGGAATAATTCTGGCATAGGTGGTATCCGGCCCCGTCCAGGTGACCGACTCAGACCCGGCGTCAAATGTAGCCCCGACCGATCCACCGAAGCCATTCACCCTGATCTCGATCCGTTCATACCCCTGTGGCTTGAAGTGCAGGTAATACGAAATGTCAGCATTGGTGTTGTCAGGATTGTTGGGTTGGCGGACGTAGTGGTCAGCAGACACTGCGGTGGGGACGATCCTATCCGGGGCTGTGCCACTTTTACCTCCAGGGAAGACGTCTGCCCCACCTGGCCGGTCAACCTCGTTGTTGTTGACGCTCCAGTTGTTGCACTCAGGGATTTCGTTCGTGGACGTCGGCTCGTTGAGATGCCCAAGCGGCGCCCCGGTGTTCGGATCATACTCATACGCAAGTGTATCCGCCGGCACCTCAGTCAGGTTCCCTTGTGCGCCCCATACCCACTTCGACGAGCCTCGGTTGACCGACAGAATGCTGTATGGGTCGATGCCGTGCTCGAGGCGGCGGGCTCCCCGCATGTAGATCCGCTCTAGGAAATCGAGCATCAGCGACGGCACCGGCTTGTCGGTCTGCTGCTGGATCAGCCCGAGCAGCGCCGTCTCGCGGGCATCGATGGTGTTGGCGGTTTCTGCCTGGGCGGCTAGCAGATCGTTCGTGGCCTGGGCGATGTTGCCGCCGGAGTAGTTGCGAATCGCGTCAATGAGGGCAGTGGTTCGGGTACTCAGGTTGCTGATTTCATCCTGCAGGGCGGGATCGAGTTCTGCCATGGATTACACTCCGAAAAAGTCGATGGCATAGCGGACGTGACGACGCATATCGGCGAGCTGGCCGGATACATCCATCATTGCGTTGTTGAGCGCCAGCTTGGCGGCTTCGAAATCGCTGCGTGCATTGGTGAGCGCGTCCTGCTCGGCCTGCGCTTCGGCGGCGAGGTTTTGTAGCAGCGTGATGGCCTCGGCATCCGTCATAGGGCCTCCTACAAAAAAAGCCGCCTCGAGGGCGGCTTGGTGAGTCGTTTAGATGCGGGATATCAGGGCGTCCATTTCACAACGCCGCGATTCGAAAATGAACGTGGCATTGTGCCCATCGGCATATCGCTGCGTGTAGCAATACGCGCGCAGCCGAAAGACAATGCGAAGGTTTCCGTCAGCTTCTTTCAATTTTATCGCTGCTGTAGTTGAAGTGTTTACACCTTCGGTTACAGAGGACACAGCATTGAACTCTCGGCTGCTATCTTCTTGGTGAACAATAACTGATCTTCTTACAAGATCACCACCATCATATATCAAAAGCTCCCCATCAAACTCAGCCCTTGCCACTGACCTATCAGAATCACTCAAGAACGTCCTGACGAAATATTGAAGATCAACATCAAGGTTTATGAATGCAGACGAAGAAGGACCTCTTCCATTCACTGTTTGATTTACATCAATCAAATTGATATATGTTTCAGCCGTATCACCATTATATGGAGCGCTGCTTGCATAGAAGCTGATACCGTCAGGCTGACTTCTCCACGGTATATTAGGTGCACTCCCGTCAGTTGTTGGCTGGCCCCATACATAATTGATGGAGTTGTTATCTCCATAGGATCCAGAGGTAACAAAGGAAGGGTTATAGTTATTAACCGTCAACCCTTCAACATTCACGTTACCGCTAAAATCCGACCCAGCGGGAGAAATGTTCACCGCCCTGTCACCGTTGGGTTTGAATATCTGAACCCCCGATGAGCTGACGCGAGTTACCCCGTTATCTGCCCTGCGGATCGAGGCATAGGCAAATCTAGCTTGTCCTGTTTCACCCCAAGGGGCACTGATATAGAGCCATGGAGTTGCATCAGCGGCATTAGCCGGCGCGGTCACCGTTTTGGATAACTCTTTCCAGTTGGCGTTGTTATCGATGACGCTTTCCCAGCCTACGACATTACCGTCTACATCTCTGAATCGCAGACCAATACCGGCAGGGCCATTCGCCCAATAGGCGTTACTGATGGTGTACAGGTTGAACTTATCACCGGGAGAACATGGGGTGACACTTCCTTCTTCAAACACCTGCCTATCAGTTAGCTCCAGGGCCCTCGTATATGGAACCGGGAACGATATTCCAGCAGGAGCAATACCAACAATTTGGGACTGTGCTTCTCGCCAGGTCCCGCGGTCTCCGTCCTCCCAGTTTCTCTTGGTAATCAATTCATCCGAACCACCGCCGACTTCCAGAGCATCACTGAGCTGGAGGTAGTCGGCTTTGATCCGGCCATCACTATCGACAACGAAGTTCCCACTGCCATCGGTGAGTTTGCCGAACGTCAACTGATCGATCAGGGCCTCTTTCAGCAGCAGGCGGCCGTTGTCGAAGATGAACGGCACATCCGCGGTGGCCGGGTCGTCGGGATCGACGATATACATCCGGTCCGCGATGACCCCGAACTCGGATTGCTGGCCGTCATTGTGCAGCCCGATCCCGGTCACGCGGCCGTTCACGTCGACACGCAACGTCCAGAGGGCATCGATCCGTTCCGCCTGGGCATCGATGTTCGCCTGGGCCGTCTGCTCGACCGAGGCGATGTCCTCGCCAAGCTGGGTCTGGACAGTTTCGATGTTGCTGGCGAGCGCATTGTCGCCATCGACCCGCGCCTGCTGTTCCTGAGCGACGGCTGCATCCAGGTCGTCGACACTCGCCTTGAGCTGGTCAGCACGGATAGCGAGCGCACTGTCCTCGTCGGTGCGCACTCGTTCTTCCGTGCGGATGCTCGCTCGACGATTGGCTGTCTCAGCGTTCAGCGCCTCGTAGATGATGGCATCGAGCTGATCGCCTTCCTGCTGCACACGCTGGAGAGCGGAAATCGCGGCTGACTGTTGCTGATTGTTGAGCGACACCTGTTCCAGGGTGCGGGCCTGCGCCTCGTCCTCGGTGGCGCGGACCTCCGCCTCCTCGATGATCGAGGACTCGGTATCGCCGACACGGGCATCCATGCTGGAAAGGTCCGACGCCAGGGCCTCGTCAGCGCTAGCGCGTGTCTGACGCTCGCTAGCGAGTCCAGCCTCGACATCATCGGCGCGAGCCTCCAACGAGCTGGCCCGACTGGCCAGGGCTTCGTCCTTATCGGCCCGTACTTGCTGCTCGGTGGTGAGGCCGGATTCGACGCCCCCTACGCGAGCATCTATGTCCTGGATGTCACTGGCCATGGCCGAATCGGCACTGGCGCGGGTCTGTTGCTCCTCTGTCAGTCCTGACTCGACGTCCCCGACCCGGGCATCCATGTTCTGGAGGTCGGAAGCCAGCGCGTCGTCGCCATCGATGCGGGCCTGCTGCTCCTGCTGGAGAGCCGCCGTAATTTCCTGAATCTCGCCGGCGACGCGCTTGACGCGTACCGCGTCGATAATAACGCCGAGCCCGGCACCGGAGGTGTCGCCCCAGATTCGCAGGATGTCACGCGAGCCACTGGCGCCTTCCGGCACGGTGTAGGTGAACTCGAACACGTTCCACGTCGAGTCCGGCGTGAAATGCTGCCAGCCGGAATTGCCAGCCCCATCGGTCGAGTAGGCGACAGCGAACTCGGCAGCCGCATTGGTATCGGGCTGTCGTGCTGCGATGCTGATCGCAATCTCGAAGCCCTCGAATGCCTCGGTTGCTCCGGCCGGGATGCGTACATAGACGGCATTGTCTGTGCCCCACGGGTTAGGGGAGGAATCCGCCGAGGTCACCAAGCCGGATTGCAGGCCGACGTAGACATTATCGGTCTCGGCGTTCAGCGTGGAGCCACCCGCGACCGTCCACTGATCGAAATCGCTGCCGCTCTCGAAGCCCGAAGCGAACTGCGGCAGGGCATCGACCTTGGCGCTCAGCTCGCCGATCTGCGACGCGAGCGCACTGTCCTCGTCGGCCCGAGCCTGCTGTTCCGTCGTCAGTGCTGCATCCAGATCGCCAACGCTCGCCTCGAGGCTGTCGGCACGCATGGCCAGGGCGGAGTCGCCGTCAATGCGAACACGCTCCTCGGTCCGAATCGATGCGCGACGGTTGGCGGTCTCGGCGTTCAGCGCCTCATACATGATGGCGTCGAGGGCATCGCCTTCCTGCTGCACACGCTGCAACTCACCAATGCGCAGATCATGCTTGTCGCTGGTGTCCTGCAGGCCCTCGAGGCGCGTGGCCACGAACTCATCCTCGGTCCGACGTGCCTCGACCTCCTCAACGATGGCGGTCTCCGCCTCGTCAAGCCGTTGGTCGAGGTCCGCATCGGCCGCCTCGAGATTGTTGCGGGTCGATTCCAGTGAGTTCTGGACACTGCTCACGCGACCATCGAGCCGGGCCGCCTCGTCGTCGAGATTGCCCTGGATGGTATCAGCCCGGTCATCCAGTCGCTCAGCCTCATCGGCCAGATCCTTCTGGGTCTGGGCAATCGAATCCTCGTTGATGCCGACCTGCTCGACCCGCTCGCGCAGCGCTGGATCGAGAACCCCCTCATGGATCTCGCCCGAGATATTGCTGATGATGGCTGACGGGTCGTTTTTCGTCGTCGCCTCGACGGTCGCAAACTCGGACACGCGGGCAACGGTCCATTGTCGGACGTAGTAGTAATAGGTGGTGTCCGGCATCAGGTCGGTATCGACCAGCACGGCGCCCACGCTCAGGCGTTGGGCGCTGGTCTCGACGTCGCCCAGGGCGAGCGGCGCCGACGAGCGCCAGAACTCATACTGGGCACCGGCATACAGACCATGCGGAATCAGTGTGATCGAGAAATTCCCGCGCTGGACCTCGATGGACTGCGGCACCTGCACGGCCTGGCCGGTGACTGTCAGCGTGGCGGTCTGCGACCACACGGACGCCATGGAGCCGTTGAGCGCCCGGAGTTGGATCTCGTAGTCCAGCTCCTCATCGACATCGCGGATCGTCAGGTTGCCGGAGGTGGTGAACGGCCCGGCATGCTCCCACTCATCGCTACCCACGACGCGATAGCGCGCCTCAACCTGGAGGTTCGGCAGCCCGACCTGAGTATTGAACGCATACGCCACGCGAATCAGCGTGGTGAATGAGCCGTCCTGGTTCTGCTGGGCCGCTGTCTCATCGCCGCGCACGCTGGTGATATGCGGCACCGGCGGACGCACGCGGTCCGGCGGGATCGGGTTGGTGATGCCCGGATCAAAGACCGGTGCCGTGGTGTAGTCGTAGATGTCCGGCGCGGCGTTGACCAGCGTCAGGTCAGCACCGAAGTCCTCGTTCGGCTCGATCCGGGTCACCTTGGCGTCGATGGACTCTTTGCCCATGACGCCATAGATCACCAAGTCGCCCGGCTCGACATCGATGCTGTCGACGGAGGTGAATGTATCGGTCTCGCCGATCTCGGCACCGGTGACCTGCGTCGCGATCAGCTTGGCCTTGCCAGCCGCATCATCGACACCACGAACGGAGATGCCATAGGCCCGCTGCTCGGTGTACTCCAGGCGCTCGTCGAGCACGATGGTCGTGCCGCTGACCGATTTCACCCGCGCAGAACCCAGGCCGACGAGGATGGCGTCGTACTGGTAAAGCACGCGGTTGCCGCGCACGATGGCCAGGTTCTCCCAGTCCATCGAGGCCTTGAATGTCTCGGGGCGCAGGATGGCTTGGCGCAGGTGGTAGTTACCGTGATTCCACGCTTCTTCGCTGGAGGCCACGCCCTGGAGCTGGAAGTCCTCGAAGCGAGTCGCGTTGCTCTCGTCGTAGCCGTCGCGATAAACAATGCGCTCGGCGTCGGACCAGGTGTCCGGGTCCACGTATTTGACGCGAATGCCGTGCGGCAGGTCTTTGTACTGGATGCTCGAGCTGAACCCGGACGCATTGCGCGGCGTGATCGCCTGCACGGTAGGCGTGTTGGAATCATCGAACACGATGCCGAACTTACCGTCACGGAACGCGAACGAGCCCTGGCCGGCGGCGGCAATCGAGCGAGCGCGATCCAGTACCGTTTCATCGCCGTCGTGGACGTGGTGGTACTCGAGGGGGGAAGCATGGGCGTCACAGAACGCCGCCCAGTTGACGATGTCCTCGAGGTGCAGCCGGTCGTCACCGATGGGGTTGCCGACCTGCTGCCCGGTCATCGCGTCGATGTAGGCCCAACCGGGGTTATTGGTCGCCTGCATCACCCAAGCAGACCCGTCCCACACGCGCAGCACAGCCTGGGTGCGGATACGGAGCTGATCGATCACACCATTGAGCTGGTCGGTGGCGCGGATGCGCAGCGCCATCAGCACATGGTTGCCGGTATAGGCCGGGCCGTCTTGAACCGAGCGCAGCACGGACCACTGGCAGTCGGTGTAGATCGCCTGGACGCCACCGTGGTACGACCGCACGCGGGTCACGCGCACGTCATACTGCCCCTTGGGCACGGCCCAGCGCTTATTGAGGCGCAGCGTATCCTTGGTGGGCCCTTTGATCAGCCAGGCATCATCCTGGACTGTCCACGCGCTTGTGCCAGCCTCGCGGTACTCGACCTTGAACTCGACCTGGGTGAGGCTATCGGTGCCGTTGTCGTTGACTGAGAAAAGCCCCTGTGTGCCCACCAAATCAATGCTGATCTCTTTCGTGCCCGGGGCCGTGGTGCGAGTTGCGCTGTTGCCATCCGGCACCCAGGTATCGGCCTGCGGGTCTCCCTGGGCATTCAGCGCGACACCGACCTGCTCCTCGGCGATGTCCGGCGTCATCAACGTGAGCTGATCGGACATGCCGATCTCCCACTCGACGTCCTCGTAATCGCCCAGGTTGGTCTCGCCGATGGTGATGGCATCGCCGACATTAGCGTCCTTGAGCACGCTGTAGCCGTCGCCCACGCGGTGGCCCGCCACCTCCAGCGGCCCATAGCCGAGCACCAGTAGCATGCGCAGGAACTGGTCATTGCCGGCGATCTCGGTAACCGGGTTCGCCGCCAATTTCGGATACCAGCGCGGGTTGCCGTAAACACGCGGCACGACGCCGTACTTGTCGATCTGGTTGCGCGTGCCGGTGATGGAGTTGCGGACGTTGGGGGACGTCGGGGATTTCTCGCTCGGCATCTCCGGCGGGATCAACGCGTTGACAGCCAGAGTGCCAGCCACAGTAACTGCTGCAGAGGTTGCCGCCGATGCCGCGGCAAAGGCTGCTGTTCCTTCGGTGAACCCCATTGCGGCCGCCGCTGCACCACCGGTATATGCAGACGCCACGGCAACCGCGATCATTGCGATAGCCCGACCGATACCGTCGTCCTCGGGCGTGCCGGTGATCAGCACCTGCGTATCGGCGGGCAGCGGCATGGCCCAGCGCTCACGCGGAATCACCTCACCGTCGATCTGCGCCCGCACGCTCTCCGGCATATCGCCCAGGACAGCAGATAGACTCGTGCCATCGGGAATCTCGGCGGTGTAGAGGTCAGTCCGTACCGGGCTCGGGCGGGCGACAATCGTGGTCATAGCGGTAGAATCCCTCGATGCGGGAGCGCCACTGGGCGGCGCGGTAACTCTCGATACAGGCGTCTTTATGCCGCGTGGTGTGCAGCATCAGGCCGGGGGCGATAACGAGGCCGATGTGATTGGGCTTGCCGTCGACGTTGAACATCACGACGTCGTAGGGCTCGGGGTCGGTAACCTCGCGCCACTCGGAGCGGGCGGCGACCATCAGTTGCGATGTCTCGTCGGTCAGTGTGTCGGCGTAGCCGGTGTGCAGGGGCAGCTCGATGCCAAGGCGGTCGGCGTAGACCAATCTCACCAGCGACCAACAGTCATGGCGCGGCCCTCGGCCTCCCGACTCGAACGGCAGGCCGATGTACTCGGTGACGTTGATCATCGGAATAGCCCAGGCGCGGTACCGGGATTGAGGATGTCCTGCGTCGCCGGCTCATTGAGGATGTCGAACGCGTGGCTGATCTGGAGCGATGCCGTCTCGGTGTCGATGTCAGCGCTCATCAGGTACATGCTCGGGATATGCATCTCGCGAGTGACGGTGCCGGCCTTCCATCGCACGACCTGAATATCGACGCCTGCCAGGCCCTGAATCCGGCGCAGCACCTCGGCCAGCCGGCGGTCCACGTTGCTCACCTTCACCGTGGCCACGGCCTCGCGCTCCTCGTCCTCGGCAGGTGGCGTGAACTTGAACGGGAACGCCTCGTAGAGCTGTCCGTCGCAAGTGATCGCCTCGGTGTTGTTCACCAAGCGCAGGGGCTCGGACAGACTCGGGTGGGTGAACGTCAGCAAAGCGAACACAGCGGCATCGGTGTTCTGCGCGAACATGTCACGCAGCCCCTCGGCGCTGATCTGGCGGATGGACATAGGGGCTCCAGAAACAAGAAGCCCCGCTCGAGGCGGGGCATGGATGGGTATTCAGATCGGGGCATCTGGTTGCAGGGAGAACAGTGATGGCAGATGATCGGTTCAGACTAGGCACTTGAAACATCCCGAAGACCACAAGGAAGACAAGCCATGAATCGAGCTTTACTGGGAGCCGGGCGCCTGGGGCTTCGTCACCTGGGCTGGATTACAGCAGGCCTGCTTATCAGCGGCTTCGTCGTGGCGGCGGATCAGCAAGCCTCCGATGAGGCCCGGGAGACGGTAGATGGACTGATTGCACAGGTAGAGCAACGTCTGTCCATTGCTCCTGATGTGGCCATGGCCAAATGGAACTCCGAGGCACCGATCAACGTGCCAGAGCGTGAGGCACAGATTCTGAAACGAGTGGTGGAAGAGGCGCAGCATCAGGGAGTTGACCACCAATTGGCTCGCGCCTTCTTCCAGGACCAGTTCGATGCTAGCAAGGCGGTCCAGAAGCAGTTGCATCAGCAGTGGCAGAAGGAATCGCAACCACCTTTCGACAATCCACCGAACCTGGCCAATGACATCCGTCCCCAACTAGATACTTTGACCCCTCAATTGATCCAGTCCCTATCCGAATTCCAGACGTTTGAGAGCGAATCAGCAGCACAACAGTATCTCGAGGAAAGTGCAGCCAGAGCTGTGGCGAATAATGAGTATGCCGAGGCACTGGAGATAGCACTGTCGTCACTGCGCGATGAGTGATGCGCGCCTTACGGCTGGATCTCGAGGGTCATGGAGAGGCGCCAATAGCTCGAACCGCTCCCGATAGGGGAGAGCTGATAGGGCTCGTCGCCGGTGATCATCACCGACTGGATGGTGTCCGTCCGCGGGTTCGGCCAGTCGAAGGGCAGGGCGCCGGCGCCGATGTCGGCATCGAACCAGGCTTCGAATGTGTCCGCTTGGACCTTGGTCAGGTTGTATGCCACCGGGATGGTGCGTGTGCTGGCTGTGGAGCGTCGCCGCGTCTTGGGCGGGCCGACGGCCATCTGAGAGCGAAGCACTTGGCTGGCCGGCGTCTCGGTATAGTCCGACGCCAGCGGTCGCTGAGGCAGCGATGCGGGCCATGTGGGCATGGTTCCTCCTTATCCGGTGGATTGGCGACGAGCGCCGAAGCGGCGCATAGGGCGGTCCATCTCGCCACTGGAAAACATGCCGTGGACGGTGCCCCTCACTTTCCGCTCGATGTAGAGATCGAGCTGGCGAGTGCCGTCGGATCGGCGAGATTCCTGCTGGGATACCTGGGCATCGCCATCGGTGTGGACGTTGACGACAACGCCGGGGTTGGCGGTCGCTCCAGATGACGGTCCGACATACCCGCCATTGGCATAGCCCTTGTTCAGCCGCTCGAGCATGGGGCGGACACCGGGGTTATCGACCACGGATTTCTTCACCACGAACTCACCGCCGTGAACGATACCCTTTGGCTCGTACTTGCCGCCGTCGCCGGTGTAGCCGCCTTCGGACATGCCGGGGTAGAGGCTTCCAACTGTCCCGCCGGTATAGGTTCCGCCGCCTCCGCCGCCACCCAGGAGGCCGTTAAACAAGCCGCCCCAACTGAATCCATCGAGGGCACCGGAAATGGCCGTCTCGGCAGGCTCAGTGATCGTTCGGCGAATAAGGATGCGCTGGATGTCTTCGAAGATGCCCTGGAGGACGCCGCGAAAGTTCTCGCCCTCTATAACGGCATCCTCGAAGGCTGAGGTGAACGTCAGGCCGAGTTCTCGGGCTGAATCGCTCACCTTGTCTATATCGGACGTGTTGCCATCGAAGCCGTAGGCCTCCTGCCAGGTCTTGTCACTGCGCATCGACTCGTTGAGACGTTCGTTGGCCTCGATGTAGCGCTCGATGGTGATCTTGCCCTGCATGAGGGCTGTCTGGAGCAGGATTTGATCCTGGCGGAAGTCGCGCTGGGCTTGCTGAACGGGGAACAGCCGATCCTGAAGGGAGCGAAGGCTGGCGTTGTACTTCTCAATGGCTCGCTGACGCTCACGGGCGGCTTTCTCGGCCTCGCGGGCGGCTTCTCGGGCGGCCTTTTCGTTGGCCTTGTAAGCCTCGGTGGATTCCACGACGCTCTGCCGCTCGTCCTGCCAGGCCTGAATGGCACCCTGAATCTCCTCGCGACGGTCCGCCGACTCGGTGCTGGCCAGCTCCTTACGGAGAGTGGCTATGTTCTCGTCGATCTCGGCGATGCGCTGCCTTTTGGTCTGCTGGGCCTCGAGCAGCTCGTCGATTTTCTTTTGATGCTCGTGCTGCTCACGAACAGCCTCGCTTTGGTGCTCCATTGCCAAAGCTCCAGCCTCAGCTGAAGCTTTCAGCCCCTGAAAGAATTCGAGTCGAGACTTGAGCCGATTTGTTTCGGCTGACGAATTCGCGTTCCCGGCGCCCACAGCTCCATAAGAAGCCGTCATGCTTTCGGCGTCAGCAATATCCCTCTGCAACTGAGCAATCTTTTGGTCGATAGTATCCTCACGACCGATGCCGAGCATGGCATCCCAGCCCTCCTTGGCCGCCGTCTTAATACTCTTCCATACGGACTCTAGAGTGCCCAGGTTTTCGGCGACGTCGGATGCTCGATCTCGCATTGTGTCGGCGAAAGCATTCATCGCGACACGCTGGGCTTCCATCTCGCGCCCACTCTCGGCCAGGGCGCGAATGTTTTCGTAGGTCTCGACGGTCAGGAAGTTGTACTGCTCGTTGAGCTCGGCAATGGCATCGACCGGATCATCGGCGATCTTGCCGAACTGCTCGATAGTCTTGTCGATGGCCTGGCCAGTGGCGTTCTCCATCAGGATGGCGGTGCGCGTCACCGTCTCGAACTGGCCAGCGGTGAACTTGCCGGACTTGACCACCTGGTTGAGCGCGGCGGCCGCACGGTTCTGTGTTGTGCTGGCCAGGTTGTCCATCTGAGCGGCCAACGTCATCAGTTCGTCGGTTGTGGCGCCGGATTGCTGCCCGGTCATGGTCAGCGTCTTGTTGAACTGCTGCGCTTCATCACGGCCTGACTCGAATGCCACGACAAAAGCGCCTACAGAGCCAGCCGCAATCGTCAGCGGGTTGATCAGGCCGGCAATGTATCCTGCCATACCGCGAAGGGCGGGTCCGACACCCCCAAAAACGTCTTTGATCTGACCGCCTTGCTGCAGGAAGACCTGCATCACCGGCTGCCCGGAGGCGAGCGACGTGAAGATGTCGGTGAATTGCATGGGCAATTGGCGCTGTGCCTGCTGCAGTTGCTTGGCAGACAGCCCGGCCCGGTTGTAGCTCCCGCGCACGCCATCCATCTGACGCCTGACGCGCTCCACGCTCTGCTCGTACCGCTCAGCCTGAACGGGCTGGAACAGACCTTTTTGCCCGCTGCGCACCTGATTCTGCACCTGCTGCATGCGCTGGAGAGCACCGCGAGTGCTGTTGACGTTGCGGGTCAACACGCTGGCCTGGCTGGCTTGCTGGTTCATAGCAGCCGACACGCCGCCGGTCGTCGCCGTGACCCGGACGCCGGCATCTTCCAGCGCCTGGAGGGCGCGGCGCACATCCTGAGCTTTCTGCTCGGCAGTGCGCGAGTCGATGACGATGCTGAGGCGGGATTCGGCCATGCTCAAACTCCAGGCACAAAAAAGGCCCGCCGAAGCGAGCCTGAAAACAAGAGACCCCGCTCAGTGGCGGGGCTGTAGTAGCAACAACTTATCTATCAATGCAATGCTTGTAGAAGGCATTGCCAAATTCTGTTTTCTGTTTTGCCTTGTATTCTTCGGACTGAGCGGCGGGCCTGTCATAGGCCATCTTCACCATGACCTGCGTAGTAGCGTCGTAGAAGCCCTGTTCCTTGGACAGATCAACCAGATCGCGCATCGGCATCCCTTCTTGGCGAAGTCCCATAATCACCTCTGCCGTCTCGGACTCAATGCTGCAGACCTCATGATCTGCAGCCATAACCGGCATACTCGCTAGCGCCATCACTGCCGCCCACTTCTTCATTTTGCCTCCTGGCCCTGCGTTTCCTGCCAGTTTGCCGCTTGGGAGGGCAGGGTGGAAGGGGAATGCGGTGCCAAGATTGGCCTGTATAGCATATTGCTATGCATAGCAGATTGATATACACTGCCCATATCAGGACAAGGAAGGGCTCATGCACATCATCACGCAGAAGCGCATTTGGGAAGCCAAAGAAGAATGGCCACAGACCGCTACCGCCCTGGACGCATGGTACCGGCTCATGAAGGCCAGCGAGCCCAAGGACTTCGCCGCGATGAAGAACATCTTCCCGGCAACCGACAAGGTCGGACGCCATCATGTCTTCGACATCGGCGGCAACAAGATCAGGTTGATCGCGGTCGTGCACTACCGCGCCAAGCGGGTCTACATCCGAGACATCCTCGATCACAGCGAGTACGACAAAGGCAAATGGAAGGAATGACCCATGAACGCCATTCTTGATCAAGCGGCAATGCACTGGGCGCACATCGCGCCCCTGCTCACCGAGCCCGAGAACGAAGCGGATTACGACGCCAAGGTCGAGGCTCTGGACGAGCTGCTCGACATGGTGGGTGACGATGAGGACCATCCGCTGGCAGGCCTGGCGGCTCGCCTGGGCGACATCATCGAAGCCTATGACGAAGAGCATCGCCCTATGCCGGGCGTCTCCAGTGTCGACGTGCTCCGCTACCTCATGGAGGAGCATGGCGTCACACAGAGCAACTTGCCCGAAGTCGGGGCCCAGCCCGTCGTGTCCGCCATCCTGGCTGGAAAGCGCTCCCTGAACTGGCGTCAGATCTGCGGGCTATCCGAACGGTTCGGCGTGCCAACCGACGCTTTCAAGGAGCCGCATCATGCTGACCATCATCATTGAGGCCATCCGAGCTGCAGTGGATGCCGTGGGCGACGCCATCGAAAGCTTGCTGGACGCTTTGCTCGATTGAGGCCTACTGCTCAAGCACAACGCTATCCATCCGCATGATGGCATAGATGAACTCGCGCTCCGGGATGGGCGGCGCGAATCGGTCCAGGTAAGGGCCGATCTCGTGCAGGGACAAGGGCAGCCGGCCCACCCCTCCCATCCCAGCGACCACTCGTCGCCCTCGCTCGATCAGGGTGAAAGCGTCCACCAGCATGGCGCTGAGACCGTCCAGTTCGGGCCGAGGGTTGTCGACCTTGATGAACTTGGAGATGGCCTCGAACTTCTCTTCCGACCCCCACTCGTTCTGCCACCGCAGCTCGGCTATGGCTTTTTTTCGGCGTCCTTGGCGAGCGAGTAGGCGTCATGCTGCATTTTCTGAGCCTTGCCGGACACCCACATAAAGAGCTCGATGTCCTTGCGGAGAAGCTCCTCGCCGATCTCGTGGTCGTAGGCTACTGCCTCGTCATCGAGCAGGAACTTGCCGTCTTCCCGCCCCTTGGTGCGGATGTCGAGCAGGATGTAGCGAGCCATCAGGCTGCATTGCGCCTCGAATTCGGTTTGCTCCTCACCCGACACCTCGGCCAGGTCTTCGGTAAAGCGAAGGTCGCCATCGTGTTCAGCCTTATCCAGCAGCCGGCGCATCTTCTCCTGGAAGACAGCTCGGAATCGGTTCATGCCGACGGTATAGCGGTCATTGTCCCAACGAGCGATGAGCATCTGGGTGTCATCGTCGTAATCGAACCACTTCGTCTCGTTGGCGTCGCCGCCGCGACCCTTACGTGAAAGCGCCATACCCCCTCCTTAGGCGGCCAGGGTTCGTGAAACCTGAATGGAAGATCCGATGTTCGGGTCTTTCAGGGCGGTGAAGCTGACGGCAGGCCGAAGCACGGTGTCACGACCCCCTGACGGCATCTCGACACCCAGCTTGGTGCGGAACGTCTCGATCAAGTAGCTGTTGCCAGCAGTGCCATCGTTCATATCAAGCCGGACGCCGAATTCTTTCTCGTTGATGGAATCCTTCAGCAGGCCGAACGTGCTCTCGGTGAGCGCCAAAGAGATATTGCCCGTCACCTGGGCGGTGCCCTTGAACTGGTGGGGCACCTCATGACCGATGCAGGGATCTTCCTGGTAGTTGCGGTTGATCGTGATGTCCATGGTGTTCACACAGACGTCCATCACCGTATCGCCCTCGATGACCAGCTCGTTGACGTCCTGAGCCGCATTGATCGGCTTGGTGGTGGTCTCATCCTCGAAGGTGTCGGCGCTGAAGTCGTAGTCTGCGTTGTAGGACTCGCCCACGATGGAGAACGAACCCGAGACGACTTCGCCGGCGGAGAGGGAGAGCTGGAGCTGCGAGACGTTGGCTTCGCCAATCATATAGGCCTTGCCGGCGGCACCGACGTCCATGTACTGGACCAGGAACTCGAGCTTGGGCGTGTCCTTGCCGATGATGATGGTGCTCAGCGTCGAGTCCGTACCATCGACCACCCAATCCGAGCCCATCACGTTGCGGATGATCATGTCGTAGGTCTTCGCTGAAAAAGCGATCGACACATCACCACCAACGGTGATCGATGTCAGCAGCATGGACGAGTCCTGTCCGCTGGAATCGACCTCGTTCGGGTTGGTCATGTTGGTGGTGATGCCGGGGCCGCCATCGGTGCGGCGTAGCACCTGCCATGGATTACCAGAGCCGGCCAGGCGCATCGACAGCTTGTACTGGTTGGATTCCGCCATGTTTCGTTACCTCACGGTCGGGCATAAAAAAAGCCCCGGCGGATGCCAGGGCTTGGGATGCGTTCTGCTGCCGTTCAGCAGCGATATGGGATACTGACGTTCACTTGATACCAGCCATTCATCTCGCCGAAGTCTTGCGGCGTGTAGGCCAAGGTGTCGATGTCGCCGATGGACTGGTAGGCCATGTGCTCGCCGATCCGCGTGGCGATGTCATAGGCTGCACCCCATCCCTCCTCGAGCTTGGTGAAGATCTGGATCATCACCAACCCAGTCATTCGAGGGCAGGGCTTCCCGCCAACCTCGGCGGTTATGGTGTCACCGGGCACGACATTGACGCGCAGCCAATTGTCGGTGTGCTGCTGAGCCGGCACGTTGGGGATCTCCATCGGCTCGGGGCCACCCCAGGCCAGGGCGTGTTTGATCAGCGCCGCCACCAGGGCTTGGTAGGTCATGAGCCGCTGTACTCCTTGATCGAGTTGAATGTCACGCCGTAGATGCCGGTGGGCGCTTGGCCTGACGTACCTGCTTCCAGATACTTTCCATAGGGCGTCGTATTGACGATATGGAAGGAATCGCCCGGTTTCAATGCGGCCATGGCCCGCCGAGCATCGGCAAGCGTGATGCTCCGCGATGGATCGCGCTTGTTCTCGTCGAACGTCTCGTCTGGAGTGTTGACGGAGAAATTGTTGTTCGCGAGGAAGCGGCTCGTATCGATTGGCGCCCGGTAGATAACGCCCCGTGACGCCTGCTCGCAGAGCTCGCGGAACAACACCATGGTGTCGTCCTCGACTTCTAGCGCGAAATCAGTCGGTTTGCCGCTCCATCCGCCCTTGGCCATGTCAGTTCACCTTGAGATGCACGGAATAGGTGGCACCTAGCGGATCGCCGGATACCTCGACCACTCGAGCTGTCCGGCCGTCGGCCAGCGTGATGACATCATCGACCTGGGGAACCTGCTCGGTGGCGTTGGCCAGCATGCCGATCTTGATGTCGGCACTGGTCAGGTCCAGCGACTGGATCTCGGCGAATGTGAACTTGGACCGCCAGTAGCTCCCGGAGTAGGGCAGCTTGGCCGGCTCGTAGGTGCCAGTGTCCGGGTTATAGACCCCGTCGCCCGGCAGCGTCCGCTTGGCTGTGAACGCGAAGTAGGCCTGGCCCAGCTCCTCGTCATCGGCGAACGCTTCGGCCAGCTCGGTCTGGATCTCATCACGGGCAGTCACGGCGATACCCCACTGTGATGCTGCCGCGAGCGGCCTTGTAGGGGCCGATCAGCGCCAGGGCGAATTGGACGCGGGAGGGCAGGGCAGCATTGCCCACGTTCGACGTGGAGATCTCGGCATAGCGCTTCTCGACCTCGGCACCGTCTGCCTTGACCCGCTTTTGCGTCATCGTGCCCTGCGATTGCTGGGCATATAGGCTGCCATCTGCCGCGGCGGCCGCCAGCTCGACGCCGGCCATGATCACGTCGGCCGGCACGGGATCGGGCACCTGAATGCCCTGGGCGGACAGGTAGGCGTTGGCCATGGCCACAAAGCGCTCCTTGTCAGCCTCAGGTGCCCAATCCGCACCGAGCTTCTCATCGACATTGGCGACGGTCACATATTGCGTCATGACAGCCTCGGAATCAGGGAGGCCCCGCAGGGCCTCGGGTTACTCGGCCGCTTTCTGTTGCGGCTGCTCAGCCTTCTGGGCATCGCCGCCTTTCTCGGCGGGCTTTTCGGTCTTGGCGCCGGCGGTGCGGCCGTCCACCTTGGAGAGCACGCCACGCTTGACCATGCGGGCAAGCCCCGGCGCCTTGTCGTCGACATCAAGGGTCCGCTTCGGGGCGGCAAACTTGCCGTCCACATTCACGACACCCAGGCTTTCGTTGCGGTACTTACCCATGATCAAACCCCCACGGCTTTAGTGAGTGACAGCGGACGGTAGACCGCCACGCCGGAGCACTTGGCGATGCAGTCGATCACCATCTCGAGATTGCGCTTCTCCGCCGGCAGTTGCTCGAACGGGCGCGGGATCTCGATGGACAGGTTGTCGACGTCACGCTCGTACATGACGGCAGAAGACTGCTGCCCGTTGGCATCGCTCGGCTCGAGCTCGGTCGAAGCGATCAGGCTGACGTTCGGATAGAGCGCCTTAAACCGAGACCACACGCTTTCCCAGTTGCCGCCCTCGTTGACGTTCTTGCGCATCAGCGCAGAGCGACGAGTCGGGGCCAGCGCCAGGGTGTTGGGTGTGTGGTAGTCATAGGACTGGATCTGCACGGCGTCATACATGGCGAGCAGATCGTCGAGGATCTGCTGGCCGGTAGTGGCCGAATTGGTCCAGTCGCCGTTGACGGCGGTTTCGCCCAGGTTCGGGTGGTTGGTGAAGCCGTAGAAGCCGTGTTTTGCATCACCGACCATGGCGACCTTGTTGATCAACTGGTCGATGGCACGGCGGGCGGTGCGGCCCTTGCGTTCCGGCAGATTGGTGCCCATGGCGTTGGCCAGGCGCATTTCATCCAGGCTATAGCCGTAGGCATCGCCTAGGCTCTTGAGCTTGAGCGTCTCTTCCTTGCCGGTCACATCCACGCGCGGCAGGTCATCGGCGTAGTTCGAGATGAACTTCGCCATGCCGACTTCATCGTAGGTGCGATAGGTGAACGACTCGGCCCACTCGGGCACCTCGGTGGAGACCGGCACCAGGTCCAAACCAGTCAGACTCGGGGTGATGGTCTCGTAGATGCGAGACTTCACATAGTCGAGCTGACGCGCCAGGAACAGGCCCTCGTCCTCTCGCACGATGCCCAGTCGGTCGCCGGCATCCATCACCGCCGCCAGATCGGCGGCGTCATAGTTCATGTGCTGTTTCATCGTCGTCGATCCTTATGCGGTCGGAGAGTGGAGCTCGACGCAGGCAATCACCCGGCCATCGTTGAGGGTCACGGCGTCGGAGCGGAACACGGCGTTCGGGTAAGCAGTACCCACGTCGGCATCCTGTACTTCGCCGGCGGCGTTGAACTCGATGGCACCGCCATCGGTAACGGTCCCGCCATCGATCACGGAGCACCAGGCCAGGCCTCGGGTCAGAACCGACACATCGTCGTACTGGACGTAGTTGTCGATCTTGGTGTGGGTGTGCAGGGCGATGCCGGCGATGCGAGTACCGCCGCCTTCCACCACTGCGCCGCTGGCGTTCACGCCACAGACACGGCCGAAGCGCACGTTACCGCCGGCCGGGAACGACTCGACACGGTCAAAGCCGGCGTCGGCCTTCATGCCCGGGATGGCTTTTTGCATCTCGAAGATCATTGGTCATCCTCCACTTTCTCGCCGCGCATGCGGGCGGCCATTTTCTCGCGGGCTTCGGCAGCACTGCCGCCTTTGGCAGGCACGCCATCCTGGTTGATTCCGGTGGACACCTTGCGCTGATTGGCGGCATCGTCCCGACGCTTGTCGGCGTCGGCCACCGCGTAGTCGTAGGCAGCGTCGATATAGGCATCTTCCTTGTCGGTCAGGTCGACGCTATCGCCGCGAATGGCCTTGATCACGCTCACCTTGAGGTCGCGGTCGGCGGCATCCTCCTTCACCTCGACCTTGTGCTCTTTGGCCTTGGCCTCGAGCTCCAGTCGGGCACGGGCCTGCTTCACAGCGTCCTGCTTGATCTGCTCAGCCTGGTTTTCGGCTTCTTCTTTGGCTTGCTCGGCAGCGTCGGCCCGGGCCTTCTCCTGCTCGAGCATGGTTTTGGCATCGTCAAGATCAGCGCGAGCCTGCTTGTAGGCATGGCCTACCTCGGGCGCGGCGTCGTACTCGATGCCGTTGTCGAGACGCACTTTGTCCATAATCGGATCACCTTCATCGTCGTCGGTTGGTGTTGCGGCATCGGCCGCGTCGCTCATTTGCTCGGCGTCTGCCGAATCGAGATTGAGCCGGGCATTGCCTGCGCGGCCCTCGGGCACGACAGCCAGGTGATTCACCCGGATGTTCGTCTGAATGGCGTCGTAGCGTTCGCCGTTGTACTCGCCGGGTTCTTCTATCGTGTCCACCAGGTAGCCCACAGAGAGCTCTTTCCAGCCGTCCTGCTTCACCACGCGTGGGTCGTGGATCACGATGTCGCCAGTCACATCGTTGCCATCCTGCCGACCTTCGCTTGTCACCGTGCCGATCTGGTACTTCTTCACGGTGGACGCCGCGACCTTGCCGTGGTGGCCCTTGGTGATCGGCTTATTGCGATAGGTGGCCAGCGAGTCCTGGGAGAACACGTCCTCGGGCCGGCGCAGTTCGCGGCGAATGCCGCCTTTTCCATCCCTGTACGTAAAAACGCCCGTGCGGGTCAGCACAGGCGAGTCTTCGAGGTATCCGTCCTCGGTGAACCGGGCTTTGATCGGCGCCCGGTCGTAGCGATAAACACTCATTGCAATGTCACCTCGTCTCGGGGCGGCCATTTCGGGGAGGCCCAACAGCGACAGTGGATCGGCTGACCGGGATGGCCATCCCAGGGCGGCTTCGACCACTTGAAGGACTTGCGCTCCCGGCGCCGGTGGTGAGCACGCTCACGCCAGTCCAGAACACCGCGCCAGTAGTATTCGTCGATGCCAATGGCTTGCTGCCGATACTGGGTCAGGCGGCCGTTGAGCTTGCCGATCTGGTCGTTGGCGATCAGTTGTGCCCGGTTGACCGGCTTGTCGTAGGTCGCCCGGATGGTGTCGCGCAGGTCGGTGGCCGATTGGCCCTCGTTGATCGCGCGGATGATCACGCCCTGCAGATCATCGACGTATCGCTCGGGGATGGACCGGATCAGCTTGAGGTTTTCCAGCTCCCAAGCCCGCATCAGCTTGTCGAGGTCAGGCTCGGCCTTGGCGTAGGGCTCGCCGTAGACACGGCGGACCAGCTTCACGAACTGGCGCAGGTTGAAGCGGCTGACGCGCTCGCCGAACTCGGCCACGCCGACATCAGAGGCTGACGCCGGTCCTGCCATGCCCTCGAAGACCTGTTGGGCGCGGCGACCGAGGAGGGCGGCCAGAACAGTGCCGAGGATCTCGTTCAGGCGGTCGGCCCAGGTGCCTTCGTCGGACTCCTCGCTCTCGCCCAGGGCGTCGCTGCGCATGCCTGCCATCTCGACGAGACGCGGCACCTCCGGCATCAACAGCTCGTTGCATGCTCGCTGGCATCGGCGGGCGTATTGCTTGAGAGTCTTCGTGTACTCGCGCTCGATAGCCTCGGGATGCGCCCATTTCGGCTCAGGCATCGTCTAACGCCTCCAGGCCGTAGAGCCCTTCACGCTCCATGTGGCTGCGCAGGTCGCGCTCGCTCACGGCGCCAGTCTCAAAGTCCAAGGTGCGGGCTTGCGCCTCGTCTCGGGCCGCCTGTGCGTTCTTCTGGCGGATCTCGGCCTGCTCCTTCTCAGTCGGCGTCCACAGGCTGGGCCAATGAATCGACCAATCCGATGGCGCACTGACGCCTGACTGCCGGGTGATGGCGTCGACAAGCCGCTCAAGCGCCGGCTGCGCTCGGGTTTTCTGGATGCCTTCGACCAGGTTGTAGAGGTTGTCGGTGTCGTTCTCGCCGGTGTTATTGAGGCCGCCGGCAGACTGCATGAACAGCGACGTGACCGGAATGCCTGAGTCGGCGGACACGGCAACCTGAAACTCGGCGATCAGGTCTTTGATGCCGGAGACGTTGAGGTCATAGACCTGGTAGTCGTCATCCGCGTCCACGGTCACACCGTTCATGAGGCTGCGCACCTCATCCACCATGTCGACCCGCTTTCTGACTTCCGCTTCATCTCCGTCTTGTATCGCCTGCGCCAAGCCGCTCATCTTGTGCACGGCCTGCTGCTTGCGCTTGAGAACCTCGAGAGCAAGGCGCAGCGCACGTTCGTAACGCTCGATGGTGTGGAACGCGGCATCGGCGGATGGACGCCCCGCCCAGGGCACCGACTTTCCGACCTTGAGTCGGGCCGGCAGGGGTTCGCCCGGGACCGGCAGCAGGCGTGACTCATGGACCTCGAAATAGCCGGTGCCGGCGTAGTTGCCGGTGATCAGTGGGCGGACGTGGTAGACCTCGGGCTGGCCGTATGTCGGATCTCGAGGATCGTCGTAGTAGCCGCCCGGGGCCACCGAGAGCTGGCTGTATTCGATGACGCGGATCTCGGTGATGCGCCCCACATTCTCCGGTAGCGGGTCGGCCAGCTCGCCGGTATCGGTCAGCAGCAACAGCGCCGCTGCGCCGTCCAGGCTCGACCAGCGAATGGCATCGGCCAGGGCGCCCATGACATCGAGCCGATCCAGCTCGCCCATAATGGCCCGCTTGTCATCACCATTGATCTCCACGCCTCGAGACACGGCCATGTCGGCTGGTATATCGATCACGCGAGCCGCGATACCGCCCCGGGCATACATAGTCGCCGGATCGGTAGGCGCAACCTGGCGGCGGCGGTCACCCAGCACTGCCGAGCGATAGCCGTCCTCGTAATAACTCGGCATGGTGTCTCCTAACTTGCGAGCGCTTTGAATCGATCGGTTACCGACTTGTTCGGCGCGTAGAGGATCATCACGGCGTCAGCCAGGTTGGGCGACTTGGTGCCTTCCGGCGCCTTGTCCACCACCACCTTACCGGTGCCATTGACGTGATAAGTCGGCTGCGAGAGCTCGAGCATCAGCTTCGACAGGATCGGAAGCCGGCTGTCGATGGAGATGATGTCGTCGGGGTCGAATTCCATGCCCTCGACAACGGCTCGGTAGGTACGCTGGAAGCGAAGTCGAAGCGCCCACCAAGCCTGGGCCTTGAGGTTGGCGAAGAAATCCTTGTTCTTGCGCTTGGGCACCATCTCCTTGTCGGGCTCGATAACGCCGCCCGATCCACGGAATGGGTTTACCTTCAGCTTCGGGCGCTTCTGCTCGGCACGCTGCTCGTTGATCACCCGGGCATCGCCACGCACCCCTGAGCCTAGGCCGTCAGCGTCGTAATCGAACCGACTGCCGCCGTGCTCATCGGTGTGATCGAACGCCTTTTGGACAGTGCCGAAGATATCGGAGCCTTTCCCGGTCCACTCATCAACCAGGTCCAGCAGGATGCCGTGTCGGCCGGCGTAAGCGTTCTGGTCCTTGCCCTCGTCGGCCACGTCCAGGGCGCCAAGCCGCTCGCCTGTGATCTCGATGCCGAGCTTCTTGTGCGCGTCTACTGCCGCCTGCACCCAGGCCGATGGGATCAGCACACCCTCGACCGAGGCGCTGTAGTTGATGTCGATCTCCTGGGCCACGGTGACCGGGTCCAGCTCATCGACCTGTTTGGCGTACCAGGCATCATCCTTCCGGGGATCGTCCCGCCAGTGGAAGGTGAATACCGAAATCTTGCCGCTATGGCGACGCTGGGCGAACGGATTACCCATGCCGTTGGGCGTCGACACGTCCTGCCGGCAGTTGGTGGTTGCCGACAGTGAGGCGTCCACCAGGTGCGGCCGCTCGAGGAACGCCGACTCGTCGACGATGTAGAAGCCAGTCCGGTCACCGCGCCCGATGCCATCACCCGACTCGCCGGTCATCACCGACTCTGTCTCGGGGAACATGATGCGCATATGCGGCGCGTGTCGCTTGCGCTCCCATCCGCCCCGGAACTCACGGGGCAGCATGCTCATGAAGCTCCGCGCCTTCTCGAACAGCGACTTCGGCGAGCCGATCTTATCGACGTATTCCTCTTTCCGAGAGCCGAAACCGACCGCCATGCCTGGGTGATGCAGGCAGACAGTGCACCCTAGGCCGATGGTCAGCCAGGACATGCCCATGTCGCGGGTCTTCTCGGTGATGCCCGGCTCCTGCCGGCGCCACCGCTCCATGAACCACTCGATCCATTCCTCCTGGCGTGGGAACAGCAGGAAGGGAATGCTGGCCGGCAGCCCTCGCTCGACGTTCCTGGGGTCATAGGTCATGCCCCAATCGATGATGAACTGGGCCGGGTGGTCGCGGTAATACTGCCGCATGGCCGGCAGGCAGCTCGGCTCCTCGCGAATCCGTCGCAGCCGCTCGGCCCGCCACTCGAACACCTCGACATAATCCGGGTTTCGGAAATCGAAGGGGAACGGTATTGGCATCAGTCCCCCATCATGTCGCGGTAGATTCTGGCCGCCTCCTCGGGATCGTCGGTGCTGATACCCACCGTTTCGATGGGGCCGCCATTCTTGCCGGTGTGCTCATGCCGCTCTCGCCAGGCCTGGACATCGACGTGCTTGCCGAGCAGCTCCAGGTTCTTCACCTTGTCCGGCCACTTGATCTTCTTCAGCAGGCCGATCTGTTCGCGTTCGTCGCCCTGGCCATCCCATAGCTCGGCCACATCCAGACCTGATAGCGTGCGGCGCCATGACTGTGGCCACTCCCTGACAGGCAAGATGCTGCCGTCGTCGGCCAGGATGTCGGCCACATCCATCTGATCGATCTCGACCAGGCGGTGGAGCACATAGTCAGCGTCGATCTTGGTGCGCTCTGAGCGCAGAGCTTTGCGCTGCGCGATGGCCTCCGCGACCTTCGCATTGCTTAGCAGGCGAGAGGCGGTGCCTTCAGCGGATCGCTCGGCATAACCGGCACGGATGGCAGCCTGCTTGCCGTTCAAATCCTTCAAGTACTCATCAACGAATCGAGACTGCCGAGCCGTCAGCGCGACAGCCTCCTGGGCAGCCTTGGTCATACTGATTCCTTGTCCGTGATAACCTCGGAAGGGCGCCCCAACCGAGAGGTGAAGTTCTATGAGGGTTCAATATCAACTGGAATCAGACCAGTCCGTTCTGGAGGTCCGCGAAGAGGCTGAATGGCCTCGTCACAGCAAACCCATTCGACTAACAAGCGGCACCTTTAAGCTGGTGGATACTGACGTATCAAATGAAGAAGGCGTCGACCTCATTGCGACTGTCCGGCCAGGCAAGCCTGGTAAAGTCACTTCAGTGGTGGTTTAGCTGTTATCGGACTGATGCCGCCGACGGTTTGCCAGTCAGGCGCACTATCGGCCTCACCTGCTTTCGCATTGATGAGCGCCCCGACCAGGGCTGTGTTGAGACTGCGTGGGCAGAATGGGGCGCTCAGCGATGCGTTATCGGTATTTCGATATCGCCTTACAGGCCGCGGAAGAAGGCCCATCCAACAGCGGCACAGCACACCACGAAGATGGTGGCCGGGATGCCGATCGTGATGCCGAGTGTCCACAGCAGCCAGGTAGGGATTTCGATAGTCATCACTCCCTCCGATTCAGCAGCAGGCCCGCAACGAACACCGCCACCAGCACCCACGCATAGGGCCGGGCGATGGCGTTGCGGGCGAGCCTTACAGCGCGGCTTGGATCTTGGCGCCCATTAGCCCCAGCAGCGCAGAGGCTGCGCTCGCCACTTCGAGGGGAATCTCCACCCCGACGAAGGTGCTCAGCGCCCAGGACAGGACGACCGGCAGGCCTACACCCAGGCCGTCGGCGTTGCTGCGAGCGCCTTGCGCGAAGCGGTTCGGCTTTTTTTCCAGCGTAACGCCCTGAACTGGCGCGCCTTGATCGATGTTTGCTTGGTCGGACATGGTGGGTACCTCAAGGAAAGATGATGCGGGACAGGAAAGCGCCAGCGATGGAGGCGGCAGCGATGGCGGTGGTGCCGATAATCTTCCAGCGCCCTGATAGGTGCTGGTATTGCTGCGTGCCAGTCGCTTGGGCTACAGCGTGATTCAGCTCGACATGTCTGATTCGCTGAGAGTGATCGGCCAGCATCCCGTCGTGCGCCTCGATCTTCGCGCCTTGGTTGTGCTGCCGCTCTTCCGTGCGGGCCGTGCGCTCGTTGAGCTCTTTGACGCCAGCTTCAATGCGGTCGAGTTGGGATTGTGTGCTTGGCACCTGCTCCATACTCACGAGCCCCCCTTGCCGCAGGGCGACAATTCGATAACACGACTCAGCCAGCCGTAGGTGAACGCCTCTTGGCTCTCTCGAGCCTCGGCAATCGACACCATGAACTCGATGCGCAGTGCGTTGACGGCCTCGGCCAGTACATCCAGCCCGGGGCGGCCACGGGTGTCGTGGTAGTCCTCCAGGGCGCCGATGGTGGCCGGGCCGACCGCACCGTCTACGGCGATGTCGTCGTAGTCACGCTCGACGCGATTGAGCACGTTGAGCAGCCGCTGCAGTGTCTCAGCAGGGCGACCTGGGCCTGAGTTGACCCCGTAGTCGAACAGATACGCCGCCAGCCCCTCGTGGATCATCGCCACCTTGTCGAGCCGCAGGCTGTGCCAGTACCGGTCGGCGTAGATGTCGTGGGCCAGCACAAGGGGCAGGGCGCGCATGTCGCCGGTATAGCCGTAGTCCCGCGCCACAGCCTCGGTGATGCCGTAGCGGGTCGGGCCCCCACGATCCGCCGAATGATCGACATAGCCACCCTCACGGTCGATCACCTCGCCGATCAGGCGATTTTTCAGCGACTGATGCATAGCGGGCTCCGAGCGAGGGCAAGCGTCTACTGAGTCGATCCAGGGCATAGACGCTCCGACACGAAAACGCCCAGCGAGCCGTAGCTGCTGGGCGCAGGGTGGGGCAGACAAAGAAAAGCCCCGCCTAAAGAGACGGGGCAACTAGAGATGTGTCATGGAAGCTTGCATACATCCGACGAGGAAGGGCGATGAAAGTTCCTGACGAAAAAGCCCCGCCGGTGAGGCGAGGCTTTGAGATTAGGAGCTGTCAGGGCATAGCTACGACAGCTTACAAATGAGCGTATCAGGATGGGCTAAGAAATGCAACAGCTACGCCGCTGCTCGCGCCTCGCGGACCATGCGGCCGATCACCTCGCTGACAGGCTCCATGGCATCACCCTCAAGCGTCGCCATGGCTGCCTGAATGACGCCCCACACAGGCCGCCAATCCTGGTGCCACTTGCGAGTCGTGATCGGCACGCCGTACCAGCCCGACATCACTTCGCCAATGCGCTCCGGCGACCACTCAGGCTGCGCCCCCGACAGGTTGCGCTGCCGCTCCATCAGGGCGACGTGGATCAGATAGTGCACGCGCTCTTTCTTGGCTGGCTTCCATGCCCGGCCATCCTTCCAGTTGGGGATGTGGGCGATCACCTTGGACTCGACGGCTGCCACGGCATCGTTAAGCCAGGCATTGGCGCTCTCGAGCATCGGATCGCACAGCACATGGCCGATAGCTGCCAGGGCAGGGGAGTCGCTCTCCATGCGGCGAATGCAGGCGTAGATCGGCGCGTACTCCGAGCAGTGGCCGGCCCCGGCGCCGCCCTTGGTCGTGTACTGCACGCCGCCTCCGTTCATCAGGTCCTCGAGGATCGGCCCCATCTGTGAGCGGACGCCGCTATCCATCGCCATTGCCCAGGCCACCTTCGGATCGGTGTTGATCATCAGTCGCTCACCCATTCGCCAGTTCCTCCGCCTTGTCCTTCGCCTTGCTGGCATCCCGATACCAGCCCACCGTCGTGTCGCCGTCGCTCAGCAGGTACATGGCCTTGCCCTGGCTGACCCACTTCGCGATCCTGAAGCGCCCACAGTCAGAGCGAATGCAGTAGCTGCTCACCTTTCGCCACTCCATCAGGTCGAGACCTCCAGCTTGAGTTGCTGGCCATGCCTGACCCACGCACATAGGCCGTCGATGTCTACCTCGGCGGGCTCGGCCACGGCGCCGCCCCAGTCGATGGGACGGATGACGAATCGCCACTGCTGCAAATCCGCCCGATAGGCCAAGACAGGAGTCTCGCTGCCGGCACACTGTTCCAGTGTCTGCTGCCACCAGGTGGCCACATCTCCCTGAGTGGCTCGTTTATGCCGTTTCACCTCGACGCAAACGCCGTCCCAGCCGTCCAGGTCATGACCACCAGCCTGGTACTGGCCAAGCCGCCGCTTGAGCGTCAGCCCCAAGTGCTCGCCCAGCAGGCGAGCCACTTCGCCTTCAGCCTTGCGGCCCTTCTCCCGGCTTGCCTTGGCCATCACTCCTTGCCCTCCTTGCTCAACACGAAGTCCCTCGCCTCAATCAGCGCGTCATGGATCGACCCCTCTGGGAATGCGTCGAGGCCGGTATTGATCGTGTCGATCAAAAAGATCGGCTGCTGCCAGCGCAGGTGAGCCTCGCTATGAATGCGTCTGTGACAGGTATCCCCGGGGCCATCGCAGACCGGCATGGCCAGACTGTCGGCCGCCTTGAGCCCCATCCCGCTGGCCTGATACATGCCAATCAGGTGGTGGGCGGCGTTGGCCGGGGCCCCGCATACACAGCAAGGCAGCGAGCGCACAAAGCGCAGATAGGCCTCGCTGCGAAACCGTACATCGCTCACTCCTTTTTGCCGGGTGCGCTTCACCGGTTTACGCTTCGCCGGAGAAGCGGAGCGAAGAGGCGTTTTACGTTGAATCGGTGAACGCTTCATTGCTTCCGCCCCTTGAAAAACTCGCGAATGAAGAACACGACAAACCCGGCTTGTAGTGGGGCGAGAAACAGCCACAAAGCCCAAACCACCGGCATTAATCCTGTCGTGAAACTCTGCCATGCCGCCCAAGCGAGGAATCCCAAGCCCACTGCCGAGAAATATGCCTCCACCAAGTTGATTGGCTCACCCTTCATGCTGCCACCTCGCGATATTGGTCCGGGCCGATGCCCTTGAGCTCTGGATCTGTCAGCCGTATGCCTCGTCCCGTCAGATCGGTGTAGACCTTGTTCAGGTATTCGGTCTTCTGCGCTTTGGTCATCAACCTTGTGATCGGGAAGTCGAACGGCTCCTGCATGAACTCCAGCTTCTCCTCATAGGCGCGCCACTTGACGAGGCGGTCGTACTTCTCGGCGAATTCCGAGCAGTCACGCCGGAGGATGGGGACGCCATGGTGAAGCTTCATCTGGCCGCGATACTCCTCGGCGGCCATATCCCCTTGCTGGCCTGCCTCTTTGCACCACAGCCGCTGCAATCTGTTCTGGTCGAGGCTGCGTCGCTCCGGTTCCTCCTCGATCACCATCCGCACACGCTTCCAGCGTCGGAATGCCTGGTTGAGCATCCCTGGGAACTTAGCGATGGCGGCCAGGGCTTCCTCGACAGTGCCGGCGGTGGCCACGTAGCGTTTCGGATCGCTCATGTCACCACCTCGCTCGGCTGCTCGACGGTGCGCGGCGTCCAGCCCGTGGCCTCGGTGACGTTGGCCCAGTTGGCGTCGTCGTTGTCGTCGAGGCGGCGAAGGTTCCAGCATTCGGTTTGCCACCAATCTTCACCTTCCCACGGGTATGGCACATCAATGTCCACTTGCCCTTCTTTCGATCCTTTTCGGACCACCGTCACCAGGGTTCTGCGACACTGGCGCGGGACATGATCACCGATCTGCAGCACCTCGGCCCGATCACCCGCGCGCAGCGGCTTCCCTTCGCAGTCCCGGCCCAGCACGCCTGTCAGGCGGTCATGGATTCGCTGGATGATGCTCATGCAACCTCCTCGGGACAGACCCGGCAGTAGAATGGCGTCACCTCGGGCAGCCGTTCGCCTTGCTCGGCAGCCACCATGGCCCGGCGCACGCCGCTCGGTGATGCGCCGACGAACTTGGCGATCTGGCGATAGGACCAGCCCAGGCCGTCGCGCATCTCGAACATCTTGGCGATGTGGTAGCGGGAGAATCGGATGTATCCAGTCATGCCGCTGAACCTCCCGTAACCACCTCATACCGCACGCCGTCCGGGTCGTCGTGCTCATGAATCGTGTGGCCCAAACGGCGCAGGTGCTGGAGCGCCGCGATAAATGCCGGACCGTCCATGCGGTATCCGTGGTGCATCTCGATGTCATGGGCAATCTCATGCACCGTCGGCTCGGCCTGGCGGTACAGGACGCCCAGGACCTCCATGGGGAGGTCGAGTTCGTGGCGGACGACGGGGTGAATTCGGGTGACGTTGGTCATACGGCACCTCCTGCCATGCGCTGTTCAGCCTGCGCGATCAGCTCTGCACGCCGGCGCTCCGTCTCGGCCTCTTCCTGACGGCGCTGCTCGACGGCCTGCTCGTTGCTCGCATTCAGCGTGTCGCGGAGCTGTTGGAGCATCGCCTGGACGTTCTCCGGGTTGCTGCCAGCCTCGTCCTCGGGCTTCTCAGGAGCCGGCAGCAAGTGCTCGACCTTGGGAGCTGGCAGGCGACCGTCCTTCACGCCTTGCTCGATGGCCTCACGGCGCAGCTCTTTGCTGTCACCCAGGGATGGCCACCAGCGAACCTCGCGGCCCTCGGCCTTGGATGCAGCAACCTCGCGCTCGTAGGCCGCGATGAACGCCATGCGGGCACCCACCTTGTCGCCAGCCTCCAGGATCGGGTTGGCGACGCCGGCAGCTTTGGCGATCTCGTCGGTCCAGATGATCGTCGCGTTCTCGTCCTGCGACTCCAGGACGATGGACCACGCCTCATTGGCGGTCAGGTGAGCATTGGCGGTCGGCATGCGCTCAAGGATCGCGGCGAGCGTCAGGCGGCCAGTGATCTCGGAGCGGCAGCGAGCCAAGGCCTGCTCGATCTCGGGCCGGTCGTAGTCGCGCAGGTCGCGGATCATCAGCGACGCGGCAGCGGGCTTGATTTCGTTGCCCAGCACCTCGGCAGTGGCGTAGAGCTGGTCGAGCAGGCCTTCTGCATCTTGGCGTGTCAGCGGCATGAATCAGTCCTCCCATCCAGACGCCGCCAGCAGGCTCTTGGCCTCGTCGGCAGCGCTCGCGTTGGCCTGCGTGCCGTCCATCTGGCGAGCACGGGTGGCGGTCATCTGCTGGCCGGTCTGCATCTGCACCGCGATGGTTTCGCAGTCCTGGAGCATCAAGCCGACCGGATGGCCCTTGGCGACGTAGAACTGGTTGTTCATCCGCAGGTAGTACGCAGCCACGCCGGGGGCGTAGTTGGCCCCCACGCGGTCCACGAGCTGTCCCAGCTGGCCAGCAGTGCGCTGGTTCCAGATCGGGTACACGCCGTAGCGCTGGCGGTAGGCCACTGCGTAGTTGGCCCAGGGCTTGAAGGTTTTGGCGGTAGGGTCTTTCGGTCCCGGCATGTCGGGCGGGATGGCAGCGCGAGGCTCGTCGCTACGCTGCGCCGGCTCGTCACCCAGGTCCAGCTCACCCTCAATCGGCGCGTCGGTGGGCTCAGCCCCCGGCGCAACTGGTTCATTGGACGGTTTAGGGGACGGTTCAAAGGACGGTTCGGGTGACACTGTGTCACCCCGTTCTTGCATAGATGTCACCCCGTCCTCGTCAGAATGACACCCCGTTGCTGCATCAGTGTCACCCCGTTTCTTACGGGATGACTTCCTGTCACCCCGTTTTTCGGGAAGGTCGGACATCACAATGTCGTAGACGACAGGGCGCTGATCGGCGCGCTCAATATGGGCCGCAGCGATGGCCTGATTGCCCATCTTGATGATGCCCGCCGACAGCAGGTCATTGATCTTGCGCGTGACGGTGCGGCCCGTCAGGCCGGTGTACTCGGCCAGCGTGGCGTTCGACGGGAAAGCGTGGCGGCCATGCTTGTCGGCATGATTGGCCAGTCCTACGAGCACGAATCGCGCGCCAGAATCGGTGACAGTTTGCTGGTTCATCGCCCAGCTCATTGCTTCTACGCTCATGCTGCGGGCTCCATACCGGCCACAGCCAGTAGATCGATAAAGCGGTCACGGTAGTAATGCGGTTGCGTCTCGCGCGGAGATTGCGGGCTCACGACGTTCTTGCCGTAGTGCTGGCCGGCGTCAGTGAGGCACCAGAAATGCTTGAGAGCGCCCTTGGTGCTCTTGCGGGTGCGGCTCTCGAGGATGCCGGCGTCGTGAAGCATCTGATTCACGGCTGCCGCCGAATGGCTGAGGCCATGCTCGCGCAGTAGGTGGGTCAGGCTAGCGGTATCCATGGCACCAACGTGGCCCGGGGCGCTGTCCTCGGTGTAGTCGGGCAGAAATGAGGTATCAGCACCCACGGCCTGACCAGCCTTGCGGAGCATGACGACCTTGCCGGAGTCGGAGGCGCGCAGCAGATTGGCCGCGCACTCGACCAAGGCCATGGTGGCCGGGACGTTGGCAGCCTCGATGCCGGGCGCTTGGTACTGGCCAGTCTTGCGGATCGACGGCAGCACCTCGCCAGCCAGCCACTTCTGGAACGGCAGCGCCTTGGGCTTGTCGCTACGAGCGACGAAGAAATACAGGCCCTGCTCGGTCAAGACAGTGAGGCGCTGGACGCCAGAAGGGGTGTTACTCTGAGTAACCCCCCGCCATTCTTCCGGCACATGCTTAACCAGCGCGACCTGCCAGTTATACCCGAGCGCGGCGGCGACATCCTTTGCGACGAACATCGGTTCGCCATCGTCACCCTGGATGACGCGAACCTGCTGACTGTCGAAGTTGAATGGTTGGATCGATTGCATTACGCTTACCTCATAGCTTCGGTTATACGAAACGCCCGGGGATTGGTTGGTAGCCTCCCGGGCGTTTTTGCGTTTACGCCTTCGCCAGTCGAAGACCTGTTTCATGCATCCGCTCGACGCGGGTCATGATCGTGTTGCCGTTCTCGGCCAGAGAGCGGCGCTCATTGCGGATCAGCTCCAGTTCAGCGGCGTCTATGCGGCCATCGGCTCGCGCCTTGCGCACGGCGTGCATGAACCGCGATGCCTGCTCCTGCTGGTCCAGCAACAGCTCCTGAATCTCCGCCTCGATCTCGTCCTCGGCATCGATGCGTGGCGTGGCCACAATGCCCAGGTCATCCAGTGCGGCCTGCACACAACGCACGTCGCCCAGAATCCGGTTAATGCGAAAGAAATCGGCCACAGTCAGGTTTACGCCGGAGTCAGGATCGAGCTTTTTGTAGAGCCGCGATTCGCCCATATCGAGGTCGAACGCTAGGCGCTTGATGCCGTACTCGAATGCCGCTTCTCGGAGTCCTTCTGTATATCTGTCCACTATCTAAACTCCGTTCGTTGCTGGCCTCTCACTGTTTAAGCAGGAGGCGATACGCTGGTGGTGTGTTAGGCGGCATGGGAGCGGAGCTTGGCGTACATCTCATCCAGCGACCGGCCCACCGAGTAACTCGGGTTCACAATTGCGCCTGACCGAATGCGGTAAACGGTCGAGATATCGCAGCCAGCCTCCTTGGCTACCGCCTTAGGGGTGGCCCCGGATGCCAGGATGGCCTCCAGCTTCTTGGCCAGTTCTTCGCCATACATGGCGGAGCCCTCTTCGTGTGGATTATATGCACAGGATATGCATTCATGCATTTAAGTCAAGGGCAAATGCATTTGCCGTATGCACGGGGCGCCGGAATAATTGCACTCATGCAAAAGGAAAAGCCTCGCGACGTGATACGCCGCCTCATAAACGAGTCAGGGAAGCGCGCCATAGACGTGGCGCGGGAAGCTGGCGTGCCTCAATCGACGCTTTCGCGCATCCTGACCGGGAAGATCGAGGAACCTTCCGATAGGCCGGTTGCCAAGCTGGCTGAATATTTCGGTGTGTCCGGGGATCAGATACGTGGTCGTGAGCCGATAGAGACCGAGGGGAGTGCCGACAAGATCGCCCAGCACCCCGCGCTGCACGAATCGAACGTGGCGCCGCCGCCCAAGCTGGAAGGCTACGTGCCGGTTATCTCGTGGGTTCAGGCAGGCTCATGGACCGAGGTCTGCAACGTCGATGCCGTCAGCGAGGAGATGGTGCCGCGCCCGCCAGCGTGCTCGGACAGGACGTTTGCGCTCCGGGTGAAAGGGCAGTCCATGGCGCCCAAGTACGAGCCCGACCTGATCATCTACGTCGACCCCGAGGTGCTGCCGTTCGACGGTGACGACGTGGTAGCCGTACTCACGGACAGCAATGAGGCCACGTTCAAGCAGTTCGTCGAGGAGCCTGGCGATGACAAGATGCTCAAGGCCCGCAACCCGTCATGGCCCGATCCCTACATCCCAATCAACGGCAACTGCGAGATCGTTGGCGTGGTGATCGCCACCATGTGGATGCGGAAGCCCAGGGCCTGATCGGCTCGCTGTGGCTGAGGGGCCGAGGGGGTAGAGCAAACATCAGCCAAATCGAGCGCTTATGGGAATGCCATGAACCAGCCTGAGCCGCTGACGTCAGAAGAGGAGAGGCTTCGAGATGAGGCCGTGAAATTTGCGCGAGAGAATAAAAAGAGAATTGCTAAATGCCTGACAGATAAAAAGAAATACCCAAAGGAATCAGACCCTGTCTCTGTATTCATGGCTGGGGCTCCTGGCGCTGGGAAGACTGAGTCATCCATAGAGCTGCTCAAAGAATTTGGAGGTGGCGTCATTCGCATAGACCCCGACGAGCTACGCGATGAGCTTCCTGGCTATACAGGCGGCAACTCCTGGCTTTTCCAGTTTGCGGTATCGATCTTGGTCGATAAGGCGCACGACCTAGCCCTTGAGCAGAAGCAGAGCTTTCTTCTTGACGGAACGCTTGCCAAGTACGATCTTGCAGAGAGGAACGTTGCTCGGTCTATCAAACGCGGGCGACTCGTCCAGATCCTCTATGTTTATCAGGAGCCACACCTTGCATGGGGTTTTGTCCAGGCGCGCGAGAAAGACGAGGGCCGCAGAATCCCGCTTGTGGGCTTCATTGACCAGTACTTTGAGTCGCGACGAGTGGTGAACAGCATCAAGACTCGATTCGGCGGAGATGTTAAAGTTGACTTGCTAGTCAAGAATAGGGACAACAGCGTGCGGTCATACAAGGCGAACGTTGACCAGATTGACAGCCATCTTCCAGAAAGATATGATCGCGAGTCCCTGTTAAGGGAGCTTAACCCAGAAAGGTGATCCCCATGCTCGGACTAACCAAGAAGCGCCAAGCAGAAACCACCGCCTTCTCAACCTTCATTCGCAATGCATCATCTGCAGAGAAGAAGCGTGTGTATGAGCGCGTGCTAACGAAGGCCTCTGAGCGCCAGAACGAAACCGTTCGCCGAGCAGGAGTTGAGCGCCACGCGACCTGCTGAAATGCGCTCCTCCCGAAAGACCCGCCCTCGAGGCGGGTTTTTCATGCCTGCTCATATCGCTATACTGCACCTCGGCGCCAAGGCGGCTCGAGCCAAAGGATGGCGATCCCTTCACCGAGACTGCCTTGGCGCCCCTTATTCCTTCCTGAGCGGGTTTTCAGCGCCCACCTGCATGTCTACACTGAGAGAAGCGCCCAGGGGGGGGGTCCTACCTCCCTACCTTCTCCGCGTAGACTCCATCGACCCTCTGCGGCGCTTCATCTCCAGATTGCGTTCTGATTACGCCTTGCCCGCCCAGCTGCTACACTGGCGGGTGTTCGGGTAGCCGCAGCGGCCGGAAGGCACTTCCCCGCGGCTCCCTGAACGTCTTGCTCCAACAGCACTTTGCCCGCCCTTCGAGGCGGGCTTTTTCTACCAATTCGCTGCTCTCAATGTTAGTCTGCTAATTGGCGCCATGGGCTGAACCAATCCTGGGTTCACCTCCTTGCGATGTCCATGGCGCCATCTTCCCTTATAGGACTCCTTGCTTATTACCGCTCTCCGAGGCGGGTTTTCTGTATCTGCCCACCTGACCCCGCCCTGAGCGGGATTTTTTGTGTCTGAAAATCCTTTGGTGCATACGCACTTACCCTTCCCGTGCATAAAAATATGCATCCATGCATTGACAGCAAATGCATCCATGCATATTCTGGAAACCGTCACAGGGCAAAACGCCCACCCGAGCTGCAGGGAGCAAGACGCAGTCAGCGTTCTTTAACAATTTGAGATCCCTTCCCCGCTGAGGAAAAAGCGGGCACCTGCCTTCACCGACGGCTGCCAGTAGCAGGTCGGTGACCTACGGGGCCAGATGCAGGCAGGTGGACACGTCGATCCCGAGCGGGTCGCCAAGGAAAGTGCGGTGGGAGCCGTAACTCTTTGGTGGAGCGCTGGCAGCGCTGGGTGGAAACGAGCCCACGGCGTGTCATGAGGACAGCCCATTGCTGAGGCAGTGGGCATCCGCCTAGCGATTCTGTGAGTCGTTAGGCGGATGGCCAACAGGAGGAATCGCCATGAGCGAAGCACAGCAAGAATCACGACTGAGCATCAGCGTGGACCCGAGCACGATCATTCCGGAGTACCGGGAGCGGGTGGCGCTACTGATAGATACCTGGGCCATTCAGAGCAGCAACCCAGTTGAGCCGGCGCATTTATTCGAGCTGGCCCATGAGGTACGAAACCTGCGAAGCGAGGCTGAGGGCGAGCCCTCTGAGTCGAGCGACCCACAACCCGGAGGGTTCACGCCCGACGATGTAGTGGCCCGCCGCTGCGTTGCCAAACTGCTGAAGGAGTGGAGCGACAAGCTGATTCGAGCCAAGAGGCTTGAGGCGGAAGCAAAACGCCTCCGCCATGAAGCTGATCAAGAGGAGGGTGAAGTCTTTTCTCTTATGGATCGCTATTACTAGGAAGCAGGCGCCAGGAACCAGCTTACTTGCTCCACCTGAGAGACCAGCACAAAGCTTCCAGGGACAATGCTATCGGCCATCGCCCGAGTCTCGTCCCTAACGTCATCGGCGGAGAAAGATTTGGTTGCCATGTACTCCGCATCAGGCAGGCGGTACATACGGCCATCCGTGCCCTGCGCCTCGCGCTTATACCCTCTTGCCTTCATCTTCTCGTGAAGCATTTCGTAGTGCTCAGCGCTCGCTGAGTGCATTTCGACTCGGACAACAAAGTTCGGCATATCAACCTCTTTCGCTACGCGATGTGTGGAAACTTCAGCGTAGCGCGAAGCGCGCCACCTGTGCAGTGGTGGGACAGCCGGGAGAGACCGGCATCGCAATGTATCCGAGAGCGTCCTGGTTCTGCCTGCTGATCACAGGATGGCCGCGTGGATGTTCGGCGTTTAGCGGCGTCGGAGGAAGCGAGGTTGAGCCGACTGACGGACACCGCCAGGGCGCTCTACGGATGCACAACGACAGGAGAGCACGACATGGAGCATATCGAGACAGGAATGCTGGAGAGCACTCAGGCAGCGCCCAGTCAGTTCGAGCGTTGGGCGGTCAATGCCGAGCGCATCCTGGGTCACGACCTTGATGGCACTGAATGGATCGACGGCTATTCGATTGATGGTGCGCGAGACGCTTGGCGTGCAGGCGCTACGCCTGCCGAGTACGCCGCTCAAGTTCACGCCGCGCCCCGGGCGTAGAGGAGGAGAGCATGGGTGATCGCTATCAGGACATGACGTGCGATGCATGCGGGAAAACCTACAACACCGCATGGGAAGGCGTGACAACAAATCTCGACCGAGAGCTATGCGGGGAATGTAGCTGGTCAGGCGAACGCCTGCTGGAAAACGAATTCATCCCCGACTGAGCACCACGCGATCCGCTGCGCAGTGCGGCCCATAGCGCCGGCAGACGCTGAGAATATCTGCCCATCGGAGAGGGTTCTGTTGCCTTTCGGGGCTGTAGTGCGGGCCAACCGGAGTCCCGCATCCATGACAAGCCGGATGCTAGCCGACAGGTCGCGCAACTGATCGGTGAAGCCACAAAGCCGGAAGCAGAATCCTCCCCGATGCACCCGCATCCCGGCGAGAGCCGGTCATCGATCCCTGCTTGCCGCCTCCGGGCGGCTTTTTTGACCCCGAGAGGAGGGCGACATGGAACCGAATCTTCGAGAGCGGCGAGCCCGGGTCATCGAAGCCCGCCGCCAAGCCCGAGCGAAGGGCAAGATCATCAAGGCGCCCGAGCGGCCCATCATCGGCTGCCGCTGGACCGAGCCGAAAGACCCGGCCAACGCGGCCCGGGCTGCTGATTTCTCCCGGCGCTGGCATGGCCAGGCCGAGCCGCTGATCCAGCTCTATAGGTGACGACATGAACATGGACATCAATCTCCATGGCATCGAGCGAATAACTCTTGTGGGCGTTCGCGAGGGGCGCACGCCGGGCGGCGTGTATTACACGGCCACCCTCACCATCGAAGGTCGAGACGGGGAGACGAGCACGCTGACGCTGTTCGCTGACGACCCCGAGAGCCTGGCAATCGACTACCGGGAACGGCAGGAGGCGGCATGAACATCGCGCACATCGGCACTGACACCATCGCTCCGCGATTCTCTCATCTTCACCCGGAGGCACTTGACGAGCGCGACCGTCGCGAATCAGCGATGCGGGAGTGGGTCGAGTCGTATGTTGACGACTGGGCAGACGGCGACCTCTACGACAGCGGCACGACGTACAGCGGCCCGCAAGAGGCGTTCATCGAGCGTTATCCATCCGCTCTGGCTGAGCTGATGCAGGCATTCCGCTCCGGCGATAACGAGCAGATACGGCACGCAGGCGAGAGGGTAGGGCGGGCGATGGAGCAGATCGTCAGAGAGCAGGCCGAGAAGGCCGCATAAAGAAGCCCGCTCCTGCGGGTAACAGGAGCGGGCCGGAAAGATTCGCACCCAACGAATCATAAGAAGTATAGCTCATGGACCAAATCGCGCACAGCAGCAGGAGGCGCAATAGACGAATAGATCAACGCCGCATAAAGAAGGCCCACTCCTGCGGGTACAGGCACAGGAGCGGGCCGGGCGATCCATGGAAGTAGATCACTGAGGAGTATAGACCATGACTCAGGACACTGACCATCTGGCGCTATGGCATCAGGTGGAGAAAACACCGACGAACGTGGTGAAGCAGGCCAACGTCAACGGCCAGCAGATCACCGCGATCGACACCATGCACATGATCCGGCTGGCCACTCAGGTCTTCGGCCCGATGGGCCTGGGCTGGGGGTATCAGATCGAGGAGGAGCGCTACGACCAGGGCGCCCCGATCCTCGACCCACAGACCGGAGAGGTGAAGGCCTATGAGCTGACGCACACCGTCCGCCTCCTGCTCTGGTACCGCTGGCAAGGCGAGAAAGGTGAAGTGACCCAGTTCGGCCACACCCGGGCGGTCTATCGCACGAACAAGGGCTCCTGGATGACTGACGGCGAGGCGCCCAAGAAGTCGGTATCGGACGCCATGAAGAAGTGCCTGTCGCTGCTCGGCTTCGCTGCCGACATCTTCACCGGCATGTTCGACGACCAGGATTACCGGGCCGCCCGCGAGGCCGAGACTCGGATTGCCCAAGCCGAAGACGCCGACGCCGAGATCGAGCGCTATCGCCAGGAGTATCAGGACTGGCTGAGCCGTGAGTGCGACACCCTGCGCAACAAGATTCCTCACCCTCGCAGCATCCAGCTTGCCGCCGAACGCATCCTCCAGCGCGTGCCGGATAAGGCCAGCATGGCCCGAGTCGATGGCAGCAAAGGCGCCGCCATGATCCAGAAGGCTGCCGAGGAAGGCATCGAGCGCGCCAAAGCAGAACGTCAACAGCAGAACGAACAGGAGGCCGAGAGCCATGGGTAATGCCGCCGAACAACTGCAAAACGCTCCGCAGCCCTACGCCGCTGAGCTGGTCGAACTCGACAACGCCGAGCAGCAACTGGCCGATCTGAAATCGAAATACGGCACCGTGCCGGATTACTCCACCAAGGATGGCTACAAAACCGGTAAGCAGGCCATCCAGGCGTTGACCAAGATGCGTACCGCCACCGACAAAGCCCGCCTCGCGATCACCAAGCCCCACCGCGATTTCATCGAGAAAGTGAATCAGCGTGCCAAGGGCTTGATCGGCGAAGTCGAGCAATTGGAGGCCCCGCACCGGGAAGCCAAACGCGAAGTGGATGAGGCCGAGCAGCGCGCCAAGGAGGAGCGCATCGCCCGGCTTCGCGAGCGGTTGTCCAAGGAAGTCACCAGTTACCTCGACACCGCTGAGGGGCTCGACTCCACCAGCCTGGCTGGCCTGATCGACGAGGCCGAAGCCATCGACACTGAGGGCTATTTCGACGTCACCAAGGAAGCCGAGGACGAGAAGGCCCGGGTGCTGGCCACTCTGCGTGAACGACACGCCGCTGCCCTCGAGCGTGAGCGTCTGGCCGCCGAGCGCGAGGAGATCGAGCGGGAACGTGCGGAGCTGGAACGCCTGCGCGCCGCGCAAGCGCAGGCCGAGATGCCCGCTCCTGCCCCCGGCGATGTTGCCTCTGCCGGCGGCACCGTGTTCAGCCAGGAAGACTCCGCCGACTGGGATGGTCTCGACAATGCGCTGCAGGACGTGCCGGCCGCCGACCCGTTCGGTGAAGCCCTGGAGGATCTGCAGTCCGCAGGGCTCGACGCCAGCCAGGCCGTCGATGTGCTGTCGGCCATTCAGCGTGGCGACATCCGTCACGTCAGCCTGCAGCAGTAACCCGCCCGGGGCCGGCAAGGCCCCGCCAGGAGATAGATCATGTGGTTCCGCAACCTACACTTGTACCGCCTACACGACGCGCCCGGGTTGGACGACGCCTACCTCGAGGGGTTGCTGGCCGCCCAGGCCTATCGTCCCCTCGGCGGCAACGAGGCTCGACGCATTGGCTGGTGCCCACCCGCTGGCCGGGCTGGCACCCAGCTCTGCCACGAGGCCAACGCCCAGCGGCTGCTGACGGCTGTGCGACAGGAACGCCTGCTGCCCTCCGGCGTGGTGCGCGAAGAAGTCGAGGAACGCGCCGAAGCCCTTGAGGCCGACGAAGGCCGCAAACTGCGCCGCCAGGAAAGGCTCACCCTCAAGGAGCAAGTCTACGAGGAGCTGCTACCCCAGGCCTTCGTGCGTAGCACGAGGATCGATCTGTGGTGGGACACCCGACGCGGACTGATCGGCATCAACACCAGCAGCCGCAAGCGTGCCGAGGAAGTGCTCGATCTGCTGCGCGAGACGCTGGGCAGTCTGCGTGTCACCCCGCTGGCCACCAACATCCTGCCCATGCGGGCCATGACCAGTTGGCTCAGCGACCCGGGCACACGGCCCGCCGAGATGGAGATCGGCGACACAGTGGAGCTCAAGGCCAAGGGCGATGATGGCGTGATCCGAGGCCGGCAACTCGACCTGGATAGCGACGAGATCCATAGCCACCTGGAATGCGGTCGTCAGGCCAGCAAGCTCGCCTTGGGCATCGAGAGCATGATCCGGTTCGTTCTCCACGACGACCTGACCATCAAATCAATCAGGTTCGACGACGCGGTGATTGACGAGGCTGCCCAGCAGGACGATGGCGACGACCCCGTTGCTCGCCTCGAGGCTGACTTCACGATCATGACCCATGTTCTCGGCGTCACCGTCGACACCTTGCTCCAGTGGTTGGGTGGCGAAGCCCAGGCTGGTGCCGACTTCCCCTCAGCAGCATAGGAGGCCCCATGGCCCGAGGCATCAACAAGGTCATCCTGATCGGCAACGTCGGCCAGGATCCCGAGATCCGCTTTACCCAGTCCGGTACGCCAGTCGGCAACATCAACCTCGCCACCAGTGACACCTGGACCGACAAGCAGAGCGGGCAGCGCCAGGAGCGCACGGAATGGCATCGCCTGATCGTCTTCCGCCGCCTTGCCGAGGTCGCGCAGCAGTACGTCCGCAAGGGATCGAAACTCTACGTCGAGGGGCGACTGCAGACACGGAAGTGGCAAGACCAGAGCGGTCAGGATCGTTACGTCACGGAGATCATCGTCAACGATCTGCAGATGCTCGACTCCCGGCAAGGGCAGCCACAGGGCAATGCCCAGGCTCAGCAGCAGCCCTCACAGAACGGCTACTTCGACCAGCAACGGCAGTACCAGCAACAACAGACCGCGCCGCCGAATCCTCCTGGCGGGGGCGACTTCGACGACGAGATCCCATTCGCTCCCATGCACCCGCTGATGGGCGGCTGACACCACCGACACCCACCGCCCGGCCTCGTCGGGCTTTCTTTTGAATGGCCGCGCTGCCCGACGCGGTATCAGTATCGGGCTTACCGCAGGCGGTCTTCGGGCAGCAATAAAGGCCGTCAGCCCGCTGGCCTCCGCCTCCTTTGTCTCTATCCGCGCACTGCAATGGGCGGACGAGTCTACTGCACAGCAGCAGGAGGCAGGGCGGGCCGTGCGCCGCGACGAGATAGCGGCATTAAACTTTGTAGCCGCGCCTTGGTCACGGTGATTTTGGAAGATAAGCTTTGGGGAACTAACATCAACCAAAGCGCATGAGGGCAACAATGCCAGTAAGGATCCCCGGAGTCAGAGGTAAAGGCGGGGCTAGTCCTGCCGACTTAATACTGGAGCACATAGAGCTTTGCAGGGAAAATGTAAAGACAATAGAAAGGATAGCAACACACCAAAAGAAAAGGGAGATGAGAAATGAGATCAACAAAAGAATACGAGCATGCAACAATTTGCTTGGCATGACATCCGGGTCTCGCCGGTTTGGGCACATCTACCGAGAAACTGATCTACAAAAAGGGGAAAAGCTGGTGTCAGAGCATGTTATACCAGTTTCTGAACTAACATCCTTGTATGAAAATGGTGTTCCTTTGGAAGAGCTTATATTCTACCCAATAGCATTGATCTCCAATGCATCAAATACTTTGCTAAATAAAAGAGGGTTGAATAGGTCGCGAAAGGATCGCTCAAAGCCATTCAGCAGATATTTAGAGGCTGGAATAAAAGTAGAGTCGCATCTTGGTCGTGAAGTGGAAACAAAAACATGGGGGATGGCCGATCATTGGGATTTGATAAATAAAACCCCAGAGTTAGCAAATATCATGGATGCAGTATATTCTCGTTCCTTATCTCACAAAAGTCACTAAAAAGTTTTCACCATAATGGGCCTCCTATCCGGTGTTCTTTTCATGCCAGGAAGAAAGCCATGATCCGCCGCCAAGCGCAGAGCCCGGCGGCGGGCGAAGTGGCTGGGTCAGGGCTGATCCAGCTTGTCAGACACTTTCTGCTTCAGGTGCTTGATCGCTTCCTCATCGGATATGTCAGGAACAGCGATATGCAGAATGCTTAGATTCTCACCTTCAGTAGAATCGGCGCCCATCCGCATCATGTACATCTCGTCCCGATCAGCCCATAGCCGAATGGAGCGATCGACATTATCGCCTTCAGCAACAGGCCCGTCCTCTGGGGTCGCATAGATGATATTGAAGCCCTCCAAATTCATCTCATCGAACTCTTCCGGTGAGACTGTTTTAGCGCCCGTGAACACGTTCATGGCATAGCCCTCGCGCTGGCAGGAACCCTAACACTAGCCGGGCGGGCAACTCCCGTCCAATAGCCACCCAAGACCACCACCCGGTGGCCTTTTTCATGCCAAGGAGAGACGCATGACCAGCCTGAACCTGTTCGGCCACGAATTGGTGGTCGATAACTTCGCCGGCGGTGGCGGTGCCAGCGAGGGCATCGAGCAGGCCCTGGGGCGGCCGGTGGATCTCGCCATCAACCATGACCCGACAGCCATCGCCGTGCATACCGCGAATCACCCGGACGCCGAGCACAGCGTCGCCGATGTGTGGGATGTCGACCCAGCGGAGGCCGTCCATGGCATGCCGGTGGGGCTTGCCTGGTTCTCTCCTGACTGCCGGCATCACTCCAAGGCCAAGGGCGGGCGCCCGGTCAGCAAGAGTGTGCGGGGCCTGGCCTGGGTAGCTGCTCGATGGGCGGCAAAGGTGAAGCCGCGGGTGATTGCACTGGAGAACGTCGAGGAATTCCTCGACTGGGGCCCGCTGATGAAGGACGCCAAGGGCCGCATCGTCCCGGACCCCGCACGCAAAGGGCAGACATTCCGGGCGTTCGTCCGCGCCCTGGGCCGCCACGGCTACCAGGTGGACTGGAAAATCCTGCGCGCCTGTGACTACGGCGCTCCGACCATCCGGCGTCGGCTTTTCCTGGTTGCTCGGCGCGACGGCCTGCCCATCGTCTGGCCCAAGCCGACGCATGCCGATCCGGCCACCCCGGCCGTTCGACGGGGCAAGCTCAAGCCCTGGACCACCGCTGCCGAGTGCATCGACTGGAGCATCCCTTGCCCCTCGATATTCGACCGGCCGCGCCCGTTGGCCGACGCCACCTTGCGGCGGATCGCCAAGGGCGTGATGCGTTTCGTAGTGGAGGCCGGAGAGCCGTTCATCGTACCCATCGCCAACTACGGCAACGGATCGGAACTGGTGAACGCAACCAGCGAGCCATTGCGCACGGTCACCGCCTGGCCGAAGGGCGGCAGCTTTGCTCTGGTGGCGCCAAGCCTGGTGCAGACCGGCTACGGGGAGCGCGCCGGACAGGCGCCGCGCACCCTCGACATACAGCGTCCGCTCGGCACCGTGGTCGCGGGTGGTCAGAAGCACGCTCTGGTCTCAGCCTTCCTAGCCAAGCACTACGGCGGCGTGGTTGGCGCCGACCTCCGCAAGCCACTGCCGACGATCACCGCGACCGACCACAATGCCCCGGTAGCCGTGAGCCTGCTGAACCTCAAGGGCAGCGAGCGCGGTGGTCGAGATCCGCGGCATCCCATACCCACTGTCTGCGCCGGCGGCACTCACGCCGCGGCGGTGGCCGCCTTCCTGGTGAAGTACTACGGGAGAGGCATCGGTCAGGAGTGCAGTGATCCGCTGCACACCATGCCCACCCGCGACCGCTTTGGCTTGGTCACCGTCACGATCGAGGGCGAGCAATACGCCATCGTCGACATCGGCATGCGCATGCTCCAGCCCCATGAACTCGCCGCCGCCCAGGGCTTCCCCGATGGCTACCAATTCGCCGAGGCAGGCGGTCGCGCTGTGCCCAAGTACCAGCAGGTGCGCCTGATCGGCAACAGCGTCTGCCCACCGCTGGCCCGCGCCATCGTCGAGGCCAACTTCACGCACGAGCGTCAATACATGCCGGCACCCAAGGAGGCTGCATGACCACATCATTCAGACCATCCCTAGCCCCGGTCCACCCACCGGGCTGCCGCGCCCGGCTCAATACGCGCTATCAGCTCGAGATGCTGCGCTGGCGACTGCCGATGCCGTTCACGATGCCGGACCTCAGCCGCTGCATTGCCAGCCGAGGCGGTCAAGCCGAGCGTCACTCGGCTGTGTTGGCCGAGGCGACGATCCGAGACTGGATCAGGAAAGGCTATATCGCGACCGCCGGCCAGATCGGCGGGCTTCCGAGCTACAGGAGGACATCATGAGCATCGATCCCGAACAACTGCTGAAGCTGGCCAAAGATCGCCACGGCCCCGCCGGCGTCACCCTGGGCTGGCCGATGGTCATCAATATCGTCGACGAGCTGCGGAGGTTGCAGTGGGAGCGCGAGGCGCTGGCGTCTCTGGCAACAGAGCGAGCCCAATTCATTCTGAACGCCGTTGAGCTTGGCTATTGCCAACTGCCGGACAGCGACACGCCGGACAGCGCGCACGACACATACGAAAGGTGCAAGCTGGCGGATAGCGAGTCCGTCGCCTGTCAGGATGCTGCTATCAGAGCAGAGGGGGCGCGATTGGCAGCAAATGCCGTCCGCGGCCTAACAGAAGTCAACCGGCATCGCGTCGCTGATTACCTGGAGAAATTCGCTGATGAGTTGCGCTGCCAATCCGAGGAGGCCCCATGCTCATCTACATCGCCATCGGCATCCCCATCGGTGTCGTGCTGACGCTGGGAGCGGAGTGGGCGCTGTTCGCAGCAGGCGCCCGGAAGATGAATAGCAGAGGGGAGGAGGAGTGATGGACGCCAAGCAGGACCATGAGCGAATGTGCGCCGCCTTCGATGAGTGGGTTAAGGACGAGAACACGCACTGGCTCAGCGAACACGATGCCGCCTACCAGGGATTCATGGCGGCATGGGAGATGCGTTCGGATGAGATGGCGGGCCTACGCGAAACCGCCCGCCTGGCAGAGCGCTTCGCCCGGGCCAAGGGTCGATACCATAGCGAGCATTCCTCGTGCGATCTCATGGAGCGCTTTGGTGTTCCGTGCGTGAGGCCGGGTGATGAGCCGGAGATGGTCAAGTGCGCTTGCGGCGATACGTACCCGCCGGACAGCTACGGCGCCGGCTTCATGGCCGCCAATGGCGGGGTCTGCGAGAACTGCGACATGATGAATGGAGGTGGCAATGGCTAGCGTGAAGCTGATCGCGAACTACGTGGCCGTGGCGCTATCTTGTGTCGCGGCCTTTTTGTTCATGGGCGGTTACGGGGTATGGGATTGGACGCTACTGATCGGTACATTTGCCGTGATGAAGTTGGCCGGATGGAGTGACTGGCCCTGGGGGCAAGGATGAGGGTGATTCAACAAGCAGCACTGAGCATAGCCGCCGCGGTCTTGGCGTGGGCGATCTTCGGGTTCATTGCTTGGCAATGGGATGCCTCTGAGTGGGCAGGATTTACAAGAGCGCTGGCGGCTGGATTCTGGATAGTCAGTACGATTCTGATTGTGAATGGGTCGAGGTGGCCATGACTGATCTGATAACTCGCGCAGCGATCTACAGCCGAGCCGCGCACCAAGCTGTGGGGCAGCGCCGCAAGTACACCGACGAGCCTTATCACCTACATCCGGCCGCGGTAGCCACGACGGTGGAAAGTGTTGGTGGAACCACGGCCATGATCGCAGCAGCTTATCTCCACGATGTCGTGGAAGACACGCATGTCACGTTCAGAGCTCTTGCGCACGAATTTGGCCCGGCGGTGGCCGACTACGTCTACGAACTGACGGATCAGTTCACCGATCCTGCCCAAGGCAACCGGGCACACCGCAAAGCAATGGAGCGCGATCGGTTGGTCCGGATCAGCCCTGAAGCTCAGACCATCAAGTTGGCCGACTTGATCGACAACACGATGAGCATTGTGGAGCGCGATCCTGACTTTGCCAGGGTCTACATGGCGGAGAAACGGGAGTTGCTGAGAGTGATGCGGGCTGGTAACGAACACTTGCTCCGGATAGCTGACGCATCCGTCGCTACCTACTACGGGAGGCGTGATGCAGAAGCCTCGGATGCGTGAGCAGCGCAGCGATACCCGATAACAGCCGCCACCAGGGCGGCATTTTTGTATCTGGAGGTAGGGATGGAGATTCCAGACGAAGCCGTGGAGCGCTTCCATACCAAGTACCGGCTGAATCCCGCGACGGGCTGTTGGGAATGGACCGATGCGCTCAGTTCGCGCGGCGGCTACGGGCGGCTCAAGGTCGGCAGGGTGGCAGTCCGGGCTCATCGGGCATCGTATCTGATCCATAAAGGCCCGATCCCCGAGGGCCTGGTGGTCTGTCACACCTGCGACAACCCGGCCTGCGTCAATCCTGACCACCTCTGGCTGGGCACCCATATGGACAACACGCAGGACATGATGACCAAGGGTCGCGGCAAGTTCCCGGGGCACAAGGGCGAGATCAACCCGCGTGCCATCCTGACGCGCCGCAAGGTCGAGAAGATCATCCAGCGAATCACGGAAGGGCAGACCAACAAGCGGATTGCCATCGAGTTTGGCGTCTCGCACGCCACGGTCAGCCTGATCCGACGCGGGAGGATATGGACCGACGTGCCACGACCCGACGATCCAGCGTTTGCCCACTACGCAGCACTCAAGGCCGCCAACAAGGCGGCCTCTTAGTTTCCGGGAGGTCGATATGGAGCTGGTACTATCACGCAAGGAGGTGAGGGAGCTGACAGGCTGCGCCCAGCGTGCCAGGCAGCGACAGCACCTCGACGCCATGGGAATCCCTTACGTGGTGAGGGCGGACGGCTGGCCGGTCATTGACCGGCAGGCCTACCATCAAGCAATGGGATGCGAGGCGGCGAACGACGCCGGACACCCGAAAGCAGTGTTGAACCTGGAGGCCTTGGACGGATGAGCAAGCTCCCCTCGCGCTGGGCGTGGAAGCATGGCGCGTACTATTACCGCCCGCGTCAGCACGAGCGGGCCGCCTTCGACAACAAAAGCTGGTTCCGCCTGGGCGAGAGTTATACTGAGGCCCTGCGCGCCTTTGCGGATCGCATGGACATTCAGACGGGCGACAAGCTGGAGGAGCTGATCGATCGCTACACGGTCGAGGTACTGCCGACGCTGAGTTATAGCGCCCAGAACAACTACCGGCAGAGCCTGAGAAGGCTGCGCCCGACCATGGGTTCGAACCCCGTGGCAGTGATCGTGCCGCGACTGGTCTACCAGTACATGGACGAGGTGCAGCGCCGTAAGTCGATGCATCTGGCGAACCAGGACTTGAAGGTGCTGAATCGCGTGCTCGATTTCGCCGTCCGGTGGGGCGTCATCGATCGCCATCCCATCAAGGGGCTGGTGAAAGCCTATGGGAAGCGAGACGGACTTCGGAAAGGGCGGGACAGATACGTTGAGGACTGGGAGCTGGCAGCGTGGCAGACTGTAGCGACGCGGCAACAGCGGGCGTTCGCGGCCATCATCCTGCTGACCGGCATCCGCAAGTCGGATTGCCTGCGGCTGATGGAGAACCATGTGGGCGAGAATACGCTGACGGTGCAGGTGGCCAAGACAGGCAATAGTATCGACTTCGTTCTGACCGACGCACTGCGTGCCGCCATCGCCGAGGCGAGATCCTGCAAACCCAAGCTGTCGCTTTACCTGCTTCCGAACCGTCGAGGCCGCTGCTATGTCAATGAAGACGGTCTGACCCAGACCTGGGACGGCAGGTGGCGGGCCACCATGGACAAGGCGCTGGAAGCGACGGATCTTGAGCATGCCTTTACGCAGCATGACCTGCGGGCGAAAGTGGGATCGGATGCCGAGAATGACGCCAGGGCGCAAGAATTGCTCGACCATACGAGCGTGGCTGTTACCCGTCAGCATTACCGGCGGAAGCGCCAAGCGATCAAGCCAGTGAAGTAGAGATTGTGAGACACCTTGCATATCGTGAGACACAGGATGACGCAAATGTCGGAATTCAAAGGATTATTCGAAGGCGAGGTGTTCCATGTGTGAACTGCTCGGCATGAGCGCCAATGTGCCCACCGACATCTGTTTCAGTTTCTCCGGATTCCTGCATCGCGGCGGCGGCACCGGGCCGCATCGCGATGGCTGGGGCATCGCCTTCTACGAAGCCGGTGGTTATCGCGATTTCCGCGATCCCCATCCGTCGGTCGACTCGCCGATCGCGCGCTTGATCTGTGACTATCCGATCAAGTCCCATGTCGTCATCAGCCACATCCGTCAGGCCAACGTCGGGCAGGTGCGGCTGGCCAACACCCATCCCTTCACCCGCGAGATGTGGGGGCGCCCATGGTGCTATGCCCACAATGGCCAGCTCAGTCACGAGTGGAAGCAGTTGCCGCTGTCGTTCTATCAGCCCGTGGGCGACACCGACAGCGAACATGCCTTCTGCTGGCTGATGGGCGAGCTGCGTCGCGCCTTCCCCGAGCCGCCGACGGATCGGGACGCCCTGTGGCGTTACCTGCATGAGCTGTGCGAGCACCTGCGGACGTTCGGTGTCTTCAATCTGCTGCTGGCCGATGGCGAGTCTCTCTACACCTACTGCTCGACCAAGCTGGCGCACATCACCCGGCGGGCGCCCTTCGGCCGGGCGAGCCTTTCCGATGCCGAACTGGCAGTGAACTTCGCCGAGCACACCACGCCCAACGATGTAGTGTCGATCATCGCCACCGAACCGCTCACCGACAATGAGGACTGGGTACGCATGGAACCCGGCGAGTTGCTGGTCTGGCGCGATGGCGAGATTCAGGGTCGCTATCAAACGTAAGTTTCAATCGTCTGTTTTACTGCCGGTTCATGCTGGTATAGGGTAGTCCCAGAATAACAAAGGCCGACCCCAGGGTCGGCGCGAATCGTGGAGAACGCCATGAACGAGCACGCCAACCCGGCCATTCTCAATGGCCCCGAGATGGAAGGCACCGGTGACTACACTTCGGTGCTGGATGTCTTTCACGCCAGCGTCGAGCGCTTCGCCGACAACATCGCCTTTAGCTGCATGGGACAGACGCTCAGCTATGCCGAGCTGGATCGCCTTTCCGGCGACTTCGCCGCCTGGCTGCAGCACGAGACGAGCCTCGAGCCCGGCGACCGTATCGCCATCCAGCTTCCCAATACGCTGCAGTTCCCCGTGGCGGTCTTCGGCGCCCTGCGGGCCGGCCTGGTGGTGGTCAATACCAATCCCCTGTACACCGAGCGGGAAATGGCCCACCAGTTCAAGGACTCGGGGGCACGGGGCATCGTCATCCTGGCCAATATGGCCGACAAGCTGGAGCGGGTGCTGGAGCGTACCGACATCGAGCACCTGGTGGTGACCGAGCTCGGCGATCTGCACAGTTTCCCCAAGCGTCAGTTGATCAATGCCGTGGTCAAGTACGTCAAGAAGATGGTGCCGGCCTATGGCCTGCCCCAGGCCGTGCCCTTGCGGCGTGCCCTGCGCCTCGGTGCCGGCCTGGAGCATCGCGAGGCGAGTCGGGGCGCCGACGATATCGTGGCCCTGCAGTATACCGGCGGTACCACGGGGCTGGCCAAGGGCACCATGCTGACCCATGGCAACCTGGTGGCCAACATGCTTCAGGCGCGTCAGGCCATCGGCAAGGGCCTGCGCGAGGGCGGCGAGACCATCATCGCGCCCTTGCCCGTCTACCATATCTACACCTTCACGGTGAATTGCCTGTTCATGCTGGAGACGGGCAACCACTCGGTGCTGATCACCAACCCCCGCGACCTGGATGCCTTCGTCAAGGAGCTGAAGTCGCTCGATTTCTCCGGATTCGTCGGTCTCAACACCCTGTTCAATGCCCTGTGCAATCGTGAGGATTTTCGTGCCCTGGACTTCTCGTCGCTGAAGCTGACCATTTCCGGCGGCATGGCCTTGACCAAGGCGGCGGCCCAGCGCTGGGAGGAGGTGACCGGCTGTGCAGTGGCGGAGGGCTATGGCCTGACCGAAACCTCGCCCATCGTCAGCTTCAATCCGATCGACGCCATTCAACTCGGCACCATCGGCAAGCCGGTAGCCGGCACTGAGGTGAAGGTGGTGGATCTCGAGGGCAACGACCTGCCCTTCGGTGAGGCCGGCGAACTCTGCGTGCGTGGCCCCCAGGTGATGAAGGGCTACTGGAATCGCGACGATGAAACCGCCAAGGCGATCGATGCCGACGGCTGGTTCCATACCGGCGATATCGCCAAACTGCAGGACGACGGCTATATCCGCATCGTCGATCGCAAGAAGGACATGATCCTGGTGTCCGGCTTCAACGTGTATCCCAACGAGATCGAGGATGTGGTGGCCATGCATCCCGGTGTGGTGGAATCCGCCGCGGTGGGCGTGCCGGACGAGGAGAGCGGCGAGGCGATCAAGCTGTTCGTGGTGGCCAAGGACCCCGAACTCGATGCCGAGACCCTGCGCCGCTGGTGCAAGAAGGAACTCGCCGCCTACAAGGTGCCGCGCCAGGTCGTGTTCCGCGACGAACTGCCGAAGACCAACGTCGGCAAGGTGCTGCGCCGCCAGTTGCGTGACGAGGATGGCGAAAGTTCGTGAGCGTTGTGGTAGTGGCTCCGGGGCTTGTCCCCGGGGCCGCTCGGCAGAGCCGACGGCGATAGCTCCGGGGTCGGTCCGGCTCGATTAGGCGACGCACCCGGCGGGGCGTTACAATTCTCCCGCCAACGATCACCGGAGTCATCGAGCCATCGTGAGTAGTAGCCCCCAGACCGACCAAGCCGCCGACGCTTCCCGAACCGATCTCGATGCCCTGAAGGCTCTGCAGGGCGAGCTCGATGGCGTTCAGTCGCGGGATGCCCCGCGTTTGCACAAGCGCCTCGCCGGCTTGACCCGACGCATCCGCCAAGGCAAACCCGTGGATCGCGGACTTGCCGAGATACGCCGCGAGATCGAGCGGTCGCGCGGCAAGGTCGAGGCTCGCGCCGCGCGTCCGGTGCACCTGGACTATCCCGCCGAGCTGCCGGTTTCCGAACGGCGCGAGGACATCCTCGCGGCCCTGCGTGACCACCAGGTCGTGGTGGTGGCCGGCGAGACCGGTTCGGGCAAGACCACCCAGTTGCCCAAACTGTGCCTGGAGCTCGGGCTCGGTCAGCGTGGCCTCGTCGGTCATACCCAGCCGCGGCGGCTGGCGGCGCGCTCCGTGGCGACCCGCCTGGCCGAGGAGATGCAGGTGCCGCTCGGCGAGCAGGTCGGCTATCAGGTGCGCTTCACCGACCAGACGGCGGAGGCCACCCGGGTCAAGCTGATGACCGATGGCATCCTGCTGGCCGAGACGCGCAACGACCCGGACCTGTCCCGCTACGAGGCGATCATCATCGATGAGGCGCACGAGCGCAGCCTCAACATCGATTTCCTGCTCGGCTATCTCAAGCGCTTGCTGTCGCGCCGCCCCGATCTCAAGGTGATCATCACCTCGGCGACCATCGATGTGGAGCGTTTCGCCGCGCATTTCGCCACCGAGGATGCCGAGGGCAAGACGCGACCGGCGCCGGTGGTGGAAGTCTCCGGGCGAGCTCATCCGGTGGAGGTGCGTTATCGCCCGCTGATCCGCGACGAGGAAGACGAGGAGGACCGCACCCTTCAGGAGGGCATCCTGCACGCGGTGGAAGAGATCGAGACCATCGAGCGCGAGAAGCGCTGGTTCCATGGGCCTCGCGACATTCTGGTGTTCCTGCCCGGCGAGCGCGAGATTCGCGAGACCGCCGATACCCTGCGCCGCGCCGATCTGCGCGACACCGAGATCCTGCCGCTCTATGCGCGGCTTTCCAATGCCGAGCAGAACCGCGTCTTCGCGCCCCACAAGGGGCGACGCATCGTGCTGTCGACCAATGTCGCCGAGACCTCGCTCACCGTGCCGGGCATCCGCTACGTGATCGATCCGGGGCTGGTGCGCATCAGCCGTTACAGCTACCGGGCCAAGATCCAGCGCCTGCCCGTGGAGCCGATCAGCCAGGCCAGTGCCAATCAGCGCAAGGGCCGCTGCGGGCGTATCGCGGAGGGCGTGTGCATCCGTCTCTACGATGAGGAGGATTTCCTGGGGCGTCCGGAATTCACCGATCCGGAGATCCGGCGTACCAACCTGGCCTCGGTGATCCTCTCGATGCTGTCGCTCAAGCTCGGTGACATCTCGGCCTTTCCCTTCGTCGATCCACCGGACTCGCGGTTCGTCACCGACGGCTTCCGCCTGCTGTTCGAACTCGGCGCGGTGGATGGCGGGCAGCGCCTCACGCCCATGGGCAAGCGTCTGGCGCGCCTGCCCATCGATCCCCGCCTGGCGCGCATGCTGCTGGCCGGTGCCGAGCAGGGCGGCTTGCGCGAGGTGCTGATCGTGGTTTCGGCACTGGCCACCCAGGATCCTCGGGAACGGCCGGCCGACAAGCGCGAGGCCGCCGATCAGGCGCATCGGCGCTGGCAGGATGCGGATTCCGACTTCGTGGCACTGCTCAACCTCTGGAACGGCTTCGAGGCCGCCAGGGACGAGCTGTCCGGCAATCGCCTGCGCCGCTGGTGCCGCGATCACTACCTGAACTATCTGCGACTGCGGGAGTGGCACGACACCTTCCGTCAGCTTCGCCAGTTGCTGCGCGACATGGATATCGAGGTGCCGGCCAAGCCCTCGGAACCGGCCGCCATTGCCGATGACAAGGCGGATGACGAAGCCACCCGGCAGGCACGCCGCGAGAATGCCGCACGCTTACACAAGGCGCTGCTGCCGGGGCTGCTGTCGCATCTGGGCCAGTTTCTCGAGAATCGCGAATATCTGGGCGCGCGCAACCGCAAGTTCATGATTCACCCCGGCTCGGGGCTGGCGAAGAAGACGCCCAAGTGGCTGATGGCCTTCGAGCTGGTCGAGACCTCGCGACTGTTTGCCCGCACCGTGGCACGCATCGATCCGCAATGGATCGAGCCCGCGGCCGAGCATCTGGTCAAGCGCAGCTACAGCGAGCCGCACTGGGAGATGAAGCGCGCCCAGGTGGTGGCTTTCGAGCAGGTGACCCTGTTCGGCCTGCCGATCGTTGCGCGTCGGCGAGTCCATTACGGCCCCATTGCGCCGCAGGAATCCCGGGAGCTGTTCATTCGCCGGGCGCTGGTCGAGGGCGAGTTCAAGACGCGCGGCGAGTTCTTTGAGCATAACCGGGCGCTGATCGAAGAGGTCGAGGACCTCGAGGACCGGGCCCGCAAGCGTGACATCCTGGTCGACGAAGAGGCGCTGTTCGACTTCTACGATGCGCGGATTCCCGAGGATGTCGTCAACGGCAAGGGGTTCGAGGCCTGGCGCAAGAAGGCCGAGCGCGACGATCCCGATATCCTCAAGTTCGATCGCCAGGCGCTGTTCGCCCGTCAGGCCGAGGAAGTCACCGAGGCGGACTACCCCGACGAACTCTCGCTGGGTGGGGTGCGTTATCCGCTGAGCTATCATTTCGCGCCCGGCGCCGAGGACGACGGCGTGACGCTGACCGTGCCGGCGGCCATGCTGCCGCAGTTGCCCGCGGGGCGTCTGGAGTGGCTGGTACCGGGACTGCTGCGCGAGAAGTGCATCAGCCTGCTCAAGTCTCTGCCCAAGGCCATGCGCCGCCAGGTGGTGCCGATTCCGGACTGGGTGGACGCCGCCCTGCAGACCATGACCCCGGACGATATGCCGCTCACCGAGGCGCTGGGGGAATTCCTGCGCCGCAAGACCGGCGCGCGTCCGCATCCCGACGACTGGCGGCTCGATCAGCTCGAGCCCCATCTGGTCATGAACCTGCGGGTGGTCGATCATGAAGGGCGGGAGCTCGGACAGGGGCGCGATGTCCGCGAGCTCGAGCGACGCTTCGAAGAAGCGGCGGGGCAGGGCGCCCAGGCACTGGCAGAACAGACCAGCGAAGGACGCGCGCTCGATAGCCTGCCGGAGACGGCGCTTCCCGAATCCCGGGTGACCACCCAGGCGGGCATCCGCGTCGAGGCCTTCCCGGCGGTGGTGCCGCGCGGCGATGCTCTGGACGTCGAACTCTTCGATCATCCCGACAAGGCACGGGAAGCGCATCGTCGGGGCGTGGTGTGGGCCGCCATGGCACGCCTGCCCGATCAGGCCAGGGCCATCGAGCGTCTTGGCGGCATGAAAACCTGCGCCTTGCTGTTCACCAAGGTCGGCAGCAAGCGCCAGCTCAGCGACGATGTCGTGGCGGCGGCCTTCCGCCAGGTCGTGGCGGTGGACCCGCTGCCACGCTCGGCGGATGAGCTCGAGCAGCGGCTGTCGGCTTGCCGTGCAGATCTGGTGCCGAAGGCGGAGGCGTTGCTGGCCACCCTGGAACGAGCCCTCGAGGGGCACCTGGCGGTGACCAAGGCGTTGAAGGGTAATCTCAACCTGTCTCTGGCGCTGGTTTACAGTGATTTAAAAGCACAAATGCAGCGTCTGGTGCATCCTGGCTTTGTCAGCGAGGCGGGCGAGTGGCTAGAGGAGTATCCTCGTTACATGGAAGCCGCGCGGATTCGCCTGGAGAAGGCACCGCGGGAACGCATGCGCGATCAGATGCACATGCAGGAGATACAGGATTTCGAGGCGCGCCTGGCCGCGCGACGCGAGAGCGAGCGACGCGGCGAGGTGGAAGACCCGGCACTGGTCGAGTTCGGCTGGTGGATCGAGGAATTGCGGGTCTCGCTGTTTGCCCAGCAACTGGGCACCAGAATGCCGGTGTCGGCCAAGCGCCTTGAAAAGCGCTGGGCGGAGATCACCGGACGCGGCTGAGGCGCGGCCATGAGCCGCAGAAAGGGAGAATTGCATGACCCGAGTGGTGATCACCGGCACGGGGCTCTTCACACCGGCACAGGCGATCGACAACGCCGCCCTGGTGAAGACCTTCAACACCTGGGTGGAAGCCGAAAATGCCCGTTGGGCCGAGGCCATCGCCGCGGGCGAGCGGGAGCCGCTGCAGCCGTCCAGCGAGGACTTCATCGTCAAGGCCTCGGGCATTCACAGTCGCTATGTGCTGGATGCCGAGGGTATCCTCGACCCCGAACGGATGCGGCCGAACCTGCCGGCGCGTGACGACGATGCGCTTTCCATCCAGGCCGAGATGGGCGTTGCCGCGGCCAACGAGGCCCTGCAGGCCGCCAAGGTGGCGGCTGCCGATATCGACCTGGTGATCGTCGGCTGCTCCAACCTGGAGCGTGCCTATCCGGCCGTGGCGGTGGAGCTACAGGCTGCACTGGGTGCCGGTGGCCATGCCTACGACATGAACGTGGCCTGTTCGTCGGCCACCTTCGCCATCGATGCCGCAACCAATGCCATTCGCGCCGGCTCGGCCAGCCGCGTGCTGGTGGTCAGCCCCGAGATCTGCTCGGCGCACCTCAACTTTCGCGACCGTGACAGTCACTTCATCTTTGGCGACGCCTGTACGGCCATCGTGCTGGAAGACGAGGCCCTGGCCACCGCCGAATCCCGCTTCGAGGTGCTCGGCACGCGACTGGTGACGCGTTTTTCCAATGCCATTCGCAATAACGCGGGCTTTCTCAATCGGGTCACCGACAGCGATCCGCTGGGCGCCGACAAGCTGTTCGTCCAGGAAGGGCGGCGAGTGTTCAAGGAAGTCTGCCCGCTGGTCGCGGCCTTGATCGGCGAGCACCTGGCGAGCCTTTCGCTGGGCGGTGACGATCTGTCGCGCCTGTGGCTGCACCAGGCCAACCGCCACATGAACGACCTGATCGCGCGTCGCGTGCTGGGGCGGGATCCTACGCCGGAAGAGGCACCGATCATTCTCGACCGCTATGCCAACACCAGCTCGGCCGGTTCCATCATCGCCTTTCACCTGCATCGCGGTGACCTGGCGGCGGGAGCCCTGGGGGTGGTGTGTTCCTTCGGCGCGGGCTACAGTGCCGGCAATGTCGTGGTGCGTCGCTGCTGACTGCAAGGGATATAGACATGATGTGTAGGGAGACCGCAGAGTCAATGAATCGACCATCCACGCAATCCGTTCCGGGTCTTGGGCGAGTCCTGCTGGCGGGGCTGGCGCTCGCCGCGCTGTCCGGTTGTGCCACGACATCGGGCGGTACCGAGGCGAATCCCGAAGACCCCTGGGAGGGCTTTAACCGTGGTGTCTTCGCCTTCAACGACACGCTCGACCGCTATGCCCTGAAACCGGTAGCGCAGGGTTATCACTTCGTGACACCGGACCCGGTGGAGACCGGCGTGGGCAATTTCTTCTCGAACCTCGGCGAGATTCGCACCACGCTCAACAGCCTGTTGCAGGGCAAGGGCGCCAATGCCGGCGCCTCCACGGGACGTTTCCTGATCAACTCCACCGTGGGCGTGCTCGGGATCTTCGATGTGGCGTCACACATGGACCTGACGGCCCGGGAGGAGGATTTCGGGCAGACCCTGGCTGTCTGGGGGGTGGATTCCGGGCCTTACCTGGTGCTGCCCTTCCTGGGGCCGAGCACCGTGCGTGACACCGGTGGCCTGCCGGTGGATTTCTACACCTATCCGGTGACCTATGTCGAGGACGATACGGTGCGCTACTCGCTGACCGGGTTGCGGCTCGTCGATACCCGGGCGGGACTGCTCGACCAGGAAGACCTGATCCGCGGCGATCGCTACAGCTTCATCCGCGACACCTGGCTGCAGCGCCGACGCTTCGAGGTCAGCGATGGAGAACTGGGGGAGGACCCCTTCGCCAGCGATGGTTTCGATCTGGAAGGCACCGACTTCGACGATGCCTTCGCCGAATGAGGCGATGACGGAATGCCGAGCGACAATCAGTTGATCGGAGTGGTCGATGTGCCGGGCGAGCAGCGCGATGCCCTGGCCGAAACCATCGCCAGGGACGGCCTGGCGGTGTTTGCGGTGGAGAGTGTCGAGCAATTGCCCGATGAGACCGCACTGGTGGTGGCGCACTCGCGTGCGGTGCCGCCGGAGGAATGGCCCGAGTTGTGCCGGCGATTGCCGACGCTGGTGGTCAGCGATGATCGACAGAACGACGAATTGATTTCGGCAGTGGATGCCGGCCTGGTGGATTATGTCGTCGATCCGCTGCGGCATGGCCATCTGTTGCGGCGGATGATTCGCCGGGTCATCGAGATCAATCGGCTGGCCGAGGAGCGAGAGCAGGATCGACAGCGGCTGGCCGAGCTCAACGAGCATCTCGAGACCCACCTGGCCATGCTGCGGCTCGATCAGCAGGCCGGCGGGCAGATCCAGCGCAAGCTGCTGCCGCCGCGCCCGCAGCGCTCGGGCAGTGTCCGCTGCGACTACTGGCTTGCGCCTTCCTTGTATCTCTCCGGGGATTTCCTGGATTTCCAGCACTACGACGACCGCTACACGCTGTTCTACTTCGCCGATGTCTCGGGGCATGGCGCCTCGTCGGCTTTCGTGACCGTGTTGCTCAAGTACCTGTTCAACCGCTGGCAGAATGAATGGGATGGTCGCGACCCCGAGGCTCTCGGACCGCGCTGGCTGGCGGCGCTCAACCGGGAGTTGCTCGATACCGGCATCGGCAAGCATGCGACGCTGTTCGTCGGGGTGATTGACCGTGAGCGTCGCTATCTGCACTATTCGCTCGGCGCGCAGCTTCCCATGCCCGTGCTGGTTGCCGGTGGCGATGTCTCGCTGCTGGCCGGCGAGGGCATGCCGGTAGGGCTTTTCCCGGATGTCGAATATCCTCGCCTGGGATGTCCACTGCCCGAACATTTCAGGCTATGGTTATGCTCCGATGGCATCCTGGAGTGCCTGCCGGGCGAGACGCTCAACGACAGGTTGGGAGAACTCGAGCGTCGCGCACTGGCCAACGAGACCCTGAACGGACTCAAGGAAGGGCTTGCGTTGGGCAAGGTGGCGGAGGACGATGGAGATATCGCCGCGGATGCGTCCGAACACGACGAGCTGCCCGACGACCTGACGATCATGATGTTGAGCGGATTTGGCGATGATGATTCATGAAGGCCGCATTCAGGCGGCGTTCGATTCTGGTGTCTTCGTGCTCAAGCTGTGTGGCGATGTGCGCCTGACGCTGTGTGCGACCCTTGATCAACAGGCTCAGCAATTGGCCGATACGCCGGGACTCGAGGCGGTCATGGTCGATCTGCGCGAGGCTTCCAATGTCGATTCCACCGCCCTTGGCTTTCTGGCCAAGGTCGCCATGGCGCTGCGTGGGCGACTCGAGCAGGCGCCCACCATCGTCGTCGACAACCCCGATGTGCGGCGCATGCTCGATGTCATGGGCTTTGCCAGCTACTACACGCTGGTCGAGTCGCCGATCACCGAGCCCCACGAGTTGCATGACCTGACCGAGGTGCCCGCCGATGAGGCGGATACGCGTCAGCGCGTGCTCGAGGCCCACCGTATCCTGATGCGCATGAGCGAGCACAATCGCGAGCAGTTCCAGCCCCTGGTGGAGATGCTCGAGACGCAGGGCGTTCCCTCCGAACACCGCTGAAGCTGCCCTGCAGTCGGCCCAGGGAATGGCCGATGCGCCCCGCTGCCTCCATGGGACGCATCGACGCTCTATCTCATGACTGGCGGAGTTCCCCGAGCAGGGTTTCCAGCTTGCGCTGGTCGGCCATGAACTTGCGGATGCCTTCGGCCAGCTTTTCGGTGGCCATGGCGTCCTCGTTCAATGCCCAGCGGAATTCGGCTTCGTCCTGGGGCTCGGGCGCCTGGGTCTCGGCGTCCAGCGGCGTCAACTGACGCTGTAGTGGCGCCTGGGTCTCGGCCAGTTCGCCGAGCAGGGCGGGGGAGATGGTCAGGCGGTCGCAGCCGGCCAGTGCCAGGATCTCACCGCTGTTGCGGAAGCTGGCCCCCATCACCACGGTTTCGTAGCCGTGTCCCTTGAAGTGCTCGAAGATGCGCCGCACGGACTGCACGCCGGGATCGCGCTCGCCGCTGAAGTCGGCGTCGGGCTCACGGGTCTTGTGCCAGTCGAGGATCCGGCCGACGAAGGGCGAGATCAGGGTGACGCCGGCGTCGGCGCAGGCCCTGGCCTGGGCGAAACTGAACAGCAGCGTCAGGTTGGTATGGATACCCTCGCGTTCGAGGACCCTGGCGGCCTCGATGCCTTCCCAGGTGGCGGCGACCTTGATCAGGATGCGCTCGGGGCCGATGCCCTGGCGGCCGTAGCGCTCGATCAGCGAGCGGGCCCGTGCCAGGGTGGCGTCGGTGTCGAAGGACAGGCGGGCGCTGACCTCGGTGGACACGTAGCCGGGTACCAGTTCGCTGATTTCGCTACCGATCTCGACGGCCACGGCATCCAGGGCGTCGTTGATGTCGGTGGCGCCACGGGCGATTTCCGCCAGCCGGGCGCGGCGATCCGGTTGCTGGGCGGCCTGCAGGATCAGCGAAGGGTTGGTGGTGGCGTCGGTGGGCTGAAAGCGGCGAATCGCCTCGAGATCGCCGGTGTCGGCCACCACGGTGGTCATGGTCTTGAGTTGTGAAAGCAGGTCATCTGCCATGGGGCATCCCTTGTGTGGATCGTTCGAACCGATCCTTCACTCTAACAAGGCCGAATGAACGAATATACAGGCCGAGGTCGCGGGGCAAGATGTGGTGACCGGCAAGAAAGCTGAATTGGCGTTATCATTGATGGTTTGTCACGGACGATTGACGGAGGCTTCTTGATCCTCGATGCGAGACGTGCCGCCCTGCTGGTCGCGGCCAATACCGCTCTGGCTCCCTTCGCCATCGATGCCTACCTGCCGGCAATGCCGGCGCTGGCCGAGGCGGTGGGAGAGAGCATCCATCATACCGAGCTGTCGATCAGCCTCTTCCTGCTGGGGTTTGCCCTCGGGCAACTGACCGGCGGGCCCACGTCCGATCGCTTCGGGCGACGGCCGGTGCTGCTGACGGGGCTGGTGGTGTTCCTGCTGGCCAGCCTGATGATCACCCAGGTCGATTCGCTCATCGAACTGCTCGCCCTGCGTTTCGTGCAGGCGTTGGGTGGCGGAGCCTGCGTGGTCAATTCGGCGGCCATCGTGCGTGATTGCTTCAGCGGTCGCGAAGCCGCCAAGGTCATGTCGACCATGGCGATGATCATGATGCTGGCCCCCCTGGCGGCACCAGCGGTGGGCAGCGGCTTGCTTTATCTGGCCGACTGGTGGCTGATCTTCGTCTTCCTGGCCGCCTATGCCGCCTTTCTGCTGTGGTTGATGGGCACCCGCCTGCCGGAGACCCGCTCGCCTGATGCCCCCAGCGCCTCGCCGCGCCAGGTGCTGCGCAACTATGCCAGTGTGCTGCGCCATCGTGAGGCCATGGGCTACGTGCTGTCGGTGGCTGCGACCTTCGCGGGCATGTTCGCCTTCATCACCGCCTCGCCGTTTCTCTACATGACGCACTATGGTCTTTCGCCGGCGATCTATCCGGTGGTCTTCGGCGCCAATGTGGTGGTCATGGCGGGCTCCAATCGCCTCAATATCCGCTTGCTGCGCCGACGCACGCCACAACAGAACATGCGGCTGGGCATGGGTGTGCAACTGGTCGTGGCGCTGAGCCTGATCCTGCTGGTGGCCACCGGGCTCGATTCGCTCTTCAACGTGGTGCCCCTGATCATGGTGTTCATGGGCATGGTGGGCTTGATCACGCCCAATGCCATTTCCTCGATGCTCGAGCACTTCAGTCACATGAGTGCCACAGCCACGGCACTGCTGGGGAGCATCCAGTTCACCTGCGGGGCCCTGGCCGGAGTGATCGTGAGTGCCTTCGAGATCGACAGTGCCTGGCCAATGGTGCTGACCATGCTGTGTGTCTCGCTGGGAGGCAATCTTGCGCTGCGGGTGCTGGCCGGTCATGCCGGTCGATCGACGCCTGCGCGTCAGGAGGGCTGAGAGGAGAATCCCGAGGTTTTTGCATCGGACGAGCGACTGTCATGAAGTTGTCATTTTAGTGGGGCATCTTGTGTCTCGCGCAGGATGAACACTTCCATGAGAACAGGAGCGCTACTCCATGAACCGCATCCTCAAGAGCCGCACTTTCAAGACCACGGTCATCGCCGCCGCCGCGGTGGGCGTGGTCGGTGTTGCCCAGGCCCGTGACCAAGTTCGCATCGTGGGTTCCAGCACCGTCTATCCGTTCGCGAGCTATGTGGCCGAAGAGTTCGGTGCTACCACCGAGTATCCGACGCCGGTCATCGAGTCCACCGGTTCCGGTGGTGGTCTGCGCCTGTTCTGCAACGGCGTGGGCGATGACACCCCGGACATCACCAACGCCTCGCGTCGCATGAAACCCTCCGAGTTCGAGCGCTGTGAAGAGAACGGCGTGACCGATATCACCGAGGCCTTCATCGGCTACGACGGCATCGCCTTCGCCCAGTCCGGCGAAAACGACGCCATGCCGGTGACCCGCGAGCAGATCTTCCTGGCTCTGGCCGCCCAGGTGCCGGTCGATGGCGAGCTGGTCGACAATCCCTATACCCAGTGGAGCGACATCGACGAGTCTCTGCCGGATCGCAAGATCGCCGTCTATGGGCCGCCCACCACCTCCGGTACCCGCGATGCCTTCGAGGAGCTGGTCATGGAAGCCGCTTCCGAGGACATGGAGGCCTATGGTGAGGCCTATACCGACATCCGCTCCGACGGCGCCTATATCGATGCCGGCGAAAACGACAATCTGATCGTTCAGCGTCTGGCCGAGAACAAGGATGCCTTTGGTATCTTCGGTTACTCCTTCCTCGAGGAAAACTCCGACTCCCTGATCGGCTCCAGTATCGATGGCGTCAAGCCCACTCCGGAAGCGATCGGTAGCGGTGAATACCCGGTTTCTCGCTCGCTGTTCTTCTACGTCAAGAACCAGCATGCCGAGAACGTTCCGCCCATGTATGAATACGCCAACATGTTCATGAGCGAGCAGATGATCGGTGACATGGGGTACCTGAAAGGCATCGGCCTGATCCCGGCCCCGCAGGATATGCGCGAGGAAGCGCGCAACGCCGTCGAGAGCAAGGAACAGCTCGAACTGGCTGACCTGAAGTAAGTGGATAGGGTCCAGCCCTGAACCGGCCGGCAGCCAGGGCTGTCGGCCGGCTCACGTTACGGCGGGATGCGCCGCCGATGAATTCCTTCGAGAGAATCCTATGCAGACCAACCAAATCCTCGCCACTTTCTGCGGCACCTTGCTGGTGCTGGGTCTGATAGCCTTCTTCCTGGGGCGTGCCAAGGCGGCCAGGGTACGTGCTGGCGGTACGTCCATGCATGCCCAGCCCGATCAATATGCCTGGTTCACCGTGCTTTCCACGGCGGGGCCGGCGATCACGGTGGGGGCGGTAGGGGCCTTCGTGATGTTGCTGCTGGGCGCCGAGATTCCCACCCTGTACCTGCTGGCAGGCTGCCTGGTCGTGGCCTGCCTCGGCCTGCTGGCCGGCATCAGTCTGGTGCGCCCCGATTTTCATGCCCGCCAGGCCATCGAGCGGGTCATCCGCTTCTTCCTGGCCGGCGCGGCCCTGATTTCCATCTTCACCACCTTCGGGATCCTGATCTCGATCGTCGGTGAGGCGATCCGTTTCTTCCAGATGCAAAGCTTCTGGGATTTCATCACGGGGACCACCTGGAACCCCGGTGCCAGCTTCCTGGAAGCGGCGGGACGTTCCGAGGAGGGCGCCAGCGCTGCCCAGTTTGGTTCGGTGCCGCTGTTTGCCGGTACCTTCATGATCACCCTGGTGGCGATGCTGGTGGCGATTCCCGTCGGGCTGCTGGCGGCCATCTACATGGCTGAGTTCGCCCCCCAGAAGGTGCGAACGTTAGCCAAGCCCGTGCTCGAGGTACTGGCCGGCATTCCCACCGTGGTCTACGGCTTCTTCGCTGCCATCACGGTAGCGCCGATCATCGTCAGCGTGGCGGGCTTCTTCGGTCTCAATGCTTCCTTCAACAATGCCCTGGCGCCGGGCATCGTCATGGGCATCATGATCATCCCCTTCATTTCCTCGCTGTCCGACGATGTGATCAACTCGGTGCCCGACAGCATGCGCCAGGGCTCGCTGGCACTGGGCATGACCAAGAGCGAGACGATTCGCGATGTGGTGGTGCCGGCGGCCTTGCCGGGCATCATCTCCGCTTCCTTGCTGGCGATGTCCCGGGCGCTGGGCGAGACCATGATCGTGGTGATGGCGGCGGGCATGCGTCCCAACCTGACCGCCAATCCGCTGGAGGACATGACCACGGTGACGGTGCGCATCGTCGCTGCCTTGACCGGTGACCAGGAGTTCGCGAGTGCCGAGACGTTGTCCGCCTTCGCCTTGGGCTTGGTGCTGTTCGTGGTGACGCTGACGCTGAACCTGGTGTCGGTGATCATGATTCGCCGATTCCGCGAGAAGTACCGGATCAACAACCTTTAACGCTGGGAGCCTTACCCGATGAGCCAATCCTTCGATGAGATCAGCGCCCAGCTTCGGCGTCGTCACCGCAAGTCCGCCCGTTTGAAGTGGATCTCCATGGGGGCCCTGGGGCTGGCTGGCCTGTTCCTGGTACTGTTCTTCGCCGACATGCTGGTCAAGGGGCTGCCGGCCTTTCAGCAGGCGCGTATCCAGGTCGAGGTCGAGTACAGCGAGCAGGCAAGCCAGATTCCCCTGGCGGCCGTCCAGGAAGAGGTGCGTCCGATCGTCAGTCGGGGCTATCTGCGCTTGATCCCGGGCCGCATGGATGAAAATCCCGACCTCCAGGGCACCACGCGCATGGAATGGGTGCTGGCCGATGGTCAGGTCGACCAGTACCTCAAGGGGCATCACAACAAGCTCGACGCGGACGAGAAGGCGACGATCGATCGCCTCCAGTCCGAAGGGCGCGCCGAGCTCGTCTTCAACACCACCTTTTTCACCAATGGCGACTCCAAGATGCCGGAGTTGGCCGGTATCGCCTCCGCCGCCATGGGGACGGTGCTGACCCTGCTGGTAACCCTGGCGGTGTCCTTCCCGATCGGAGTGATGACAGCGGTCTATCTGGAGGAGTTCGCGCCGGATAACCGCGTTACCCAGTTGATCGAGATCAATATCAACAATCTGGCGGCGATTCCCTCGATCCTGTTCGGTCTGCTGGGCCTGGCGATCTTCATCAACTTCTTCGGTGTGCCGCGCTCGTCACCTGTCGTGGGGGGCCTGACCCTGGCGCTGATGACGTTGCCGGTGATCATCATCGCCACCCGCACGGCACTACGCAGCGTGCCGGACTCCATTCGCCATGCCGCCTTCGGCGTCGGCTGCTCGCGCTGGCAGATGGTGCGTGATCATGTGCTGCCGGTCGCCCTGCCGGGCATCATGACCGGTTCGATCATCGGCCTGGCTCAGGCCATGGGAGAAACGGCACCGCTGATCATCGTCGGTATGGTGGCTTTCATTCCCGATGTGACCAGTTCCTTCACCGAGGCAGCCACGGTGCTGCCGGCACAGATCTTTACCTGGGCAGGGGAGCCGGATCGGGCCTTCATCGAGAAAACCTCGGGCGGAATCCTCGTACTGCTGGCGGTGCTGATCACCCTGAATGCCACCGCCGTGGTCCTGCGCAAGAAATTCGAACGTCGCTGGTAAGCCCGCGGCACGACACAGGAACTATCATGATGAACATTAAAGTTGCCGAGCGGAGTATCACGCCCATGACCGGTCATACCGCCGGGGAGCCTGTGACGCGCAATGAAGACGCCAATCATGAGTTGAGTATTCGTGTGCGCGGTCTCAATCTCTGGTACGGCGTTACCCAGGCGCTCAAGGATATCGATATCGATGTCTACCAGAAGAATGTCACGGCACTGATCGGGCCTTCCGGTTGCGGCAAGTCGACCTTTCTGCGTTGCCTCAATCGCATGAACGACCTGATTCCCAGCGTGCGCATCAAGGGGCTGGTGGAAATGGACGGTCGTGACGTCAATGAGGCCAAGATGGACGAGGTCGCACTGCGGCGCCGGGTGGGGATGGTCTTCCAGAAGCCCAATCCCTTTCCCAAGTCGATCTATGAAAACGTCGCCTATGCGCCGCGCATGCACGATCTGGTCAGCCGCAAGGCCGATTCCGATGAGCTGGTCGAGCGCGCCCTGCGCGATGCCGGTCTCTGGGAAGAGGTCAAGGACAAGCTGCAGGAGCCCGGCACCTCGCTGTCCGGCGGTCAGCAGCAGCGCCTGTGCATTGCCCGCGCCATCGCCGTGCGTCCCGATGTCATCCTGATGGATGAGCCGACGTCGGCCCTGGACCCGATCTCCACGGCGACCATCGAGGATCTGATGGACAAGCTGAAGCAGCAGTTCACCATCATCACCGTGACCCACAACATGCAGCAGGCCGCCCGGGTGGCCGACTACACGGCGTTTTTCCATCTGGGCGAAATCGTCGAGTACAACGACACCAAGACGATGTTCTCCAACCCGGCCACCAAGAAGGCCGAGGATTACATCACCGGGCGTTATGGCTGAGAAGAAGAACTCTCGATGGTAATGGGCGCCGGGGATAAGGCGCAGCGAGGGTCTTTTGCCATGTGAGGTGCATGCCGTCGAACGGATTGGCCATGCAGGGCCACTCCAGGCCCCGCAAGCGGAGCATGCCGCGGCGCGCAGATAGGGTAAGTTAAGTAGCTCCCAGGGAAGGGCGTACAGCGCCCTCGCGAAGGCTTGTCGCCGACAAAGCCCGATTCCGCCTTTGGGCTCTGGAAGGGAAACAACCCAATCTACCGGCAACGGGGAGGCGAGAAATCGCTTCCCCGTTATCGTTCTGGCTGTCATGCGATTGACATCCCTGCGCGTTATATATGAAATTCCATATATCATTTGGAGCCCCGAGATGGCCAAACCGCGCGTCCTTTTCCTGTGCAACGCCAATTCCGCCCGCTCGCTGATGGGCGAAGCCCTGCTGAGGCACTTGGCCGGCGATCGTTTCGAGGCCTTCAGTGCCGGTACCGAGCCGGACCGGCCCCACGAAATGACCCTCGAGGCATTGCGCAAGCAGAATATCGAAACTTCGGGCCTGGCCAGCAAGTCGCTGGATGACTTCGCCGGTCAGCACTTCGATACGGTGATCGTGCTCTGCGACAAGGCGCAGCAAGCGTGCCGCGACTGGCAGGGCAGCCGCGATGAGCATCTCTATTGGGATATCCGCGACCCTCGCCACATCGAGCGCGATAACGCCTATGAGCAGGCGCTGCAGGAGATCCGCCAGCGGCTCTCGCTGTGGCTGCAACTCAAGGCTCATGACGACAGGCGTTGATCGGAGACGACCGCCACGACATTAGAGGACCAACCTCCATGACGCTACGCATCGGTATCAATGGCTTCGGGCGCATCGGTCGATTGACCCTGCGCAGCCTCTGGCCCCGCATTGAGGCCGGTGAGGCCGAGATCGTCCGTATCAACGATCCGGGGGGCGACGCCGCGACCTTTGCCCATCTGCTGGAATTCGACTCGGTGCATGGCCACTGGGCGCCGGGTGGTGGGATCCAGGCCGAGGGTGATGCCCTGGTCGTGGATGGTCGACGCGTCGCCTTCAGTGGCGGGCGAGACTATGGCGCAAGCGATTGGTCGACCTGTGACGTGGTGATCGAGGCCTCCGGCACCGCCAAGAAAAGCGCGCAATTGGCGCCGTATTTCGAGCAGGGTGTGGCGCGCGTCGTCGTGAGCGCGCCGCTCAAGGATGATGATGTGCTCAATGTGGTGATGGGGGTCAACGAAGACCGTTATGACCCTGAGGTGCATCGCATCGTCACCGCCGCGAGCTGCACCACCAATTGCCTGGCGCCGGTGGTCAAGGTCATCCAGGAGGGCTTCGGCATCCGTCACGGCTCGATGACCACGGTGCACGACATCACCAATACGCAGACCATTCTCGATGCTCCCCACAAGGACCTGCGTCGGGCGCGGGCCTGCGGCATGAGCCTGATCCCCACCACGACCGGTTCGGCCAAGGCGATCACCGCGATCTTCCCGGAGCTCGAGGGCAAGCTGAACGGCCACGCCGTACGTGTACCGCTGGCCAATGCCTCGCTGACTGACATGGTCTTCGAGCTCGAGCGCGAGGTCACGGTGGAGGAGGTCAACGCCGCCCTGAAGGCCGCCGCCGAGGGCGAGCTGACCGGTATCCTGGGCTACGAGGAACGCCCGCTGGTGTCCATCGATTATCGCACCGATCCGCGCAGCTCGATCATCGATGCGCTCTCGACCATGGTGGTGAACGGCACCCAGCTCAAGCTCTATGCCTGGTACGACAACGAGTGGGGCTATGCCAACCGTACCGCCGAGCTGGCGCTGAAGGTCGGCGGTGAGCAGGTGGCAAGTGACTGAATCGCTCGGCGCACGTTTGAGGGCATTGCCCTTCGAGATTCGGCAATACCTGCTGATCACCGGCAATTACTGGGCCTTCACCCTGACCGACGGCGCCCTGCGCATGCTGGTGGTGCTGCACTTTCACCAGTTGGGATATTCGCCGCTGGAAGTGGCCCTGCTGTTTCTCTTCTACGAGGCCTTCGGGGTAGTCACCAACCTGGTCGGGGGCTGGCTGGGTGCGCGCCTGGGGCTCAATCGCACCATGAATGTCGGGCTCGGCCTGCAGATCGTGGCGCTGGGCATGCTGATGGTGCCGTCCGCTGCCTTGAGCGTGCCCTGGGTGATGGCCGCCCAGGCGCTCTCGGGGATCGCCAAGGATCTCAACAAGATGAGCGCCAAGAGCGCGGTCAAGGTGCTGGTGCCCAAGGACAGTGCCAATGCCGGCAGTGCTCTCTATCGTTGGGTGGCGATCCTCACCGGTTCCAAGAACGCGCTCAAGGGCGCCGGTTTCTTCCTGGGCGGGGCACTGTTGACGTGGATCGGCTTCCGCGGTGCCGTCATCGCCATGGCGGTGATGCTGGCCGTCGTGCTGGGGTTGTCGCTGGTCAGACTCAAGGCCGATCTGGGCCGCGGCAAGCACAAGCCGAAATTCACCGAGGTGTTCTCCAAGTCGCGGGCCATCAATGTACTCTCGGCGGCGCGATTCTGTCTTTTCGCGGCCCGGGACGTGTGGTTCGTGGTGGCGTTGCCGGTGTTCCTGTATGACCAGCATGGCTGGAGCCACTGGACGGTAGGCGGCCTGTTGGCCATCTGGGTGATCGGCTATGGCGGCGTGCAGACCCAGGCTCCGCGACTCACCGGTCTGATCAAGGGCGGCCCGCGTTTCGTCACGGCGTTCTGGGCCCTTGCGCTGGCCGGGCTGCCGGCATTGCTGGCCCTGTTGCCGCTGGCCGAGGTGGGCTGGCTGGTGACGGGCCTGTTGGCCTTCGGCGTGCTGTTCGCCATCAACTCCAGCTGGCACAGCTATCTCATCGTGCATTTCGCCCGTTCCGACGGCGTCTCCATGGACGTGGGCTTCTACTACATGGCCAACGCCATGGGGCGGCTCGCGGGAACGGTGCTGTCCGGCTGGCTGTATCAGGTGCATGGCCTTTCCGTCTGCCTGTGGGTATCGGCGGCTCTGGTGGCGGCCAGCGCCTTGATGGCCCTGGCCTTGCCGCGCCAGCAGCAGGCCGGTTGAAAGCCATCGAGGAGGGCGATGCTCTTGAAAACACTGGAACCTCTGCACGTCTTCAAGTGCCTGGCCGACGAGACCCGGCTGATGCTGATGTTACTCATCCAGGGCGAGGGAGAATTGTGTGTCTGCGAGTTGACTCATGCCCTGGAGCTGTCGCAGCCCAAGGTATCGCGTCATCTGGCCCAGTTGCGCCAGTGCGGGTTGCTGGCGGATCGACGCGAGGGGCAATGGGTCTATTACGGCATCTCGCCTGACCTGCCCGGCTGGGCAGCGGACATACTGGCGGCCGGGGCGAGAGGAACGGAGGAACGCCTTGCGGCGCTCCAGGCGCGGCTCGCTCACATGGGCAAGCGTCCTGAGCGCCGCGCCGCCTTGTGCTGAAGCTTGTCGGATTCGCCGGCCCGATGCGTTGCGTCAGATCAGGGCCTGGCGCATCCGTGCCGAGATCGTCTCGCTGACCACCACCGTCGCCAGTATGACGATCAGGATGGTCGCCACCTGGGACCAGGCCAGGGTATCGATGGAGGACTGCAGCTTCATGCCGATACCGCCTGCGCCCACCAGGCCGAGGATGGTGCTTTCGCGGATGTTGATGTCCCAACGGAACACCGAAATGCCCCAGAAGGCGGGTAGTACCTGGGGAACGATGCCGTAATGGATCACCTGGGAGGAGCGGGCGCCGGTAGCGGTCACGGCCTCGATCTGGTGTGCGTCGGTTTCTTCGATGGCTTCGTACAACAGCTTGCCGACGAAGCCGATGGAACGCAGGGCGATGGCGACGATGCCGGCCAGCAGTCCCGGACCGATGATCGCCACCAGCAGCAGGGCCCAGATCAGCGAGTTGATCGAGCGCGAGGCCACGATCACCAGCAGAGCCACGGGCCGCACCAGCGTGGCCGAGGGTGTGGTGTTGCGCGCCGCCAGAAAGGCCACCGGCACTGCCATGATGACGCCGCCCAGGGTGCCCAGGGTCGCGATGTTGAGCGTATCCCATAACGGGGCCAGCAATTCGGGCAAGTAGCCCAGTTTCGGCGGGAACAGCCGGCTGCCGATGTCGGCGGCCTGGCGTGGAGCGTCGGCGACGAACATCCACATCGTGCCTTCGTTCATCAACTGCCAGCACCACACGAACAGGGCGACCAGGGCCAGCCACCCGAACCATAGCGCCAGCCTGGCGCGGGGCGTGCGGAAGGTCCAGACCTGCGAGTAGTGGGCCGGCTCGCCGGCCCCGGGGTCGAGCTTGCTCATTGCAGGGTTTTCCTCAGATAGCTGGATGCGTATTCCGCCAGCATGACGATGGCGATGACGATCAGCAGGATGGCCCCGGCGCTGTCGTACTCGTAGCGGTCGATGGCGGTGTTGAGCGTGGCACCGATGCCGCCGGCGCCGACGATCCCGATCACCGCGCTCTCGCGGAAATTGATGTCCAGCCGATACAGCGACAGGCCGAGCAGGCGCGGCATCACCTGGGGCTGTACGGCATAGTGGATCACTTGCCACCAACTGGCGCCGGTGGCGCGTATGGCCTCGGCCTGGCTGGCATCGATTTCCTCGATGTCATCGGCGAGCAGCTTGGCGAGAAAGCCGATGGAGGCGAAGGCCAGGGTGACGAAGCCGGCGAAGGGGCCGAAACCGAACATGGCCACCAGGAAGATGGCGATGATGATCTCCTGCAGCGAACGACTCACCGCGATGATCGAACGGCACACCAGATAGATGGGGCGCGGCACCAGGTTGCGCGCCGCGCCGATGCCGATGGGCACCGAGACCAGAATGCCTACCACGGTGGCGGTGAGTGTCATGGTCAGGCTTTCGATCAGGCCCTGGCGGATGTCGCCCCAGCGACTGGTGAAGTCAGGTTGCAGAAAGCCATGAGCGAAGCGTGCCCCGCGTTCCAGGCCCTCGATCAGGCGAGCGCCGTCGATCTCCAGCGAACCCATTGCCAGTATCAGATAGGCAAGAATCGCGAGCGGCAGGATGCGTCGCCAACGGTGGTCGGTGATGATCTGCGGCGGGCGTCGCCAGTGGCGCGGGTACTGCCGGGCGTGATTCATCCGGCGCCTCCCGCCAGTTGCAGCCGGGCGGCCTGTCCGGCGGCTGTGTCGTCCTCGTGTTCCTGGCGCATGGCGGTCCAGTCTTCGGCGCCATAGATTTCGGTGAGCATGGCGTCGTCGAGATCGTCGGGCGAGCCATCGAAGACCATCTCGCCGCTACGCAATCCGACGATGCGGTGCATGAACTGCTGTGCCAGGGGAACGTCGTGGATATTGACGATGGCCGGCAATTCGCGCTCCCGGCAAATCTCGCTGATCAGGCGCATGATCTGTCGGCTGGTCCGGGGATCGAGGCTGGCCGTGGGTTCATCCACCAGCAGCAGTTCCGGCTCCTGGGCCAGGGCGCGGGCAATGCCCACGCGTTGTCGCTGACCGCCGGAAAGGGCATCGGCGCGCTTGTCGGCGTGGTCGAGCAGGCCGACCCGGTCCAGCAGGCGGTAGGCGTTCTCGATGTCGTGGCCCGGAAATCGCCGGGTAAAGCTGCGCCAGAAGGGCACATAGCCCAGCCGGCCGGAGAGCACGTTCTCCATCACGGTGAGACGCTCCACCAGGGCATATTCCTGGAAGATCATGCCGATCCGCCGCCGCGCCCGGCGCAAGTCGCGGCCGCGCATGGCGGCCAGGTCGCTCTCGCCCAACCTGATCGTCCCGGATGAGGGTTCCACCAGGCGGTTGATGCAGCGGATCAGGGTGGACTTGCCGGCCCCGGAAGGGCCGATCAGCCCCATCACCTGGCCTTGCGGCACCTGGAAGGTCACGTTGCGCAGGGCGGTGTCGCCTGAGGCGCCGCTCTGGGCGCCATAAGTCTTGGAAAGACGGTCGATGCTCAGCACACGGCATCCTCTTCAATACGCAAATGCGGACGGCAGGCCGTCCGCATCCATGGTCCGGCCGAATGGCCGGAAAGGCTCAGCTGCAGTTGTATTCGACGCCGTTGGCGTCGTCGATCTGGCGGATCACCGACCAGTGTTCCTTGAAGCTGATGGGGATGAACTGTTCATCTCCGCTGCGGCCGAATTCCTCGGCCAGCTCACTGCCCTCCCAGTCGAAGCTGAAGAAGGCTTCCTTGATCGCTTCCTGCAGCTCGGGGGCCAGGTTGTAGACGGCGCCATAGCCGGTGGTGGGGAAGGTGTCGGACTGGTAGAGCACTTCGAGTTGATCGGCGTCGACGACGCCCCGGTCGATCATGCGGTTCTTCACCGAATTGGCGACGGTGGCCACCGCGTAGTCCTGGTTGGCCACGCCGAGCACCGAGTTGTCGTGCTTGCCGGAGAAATCGACCTCGTAGTCCTCGCCGGAAGTCATGCCGAACTCGGAGGCCATCAGGGCAGTGGGGGCCTTGAAGCCGGAGTTGGAGGTTTCGGAGGTGTGCGTCAGGGTCTTGCCGCGAATGTCTTCCACCTCGTCGATGCCGGATTCCGGATGGGTGATGATCTCCATCTCGTAACCGAAGGAGCCATCCTCGGCGGCCATCATGGCGAAGGGGCGAAAGCCGGCACAGGCCACGGCCAGCGGATTGGAGCCGGTGTTGAAACCGGCCACGTGGAGACGTCCGGCACGCATCGCCTCGATCTGGGCGGCGTTGGACTGCACCGGGAAGAATTGCACCTTCTTGCCGGTGACCTCTTCCATGTGCTTCAGGAAACCGGCCCACACCTCGGCATAGACGGCGGGATCCTCGACCGGTGTATAGGCGAATATCAGGGTATCCGGGTCGAGCCACTGGGACTCGTCTTCGGGGATGTCGGCCACCAGATCACCGTCGGCGTCGGTGAATCGCTCGCTGAGCTGGAATTCGGCCTGGGCCTGGCCGGCGGTCAAGGCGGCGAGGGCGATGGCACCGGTCATCATGGAGCGGGTCAGTGGCTGCATGGAAATCACCTGTGTCGGGAAAAGGAAGCACGGGCAATAGGCTGTTCAGTCACCGTGACAACGGCGGGTCGAGAAGATGTCGTGTCGATGAAGGTTCGATGACCGCGAAGAGAGAGCCACAGAGAGAGTCGAGGGATTACCGTCATCGAGACCCGAATGGGTGTTCGGCTTTCCGGCGGTGCTGTCCAGAGAGCCGGATAGTGAGGCATTATCGTGTTTTCTTGATATGTTGACCCCGCTCAGGAGCCATCACTTGTGTGCCCTCATTCGCTGAGTCTCGAGCGCTTCGCCGTAGGTGAACTAAGCGACGTCGATCTGAACCTCTCGCCCGGCGAGATTCTTTGCCTCTCGGGGGCCAGCGGTTCGGGAAAGAGCCGGCTGTTGCGTGCCCTGGCGGACCTCGATCCTCACGCAGGGGAAGCGTGGCTGGACGAACGGGCGCAGTCGATGACCCCGGCTCATGAATGGCGGGCCCGGGTGATGCTGGTGCCGGCGGAGAGTCATTGGTGGGCCGATCGTGTCGGCGATCATCTGCCGAGGGTCGCCCCGGCCGATCTGGAGACGCTGGGCTTTACCCCGGACGTGCTCGACTGGCAGGTGTCGCGGCTTTCTTCCGGGGAGAAGCAGCGTCTGGCGCTATTGCGCGCGGTCGCCCGTGAGCCTGAGGCCTTGCTGCTCGACGAACCCACCGCCAATCTCGACGAGGCCACGATCCGGCGCGTGGAAGCCTGGCTGGTCGAGCGTATTCGTGCTCGAGGCTGGCCGACGCTCTGGGTGGCCCACGACACGGGCCAGATCGCTCGGGTGGCGGATCGTCACTGGTGCATCCGCGATGGGCAACTGGTGGCAGAGGAGGAGGCGAGCGCATGGACGTGATCGTGCTCACCTGGTGGCAATTGGCCCTGGCGGCACTGCTGGTAGTGGCGCTGGCGGGGTGCACGGTCGTCGCGCGGCTCGGCATGGCCAGAAGCCTGCTGATCGCCGCTGTGCGCACCGTGATTCAGTTATCTCTGGTAGGGCTGGTGCTGGAGGCGCTTTTCGCGGCATCGGCATTGCATTGGGTGACGCTGATGGCGTTCGGCATGCTGCTGATTGCCGGGCGCGAGGTGATGGCACGCCAGAAGCGTCGCCTGGTAGGCGGCTGGGCGTTCGGCATCGGCACGCTGGCGATGTTCGTGTCCTCGTTCAGCGTGGCCGTGCTGACCCTGACCGTGATCATCGGGCCGGATCCCTGGTACCGGCCGCAGTACGCCATTCCGCTGCTGGGCATGATGCTCGGCAATACCATGACCGGTGTGGCCCTGGCGCTGGATCGCTTGACCGACACGGCCTGGCGCCAGCGGGCGGTGATCGAGAATCGCCTGATGCTCGGGCAGCGCTGGCAGGAGGCGGTCGGCGATATCCGCCGCGAAGCGATGCGCAGCGGCCTGATGCCCACCATCAACGCCATGGCCGCCGCCGGCGTGGTCAGCCTGCCGGGCATGATGACCGGCCAGATTCTGGCCGGCAGCCCGCCGGCACTGGCGGTCAAGTATCAGATCCTGGTGATGTTCACCCTGACCCTGGGCACCGGCTTCGGCACCCTGGTGGCGGTGGCAGCGGGGAGCCGGCGATTGTTCGACGATCGCCAGCGGTTGCGGCTGGAGCGCCTGGCCGCCCCTCGCCATTAGCAAGGGGCGGCGGACGAAGCGCCTCAGTCGATCAGTTCCACGGCCACGGCGGTGGCTTCACCGCCGCCGATGCACAGGCTGGCGATGCCGCGCTTGCCGCCCTTGGTGCGCAGGGCGTGGATCAGGGTGGCGATGATCCGCGAGCCGGTGGAGCCGATGGGGTGGCCCTGGGCGCAGGCACCGCCGAAGACGTTGACCTTGTCATGGGGCAGGCTCAGGTCGTCCATGGCCATCAGGGTGACCACGGCGAAGGCTTCGTTGATCTCGAACAGGTCCACGTCGTCGACGCCCCAATCGAGTTTTTTCATCAGCTTGTCGATGGCGCCCACCGGGGCGATGGTGAACTCGCTCGGATGGCGCGAATGGGTGCTGTGGCCCAGCATGCGGGCGATGGGCTTGACGCCGACCCGGTCCGCCGCCGCCTGGCTGGCCAGGATCAGCGCCGAGGCGCCGTCGGAGATCGAGCTCGAGTTGGCCGCCGTGATGGTGCCGTCCTTGGCGAACGCCGGGCGCAGTTCGCGAATCTTGTCGAGCCGGGCCTGAAAGGGCTGCTCGTCGTGCTCGACCCGGGTCTCGCCCTTGCGATCCTTGACCGTGACCGGCGCCATCTCGGCATCCAGGTGGCCGGCCTCGGTGGCCTGCATGGCGCGTTCCAGCGAGGCAATGGCGAAGTCATCGAGCCGCTCGCGGGAATAGCCGCGCTCGCTGGCGATCTGCTGGGCGAAGCCGCCCATCAACTGACCGGTCTCGGCGTCTTCCAGGCCATCGAGGAACATGTGGTCCTTCAACTCGCCGTGCCCCAGGCGGTAGCCGGTGCGCGCCCGGGTCAGCACATGCGGGGCGTTGGACATGGATTCCATGCCGCCGGCGAGCAGGATCTCGCCACTGCCGGCGCGGATCAGGTCATGGGCCAGCATGGTGGCCTTCATGCCCGAGCCGCACAGCTTGTTGATGGTGGTGGCGCCGATGGTGTCGGGAATGTCGGCCTGACGCATGGCCTGCCGGGCCGGCCCTTGCTTGACGCCGGCGGGCAGCACACAGCCCAGGATGCCCTCGTCGATGGCGGAGGCCTCGATGCCGGCGCGTTCGATGGCGGCACGAATGGCGGTGGCGGCGAGCTGCGGTGCGCTGAGCGACGCGAGGCTGCCGAGCATCCCGCCCATGGGCGTGCGGGTCGCGGAGAGGAATACGATATCGTCGGCGTGGCTCATGAGGTATCTCCCGATCAGTGATGGTTGTGATTGTGAGGGCGCCTTGGTCAACGGCGTTGACCCGTCGGCGGGGCTATGATCTTCTCAGGGTCAACCAAGCAAGCGCTAGTGTAAATCTCGATGAATGTAATGAATGACTCTCCGCGCCGCAAGGAACTGACGCGCCAGGCCGCCCAGCTCTTCGTTCAGGAAGGCTTCGACCGTACCACGGTGCGCATGCTGGCCCAGGAGATGGGCATCAAGTCCGGCAGCCTGTTCCACCATTTCCGCGACAAGCAGGAGATCCTGGCCGCGGTGATCGAGGAAGGCACGGAAAACGCCCTCGGTATCGCACGGGCAGCCCTCGATGACTGCGACAGCGACCCCGCTTCGAGGTTGCACGCCATGGCCCGGGCTCACCTGGAGACGCTGCTCACCGACCGCAACGCCCATGTGGTGGCGCTGTACGAATGGCGACGCCTGGACGCGCCGGCGAGAGCCCATCTCAGCCACCTTCGCGATGCCTACGAGGCACTCTGGGAAGAGGTGATCGACGACGCCCTGGCCGCCGGCCTGATCCGGGGCGATCGTTTCCTGGTCTCACGTTTCGTGATGGGCGCGCTCAACTGGACCGTGCGCTGGTATGACCCCGATGGTGAACGCACGCCGGATGAACTCGCCGGGGAACTCGTCGCCATGTTGACCCATCCCGCCGGCTGACGGGCGCTTGTCGTTTGCCATGGCGTCGACCATGGTCTAGCCCCATTTGCGTCTTCGGTGCTTGCCCTGCCGAGCCCGAGCCTCTAGCTTGACCCTAGCGCTTGATAGGTTGACGCTTACGTCAACGAAAACATGGCGAGCGGTTTCCGACAACAATCACAAGGGGGCAAGCCCATGACCACGACCCTTCCCGACTATCATGCCTATCTCGAGACCTTTGCCATCGACGATGTCGTCGCCCGGCTCGACGACCATCGCGATGGCCGGTTGAATGCCTTCGAGGCGTGTTGTGGTCGCCACTTGCGCGAAGGGCGCGCCGAGGTGACGGCCCTGGTCCACGAGGACACTCGAGGACGGATCACGACGTTGAGCTATGGCGAACTGGCTGCCGAAAGCGAGAAGCTCGCCGGCTGGCTCTCCGAGCGTGGCCTGGGCGAGGGCGACCGTATCGCCTGCATGCTGCCTCGCTCGCCACAGCTGTTGATCGCGATACTGGCCAGCTGGCGCATCGGCGCGGTCTACCAGCCGCTGTTCACCGCCTTCGGATCCGATTCGGTGGCGTATCGGCTGGAGCGTGCCGATACCCGCCTGGTGATCACCGATGGCGACAATCGCGCCAAGTTCGATGGTCTGGCTCAGTGTCCGCCGGTACTCGCCGTGGGTGGGCCCGATGCCGAACATGACGATGACCTGGATTGGGCCTCGGCCCTGGCGCATTCGTCCATCGAGACAGCGGCACCGCGGCAGTCGCCGGATGCCCCCTTCCTGCAGATGTTCACCTCCGGCACCGTGGGCAAGCCCAAGGGAGTTGCCGTGCCGCTCGCCGCCATGCCGGCCTTCGCGCTCTACATGGAACTGGCCATCGGTCTCGATGACAGCGACCGTTTCTGGAACATGGCCGATCCCGGCTGGGCCTATGGCCTTTACTACGCCATCGCCGGCCCGCTGTTGCTGGGTGTGACCACGCACTTCTGCGAGTCCGGCTTCAGTGCCGAGGGTGCGCTGAGCTTCATGGAGCGTCATGGCATCACCAATTTCGCCGCCGCGCCCACTGCCTACCGCTTGATGAAGGCATCGGGACTGTTCGACGACGCCCGGGAGCGGCTCTCCTTGCGGCGTGCCAGTTCCGCCGGCGAGCCGCTCAATACCGAGGTGGTCACCTGGGTGGAAACGGCGCTGGGCTGTTCGGTGATGGACCACTATGGCCAGACCGAGACCGGCATGACCTGCTGCAACCATCACGCCCTGGCGCATCCCAAGCATGTCGGTGGCATGGGCGTGCCGATGCCCGGCTATCGTCTGGCGATCCTCGATGCCGAGTACAACGAGCTGCCGCCCGGGGAACCCGGCGTGCTGGCGGTCGACATCGCCCGTTCTCCGGCACATTTCTTCCCCGGCTATACCTGGCAGGAGAAGGAACCCTTCGTCGGGGGCTATTATCTGACCGGTGACGTGGTGCAGCGCAATGAGGATGGCAGCTTCCAGTTCGCCGGTCGCGACGACGACATCATCACCACCGCCGGTTATCGGGTCGGGCCCACCGATGTGGAGAACTCGGTGCTCATGCATCCGGCCGTGGCGGAGTCGGCCGCAGTGGGCCAGCCCGACGAGATTCGCGGCGAGATCATCAAGTCCTATGTGGTGCTGCGAGACGGTGTCGAGGCCAGCGATACACTCGCCGACGAAATCCGCCAGCAAGTGCGCGAGCGCCTCTCGACCCATGCCTTTCCCAGGGTGATCGAATTCGTCGACACCCTGCCCAAGACACCCAGCGGCAAGATCCAACGCTTCAAGCTGCGCGCGGATGCCGCCGACAAGGCGGAGACGGCCGCTCAATGACCATGGAGATGTAGCGATGCAATTGAAGGACAACGCCTTTCTGATCACCGGTGCCGCATCCGGGCTGGGCGCCGCCACGGCGGAGCGTATCGTGGCCGCCGGCGGCCGCGTGGTGCTGTGCGATCTCAGCGAGGCTGTCGAGTCGCATGCCGCCCGGCTCGGCGAAGCGGCCCGTGCGGTGCGCGGGGATGTCACTCGCGAGGATGATATGCAAGCCGCCGTGGAGGCGGCCGTCGCCCTGGGGGAGAAAGGAGAGGGCGAGCGTGGCCTGGCCGGGGTGATCCATTGCGCCGGTGTGGTCAGTGTGGCCAAGCTGCTCGACCGCGAAGGCAACCCCGCCGATCTCGATGCCTATGCGCGTACCGTGCAGATCAACCTGGTGGGCACCTTCAACGTGATGCGCCTGGCCGCGGCAGCAATGTCCAAGAATGCGCCGGGCGAGGATGGCGAACGGGGCGTGATCATCAACACCGCTTCGGTCGCTGCCTTCGATGGTCAGGTGGGGCAGTGCGCCTACAGTGCCTCCAAGGCGGGCGTGGTCGGCATGAGCCTGCCGGCGGCCCGCGAGCTCTCGCGGCACGGGATCCGTGTCATGGCGATTGCCCCCGGAGTATTCGAGACACCGATGATGAGCGACATTCCGGAGGACGCCGTGGCGGCGTTGTCCGCTTCCATTCCTTTCCCCAAGCGGCTCGGCAAGCCCGATGAATACGCCCGCCTGGCCGAACAGATCGTCACCAACCCGATGCTCAACGGCGAAGTGATCCGCCTGGACGGCGGGATTCGGATGAGCTGAAGCAGGAAGAACGCGGCTATATCGCTGGAAGAGGGAAGAAACGCTTGATGCTCCCTGCTTTGGGGCTAGTCTATCTTCCTTCTTCCTTACCGTACGTCATGTCGATAAAACGAACGCTTGACTGTCCTGTCTCGCGGGCGTAATTTCAAACAATTGTTTGAAAGGCTGTTTGCAAGCGGTTCGGCCGCTGCATGCGTCCACGTTCGAGGAGAGAGACAATGCCCGACTACCAGGCCCCCTTGCGTGATCTGCGCTTCGTCATGGACGAGATGCTCGACTATCCGACCCATTATGCGGGATTGCCCGGTGGCGAGGAGGCGACGCCCGATGTGGTCGGGGCGATCCTCGAGGAAGGGGCGCGCTTCGCACGCGAAGAGCTGCTGCCGTTGAACCAGAGCGGCGACCTGGAAGGTTGTTTGCTGGAGGGCGGTGAGGTCAAGACGCCGAAGGGCTTCAAGGAGGCTTACAGCCGCTACGTGGAAGGTGGCTGGCCGGGCCTGGCCGCCGATCCGGAGCAGGGCGGGCAGGGGCTGCCGCCTTCGCTGGCCATGGTGCTCTCGGAGATGATCTGCGCCACCAACCTGGCCTGGGGCATGTATCCGGGGCTGTCCCATGGGGCCGCCGATGCCTTGCGTCATCATGGCACCGAAGCACAGCAAGCCACCTACCTGAGCAAGCTGGTCGAGGGCGTGTGGACCGGCACCATGTGCCTGACCGAGCCGCACTGCGGCACCGACCTGGGACTGATCAAGACCCGGGCGGTACCCAACGATGACGACAGCTACACGCTCAGCGGCACCAAAATCTTCATCTCCGCCGGCGACCATGACCTGGCCGAGAATATCGTGCACCTGGTGCTGGCCAAGCTGCCGGACGCTCCGGCCGGTTCCAAGGGCATCTCCTTGTTCGTGGTGCCGAAGTTCCTGCCGGATGCCGACGGCAACCCGGGAGAGCGCAACGGCGTGAGTTGCGGCTCGCTCGAGCACAAGATGGGCATCCATGGCAACGCCACCTGCGTGATGAACTTCGATGGCGCCCGTGGTTTTCTGGTCGGCAAGCCCCATAAGGGGCTGGCCTGCATGTTCACCATGATGAATGCCGCGCGCATCGGGGTGGGCATCCAGGGTCTCGGGCTCACCGAGGCCAGCTTCCAGAACGCCCTGGCCTATGCACGGGATCGCCTGCAGATGCGTGCACTGTCCGGCGCCAAGGCCGAGGACAAGCCTGCCGATCCGATCATCGTGCACCCGGATGTCCGCCGCATGCTGCTGACCCAGAAGGCCTTCGCCGAGGGTGGCCGCATGCTGGTGCTCTATGCGGCGCAGATGGTCGATGTGGTGGAGCGCAGTGACGACACCGAGCAGACCGAGCGTGCCGAGACCCTGCTCGGCCTGCTGACGCCCATCGTCAAGGCGTTTCTCACCGAGGTCGGGTTCGAGGCGACCAATGAGGGCGTACAGGTGTTCGGCGGCCACGGCTTCATCCAGGAATGGGGCATGGAACAACTGGTGCGCGATGCCCGTATCACCCGTCTCTATGAAGGCACCACCGGTATCCAGGCGCTCGACCTGCTGGGCCGCAAGGTGTTGATGAGCCAGGGCGAGACGCTCAAGATCTTCACCAAGGAGATCCACAAGTTCTGCCAGGCCGAAGAAGGCAATCCCGACATGGCCGAGTTCGTTCGCCCGCTGGCCAAGCTCAATGCCGAGTGGGGCGAGCTGACCATGGGCGTGGGCATGAAAGCCATGAACGACCGTGAGGAAGTGGGTGCGGCCAGCGTCGACTACCTGATGTACTCCGGTTACGTGACGCTCGCCTACCTGTTCGCCCGCGCCGTGAAGCAGGCCAAGAGTGCCCTGGCCGCCGGCACTGATGATGCCGCCTTCTACCGCGCCAAGGTCAATACCGCGCGCTTCTACTATGAACGGCTGCTGCCGCGCACCCGGGCCCACGTCCAGATGATCCAGGCCGGTGGCGAGTCGCTGATGGCGCTGTCTCCCGACGACTTCGGTCGCGGGTTCGAAATCTGATTCCTGTGGCTTTCTCTTTCTTGTGACTCTCTCTGATCAGGCGCTCTGATCGGTGTTGCGGCGGGCCTTGCCCGCCGCTTTTTTATGGCCTGACGTGGGGCGGTGTCGATTTCGGCAGTTTGCGGGCGACCAGCGGGATGGGGGGTTATCTTGTGTCTGATGCCGGCGATGCTGGTTGCACGATCCGCTTCGCCTGCGCGCTGGAAGAGGCTTGGCCCTGTCGTGAGCCGTCTCCCACGGGATGGCGGATCGGGATCGATGGGGCCGGATGAAACGCATCGACCGATGGAGGGCGACATGACGAATCTCAACCGGGCCACCATGATACCGACCTTGCGCTACCACGATGCCGCCCAGGCGATCGACTGGCTGTGCGAGGCATTCGGTTTCGAACGGCATCTGGTGGTGGAAGACGACGACGGCGGCATCGCCCATGCCCAACTGACCTTCGGCAACGGCATGGTCATGCTGGGTTCGGCGCGAGAAGGAGAATTCGATCGCTGGCAGGTTCCCATGGCCACGCCGGATGCCGCTGTGACACAGAGCCCTTATGTCATCGTCGACGACGTCGATGCCCATCATCGTCAGGCCGTGGCAGCGGGTGCACGAGTGCTGATGCCGCCCGAGGATCAGCCTTATGGCGGGCGCCTGTATAGCTGTCGCGATCTCGAGGGGCATCTGTGGAACTTCGGCAGCTACGATCCCTGGCAGGATGCCGGAAGTTGACTGCGTGAATGGCGCGAGCTGCTATCTTGGCTAGTCGCCTGACAGTTTTCGGTGCGGCGAGCGCCGAGGATAACAAGACGCGATGAGGAGACGCGCAAATGGCGACCTTGACGATCAATGGGCAGACCCATGAGCTGGATGTGCCTGATGAAATGCCCTTGCTGTGGGCATTGCGCGACGTGGTGGGCCTGACCGGTACCAAGTATGGCTGCGGCATGTCGTTGTGTGGCGCCTGTACCGTGCATCTGGACGGTGAGGCGACGCGTTCCTGTGTTACGCCCGTCTCGGCGGTGGGGGAGCGCGAGATCACCACGATCGAGGCGGTGGGTGACGAGCGCATCGGCGAGGCGGTGCAGGCGGCCTGGCGCAAGCTCGATGTCGTGCAGTGCGGTTACTGCCAGTCCGGGCAGATCATGGCGGCCGTGGCACTGCTCAGTGAAAACGCCGATCCCAGCGACGACGACATCGATTCGGTGATGAGCGGCAACATCTGCCGCTGCGCAACCTATGTACGCATTCGCGCCGCCATTCATGAAGCCGCCACTTCCCTGGCATGAGGAGATCGACGATGGGCATTTTCGACCCCAAACCGACGTCCCGGCCCCGCACCGAGGTCGTCAACATCAGTCGTCGTCACTTCCTGCAGGGTTCTGCCGGCCTGGCACTGGGCGTCTACCTGTCGCCCTTGCTGATGCGCGGCGGGCAGGTGCAGGCGGAGGAGGTCGCAGCCAGTGAAGGCGATGACTTTTCCCCCAATGCCTTCGTGCGCATCGGCACCGATGGCGCGGTGGTCGTGGTCGCCAAGCATCTGGAAATGGGACAAGGCACCTACACCGGCCTCGCCACCCTGGTGGCCGAAGAACTCGACGCCGACTGGCGCGATGTATCCGTGGAGGGGGCTCCAGCGGATGCCGAGCGCTACAAGAACCTGGCGTTCGGCATGCAGGGCACCGGTGGCAGTACCGCCATTGCCAATTCCTACGAGCAGATGCGGCATGCCGGCGCGACGGCCCGGGCCATGCTGGTGGCGGCCGCCGCCGAACGCTGGCAGGTGCCTGCCGAGGAGATCCATGTGCGCGAGGGGCGCTTGCGCCATGAGTCGTCCGGTAACGAGAGCGGTTTCGGCGAGCTGGTGGAAGCGGCCGCCGAGTTGCCGGTGCCGGAGGACGTGACGCTCAAGGATCCCGACGACTTTCGCCTGATCGGCAAGCTCGATACACCACGCCAGGACAGCCCGGCGAAGACCGATGGCAGTGCCATCTTCACCCAGGACATGACCCGTCCCGGCATGTTGATCGCGGTGCCGGCGCATCCGCCGACGTTCGGCGCTACCTTGGCCTCGGTCGATGACAGCAAGGCACGCGAGGTTCCCGGCGTGGTCGGGGTGGTACGTTTCGCCGGTGGACCACATCGCTTCGAAGGCGTGGCGGTGTTGGCGGACAACACCTGGGCGGCGAGCCAGGGGCGTGATGCATTGTCGCTGGAGTGGGACGAGAGCGAGGCCTTCACCCAGGGCACGGACGAGATCGTGGCCCACTTTCAGGAACTGGCCGGCCAGGAGGGCAAGGTCGCCGCCCGGCATGGCGATGCCGCCGCAGCGCTGGAGGAGCCCGCGACTCTGGTCGAGGCGGAATATGTCTTCCCCTATCTGGCCCACGCCGCCATGGAACCGATGAACTGCCTGGTGGAACTCGGCGACGACCGCTGTGATATCTGGAACGGCGAACAGTGGCAGACCATGGATCGCCAGGCCGTGGCCGAGCTGCTTGGCATCGCGCCGGAGAATGTCTCGCTGACCCAGCTATACGCGGGCGGCAGTTTCGGTCGGCGCGCCAACCCGCAGTCCGATTTCGTGCTCGAGGCCGTGTCCATCGCCAAGGCGGCTCGCGAGGATGGCATCGAGGCGCCGGTGAAGATGGTCTGGATGCGCGAGGACGATACCCGTGGCGGCTATTACCGGCCGCTCAACGTGCATCGCGGGCGGCTGGCGCTGGACGAGCAGGGCAAGCTCGTGGCCTGGCATCAGCACCTGGTGGGACAGTCGATCATGACGGGGACGCCCATGGAGTCCGTCATGGTCAAGGACGGTGTGGACGCGACCTCGGTGGAAGGCGCGGCCAACCTGGCCTATGGCGTGCCCAATCTGCAGGTCGAGCTCACCACCCCCAGCGATATCGGCGTACCGGTGCAGTGGTGGCGTTCGGTGGGACATACGCATACTGCCTTTTCCACCGAGTGTCTGATCGATGAGGCTGCGGTCGCGGCCGAGCAGGACCCGGTGGCCTATCGCCTGGCATTGCTGAACGACAAGCCGCGCCATCGTGGCGTGTTGAAGCTGGCAGCCGAGCAGGCCGGCTGGGAGAAGCCACTGGACGCGGGTGCCGAGGGTGAGCAACGGGGGCGCGGCGTGGCCGTGCACGAATCCTTCTCGTCCTTCGTGGCCCAGGTGGCGGAGGTAACCGTCAAGTCGGATGGCAGCTATTCGGTCGACCGGGTGGTGTGCGCGGTGGACTGCGGCGTGGCCGTGAATCCGGACGTGATCAAGGCGCAGATGGAAGGCGGCATCGGTTTTGGTCTTGCCGCGGCCATCTCCGGCGAGATCAGTCTCGACCAGGGGGTGGTGCAGCAGACCAACTTCCACAACTATCAGGTCCTGCGGATGAATCAGATGCCCGAGGTCGAGGTACACATCGTGTCGTCCAGTGAACCGCCCACCGGGGTGGGCGAGCCAGGGGTGCCACCTATCGCGCCGGCGGTGGCCAATGCCCTGTACGCGGCGATCGGGCAACGCCTGCGTCGCCTGCCCCTGGGGACTTCCTTGACGTTGAGTTGACGGTCCCGGCCTCGCCCGGGGGATACCGAGCGAGGCCGGACGCGACGAGTCACTCAGGCAATGCTGTCTACCACGCCGCCATCCACTCGCAGGGCGGCGCCGCTGGTGGCCGATGCCTGGGGCGAGGCGGCGTAGACTACCATGTTGGCGACTTCCTCGACGCTGGCGGCGCGCTGGATGATCGAACTGGGGCGTTGGGCCATCACGAAGTCCCGCGCGGTATCCTCCATCGACTTGCCGCTCTGTCTCTGTTGCTCGGCGAGCATTTCCTGGACGCCCTCGGAGAGGGTCGGCCCCGGCAGTACCGCGTTGACCGTGACGCCGGTGCCGGCCAGACGCTTGGCCAGTCCCCGCGACAGCGACAGATAGGCGGTCTTGGTCATACCATAGTGAATCATGTCGTCGGGGATGTTCAGCGCCGACTCCGACGACAGGAACAGGATGCGTCCCCAGCCGCGCTCGACCATGCCTCCGGCATAGGCCCGCGACAGGCGCACCCCGGACATCACGTTGACGTCGAAGAAGCGTTGCCATTCGTCGTCCGGCGTGTCGAAGAAGTCCTGAGGGCCGAAGATGCCGACGTTGTTGACCAGGATGTCGGTGTCGGGCTCGGCGGTGAGCATGGCATCACAACCCTCGGCGCTGCCGAGGTCGGCGGACACGCCGCGGGCATCGGCGTTCGGCACTTGCTGGCGCAGGCGTTCGAGGGCGTCGTCCACGGCAGCCTGCTTGCGCCCGTTCAACACCACGCTGGCCCCGCTGTCGGCCAGGCCCTTGGCAATGGCGAAGCCGATACCTCCGGTGGAGCCGGTGACGATAGCGGTCTTGCCGGTCAGATCGATCTGCATCGAAATCTCCTTGTATCCAGTCGAGTGAGATAAATAGCACTCTAACAACTTGGTTGCCCTGTCGCGACCGGGCTAGAGAACGCCAGGGCGAGGTGGCTCGTGGGATGCCTGCGAAGCTGTCATGCTTGGATCTTCACGTGATTCAAGGAGGAAACACGTCATGCCGCCACGACGCCGTGATGTTACCCGAGAGATCGCCATTGAGCCGCTGGCTCATCACCATGCCGAGTCGTTATTCGATGCCGTCGATACCAGCCGGTCCACGCTGCGCGCATGGCTGCCCTGGGTGGATGCTACTCGGGCGGTCGACGATAGCCGTGCGTTCATCGACTCTGCCATGCAGGAGTGGCAGGCCGGTACCGCCATGCATTTCGCCATTCTGTGGCGCGGCGAGCTGGCTGGCGCCTGCGGATTCAACCGAATCGTGGCGAGCCGGCGCATGGCCGCCTTGGGGTATTGGTTGAGTCATGACGTTACCGGCCACGGCATCATCACGGCCTGCGTGCGCGAGCTGCTGACTCTGGGATTCGATGAACTGGGCCTGCACCGTGTCGAGTTGCACTGCGGCGAGCACAACCTGCGCAGCCGTGCCGTGGCCGAGCGCCTGGGCTTCACCGAGGAAGGGCGTCTGCGGGAGTGTGAATGGATCAACGAAGAACCCGTGACGCACGTGGTGTACGGCATATTGGCGCATGAAGCGAGGTGATGCTGTGATCGAGAGAGTTCCCGTCACCGTGCGGTGGGCGAGTCTGGATGATGCTGCCGGAATCGCTCGCGTGCATGTCCGGGCATGGCGGGTAGCCTATCGCGATATTCTGTTGTGGGATTATCTGGAAAGTCTTTCCGTCACGCAGCAAAAGCGCCTGTGGCAGGACAGGTTGATGCATGGCGAGACTCGAGTGGTGGTGGCCGAGGGCGACGGGCGAGTGGTCGGCTTCTGCGCCTGGGGGCCTTGTCGCGATACCGATACCGTCCCGCATCAGATCGAGATATATACCCTCTACCTGGATCCGGCCTATTGGTCCTGCGGGGTCGGTCGGCATCTGTGGCAACATGCCTTGACGGAGATACGTCAGGATTCGCCTTCTCATATCAGCCTCTGGGTGCTGACTGCCAATGAACGGGCGTTGCGTTTTTATCGGGCGGCTGGCTTCGCGTGTGACCCAGGTTCGCAGACCTCCTTCGAGCTGGGAGGCGTGACGTTGGGGGAGGTGCGCCTGGTTGGTACTCCCGAAGAGTTGTGGCGCGGGTCATTTCCGGCATGATCGAAAGAACGAAGATGTCGACACGAAGGAAAGGCATGAGGAAGCCATGGAAAAACTGCTGATCAGTGCGTGTCTGCTGGGTCAGCCGGTTCGTTACGACGGTCGGGCCAAGACGCAGCAGAGCGACATCCTGGCACGCTGGCGCAAGGAGGGGCGACTGGTCACGGTATGCCCCGAGGTGCAGGCCGGGCTTGCCACGCCCCGCGCGCCGGCGGAGATCGAAGGAGGCGGAGGCGCCGAGGTACTGGCCAGGGAAGCGCGCGTCATGACACGTGACGGCGAGGATGTCTCCGTGGCCTTCCGGTATGGCGCCGATCTGGCGCTGGCACTGTGTCGCCGCCATCGAATCCGCTTTGCCATTCTCACCGAGGGTAGCCCTTCCTGCGGTAGCCAGCGCATTTACGATGGTTGCTTCGATGGTCATACGGTGGCAGGGATGGGAGTGACCACGGCCTTGCTGACGCAACATGGTATCCGGGTCTTCAATCAGGAGGAAATTGCACGGGTGGCGGCGTTGTTGTAGTTGAGATGGGGGCGGCTTCAAGCGCTTCTCGTTTTCCATACCCATACGTTAAGCAACTTCATTCACTGGATGTCGAAAATCCCGGTACTACCTGTCGAATGAACGTTTCTGGATTCGTCGTTACTTTCCCTTCTGCGGTCAACCTGGCAGCCTAGCCCTATACTCATCATCGTTGACTATTCAGCCCTGGCGGTATAATTGTTCGGCCATTCCATGGCTTATGGCGAGTGATGGCGTAAGATAGAATGAGTGACGGTTACAAGAATCACGCAGCTAAAGTAGTTAACAAAAGTTCATAAATTTTCTTCGAAAAGCAGAAGACTCCCCTCTAAGCGTTCGGATATAATCTACAACAGATGGTGCACTATGATAGTGCGTTATCATGCCTCGCTAGGATTATCATCCAACAATTACAGTGTCTCCTCGATGCATGGCGACATAGAGCTTCGCTGAGCACTCGCGTCTGAACAATTAAAGCATTCAGCATGACTCGGTGATTGCCCCGCTATCATTGCGGCGGCCGTGATTTGTCTTATCGACTTTTCCGACTGCCAAACTGGGTTCAAGGGACATTGGGCTCGTGGACGTTGTCTTGACACCGTTCAGCCGCACCTGATTGCCGAGAGAAATAGTGAAAATCGAGCAGTGGACAATAGACAGGTAGCCTGGAGCGGCAAGGTTGTCGAACCAGGGTGCTCGAACGTGATACGAATGATTATGTTGGGAGAATATAAATGAAAATGAATCAGTATGTCTTGTGTGGCATCGTGAGTGCTGTGGCAGGTTTCTCTACCCTGGCAAACGCCCAAACAGCCCCGACCGTTCCGACCGGTGAATCCACCGGCGAAATCCAGGTCAAGGCGACTGTGCTGGAAGGCTGTGCCATCAATGCAACCAGCAATGCAGGCGATGCCTGGGGTGTTCTGGACTTTGGCCAGACCAGCGGGCTGTGGAATAACCCGATCAATGCCAAGGTTTCCAATAACCAGAATGGTGGGGACCTTGCTGTCACCTGCTCTGGAGGGGTTGAATCCTTCACCTTTTCCATTGACGGCGGCCTGAATGCTTCGGGAACGGCCCGCCAAATTGCAAATTCGGATGCCAGTAAGACATTGCCTTATAATGTCTATCAGGATGCCGCACATAGCCAGGAATATGGAATTGGTGATCCTGTAACATTTGCAGTCTCCGATGGACAGTCTGTCGACGTTCCCATCTTTGGAGTCCTCGAAGCCAATACGGGGACTGCGGCAACGGCAGGTGCCTACACTGATACACTGCGTGCGACACTGGAATTCTGAGTGTAATGCATGAGGTATAAATCATTCGGATGCTTTTCTGGGTGAAGTAACCTTCTCAGGGGCATCCCTGAGAAGGTTTGCTATATGAAGAGGCTTTCTACCCTGTGCCTTTCTGGTGCGTTATGTTTGCAGTCCACCCTAGGGCTGGCACAGAACGCAAATGAAGCTATTCTCAATGTCCTGGTGACCATGGAGTTAACTCCTGCTTGTGAGTTTTCATCAGGGAGTACCTCGACTGCAGGCAATATCCAGCTTGGAACCATGGATTTTGGGGCCATTATTGCTCAGGACGGTGAGGTTACAGCCCAACTTTCTGGAAGTAGTGGCTATGGTATCAGGGCAATATGTGCCCCTGGCGTCAGTGCGAAAGTCAACCTTCAGAGCTCCCGGAATGCTGTGCCATCCAATCTGGGTACAACTAGGGCCATGGTCGATGGCGCGGGTCATAGTATAGGGTATAATGTTTATAGTGATGTGGCCATGTCAAATCCACTGCAAGATGGTGACGTTATCGCCAGCATGGTGGGTGATGGAACGGAAAAAACTGTTCCTCTATATGGTAAAGCTTTCATGAGTCGCAATGAAGTGGCTGGTGAGTATACAGATATCCTATATATAACGATCGAGATGTGATCAATCAGGATCTCAATATGGCTCCTAGTGTCAAGGTTGGATACAAGCTGTTTATGATGGGGGTTGGTCTTCTGCTGAATTCTTCCTCCTATGGGGCCACCATGCCGACTCAAACCTTTCAGGTCACAGCAGCCATCATCGCAGGGTGTGAGGTTAGCGTGGGGAGTGAGAGTGGCAACTATGGCACTATAGATTTTGGTTCGGCTTCTACCTTGGCAACTGGAGACTATACAGCCCAGTTGGTAAGGAATCAGAGCGTTTTCTTTTATTGTACTAATGGGGTGACACTAAGCGCTAGTTTTGATGGAGGAGGTAACTACTCTAATGGAACACGCAATATGCTTTCCCAGGATGGAAGCAATAGTCTCATTCCATATACTTTGTATAGTGATGCCAGTATGACCACTCCAATCACTGTTAATGGGCAGGTGATGGTTGAGTCAGATGGGCAGAATCAAATCACAATTCCCGTTTATGGGAAGGCTCACTTGTCAGGGAACCATCCAGCAGGACGCTACAGTGACACATTAACATTAACCGTAACGTGGTGAATAATGATGAGAAACAGAATCGCTGGGCTAAAAAACTGTTTGTTGGCTGCTGCAATGATGCTGATGACAGCCAGTGCATGGGGTGCCGCTTCTGTGCAAATATGGCCAATAAACCCGGTGCTGAAAGCTGATGAGAATGCAACGGCTCTATGGTTGGAAAACAGAGGGGCACAAGAGGTGACCCTGCAAGTCAGGGTGTTCGCTTGGGGACAAGAGTCTGGAGATATCTACTCCACCCAGAATGAAATCATGGCTAGCCCTCCTGTCTTTACGGTTCCCGTGGGAGAGAAGCAACTTATCCGTTTGACAAAAACTGGAAATGTACAAGCGGGTATGGAGAATGCTTACCGTGTCATCGTGGACGAGGTGCCGGTAAAAGATAAGGTTTCCAGTGATCAAGGGTCCGCCTTGAAGTTTCAGATGCGTTATTCTGTGCCGCTTTTTGTATATGGCACAGGGAAAGAACCCTTGGAGAAAAAGGGCAGTGATGCTCAAAGCCTGCAGGAAGGGCAAAGTCTTAGCTGGCGCATCGTCGATAATATGCTGGAGATCAGCAATGCTTCGGATCATCACGTAAGGTTGACGGGAGCAAGTGTTGTAAACAACGGGAAAGAGTTTTCTCTCGAAAACGGCCTTCTGGGCTACGTTTTGGGGAATTCCTCCAATCGTTGGCCTTTACCTGCTGGTCTCAATGGCCAGTCGATATTGAAGGGGCAGGTGAATGGTGGTGAAGCGATAGTTATCAAAAAATATTGATGGATGTAAGACATGCCTTGTAGCCGTATCTCTGGATGATTTATGTGGTGAAGCTAGGGTGCTGCATAGGGTGTGGTTGTATCCATCATTAAAAAACGATAAGCAGGTTGTTTACGTAGTGAATTTCTAAGGGGGAGGGCACGAGTGCCTAAGACTATCGAAAAGCCTTTGCCGTATGACTCAGGAGAATCTCTCTGGGGAGTGAAGGCTTTTTTACTAGCATGCAGTGCTGCCCTTTTTTTTACCTCCTCCAGTTTGGTGTTGGGGGAAAGTTTTCGTTCTATTCCTGAGATTCCCGGAAGCGATGTCGATCGAGTCGCGACAGGAGGTGCCGCTGCTCAGGATCAGGAACTGTACCTGGAAATATTGATCAATGGGAAAAGCACTGGAAAAGTATATCGAACTGTAAAGAAAGGCGATGACTTTGTTATTGATAAGTCATTTCTCTTGAAACAGGGTGTTCGGGTTTCGAGCGCCGCTTCTGAAAATGTTGCTATATCGAGCCTTGAGGGGACCGAGGTCGAATACCTTGCTGGAGAAGGTAAGCTCAATATTATCGTTCCCGCTGACTGGTTGCCTGATCAAAACCTGGATCTATCGAAGCAGCGCGACTATGTCAAGGCCGAGATTGGGACAGGACTTCTCTTTAATTATGATTCATATTCAACTCATACCGACCAAGGGACCTCGACATCTCTTTGGAATGAGATCCGTTTTTTTAGTCCTATAGGGATCTTTTCTACAACATCGGTTTATCAGGACTATCTTTCCGGCGGGAACGATGTCTCGGGTCAGAATGAGTTTATACGTTATGATACTTCCTGGGAGCACTCAAGCCAGGATTCAATGGTAAAGTATCAAGCGGGTGATTTTATTACTCACTCTATGTCCTGGAGCAATAGCATACGTGCGGGAGGTTTTCAGGTATCAAAAGACTTTTCTCTCCGTCCGGACCTGGTGACATATCCTCTGCCTGAATTTAGCGGGTCGGCTGCGGTTCCATCCACTGTCGATCTCTTTATCAATGGAAATCGGTCGGGAAGAACTGATGTCAATCCTGGGCCATTTACCTTGACCGATATTCCCTATATCAATGGGGCAGGACAGGCAGTTATCGTCACTCGAGACGCATTAGGTCGAGAGGTGTCAACGTCGGTTCCCTTCTATGTGACCAGTGATCTATTGCGTGATGGATATACTGACTACTCTTTTGGCATTGGAAAAATTCGTGAAGATTATGGGATCAAGGATTTTTCGTATGGTTCGACGGTGGGCAATGCGAATTTCAGGTATGGCGTGACACGCCAATTTACATTTGAGAGCCATTTGGAGGCTGCTAGTGACTTGCAGCTTTATGGTGTTGGGGGTGTCTACCGGCTGGGCACACTGGGTGTTTTGAATACCTCTTATAGCCATAGTCACGACGGGGATGCCGGTAAAGATGGTGGCCAATATAATGCTGGGTATAAATATTCTGCAGGCCGCTATCATATGGGAGTGCAGTATACGGGGCGGGACTCGAGTTTCAGCGACCTTACGTCATATAAATCCGATCGCACATTGAGTGAGCAGTCCTTGCAAGCGAACGCCAGTGTTGCCGTTGACAAGGTTGGAACGCTTGGTGTCGGCTATTTTGATATAACCTCTTTCGAAGGGGACAGAACAAAGTTGCTGAATTTCACCTGGAGCAAGCCTCTTTGGGGTAATATCAATGCCTTTGTCTCGGCAAATAAAGACTTATCTGATGAGGGCGGTTGGAGCACAATGGCGCAGATAAGCATGCCTGTTGGAACTGCTGGCAGTGCCAGTGTGACTGCCAATATGCCTGAAAGCGGCAATGCTTCACAGATTGTTCGCTATTCGCATAGCGTTCCTAGTGACGGTGGGTTTGGCTACCAGCTCGCATACACGAATAATGAAGGCGGCCATGGCTACTATCAGGCCGATGCAACTCATCGCTCTCGTTATGTACAGCTTCGGGGAGGTGTATACGGTTACGAGAACGGTGATGATACCAAGTGGCTGGATGCTTCTGGCTCGGTGGTGTTCATGGATGGGAATGCTTATCTGGCCAATACGATTTCGGATGCCTTTGCTGTTGTCGATACGTCGGGTTATTCAGATATCCCCGTTCTCTATGAGAACAGGTCCATAGGGAAAACGGATGATTCCGGAACGGTGCTCGTGCCCTGGGCGACAGGATATTATGACGCCAAGTATTCCATCGATCCCATGAATTTGCCTTCAAGCACCGAGGTATCCACGGTAGAACAGCGTGTTGCTATCAAGAGCCGTGCCGGATACAAGGTCGATTTCGGCATAGGGGCACCCATCGCCTTGGGCTCTGTTGCCACTATCAATGATGCGACGACGGCCCCTATCGGGTGGGATGGCGTGCTATACGCCAAGGAGCTTCAGGAACATAACTCTCTATATGTGGAAAAGGCCGACGGTGGAGTGTGTCGTGCTTCGTTTGACATGGAGGTTGTCTCTGAAGAGATCGAAAACATTGGCCCGCTTGTGTGTCATTAATGTTCTGGAGGTTTTATGTATCGTATTATTTTTATATTGATGGCGCTTGTGGGTATTTTTCCCGTTACTGCCTGGGCTGATTGCAATTTGCAACAAACCAATTCCAGTTTTGGGTTTAATGGATCCTTTGATGTGGCAACGGATTCCTTGAGAAGCACCGGGTCGGGGGGGCTCGTATGCGATTTCAATCTCGCCCTCCTTTCATCGAATTATATCTATGCACGGGCGGAGAGTGCAGGGCCCTATTACCTGGAAAACGTGAAGGACCCCAATCAGAAAATTCCCTTGGAGATCTTCATGGATAGTGCTTATAGCCAGATGTTGACAACTGAAATGCAGTATTTCAGCAACTTCCAGCTCATAGGGATCGGCGGACAGAACTCTGGAGTCTCACTGTTCATGAGAACCAGTCCTGCTAACGTCAGTGCGGGGCAATATGTGGCAACCATCCCGATTCGCTGGTGGTGGGCCGTATGCCGGGGAATCGGGATTGGTAATGCATGCTCTGGGTGGGACAGAAGCGAAGGGCTGACTCAAACCTGCATTATCATCTGTTTTGAACCAGGCGAGGACCAGCGAGGCCCGGGAGAGGCGACAACTATTATTGTTGTCCTCAAAGTGGAAAATGATTGTGTTATTAATGCACCGGACGTTGAGTTTGGAGCGGCCCCCTTGGTCTCATCATTTGATTCCATTCAGCAACGTATCGAAATAACATGTACAAAAAACCTTGTTTACTCGGTTGGGCTGAGTGATGGTTTGTATCCGGCTGATGGTGTTCGGCGGATGCAAGGTACAGCCAATACAGATGAATATATTAAATATGATATCTATAAGGGGAACGGCGTATCCGGAGAGCGCTGGGGAAATAGTGGAAACGAAAGAGTGGAAAGTGCTGAAGCGGATCTCAACCCCGGTCCGGCGGACGGGACCAATGCACAGCAGTATGCTTATACTGCAAAAGTGATTGAAAGCCAGGAGACGCCATCGACGGGGATATACCAGGATAGTGTGATTGTAGATGTTACTTTTTGATACCTGTCGTGTTGAGCCCCGAAATAGGCGACGTGGGAAGGGACTCCCTGTCAACCGGCTCGTTCATCGACTTGAATGAGCCCGAAGGTATTGCCCTCGGTGTCAATAAAGTACCCCTGCCAGCAGGTGTCGGGAACGGCGAAGATTGGCAGGGCGATCCGACCATCGAGCTCGACGATATGCTCGGCGCTGGCATGGATATCGTCGACTTCGAAAGAGCAGGTAAAGGCATTGGTGCCACATCCATCTGGAGGCATGGCGGCGGGACGTTGCAGCAGACCGCCTTGCATGCCGCCGGTGTCGATGCGCCAGTACGATACCGGGAGTCCTTCCACGCGGAAAAAATCCCAGCCGAATAGTTCTGTATAGAAGTGTCGAGCGCGTTGAGGATCGTCGGCCTGGATCTCGAAATAGAGTGGGGAGTTCATCGTTGTTCTCTCCTGGCGACTCGAGCCTTGGGTCCGTGGTGCGGGGGAGGCCCGGCATTGGAAGCTGTTTGGTGTGGCCGGACACTGGGCATGTTGGGCTTGCCGGTAGCCATGGTGTCAGCTCATTTCCACTTGATATTGCAGCCCATCGAAGGTTTCTGCGTCTCGTCGGGGCTCTGGCCGGCCAGCACGGCATCGGCGGCTGCCCGCAGATCGCGACCGGTTACCGGAATATCCTGGCTCGGGCGGCTGTCGTCGAACTGCCCTCGGTAGGCGAGCTTGTGGTGACGGTCGAACAGGAAGAAATCCGGGGTACAGGCTGCATCGAAGGCACGAGCCACGTCCTGTGTCTCGTCGACGAGATAGGGGAAGGTATAACCGCGCTCTCGGGCTTCCTCCAGCATGCGTTCGGGGCGATCCTCGGGATTGGCCAGAAAATCGTTGCTGTTGATGCCGACCACTGCGAGCCCGCGGTCCTGATATTGCCTGGCGAAATCGGCCAGGGCGCCGGCCAGATGCTTCACGAAGGGACAGTGGTTGCACATGAAGACGACCAGTAGCGGCTGCTCGGCGTAGTCATCACTGCTCACCATCCGGCCCTGCGCATCGGGCAGGTGAAAGGAGGGGAGAGGACTATTCAGCGCGAGCATGTTGGATGGTGTCAGGGACATGACGGATGACGCCTCCTCTCGAGATGTCGGTTCACTTCAAGGCCCGAAATAGCCGTTTTCCACGTCGCTCGTATCAACCAGCATAGTTCCTTGCGGCATTATCCGGTGGGTCGCGATGCCTGGGCCTGCTGTGGATCTCCATGGGCTGCAAGGGGCCAGGCGATGAGCTTCAGGCCGGGGGATAACCGAGCGCCTGACGTAGCCGCTCGGCGTGACTGGCCACCCAGCTCGGGTCGATGGGGCCCCAGTCGCGAATCACGTAGTGGCCGATGTTATGGCGCTCTCCGGGAGTCGGTTCGAACTCGCAATGAATGTCCAGTTCGCTCAGTGCCGCCAGGGTATCCTGGGCGGTGCGCCTCGGCATGCCCGTGGCGGCGGTGATTGCCGGTACGCTGTCGGTACCGGCGGACACCAGGTGGGCCACGTAGAGGCGACGATAGAAGCTCGACTGAGTCTTGCTGAGTGACGTCATGGTCGGGGCACGTTCGGTGAATGTGCTGCCATGCTACCGAAACCAGCCCTTCATTGCGTCGGTGATCTGACGCATCTCTTCCGGAGAGGTGATGTAGGCGGGCATGGTGTACAACCAGCGGCCGAAGGCACGCAGCCAGACCCCCTGGCGTCTGGCGAACTCCGCCGCCCCCTCGAGCGAGTCGGCATCGTGGACCTCGATTGCAGCGGTGGCACCCAGCACGCGCACATCGGCCACGGCGGGATGGGCGCGCAGCGCCGTGTCTTCCAGCAGTTCCGCGCGCAATATGGCATTGAGGGTCGAGATGCGTCCCAGGTAATCGTCCTCCTCGAAGACCGCCAGACTCTCCAGGGCGACACGGCAGGCCAGGGGATTGCCCATGAAGGTGGGGCCGTGCATGAAGGCGTGAAGCTCGCTGTCGCCGATGAAGGTATCGTGCACGCGATCGGTGGCCAGGGTAGCGGCATGGCCGAGATAACCGCCGGTCAGTCCCTTGGAGAGCACCATGATGTCCGGTGTCACCTCGGCATGTTCGGCGGCGAACATGCGTCCCGTGCGGCCGAAGCCGGTGGCCACTTCGTCGAGGACCAACAGGACATCGAATTCGTCGCACAGCCGGCGGGCCCCGCGCAGGTAGGCGGGCGAGGTCATGTTGAGACCGCCGGCAGCCTGCAGCAAGGGCTCCATGAGCAGGGCAGCGATCTCGTGATGATGCTCCTCCAGTACCTTGCGCAGTGCATCGAGATCGGCCTGAACGGCGTCATCGTCGGCGTCGAACGGGGCGGTGGGGGCCGGTGCGAAGTGATGCTGCGGCAGGAAGCCGGCGAACAGCGAATGCATGCCTTCCTCGGGATCGCAGACCGCCATGCAACCGGCGGTATCGCCGTGATAGGCCTTCATCAGCGATAGCATGCGATGCTTGTTTGGCTGGCCACGCAGGTACTGGTACTGCACGGCCATCTTCATGGCGACCTCCATGCCCACCGAGCCACTGTCCGAATAGAAGACATGGTTGAGCCCTTCCGGGGTGATGCGCACCAGTTCCCGCGCCAGACGGTCGGCGGGCTCATGGGTCAGCCCGCCGAGCATGACGTGGCACAGTTCATCGGCCTGCTGCTGAATGGCGCGCACCAGGCGGGGATGACGATAGCCATGGATCATGCACCACCAGGAGCAGGTGGCATCCAGCAACGACTCGCCACTTTCCAGGGTGAAGCGAGGGCCTTCGCCGCCGACCACCTTGGGGGCGGGAGACTGGGTCTTGAGATGGGCATAGGGATGCCAGACGGGGGATGGGGTCCTGGCAGAAAGGGAATTCCTGGTGGAATCGCTCATCGGGTCTCCGGGCAGGCCATGCAAATGTGCCTCTTACCTTACATGTAAACTTGTATTTTTTTAAGAGTTTACATGGTGGTGGCTCGGCTACGGTCGAGCATCGCTCAGTCGGGGATCGGAGACGATGTGTCGAACTTGCTGCGCTTGCGCGAGAGTAGGGTACGGAACTTGCGCATGTTGTCGTCGGCATAGAGGACGTTGTCGCAGAAGCGGTCATAGGCATCCATGTCGGGGACAACGACGATCAGCACGAAGTCGCATTCGCCCGTCACTTGATAGCACTGCTTGACTTCGGATGCGGCGATGGCGCGCTCCTGGAAGCGCTGATAAAGCCTCTTGTGGTCCCGCTCCATCGTGACCTCGACCACCATGTGCAGGCAGGGCTTCATGGCCTCGGGGCTCAACAGCGCTACCTGGCGCTCGATGATACCGGCTTCCCGCAGTCGCTTGACGCGCTTCAGGCAGGCCGAGGGGGAGAGGCCCACTTCGTCGGCCAGGGCCTGGTTGGTGATGTCGGCGTCACGTTGCAGGCGATCGAGAATGCGGCGGTCGAGATTATCCAAAGACATGATATGTGGTCATAAAGGAGAAGTTCGACAGAATGTAGGTCGTTTATCGGGCATTTAACAGAAGATTCTGCACCATGCGGGCTAGGATGGTCTCTGTTTTCCTGACATGGAGTCCGCTATGTATGTCCGTCGCTGTGCCAGTGCCGGCTGGAAATTGCTGCGCGATGCGCTGTTCGTCTATATGAGTCTGCTCAAGGTGATGGTGCCGGCGCTACTGGTCGTCAAGGGACTGGAATGGCTCGGGGCCATCGACTGGCTCGGCGAGATGCTGTCCCCGCTGATGAACTGGCTGGGGTTGCCCGATGCCATGGGCCTGGTCTGGGCGGCGGCCCTCTTGACCAATATCTTCACGGGGCTCGTGGTGTTCTTCGAGGTCGCCGGGGACATGTCGTTGAGCGTGGCACAGGTCACGGTGCTCGGCGTTCTGATGCTGGTGGGCCATTCTCTGCCTGTGGAAGGGGCCGTCGCCAAACGCGCCGGCGTGCCCTGGTGGGTCACGGTGGCGCTGCGCCTGGGAGGTGCATTGGTGCTGGGCGGCATCTTGCACTGGGTCTACTCAACGGGCGGATTGTTACAGGAAACTGCGGAGATCGCCTGGCGCCCGACAGCGGCCCCGGAGGGAGTTCTGGCGTGGGGCGTGGCGCAATTGCGGACCTTGTCGCTGATCTATCTGATCATCCTCGGCCTGATGGTGCTGCTGGCAGTGTTACGTCACCTGGGGCTCGAGCGGTTGATTCATTTCGCCCTGACGCCCCTGTTGCGCGTGCTGGGCATCGGTCGGTCGGCGGCCAATACCACCGTGATCGGCTTCACGCTGGGGTTGAGTTACGGGGCAGGCCTGCTGATTCGCGATGTCGACACTGGTGTCATGAGCCGGCGTGACAGTTTCCTGGCGATCTGTTTTCTCGGGCTCTGCCACAGCGTGATCGAAGATACCTTGCTGATTCTGCTGCTGGGAGCGGATTTGACCGGAGTGCTCTGGGCCCGGCTGCTCTTTGCCTGCCTGGTCATCGCCGTGTTGTCTCGATGGCCCGATGGCTGGCGGCCCGCTCGTTGGGGGAGGGCGCGTGTCTGAACAGGGGCGATCAGACCGGGTAAGGCATCCTGGTATGGAAGGCTGAAGGCGTCGCCCTGAACGGGGGCGACGCCTGGCGTCTCGGGGGCGGTATTTCCCGGGCAGGTGTCCTGTCAGCTTTTTTAGCTGGTGGCCTCCTGGGCCAGCCCCAGAGGATTGCCGGTCACGGCAATATCGGTTTCGTGCTGCTGTTGTGCGCGCAGCTTGAGGCGAGCTTCCGCCATGGCAGCACTGCCGCCATCAGCCACGATGTCGGATGAGGCATCCGCTACCGGCGCATGGCCCTGAATCTCCTGGTCTTCGGTCTGGCTGGCCGTGGACAGCGGCTCATTCAATTGCATGGTGAGCGCTGATGCCTGGCCGGCCTGGGCAGCAATCGGGAGAGCGGCGATGAGCAGTGCAGAGAGCATCGGCTTGATTTGCATGGTGAGTCTCCTTTGATTCGGCGTGTCTCGAGAGGTCCCCTCTCAATAGTTAGTATGCTAATATGTTTAGCAGTCCGAACAAAAGAGACTTAAAATCCATATATGGTTCGATTTTTTCGAAAAATCCTGCATGCCGCAAGCCTCGCGAACCTGGTGAAGGTCAGGGGCTGGCTGGCGGGGTGAAGGTCGGTCGAGGGAAGAGGCCGTTCATTCGGTCCGCGTGGGTACCTGGTGCTATTGGCGGGCCATTTCCTCAGTCATCCCACCGGTCCTCCCAGTCATCGCGCCTGTCTTCCCAGTCATCATGCATGTCTTCCCTGCGTTCAAGGCGGCGCTCCCAACGCTCTTCCGCACGTTCGCGCGCCTCTTCGCGACGCTCGCGTTCACGTTCCCAGCGCTCTTCCTCTCTTTCCCGCCGGCGTTCCCAGCGATCCTCATCATCCTCCCTGTCGTATGCGCGATCATACCGATCATCGTCGATGACGATGGCGGGAACCGAGGCGATGCGCGCTGGCTGGTAGGTACAACCCGTCAGGATGGACAGGGCGATGACGGTCGACAGCAGGAATATTGGACGCATGATCACTCCAACAGGGATAGGGCCGATGGATACTAGCAAGACATCGGGGCTATGCCCTGTGGCGTGATGGCGACACTTGGTGGCAACAAGATGAAAATGTGAGACATCTTGCCGAAGGCCACAGGGACGTCTGCCGACACTTTCCCCATCATGGAAACTGGCTGCTGTCGTACAGCGCTTCGCCGTGGATGGCTAACCTTCCCGTTGCATCTTCTCGCGCCGTGCGACTTCCGCCGGCGTGGGAGGATCCATGGCATAGTCCTCGGTTTTCACCGCACCGTCGCGCACGTACTGGGCCATCACGATCCCGTTGGGGGACACGCGGTGGGAGGCCAGCTTGAACGCTGCGGCCCTTGCGCCATCGTCAAACAGCTTCTTGCCTCCCCCGAGCACTACCGGAAAGATGAACATTCTGATCTCGTCGACGAGATCGCTGGCAAGCAGTGTTCGGATCAGGTCGGTACTGCCTTGGGTGACCAGCGCTGGCCCGTCTTCCCGCTTCAACCTGGCGACATCGAGTGCCGCGTCACGCAGGGCCACCGAGCCTGTCCACGTCAGTTCCAGGCCCTTGCGAGTCGCAACGTACTTGGTGGTCGAGTTGAAAGCCTTGGCCACGCCATCGTCGGGCCCACCCTCGGCATATGGCCAATGTGCCGCGAAAATCTCGTAGGTCTTTCTCCCAAGCAGAAGATCGAACGGCTGATTGAACAGCCTGTCGACCTCTTCCCCGAACACCTCGTCTATCAGCGGCATGACCCAGCCGCCGTAGTGGAATCCGCCGGTCGGGTCTTCCTGAGGCCCGCCGGGCGCCTGCATGACGCCGTCCAGTGACACGAAGGCGCCGACAATGACGTTGCGCATGAATTTGCCTCCCGAATTGTCTTTTCGCTCCCAGTAGTCGAACGAGACACCGCCAGATCGACAGATCGAGTCGCCGAACCTGGATTCGGTGCGTGCAGAAGGCGTGAGATCATCGGTGGTTCGTGGAGTGGCTGTGATCCGACTCCCCGAATGGTGCCCTGATGGTGCGGGGCTTGGTTGGATGTCTGAAGAGGCGGAGGGCGGCATATGGCCCTGAGCACCGATGGCACTAATGTATATCGCTGTTTTACCACAGGGCGCGGACAGCTTGGCTTGCTACCATAGGTGCACTATTCCTCTATCGGAGAGCCATATGCGTGTACTGAAAACTGGTTTATTGGTTGGTCTTATGGCCATAGGACTTTCTGCCTGTGGCACGACGACAGGCGAACGCGCGCTAAGTGGCGCAGGCGTGGGCGCTGCCGTGGGTGGTGCAGCGGCTGCCGTAACGGGGGGCGATATCTCTCGAGGTGCCGTTATAGGTGCTGGTGCAGGGGCTGCTACAGGAGCTGCAACAGACGAGGATGATATCAACCTGGGCGATTGAAGCCGTGGGAGGCTTCTTTGTGCTTGCCGCACACTCTTAAGTAGCTGGTTGAATGCTCCGTTGTTTCTTTTTAGCATTCCTGGGGTTACATCATGATGTGTGGTTGGTTTTTTAAGTCTTCCTGTTGTTGTCTGCCGCGTTGTGAATGCGGAGGTTTTTTCTTTTGCTGGATGGTTTGCGTTTAATAATGGCCGCCCCTGCGAAGGGCAAGGGCGGTAAGCACTTTTAGAGTTGGTCTCCTTGTTTTGCTTTTAGCAGCATTGGCTCTTCTTTTATAAGGGGGCTACGGCATTGTAGTCGGACTGTACACCACCATCTTCGACAATGGGGCCATCATCTAGGATGCCGCCAGTACCCGCCTTTTCGGCGTTGTAATTGGACTGTACGCCGCCATCATTGACGATGGCCTCGTCATTGAGGATACCGCCAGAGCTTTTCCTTTCGGGGTTGTAGCCGGATTGCACGCCGCCGTCCTTGACGAGGGCTTCGCCGTCGTTGCCCTCCATCTTGGACATGTCGTGGGGTTGGCCAGCATGCCCTTCGTCTGACATTCCGCCTTCATGGTGGTCTGCCATGACCATGCTGGAGAGTAGGGCCATTGCGCCCATTAGTGCTGCTGCTTTAATGACATGCATCATGGTGAACCTCGCATATATGAGTTTCTCCATCCATGTTGGGGGGTGTCCGAAACGGTGATACTCAACCTATATAAAAGACACTAGCCTCCTAATAGCTGCTTTGGCATAGTCGGCTGAGTTATTGTGCAGTGATGGTGGTCATCACGAGGTTGCCGTCCATCTTGATCGGGCCGTCTTCCGAGGCCCCGAGAGTGTACTCGAACACGCCGGTCTCCATGCCACCTTCTTCGCTGTGAACCATCAACATCAGCTGGTCGCCGGAACTGACATCCTCGGTCAGCAATGCGGTGACGTCCATGTTCTTGCCTTTCTTGAGCGGGGCATGGCCGACCACGGGGCCTGGTTTCATGCTGTCGTCAGTTCGATGTACTACCAGCCAGCCGTTGCTGTTTGCCATGACCTTCTCGGCGGACACCGTGCCATTTGCGGTGGACTGGTCATCAGCCCAGACCTGGGGATGCATGTCTGCTTGAGCCAGAGAAGCGCCGGCGAGCAGAGTAGCGGATACGAATGCACTTGCCATGAACTTGGTCATCATCATTCTCTCCTTGTGTTCCGAAGCACGCCCTGCCGATCAAGAGGATCATGGTGGGCGTGTTCGTAGTTACGAGTGGAGAGCACGCAAAGTTTCACGTCAGAGAGAAAAAATCATAGGTGCTGTGACCTCTCTCCCTGGTCGGTGGGATAGAGGTAGCCGTGGATCGCAGGACCCGTCGGTTGGCCGGTAGGAGAGCCCCCCGGAGGTTCAACGCTGATGCCGAAGGTGGCCTGTTTTAGTAGGTCGGGATCATAGTCGCGCAAGGCATTGGCATCCAGACTGAGGTTGTCGTTCAGCACGCCCACTGAGCGGGGGGTAGGTCCGAGCTCAGCCGATTTGATCCACAGCTGATAGGAGCGATCTGGAAGTGGTTCCGCCGCCACTGGCTGTACGTTGAGCCGGCGGTTGTCGAGGTTGACGGTGAGTATGAAGGCTGGCTGCTGGTCATTCTGCGAGAATACGGCCACGAAAGGGGACTGGTTCGGCGCCGAGTCGAACGGCACGACCAGCACCATGGCTAATATCAGCGCTGCAGCGGAAGCGAGCGCAGTGCTCCAGCGCCAGAACCCAAGGCGACGACGAAGTGCGACCAACTGCGTCGTACTGCTTTCACCGGTGTTTGCTTCGGTCTCGAGCACCGCGATGCGGCGCTCGATCCGCTCTAGAAGATCCGTTCCCGGGGCTACCGCCTGAATCTCGTTGCTGAGCGGGGCAAGACGTGCCTCCCAGGCGAGAATTCGTGCGTCCAGGTTGGAGTCATGCTCCCGTCGCTGGGCCACCTCGGTACGTTCGTCGGCCTCGAGGGTGCCCAGTACATATTCGGCGGCCAGCATGTCGATGTCGTCGTGTGCTGTCATGACCCCAGGCACCCCTTGAGTTGCTTCAAGGCTCGATGGAGCCAAGTCTTGACGGTATTCACCGGTTGTTCGAAATACGCCGCCAAGTCGGCGCGTGACCAGCCATCCAGGTACGCTAAGCGCACCATGTGATGGTGGTTGGTTTCGAGCTCTTCCAGGCAGGCGCGCAGTTGCCGGGCATCCTGTTCGTGCTCAATGTGTTCGTGGGCGCCGATCTCGTCGGTGGAAATCTGTGATAGTGCGTCTTCCGATTCATGAGGGGCTCTGGGCTGGCGGCGCAATTCGTCGATGGCAGAATGGCGAGCGATGGTCACCATCCAGGTAATGGGTGAAGCCCGACTGGCTTCAAATTGTGCCGCCTTCTGCCAGATCGTGACGTAGACCTCCTGGATGACATCATCCGTTCGACTCCGCTCTTTCAAGATACGCAGCACCGTGCCATAGAGTTTCGCCGAGGTGGCCTCATACAACTGGGCGAAGGCGCGGCGATCACTTTGGGCAACGAGTTGGAGCAGGTCGCGCAGGTGGTTATTGGAAGATGGCGTTGCGGGTGGGGTTTCACCGCAATGCGTAGAAGAGGGCCGTGAGTGATCGGACATACCACCTTCCTTGTTAATGTCATTGCGCAAGCGCCATGGCTAGAACAGGCTACCGCGCCGGCGCCGGGCTGGCCAATGCTGGCCCTTCCATAGAACGCCCATGCGAGAGAATGGGTGGAAACTACCTTGAGGCACCGATGAACTCAAGTGGGTGTCGCTGTCTTGCCACAGGGCACGGGCGGTTCGACTTGCTACTATGGGGACATCATTAACTGGCATCGCCTCCCTATACAACCGCCTCCGGCTGATCACGAGATACTTGATCAACTCACCGCGGGGCGGGCGCTTCAAGCCGATCCATCCGCGACGCTCAAGCCTCTTGTGCCACCGTGTGATCTGGTACCGCGACCACGTCAGCCTGACGATCCCGGTGGATTCCGGTGCAGCCGCACGCTGCCGTGGATCATTGTCAGTTCCTCGGCGATTACCAGCGAGAAGATCTGTCCGACCCAGCTTCGGGCTTTCCCGGCAATGTTGTGGGTTCCACGCTTTTCGAGGTTGCGCTGTAGCTCGGTGCAGTGCTGGCGCGAGACCTTATCGGGAGGCTTGTGGCCGAGCTAGTTGTAGATATCTTCTTCCTCCCTCTCGGTTGGGTAATACCCGCAACCCCCCTCCCATCAGCATAGAAGCGGCTTCTGCGCCTGGCGATTTTCATACCTCTCGATAACTGGCCGGTGACCCGATACCATAGTGGTATCACGTAATTTACTAATAGAGTGAGTAATGATAAAGCAATTTACCTCAGCGCTGGTTGTGGCACTGGGGCTGCCGGCGACGGCCGGCGCGGACATCACTATTGGAACGTGGAACCTCAAACACTTGGGCTGGGATAATGGTAAGAGGGTCGATCTGGTCGCGCACATCGCTCAGGGGGCGGATCTATGGGCACTCACGGAAGTCATGGACGAGTCTGCTGTAACCCAGCTTGAAGGCGAGCTCGAGTCGCTGACGGGGGAGCGGTGGAGCTCGATGACGTCGCACGAGGTTGGCCGCAGCTCATACCAAGAGAGCTATAGCTATCTGTGGCGCGACTCCGCTGTCGAGTATACCCAGGGCGCAGTGGTCTACCTGGACCCAGGTGACGAGTTCGCAAGGGAGCCATATCTCGCAGAGTTTGCGGACAAGGAGACCGGACAGGAGGTGGCCCTAGCCGCGGTGCACATCGTCTATGGCGACAGCAGGGCGGACCGCACGCCGGAGATCCGCCAGTTGGCAGAGATCTGGGGCTGGATGAGCGAGGTCTACCCGGACACACCGCGTCTGATTGCCGGCGACTACAACCTGGCACCTGATCACGAGGCCTGGCAGATGCTGCGCGACCAGGGCGCGGTACCGGCGATCACCTCAGGGGCGACGACCTTGAGCACGACAGATGGGCAGTACTCGAACCTCTACGACAACCTCTGGCATGACGCCGCCGTGCTCAATGTTACCGGCGACGGAATTGTCCGATTCCCTGAACTGCTGGGCCTGACCCATGAGGAGGCCCGCGACATTGTCTCGGACCACGCTCCGATCTTCGTCACCGTTGGGAATGCCGAGCCTGGATTCATCGCGATGGAAGGGGCTAGCGGCGGCAGAGAGAGCGTCGGCAGTGAGTGCATCAACATCAACGACGCGACGGTCAGTCGTTTGGATGAGCTGCCGCACATTGGGCCGTCGAGGGCTGAGAGTGTCATCGATGCGCGCCCTTACGAGAGCGTCGACGGGCTGACCCGGGTGAGCGGCATTGGACCGTCGAGGGTTGAGGATATTGAAGCCAGTGGCCTGGTGTGCAGCCTGTAAGCTTCTGAGTCTGCGATCTCTTATATGACAGGCAGACCGTGTCTCACAGCAGCCCGCATTGAGTGGGTTATGCTTTGGATGTGACGCCAACAGCATGCGGTGCCCTGGAACGGGCGCCGCCGCCAGGGATGGCGGCGCGTCACAATCCTCTCTTGGGACCCGTATCGGATGATGCCCGGCGGCACGTATTGTCACCCCTGCTAACCTGTAGGCCACATCTCCTGAATTAATGGACGGTGAGCACTCGGCACTCCGCTGAATGACTGACCCTGTGTGCGATGCTGCCAATCATCAACCCCTTGAGGTCGCTTAGACCTCGACTCCCCATGACGATGGCATCAACGTTCTCTTCCTTGGCGGTGGCTAAAATCAGCTGGCGAGGATCACCATGAGTCAGAATGGAAGAGATGGAGTCACTGTTCAGGCCCTGAGACTCGGCATCCTCTATTGCTTTGTCGAGAAGCGTTCGCCCGATCTTCTCGCGCTCCTCAAGTGTTGAGCCCATGGGGACAACGCCAACCCCCCAAACCAATAGCGTTTCGTGCTCCAGAGGTTCTGGTACGTGCAAGAGAATCAAGCGCCCACCTGATGAGTCGAGCAGCTTGCTCGCCACCCGTAGTGCTAGTTGAGAATGCTCTGAACCATCGAGGGGAACAAGAATAGATTGGAACATGGCGGCCTCCTGTTAGAATTGGTTCCGCCCTTTAAGTTTAGTCGCTTAAACGTTGGCATGGGGTGGCGTAATGCCGCATGAGGCATGAAGTCTCTTGAGACGGCGTGATGGTTAGGGTGTTGGCTGTAGGGCTTATCACATCAAGTACGCAACGCCTACGGCAGGTCGCGTAGAGGGCGGCGAAAACGAGCTGAAGCTTTAAACTGAGCTACTCACGTAATCCACGTTCACATTGCCGCAACGGCATTGGATCGCTACAGAATCGCTTCGGTCGACAATTTCGACACGGAAGTGCTTCCAGGTGCATCGGTCATGGGGCCGGATCTCCCGACAGCCGCATATGTGGCAATGAGCCTCCACGCCTTGTCCCGCCTCACTCTCCCGCCCTTGGGGCTGACACAGGGCGATGCGCGGTCCCACACTCAGTCAACTGTGCCGTCAGCGCTTGAACAAGCAGGTGTGTGAGCGGGCATCTCTATCATCATACTTAGACCTATGCTCATAAATCGCTTTCGGTGCCTTAATATATACTTTCCAGATGATCTGGAAGGTACTGGGTAACATAATGTTGGAAATGGTTCTTATTTGTGATTTTGAATTTAAAGTATTTAGGTTAGCTGTTAGAAATATCGATGCTGATCCTCCAGGGTTAGCGGAAATCCGTGTTGTGGAGGCGAAGTCTCCACCCATGACGGTTTCCATATGATGCAATTGATCAAGGAGGAATGTTTCATGAAAAATATAGCTGGAATTACGTTCTTTTTGTCCTCATTTCTGATAGGTGAGTTAGCGCTTGCCGATAGTATTGCAATTGAGAATAAAGACAAATTAAATGTGAAAGTGATGTATGGCGATACCGTTTATATGAAGAATAATGATGAAAGATCCTATGACGCCAGAAATCCTAAAGAGGGGGAGGAATGGATTAGGGTTGTTTTTTCAAGCTCTAAAGGGTCAGAAGATTTTCTTGATTTGAAGTTAAGAAGCTCATATGGAATTGATGATGCTGGTCGCGGATGCAACTATTCGTTGTTAATGACTGAAAAGTCAGGGTGGAAGTTGGTTGGTAGCGATTCGGGAGAGTGCACTCGCTCACAAGATAACTACGAGCCCGAGGCTCCTCATGCCCATGCTTATACAGTAAAAAATGAATCCGAAATTCCTGTGTATCCAGCTTTTTCTGTCGAAAAGGATAATGATTTCTCATCTGATTCAGTACTTGGCTATTTGAAGCCAGAAGAATCTAGGGTCTATTCGACAACTACAGGGTATTGGAAAAATATTAACGTGAAAGATCATGTGCAAGTGGGTTTTTATAATCCATATACTACCTCGTATGTGAAGTGCTCGAATGAATTAGGTCTTATAGACAAAGAGAGTGATTTTGTTTTTACAAAAGATCATCAATGCGAGAAGGCTAAATAAGGGGTAGCATCGGTTTGGCCGCTGTTGGGGCTCCAGACACAGTTGGTTTGTGATCCATTGGGGCCCCGCTCCTCAGACAACTAATCGAATGTGGCACTGAAGAGCTCACCCTATATGCTCGGTTTAGAGCTGGATGTGCGCTTTTACTACCTCTAGTCGTCACAGACGCCGGATGCTACGAGGGCGTCGATAGACCGACCATGGTGAGTCTCACTGTTGGGTTCTGGTCAAATATACAGTATCAACAGGAAGGGCAGGGTTGGCAAAAGCTGACCACACCATACCCAAAACAGGCATATCCAAGCCTATTTGGCGTCTAGTCGATCAGGTAATTTGCTGAAAAATAAGGAAAAATGGTGCGGATGGGGAGACTTGAACTCCCACGCCCGAAGGCACCAGAACCTAAATCTGGCGTGTCTACCAATTCCACCACATCCGCACGGGTCAGGCAGGCGTCCATATTTTACGGACGGGCTCCTACAAGTCAATCGCTCCCGGGAAGGCGCAGGTGATCGGCGGCGGCCTCGGCTCGGGCGGCGGGGCTCTCGCCGGCCAGGTGCGGGAGGATACCGAGGTTCGGTGCCGACAAACGGCGTGTCAGGGTCTCGAGGTTGTCGCGATACAGGGCCGCGTCGCCGGCTTCGTCGAAGGACAGGCCCGGTTCGATCAGATTGCCCACCCAGCCGGCCAGCTGCAGGCCGTCGGCGCGAATCGCCTCGGCACTGAGTATGGCGTGGTTGAGACAACCGAGCTTGAGCCCTACCACCAGGATCACCGGAAGCTCGAGCCGCCTGGCCAGGCCGGCGAGATCCTCGTGATCGTTGAGTGGTACCCGCCAGCCGCCGGCGCCTTCCACCAGGGTCAGGTCGCGCTGCCAGGCCAGTGGGTCGGCAGTGGCCGCGACCAGGTCATCCAGCGTCGGGACATCACCGGCACGCCATGCGGCCAGATGCGGGGCGATGGCTGGTGCATAGGCGTAGGGGTTGAGGACTTCGTATGGCACCTCGGGCGTGCTCTGCTCGCCGAGCGTCAGGGCATCGATGTTGCGCAGTCCGCGAGTCGTGGCGTCACAGCCCGAGGCCACCGGCTTGAGCCCGAGGGTGGTGTGGCCGCGACGTCGTGCCAGGGCCAGCAGGCCACTGGCCACCAGGGTCTTGCCGGCATCGGTGTCGGTGCCGGTAACGAAATAGGCTGGCATGTCAGCGCTCCAGGATCAGGGTGACAAGGTGATAGGTGACAGGAAGGCCGGGTGATTCGCGTAGCGTCTCGTATCGATGCCTGGCCCGTGCCAGATCGGCTCGGGTCAGTCGCTTCCCAGGCCGGGCCACCTGGGCGCCGACCCCTTTGATGGAGGCCATCACGGCATCCAGGTCGGGATAGTGGAAGCGTTCCTCGCGTTGCTCCACGGCGACTCGCCGAAAGCCGGCACGCCGCGCGGAACGTTGATACCGGGGAGCGTCGTGGAAGTCGAGCAAGGCGGCGGGACGCTCGGGATGCGACCAGGCCTGGCTCACTTCGTGCAGGGTGCCGGGGCCCAGGGTATTGAGCAGGGCGCGCCCTCCCGGTCTCAGCACCCGGCGGATCTCGTCGAGCACGGGGTCGAGGTCCGGGCACCACTGGATCGCCAGGTTGGAGATGACCAGGTCGAAGGCTTCGGCGGCATGAGGAAGCATGCCGGCATCGGCACATACCCAGCGGATCGGTTCCGGGTGGCGTCGACGCGCCTCGTCGAGCATGCCGGGTGCCAGGTCGAGGCCCTCGATCCGGCGATGGTCGGGATAATGCCGGGCCAGGCGGGCGGTCAGTTCGCCCGGACCGCAGCCCAGGTCCAGGATGCTGTCGGCCCTGGCGGGCAGGTGCGCCATCAGGCGTTCGCCCATGGCATGCTGGGCGGTCGCGCGCTGCGCATAATGCGGTGCGGCCCGGGAAAAGGCATGGGCGACACGGGCGCGCCAGTCGGCGGCAGCGGTATGGTCGGTCGGCTCGGTGGCGATTGAGGCAGTGTTCATGATGTCGGCTCCGCTCGCTCGGCATCGGACGAGTGCTGCGCGGCGATGTTCGCCAGCCGTGTCGCCAGGTGCTGCGGTTGGCTGAGCATCGGACAGTGTCCTGCGTCGTCGAGACGTTGGTCGGCTTGGGCGAGAACCTCGGGAGCGAGCAAGGGGTCGCGGGTGCCCGCGAGGCGATACACCGGGCACGGCGCGGCATTCAGGCGCGAATGATTGTCCAGGCATGCCAGATGCTCGAGGCCGGCTTCCAGGGTGGCAGTGGATGCCGGGAGGCTCGTGTCGAGCAACTGGCGCAGGGTTCGGTGCGCGTTGCGCGGGTCGGGCTCCCCCCCGAGTTGCCAGCGCAGGAAGTGTTCCCGCGCGGCGGTGGGGGAACGCTCGAGAGCGCGACGGAAGTCGGCCAGGGCAGTGTCGCTCACCCCCTGCGGGTGGACGAAGCGCGCGCCGATGCCAAGCAGTACCAGGGCGCGCGGAGTCGGCAGATGCTCGAGCAGGGCGCCGGCCAGCAGCCCGCCGAGCGACCAGCCGACCCAGACGGTGTCGGCCGGCAGGTCGTCGGCCATGGCGTCGGCCAATTCGTTCAACGACGTGGGATCGGCGAGCGGCAAGCGACCGGCATAGCCGGGCCAGTCCGGTGCCTTGATGTCGAGATCATCAGGCCAATAGGGGGCGAGGGGGCGCCAGATTCGGGCGTCGCAGCCCCAACCGCTGAGCAATATCAACTGCGTCATGAGGCGTCCTCGCGTCGACAGGCATCCAGAGCGCCGAGCAAGGCGTCGAGAGCCGTTGCGTCATGAGCGGCGCTCAAGGTGATCCGCAGGCGTGCCTGGCCGCGCGGCACGGTGGGCGGGCGGATGGCACCAACGCGAAACCCGGCCCGGGCCAGGCGCTCGGCCCAGCGCATGACCCGCGCGCTGTCGCCCAGTACGACAGGCTGGATGGGCGTGGTGGAGTCGGTCAGCGGCAGACCGAGCCTCGCGGCTTCGCGCCGGAAGTCGGCGATATGCCGATGGAGGCGGTCGCGACGTTCGGGCTCCTGCTCGAGGATGTCCAGGGCCGTCAGGGTGGCCGCTGCCACGCCGGGTGGTTGGGCCGTGGTGTAGATGTAGGGACGGGCGAACTGGACCAGGTGGTCGATCAGGGCGGCATCGCCTGCTACGAAGGCCCCGGCGCTGCCCAGCGCCTTGCCGAGCGTGCCGACGAGTATCGTCACCTGGCGTTGATCGTGGGCGCGTCCCACGCAACCGTCGCCATGTTCGCCGAGCACGCCGAGGCCATGGGCGTCATCGATCATCAGCCAGGCGCCTTGTCGCTGGCAGGTGTCGGCGAGGCCGGCGATGTCGGCCGTGTCGCCATCCATGCTGAAGACGCCATCGCTGACGACCAGCGCCGGCGCATCCTGGGGCGTGCGCTCCAGCAGGCGCTCGAGATCGGCGAGATCGCGATGGTGGAAGCGCCGCGAGGGTGCCTGGGCCAGGCGGGCACCATCGAGCAGCGAGGCGTGATTGAGACGATCCTGAAACACCCTGGTGTGACGGTCGCACAGTGTCTGCAACACGCCGAGGTTGGCCATGTAGCCGGTGGAGAACAGCAGGGCGCGGGGACGCCCGGTCAACTCGGCAAGACGTTGTTCGAGTCGTTCGTGGACCGCGTGATGCCCGGTGACCAAATGCGAGGCCCTGGCGCCGGCACCGAAGCGTTTCGCACCCTCGGCCTGAGCCTCGGCCAGGCGCGGGTCACCGGCCAGGCCGAGATAATCGTTGCCGGCGAAGTCGATGAGAGGGTCGGCTTCGTCCAGAGTGGGGCGTTGGCGCCAGCCGCCTTCCGCACGGCGTTGCGTGGCGGCGCTAGCCAGTCGCTTCGACCAGAGGTCCGCGCGTGACATCATGGCTCAGGCTTGGGCAGCGTCGTAGAATAGGGCGTCGTCGCGCTGGCGCTGGATGGCATGGGCCAGTGCGGTTTCGGCCTGTTCATCGTCGCTGCGGATGTCGCATGCGCTCTTTTCAACCTGCTCGGGGTGTAGGCCGAGCTTGTCGAACAGCGCCCGGTCGCGTTCGACCTGGGGATTGCCCGTCGTCAGCAGGGTGTCGCCATAGAAGATGGAATTGGCGCCGGCGAGAAACGCCATGGCCTGGGTCGATTCATCCATCTGCTCGCGTCCGGCGGACAGGCGGACGTGGCTGGCCGGCATGAGGATGCGGGCCACGGCGATGGCACGGATGAACTCGAGCGGGTCCAGGTCCTCGACGTTTTCCATCGGCGTGCCCGGTACCTTGACCAGCATGTTGATGGGCACCGACTCCGGGTGCGGATTCAGGCGTGCCAGTTGCTGCAGCAGGCCGGCGCGATCCCGGGTCGCCTCGCCCATGCCGAGAATGCCGCCCGAACAGATTTTCATGCCGGCATCGCGAACATTGGACAGAGTGTCCAGGCGGTCGGCGTAGGAGCGGGTGGTGATGATCTCGCCGTAGTATTCCGGCGAGGTGTCCAGATTGTGGTTGTAGTAGTCCAGGCCCGCCTCGGCCAATCGGCTCGCCTGATGGGCGTCGACCATGCCCAGAGTCATGCAGGTTTCCAGGCCCAGCTCCTTGACCCGGCCGACCATCTCCAGCACCACGTCCAGGTCGCGTTCCCGAGGGCTGCGCCAGGCAGCGCCCATGCAGAAGCGGCTGGCACCGGCCTGTTTGGCGGCACGGGCCTGCTCCACCACCTTTTCGACCTCGAGCAGCTTTTCCTTGCCGAGCCCGGTGTTGTAGTGGCCGGACTGGGGGCAGTACTTGCAGTCTTCCGGGCAGGCGCCGGTCTTGATCGACAACAGCGTCGAGACCTGCACGGCGTTGGGATCGAAGTGTGCCCGATGAACCTGCTGGGCGCGGAACAGCAGATCGTTGAAGGGCAGCGAGAACAGCGCCTCGATCTCTTCCAGGCGCCAGTCGTGGCGCGGTTCGTGAGAGGCGTCTAGGTTCAAGTCAACCGCATGGGCGTCGTGGTGTTGGGCTGGCATGGGAGGGCTCGCTTTTGGTCGAACTTTTCGAGTTTGTCACGGTTGACCGATAGGGTAAGGCGTCGCCGGTTTATGTCAACCATTCATGATTTCAAGGTTGACGACTGGCTGCGGCGCCTGTTGCCTGGTCGCTGCGCCTTCTGTCTCGCCGCCTGCGAGTCGACGGCACCCTGGTGTCAGGCCTGCCACCTGGCATTGCCGTGGAATCTGCCGGCCTGTCCGGCGTGTGCCGAGCCGCAGCCCGCTGGGTCGCGGGCGCGACGTTGTGGACGTTGTCTGCAACGTGCACCGGCCTTCGATACGGCTCGCGTGCCGCTGCGTTACGAGGGCGAGTTGAGGGGATTGATGCAAGGCTTCAAGTTCCAGGCCTCACCGCGCGCCGGCAGCTTGATGCTGGCGCTGCTGGAGGACGCGCTGAGGGATAAGCCGTGTCCCCAGGCGTTGCTGGCGGTACCGCTGCACCCTCGACGCGCCCGGCAACGTGGCTTCGACCAGGCGCGTTGGCTTGCCGAACGCTTGTCGGCACGCCTGGACATTCCGCTGGTGGTGGCGCAGCGTCGGCGCGATACCCCGAGCCAGCGGGGGCTGGACCGCAAGCGACGACGCGGCAATCTGCGTGCTGCCTTTCGGGTGGAGACGGCACTGCCGCCCGAGGTCGCGTTGCTCGATGATGTGATGACCACCGGCGCGACCCTCGATGCCCTGGCCCGTGCCTGTCATCAAGCCGGGGCGGAGCGGGTCGAGGCCTGGGCTGTGGCGCGCACGCCATTGCCTTGAACCCGCCCGAGCATTCGCTGCAAGGCAATCGTAGCGACCCTTTCGCTATTTAACGCCATTGATCGAGAGTTTCCTTCAAGACACCTTGGATTGAGGTGGGCTTTTCCGGCGACAAGCCTAGCGCTCTAAGTCCGACAGGCTGTTAGCATGCCTGATTAGTCGATTGAATCAGGAGCGCCGAATGGAAACCTCGATCCATCCCTTTGCCCGCCTCGAGCCTGCCCGGGTGGTGGCGGCGGTGGAGTCCCTGGGGTTCTGGCTGCCCGGCGAGCCTTTCGCCCTGAACAGCTACGAGAACCGGGTCTATCTGGTGCATGACGACGAGCGCCGGCGCTGGGTGGTGAAATTCTATCGACCGGGACGTTGGAGCGATGCCCAGATCCAGGAGGAGCATGATTTCCTGGCCGAGCTGGAAGCGGCGGATGTCGCGGTCGCCGCCCCCTGGCGCGACGAGCAGGGCGTAAGTCTGCATCGTGCCGAGGGATTTCGTTTCGCGCTCTATCCGCAATTGCCGGGGCAGGCGCCCGAGCTGGAAAACCCGGCCCATCTGTTCGCCCTGGGCGAGGTCATCGGTGCGATGCACGCCGTGGGGGAGAGCGGCCGCTTCGCTCATCGCCGCACCTTGAACCTGGACGACATGCTGGCCGAGGCATGCGATGGCGTACTCTCCAGCCCCTGGCTCGATCAGCGTCAACGGCGTGCTTATACCCGGGTGACCGACAGCCTGCGTTCGGCGCTGGTGGATCGTGGCTGGGCGCCCGAACGCAGCATCCGCGTGCATGGCGATTGCCATCTCGGCAATATGCTGGGGCGCGACGAGGTCTTCGGCCTGGTGGACTTCGACGATTGTCTGATGGCCCCGGCGGTGCAGGATATCTGGATGCTTTTGACCGGGCAGGAAGAAGGCGAATGGCAGATGCAGCTCTCCGAGGTGATCGAGGGTTACGAACAGCACCGTGACTTCGACCGGAGCGAGCTGGCCCTGATCGAGCCGCTGCGCGCCTTCCGCCTGATACGCCACAGTGCCTGGCTGGTGGCGCGCTGGGAGGATCCTGCCTTCCCCGTGGCCTTTCCCTGGCTGGCCGATGCCGGTTACTGGGATGACCACATCCGCCAGCTCGAGCAGCAACGACGGGTACTGGATGCCGCGGTCTCCGGGCAGGCGTGAAGTACGGCAAGACGCATCCGTGTTGCCGGGAGCCGGGGCGGGACTGCGTTGGCGCATGGCATGCGCTAGAATCGTGTCCTTTCGACCCGGGGAAGATGAACACGGGGTAACAATTCGATGGCAGAGGCGTGATGGCCGCGCTGATGCATCGCCATAACGATTCTGCATGGGGCCTGAGAATGACCGAACAACTCGCCGACCATTACCGCCAGATCATCCAAGAGATCGGGGAGGATCCTGACCGGGAAGGCCTGCGCGATACGCCCAAGCGTGCCGCCAAGGCCATGCAATTCCTGAATCGTGGTTATTTCCAGTCCTTGGAGGAGATCGTCAACGGTGCCGTCTTCGAGTCGGACACCGATGAGATGGTGCTGATCAAGGACATCGAGCTGTATTCAATCTGCGAACATCACCTGCTGCCGTTCACCGGCAAGTGTCATATCGCCTACATGCCGAGCGGCAAGGTGCTGGGCCTTTCCAAGTTCGCGCGCATCGTCGACATGTACGCGCGGCGCATGCAGATCCAGGAGAACCTGACTCGCCAGATTGCCGAGGCGGTCCAGCAGGTCACCAACGCGCGCGGCGTGGCGGTGGTGATCGAGGCGCGTCACCTGTGCATGATGATGCGCGGCGTCGAGAAGCAGAATTCGAGCATGACCTCCTCGGTGATGCTGGGTGCCTTCCGGGAGTCGCAGAGTACGCGGCAGGAATTCCTGACGCTGGTTCAAGGTAGGTAGGAGACAACAATGGCAATGCTCGCCCTGGATGATCAGCACCTCGATCACGACCTGGCCACGATACGCATCAAGAACCTGCGCTTGCGGACCTACATCGGCATCAAGGATGACGAGATCCGCAATCGCCAGGATGTGGTGATCAATGCGGTGATTCGCTATCGCGCCGACAAGGCGCTGGCGTTCAATCACATCGAGCAGGCGCTGAATTATCGCACCATCACCAAGCAGGTCATCGCCCATGTGGAGGATAACCGCTTCCAGTTGCTGGAGCGCATGACCCGGGAAGTGCTCGACCTGATCATGAGTTTCGAGCAGGTCCTCACCGCCCAGGTGGAAATCGACAAGCCCCATGCCCTGCGTTTCGCCGACTCCGTGTCGATTACCCTGTCGGATTCCCGGGAGCCGAGGCGAAGCAACTGAATCCGGCAGCGTCATGGTGACGCCTGGCGGTTGGCGTGCGACCTCCATACGCTTAGCATGGAGATCAATCCTCACCAAGCGCCTTGAGCCAGGAGTCGACCATGGAAGCCCTGAAGGAGAATCTGAAGGAAACCCAACTGTATTGCCCCTTCGCCTACATCGACGGGAGTTGGGTCGCCGCCGACAGTGGCGAGCAGATCGAGGTGGTCAACCCGGCCACGGGCGATGTCGTCGGGAGTGTACCGCGCCTGGGGCGGGCGGAAACCGAGCGGGCCATCGCCGCTGCCGACGCCGCCCTGCCTGCCTGGAAGGCCTTGACTGCTCTGGAGCGCGCCGATGCGCTGATGAAGTGGCATGACCTGATGCTCGAGCATCAGCAGGACCTGGCCACCATCATGACCCACGAGCAGGGCAAGCCCTTGAAGGAAGCCGCAGGCGAGATCGCCTATGCGGCAAGCTTCTTGCGCTGGTTCGCGGAGCAGGCCCGTCGTATCAACGGCGAAACGGTACCGGCCGCTTCCAGCAACCAGCGTATCGTGGTCACCAAGCAGCCGGTGGGCGTGGTGGGGGCCATCACGCCCTGGAACTTCCCGGCCGCGATGATCACCCGCAAGGCCGGTGCGGCCCTGGCCGCGGGCTGTACCTTCGTGGTCAAGCCGGCCAGCCAGACGCCGTTCTCGGCCACCGCTCTGGCCATGCTCGCCGAACGTGCCGGCATTCCGCGCGGTGTGTTCAACGTGGTGCCCGGTCGCGCCTCGCAGATCGCCGCCGCCCTGACCGAATCACCGATCGTGCGCAAGATCACCTTCACCGGCTCCACCGAAGTGGGGCGTGAGTTGATGGCTCAGGCCTCGCGCCACGTGCAGAAGATCTCGCTGGAGCTGGGCGGCAATGCGCCCTTCATCGTCTTCGAGGACGCCGATCTGGATGCCGCCGTGGAAGGCGCCATGGCGGCCAAGTTCCGCAATGCTGGCCAGACCTGCGTGTGCACCAACCGTTTCCTGGTGCAGTCGAGCGTGGTCAATGCCTTCTGCGAAAAGCTGGCGGTGGCCATGAACAGCGAGCTCAAGGTTGGCGACGGCACGAAGGAGGGCGTCAACATCGGCCCGCTGATCGACGAGAAGGCCGTGGAGAAAGTCTCCGAACACGTTCAGGACGCCGTCGAGCACGGCGCCGAATTGCTGCTGGGCGGCCATCCGCATCCGCTGGGCGGCAACTTCTTCACCCCGACGCTGATCACCGAAGCCAACGATGGTATGAAGGTGGCCGGCGAGGAGACCTTCGGCCCGTTGGCCGCCGTCTTCCCCTTCGAGGACGAAGAGGACGCCGTGCGCATGGCCAACGACACCGAATATGGCCTGGCCTCCTACTTCTACTCCCGCGACCTGGGGCGCGTGTGGCGCGTGGCCGATGCGCTGGAATACGGCATGGTGGGCATCAACACCGGGTTGATTTCCAACGCCGCCGCCCCCTTCGGTGGCGTCAAGGCCTCGGGGCTCGGCCGCGAAGGCGGCCACCAGGGCATCGAGGAATTCCTCGAGACCAAGTACCTGTGTATCGATCTCGGAGCCTAACCCTCAGCCTTAAGCGGTAAGAAAAGACAACCCCGTCGGTATTGAACTGCACCCCGAAGGTTGGACGTCCAATCCAATCTTCGGGGTGTTTCTATTTTGGCGAGGTCGAGAAAACAGCTGGATGATGGTCAGGCTAGGCGAAAATCGGCGCGAAAGCGGAGTTTGCTGTTGCAAATGAGCATTTCAAGCCGATTTTCAACGACGCATGGCCGAGTTCCAGCGTTTTCCCCCCGGCTCAGTGCCTGAAGTGCCGCATTCCGGTAAACACCATGGCAATCCCCGCCTCGTTGGCGGCGTCGATCACTTCCTGATCGCGCATGGAGCCACCTGGCTGGATGACGGCGGTGATGCCGGCGGCGGCTGCCGCGTCGATACCGTCGCGGAAGGGGAAGAATGCGTCGCTGGCCATGACCGAGCCGGGCACGGAAAGGCCTTCGTCGGCGGCCTTGATGCCGGCGATCTTGGCCGAGTAGACGCGACTCATCTGGCCGGCACCGACACCGATGGTCTGGCCGCCCTTGGCATAGACGATGGCGTTGGACTTGACGAACTTGCCGACTTTCCAGGCGAAGGCCAGATCACGCATTTCCTGCTCGCTCGGCACTCGATCCGAGACCACGCTCAGCTCGTTGCGCTCGACCATGCCCAGGTCGCGGTCCTGGACCAGCAGGCCACCGGTGACGCGCTTGAGGTCGTGGTTTTGCTCGCGCTCGCCCGGCCAGTGCTCGGCAACGTCGAGCAGGCGCACGTTCTTCTTCTCGGCAACGATCTCGCGGGCGGCCTCGTCCACGCCGGGGGCGATGATCACTTCGACGAACTGGCGGTCGATGATCGCCCGGGCGGTTTCGGCGTCGAGGGGAACGTTGAAGGCGATGATGCCGCCGAAGGCGCTGGTCGGGTCGGTGGCGAACGCCTTGTCATAGGCGGAGAGTGCGCTCTCGCCGACGGCCACGCCGCAGGGGTTGGCGTGCTTGACGATCACGCAGGCGGTCTCGTCGAACCCCTTGACGCATTCGAAGGCGGCATCGGTATCGGCGACATTGTTGAAGGACAACGGCTTGCCCTGCAGGGTGCGTGCCGTGGCCACGCCGGGTTCGCGACTGGCAGGGTCCACATAGAAGGCAGCGGCCTGGTGCGGATTCTCGCCGTAGCGCATGGACTGCTTCTTGTGGAACTGCAGGTTGTAGGTGCGCGGGAAGCCTTCCTCGCCGCCCTCGACGCGAGCGCCCAGGTAGTTGGCGATGGCCGCGTCGTAGCCGGCGGTGTGCTCGAAGGCCTTCACCGCCAGGTCGAAACGGCTCGCCTGGTTGATGCCGCCCTGGTCCAGTTCATCCAAGACTCGGGTGTAGTCGTCGGCGTTGACCACGATGGTGGTGTGGGCATGGTTCTTGGCGCAGGCTCGCACCATGGTCGGCCCGCCGATGTCGATGTTCTCGATGGCGTCCTCGAGGGTGCAGTCCGGGCGCGCCACGGTGTCGGCGAACGGGTAGAGGTTGACCACCACCATGTCGATCGCCGCGATGTCGTGCTCGGCCATGACGGCATCGTCCTGGCCGCGCCGGCCGAGAATGCCGCCGTGGATCTTGGGATGCAGCGTCTTGACGCGACCGTCCATGATCTCCGGGAAGCCGGTGTGCTCGGAGACCTCGGTGACGGGCACGCCGTTTTCGCGCAGCAGACGATAGGTGCCGCCTGTGGAGAGCAGCTCGACGTCTCGATCGCGCAGGCCGCGTGCGAAATCGACGATGCCGGTCTTGTCGGAGACGCTGATCAGGGCGCGGCGTACCGGGGCGACGGAGGAAGTGGATTGGGCCATGAAGATCACTCTGTTGCGGGCATGGGAGCGTGACGGGAAAAGAAGCAAGGGCGCCGGGGCGCCCTCGTGTTCAGATCAATCCATAATGCTTGAGCTTCTTGCGCAGGGTGCCCCGATTGAGCCCCAGCATCTCGGCGGCTCGGGTCTGGTTGCCCTGGGCGTGATCGAGTACCGAGGCGAGCAGGGGAGCCTCCACCTCGGCCATCACCATGGCGTGCAGGTCGGTCACCTCGCAGCCATCCAGGTGGGCGAAGTAGCGGCGCATGGCGGCGTCCACGGCATCACGCAGGAGCATATCGTCGCCGGGCGCGGAAGCGCTGTCATCGGCGGCGTCGCGAGAGGCCCGGGGTTCGATCTCGGGCAGCGCGGAAGACTGGGTAAAGGCTTGGCTGCTGGTCATGCGGCACAGGTTCCATCCGATGTCATACCCCTGACGACCTCTGACGTCGTGTCGGCGGGAGCATGACGAAACAGTTCGTCGATGAAGCGGCACTGGGCGTTGGCGGCGTCCAGGCCGTTGAAGGTGGCGCGCAGGCGTTTGCGTTCGGCGTCGTCGAAGCGGGCATCACCGGCGAGATACCAGCCGATGTGCTTGCGCGCGATACGCACGCCCATGTGCTCACCGTAAAAATCATGCAGGGCCGACAGGTGGTCACGCAGCACCGCGGCACGTTCGGTGTCGTCGGGAGGTGCCATGCGTCGGCCGTGGCGCAGGTAATGATCGATCTCGCGGAAGATCCAGGGATTGCCCTGGGCGCCGCGACCGATCATCACCGCATCCGCTCCAGTATAGTCGAGGACTCGGCGAGCCTTCTCGGGAGAGTCGATATCGCCGTTGGCGAATACCGGGATACCCACGGCTGCCTTGATGGCGGCGATGGTATCGTATTCTGCTTCGCCACCGTAGCGTTGCTGGCGATGGCGGCCGTGCACGGCGAGCGCCTGGATGCCCGCCGACTCGGCCAGGCGGGCCACGCGCACGCCATTGTTGCTTTCGGCACACCAGCCGGTGCGAATCTTCAGCGTCACCGGAATGTCCACGGCGGCGACCACGGCATCGAGGATCTCGGCGACCAGGGCCTCGTCGCGCAGCAGGGCCGAGCCGGCCGCCTTGTTGCAGACCTTCTTGGCCGGGCAGCCCATGTTGATGTCGATGACCTCGGCGCCCATCTCGGCGTTGAGGCGGGCGGCCTCGGCGAGCATGGCGGCGTCACCGCCGGCGATCTGTACGGCCCGGGGGCCGGGTTCTCCTCGGTGATCCATGCGTAGCCGCGATTTCCGGGTATGCCACAGGTTCGGGTCAGAGGTGACCATCTCGCCGACCACCAGTCCCGCGCCCAGGCGACGGGCGAGCGCCCTGAAGGGGCGGTCGGTCACGCCGGCCATGGGCGCCAGGATGACCCGATTGGACAAGGTATGACGACCAATGCGTGGCAGTGGGCTGGAATCGGACATGCTTGCAATCGGCTGCTGAGAAAGGGGACACATCATACGCCCCCCGCTATCCAGGGTGAAGGCCACTCAAGTCGAACGTCGTCCGGTCAGGCGTACCCAGCCTTCACGAACCTCCGGTTCATCCATCGTCAGGCCGCGTGCGGCATAGGCGGCGAGGACTTCATCGGCCTGGGTTTCCAGAATGCCGGACAGGGCCAGGCGGCCACCGGGGGCGACACGTTCGGCGATCTCGTCGGCGAGCTCCACCAGGGGGCCGGCCAGAATGTTGGCCACCACCAGCGGGAAACGTGCCTCGGCCTCGAGCGATTCCGGGTATTCGAGGCGCAGTGCCGTCTCGTCGACGCCGTTGCGCTCGGCATTGTCGCGGCTGGCGGTGAGCGCCTGGGGGTCGATGTCGGTTCCCGTGGCGTGGCGGGCGCCGAGCCGCAGGGCGGCGATGGCCAGGATGCCGGAGCCGCAGCCCACGTCGAGTACCTCGCGATCGTCCAGCTCGCCGTCCACCGCCAGGCCATCCAGCCAGGCAAGGCACAAGGCGGTGGTGGGGTGGGTGCCGGTACCGAAGGCCAGGCCCGGATCGAGCAGCAGATTGACCGCCTGAGGGTCCGGTGCCTCATGCCAGCTCGGCACGATCCACAGTCGCTGCCCCATGCGCAGCGGCTCGAAGTCGCTCATCCATTCCCGCTCCCAGTCGCGGTCGGCGAGCAGCTCGTGCTCGATCTCGGGCAAGGGCTCGCCGGGCATGGCCTCGGCCCAGGCGGCGGCCAGGCGTTCGAGCATGGCCGGTAGCCCTTCGAGGTCGTCGTAGAGGCCGGTGAGCACCGTCTCGTTCCAGAGCGGCGTGGTACCGCGCTCGGGCTCGAAGAGCGGTTCGTCCTGGGCGTCCTGCAGGGTGATGGCGGTGGCGCCTTCATCCAGCAGCAGTTCCTCGAGCACTTCGGCGTGTTCCGGCGCGATGCGGGCCTTGAGTTGCAACCAGGGCATGAAGACTCCGGGGGCTTGGGGCGATGGATTGGAGGATAGTCGAGACGACAACGGGGCGGCGTTCGCCGCCCCGTCGGGGAGGGCACGTCGGCCGGGGCTTACAGGCCGAGTTTCTTCTCCAGGTAGTGGATATTCACGCCGCCCTGCTGGAAATAGCCGTCGCGGACCAGATCCTTGTGCAGGTCGGTGTTGGTCTTGATCCCCTCGACCAGCAGCTCGTCCAGGGCATTGCGCATGCGGATCAGTGCCGTTTCGCGGTCATCGCCCCAGGTGATCAGCTTGCCGATCAGCGAGTCGTAGTGGGGCGGAACCGTGTAACCGGTGTAGACGTGGGAGTCCATGCGCACCCCGAGGCCGCCGGGCGGGTGATAGAGCGTGACCCGGCCGGGGGACGGCATGAAGGTCCTGGAATCCTCGGCGTTGATGCGGCATTCGAAGGCATGCCCGGACAGCTCGACGTCTTCCTGGCGAATCGACAGGGGCAGTCCGGAAGCGATGCGCAGTTGCTCGCGAACGATGTCGACGCCGGTCACCATCTCGGTCACCGGGTGCTCGACCTGTACCCGGGTGTTCATCTCGATGAAGAAGAATTCGCCGTTCTCGTAGAGGAACTCGAAGGTACCGGCGCCACGATAGCCGATCTTGACGCAGGCGTCCCGGCAGGCCTTGAAGACCTGTTCGCGTGCCTGCTGGTCCAGGCCGGGTGCGGGAGCTTCCTCGAGCACCTTCTGGTGGCGGCGTTGCAGGGAGCAGTCCCGGTCGTAGAGGTGAATGGCATTGCCCTGGCCGTCGGCCAGCACCTGCACCTCGACGTGGCGAGGGTTCTCGAGGAACTTCTCCATGTAGACGGTGCCGTCGCCGAAGGACGAGTGGGCCTCGGTACGGGTCACGTTGACCGCGGAGAGCAGGTGACCTTCGGCATGCACCACGCGCATGCCGCGCCCGCCGCCGCCGGCGGCGGCCTTGATGATCACCGGGTAGCCGATGCGCCGCGCGGTGGCCAGTATCTCGCCCTCGTCGTCGCCGAGCGGGCCGTTGGAGCCGGGCACCGTGGGCACGCCGGCTTCCTTCATGGCGTTGATGGCGCTGACCTTGTCGCCCATCAGGCGAATGGTCTCGGCGCTGGGGCCGATGAAGGTGAAGCCGGAGCGCTCGACCTGTTCGGCGAAGTCGGCATTCTCGGAGAGAAAGCCGTAGCCGGGATGGATGGCGCTGGTGTCGGTGACTTCGGCGGCGCTGATCAGCGCCGGAATGTTGAGATAGGACTGGGCCGAGGAAGCGGGACCGATGCAGACGGCCTCGTCGGCCAGGCGTACGTGCATCAGTTCGCGGTCGGCCTTGGAGTGTACCGCGACTGTCCGAATGCCCAGTTCCTTGCAGGCGCGCAGGATGCGCAGGGCGATCTCGCCGCGATTGGCGATGAGAACCTTGTCCAGCATGATGGAGTCCGCCAGTGTTGTGGGAAGATCAGGAAATGACGACCATCGGTTGCTCGAACTCGACCGGCTCGCCGTCCTCGACCAGGATCGCCTCGACCACGCCGTCGCGGTCGGCCTCGATCTGGTTCATCATCTTCATGGCCTCGACGATGCACACGGTCTCGCCTTTCTTGACGCTCTGGCCGAGTTCGACGAAGGCCTTGGCGCCCGGTGCCGGTGCGCGATAGAAGGTGCCTACCATGGGCGAGACGATTGGCTGGCCCTGATAAGCGGGGCCTTCATCGACCTCGGCGGGGGATTCGACGGGCGCGGCGGCCGGTTGCGGTGCCGGTGCAGCGGCCGTTGCCGGCCAGGCGGGCGCGGCGGGCTGCGGATGTTCTGTGCCATTGGGATGGCGGCTGATGCGAACCGACTCTTCGCCTTCCTGGATCTCGATCTCGCTGATGTTCGACTCTTCCAGTAGCTCGATCAGCTTCTTGACCTTGCGGATATCCATGACGTTGTCTCGATCAGTGGGTTCTGGGGGCTGCCCGGCGCTGTCAACCCGGGCGATTTCTTAATAGATCGCGGCAAGTTGGCGTGCTTTGCCGTCTCTAGGCGCCGTAATGGCTGATGTCAGCGGAGTTTGCCGAAAATCGACGTGGATGTCCAGCCAGTGACGAACGCTGTTCGTTTAACAGTCCGATGCTGGCCGATCAGGCCTTGTTCCGTTGCATCCAGGCGGCGATTTCGCGCAGGTGCGTGGCCAGGTCGGGGGCGTCGATTTCGCCCTGTACACGCGCCTCGCGCAGCTCGCGGTTCCCGTCGAAGAATAGCAGGCCCGGCGGGCCGAACAGGCCGAAGTGATCGAGCACTTCGCGACTGGTCTCGCCGCTTTCGGTGACATCGACGTCGATGCGCCGGAAGCCCTCGAGGGCGGCCACGACCCGAGGGGCGGGGAAGACATCCCGCTCCATGATCGTGCAGGAGATGCACCACTCGGCGGTGACATTGACCATGGCGGGCTGGTCGGAGGCGGCCAGCGCCGCCTGCAGTTCGTCGAGACTCTCGACCACCGTGACCTCCTGTGGGGCGGTCTCGGTCGATGCGGCGGAAAGGGTGGCTCCGGCTGGCGCGAGGGGGCGAAGCGGGTCCTGGGCGCCGCGCGAGGCACCGATCACCAGGGTGATGCCCCAGGTCAGCAGCAACAGCCCCGCGGCCTGGCGAACCCGTGGCCAGCCCTGGGCCTGGCCGGGGTTCAGGGCGCCCAGCGCCAGTGCCGTACCGATGGCCAGGGCGGCCCACAACAAGAGCACGACAGCGCCCGGCAGCAACCGCGCGACCAGCCAGATCGCCACGCCCAGCAAAAGAATGCCGAAGGCGCTCTTGACGCCATTCATCCAGGGGCCGGTGCGTGGCAGCAGGGTGGTGCCGAAGGTGCCGACCAGCAGCAGGGGAATCCCCATGCCCAGGGCGAGGGCGAGCAGGGCGGCGCCGCCCACCAGGGCATCGCCGGTCGACGAGATGAAGACCAGGGCGCCGGCCAGGGGGGCGGAGACGCAGGGCGAGACCACCAGCACCGAGAGCGCGCCGGCCAGCGCCAGGCCGATGGGCCCGCTGTGCTGGGCCTTGTCCTGCCAGGCATCGAGACGACTCGCCAGGCGGGGAGAGAGGCGCAGGTTGAAGACGCCGAACATGGCCAGCGCGAAGAGCCCGAACAGGATGGCGAAGACGATCAGCACCGGTGCGGATTGCAACCTGGCCTGCAGGTTCAGGCCGGCGCCGAACAGGCCCATGAGCATGCCCACCACGGCATAGGTGATCGCCATACCGGCCACGTAGCTGGCCGAGAGGGCGAAGGCGCGAGGGCGGCTGGGATTCTGGCCGACGATGATCGACGACAGGATCGGCACCATGGGCAGCACGCAGGGCGTGAAGGTCAGTCCCAGGCCGGCGAGCAGGAACAGGCCCAGCACCAGGGGCAGGCTGGCATCGCGGATCAGGGCGTTGAAGTGGCCGTCCTCGCTGCGAGGAGCGTCGCCGGCCGTCAGTCCGGTGGTCTGGGAGGCCGTCGAGCGGGTGGCTGTTCCGCTGCCTGCGGAGGGCGCTTGCCAATCGGCGAAGGCGGCCGGTGCCTGACCTTCCGGTGCCTGAAGCTCGATGGTCTCGGGCGGATAGCACAGGCCGGCGTCGGCGCATCCCTGGAAGGTCAGCGTCAGATCCAGGGGGCCCTGGTGAGGCGTGTCGAGAGGGGCTTCTAGAACCACGCGGTCGTAGTAGACGTTGACATCGCCGAGGAACTCATCGGTCTTGGCC